>NZ_JABBGA010000001.1 GCF_012927165.1 Zoogloea dura
GGTCGGAAAGGCCTCGCGCAAGCCAGCGCAGGGGAGCGCCGAAGCCGATGCTGCGGATACTCGGGAAGGGCAGACCTTCGGCGTTCCGGTCGTCCGATGGGGATTCGTGCTGAGCCATGAGTTGTCTCCGTTATGGTTTTTTGGATGTAAATGGCTGGGAGCGGGAGGGGCGAGCCACCGTGCAGCAACGGTGGGCAGGCCTGGAGAGGGCTGTGTGTCAGGTCATGGACGCTCCTGGAGAGAGGAGGCGAAAGCGCCGGCAAAGTTCCACAGGCCTTCGAGTACGGCGCCGGGCGCCTCGGCCATCATGGCGTGGCCGGCGGCGGGGATGACGAGCTTGCGCAGCGGAGTTTCCTGCCCGAAGGCCTCAGCCAGCGGGGTGATGGCCTTGGGTGAGGTCATGCGGTCCTGGGCGGCGCTCAGCAGCAGGGTCGGGCAGCGTACCTTCGCGGCGGCTTCAAAGCCTCCGGCATAGGCGTTGCAGGCTGACATGTCGCGATGCAGCACGCCGAGGGCCTGGCGCTGCATCAGGCGTTCGTTGATGGCCGTGAGGTTCATGCCGGGGATGCTGCTGCTGCCAAGCTGGCTGCCCGGGGCGTAAGACCACTGGTTGATCATGGCGTGGGCCTTGTCCCGGTTGGCGAGGGTGGCCTCAAGCAAGGGCGCAGCCACCGGCATCGGGGCGACGGAGCCGATCAGGGCGAGCAGCGAAACCCTGGTGGGAAACCGTGCGGCGGTTTCGAGCGCCACCAGGGAGCCCATGCTGTGCCCCGCCAGCAGTGTCGGGCCGATGCCCGCAGCCTCGAGGAGCAGGCCAACCCAGTCGGCCAGCTCGCCGATGGATTCCCGCTGCGGGCCTTCGGACTGGCCGTGACCGGGCAGGTCGGGCACCAGTACGTTCCAGCCGTGGGTCGCGAAGTAGCGGCTTTGCAGGGTCCAGACACTGTGGTCGTGGCCGGCGCCGTGAATCAGGACAAGGGTGGGACGGCCGGGCTGGTTTGCGCGGCCGCCGGTATAGCAATAAACGGACTTGCCGGAGACAGTGAGTTTCATCGTGGGGAGTTCAGGCGCAGGCTTTCTGGGCGGCGTACAGGCCCCGGTCCAGATCCTCGATCAGGTCGGTGGCGGTCTCGAGGCCGGTGGACAGGCGGACGGTGCCCTCCGTGATGCCTGCCGCGAGCAGGCTCTCGGCGGACATGCGGAAGTGGGTGGTGCTGGCCGGGTGGATGGCCAGGGACTTGGCGTCACCCACGTTGGCCAGGTGGGAGAACAGGCGCAGGCCTTCGATGAAGGTGCTGCCGGCCTTGCGCCCGCCCTTGAGGCTGAAGCTGAAGACGCCACCGCAGCCCCTGGGCAGCAGGCTCGCGGCCAGGGCCTTGTCCGGGTGGGTGTCCAGCTCGGGCCATGAGACGGATTCGACAAAGGGATGCTTCACCAGGTGCTCCACCAGGGCGCGGGCGTTGGCGACGTGGCGCTCCATGCGCAGGCCGAGGGTTTCCATGCCCTGCAGGATCTGGAAGGCGTTCATCGGCGACAGGCAGGCGCCGAAATCGCGCAGGCCTTCACGGCGGGCACGCAGCAGGAAGGCGGCGATGGGCGACTCCTCAGCGAAGTCCATGCCGTGGAAGCCTTCGTAGGGTTCGGTGAGGGTCGGGAAACGCCCCTCGCTGGCTTCCCAGTCGAAGTTGCCACCATCCACCAGCAGGCCGCCGATGGCGACACCGTGACCGCCCAGGTACTTGGTGGCGGAGTGCATGACGATGTTGGCACCCAGGTCGATGGGGCACTGCAGGATGGGGGTGACCAGAGTGGCATCCACCATCAGCGGCAGCCGCGCATCACGGGCGATCTGGGCCAGCGTCGGAATGTCGAGCACCTCGAGGCCCGGGTTGCCGATGGACTCGCCGAACAGCAGGCGGGTGTTGGGGCGGATGGCTGCGCGCCAGGCGTCTGCGTCGCCGGCCGGCACGAAGGTGGTCTCGATGCCGAAACGCGGCAGGGTGTAGCCCAGCAGGTTGTGGGAGCCGCCATACAGGGAGCGCGAGGCGACGATATGCCCGCCGCTGCCCATCAGGGTGGTGATGGCCAGAGTCAGGGCCGCCTGGCCGCTGGCGCAGGCGATGGCGCCGACCCCGCCGTCGAGGGCAGCGATGCGTTCCTCCAGCACCGCGTTGGTGGGATTGGAAATGCGCGAATACACATGGCCGGCTCGTTCCTGGTTGAACAGGGCGGCGGCGTGATCACCACTCTCGAAGACGTAGCTGGTGGTGAAGTGGATCGGTGTTGCGCGGGAGCGATGGACGGGATCGGGCGTCTGTCCGGCGTGCAGGGCGAGCGTGTCGGCCCCGGCGTTTCGGTGGATGGGCATGCAGTCGGGAGCGTCAGGGTGGGTTGAGGGGCATCAGGCAGGCACATCCGGGTCGAGCAGCCGCTCGATCAGGGAGATGCGGTCTTTGAGAACCAGCTTGCGCTTCTTGAGGCGTCGCAGCAGGAGATCGTCGCCTGGCGGGGGAGCGATCGAAACCTGGGCGATGACGGCGTCGAGGTCCCGGTGCTCGGTCGTCAGCACGGCCAGGCGGGAGGCGAGGCTGGTAACGTCGGCATCGGGTTCTTTGCAGTCGTTCATGGCGTGGCGTGAAGGCTGATTTCGTTGAATCTTAGGCGCGGTGGATAGGAAATACAACGTTGCGGGGAACTTGAAGTACCCGGATGTGTTCCCATCTCCGGAAGCATCGATGCCCATTGAGGCACAACCCCGTGATCAGGAGGCCTGTCATGAACGTGGTGCTGAACAACCCGGTTCTTTACGTGGTGGACTATCCGAGTGTCGATGCCGTCGAGGTCATCGACAAGCGCAGTGGCAAGGGTGCGCTTTTTCGCGACGAAGCCGCGCAGCGTTTTCGCACTGAATTGCGGGAGATGGCCAGTTCCGCAACCGAAATGGACGACTTTGGGACCTGGATCGATGACTACGGAACGTTGATGACCCAGCCCGCCGTGTATCACTGAGCGCTCCGCAGGGACTGCCTGGCTTGCCAGCGGGGCCATGGCAGTCCTACCATTCCCCTCCTTTTGGGTGATCCGGAGTTGTCAGGGTGAACAAGGCTTTCGTCAAGGAGAACGACCAGGACGAGGACGACGAGGCGTCGCCCGGTGCCCCCAGTCTGCCGCCGGGGACACGCAACTATATGACCCGTCGGGGTTTCGAGACCCTCAAGGCGGAGCTCGATCAGCTGGTCAAGGATGAGCGCCCCCGGCTCGTCGAGACGGTGAGATGGGCCGCATCCAATGGTGACCGTTCCGAGAACGGCGACTACATCTACGGCAAGAAACGCCTGCGCGAGATCGATCGCCGCATCCGCTTCCTGATCAAGCGGCTGGAAAGCGCCACGGTGGTCACCCCCTCCGAGCAGGAAAATACCGAGCAGGTCTTCTTCGGGGCGACCGTCACGGTGGTGTGCGATGCCGATGGCGGCGAGGATCAGACCTATCAGATCGTCGGAGTGGACGAGGCGAATGCCTCGGAAGGGCGGATCAGCTGGATCGCGCCCCTGTCCCGAGCCCTCTTGAAGGCCCGGGAGGGGGATGTGGTGCGATTCGCGAGCCCGGCCGGCATGCGCGAGATCGAGGTCGTCGAGATCCGCTACATCTAGGCTGCACGCCCGTCGCGGGAGGTGGCCTCCCAGCGCTTCAGCCCTGCAGTTTCTCGCGGGGGCGGCGCACCAGCGCCGGGCTGCGCGGGAGGGTGAAGAACATGGTCGTGCCGGCCCCCGGCGACGACTCCGCCCATACCGTTCCGCCATGGCGCTCGATGATGCGCCGCACACTGGCAAGACCGATCCCCGATCCTTCGAAGCCTTCCCGCTTGTGCAATTGCTGGAAAGGCTGGAACAGCTTGTTGGCGTGCTCCATGTCGAAGCCAATCCCGTTGTCGGTCACGTAGAAGAGTTTTTCCGCGCCGTGCGGCCGCCCCCCCACGTGAATGATCGGCGGATGGCTGTCCCGGGTGAATTTCCAGGCATTGCCCAGTAGATTCTCCAGAGCGTTGCGGATCAGGGTGGGGTCGGCATCGGCCGTCAGGCCCGGTTCCACATGGGCCTGCACGTGCCGTCCCTGGTTCACTGCGGCCAGGTCGTCCAGGATGTCCTGGGCGATGGCGCTCACATCGGTCTGTTCGATGCGCAGGGTGTGGCGGGACACGCTGGCCAGTTTCTGCAGCTCGTCGATCAGTTCGCCCATCCGAAGGCTGGCCTTGCGCAGGCGGGCGAGGTATTCGCGGCCGGTGTCGTCGATCTTCTGTCCGTAGTCTTCCTCCAGCGCATGGGAAAAGCCGTTGATGGCGCGCAGCGGTGCGCGCAGGTCGTGGGACACCGAGTAGCTGAAATTCAGCAGTTCCCGGTTGGAGTGCTCAAGCTCCTCGGTGCGCCGGCGGACCCGCTCTTCCAGCGAGGCATTGAGCTCGGCCAGGGTCTGGCGGTCGGCGTCGCGCCGCCGGGTGTCCTGGTGCAGCAGCAGGGCGAGGGCGGCGAGCAGGGTGGTCATGACGCCTGCCGCCGTGATGATCCGTTCGCGGTGCGCGTGGTAATCGGCGAGGGCGTCGGCGACCGGGCGGCTGGTGCTGACGATCAGTGGTCTGTCGGCGAGTCTCCGGTAGGCGGTGATCCGCTCTTCCGGACCGCCGGGAAGGGTGGCGGTGACGATGCTGCTGCGTTGCCGGAGGTCGAGGCTGATGGCGGGTGATCCGGCCACGCTGCTGCCGATCAGCGCGTCGGCAGGCGGGTGGTGGATCAGCAGGCTTGCCCGGTTGACGTGGAGGATCATGATGGTGTCCTTCTGCGCCAGCTGGAGCTCCTTGTACACGCCCTCGAAATAAGGATGGCTGATGGCCGCCCCGGCGGTGCCCAGGTATTTTCCGGATGCGTCGAAGATCTGACGGGTCAACGGGGTGATCCAGCGGCCTGACAAGGGGCTCTTCAGCGGGCTTCCGATATCCACGCCTTCGCTCAGCTGATGGGGCATGGCCGGCGTGTGCAGGGCGCCTTCGCGGGGCTCGACGCCCTGCCTGTCGGGAGGGGACGAGTCCGCTGCCAGGCTGCCGTCTTCCCGTTCGACGAACAGGAATTCCGCTTCCGGCAGATTGGCGGCGCGCTGGCGGAGCAGGGACTGGAGGGCCGCTTCGCCCAGGCTGTCGATGCTGCCTTGCCGGGCCACCTGCGCGGCGATCTCGGAGACGGCTGCTTCCGTTTCGCCGAAGCAGCGGGCAACGTGCTCTTCCAGGACGCGGGTCAGGCTCAGCAGTTCGGAGTCGGCCCGACGCAGCGCCTGCTCCCGGTCATAGCGGATCAAGGACACGGAAACGATGATGATGATGCCGACGAGCAGCGCAAAGGCCGCCCAGACCGCAATGCGCAGGCGACGCAGCGATGCGGCCTGGCGCGGAGGGGGATCGCCCGTCTCGCTCGTGGCATGCAGCGGGGCCGGGGGTGGAGCAGACAATCTGAAGCGTTCCATCAGTTGGAAGCGGGCATTGACCTTCGGGGGCTTGAAAGTGGTGGGGATGGACCCATATGTGGGACGTTAACGGTCCCCATGGAGCAAGCTTTATGACTGTCGAGAAAATGTCGTCCGCGCAAACCATGAACTTCCAGGCGGAAGTGAAGCAGTTGCTGCATCTCATGATCCACTCGCTGTATTCGAACCGGGAGATCTTCCTGCGCGAGCTGGTCTCGAATGCTTCCGACGCCTGTGACAAGCTGCGCTTCGAGGCCCTGGAGAATGCCGGGCTGTTCGAGAGCGACAGCGAGCTCAAGATCCGGGTGGAACTGGACAAGGCCGCGCGCACGCTGACGATTTCCGACAACGGTATCGGCATGAACCGCGACGAGGTGGTGACCAACCTGGGCACCATCGCCAAGTCCGGCACCAAGGAGTTCTTCGGCAAGCTGACCGGCGACCAGAAGAAGGACGCCCACCTGATCGGCCAGTTCGGGGTCGGTTTCTACTCGGCCTTCATCGTCGCCGACAAGGTCACGGTGCGCACCCGGCGTGCCGGCCTGGCCGCCGCTGACGGCGTGCGCTGGGAATGCGCGATGACCGGCGACACCGCCGGCGAGTACACCGTCGAGGCGATCGACAAGGCCGACCGCGGCACCGAGATCACCCTGCACCTGCGGGAAGACCAGGACGACCTGCTGTCCAGCTGGAAGCTCCGCAGCATCATCCAGAAATACTCCGACCACATCCTGCAGCCCATCGTGATGAAGAAGGAGCAGTGGGACGAGGAGAAGAAGGAGCAGGTGGTCACCGACGAACTCGAAACGGTGAACAAGGCCAACGCCCTGTGGGCCCGCGCCAAGTCCGACATCAGCGACGAGGAATACACCGAGTTCTACAAGCACGTTGCCCACGACTACGAAGAGCCGCTGGCCTGGACCCACTCCAAGGTGGAAGGCCGCCACGAATACACCCAGCTCCTCTATGTGCCGGGCCATGCACCCTTCGACATGTGGGACCGCCAGGCCCGCCACGGGGTGAAGCTCTATGTGCGCCGTGTCTTCATCATGGACGACGCCGAGAAGCTGATGCCCCTCTACCTGCGCTTCGTGCGTGGCGTGGTGGATTCCAACGACCTGCCCCTCAACGTCTCCCGCGAGATCCTGCAGGAATCCAAGGACATCGACACCCTGCGTGCCGGCTGCACCAAGAAGGTCCTGGGTCTGCTCGAGGATCTGGCCGAAAACAACAAGGACAAGTACACCACCTTCTGGAAGGAGTTCGGCCAGGTGCTGAAGGAAGGGGTGGGCGAAGACCATTCCAACAAGGACAAGATCGCCGGCCTGCTGCGCTTCGCCTCCACCCAGGCCGACACGGCCGAGGAAATCGTCTCCCTGGCCGATTACATCGGCCGCATGAAGGAAGGCCAGGAGAAAATCTACTACGTCACCGCCGACACCTTCAACGCGGCCAGGAACAGCCCGCACCTCGAGATCTTCCGCAAGAAGGGCATCGAGGTGCTGCTGCTGTCCAACCGGGTCGATGAATGGGTGGTGGGCCATCTCACCGAGTTCGATGGCAAGCAGCTGGCCTCCGTGGCCAAGGGCGGCCTCGACCTCGGTGCGCTCGAGGACGAAGCCGAGAAGGCCGCTGTCGAGAAGGAAACCGGTGAGCTGAAGGATCTGCTCGACAAGATGAAAGCGAGCCTGGAAGGGCGCGTCAAGGAAGTGCGGGTCACCCATCGCCTGACCGACTCTCCTGCCTGCCTGGTGGCCGACGAGCACGACATGGGGATGAACCTGGCCCGCCTGATGAAGGCCGCCGGGCAGAACGCGCCCCTGTCCAAGCCCATCCTCGAGATCAACCCGAGCCACCCGGTGGTGCTGCGCCTCAAGTACGAGGATGCGCAGTTTGCCGACTGGGCCGCGGTGCTGTTCGACCAGGCCCTGCTGGCCGAAGGCGGCACCCTCGACGACCCGGCGAGCTTCGTGAAGCGCATCAACCAGCTCATGCTGGCGATGAACGGCGCCTGATCCTTCAGGCGGACCGCATCAAAGAGAAGGGGCGCCGGATGGCGCCCCTTTTTCATTGCAGGATCACAGGTTCAGCGCTGGTAGATCTGGTACGGATCCATCACCTTGGGCTGACGCAGTCCGCCGGTGGCGGGGTCGTAGAGCGAGGCCCGCTTCCTGGGCATCATCGAACTGGTGGCGGAACGATCCACGTAGCCGTCGGAGGCCGCCTTGAGGGTATTGGTCTGGCTGTTGAAGGCGGATTTGGGTTTGTTCTTGCCGGTGAGACGGCCCGTGGCGCCGCTGGATGCGGTGCCGGGCAGACGCTTCCCGATGGCGCTGGCCGAGTCGTTGCAGTTGCCGTACACATTGCCGCTGCGGCTGCGCAGGGAGCGCGTGTCGTTGAAGATCTGCACCTTGCCGGACGGGTCGCGGCGGGTGGTGCCGCTGTTTGTGCTGCGCGAGTTGCAGACTGTGCCGCTCGGGCCCTTGAGGTTTTCCGGACGTACGCCCCCTTGTCCCTCGCGATTGATGCCTCCGAAGGGCATGGCCTGCGGCGCCCCGGGGCCGATGGCCATGCCGCGGGGATCAGTGCCTGGACCGAGTGCCGAGGCCTGATGGCTCAGGAGCAGCAGGCAGGCGGAAACCAGGAAAAGCAGCGGGCGTTGGAATTTCAACGGGATACTCCAGGGCGTGATGTTCAGCAAGGGGTGGAAGATACCGCAAACAAGCGTGTCTGACGATGCAATCCGTTGACCACGATCAAGGACAGTGGTTGTCATGTTTTCGCCATTTGGCGAGTCGGCTAAAGTAGCGGTCCGATTTCATTCCCGTGACACTCCCATGGCTGTTGAACTTTTCAATAATGGCAAGCACGCCTGTCTGGCCTTCTACGATCTGGTGGACGAGGAGGCGGACCATGCGGTGCAATGCAATCAGTTCCTGATCGTGGATGGCGAGCACGGGGCCCTCATCGACCCGGGCGGCAACATGACCTACAACGGCCTGCTGATGTCGATGCAGCGCTTCTTCCCGTCGCGGGGCCTGGATTTCATCTTCGCGACCCATGCCGATCCGGACATCATCGCGTCGCTCAACAAGTGGATGGTCACCACCCACTGCAAGGTCATGATCTCGCGCCTGTGGACCCGCTTCATTCCGCACTTCACCACGGGCAAGGACTACACCAGCCGCATTCTCGGGATTCCCGACGAAGGCATGAACATCGCGCTGGGCGAGAGCAAGATCAAGGCCCTGCCGGCTCACTTCATGCACTCCGAAGGCAACTTCCAGTTCTACGACCCGGTTGCGAAGATCCTGTTCTCCGGCGACATGGGCGCCTCGCTGGTGACCCACGAGCAGGCGGCGATGCCGGTCAAGGATTTCGACGACCACGTCATCACCATGGCCGGCTTCCACCGCCGCTACATGATCTCCAACAAGATCTGCCGCTACTGGGTGAACATGGTGCGCCAGCTCGACGTGGAGATGATCGTGCCGCAGCACGGCTGCCGCTTCGAGGGCAAGGCGATGGTCAACCGCTTCCTCGACTGGATCGAGAACCTGCAGTGCGGCATCGACATCATGACCCAGGAAAACTACCGGGTGCCCTGATCCGCCTTATTTACCGAGGGGTCAGGGGCCCCTCAGTGCTTGCGTGACAGGTGCGTGATGGCCCGGGTCAGTCCGTCGAGGGTGAGGGGAAACATGTGTTCCCCGACGATCTGCCGGATGATGCCGATGGACTGACGATAGTCCCAGGTCCGCTCCGGCTCCGGGTTCAGCCATGCGGTGGCCGGGTAGGCATCGATCAGGCGGCGCAGCCACACCGCGCCGGCCTCGGTGTTGCTGTATTCGATCGACCCGTTGGGCTGCAGGATCTCGTAGGGGCTCATGGTCGCGTCGCCGACGAAGATCAGCTTGTACTCCGGCCCGTACTTGTGGATCACATCGAGGGTCGGGGTGCGCTCCGAGTGGCGGCGGTGGCTGTCGCGCCAGACCTGGTCGTAGACGCAGTTGTGGAAATAGAAGTACTCCATGTGCTTGAACTCGGTCCGGCAGGCCGAGAACAGCTCCTCGCAGACCTTCACGTGGTCGTCCATCGAACCGCCCACGTCGAAGAAGATCAGCACCTTCACCGCATTGTGGCGCTCCGGTCGCATCAGCAGGTCCAGGTAGCCCGCATTGCGGGCCGTGGCGGTGATGGTGCCGTCCAGGTCCAGTTCGTCCGGTGCGCCCTGGCGGGCAAAGCGGCGCAGGCGGCGCAGGGCGACCTTGATGTTGCGGGTGCCCAGCTCCACTGAATCGTCCAGGTTGCGGTATTCCCGCTGGTCCCAGACCTTGACCGCCGTGCGGTTGCCGGCGGACTCGCCGCCGACCCGGATGCCCTCCGGGTGGAAGCCATTGTTGCCGAAGGGGGAGGTGCCGCCGGTGCCAACCCACTTGGAGCCGCCCTGGTGGCGTCCCTTCTGCTCCTGCAGGCGCTTCTTGAACTCCTCCATCAGCTTGTCCCAGCCCAGCTTTTCAAGCTTCGCCTTCTCTTCGGGGCTGAGGTGCTTCTGCATCATCGCCTTCAGCCATTCCTCGGGCAGATCCACCTCGAGGCCGGGAATGGCCTCTAAACCCTTGAAGTACTCGCCGAAGGCCTGGTCGAAGCGGTCGAACTGGGATTCGTCCTTGACCAGGCTGGCCCGGGCCAGGAAGTAGAAGTCCTCCATGCTGTGCCCGGCCAGGCCGGACTGCAGGGCCTCCAGCAGGGTCAGGAACTCCTTGGTGGACACCGGCAGCTTGCGCGCCTTGAGATGCAGGAAGAAGTCGATCAGCATGACGCCGCCCGGATCAACGGTTGCGCTGGGCCATGAAGACCAGGCGTTCGAAGAGGTGCATGTCCTGCTCGTTCTTCAGCAGGGCGCCGTGGAGGGGCGGGATGCTGGCCTTCTGGTCGGGCGAACGCAGCGCCTCGACGGGGATCTCTTCGGCCACCAGCAGCTTGAGCCAGTCGATCAGCTCGGAGGTGGAGGGCTTCTTCTTCAGGCCGGGCACGTCGCGCAGGCCGAAGAAGACTTCCAGGGCCTCCTTCAGCATGGCCTGCTTGATGCCCGGGAAGTGCACATCCACGATCCTCTGCATGGTGTCCCGGTCGGGGAACTTGATGTAGTGGAAGAAGCAGCGGCGCAGGAAGGCGTCAGGCAGTTCCTTCTCGTTGTTGGAGGTGATGAAGACGATGGGGCGGTGCCGGGCCTTGATCAGCTCCCGCGTCTCATACACATAGAACTCCATGCGGTCGAGTTCGCGCAGCAGGTCGTTGGGGAACTCGATGTCGGCCTTGTCGATCTCGTCGATCAGCACCACGGTCGGCTGGTCGGCCTCGAAGGCCTGCCACAGGGGGCCCTTGACGATGTATTGCGAGATGTCCTTGACCCGGTCGTCGCCGAGCTGGGAGTCACGCAGGCGCGACACCGCATCGTATTCATACAGGCCCTGCTGGGCCTTGGTGGTGGATTTGATGTGCCATTGCAGCAGCGGCATGCCCAGAGCCGCGGCGACTTCCTCGGCCAGCATGGTCTTGCCGGTGCCGGGTTCGCCCTTGATCAGCAGGGGGCGCTGCAGGCGGATGGCGGCATTCACCGCCAGCATCAGGTCGGGGGTGGCGACGTAGTTTTCTGAGCCTTCGAAACGCATCGGGGAGTCCTCTGTGGAGTTTCGTTCGATTATAGCGAGGCGGTTTGACGTTTACGGAAGTGCCGTGCCGCGCTGCACACCGTATTGGTGTGTATCTCGACCGTGTCGTCGATCTGGCGGGCGTAACCGCCGGCCATCGCAATGGCGATCGGCAAGCCGCGCTTCTTCACCTTCTCGAAGACCAGCTGGTCGCGCTCGGCGAGGCCCTGCTTGGTGAGCTTCAGGCGGCCCAGGCGGTCATCCTCGTAGGGGTCGGCGCCGGCCAGGTAGATCACCAGGTCGGGGCGGCCGCGGGCAAACACGGCGCCCAGGGCGGCCTGCAGGGCGGTGAGATAGGTGTCGTCCGAAGTGCCGTCGGGCAGCTCCACGTCCATGTCGCTGGCTTCCTTGTCGAAGGGGTAGTTGCGGGCACCGTGGATGCTGAAGGTGAAACACTCGGGGCGATTGGCCAGGATGGACGCGGTGCCGTTGCCCTGGTGCACGTCGCAGTCGACGATGGCGACCCGCTCCACGCGGCCTTCGGCGCGCATCGCCAGGGCGGCGATGGCCGCATCATTGAAGACGCAGAAGCCCTCGCCGTGGTCGCGGAAGGCGTGATGGGTACCGCCCGCGAGGTTGGCCGCGCAGCCGTCTTCCAGCGCCGCCCGGCACGCGGCCAGGGTGGCGCCGGCAGAGCGGCGCGAACGCTCGACCATGGCCTCGGACCACGGAAAGCCGATGCGCCGGATCTCCTCCTTGTCGAGGCTGCCGCGCACCATCCGCTGCAGGTAGGCCGCGTCGTGGGCGCGCAGGATCTCGGTGTCGCTGGCGGCGGCGGGCACATGGAAGTCCTCCGCGCCGAACAGGCCGGAGTCCGTCAGGCGGGCCCGCAGGCGCGAGTACTTTTCCATCGGAAAGCGGTGCCCCTCGGGCAGGGGCAGCACGAAGTGGTCGGCGTAAAACAGTTTCATCCTTGTTCCAGAGTCTGGTGCGATGGAGCCGCAAGCCCCGCCGCTGCTATCATTTCCTGCCTCGGCCATGGGCCGCTCATCGGGACGCATCATGCACCTTATCGACACTCTGCGGGCCGACCATGCGGAGACCACCGCGATCCGTCGGGACATCCACGCCCACCCCGAACTTGCCTTCGAAGAGCACCGCACCGCCGCCCTGGTGGCCGAGCGTATGCGGGCACTCGGCATCGAGACCCACACCGGGATCGGCAAGACCGGCGTGGTCGGCGTACTCCGCGCCGGCAACAGCCCGCGCGCCATCGGCCTGCGCGCCGACATGGACGCGCTGCCCATCCAGGAGAAGAACGAGTTCAACCACCACTCGAAGCACCCCGGGCGCATGCATGCCTGCGGGCATGACGGCCACACCGCCATGCTGCTCGGCGCGGCGGCGCGTCTGGTGCGCCAGCCGGACTTTGACGGCACCGTGTATTTCGTCTTTCAGCCCGCCGAGGAGGGCGAGGGCGGCGCGCCGGCGATGATCGCCGACGGCCTCTTCGAACGCTTCCCCATGGAGGCGATCTTCGGCCTGCACAACTGGCCCGGCCTGCCGGTCGGGCAGATCGCCGTGCATCGCGGGCCGGTGATGGCCTGCGCCGATCGCTTCGACATCGAGATCAAGGGCCACGGCGCCCACGCCGCCATGCCCCACCAGGGCATCGACCCGGTGCTGGCCGGCGCGGCCCTGGTGCAGGCCCTGCAGTCGGTGATCAGCCGCAACCGTGATCCGCAGGACGCGGCGGTGCTGTCGATCACCCAGTTTCATGCCGGCGATGCCTACAACGTGATCCCCGACGTGGCGCGCATCTGCGGCACCGTGCGGGCCTTCAGCCCGGACATCCAGCGCCAGGTGGAAGACGCGATGCAGCGGGTCTGTGCCGGCGTCGGGGCGGCCTTCGGCGCCAACGTGCACTTCGAATACCGCCGCGGTTACCCCCCGACCATCAACACCGTGCCGGAGGCCGAGTTCTGTGCCGGCGTGGCCGGCGAGGTGTGCGGCGAGGGCCGGGTCTCGGTGGATGCCAAGCCGAGCATGGGGGCCGAGGACTTCTCCTTCTTCCTGCAGGAAAAGCCCGGCTGCTACATCTGGCTCGGCAACGGGCCGGGGGAGGGCGGCTGCACCCTGCACAACCCGCGCTACGACTTCAACGACGAAGCCATCCCTTTCGGCGTGGCCTACTGGATACGCCTGGTGGAGCGCTGGCTGGCCCGCGCCTGAGCCCGCCTGTCGTCATCGGCCTGCCATGGCGGGCTGTTACAAGGAGATTCCGGCTGCGGCCGGAATCTTTTTGCGCGTCCGTTGCCTGAGAGCCCATGAATCCCACCGCACTCTCCCTTCGCGCCTCTCTGGCTCTTTCCTGGCGCATGCTGCGCCGTGACCTGCGGGCGGGCGAGCTCGGCCTGCTCCTCGTGGCACTGATCATCGCCGTGGCCAGCCTCACCAGCGTCGGCTTCTTCACCGACCGGGTGGCCCAGGCCCTGGGGCGGGAGGCCAACCAGTTGCTGGGCGGCGACCTGGTCCTGGTGTCCGACCACGCCCTCGACCCCGCCTGGCGTCAGGAGGCCACCTCGCGGGGCTTGCAGAGCGTGGTGTCCAGCACCTTCACCAGCATGGCCAGCCGTGGTGACAGTGCCCAGTTGGCCGGCGTCAAGGCGGTGGAGGACGGCCACCCCTTGCGCGGTGCGATCCGCATTGCGCCGGGCTTGAATCAGCCGGACGCGCCGGCGCCGGGCATTCCGGCGCGGGGCGAACTGTGGCTGGACGAGCGCCTGGCCAGTGCGCTGGGGGCCAAGGTCGGCGACCAGATCGGCCTGGGCGCCTCCAGCTTCCGCATGGCGGCCGTGCTGAGCTTCGAATCGGATCGTGGCGCCAACTTCTTCAGCCTGCTGCCGCGGCTCATCTTCAATGCGGCCGACCTGCCCGCCACCGGGCTGATCCAGCCGGGCAGCCGGGTCGTGCATCGCCTGCACGTGGCTGGTGAGGCCAAGGCCGTGGCCGGCTTCGACGCCTGGGCGCGGCCGCGCCTGAAGCGTGGCGAGTCCCTCGAGAACGTGGACAACGCCAGGCCCGAGGTGCGCAGCATCCTCGACCGCACCGAACGCTTCCTGCGCTTCGCGGCGATGCTGGCGGTGGTCTTGGCCGCAGTGGCGGTGGGCCTGGCGACGCGGCGTTTCGTCGAGCGCCACCTCGACGGCTGCGCCGTGATGCGCTGCGTGGGTGCCAGCCAGTCGCGCCTGATGGGCCTCTTCCTCGGCGAGTTTGCGCTGCTCGGGCTGGGGGCCGGGGCGGTCGGCTGCCTGATCGGCTTCGGCGTGCAGTTCGGTCTCAATGCGCTGCTCGGCAGCCTGGTGGGCTTTCCGCTGCCGGCGCCGGGCGGATGGCCGGTGGTGCATGGCCTGGGGGTGTCTCTGCTGCTGTTGCTGGGCTTCGCCCTGCCGCCGCTGATCCGCCTCGGGCGGGTGCCGACATTGCGCGTGCTGCGCCGCGAATGGGACGGCATGGCAGCCCGTGAAGGCCTGGCCTGGGCCGCTGGCGCCCTGGTGTTGGCCGCTCTGCTGGTGGCGATTGCCCGTGACTGGCTGCTGGGAGCCGCCGTGGTCGGTGGTTTTGCGCTGGCCTTCGCGGTGTATGGCCTGGTCGGCTGGGCGGCCCTCGCTGCCCTCGGGCGGGTCCGCGGGGTGGCCAGCAGCGGTTGGCGCTACGGCATCGCCTCCCTCAAGCGGCGACCGGTGGCCAGCCTGGTGCAGATCCTGGCATTGGGCATGGGCATCACCGCGCTGCTGCTGCTCACCCTGGTGCGTAGTGATCTGCTGGCCAACTGGAAGCAGGCCACACCGATCGACGCACCGAACCGCTTCGTCATCAATATCCAGCCGGAACAGCTCGAGCCGGTGCGTGAGTTCTTCCGCGCCGAAGGCCGGCCGGCGCCCAACCTGCAGCCGATGATCCGCGGCCGCCTGGTGGCCATCAACGGCCGCCCCGTGGGGCCGGACGACTACGCCGAAGACCGTGCGAAGCGCCTGGTGGACCGGGATTTCAACCTCTCCTTCGACACCCGCCTGCCGGATGGCAACAGCGTGGTGGAAGGGCTGTGGCATGGCCAGGCCAGCACGCCCCAGTTCTCGGTGGAGCAGGGCCTGGCCCAGACGCTGGGGTTGAGCATGGGCGATGTGCTCACCTTCGAGATTGCCGGCAGCCGCAGCGAGGCGCGCATCACCAGCCTGCGCAAGCTGGACTGGGACTCGATGCGGGTGAACTTCTTCGTCATCGCCGGGCCGGGCATGCTCGAGAGCTTTCCGGCCAGCTACATCACCAGCTTCTACCTGCCTGCCACAAAAATGGACTTTGCCAACCGGCTGGTGGCGGCCTTTCCCAATTTCACCGTGATCGACGTGGCGGCGGTGATCTCCCAGATCCAGGGCATGGTCGATCAGCTCATCGCAGCGGTGCAATTCGTCTTCGGCTTCGCCGTGGTGGCCGGGGTGATCGTCCTGTTCGGCGCCTTGCAGTCCACCCACGACGAGCGCGAGAAGGAGCTGGCCATCCTGCGCACCCTGGGCGCCCGCAATGCCCAGCTGCGCGCGGCACTGCTGGCCGAGTTTGCCGTGCTGGGCCTGATCGCCGGTGGCCTGGCCGGGGTCGGGGCCAGCGGGATCGGCTGGGCCCTCGGTCATTTCGTGTTCAAGCTGCCCTATGTGCCGGACGTGCTGCCGGTGCTGGCGGGTGCGCTGGCCGGTGTGGCGGTGGTGACCCTGGCGGGCTGGTATGGCACCCGCCATCTGCTGGCCCAGCCGCCGCTGGCCAGCCTGCGGGCGCTGAACTGATCTACAGGCGGGCGGTATACTCGGGGCATGACTCCCGAGACCCTCTCCACCATCGCCACCTTGTTCCCCTGGCTGCTCGCCGCGCTGTTGCTCACGCTGGGCGCCGTCATCTATCTCATCCTGCAGGTGCGTCGCCTCGACCGCCTGGGGGATGAGCTGGCCGAAGACCTGGGCAGCCGCCTCGAAAGCCTCTTCGGCCACCAGCAACTGCAGTTCGTGCGCGAGCTGCAGGCCTCCGCCACCACCAACGCCGACCGCATCATGGACATGGTGGCCGGCGAGACCGACCGCCTGCGCGAACGCCTGGAAGCCGGGGAGGCCGCCTCCCGCCACGGCCTGCAGCAGTTCCACCTGGCCCTCATCGGGCAGTTCGGCAAGCATCAGGAGGACAGCGCGCTGCGTCTGTCCGAGCTGGCCAGCACGCTGGCGGCGGCCCAGGAGAAGCTGCGCAGCGAGATGCTGGCCGAGACGCTCAAGACCCTCTCCGAGCACGCCCGGGCCGACCGTGAGCTGCTGCAGAGCGGCCTCAAGGCGGCCTCGGATCAGCTGGCGACCCACATCGAGGCGATGAACCGCACGGTGGGGGAACGTCTCGAGGCCATCACCGGCCATGTCAACCAGCGTCTCGACGAGGGCTTCCGCAAGACCAATGAAACCTTCGCCAGTGTCATGGCCCGCCTCGCCACCATCGACGAAGCGCAAAAGAAGATCGGCGACCTGACCACCAATGTGGTCAGCCTGCAGGAGCTGCTCGGCGACAAGCGCGCCCGGGGCGCCTTCGGCGAGGTGCAGCTCGAAGCCCTGGTGCGCAATGCCTTGCCGCCGGAGGCCTTCGACTTCCAGTTCACCCTGCCCAACGGCACCCGGGCTGACTGCGTGCTGCGCCTGCCCGAGCCGACCGGGATGGTGGTGGTGGATTCGAAGTTTCCGCTGGAGAACTACCACCGCATGTTCGCCGCCGGTGTCAGCGACCTGGAGCGCAGGGGCGCCCAGGCTTCCTTCCGCAATGACGTGAAGCGCCACGTCGAGGCCATCGCCACCAAATACATCCTGCCCGAGGTGACCAGCGATGGCGCGGTGATGTTCATCCCCGCCGAGGCGGTGTTTGCAGAGATCCACGCCTATCACCCGGAGGTGGTGGCCTACGCCATGAGCCGCCGGGTGTGGATCGTCTCGCCCACCACCCTGATGGCCGTGCTCAACACCGCCCGGGCGGTGATCAAGGACGTCGAGACACGCAAGCAGATCCACGTGATCAAGGACGCCCTGGGCAAGCTGTCGAAGGACTTCACCCGCTTCGACGAGCGCATGCAGCGCCTCGCCACCCACATCCGCCAGGCCGGCGAGGACGTGGCCGAGGTGCAGACCTCGTCGCGCAAGATCAGCGCCCACTTCCAGCGCATCGAATCGGCGCAGCTGGATGACCTGCCCCCGTCGGCGCTGCCCGCGCCGGAGCTGCCTTAAAGGGCTTGCGCGGGCGGGGGCTCAGGGCAGGCCGATGATCTGACGCTCCTTCGGCCAGCGGATCCGGTATTCCACCGAGAAGTCCTGGCTGGCGCCGCCCTTGAGTTCCTGCTCCCAGGCCACCACGCCCCGCCTGCCGTCCCAGTCCTGGTGGCTCACCGGGGGTTTGAACTGGCTGCTCAGTTCGATCTTCTCGTCCTGCCCCACCGGGCTGGCCTCCAGCACAAGGAGCTTCACCGCCGCCTTGTGACGGCTCGTCACGGTGAACACATCTTCGAGCTGCCGCTCGGCACTCTGCCCGATCAGGCCGCTGCTGGCGTTGCGCGCCGTCACCGGGCGCACGCTCACCCGGATCTGCTCATCCTGGCCGAAGGGCAGCTTGAGGCCGGTCGTCCAGGCCGGGTTCCAGCGGCTCGACCCCACGTAATTGCCGTTGCGATAGAGCTGCATCTCGCCGGCTGGCCACACACCCTCCGGCAGGCTGCCGGTGGCGACCAGCCAGGCGGCCTTGTCCTGCCGCGGTGAGACCTGCACCTGCAGCTGCACCGGGATGCGCAGGGTCTCGAGTGACACATTCATGGGCCGGCCATCGGCGGGCAGGCTGAGGGGCTCGGACAGGTCGTATTCGGTGCTGTATTCGCCGTGGTTGGCGGCCACCTCGAAGAGCGGTTCGGGCGTCGCCTCCTTGGCACGCAAGGCCGTCGGGACCGGAACCGGGGCAGCGGCCGGATAGGCTGCGGCGCGGGCCATCTCGGCGCGGTATTCCGGGCGCAGCTGGATGTTCCAGGGCGAAGGAACCGGGCCCGTCACCGCGTTGCGCGAGCGCCCGGTGACCAGACTCAGCTTCACCCGCGACCAATCTTCGCCCGTCCGCTGCGCCAGCTGGGCCGTCCGCTCCAGGCTGACTCCCGTTCCATCCGCATTGAGGGTCGCCCGGTAGGCAGGCCGCCAACCCGCGTCAGCGAGGGGATAACGCAGGCGCAGCAGGCCGTCCCGGGGCGCCTCCACCCGGATCCGCAGGGTACGGACTTCGTTCACCGCGGGGCGGATGCGGGTCAGATCCTGGCTGAGGCTGTCCAGCGTGGGCTGCAGGCGGGCCTTCTCGGCCTCGGCGTCGAGGATCCGCCGTTGGGCCTGGATGCTGCCCTGGCGCAGGGTCTGCAGGGTGGCGGCAGGCTGCCCGGTGCGCTGGCTTTCGCTGGGCGAGGCCAGGCTGTCGAGATATTTGAGTTCGAGCTCGGCCGCCTTCTTGTCGATCTCGATGGCGTCGATGCGGGATTTGAGGCGTTTCACCTCCGCATCGAGCCTCGCCTCTTCGGCAGTGAGCGGGGCATGGCGGCTGCTGTCCAGCGCCGTCGTCTCGCCGATGCGGACGCCGCCGTCACTGTCGATCTGTAGCGCCTGGACGCTGAAATTGGCCGGCAAACCCGGAATCTCGATGCGCGTATCGCCTGCCTTCACCCGCACACTGCGTTCCACCACCGCGCTGTCGGGGTAGAGCATCACCCGGGTGATCGGCGCCACCTGGGCGGCGCTCTGCGCCTGGAGAGATTCCCCCGGTGCGGTGGCAGATGCGGCAAAAGCCGGCTGCAGATTGCCAAGCAGGGCGGCAAGCAGCCAGGGCAGGGGGAGGAAGGAGCTATGCGAGGCGGGTTTCATCGTCGGCGTCCGGCAGAAAAGATGCCGACGATTATAGGAGGCCATCCGCAGGGGGCACGGGAGAATGGCAAATGAATGTATCGGAGCGTTCGGGAGCCTCGAACACAAAATTCCTGACACGCCCGGGTTCCGGATTGCGGATGTCAGTCAAAGGCGTGCGGATCAGAGTTAACGGATCGCGGATGTCAGTTAACGGGTGGCGGATTTGAGTTAACGGACTGCGGATGTCAGTTAACGGGTGACGGATTTGAGTTAACGGACTGCGGATGTCAGTTAACGGGTGACGGATTTGAGTTAACGGACCGCGGATGTCAGTTAACGGGTGACGGATTTGAGTTAACGGACCGCGGATGTCAGTTAACGGGTGACGGATTTGAGTTAACGGACCACGGATGTCAGCTAACGGGTGGTGGATCTGACTTGTGCCGTCACGGAACTGACTTATCCGGCCCCACCATGGCCTCCGGCTTCACCCAGGCGTCGAAATCCTCTCCGCTCACGTGGCCCAGGGCCAGCGCGGCTTCGCGCAGGGTGCTGCCGTTGCGGTGGGCCAGCTTGGCGATCTCGGCGGCGCGGTCGTAGCCGATGTGGGGGTTGAGGGCGGTGACCAGCATCAGCGAGCGCTCGAGCAATTCGGCGAGGCGTGGGCGATCCAGCTCGATGCCCTGGGCACAATGCTGGTTGAAGCTGGCCATGCCGCTGCCCAGCAGGCGTACGCTGCCCAGGAAGTTGTGGGCGATGAGTGGTTTGAACACATTCAGCTCGAAGTTGCCGGAGGCGCCGCCGATGGTGATCGCCACGTCGTTGCCAAACACCTGGCAGCACAGCATGGTGAGGGCTTCGCACTGGGTGGGATTGACCTTGCCGGGCATGATCGAGCTGCCGGGCTCGTTTTCCGGGATGCGCAGCTCGCCCAGGCCGGAGCGGGGGCCGGAGGCCAGCCAGCGCACGTCGTTGGCGATCTTCATGAGGGCGGTGGCCAGGGTCTTGAGGGCGCCGTGGGCATTGACCAGCCCGTCGTGGGCGGCCAGCGCGGCGAATTTGTTGGCTGCGCTGCGCAAGGGCAGGCCGCTGCGCGAGGCCAGTTCGCTGGCGACGCGCTCGCCGAAGTCGGCGGGGGTGTTGAGGCCGGTGCCGACCGCGGTACCGCCGACCGCCAGCTCCTGCAGGGCGGGCAGGGTGGCCATGATGGCCTGCTCGGCGTGATCGAGCTGGGCCAGCCAGCCCGACATCTCCTGGCCCACGGTGAGGGGCGTGGCGTCCTGCAGGTGGGTCCGGCCTATCTTCACCACATCGGCGAATTCGGCGGCCTTGGCGGCCAGCGTTGCGGCCAGGGCTCTGAGCGGCGGCAGCAGGGTGTCGTGCAGGCTGCCCAGCGCAGCGAGGTGCATGGCCGTGGGGAAGATGTCATTGGATGACTGGCCGAGGTTCACGTGGTCGTTGGGGTGAACGCTGCGCGACTGGCCACGCGGGCCGCCCAGCAGCTCCGAAGCCCGGTTGGCCAGGACTTCGTTCATGTTCATGTTGGTCTGGGTGCCGGAGCCGGTCTGCCACACCGACAGGGGGAAAGCGTCGGCGTGGGCGCCACTCAGCACTTCGTCGGCGGCATTGATGATGGCGGCGGCGGTGTCGCTGGCGAGCAGGCCCATCTCGCCATTGACGGTGGCGCAGGCACGCTTGACCTCGGCCAGGGCCAGGATGAGCTCGGCCGGCATGCGTTCGGTGGAGATCGCGAAGTGGTGCAGGGAGCGCTGGGTCTGGGCGCCCCACAGGGCGTCGATGGGGACGTCGATGGGGCCGAATGCGTCTCTCTCGATGCGGGTGGACAGCGTCATGGCTATCTCCTTGGTGGGGGCGAACGATGTTGGGGGGGCGTGGGTCTGACTTGAGTCTAGTTGTTTCTCCTTCAACGTGCCCCGCCGAGCCCGGCAGGCACGCCTCGCCCGTGCAGCGGGCACCTCCACCGGGAGTACGCCATGTCTGCCCGCGCCTTCGACACGCTTCGTGAATTTGTCATCGCCCCCGGCCGTAGTGGCCGTTTCCATTCTCTGCCTGCCCTGGAGGCGGCGGGCTTTGCCCATCTTGGCCGGCTGCCGGTATCCCTGCGCATCATCCTCGAGTCCCTGTTGCGCAACCTCGATGGCAAGCGCATCACCGAAGCCCAGGTGTGCCGGCTGGCCGGCTGGCAGGCCCTGGCCGAACGCAGCGAGGAGATCCCCTTCGTGGTGGCCCGCATCGTCCTGCAGGACTTCACCGGCGTGCCGCTGCTGTGCGACCTGGCCGCCATGCGCGATGTGGCGCAGCGCTTTGGCAAGGATCCGCGGATCGTCGAACCCAAGGTGCCGGTGGACCTGGTGGTGGACCACTCGGTGCAGGTGGATCACTTCCGCGAGGGCAACGCCCTCGATCTCAACATGCGCCTCGAGTTCCACCGCAACGCCGAGCGCTACCGCTTCATCAAGTGGGGCATGCAGGCTTTCGACACCTTCCGGGTGGTGCCGCCGGGGATCGGCATCGTGCACCAGGTGAACCTGGAATACCTGGCCCGCGGGGTGATCCGCGACGGTGATCTGTACTACCCGGACACCTTGGTCGGCACTGACTCCCACACCACCATGATCAACGCCCTGGGCGTGGTCGGCTGGGGCGTGGGGGGCATCGAGGCGGAGGCCGGCATGCTCGGCCAGCCGTTGTATATCCTGACCCCGGACGTGGTCGGCGTGCACCTCGCCGGGCGCTTGCGCGAAGGCGTGACCGCCACCGACCTGGTGCTCGCCGTCACCGAAATGCTGCGCAAGGCGCGGGTGGTGGGCAAGTTCGTGGAGTTCTTCGGTGACGGCGCGGCCTCGCTGACCCTGCCGGACCGGGCCACCCTGGCCAATATGGCGCCGGAGTACGGGGCGACGATGGGCTTCTTCCCACCGGACGAGGTGACCGCCGCCTACCTGTCGGCCACCGGGCGCAGCGTCGATGAGGTGGAGGCTTTTGTGAGCTACTTCCAGGCCCAGGAGCTGTTCGGCATGCCCCGCACCGGCGAGATCGACTACAGCGCCGAGCTGGAGCTCGACCTTTCCAGCGTGGTGCCCAGCGTGGCCGGCCCCGGCCGGCCGCAGGACCGGATCCCCCTGCCGGAACTGAAGGAGCGTTTCGACGCACTGCTGGAGCAGGACGCGGGCAAGGGCGGCTACGGCAAGGCAGGGCTGGATCTGGCCGGGCGCCATGCCCTGGCCGACAGCGACACGCTGGGGCACGGCGATGTGCTGATCGCGGCGATCACCTCCTGCACCAATACCTCCAATCCCGGCGTGATGCTGGCCGCCGGCCTGCTGGCGCAGAAGGCGGTGGCGCGCGGCCTCACGGTGGCGTCGAAGATCAAGACCTCCCTGGCGCCTGGCTCCCGGGTGGTGACGGACTACCTGGGGCGGGCCGGTCTGCTGGCGCCGCTGGAAGCCCTGGGCTTCCGCGTGGTGGCCTATGGCTGCACCACCTGCATCGGCAATGCGGGCCCGCTGGCGCCGCTGCTGGAGGAGGCCCTTGTGGGGCATGACCTGATCTGCGCCTCGGTGCTGTCGGGCAACCGCAATTTCGAGGCGCGCATCCATCCGGCCATCAAGGCCAACTTCCTGATGAGCCCGCCCTTGGTGGTGGCCTTTGCACTGGCCGGGCGGGTCGGCATCGACCTGTCCCGTGAGCCGCTGGGGTGGGGCAGTGACGGGCAGCCGGTCTATCTGCGCGATATCTGGCCGAGCCAGGAGGAGGTGGGCGCCATGCTGGCCCGGGCCACCGATCCGGATACCTATCGCCGTCTCTACGCCGACTTTGCCACCGGCAACCCCCTGTGGAACGCCATCAGCACGAGTGTCGGTGAGGTCTATGCCTGGGATGCCTCGACCTACATCGCCGCGCCGCCGTTCTTCGACCAGTTCGGGATGGTCCCGGCGCCGCTGCCGCTCATCCGCGGCGCCCGCGCGCTGGCGGTCTTCGGTGATTCGGTCACCACCGACCACATCAGCCCGGCGGGGTCCATCAAGCCGGGCTCACCGGCGGGCCGGTGGCTGGAAGCCCACGGGGTGGCGCCCGACGAATTCAACAGTTATGGCTCGCGCCGGGGGCACCACGAGGTGATGATGCGCGGCACCTTCGCCAATGTGCGCATCCGTAACCTGATGCTGCCGGCCGATGCCAGCGGACGCCCGGTGGAGGGCGGCCTGACCGTGGTCCAGCCCGGCGGTGGGCTGAGCACGATCTTCGATGCGGCGATGGACTACATCGCGGCCGGCACGCCGACGCTGATCTTCGCCGGCGAGGAGTACGGCACCGGGTCGAGCCGGGACTGGGCGGCCAAGGGCACCCGCCTGCTCGGCGTGAAGGCCGTGGTGGCGAAGAGCTTCGAGCGCATCCACCGCTCCAACCTGGTCGGCATGGGGGTGCTGCCGCTGCAGTTCGAGGCAGGCTTGGATGCGGCCACGCTGGGAATCTGCGGCGACGAGTCCTTCGATCTGACAGGTCTCGAGAAGGGCATCGCACCGCGCCAGCGGCTGACCCTGACGATCCGTCGCGGCGATGGCCGGATTGCCCAGGCCAGTGTATTGCTGCGCATCGACACGCCGGTGGAGGTGGACTACTACCTGCACGGCGGGATCCTGCCGTTTGTGCTGCGGGAGCTGCTCGGCGGGCCGGAGCGCAGCGCCGAAAGCCTGGAAGGAGGATTGGATCCGTAATCCTAAGGGCATATGTTGGCCGGCGCACATAGCCAAGCGTGTTTATGGTCTAAGCTGCCTGTGTGACGATTATTTACAAGCACGAAGTCATGGCGGCGTGCGCACAAAAGGGGACGTGCAATGACCATCGAAAGCTCCGACGAGCCGCGACAGAACCGAATTCTGGCTGCGCTTCCCCCAGACGAATATGCCCGGCTGGTGGATGGCCTGGAGTACCTCCAGCTGCCGGCAGGCCAGGTCATGTTCGGATCCGGCGACAAACTGGAGTTTGTGTATTTCCCGACCAGTTGCATCTTTTCGCTGATCGCCACCTTGACGGACGGCTACTCGGTGGAGCTGGCGATGACCGGCAATGACGGCCTGGTCGGCATTCCGCTGGTGCTTGGCGGGGAGACCAGCCAGTACAAGATAGTGGTCCAGTGCGCGGGCGGCGCCTGGCGCCTGCGTGCCGAGTCCATGTGCTGGGAGTTGGAACAGCAGGACGCCAGCCTGCGGCGCTTGTCCCTGTGTTACACCCAGGCGCTGATGACCGAGATGGCCCAGAGCGTGCTGTGCAACCGCCATCATTCGGTGCTTCAGCAACTGTGCCGCTGGCTGCTGTTGCGGCTCGACCATATTGCCGGTACGCAGCTGGATGTGACCCAGGAGATGATCTCCGGCCTGCTCGGGGTGCGCCGCGAGGGTGTCACCGAAGCGGCCGGCAAGCTCCAGGCGGCGGGCCTGATCCAGTATCGCCGCGGCCACATTGAGGTCATGGACAGGGCTGGGTTGGAAAACCGGGTATGCGAGTGCTACCACGCGGTGAAGGCCGAGCACGCACGGCTCTTCCAAGGAATGACGGTCACCCTGGCCCGCCAGAGGGCGCGTCCCAACCCCTTGACCCTGCGTCAGCGCGCCGAGACTCGCCTGAGGCAGGCCCAGTCGGTGAGTCCGTGCAACCAGTGGGATACGGCCCGCCTGCTACATGAGTTGCAGGTCCATCAGGTGGAGCTGGAAATGCACAACGAGGAGCTTCGTCAGGCCTATGACGAGGCGGATGCGCTGCGCGAACGCTATGCCGATCTCTACGACTTTGCGCCGGTGGGCTATTTCACCCTGGATGCCCAGGGGGTGATCGTGCAGCTCAACCTGGCGGGGGCCATCCTGCTCGGGGTCAAGCGCTCGCAGCTCGGACGCTCGCGCTTTGCGGCGCATGTGAAGCCGGCCTTCCTGCCCGAGTTCAATGCCTTCGTGGATGAAGTCCTGAGCGGCAAGGCGCGCAGCAAGTGCGAGATCGCCCTGATGGCGACGGAGCGTCGTCCCGAGTTGCTGATCCGGATCGAAGCGGCGGCCGATGAAGAAGGCCGCGAGTGCCGCATGGTGGTGATGGAAGTGACCGAAGGCGGGGGCGGAGCAGGGCGTGGCGAGTCGGGAGAAGCCCCGGCATCGCGCAGGTTGCGCGGCCTTGACGTGATTGCCTAGGGGGCTGGCGGAGGCGGGGAGAGGTCTGCTGACGCTTCCCCGCCGCGCGATGCGTCGAGCCAGCGCAGCAGCATGCCGAACAGGGCGTCGACGCTCAGGGGCTTGGAGATGAAGTCGTTCATGCCGGTCGCCAGGCAGGTTTCGCGGTCGCCCGGCAGGGCGCTGGCGGTCATGGCGATGATGGGCGTGGCCCCCATGTGGGGGAGTTCCCGCAGCGCACGCGTGCTTGCGAGGCCGTCGAGCTGCGGCATCTGCATGTCCATCAGAATCAGCGCGTAGTGCCCTGCCAAGGCCATCTCCAGGGCCTCAAGTCCATTCTCCGCGGCGTCCACCCTCAGGCCGAGGTCCTCAAGCAGCAGGCGGACCACCTCGAGGTTGACCGGCTCGTCATCGGCCACCAGGATCCGGGCTCCGGCGTACTCGTTGCGGAGGCGCATTTCGTCCAGCCCCGCCTGCCCGGGCGACACGGCAGGGGCTTCATTGCCCTTGCCAAACCGTGCGGTGAGCCAGAAACAACTGCCCTTGCCGGGGACGCTGCGCAGACCGGTATCGCCCCCCATGGCCTGGGCGATGCGTCGGGTGATGGCCAGGCCCAGCCCCGTACCGCCAAAACGGCGCGTGGTCGAACTGTCCGCCTGTGAGAAGGCTTCGAAGAGACCTGCCTGCTGAGCCGCAGGGATGCCGATTCCGGTGTCGGAGACCTCGAAGCGCAGCAGGTAGCCGGCCTCGGTGGCTTCTTCCAGGCGTGCGCTCAAGGTGATGCTGCCCGCCGCGGTGAACTTGATGGCATTGCCCAGGTAGTTGAGCAGGGCCTGGGCCAGTCGCCGGTCGTCCCCCCGCAGCCAGCGCGGCACGCCCTGGAAGTCCGTCAGCAACTGGAGCCCCTTGAGGGCGGCACTGTCTGCCAGGGTGCCCACCGTGCTCTCGAGCAGGTCTTCCACACTGAAATCGGTCTGCTCCAGTTCGAGCTTGCCGGCCTCGATTCGAGAGAGGTCGAGGATGTCATTGATGATCTTCAGCAGGTGGTGGCCGGCGCTGTCGATGTGCTTGAGCTTTTCTGCCTGCGCCGGGGCGGGGTGCTCGCGCAGCAGCAGCTGCGCCATGCCGAGGATGCCGTTCATCGGCGTCCGGATCTCGTGGCTCATGTTGGCCAGAAAGCTGCTCTTGGCGCGGTTGGCCGCCTCGGCTGCGTCGCGGGCGGCCACCAGGTCGGCCGTGCGGGCGGCGACGAGGGCTTCCAGATGGGCATTGATCCGCTCAAGCGCTTCCCGGGCCGTCTCGGCCTCCTCCCGGGCGCGGCGCAGCTCCTCGTTCTGCATCTCCAGCTCGATCTGATGAACGCGAAGTTCGTGCACCAGGCGCAGGGTGTCGGCGTGCCCATCTTGCACAGTGGCCGGAAGTCGGCGCAGCTGGGCTTCGGCTGCCCGTCGCAGGGTGCCGGCGTCACTTTCGTCCGGAGGCATGTCCAGCGGCATGTCAGGTGGCATGTCAGGTGGCATTGGGGCTCTCGCGTGTCCTCAGCCGGGCTTCGAGCCGCTTGATATCGGTGATGTCGATGAAGGTTACCACCACGCCGTCGATCACGTTGTCCTGGGTACGGTAGGGCATGATGCGCACCCGGTACCAGCGCCCATCCTGGGTACTGACCTGCTTTTCGCAGAAGATCAGGGTCTTCAGGACCGCCATGGCGTCCTCGTGCAGACCCTGGTAGTCCAGGTCGGAGACGATGTCGGACAGGGGGCGCCCGACATCCCCGGGGATGAACTTGAAAAGATGGGTGGCGTGGGTGGTGAAACGCCGCAGCTTCATTTCGTTGTCGAGGAAGACGGTGGCGATCTCCGTGCTGTTGAGCAGGTTCGTCATGTCGTTTCTGGCCCAGGTGAGGTCATCCACCTTGGACTGCAGCTCCGCATTGATGGTCTGCAGTTCTTCGTTCATGGACTGCAGCTCTTCCTTCGAGGTGGTGAGTTCCTCGTTGGTGACCTGGAGCTCCTCGTTGGCGGATTTGACCTCTTCGAGGGAGGCCTGCATCTCCTCCTGGTTCACGCGCAGGGCTTCCCGTAACTGGTTCAGTTCCAGCATCAGGGCACTTTCCCGGTCAGTGGCCAGGCGCCGCTGGCGGCGGCCCCCCGCGGGGGTCTTCACATCCTGGAACACGACCAGCACGCGGTCGCGCAGGGCCTCGGGCTTGTCGAGGCCCTGAACGGTCACGTTGACCACGTGAGTGCGTCCGTCCACGTCCACCTGGATCTCCTCCAGCTGGATCGGCTGGGGCTGGTGCAAGGCTGTGCGGATCACTCCGATCAGGGCGTCTCGCAGCCCTCCGCGCGCCATCGCGTGGATGTTGATGTTGACCTTGCCGGCCGCCGGCTCGAGGTATCTGCCGGTTCGGCCGCTGATGTACAGGATGTCGCCGTCGCCGTTGACCAGCACGGCGGCGGGGGCAAAGTGTTGCTGGATCAACTGGTCGGTCAGGTATTCCAGGCTGTCCCGGTAGTCCGGGCGCCCGCCGAAGTCCACCGCGGGCGGGCCGGCCGGGGCGCGGGTCGGGAAGTCCGGCCAGTGGGCGCGGGCGCTCTGGTCCACGCGCTGGAAGACGTGGTTCTTCTTGTCGAGGGGCGCGAAGAGATCGGTCAGTCCGCCGATGGTTTCGGCGCTGCCGAGGAGCAGGATGCCGTCGCGGTTGAGGGCGTAGTGGAACAGCGTCAGCACCTTGCGCTGCAGGGTCTGGCCGAAGTAGATGAGCAGGTTGCGGCAGGACAGGATGTGCAGGCGCGTGAAGGGCGGGTCGGAGACCACGTTCTGCGGCGCCAGGATCACCATCTCGCGGATGTTGCGGTTGAGGCGGTAGCCGTTGTCTTCCTGGACAAAATGGCGGGCCAGTCGCTCGGGGGTCACATCGGCGGCGATGTTGGCGGGGTAGAAGGCCCGGCGGGCCCGGTCGACCGCGTCTGCATCCAGGTCGGTGGCGTAGATCTGCAGCGTGAAGTGTCCCGGCGGCTTGAGCTTCTCGAGGGCCTCCCGGAAGACAATGGCCAGGGAGTAGGCCTCTTCCCCCGTCGAGCAGGCGGGGACCCAGGCGCGCAAGGCTTGGCCGTCCGGGTAGCGGGCGAAGAGCGCGGGCATTGCCGTGTCGCGCAGGAAGTCCCAGGCGGCGGGGTCGCGAAAGAAGTGGGTGACACCGATCAGCATCTCCCGGAAGAGCAGGTCGAGCTCCTGCGGGTTCTCGCGCAGGTAGCCCACGTAGCGGGCGATGTTCTCGATCTGCAGCAGGGCGATGCGCCGTTCGATGCGCCGGTAGAGGGTGCTGGGCTTGTACAGGGACAGGTCGTGGCCGCTGCGGTTGCGCAGCAGGATCAGGATACGGTCGAGGGCGGCCTGATCGGCGAGGGGAGCGGATCTTTCGTCGGCCTGCGCAGCGTGCGGAACGTGGTGCAGGTAGTCGATGATGCGTGCCACGAGGGTGTTGGCAGGGGCCGTGATATCGACCACGCCAGCTTCGATGGCGCTGCCGGGCATGCTGCCTGCACTGGCTTCCGAGGGCGTCTGGACGAGGGTCAGGCCACCCTTGCCCTTGATGGCGCCCAGGCCCAGCACACCGTCCGAGCCCATGCCGGACAGGATGACGCCGACCGCCAGGTGCTGCCAGTCATCGGCCAGGGTGCGCAGGAAGAAATCGATGGGCAGGCGCAGGCCGCGCTTCTCGAGGGGCGCGATCAGGTGCAGGCAGCCCTGCAGCAGGGACAGGTCGGTGTTGGGCGGGATCACGTAGACGTGATCGGGCCTCACCGCCTGGCCTTCGGTGGCTTCGAGGACCGGCATCGCGGTGCTGCGCTGCAGGATCTCGGGGAGGGTGCTGGGATGGTCCGGGGCGAGGTGCTGGACGATGACGAAGGCCATGCCGCTGTTCGCGGGCGTGTGCTTCAACATCGCCTCCAGCGCTTCGAGCCCGCCCGCCGAGCAGCCGATGCCGACGATCGGGAACCCGGCCGTTCCTGAGGCCGGCATGCCCGGGCGGTGGCCCGCGTGCTTGCCTGGTGCCTCGAGGGGGCGGCCGGAAGAGTGAGCCGGCCCGAGCGGGGACGAGATGGGATCTTTGGGCATTCCGGGTCCGGGTTCAGGGAGAACGTGCTGAGCAGGGCGCATGCGAGGCGGCCTGCCGGTCTTTTCCGCAGTGGGGAGCACGATTGTAACGGGGCAGCTGATAGACCGTTCGCCAGTTTGTTCCGACAGGATGCATCGGTCAGCGTGCACCCCGCGTCCCTTGTCTGTCTGTGCGTTGCCACTCACTGCTGCAGCGGGCGGAATTCCGTGCGTTGGCGCAGCATTCAGGCTACCGCTTGCGCAACACTCACCCCGGGATACGCGCGGTCATTGGCGGTGTCTCCCATGTCTGCAGCTCACTGGTCGCTCCTTCTTGGCATCCTGCTCATCTCGATGGTGCTGGCGGGAACGCTGCTGGCCCGGATCCCGCTGAGCAGCGCGATGATCTACATGTGCCTGGGCTACCTGCTCGGACCCGGCTGGCTGGGGCTGATCGCGCCCGATCCCTCCCGCGATGCGGCCAGCCTCGAGCTGATGGCCGAGGTGGCTCTGCTGATCTCCCTGTTCACCGTGGGGCTCAAGCTCGGGGTACCGATGCGGGACCGGCGCTGGCAGTTGCCTTTGCGCCTCGCTTTTCCATCCATGTTCATCACGGTGGCGCTCATCGCCCTGATCGGCATTTTCGGCCTGGGACTGTCCCCGGGGGCGGCGATCCTGCTCGGCGGCATCCTCGCGCCGACCGATCCGGTGCTGGCGTCCGGTGTGCAGATGGAGGTGGGCAAGCGCCCCGATCCCGTGCGTTTCAGCCTGGCCGGCGAGGGGGCGCTCAATGACGGCTCGGCCTTTCCCTTCGTCCTGCTCGGGCTGGGCCTGCTGGGGCTGCACGACCTGGGCAGCAGCGGTTGGCACTGGTGGCTGGTCGATCTCATGTGGTCCACCCTTGGCGGGCTCCTGATCGGCGCTCTGATGGGGGCATTGATAGGTCAGCTGGTGGTCTATCTGCGGACCCGCCATCACAGCGCGGTGGGGCTCGACGAGTTTCTGTCCCTGGGCCTGATTGCGATCTCCTATGGTGTCGCCCAGCTTTGTCTGGCCTCGGGTTTCCTGGCGGTGGCCGCGGCCGGGCTGGCCCTCAGCCGGGTCAGCGAGCATCCGCTGGCCGGCTCGGTGTCCCTGGATGGCCATCCGGGCGACGAGCCGCGCGCGACCCACTCCCACCATGCCAGCGCGGCAATGACCCGGGCCGTGGAAGAATTCAACGAGCAACTGGAAAGGCTCGCCGAACTGGCGATGGTGCTGATCATCGGAGCCATGCTGCCTCACGCGGTGCCGGAGGCGATGGCCTGGTGGTTCCTCCCGGTGCTGTTCATCGGCGTACGTCCGCTGGCCGTGCTGGCCGGGACGCTGGGCAGGCCCTTGCCTGGACTGCAGCGGGCGATGATCAGCTGGTTCGGCATTCGTGGCATCGGCTCGGTCTTCTACCTCATGTTCGCCCTGCATCACGGGGTCGATGGGGCGCTTGCCAGCCACCTGACCACGCTGACCCTGCTGACCGTGGCGGCGTCTATCCTCGTCCATGGGATCACGGTGCAGCCGGTCATGGCCTGGTATGCGAGACACAAGTCGGGAGGCCCCTGAGCCTGTGCCTGGGCCCCTCTCGGCCGGGCATGTGCGCCAGCGTACAGACCCCGACGGACGTCAGCGGCTAGGCTGGATCCGAGTTGTTCCCCACAGGAGCCAGTCCGACGAAGGGCTGACCGGGAAGCCGCGGCCGCATCTGAAACAGGGCTGCCGGGAGCGTGCTCCGGTTCATCGTCAGCCGTTGCATGGCGAATTGCTGAAGGGTTTCCGTGGGTCTCCTGACCAATCGTTCGTCGCGCCGTCCCTGGGGGGATCCCCTGGCACGTGCCAGCGCCACCCTGCAACGCCTGCTGCGGGCCTTACCCGGCCGGCAGGGCTGGCAGGAAGCTCCTCTTATGGACGAAGCTCCCCTGCGCTCCGAGTTGTTCAGCACCGAGCAGATGGCGGCCCATGGCCGGATCCTGGCAGCCTCCCATGTGCTGGCCGCCGGCCCGGGCCACGATCGCCTGCTGGCCCGCCTCGCCGACAACGAACGGGTTCTTGCCAGGGTGAGCCGGCAGCTCACCGACGCGGTGGCCGACCGCCAGCGCATCACGCCGGCCGGCGAATGGCTGCTCGACAACTTCTACCTCCTCGAGGAACAGATCCGCATGGCCCGCCGCCTCTTGCCGGAGGGCTACAGCCGTGCCCTGCCGCGGCTGGCCGGCACGGGGGCGGCGGCCGGGCAGCCGCGGGTCTACGACATTGCCCTGGAAACCGTTGCCCACGGCGACGGCCGGCTGGACGCGGAGAGTCTGGGCTGCTTCGTGGCCGCCTACCAGACCGTCGAGGTGCTGGAGCTCGGGGAACTGTGGGCCATTCCGATCATGCTGCGGCTGGCAGTGATCGAGAACCTCCGGCGGGTCTGCGTGCGCATCGCCACCGGGCGGCAGGAGCGGGAACTGGCCGGCAACTGGGCCGACCAGCTGGTCGAGGGGGTCGAGAGCGACCCGCGCAACCTGATCCTGGTGATCGCCGACATGGTGCGCTCCGAACCACCCATGGTCGGGGCCTTTGTCGCCGAGCTGGCGCGCCGCCTGCAGGGCAGGGGGCCGGCCCTGGCCCAGGCGCTGGCCTGGGTCGAACAGCACCTCGGCCAGTCGGGCCAGACGGTGGCCCAGCTGGTCCAGTCGGAGAACCAGCAGCAGGCCGCCGACCAGGTCTCGATCAGCAACAGCATCGGCAGCCTGCGGGTGCTCGGGGCGATGGACTGGCGGGATTTCGTCGAGAGCCAGAGTGTTGTGGAGCGGGTGCTGCGGGAAGACCCGGACGGCATCTATGGGCGGATGGATTTTGCCACCCGCGACCGCTATCGCCATGCCACCGAGGAGATTGCCCGCCGGGGCCACCTGAGCGAGGGTGAGGTGGCCCGCCGGGCCCTGGGCCTGGCGCGGGCGGCGGCGGGTGAGGGCATGAGCCGGGCCGCCCACGTGGGTTATTACCTGGTGGACGAAGGCCGCCCGGCCCTCGAGCGGGCGGTAGGCGTGGATCCGGGGGCCTGGGCCCGCGTGTCCCGGATGGCCGCGCGGAGAGGCCTGGGTCTCTATCTTGGCGCCATTGCCCTGCTCACCGTGCTGGCCTCCAGCGGAGTGCTGAGCATGCTGCCGGCGGCGCAGGGCACGCCCTGGGTGATGCTGGCGCTCGTGCTGCCGACCGTTCTGGTGAGCAGCCAGCTGGCGGTGGCGCTGGTGAACTGGTTGGTCACCTTGCTGGTGTCGCCGCGGCCTCTGCCGCGCATGGACTTCTCCAGGGGCATTCCTCCCACCGCGCGGACCCTGGTGGTGGTGCCGACCATGCTGGGAAGCGAGGCCGGTGTGGATGGCCTGCTCGAGGCCCTCGAGGTGCGCTTCCTGGCCAATCGGGATCCCTGTGTGCTGTTCGGCCTGCTGACCGATTTTCTCGACGCAGCCCGGGAGCAGTTGCCGGGCGACGCCGGTCTGGTGGAGCGGGCGCGGGCGGGTGTCATGGCGCTCAACGCCCGTTACGCCGGGCAGGGCGGGGATTGCTTCTACCTCTTCCATCGTCCGCGGCGCTGGAACCCGGGGGAGCAGAGCTGGATGGGCAGCGAGCGCAAACGCGGCAAGCTGGCCGATCTCAATGCACTGCTGCGGGGCGGTGGCGGGGAGGGTTTTGCCCAGATCGTCGGCGACCGGGCCGGCCTTGCCGGCGTCAAGTACGTGATCACCCTGGATACCGATACCCAACTGCCCCAGGACGCTGCGCGGCAGTTCGTGGCCGCCATGGCCCACCCCCTCAACCGCCCGGTCTTCGACCCCGCGAGCGGGCGGGTGGCGGCCGGCTACGGCATCCTGCAGCCCCGGGTGGCGATCAGCCTGCCGGGGGCCGGGCGCTCCCTGTATGCCCGCCTGTTCGCCGGCGAGCCCGGCATCGATCCCTACACCCGGGCGGTCTCGGATGTGTACCAGGACCTCTTTGGCGAAGGCTCCTTCATCGGCAAGGGCATCTACGACGTGGATGCCTTCGAACAGGCGCTGGGAGGGCGCTTTCCGGACAACCGGGTGCTCAGCCATGACTTGCTGGAGGGCTGCCATGCCCGCTCCGGCCTGCTCAGTGACGGGCTGCTGTACGAGGACTATCCGGCCAGCTATGCGGTGGATATGGCGCGCCGCTACCGCTGGATCCGAGGTGACTGGCAACTGGCCGGCTGGCTGATGCGCCGCGTCCCGTGTGCATGCAAGGGCGAGGGCGGGGACGCCTTGCCCCACCGCATGGCCAATCCCCTGTCCGCCTTGTCCCAATGGAAGCTGGTGGACAACCTGCGCCGCAGCCTGGTGCCGCCGGCCCTGCTGGTGCTGCTGGTGGCAGGCTGGGCGATGGGGCTGCCGGCCGTGGGCTGGACCGCACTGCTGCTGGGCATCATCGTGCTGCCTGCGCTGTGCGTGACTGTGCTGGATCTGGTCAGGAAGCCGGAGGAGGCGCGCTTCGGCGAGCACCTGGCCGACGTGGCCCGGGCGGCGAGGCTGCGCGGGGCGCAACTCGGCTTCGAACTGGCCTGCCTGCCCTTCGAGGCGTGGTCGAACCTGGACGCCATCGTCCGGACCCTGTGGCGGCTGGGGGTGAGCCACCGTCGGCTGCTCGAATGGTGTCCGTCGAGCGAGGTCGAACGGGCGGTCGCTGCGCACGCCCGAGGCAGCCTGGAGGCGGCGTTCCGCAGCATGGCGGCAGGGCCGCTCGGCGCGGTGAGCGTGGCGGCCGTCCTGGCCCTGGTGGCGCCGACGGCGCATCGGGTGGCCCTGCCCATCCTGCTGCTGTGGCTGTCCTCGCCGGCGCTGGCCTGGTGGGTCAGCCGGCCCCTGGGGCGCCGCGAAGCTCATCTGCCGGAGGAGCAGGTGCGCTTCCTGCGGGCCCTGGCCCGGCGGACCTGGTCTTACTTCGATACCTTCGTCGGCCCCGGGGACCACTGGCTGCCCCCTGACAACTTCCAGGAGTACCGGGGCGCGGCGGTGGCCCACCGCAGCTCGCCCACCAACATGGGGCTGGCCTTGCTGGCCAATCTGGCGGCCTACGATTTCGGCTACATCCCGGCCGGCAGCGTGCTCGAGCGCACGGCCCTGACCCTGGCCAGCATGGAAGGCCTGGCCCGCTACCGGGGACACTTCTACAACTGGTACGACACGCAGAGCTTGCAGCCCATGCCGCCGCTCTACGTGTCGACGGTGGACAGCGGCAACCTGGCGGGCCATCTGCTGACCCTGCGGGCAGGCCTCGCTGGACTTGCGGACGATCCGATCATCACACCTGGCCTGTTCGAAGGCATGGAGGACACGGTGCGGATCCTCGCGGAGGCGCTTGGCCCCGGCGCAGACAGCCGGCTGGCAGCATGCCGGCGTGCGCTGGACGCCGCGTCGGCTCTGGCGCCCGCCACCTTGCCGGTGGTCCGCTCCTTGCTGGAAGGCCTTGGCGGTTGCGCGGCGAATGTACTGGTGCAGACGGCGGAGACCGTGGAGACGAAAGACGCCCTGATGCCCGGTGCGGAGATCCGGCGTTGGGCGGAGGCGCTGCTGCAGCAAGTCCGCCGGATGCTGGGTGAGCTGGACAAGCTGGCGCCCTGGCTGACCTTGCTGCCCCCTCCGCCGGGGCTGGAGGGCTTCCTGACCCGCTTCTCCCAGCGCTCCGGGGTGCTGAGCCTGCGCGCGCTGGCCACCCTCGCCGACGACTGGCACCGGGAGATTCCCATCCCCGCCGATGCCGGACCGGTGGCCGCCCGCCAGGCCTGGCTCAAAGCCTTTCGGCATGCCGTCGAGCTGGGCAGCGCCCGCGCTGTCGGCCGCCTGACAGAGATCGACCGCGTGGCCGGCCAAGCCGGCGCGCTGGCCTGCATGGATTACGATTTTGTGTACGACCCGCTGCGGCACCTGCTCGCCATAGGCTACAACGTGCAGGACCGGCGGGTGGATGCCAGCTGCTATGACCTGCTGGCCTCCGAGGCGCGGCTGGCCAGCTTTGTCGGCATCGCCCAGGGGGCACTTCCCAAGGAGAACTGGTTCGCCCTCGGCCGCCTGCTGACCCGGGTCGGCGGGGAGCCGGTGCTGTTGTCGTGGAGCGGCTCGATGTTCGAGTATCTGATGCCGCAGCTGGTGATGCCGACCTACGAGCGGACCCTGCTCGACCAGACCAGCCGCGCCGCGGTGGCCCGCCAGATCGAATACGGCCGCCAGCGCGGCGTGCCGTGGGGCATGTCGGAGTCGGCCTACAACAGCGTGGACACCCGGCTCAACTACCAGTACCGGGCCTTCGGGGTACCCGGGCTGGGTCTCAAGCGGGGCCTGGCCGACGACCTGGTGGTGGCGCCCTACGCCACGGTGCTGGCCCTGATGATTGCCCCGGAGGCCGCCTGCGCCAACCTGCAGCGACTGGCCGGCGAGGGCTTCATCGGCAAGTTCGGCTTCTACGAGGCCATCGACTACACCCCGGCACGCCAGCGCCGCGGCCAGCCGCGTGCCGTGGTGCGGGCCTTCATGGCCCACCATCAGGGCATGAGCCTGCTGGCCCTGGCGTGGCTGCTGCTGGGGCGCCCGATGCAGCGCCGTTTCGAGTCCGAGCCCATGTTCCAGGCGGTGATGCCGCTGCTCCAGGAGCGTGTGCCGCGGGCCTCGGGGCTGTTCCCCGAACTGGTCGAGCTGACCGGGCCCAGCGCCCGTTCTGCGGCGGTGGGTGTGCCCCTGCGGATCTTCGATACCGCCGACACGCCGATGCCCGAGATCCAGCTGCTCTCCAACGGCCGCTACCACGTGATGATCAGCCAGGCCGGAGGTGGCTACAGCCGCTGGCACGAACTGGCCGTGACGCGCTGGCGCGAGGACGGCACCTGCGACGAGCGGGGCGCCTTCTGTTACATCCGCGATATGACCAGCGGGCGATTCTGGTCCACGGCCCACCAGCCGACCCGCCGCCCACCGCTCAGCTACGAAGCCATCCTGTCGGAGGGGCGGGTCGAGTTCCGGCGTTGCGACGAGGTCGGGCCCGGCGCGGAGATCGAGACCTATACCGAGATCGTCGTATCGCCGGAGGACGACATCGAGCTGCGCCGAGTCCGCCTCACCAACCGCTCGGACCAGCCCAGAAGGCTCGAGATCACCAGCTATGCGGAAGTGGTCATCGCGCCCCCGTCCGCGGACGCCCTCCATCCGGCCTTCAGCAAACTCTTCGTGCAGACGGAGATCGTGGCGGACCAGCGCGCCATCCTGTGCATGCGCCGGCCCCGCGCCGCCGACGAGCCGACGCCCTGGCTGTTCCACGGCATGACGGCCCACGGCGTGGACGCGGACAGCGTGTCCTGGGAGACCGACCGGGCCCGTTTCATCGGACGGACCCGCAGCACCGCATCACCGCAGGCGATGATAGCGACGGGCCCCCTGTCGGGCAGCGCCGGGCCGGTGCTCGACCCGATCGTGGCGATCCGCCAGAGCCTGATGCTGGCAGCGGGGCAGTCGGTCAGCGTGGATATCGTCACCGGCATGGCCGACACGCGTGAGCTGGCGCTCGGCCTGGTGGCCAAGTATCGCGACAGGCACCTGGCCGACCGGGTCTTCGAACTGGCGTGGACCCACAGCCAGGTGGAGTTGCAGCAGCTCAATGCGTCGGACGCGGAGGCCCAGTTGTACGCCCGCCTGGCCGGGGCCGTGCTGTACGCGGGGAGTGCCCTGCGCGCCGATGCCAGCCTGCTGATCCGCAACCGGCGGGGCCAGTCGGGTCTGTGGGGGTATGCCATTTCTGGCGATCTGCCGATCGTTCTGCTGCAGATCGGCGACGCCGCCAATGTGGAGCTGGTGCGCCAGCTGGTGCAGGCCCATGCCTACTGGCGTCTGAAAGGCCTGGCGGTGGACCTGGTGATCTGGAACGAAGATCACGCCGGCTACCGGCAACGCCTGCAGGACGAGATCGTCGGCCTCATTGCCTCGGGCAGTGGCGGCAGCGTCATCGACCGGCCGGGGGGGATCTTTGTGCGCCCGGCCGAGCATATATCCGGCGAGGACCGGCTGCTGTTCCAGGCCGTGGCACGCGTGCTCCTCACCGACTGTCGCGGCACCCTGGAGGAGCAGCTCGGCCAGCGGGAGCCGCTGCCGGCCTATCCGGCGGCCCTGCTGCCCACGCGCGGCCGCCGTCCCGATACACAGGAACCATCTGCGGCAGTGGCCGCAGCAGCCCGGGACCTGCAGTTTGCCAATGGCCTGGGGGGCTTCAGCCCGGATGGGCGTGAATACGTCATGACCCTGGCGCCGGGCCGGAGCAGCCCGGCACCCTGGTCCAATGTGCTGGCCAATGCGTATTTCGGCACCCTGATCTCGGAGAGTGGCAGCGCCTACAGCTGGAGCGAGAACGCCCACGAGTTCCGCCTCAGCCCCTGGCACAACGATCCGGTGGGTGACCCGGGAGGCGAGGTCATCTACCTGCGCGACGAGGAGAGCGGTCATCTGTGGTCGCCGACGCCGCTGCCAGCGCGGGGCTCCGGCACCTACGTGGTCCGTCACGGCTTTGGATACAGCCGCTTCGAGACGGTCGAGGACGGTATCCATTCGGAGCTGACCGTGTTCGTGGCCCTCAACGCCGCCGTCAAGTTCTCGCTGCTCAAGCTGCGCAACGCTTCAGGGCGGCCGCGCCGGGTGTCGGTGACCGGCTACGTGGAATGGGTGCTGGGCGACCTGCGCGAAAAGTCGGCGATGCACGTGAGCACCGAGCTCGCGCCGCGCAGCGGGGCCATCCACGCGCGCAACCCCTACAGCCTGGAGTTCGCCGGGCGGGTGGGGTTTTTCGATACTGATGGGCCGGTTCGCGGTGTCACTGCCGACCGGCGGGAGTTTCTCGGCCGGAACGGGACACTCGCGCACCCGGCTGCGCTAGGCCGCATCGGGCTGGCCGGACGGGTCGGGGGAGGTTTTGATCCTTGCGCGGCTATCCAGGTGGGGGTTGAACTTGATCCGGACGAAAGCTGGGAGCAGGTGTTCAGGCTGGGCGCCGGGCGTGATGTTGCCGAGGCCGACCGCCTGGTCCAGGACTTCAGGGGCCTGCCAGCCGCCCGGCAAGCCCTGCGGGCGGTGCATGCCTATTGGCGGCGGACCCTCGACTGCGTGCGCATCGAGACTCCGGAGCCCGCGGTGGACCTGATGGCCAACGGCTGGTTGCTGTACCAGACCCTGGCGTGCCGTATGTGGGCGCGCAGCGGCTATTACCAGTCGGGGGGGGCCTTCGGCTTCCGCGACCAGTTGCAGGATGCCATGGCCCTGGTGCATGCGGAGCCGGCCCTGCTGCGCGCCCATCTGCTCCTGTGCGCCGGCCGCCAGTTCCGGGAGGGTGACGTGCAGCACTGGTGGCATCCGCCATCGGGGCGCGGGGTGCGTACTCGCTGTTCGGATGATTACCTGTGGTTGCCCCTGGCCACCTGCCGCTACTTGGCTGCCAATGAGGATACGGCGGTGCTGGACGTTGAAGTGCCCTTCCTGGAGGGGCGCCCGGTGAACCCCGGGGATGATTCCTACTATGACCAGCCGGCCCAGTCTGCCGAGGTGGCGGACCTGTACACCCATTGCACGCGGGCGATCCGCCACGGTCTGCGTTTCGGCGCCCACGGGCTGCCGCTGATGGGCTCGGGCGACTGGAATGACGGCATGAACCGGGTCGGCCTGGCCGGACGGGGTGAGAGTGTGTGGCTGGGCTTCTTCCTGTACACCGTGCTCGGGCAGTTCGCCGGGCTGGCCGGGGAGCGTGGCGATGCCGAATTCTCGGCCTTGTGCAGGACGGAGGCGGCGCGCCTGGGCGAGGCCCTGGAAACCCATGGCTGGGAAGGGGCGGAGAACGAAAGCGGGGAGGAGGAGGGCTGGTATCGACGGGCCTACTTCGACGATGGAACGCCCCTTGGCTCCGCCGGCAACGCCGAGTGCCGGATCGATTCCGTGGCGCAAAGCTGGGCGGTGTTGTCGGGCGCTGCACCGGCAGGCCGTGCCCGTGCCGCCATGGATGCGGTGGACCGGCATCTGGTGAAGCCTGATGAGGGGTTGGTGAAGCTGCTCGACCCGCCTTTCGACGCGGCCAGCCCGATTCCAGGCTATATCCGGGGCTACCTGCCGGGAGTGCGGGAGAACGGTGGGCAATACACCCATGCAGCGGTGTGGGCGGCCATGGCCTTCGCCGAGCTGGGTGATGCCGGGCGGGCCTGGGCACTGCTGGCGCTGATCAATCCGGTGAACCACGCGGCCACGCCCGAGGGGGTCGGCCGCTACAAACTGGAGCCCTATGTCCTGGCTGCTGATGTGTATGCCTGCCCGCCCCATGTGGGACGGGGGGGCTGGAGCTGGCATACCGGCGCCGCCGGCTGGATGTATCGGTTGATCACCGAATCCCTGCTTGGCCTGCGCCGCGAGGGCAGCCTGCTGCGTCTTGCGCCAAGGCTGTCGGCCGACTGGCCGGGGTTCTCCATGCATTACCGCTTCGGGGAGAGCGTGTTCGACATCGCCGTGTCACGGGGACCCATCGACTCCGGGCCGGCCGACCTGCTGCAGGTCGACGGAGTTACGCAGGCCGATGGGGTGATCCGGCTGGTGGATGACGGCGCCCGGCATGCGGTCACCCTGGTGCTGGGGCATCCCGCGCCGGATGCCGGCCGGCGCGGTGCTTAGTCGCAGGGACGTGCCGTTTACGGGGGGGAGAAGTCATCGGTCACTTCCTCGGTGCGCACGGTGAATTGCTTCAGGGTGTTGGGGCCGAAGGTGTTGCTGATCGCCACGTCAGCGGCATCGCGGCCGCGGGCGATGAGCACCCGGCCGATGCGTGGCACGTTGTTGCGGGCGTCGAAGGTGTACCAGTGACCGTCCAGCCAGGCTTCGAACCAGCCGGCAAAGTCCATCGGGCCGTAGGGCGGCGGCGCCCCCATGTCGCCCAGGTAGCCGGTGCAGTAGCGGGCCGGGATGTTCATGCAGCGGCAGAAGGTGATGGCCAGGTGGGCGAAGTCGCGACAGACCCCGACGCCTTCCTGATAGGCCTCCAGGGCGGTCTTGGTGTGGCGGGCGTGTTCATAGCCGAAGCGGATATGCCCATTTACATAGTCACAGATGGCCTGCACGCGTGACCAGCCGGGCTGTGTCTGGCCGAACAGCCTCCAGGCTTCTTCGGATAGCCGGTCTGTTTCGCAGTAGCGGCTGCCCAGGAGAAACAGCAGTGTGTCGTCGGGCAGGTCCATGACCTGGCTCTGGCGGGCCCACGGGACGACGATGTTGGGCAAGCCACTGTCACGCACCACGGCGGTGTTGCTCAGGCGCACCAGCCCCTTGGGGGCCAGGACACGGATGCACCAGTTTCCAAAGCTGTCCCGGTAGCCCGTGTGGGACAGCGGGGGGTCGGTGACCAGGTGGTCGGGGGTGATCATGTCGTCGATGCGCGAGTGATGCACGCTCAGCGTCAGGATCATGGGTGTGGGCTGCGGGAATTCGTAGATCAGGTCGAAACCGATGCGGATGTTCATGGTGGGCTCCCTCGGGGGATGGTGGGGTGATGGGGGGCGGCACGTGCGGCGGGGAGGCCGGTCTGAGCTTGGCTCAGGGCGTGGCGCAGGGTGGTGACGAGGATCTGGCGAAGGGCCGGCCAGTGAGGTCCGGCCTCGAGTACGTGACGCTGGTTCACCTCCAGCTCGACGCCGGCATAGGTGTCTGCTGGCAGACGCTGGCGCAGCCAGCGGGTCAGGCCGTCGCCCTTGCCCGCATAGGGGTAGTTGCGGCGGACGGTCAGGTGGGGGGCGGCGCCGGCCAGGGCGGCCTGCCAGTGCCGGCACAGTTCGGATTCGCCCGGGCGCCGCGGGTCGTAGAGCAGGCCGATGTCGGCCCGGCGGGTCTTGCCGTCCAGCTCCGGGGTGAAGCTGTGGGACGACAGGTGGAGTACCGCGCCGTTCTCGGCGATGGTGCGCCGCACGGCCTGCTCGGCGCGGCTCCGGAAGGGGCGGTAGTAGCGGGCCAGGATGTCCTCCCGCTGCTCGTTCGAGAGCCGGCGGACCTGCGCCGCATGGAGCGCCGGATTGCCGATGGAGCGGTTCAGGTCCACCAGCAGGCGGCTGACGGTGGAGGCCACGAGGGGGGCCGCAAAGGCCAGTGCCAGATCTTCGGCCATCTCGAGTGCGCCCGGATCGAAGCCTCGGTGGGAGGCGAGCAGGGCGCACTGGCCGGCGAAGAGGGCACGGTAGGCATGGGGAATCCGGTTGCCGCCGTGTTCGCAGGTGATGACCAGGGCCGCTTCGGCGGGGCCGCGGGCAGGTGCCCCGGAGGTCACGATGGGGCTACACCGCGCATGCCGCGGCTGTAGGCCAGCCTGTCCGTGGCGTAGCAGGTACACGCTGCGGCCTCCAGGCCCGCCCGGTCGACGATGGCGATGTCGCCGCGCCGATAGTGGATCAATTGGTGTTGCTGCAGGGTGCTGGCCGCGTGGGTGATGCCGACGCGGCGGACGCCGAGGATCTGCGCCAGAAACTCGTGGGTGATGTGGAAGCCATTCGAATGGGTGCGGTCCTGGGTCATCAGCAGCCAGCGGGCGAGGCGTGGCTCTAGCAGGTGGAAGCGGGTGCAGCCTGCGGTCTGGGCCAGCTGGCCCATGAGCACATGGATGTACTGCCGGAGGATTCGTGACAGCGCCGGGCTGTCCTCGAGCACCCGGCAAAAGGCGGGCGCGGAGATGCGCAGGGCGCCGCCGGGGGCCTGGACCAGGGCACGCAGGGACGACTCGGTTGCATCGAGGGCCAGGGGGATGCCCAGGGCACCCTCGTCACCGATCAGCCCCACTTCGAGGCTGGCGTGCGCATCGATCCGGCGGATCTGCGCGATGGCACTGCCGGTGGGAAACCAGACATGGCGAATGGGTTCTCCCGGTTCTGCCAGGACCTCGGCAAATTGCAGATCCACCGTGTCGCAGTGCGCCAGCAGGCGCGCGTTCTCCTGCGGAGGAAGGGCGGCGAGCAGGCGGTTGGCGGATGGTGCGAGGGTGGCCGACACAGAGGTTCTCCCGAACTCCAAGTAGCGGGGGCGCCACGGTTTGGTGCTCCCGGAATGGACTCTGCTCAGCGTGGTGCAGCACCGGGGCTCTGTCGGTACGTCTGCGTACAAAAGCAGGTCAGCCTTTGCGTCGCTTGGTGTCCCAGCCTAAACACCCCAGGTTACGGGCACGCGTTCCGCCAGAGAGCGTTCCAGTAACTCCAGCATGGGAGTGGCCCGCTGGTGGAAGCTGACGCCTTCTCCTTCAGCCAAGGTCGATTGGGGAACCTCATCGAGGGGGGCCATATAGGTTGCGAGGTCATCGGCGATGGCCTGGCGCAGCTGCGCGATGGCGCCCGGGAGTTGTTCCACGGTGACGATGCCCTTTCCGTCGTCGCGGTCCTTGCCGAGGACCTCGAGGATTTGCCGGGCGTTCTTCTCGAAGGTGATGACGTCGCCGCTGGCGGCGGATTTGAAGATGATCAGCATGGCGGGAGGCTCTCTTGGACGATGCGCCCATTATGTGAGCCCCTGTGCGGAGAGTCTGTACGGTATCGAACGTACTGGCCGCAGAAGGCGAACTTGGTCGATTGCGTGCGCTGGCGTACCGACGTGATGCGCGGAGACGATGAGGATGGGCGATGGAAGCTTTTCCGGCCTGTTCGCAGGCTCCACTTGAAGCAGGAGGCATGATGAGTACTGAATCAAGCACTATCTCAAGCACTATCCCGGCCAGCGGCGAGAGTCGTAAGGATGTATTCGTGAAGGATCTGAAGGGTGTTGTCGGGAGCGCCGATGATCTGATCACTGACATGGCGCAAACCACGGCGGAGGGCTATGCCGCGGCGCGCTCGACGGTACAGGGGGCGATGGGCGAGGCCCGTTCGCGCTATGACGATGTTCGCCGGCGCGCCCTCCATCAGGCGCACTGTGCGACCGAGGCGACCCAGACCTACATGCGGGAAAAACCCTGGCATGTGCTGGCTGGAGCGGCGGTGCTGGGCTTTCTCGCTGGTGTTTTCATCAACCGCCGCTGATCCGCAGGTCCGGTCGGCATTCCCGCCGCCCGGCTCACCAACGCAAGGAGTGCAAAATGAACTGGGATATCGTGGAAGGTAACTGGAAGCAATTCAAGGGCAAGGTCAAGGCCCAGTGGGGCAAGCTCACCGATGATCATCTGGATGTGATCTCCGGCAAGCGCGAACACTTGGCCGGTTCGATCCAGGAGGCCTACGGGGTCAGCAAGGACGAGGCTGAAGCGCAGATCAAGAAGTTTGAGGCGCTCAACACCGATTCACCGCCGAAGAAGCTTTCGTGACCCGGCTGTTCCGCCGCGTGCCGCACCCCAGGTGCCGGCATGTGGCGGAGCGGGCCGCATCGCGCTCGGGCGTTTATGGAAGGATTGAAATCATGAGTGTCTTCATGCGCTTTACCCCGTCGTTGCCGGCCCTCGACGACCGTTCCGAAATCTCGCCATTTGCAGAGCAGATGGCGAAGTGTCTTGATGCAGCGGCACCCCGCCGACCGAAAAAGGCCGGACTCAAGGTGTGGGAAGGCGAGGGGGGAAGCCTGGCAGTGCCAGTTCTGCTTTCTGCGCAGTCATGATGCGGGACCTTTTCGCAGGGGGCTATCACGATCGGGCTTGTCCTTGCTGTGACGGCCCAGCCTACCGGGTTCCACGGCGTTTCATCGATGTGCTGCTGGGAGTCTTCAGTCATACCCACCGCTATCGCTGTGCGACGATGGGGTGTAACTGGGAGGGGAATCTGCGGGTGTATCGCAGGGGGGCCACCCTGCACCACTGACCGCTGCGGCAGGCTCTGTCGCCCCGGCGACGCTGGGCATCCGGCTCCCTGAGGCCGGATGCCTGCCTGTCTGCAGGCTCAGCGGGTTGAGATCTTGCCGCTTTCGTCGGACAGGATGATCTCCACCCGACGATTCATCTGGCGGCCGCTGCTACTGCCATTGCCTGCAACGGGATAGGCTTCGCCAAAGCCCAGCGTCGATAGACGTTCGCTGGCAATGCCCTTTTCCACGAGCGCGTTCAAGACAGCTCCAGCCCGTCGTACCGACAGTTGGAGGTTGTGCTCGTCACTGCCAACGCTGTCGGTGAAGCCTTCGATCAGCGCCTTTTTTTCCGGGTAGTTCTTCAGGAACTCGGCCAGCTTGTCCAGATTATGCCGGCCGCCGGAAGTGAGATCTGCGCTATTGGTGGCGAACAGCACGTCGCCAATGGTGATGACCATGCCACGGGGTGTTTGCTTGGCATTAAGGGCCTTGAGTTCGCGTTCCAGCTTCTGGTTGCGGGTCAGGGCGTCGCTGGTGGCTGCCCGGGCGCCGTCCAACTGCTGGTGAGCCATGTCGGCTTCAGCTGTGCGGGCAGCCAGGCGAACCTTGTCCCGGGCGCCTTCGGCGTTGTTCACCGCCTGCTCTGCGGCCTTGCGGTTGCCGGTTTCCCGGGCGATGGCGGTTCGTTGCCTGGCCAGGTAGGCCAGGTGATCCACCTCGCTGGACTTGTCACCCCGTTCTGCGGCCTGGTTGGCGAGGCTGAGGGCGTCGCCTGCCTGTTTCATTTCGGCGCCGGCGAGAGTGCGTGCCTCGGTGTTGTCCTGGGCCGCCTGGTAGTCGCTGCGGGCTTGGTCCAACTGGGCGTTCTTCGGGGGCTGCATGGTGCAGCCTGCGAGGGTGGCCAGGGCGATGAGGGTCATCGTGAAGCTACGTTGTGTGCTCATGGTCTTTCCTCTCTTCTTGTGTATGGTCGATCACTTGTTCTTGCGGTCCATCTCGTCGCGCAGCACGCGATTGCCGGCGTTCAATTCGTCGGCTGCCTTGCGGGCCTTGGCGGAAAGGGCCTTGGCTTCGGCCAGTTGGGCATCTACCTGGGCTTCCCGGGCCAGGTCGCGGGCGGTGCCGTAATCTTCGTCGGCCATGGCCTGCTGGGCCTTGGCCAGCTTTTCCCGCGCCATCTGCATTTCGGCCGGGGCCATCTCGCCGCCGCCTGCGCCCCCCGCCCGACTTACTGCCGCGGTGGAGACGGCCAATTGTTCGGTGGGCGCGGGAAGGCCTGCGCAAGCTGCGAGGAAGAGTCCCAGGCTGGCGAGGAGTACCGGCAGGTGGCGCCGCCGGAGCGGTCGGGGAGGGGCGGTAGGGTGGGATGCGGCTTTCATGATCGGATTTCCTTTTTCACGGCAGTCATCGACCGGCCCGGCGGTTGCCTGCCTTATCGAGACTTGCAGACGAAGGATGGAGCGGGCCGGCGGGGTAGTCGGTGCGGTGGCGTACGGGCGGGGGCTGCTGTGTGCGGGAGCGTACAGACTCAAACTGCCGGTCTGGTCAGACTTGCGCTTGTTCGTTCCACCGGGATTCTTCAATGTCCAATGCGCCTTCTCCCCTGCAGAACAGGTTGTTGGCGGTTCTCCCCGAGATCGAGTTCGAGCGCCTCAAACCCCAGCTGGAGGCGGTCGACATGCCTCTCGGGCATGTGCTCTATGAATCGGGGCGGACCCTCAGTCACGTGTATTTTCCGACCACCTCCATCGTCTCCTTGTTGTACGTCATGGAGAACGGCGCTTCGGCCGAGATCGCCGTGGTCGGCAACGAGGGGGTCGTCGGAATTGCCCTGTTCATGGGCGGCGAATCCACGCCCAGCCGGGCGGTGGTGCAGAGCGCCGGGCAGGGCTTCCGCCTGCGCGGGCAGGCGATCAAGGAGGTCTTCAGTCGCTCGGGGCCGGTGATGCACCTGATGCTGCGCTATACCCAGGCGCTGATCACCCAGATGGCCCAGACCGCGGTGTGCAATCGCCACCATTCCCTCGATCAGCAACTGTGCCGCTGGTTGCTGCTCAGCCTGGACCGGTTGCAGGGGAATGAGCTGGTGATGACCCAGGAGTTGATTGCCAACATGCTCGGAGTGCGCCGTGAGGGCGTCACCGAAGGGGCCCTCAAGCTCCAGGCTGCCGGCCTGATCCGCTATGCCCGGGGCCATATCACGGTGCTCGACCGGGTGGGGCTGGAGGCGCGTACCTGCGAGTGCTATGCCGTGGTCCGCAAGGAGTACGGGCGTCTGCTGCCCGACCGGATCGCGACCTGAGCTTCCCGGGTTGTGAACCCGACCATTCTGCAGACCCGCCATGGAATTCAAGGACTATTACACGCTCATGGGGCTTGCGCGGGATGCCAGCCAGGGGGAGATCAAGCGCGCGTATCGGCAGCTGGCACGCAAATATCATCCCGATGTGAGCAAGGACCCGGACGCCGAGAGCCGCTTCAAGGAATTGGGAGAGGCCTACGCTGTGCTCAAGGACCTGGAGAAGCGCGCGGCCTATGACGCGCTGGGCAGTGGCTGGAAGGCCGGCCAGGACTTTCGGCCACCTCCTGGCGGGAACGGGAGCTTCGAGTTCTCGGGAGGCGGGGAGGGTGACGATGGCAACGCCGATTTCAGTGACTTCTTCGCCTCGCTCTACGGCCGTCGTAGCGGACACTCGCAGACGGCGGGGGGCGCATATCACGCCCGCGGCCAGGATCACCATGCCCAGGTGTCGATCGATCTGGAGGACGCCTACAGAGGGGCGACCCGGGCTATTTCCCTGCAGACGCCCGAGGTGGATGAGCACGGTCGCGTGCATCTTCGCCGGCATACGCTGAAGGTCGTGATTCCGCGGGGGGTCCGCGCCGGGCAGCATATCCGCCTGGCTGGCCAGGGCATGCCGGGAATGGGGAAGGGGCCGCCCGGCGACCTTTACCTGGAGGTGGCCTTCCATCTTCATCCGCACTATCGCGTCGAGCAGCGCGACGTCTACTTCGATCTGCCCATCGCGCCCTGGGAGGCTGCGCTGGGAGCGACCCTGGCCATTCCGACGCCTGATGGCCAGGTCGACCTGAAGATTCCGGCGGGCGCCGTGGCAGGACGCAAGCTGCGTCTCAAGGGGCGCGGCATTCCCGGTGCCACGCCGGGCGACTTCTACGTCGTCCTGCAGATCGCCCTGCCGCCGGCCGACAGCGAGTCGGCCCGCGATTTCTATGCCGGGATGGCCGCTCAGTTCCCGTCCTTCGATCCACGACCTTCCGCCGGACATTGAACATGGACAAGACCAGACTGCTGCCGCAGCTCAGCGTGACCATTCTCGAGGAGCAGACCGGGCTGACCCTGCTCGAGGTATGCCAGGCCTGTGCCGTGCGTGCCGAGGCCATCGTCGAACTGGTGGACGAGGGGGTCGTCGCCCCTCTCGGGCGGGAACCCCATTGCTGGCGCTTCACCGGGTTGCACGTGCGCCGGGCGACGGTAGCCCTGCGCCTGCAGCGCGATCTCGGCCTCAATCTGGCGGGGGCGGCGCTGGCCCTGGAACTGCTCGATGAAGTGGAGGTACTGCGCCAAAGGCTGCACGCCCTTGGCGACAGCTAGGGCTGCTCTGTTCGCCAGCGTACCGACCTCTGTATCGAAGTGGCGCAGCATGAAAGTCCGCAGTACCCGATCGTCCCGAACCCGGGTTGGGCGGCCGCCCGCGATCCGCATGGTGGTGCTTCTCCCGGTTTCGCTGCCCACGTAAAGGAAACGAAAATGACCAACGCCAGACGCAATTTCAGCAAGATGATGCTCGTGACCGCCGCTTCGTTGTCTCTTGCCGGGCTGGGGGCTCCCGCCTTTGCGGCCACCGCCGATGACCTGGACAAGGACGCGGTCCAGGCCCTGCAGATGCTCTACAAGACCAACCCGAGCGCCGAGTCGCTCGGGAAGAAGGCGCGAGCCGTGCTGGTCTTCCCGAAGATCATCAAGGCCGGCCTGGTGTTCGGCGGCAGTTATGGCGAGGGGGTCCTGAACAAGGGCGCGACCAAGGTCGGCTACTACAACTCGGTGTCTGCCTCGTGGGGCTGGCAGGCGGGTGCGGAATCCTACGGTTACGTGGTGTTCCTGATGAGCGACAAGGCCGTGAAATACCTGGACAAGTCGAAGGGCTGGGAAATCGGGGTCGGGCCGTCGGTGGTGGTGGTGAACGAAGGCGTTGCCAAGAATCTCTCGTCCTCGACCCTGAAGGATGATGCCTACGCCTTCATCTTCGACCAGCAGGGCCTGATGGCCAGCCTCAGCATCGAAGGCACAAAGATCTCGCGCATCAAGCGCTGATCAGCGACTGGGTTTCGCCACCGCCTGGCGACGCAGCGGACCACCCTGAACAAGGGTGGCCCGCTGTTTTTTCATGGTGGTTGCGGCGGGTCGGACGGTCAGTTCCGGCGGAACAGCCCGATGACGAAGGATGCGGCGAACAGCACCAGGAAAATGAAGAAGAGTATCCGGGCGATCTCGACCGCCCCGGCGACGATCCCGGTGAAGCCGAACAGGGCTGCGACCAGCGCGATGACGAGAAATATTCCTGCATACTGAAGCATGTCATTTCCTTTCTTTTCGACGTGTGAATAGGGGATGCGGCCGGCTAGATGCGACCGAGCAGCACGAGTACGAGCAGGATGACCAGCAGGAGGCCGATGCCCCCGGTAGGGCCGTAGCCCCAGCTGCGGCTGTGAGGCCAGCTCGGAAAGGCGCCGATCAACAGCAGCACCAGCACGATCAACAAAATGGTTCCGATAGACATTTGATTCCTCCTCAACGGGACACATGGCCTGCCTGATGCTACGCACCCATGGACAGGTGTCTGTGCGCCGCCGAACATGGAGCCAGCCGATGCCGCTCCGTTTTGCCGGAAACCGGCTTTGTGATAAAACGGCGTGTTTCCCGTGGCCAGTCCCGGCCACGTGCGTTGTGTGCGAGGCCCTCGTTGTCCGACTCCCCCGTTTCGCCCGAGCATGACTGCTATCACTGCGGCCTGCCCATTCCCGCCGATGTGGATCTTCCGGTGGAGATCTCCGGAACCCGTCACCAGATGTGCTGTACCGGCTGCCAGGCGGTGGCCAGGTCCATTGTCGATAGCGGGCTGATCGACTATTACAAGCGTCGTGACGCGATGCCCGAGCAGGCCCGCGAGGCCCTGCCCGACGAGTTGAAGGATCTGGGCCTGTTCGACCACCCGGATTTCCAGAAGGGCTTCGTCAAGCCCATCGGCGAGCACGAGCGCGAGGCGGCACTGATCCTTGAAGGGATCACCTGTGCGGCCTGCATCTGGCTCAACGAGCAGCATGTGGCGCACCAGCCCGGCGTGACGGCGGTGGACATCAACTACGCGACGCGCCGTGCCCGGGTGCGCTGGGATGAACGCAGGATCAAGCTGTCGGACATCCTCGCGGCGATCCAGGCCATCGGCTACCGCGCCTATCCCTACGATGCGGCGCGCTCCGAACAGATCTCCCAGCGTGAGCGCCGCACCGCCCTGTGGCGTTTGTTCGTGGCCGGCTTCGGCATGATGCAGGTGATGATGTACGCCTTCCCGGTGTACATCGCCGAGAGTGGCGACATGACCGCCGACATCGAGCTGCTCATGCGCTGGGCCAGCCTGATCCTCACCACGCCGGTGGTGCTTTACTCCGCAGCGCCTTTCTTCAGCCACGCCCTGCGTGACGTGCGCCTGCGCCGCCTCGGCATGGATGTGCCGGTGGCCCTCGGGGTGGGGGCGGCCTTCATCGCCAGCTGTTGGGCGACCCTGACGGGGCGGGGCGAGGTGTACTTCGACTCGGTGACGATGTTCGTGTTCTTTTTGCTGTGCGGGCGCTACGTGGAGATGCTGGCGCGCCAGAAGGCGGTGCGCGGCGTGGAGGAACTGGGCAAGGCCCTGCCGGCCTTCGCCGAGCGCCTGGCCGGCTACCCTGCGCCGGAAGGCGACAAGGTGCCGGTGTCCCAGCTGCTGGCGGGAGACGTGATCCGCATCAAGCCGGGCGAGGCCGTGCCGGCCGACGGTGTGGTGATCGAGGGGTCGAGCCAGGCCAATGAGGCCTTGCTGACTGGCGAGAGCCGCCCGGTGCCCAAGGGGCCGGGGGCGGAGGTCACCGGTGGCAGTGTGAACATCGGCAGCCCGCTGTTGGTGCGGGTCAGCCGCACCGGCGAGCACACCCGCCTGGCGGCGATCCGTCAGCTGATGGAGCGCGCCTCGGCGGAGAAGCCGCGGGTGGTCCAGCAGGCCGACCGGGTGGCGGCTTATTTCATCGTTGCACTGCTGGTCCTCGCCGTGGTCACCGCCGCCTGGTGGTGGTGGACCGATCCGGATAGGGCGCTGTGGGTCTTTGTCTCCGTGCTGGTGGTGAGCTGCCCTTGCGCATTGTCGCTGGCGACGCCGGTGGCGCTGACGGTGGCCACCGACACCCTGGCCCGGATGGGGGTGCTGGTGACCCGCGGCCATGCCATCGAGGCGCTGGCCCGCGCCGAGCATTTTGTCTTCGACAAGACCGGTACCCTGACTTATGGCGAGATGCGGGTCGAAGGCGTGCGCCTTTTTGGCGAGATCTCCGAAGAGCGGGTGCGGGCGCTGGCCGCGGGCCTCGAGCAGGGCAGCGAGCATGCCATCGCAACGGCCCTGCGCCTGCAGGCGGCGGCCGGTGGACTGCCTGCCTTCGGCGCGCTGACGGCGGTGACCGGGCAGGGCATGAGCGGCGTCCTGGACGGGGTGAATTACCGCATCGGGCGGCCCGCCTTCGTGGCCGGCCTGGCGGGTGACGAGCTGCCGCGCGGCCTGGTGGAGGACGAACAGTCGGGGCGCAGTGTCGTCGCCCTCGGTTCGTCCGCCGGCTGGCTGGCCGCCTTCGTGCTGTCGGACGGCCTGCGCGAGGATTGCCCCGCCACCTTCGAGGCGCTGCGCGCACGCGGCATCAAGCTGTCGATCTTCAGTGGCGACACACCGTCCACCGTCGAGGCGCTGGGCCGTCGCCTGGAGATTTCGCAGGCTGTCGGCGGCATGACGCCCGAGGGCAAGCACGAAGCCCTGAGGGCCCTGCAGGCCGGGGGCGGTGTGATTGCGATGGTGGGCGATGGTGTCAACGATGCGCCGGTGCTGGCCCAGGCCCAGGTGTCCGTGGCCATGGGCGGTGGTACCGATCTGGCCCGCAATCAGGCCGACATCGTCCTGCTGGGCTCCCGCCTGGGCGCGCTGGCCGACGGATTCGATGTGTCACGCCGGACGCTCACCATCATCCGGCAAAACCTGTGGTGGTCCTTTGCCTATAATTTCACGGCCGTCCCCCTGGCCATGTTCGGCTTGGTGACGCCCTGGATGGCTGGCATCGGCATGTCCGCCAGCTCTCTCTTCGTCGTACTCAATGCCTTGCGCCTGCAGCGCAGGCTCGCCCGTTAAAGGTCGCCATGGAAAGCCTCTATCTCCTGATTCCCATGTCCGTGGTGCTGGTCTTCCTGATCGGGGTGATCTTCTGGTGGTCGGTCCGCAGCGGCCAATTCGACGATCTGGAAGGGCCGGGCTACAAGGTGGTGGCCGACGATGATGCCCCTCCGGCCAGACCCGACGGCGACGAGCCTGCTGATCGTTGAATCCGGATGGAATGCTTGATTTATCCCGTATTTCACCCTGTCACGTGAAGGGTTTTTGACCCAGGTCAAGACGCGCCCCCCCGGAAGTCCCCATAATCGATCCCAAGTTGAAGACGCAAACACGAGCAACAAAACGCGTTTTCAGGGTGCCGCGGCACCCAGGCTGAAGTCTCTCTGTTGGGGTTGGGGGTGCGCGATGCGCACCCTTTTTTTTGTCCACTTTTCCGGCCCGGTGCCTTGCCGGGCACCGTGGCGCGACACCCTCAAGTCCGCCTTTCCAGCCGCCAGCCCCGCCGGCCGGGCACGGCCGCATGGCGGAAGGGCATGGAAAAGCGCCGAAGCAGCCCCGCAAACCTGCTAAAATTCCGAGCTTTCGGTTTTTCGACCATCCCTTGTCTCACTGGAGTTTGTCTCATGGCTATTGAACGCACCCTGTCCATCATCAAGCCCGATGCCGTTGCCAAGAACGTGATCGGCCAGATCTACGCCCGTTTCGAAGCCGCCGGCCTCAAGGTCGTTGCCGCCAAGCTGGCCTATCTGTCCGAGCGTGAAGCCGGCGAGTTCTACGCTGTGCACAAGGAGCGCCCCTTCTTCAAGGATCTGGTGTCCTTCATGACCTCCGGCCCGGTGATGATCCAGGCTCTGGAAGGCGAGAACGCCATTGCCAAGAACCGTGAGCTGATGGGCGCCACCGACCCGAAGAAGGCCGAGAAGGGCACCATCCGTGCCGATTTCGCCGATTCCATCGACGCCAACGCCGTGCACGGCTCCGACGCGCCTGAAACCGCAGCTGTGGAAGTGGCTTTCTTCTTCCCCGGCATGAACGTTTACAGCCGTTGATGATCTTTATCGGCGAGTCCGGGATGTTCTCGTCACCCGCCGATCCTGATGGAAGTAAAAGTGGTCAATCTTCTCGATTTCGATGCCGAAGCCCTCACCGACTGGTTCGTCCAGCAGGGTGAGAAGCCGTTCCGTGCCAAGCAGGTGCTCCGCTGGGTGCACCGTTTCGGTGCGACCGACTTCGAGGAGATGACCGATGTGGCCAAGTCGTTGCGGGCCAAGCTCGCAACGACTGCCTGCATCGCGCCGCCAGTGCCGGTGCGCGACAGCGTGTCGTCCGACGGTACCCGCAAGTGGCTGCTCGATGTGGGCAATGCCAACGCGGTGGAAACGGTGTTCATTCCCGAAACCAATCGCGGCACCCTGTGCATCTCGTCGCAGGCCGGCTGTGCCCTCGATTGCGCCTTCTGCTCCACCGGCAAGCAGGGCTTCAACCGCAACCTGAGTGCCGCCGAAATCATCGGCCAGCTGTGGCTCGCCAACCGCATGCTCGGCGCCAACGGCGACGGCGAGCGGGTGATCAGCAACGTGGTGATGATGGGCATGGGCGAGCCCCTCGCCAACTTCGACAATGTCGTGTCGGCCCTCAAGCTGATGCTCGACGACAACGCCTACGGACTCTCACGGCGCCGCGTCACCGTGTCCACCTCCGGCATCGTGCCGGCCATGGACCGCCTGCGCGATGCCTGCCCGACGGCCCTGGCCGTGTCCTTGCATGCCTCCAACGATGCGCTGCGCGACCGCCTGGTGCCGATCAACCAGAAATACCCCCTGCGCGAGCTGATGGCCGCCTGCCAGCGCTACCTGGTGAAGGCGCCGCGCGATTTCATCACCTTCGAGTATGTGATGCTCGACGGGGTGAATGATTCCGACGCCCACGCCCGCGAACTGGTCTCCCTCGTCCGGGACGTGCCCTGCAAGTTCAACCTGATCCCCTTCAATCCCTTCCCGTCGTCCGGCTTCGACCGTTCGCCCGCGCCGCGCATCAAGCGCTTCGCGGAGATCCTGATCGATGCCGGTATTGTCACCACCACCCGCAAGACGCGTGGCGACGACGTGGATGCGGCCTGCGGTCAGCTGGCCGGCCAGGTGCAGGACAAGACCCGGCGGACTGCGGCGCGGATCATCCCGATCCAGGGTGCCTGACGCGATGCTCAAGTCCTTCCTGCCTGCTTTCGTTGCCTCCCTGGTCCTGGCCGGCTGTGCAAGCGGCCCCAATCTGTCCGGCATCGACACCCGCCTGGAGCGCCCGGTGTCCGAGATGCCGGTGCAGACCGATGCGCGGCGCAAGGCCAAGGTGCATGTCGAGCTGGGGCAGGCCTACTTCCAGGCCGGGCGCTTCGGCGTGGCCCTCGATGAAGCCAGGGCGGCGGCGGGCTACGACTCGGGTTATGCCCCTGCCTATCAGCTGATGGGGCAGGTGCATATGTATCTCGAGGAGAACCCGGTGGCCGAGGCGAGCTTCGAGCACGCGCGACGGCTGGCGCCGGGCGATCCGGAGATCATGAATTCCTACGGCTGGTTCCTGTGCTCGACGGGCAAGGAGCGGGCGGGCCTCGCGCTGCTCACGACAGCGGTGCGCAATCCCTACTATCAGACGCCTGCGCGGGCCCTCACCAATATTGGCCTGTGCCACCTGCGACTCAAGGATGACGCCGCCGCCGAGCCGTATTTCATCCGTGCACTGGAGGCCGACGACACCAATCTGCCGGCCATCTACCACCTGGCCTCGATCACCTACCGGCGCGGTGCCTATGAAGCCGCGCGGCGCTACGTCGCGGCTCTGCACAAGCTCGGTGAACCGACCGCCGAGAGCCTCTGGCTGGGCATCCGGATCGAACGCCGGCTCGGAGACCGCGCTGCGGAGGCCACCCTTGTTCAGCAGTTGCGGCGCCGCTTCCCGGCCTCCCCCGAATTCCAGGCTTTCCAGCAAGGGCAGTATCAGTGACAGATCTTCACGTCTTGCCATCTTCGACCGACGAGACCTCCGGCGAGCGCCGGGCCGGCGAAACCCTGCGTAGTGCCCGTGAGGCCCTGGGCATGAGCATTCCGGAAGCGGCCTATTCCCTCAAGCTGAATGCCCGCCAGATCGAGGCCATCGAGTCGGGGCGTTTCGACCAGCTGCCGGGCACGGCCTTCACGCGCGGCTTCCTGCGTAACTACGCCCGTTTGCTGAAGATCGATCCCGCTCCGCTGCTGGCCGAGCTCGAACCGCCCGCCAGCGATGCTACCGTCGAGCTGGCACCGGCCTCGAATGCCCATGGCAACATGCCGGAAGTGGGGCGCGGACGTTTCCGCCGTTCGGTGCTGCCCGGCGTGGCGGCCGCTCTGGCCCTGCTCGGCATCGTGGTCGTCGGCTGGTATTACGACACCCAGAAGAGCAAGCCCCAGGAAGACCTGGTCGCCAGCCTGCCACCCTCCCAGGCACCTGCCTTTGCGCCCGGTGCGCAGGGCGGGGAGGGCACGGCAGCCGTGCCTCCTGCGGTCGAAGCGGCGCCTGTTCCTGTCCCGGTGCCTGTTCCCGTTCCTGTTCCCGTGCCGGCGTCCGTGTCTCCGGCTGCGCCGGCGGGCAGTTCCCCGACGCCTGCTGCGCCGGTGGTGGCGGTGCCCGCTGCCACGCCGGCGAAGGAAGTGCCCGCTGCAGCTGTCGTTGCGGATGCCGCCAAGCCAGGGTCCGACAGGCTGGTGTTCGACTTTGCCCAGGACTCCTGGGTGGAGATCAAGGATGCAGCCGGCAAGGTGGTGTTTTCACGCCTGGGCAAGGCCGGTACCCGCGAGCAGGTTGATGTCAAGCCGCCTTTTTCCGCCGTGATCGGCAATGCCCGTTCGGTGAAGCTGGAGCGCAACGGTGCTCCGGTCGACCTGGGCCTGGCCGCCAAGGCAACGGTCGCCCGTCTCAAGATCGAGTAATCGGAACAATCATGGATCTACTCCTCTCGGGGCGCGCAGCCCCCCGTCGCCAGACCCGCCTGGTGCGTGTCGGAAATGTCCTGATCGGCTCGGCAGGGCCCGTGGTGGTGCAGTCGATGACCAACACCGATACGGCCGACGATTTTGCCACCACCATGCAGGTGGCCCAGCTCGCGCGGGCGGGCTCCGAACTGGTGCGCATCACCGTCAACAATGACGAGGCGGCCAAGGCGGTGCCGAAGATCCGTGAGAAGCTGTTGCAAATGAACCTGGATGTGCCGCTGGTCGGCGACTTCCATTACAACGGCCACAAGCTGCTGTCCGATAACCCGGCCTGCGCCGAGGCGCTCGACAAGCTGCGCATCAACCCCGGCAACGTGGGGCAGGGCGCCAAGCGGGACACCCAGTTCGCGTCCATCGTCGAGATGGCCTGCAAGTACGACAAGCCGGTGCGTATCGGCGTCAACTGGGGCAGTCTCGACCAGTCGGTGCTGGCCCGCATCATGGACGAGAACGCGAAGCGTGCCGTTCCGCTGGATGCCGGCGCCGTGATGCGCGAGGCGCTGGTCACCTCCGCCCTCGAGTCTGCAGCGAAGGCCGAGGAATATGGCCTGGGCGGCGACAAGATCATCCTGTCGGCCAAGGTCAGCAGCGTGCAGGACCTCATCGCGGTGTATCGCGACATGGCGGCCAAGTGTGACTACCCCCTGCACCTGGGCCTGACCGAGGCCGGCATGGGTTCCAAGGGCATCGTGGCATCCACGGCGGCGCTGTCGGTGCTGCTGCAGGAAGGCATCGGCGACACCATCCGCATTTCCCTGACCCCGGAGCCCAACGGCAGCCGGACCCAGGAGGTGGTGGTGGCCCAGGAGATCCTGCAGACCATGGGGTTGCGAGCCTTCACGCCGATGGTGACGGCCTGCCCCGGCTGCGGCCGCACCACCAGCACCCTGTTCCAGGAGCTTGCCTCCGACGTGCAGAGCTTTGTCCGCGACAACATGCCGATCTGGCGTGACCAGTACGATGGTGTCGAGAACATGACCCTGGCGGTGATGGGCTGCATCGTCAATGGCCCGGGCGAGAGCAAGCACGCCAACATCGGCATTTCCCTGCCGGGTACCGGCGAGTCGCCCGCCGCGCCGGTGTTCGAAGACGGGGTCAAGACCCTGACCCTGCGCGGCGACAATATCTCCAATGAATTCAAGGCCATCATCGAGCGTTACGTGGCCCGCACCTATCCCCGCAAGGGCGCGCCGGCCTGAGGCCGTGCCGCTCCGCCTACAAGAATAAAAGGAATCATGAGCAAGACCCTCCAGGCCGTGCGCGGCATGAATGACATCCTGCCCGACGATGCAGAAGTCTGGGAGCAGTTCGAGGACATCGTCCGCAACTGGCTGCACAGCTACGGCTACCGCCCCATCCGCATGCCCATCGTCGAGCCGACCCCGCTGTTCAAGCGGGCGATCGGCGAAGTCACCGACATTGTCGAGAAGGAGATGTACTCCTTCGAGGACGCCCTCAATGGCGAACACCTGACCCTGCGCCCGGAAGGCACGGCCTCCTGCGTGCGGGCGGCGATCCAGCACAACCTGCTGTTCGGCCAGCCGCGTCGCCTGTACTACCACGGCCCGATGTTCCGCCACGAGCGTCCCCAGAAGGGGCGCTACAGGCAGTTCCACCAGGTGGGGGTCGAGGCCCTGGGCTTCGACGGTCCGGACATCGATGCCGAGCACATCCTGATGTGCGCGCGTCTGTGGGATGACCTGGGCCTCGAGGACGTCAAGCTCGAGATCAATTCCCTCGGCAGCAGCGAGGAGCGCGCCACCCACCGGGCTGCATTGATCACCTATTTGGAGCAGCACCAGGATCGCCTGGACGAGGACGGCAAGCGGCGTCTGTACACCAATCCGTTGCGCATCCTCGACACCAAGAACCCCGACCTGCAGGGTATTGTCGAAGCCGCGCCCAAGCTGGCGGATTTCCTCGGCGAGGAGTCCCTCAAGCACTTTGACGGGGTGCAGACCCTGCTGAAGGATGCGGGCATGCCTTATCGAATCAATCATCGCTTGGTGCGCGGCCTGGATTACTACAACCGCACGGTCTTCGAGTGGGTCACCACGCGCCTCGGCGCGCAGGGCACCATCTGTGCCGGCGGCCGTTACGACGGCCTGGTGGCCCAGCTGGGCGGCAAGCCGGCGCCCGCGGCAGGTTTTGCCATGGGCGTGGAGCGCCTGCTGTCCCTGTGGCAGGAATGCGGTGGCGAGGCCGAGCGAGTCGTGCCCGATGTGTATGTGGTGCATGCCGGTGAGGCTGCCCAGCGGGCCGCCTTCCGCGTTGCCGAAGCGCTGCGTGGTACGGGTTTCTCCGTTACGCTGCACTGCGGCGGCGGCGGCTTCAAGTCGCAGATGAAGCGGGCAGACGCTTCCGGCGCACCCTTTGCCGTCGTGATTGGCGACGATGAGGCTGCCGCAGGCGAAGTCAGCCTCAAGCCGCTGCGCGATGGCTCCGAACAGATCCGCGTCCCGATGGACGTACTCCCCGAAACCCTGGCCGACCGCCTACTCGAATCGGAAGAAGACGATGGCAGCATTTGACCTTGAAGAACAGGAACAGATTTCCCAGATCAAGGGATGGTGGGAAGAGAACGGCAAGCTCGTGACCACCCTCGCGGTGGTGGCAGCGCTGGCTTCCGTTGGCTGGCAAGGCTGGAACTGGTACCGCGGCAAGCAGGGGACGGAAGCGTCGGCGCTCTACACCGCCGTGCAACAGGCCGCCGGCGAGAAGAACGCCCAGAAGGCGCGTGAGGCTGCCGGGCTGATCATCGACAAGTACAGCGGCACGCCTTACGCCGACCTGGCTGCGCTGCTGTCGGCCAAGGTCCAGAGCGATGCGGGCGACCTCAAGAACGCCCGGGTTCCCCTGGCCTGGGCCGCCGAAAAGGCCAATGATCCGGCGCTGCGCAATATTGCGCGGCTGCGTCTGGCCACCGTCCTGTTCGATGACAAGGCCTACGACGAAGCCCTGGCCCAGTTGCAGGCACCGACCGATGCCGAACTGGCCGCGCGGTTTGCCGACCTGAAGGGTGACATCCTGGTGGCTCAGGGCAAGCCGGCGGAAGCCCGGGTTGCCTACAAGGCGGCCGTGGATGCGCTGAGCACCGCCGTCAAGGCGGAGTCCTCCACCCTGCGTGAAATCGCCCAGGCCAAGCTCGACGCCATCGGGGGCGCGCAATGACGCCCGCCCGTCTGGCGGTGGCTGTGGTGGGCGCGCTGCTGCTTGGGGCGTGCTCGTCCCTGAATCCGTTTGCGTCCGACAAGAACAAGCTGCCGGCCCTCAAGCCCTTGCAGAACGACGGTGTCCGTGTCTCTGAAGTGTGGAAGGCGCGGGTGGGGGCTTCCGGTGCCTACGTGCTGCAACCGGCGATCAGCGGCAATGCCGTCTTCGCCGCTGCCGCCGACGGCGACGTGCTGCGTCTGGAAGCAGGCCGCAGCACCTGGAAGGCCTCCATCAACGGCGCCCTCTCCGGTGGTGTCGGCAGCAATGGGCAGATCGCCGTGGTGGCCACGCCGAAGGGCGAGGTCGTGGCGCTCGACGCCAGGACGGGCCAGGTCAAATGGCGTGTCCAGGTGAATGCCGAGATCCTCGCCGCACCCGCCGTGTCCGACAACCTGGTCGTGGTGCGCAGCGCGGACAGCCGGCTGTTCGGGCTGGATCCCCAGGATGGTCGTCGGCGCTGGGCCTACCAGCGGGCAACTCCGGCCTTGTCCCTGCGTAATTCCGCAGGGGTGGTGATCGAGGGGAGCGCGGTGTTCGCGGGCTTTCCGGGTGGCAAGCTGGTGGCCGTCAGCGGCGCCAACGGCAGCCTGATGTGGGAAGGCACGGTGGCCGTGCCGCGTGGCGCCACCGAGCTGGAGCGCATGGCCGACATCACCAGCCTGCCGGTGCTGGGCTCCCGCGCCGCCTGCGCCGTGGCCTTCCAGGGCCGCATCGCCTGCTTCGACCTGGCCAATGGTTCGACCCTGTGGGCACGTGACCTGTCCAGCTCCAGGGGCCTCGACCTGGATTCCCGGTATGCCTACGTGACCGACGAGAAGGGGGCCGTTCACGCCCTCGACCTGAACAATGGCGCCAGCGCCTGGAAGCAGGATCAACTGGCCGGCCGCAACGTGGGCCGTCCGCGCGTGTCGGGCAGCTACGTGGTGGTGGGCGATGGTGAGGGCTACGTGCATCTTCTGCGCAAGGACGACGGGGCAATGGCAGGTCGGCAGCGTGTCGACTCCAGCCCCATCCTTGCCGACATCCAGCGCAGTGATGGCGAAATGGTCATCCAGAGCAAGGATGGCAATGTTTATGGCCTTGGCCTGCAATAACGGAGTTCCCGACGCGTGAAGCCAACCCTGGTTCTGGTAGGTCGCCCCAATGTGGGCAAATCTACCCTGTTCAATCGCCTTACCAAGACCCGTGATGCGCTTGTCGCCGACTTCCCCGGTCTGACCCGCGATCGTCGCTACGGCCTTGGCCGGGCGGCCGAGCGGGAGTTCCTGGTCGTCGATACGGCCGGTTTTGATCCCGTCGCAAAGGACGGGATCGTCCACGAAATGGCCCGGCAGGCCGAGCAGGCCATCGCCGAAGCCGATGCGCTGCTGTTCATGGTGGATGCCCGCGCCGGCCTGACGCCCCACGACGAGCAGATCGCAACCCGGCTGCGCCGGGCCGGCCGTCCGACTTTCCTGGTGGTGAACAAGGCCGAGGGCATGAACCGGGCGATGATCTCTGCCGAGTTCCATGCCCTGGGCATCGGCGAGCCGCTGTGTGTGTCCTCGGCCCACGGTGACAACGTCACCACGCTGATGGAACTGATCCTCGAGTCCTTTCCGCGGGATGACGATGACGACGTGCCGGCCGAGAAGGGCCCCCGGGTGGCGATCGTCGGGCGTCCCAATGTGGGCAAGTCCACCCTGGTCAATACCCTGATCGGCGAAGAGCGGGTCATTGCCTTCGACATGCCCGGCACCACCCGTGATGCGATCGAGGTGCCCTTCGAGCGCAACGGGCGCCACTACACGCTGATCGATACCGCAGGCCTGCGCAAGCGCGGCAAGGTGTTCGAGACCGTCGAGAAGTTCTCGGTGATCAAGACCCTCCAGGCCGTGGAGCAGAGTAACGTCGTGGTGCTGGTGCTGGATGCCAGCCAGGATGTCTCCGAGCAGGATGCCCACATCGGTGGCTTCGTGGTCGAAGCCGGTCGCGCCCTGGTGGTGGCGGTCAACAAGTGGGATAGCGTCGATGACTATCGTCGCCAGCGCATCAAGGAAGACATTGCCCGCAAGCTGCCCTTCCTGGGTTTTGCACGCTTTCTGTATGTCTCGGCCTTGAAAGGGCAGGGCATCGTCCCCATGTTGAAGGCTGTCGATGGGGCCTACGAGGCGGCGATGACCAAGCTCGCCACGCCCAAGCTGACCCGCCTGCTGCTTGATGCCATCGTGCGTCAGCAACCGCCCCGTCATAATGGCTTCCGTCCCAAGATGCGCTATGCGCACCAGGGGGGCATGAACCCGCCGATCATCGTTGTGCACGGCGCCGCTCTTGACCATGTGCCGCCGTCATACGTACGCTATCTGGAAAGAACCTTTCAGGAAGCCTTCAAATTGCAGGGGACGCCGTTGCGGATACAATTCAAGTCGTCAAAGAACCCCTTCGCAAGCAAGGATTGAAGAACCGATTTCCACACCATCGAGCTGCTTGCCGTACCTGATGTGGCGGTGCAGCAAAAGGCTCTATAATTATTCCAAACTAAAACCATAGAGGTTCTAAAAATGAGCAACAAGGGGCAACTCCTCCAAGATCCGTTCCTTAACGCGCTCCGCCGCGAGCACGTGCCGGTTTCCATTTATCTCGTGAACGGGATCAAGCTGCAGGGGCAGGTCGAGTCTTTCGATCAATACGTTGTCCTGTTGAAGAACACCGTTACCCAGATGGTCTACAAGCACGCCATCTCCACCGTGGTGCCGGCGCGTCCCGTCAATATCCAGCAGGAACAGAACGAGGCCGCAAGCTGAGTTCCATTATTTCCTGGCCGTCTGTGGTCCACCTGAACGTCGGGTGGCGGCGTGTTTGAACGACCTTCGTCGGGAAACCGCGCCGTTCTGGTGCAGGTCGATTTTGGCCAGGGCGGCATCGAAGAGCGCCTGGCCGAAGTTGGCCTGCTCGCAGGCAGTGCGGGAGCGGTCATCGTCGGGGTGATCCAGGGCCGTCGTCAGGCGCCCGATCCTGCGCTGTTCGTCGGCAAGGGCAAGGCTGAGGAAATCGGTTCGCTGGTGCAGATGAGCGGTGGCGACATCGTGATCTTCAATCACGACATCACCGCGGCCCAGCAGCGCAACCTCGAGCGCAAGCTCAACTGCCGGGTCATCGACCGGTCGGCCCTCATCCTCGACATCTTTGCCCTGCGCGCGAAGAGCCACGAAGGCAAGCTGCAGGTCGAACTGGCTCAGTTGCAGCACCTGTCCACACGCCTCGTCAGAGGCTGGACCCACCTGGAACGCCAGAAGGGTGGTATCGGTCTGCGCGGTCCGGGTGAAAAGCAGCTCGAGACCGACCGCCGCCTGCTGGGCGAGCGGGTCAAGCTGCTCAAGGCGCGGCTCAAGGTGCTGGAGCGCCAGCGGGCCGTCCGCCGGCGGGCGCGGGAGCGTCGCGATGTGCTCAGCGTATCCTTGGTGGGCTACACCAATGCGGGCAAGTCCACGCTGTTCAATGCGCTGACCAAGGCGGGGGCTTACGCCGCCGATCAGCTGTTTGCGACCCTTGACACCACCTCCCGTCGACTTTTCCTTGGCGAAGCCGGGAACATCGTGGTGTCGGACACGGTCGGATTCATCCGTGACCTGCCTCACTCTCTCGTGGCCGCATTCCACGCCACGCTGGAGGAAACCGTCTCTGCCGACCTGCTGCTGCATGTGGTCGATTCGTCGAGTGACGACAGGGAAGGGCAGATTGCTGCCGTGAATGGTGTTCTGGAAGAGATCGGGGCCGGGCAGTTGCCTCAGATCCAGGTGTGGAACAAGATCGACCAGAGCCTGGCGAGTGCGGAAGTGCAGCAGGACGCTTGTGGTAACATCTCGCGCGTTTTGCTCAGCGCCAGGACTGGAGAAGGTCTCGACCTGCTGAGGCAGGTGCTGGCCGACGTCGCCCAGAAACACAAGGCATCCCTGGCGGCTCTTGCGGTACAACATGAGTCGTCGTTTTGAAGTATCCCAGTGAGTCTTCTTCCGGAGCGGATTAAACCGTGATTTCAGGCATTCTCATGTCCCTCAACGATCCCCGCTGGGGAAACCGTGGCGGTGGAGACAACCGCGGCGGCGGCGATAACCAGGGGCCTCCCGATCTGGAGGAGCTCTGGCGTGATTTCAATCGGCGTCTTTCCGGCATGTTCGGTCGCAATGGTGCGCCGGGCGGCGGCGGTGATGGCGGCGGTGGCGGCAAAGGCCCCGGTCCCGAGTTTTCCTTCCGCCAGTTTGGTGGCGGCATCGGTCTGATCGCGGCGTTTGCAGCGGTGATCTGGCTGGCCAGCGGCTTCTATATCGTCGACGCGAGCCAGCGTGGGATCGTGCTGCAGTTCGGGCGCTTCCAGGAATCCACCGAGCCCGGCCTGCGCTGGCGCCTTCCCTATCCGATCCAGAGCCACGAACTGGTGAACCTGACCGGCGTGCGCACGGTCGAGATCGGCTATCGCGGCTCCGAGCGCAACAAGGTCCTCAAAGAGGCCCTGATGCTGACGGACGATGAGAACATCGTGAACATCCAGTTCGCCGTCCAGTATGTTCTCAAGGACCCCCAGGCTTACCTTTTCAGCAACCGGAATGCGGATGACTCGGTCATTCAGGCTGCTGAAACTGCTGTGCGCGAGATCGTCGGCAAGAGCAAGATGGATTTCGTGCTTTATGAAGGCCGTGAACAGGTGGCGGCCAATGCACAGAAGCTGACCCAGGATATTCTGGACCGCTACACCACGGGCATCCAGGTCAGCAAGGTGACCATGCAGAACGCCCAGCCGCCCGAGCAGGTGCAGGCTGCCTTCGACGACGCCGTGAAGGCCGGCCAGGACCGGGAGCGCCAGAAGAACGAAGGCCAGGCCTACGCCAACGACGTTATTCCGCGTGCCCGCGGTGCGGCCTCCCGCTTGCTGGAAGAAGCTGACGCCTACAAGGGGCGTGTGGTTGCCCAGGCCGAGGGTGATGCGTCGCGCTTCAAGCAGGTCTACGCCGAGTATGCCAAGGCGCCTGAGGTGACCCGTCAGCGTCTGTATCTCGACACCATGCAGCAGGTCCTGTCTAACTCCAGCAAGGTGATGGTCGATGCGAAAGGTAACGGCAACCTGCTGTACCTGCCGCTCGACAAGCTAATGCAGGTCACTGCAGCGCCGGGTAGCGTGCCCGCTGGCGAGCCGGCCCAGTTGCCACGTGCTGCCACTCCTGCAGGTGCCGAAAATACGATTACACCGCCCAGGGCGGATGCACTCTCAGGGGAGTCCCGTACCCGTGAGACCACGCGCAACCGTGAGCGGGGAGAACGCTGATGCGAGAACGTCTGTCATTGCTGGCCGGTGTGGGCCTGTTTGTCGCTGCGGTGCTGTCGATGTCCCTCTTCACGGTTGATCAGCGCCAGCATGCGTTGGTCTTTCAACTGGGTGAGGTCAAGGAGCAGATCAGCGAGCCGGGTCTCCATTTCAAGATCCCCATGATCCAGAACGTGCGCTATTTCGATCGGCGCATCCTGACCCTCGACACTTCGGAGCCCGAGCGTTTCATCACCTCCGAGAAAAAGAACGTGCTGGTGGATCTGTTTGTGAAGTGGCGGATCGTCGATCCCAAGCTCTATTACATCTCGGTCGGGGGCGATGAAGCCCGTGCCCGTACCCGCCTGGAACAGACCGTCAATGCCGGGCTCCGCGAGGAGTTCGGCAAGCGTACCGTGCATGATGTGGTGTCCGGCGAGCGGGACAAGATCATGGACGAGATGCGCCTCAAGGCTGACCTCGATGCGCGCAAGATCGGCGTACAGATTGTCGACGTGCGGCTCAAGCGGGTGGACCTGCCCGCCGAGGTGTCGGAGTCCGTCTATCGGCGCATGGAGGCCGAGCGCAAGCGGGTCGCCAACGAGCTTCGTTCGCAGGGCGGCGCGGAGGCCGAGAAGATCAAGGCGGATGCCGACAAGCAGCGTGAGGTGATCCTTGCCGAAGCTTACCGTTCTGCCCAGATGGTCAAGGGTGACGGGGATGCCAAGGCCTCGGCCATATATGCGCAGGCGTTTGGTCAGAGCCCCGAGTTCTATGCCTTCTACCGCAGCCTGGAGGCTTACCGGAGCAGCTTCAAGAGCAAGTCCGACGTGATGGTCATCGAGCCGAACTCGGAGTTCTTCAAGTACTTCAAGAGCTCCGGTGGTCGTAATGCTTCGGCGGCTGATTCCGGCAAGCACGGAAAGTAATGGGCCGTACGCTCATTCTGGCCTTCGCGCTGATGCTCGTGCTCGAAGGCGTCATCCCTTTTGTCGCGCCAGCAACCTGGCGCGAGACTTTTTCTCGCCTGCTTCGGCTGGCGGACGGCCAGATCCGCTTCGTGGGTCTGGGGTCGATGTTGCTCGGCCTCGTCATCCTGATCGTTTTTTCTTGAGGCGCCATGCCCATGTTGCGTTGGGTTCTACCCGAATACATCCAGGACGCGCTGCCCGCCGAGGCGGCCAAGCTGGAAGACCTGCGTCGTCGCCTGCTCGACACCTTTCGCCTGAATGGCTACCAGTTGGTGGCTCCGCCGCTGCTTGAGTATCTCGAATCCCTGCTGACCGGGGCTGGCCAGGACCTGCAGCTCAAAACCCTCAAGCTGGTGGATCAGCTCTCCGGGCGAACCATGGGTGTCCGGGCAGACATCACCCCGCAGGTGGCCCGCATCGATGCCCACCTGCTCAATCGCAAGGGCGTGACCCGTCTCTGCTACTGCGGCACCGTGGCGCATGCCGTGCCGTCTTCGCTGACGGCCACCCGCGAGCCGCTGCAACTCGGCGCCGAGATCTATGGGCACGCCGGCCTTGAGGCTGATGCCGAGGTGATCCGCCTGCTTGCCGAGGTCCTGTCGATCGCGGGTGTCGGTACGTCACGCATCGATCTGGGGCATGTGGGCCTGTTCAAGGCGCTGGTGCGCCTGAGCGGCCTGTCGGCCGACCGGGAGGAGCCGCTCTTCGATTGCCTCCAGTCCAAGGATCTGCCTGGCTTGCAGGACTTGCTCAGAGGCGTACCCGAAGCGGTGCGCCAGGGCCTGCTGGCCCTGCCGACCCTCTATGGTGACGCCGGGGTGTTGAGTAAGGCCCGCGGCCTGCTGCCGGAAGATGCTGAAATCCGCTCCGCGCTCGATGACCTCGAGGCGCTGGCCGCCGCGCTGGCGGACCTGCCCATCAGTTTTGACCTTGCCGACCTGCGCGGTTACCACTATCACAGTGGAGTGGTCTTCGCCGCCTATGGCGGACGTTCCCCGGTGGCGCTGGCCCTCGGCGGACGTTACGACAGCGTGGGCCGCGCCTTCGGGCGGGGCCGTCCGGCCACAGGGTTCAGTCTCGACCTGCGCGAACTGGCGGCCCAGGTGGCCGACCCTGTGCAGGCCGGTGCGATCCTGGCCTCCGGCGCCGGCAGTGACGGTTTCCGCGAGGCTGTGGCCGCGCTGCGCGAAGCAGGGGAAAGTGTAGTGATTGAATTGCCCGGCCATGAAGGCACGTGGCGTGAGGCCGGCTGTGACCGGCGTCTGGTTCTGCGGGGCGGTGCCTGGCAGGTTGAACCGCTTCAGGGAGAGTAATTAGAAATGGCAAAGAACGTAGTCGTGGTGGGCACCCAGTGGGGTGACGAGGGCAAGGGCAAGATCGTCGATTGGCTGACTGATCAGGCCCAGGGCGTCGTCCGATTCCAGGGTGGCCATAATGCAGGGCATACCCTGGTGGTCGGCACCACCGAATACAAGCTCAACCTGGTGCCGTCCGGCATCGTGCGGGAAGGCGTGCAGTGCTATATCGGCAATGGTGTGGTGCTCGACATCCATCATCTGCTCGAGGAAGTGCGTGGCCTGGAGGCCGGCGGCATCAAGGTGCGTGAGCGTCTGAAGATCAGCCCGGGCTGTCCGGTGATCCTGGGTTATCACTCGGCCCTGGACCGTGCCCGCGAAGCGCGCAAGAGCGCCGGCGACAAGATCGGCACCACCGGCAAGGGCATCGGCCCGACCTACGAAGACAAGGTGTCCCGCCGCGCCCTGCGCGTGTACGACCTGTTCGATCCCCAGCGCTTCGCCGAAAAGCTTCGGGAAGTGCTGGATTATCACAACTTCGTGCTCACCCAGTACCTGGGCGCGGAAGCCGTCGATTTCCAGACGGTCTTCGACCAGGCGATGAAGGATGCGGAAGAGATCCGTCCGATGGTGACCGACGTGTCGGCCGACCTGTATGCGGTCAACAAGGCGGGTGGCAACCTGCTGTTCGAAGGCGCCCAGGGCACGCTGCTGGACATTGACCACGGCACCTATCCCTTCGTGACCTCCAGCAATTGTGTGGCAGGCCAGGCTGCGGCTGGCTGTGGCGTGGGCCCCGGCCGTCTGCACTACGTGCTGGGTATCACCAAGGCCTATTGCACCCGGGTCGGTGGCGGTCCTTTCCCCACCGAGCTGGATTTTGAGACTCCAGGCACCCCGGGCTACCAGATGTCCACCGTGGGCCGTGAATTCGGCACCGTGACGGGGCGCAAGCGTCGCTGCGGCTGGCTCGACCTGGCGGCGCTCAAGCGCTCCATCATCATCAATGGCGTGTCTGGTCTGTGCATCACCAAGCTGGACGTGCTCGACGGCCTGACCGAGCTGAAGCTGTGTACCGGTTACATGCTGGACGGCAAGCGCATCGATCTGCTGCCGATGGGCGCAGAAGAGGTTGTGCGCTGCGAGCCCATCCTGGAAACCATGCCGGGCTGGAGCGGGACGACCTTTGGTGCGCAGAGCTGGGATGCGCTGCCGCCGGAGGCGCGTGCCTACCTGCACCGTATCGAGGAGATCTGCGAGATTTCCATCGACGTCATTTCCACCGGCCCCGAGCGGGACGAGACGATCCTCAAGCGCCATCCTTTCGGCGCCTGATCACGTATTGCTCGTAAGACCGGCGCAACCCCGGCAAGCCTCTTCATGGAGGGGCTTGCCGGGGTTTTTCTTTGGGCGGTGTGATTGTGCGTGGCCCTGGCGCGTGAGTGGGGTAGGGGCGACGCGCGATGGCCGGTGACAGACAAATAGCAAAAGGCCGGTCATGTTTCCATGACCGGCCTTTGCCTGAATCCTTGGTGCCCAGAAGAGGACTCGAACCTCCACGCCTCGCGGCACTAGTACCTGAAACTAGCGCGTCTACCAATTTCGCCATCTGGGCAACGAAGGCGCCATTATAGATCAAAATTGGATTTGTGCAAGCCTTTTTGAAAAAGAGTTCGGATGTTCGGTTTTGGATGCGAAGTGCAATCCTGGGATGCGAATACAAGGGAGATGAAAAGCAAAAGGCCGGTCATATGTTTCCATGACCGGCCTTGCTTGAATCCTTGGTGCCCAGAAGAGGACTCGAACCTCCACGCCTCGCGGCACTAGTACCTGAAACTAGCGCGTCTACCAATTTCGCCATCTGGGCAACGAAAGCGCTATTATAGAACAAATTAATCTTGTAGTGGAAGCCCCTGGAGGGCTAGATAACCTTGTCTCTTGAATCCGTCCCGGAAATCCGGTTTCTGCAGTCTGCAACCAACAACAAAAAAGCCGGTCAAAGACCGGCTTTCCTGAAAATCTGGTGCCCAGAAGAGGACTCGAACCTCCACGCCTCGCGGCACTAGTACCTGAAACTAGCGCGTCTACCAATTTCGCCATCTGGGCAACGAGCTAGAAATTATAGAGTAGAAATTATCCGTGTCAATATCAAAAAGCAAAAACACTAAAAAGCTCAGCAAGCTGCGTCGCAGCGATCCCTTCTTCGAGCGCGAGAGTCAGAAATATGACTTCCCGCTGCCAAGTCGGGAATTCATCATCCAGGTTCTGGCAGAGCAGGGCGTGCCCCTGCCGTTTGCCGAACTGGCTCAGGCCATGGACATCCAGCCCGTCGAGCTCGAGTTCTTCGAGCGTCGCATGTTTGCGATGGAGCGGGACGGGCAGGTCATGCGCAACCGGCGGGGAGCGTATCTGCTGCCAGCCAAGGCCGACCTCATCAAGGGGAGGGTGCAAGGCCACCCTGACGGCTATGGTTTTGTCGTCACTGACGACGAAGGGCAGGACATCTTCCTCGGCCCCAACGAAATGCGGGAAGTCCTGCATGGAGACCGGGTCATGGTGCGCATCGCCGGCATGGATCGGCGTGGCCGCCCCGAGGGCAAGGTCGTCGAGGTGCTCGAGCGCGCCAATACCCGTATCGTGGGGCGCGTGCTGGTGGAGAACGGGGTGACCCTGGTGGTGCCGGAGAACCGCCGCATTTCCCAGGAGATCCTGCTGGCGCCGGCTCCCCGCTCCAAGTTCAAGCCGGTTCCCGGCCAGGTGGTGGTGGTCGAGTTGGTTGACCAGCCGACCCGGTACGCCCAGCCTGTCGGAAAGATCGTCGAGCTGCTGGGCAATTATGCCGATCCGGGCATGGAGATCGAGATCGCCCTGCGCAAGCACGATCTGCCCTTCGAGTTCTCCCGGGAGGCCCGCGAGCAGACCCGGCGCTTGCCGGACGCAGTCCGCAAGATGGACTGGAAGGGGCGCGAGGATCTGACGGCCTTGCCCCTGGTGACGATCGACGGGGAAACCGCCCGGGACTTCGATGATGCGGTGTTCTGCGAACGCCAGGGCCGGGGCTTCCGGCTGGTGGTGGCGATCGCCGATGTATCCCATTACGTGAAGGTCGGGTCGGCGCTGGATGGCGACGCCTACGATCGCGGCAACTCGGTGTATTTCCCGCGGCGGGTCATTCCCATGCTGCCGGAGAAGCTCTCCAATGGTCTGTGTTCGCTCAATCCCCAGGTCGAACGCCTGTGCATGGTGTGCGATATGGCGATCTCCCAGACCGGGGTGATCAAGCAGTACCGCTTCTATCCGGCGGTGATGTTCTCGAAAGCCCGCCTTACCTACAACCAGGTGGCGGCGGCGCTGTACGACAACGATCCGGCAGCGCTGGAGCTGGTTGGTGGTCTGCTGCCTCATCTGCAGAACCTCGACAAGCTGTTCCGGGTGTTGTTGAAGGCCCGGGCCAAGCGGGGGGCGATCGATTTCGAGACCCAGGAAACCCGGATGATCTTCGACGACAACGGCAAGATTGCCCAGATCGTCCCGGAGTCGCGCAACGATGCCCATCGCCTGATCGAGGAGTGCATGCTGGCGGCCAACGTCTGCGCCTCGGAGTTCCTGCAGGCCCAGGAGCATCCGGCGTTGTACCGGGTCCACGAGGGGCCGACCCCGGAGAAACTCGCCAAGCTGCGCGATTTCCTGGGTGAATTCGGTCTGCAGCTCGGCGGCGGCGAGGAGCCGCGTGCTGGGGATTACGCCAAGCTGCTGGCGAGCATCAAGGAGCGCCCCGATCTGCAACTGCTGCAGACGGTCATGCTGCGCTCGTTGCGCCAGGCCGTGTATAGCCCGGATAACGTGGGACACTTCGGTCTGGCCTACGAGGCCTACACCCATTTCACCTCGCCCATCCGGCGCTATCCCGACCTGTTGGTGCATCGCGCCATCAAGGCCGCGCTCCTCGGCGAGCGTTATGTGCCGGCCCAGGACAACGGTGATTGGGACGCCATCGGCATGCATTGCTCCATGACCGAAAGGCGTGCGGATGAAGCCGACCGTGATGTGGAGAACTGGCTCAAGTGCTACTACATGCAGGATCGTATCGGCGAGGAGTTCGAGGGAAGCGTCTCGGCGGTGGTGCCTTTCGGGTTGTTCGTTGCGCTGGATGACGTCTTTGTCGAGGGCTTGGTGCATATCTCCGATCTGGGAAGCGACTACTTCCATTTCGACGATGCGCAGCACGCGCTGGTGGGTGAGCGTTCGGGCGAACGTTACCGCCTGTCCGACCGGGTCCGCATCCAGTTGGTACGGGTCAATATGGAAGCGAGCAAGATCGACTTCCGGCTCGTAAAGGGGCCCGAGCGGGCTACCGCCCGGACGGGCAAGACGGCCCGGGACCGGGATCGGGGGCAGGAGGTGTCTGCTCCGCCGGTTGCCGTGGTGGCTGAAGCGGAGCCGACTCCCAAGTCCAGGCGCCGGCCGGTCAAGGCAGCCGCCCCTGTCGAGGCTGCGGTAGAATCCGCCCCCCGGCCGGCAAGCCGGGCGCGCAAGGCCGCGGCCGACACCGCGCCTGCCGCCAAGGCTGCCAAGCCCAAGACGCCCCCTGCCAAGACCGGCAAGAGCAAGCCTGCGAAGGCCAAGCCTGCCAAAGCCGCCAAGGCCCGTACTACGAAGAAAGCCAAGTCCAGTGTCTGATAACGCCAGTTCCCGCCTCATTTACGGCTTTCATGCCGTTCTTGCCAAGCTTCGCCACGACCCGGAAGGCGTCTTCGAGATCTTTGCCGATGCCCAGCGCACCGATGCGCGGGCCAGGGATCTGCTGCGTCACGCGGAGCAACTGGGAACCCGTGTCATTCCGTCCGACGGGGAGCGCCTCGACCGCATGGTGGGCACGCGGCGCCACCAGGGCGTAGTGGCCCGGGTGGATGCGCGCCGCAAGGAACTCAAGCTGCCCGACGTGCTGGACGGTCTGACGGAACCCGCGTTGCTGCTGGTGCTGGATGGAATCCAGGATCCCCACAATCTGGGGGCCTGCCTGCGGGTCGCCGATGCGGCAGGCGCGCACGCGGTCATCGCACCGAAGGACAAGGCGGTCGGGCTCAACGCCACTGCGGTCAAGGTGGCCAGCGGTGCGGCCGATACCGTGCCCTACGTGACGGTGACCAATCTGGCCCGGGCCCTGCGCGAGATGCAGGAAGCCGGCGTGTGGGTGCTCGGTGCCGCCGGCGAGGCTGAAAAGTCCATCTACACGGTGGATCAGAAAGGCCCGGTCGCCTGGGTGCTGGGAGCCGAGGGCGATGGCCTGCGGCGGTTGACCCGTGAGACCTGCGACGAGCTCGTGAGCATTCCCATGTACGGGACGGTGGAGAGTCTCAATGTGTCGGTGGCGAGCGGCCTGTGCCTGTTCGAGGCCCGGCGTCAGCGCCTGGGCTGAGTCTGTCATGGGGGTGGATTCGAGAGAGGTGAGGGAGCTGCTGCGCACGGCCCGCTGCGGTGCCCTCGGGACCTTCTCCCTGGCCATGCCAGGCCACCCCTTCGTCAGTCTGGTGACCTTCGTTCCAGATTCGGACCTGCGGCCGGTCTTTCTGCTGAGCGGCCTGGCGGAGCACACACGCAACCTGCGTGCCGATCCGAAGGCCAGCCTGTTGCTGGCAGAGGGTGGGGCCCACCCCCTTGAGCAGGCCCGGATTACCTTGCTGGGCGAAGTGACCGAATTCGAGCCGGACGATGCCGCGCGCCAGCGTTTCCTGCGCTATAGCCCTGAATCAGCGGATTACCTGATGCTGGGTGATTTCCGCTTCTTTCGCCTGGAGCCGGCCCGCTTGCGTTTCATCGGTGGATTTGCCCGGATGGGTTGGAGTGATCCGCCCGCTCCAGCCACCTGCCTGGCGCCGGTAGAGGAGGGCGCCTTGCTGGACGCCCTGGCGCCCTTTGTGCCGGTTGGAGCAGGATTGCTGGGGCTGGATCAGGAGGGGCTCGATCTGCGTATCGCAGGCCTCTTCCGCAGGCTGCCCCTTTCTCCCGAGGCCCCGGGCCCGCAGGCCCTGCTGCGTGCCGCACAAGCGGCCCTGGCCGGACTGGCGCCGGTCAGGGCCGGTGATGGACTGGCCTGACGGCGTCCGTCACCGGGCCACCAGGGCTCAATCGACCCGGTTCAGTTTGTCCATGTACTGCTTGGTGAAGACCCGGTCGGGCAGGTCCTTCAGGCTCATCTGGGAGTAGCGCAGGGTGGAGACATCGCCCTTGCGCAGGGCATCTTCCATGACCAGCTGGGTGGGCCGGATGCGTCCGCCCAGAGTCTGGAACTTCTCGTAACGACAGACTTTCAGCAGGCGGTCGGACAGGGAGTAGAACTCCGCCCGGTGGGGATAGCTGTTGGACTGGCGGACCCAGTACAGCACCTTGGCGTAGGTCACGCCCCGGTCTACCGCGGTGAGTTCGAGCACGTACATCTTCTCGCCGTCGATGGTGTCGGTGCGCAAGATCTTCGGCTCGTAATCTCCCGAGAAGCTGGCCCGCGCCAGGTCACCGTTGGCAACCTGGCCGGTCAGGCGCTGGGCCAGGGAGAGCCGGACCGGCTGGGAGATGTTGGGCATGAAGACCCACAGGTCGCGGGCCCGCATCAACATGGCCTGGCCACGGTCGCTGGCCGGCTCGAGGGTCTGGACGATGGTGTTTTCGTTACCCTTCGAGAGGATGCGGTACTTTCTGTCCTCGCTGGCTTCGCCCGGAGTGGCCGAGGTGATGTCGATCAGCACCTGGAAGCCTTCCTTCGGAAAGCGGACCTCGTCGGCCCGGGCAACAATGGCCCGGGCAGTCTCCACATCATCGGCCTGGGCAGCGCCGCACATCCCGAGGGCAGCGGCGACAAGCAGCGCCTGGCAGCCGTTCCTCAAGCCTTGCAGGTAAAAGTTGAAGCGCATGGTGTTATCCTTGGAAAGCAAACAACATAGTTCAGAGCACAAATGCCGATCATTCGTGTTGAAGATTTAAGCAAGGTTTACCGCCTCGGCGAGCAGGACGTGACTGCACTGGAGGGGGTGTCTCTGACGGTTGAAGAGGGCGTCTTCATGGCTATTGCCGGGCCTTCCGGCAGTGGCAAATCGACGCTGCTCAATATCATGGGGTGCATCGATACGCCAAGCAAGGGGCGCGTAGAGGTGTCAGGCAAGGATGTGTCCGGGCAGACACCCGACGACCTCGCCGATCTGCGGGCGCGGACAATCGGTTTCATCTTCCAGACCTTCAATCTGCTGCCGGTCCTGTCGGCCCATGAGAACGTCGAATATCCCCTGCTGCAGATCCCCGAGCTGAGCAAGGCGGAGCGCAGTGAGCGGGTCGAGCACTACATGTCGATGGTTGGTCTCGGCAAGTACGCTCATCACCGCCCCAACCAGTTGTCCGGCGGGCAGCGCCAGCGGGTGGCGATCGCCCGGGCGCTGGTGACCCATTCCCGGATCGTGTTGGCCGACGAGCCTACCGCCAACCTGGATCGCCGCACCGGTGAGAGCATCCTGAACCTGATGCGGGACATCAACCAGGACTCCGGCACCACCTTTGTGTTCTCAACCCATGACAAGCGGGTCATGAACCGGGCGGACCGGCTGGTGCGCATGGAAGACGGGCAGATCACCGCCCTGGGCCTCAAGCGGGAAGGGAGCTGGATCTTTGTTCAGGATCGGCGCAAGCCCGAGGACGACCCCGACATTTGACTTGCCATCCCATTCAAGAGGAATTCATGCGTTTTTTCAGATCGAAGCCTTCGGCCATTTCAATCGCCCTGGCCGCCATGCTGGCTGCGGGCTCCGCCACTGCGGCAGATGATCTTGATCTCGACCTCGATCTTGATGCCGGCAGCAAGACCCGGACGGCCACGACCCTCCAGTTCGATATTGCCCGGACCTATGCAGGCAAGGAGCACTGGTCCATGGCCCGGGCGAGGGCCGAGGTCTCTGCGCAGGGCGGCGGGTCCGGCCTGAAGTGGAAAATTTCCGGCCGTGCGGACGCCGACGGGGTGTTTGCCATCGATAACGGGTTCTACCCGGATGCGGTCAGGCGCGACCAGCAATACCAGTTCGACCTCCGCGAGACCTACGTGGATTTCTCCGCCGGAGACGTGGATTTCCGTGTGGGACGCCAGCACATCGTGTGGGGCGAGATGGTCGGGCTGTTCTTTGCCGACGTTGTGTCGGCGCGGGACCTCCGAACCTTCTACCTGCCGGATTTCGAGCAGCTCCGCATTCCCCAGTGGGCCGCCCGGGCCGAATACTATTTCGGCGAGACCCATGCCGAGCTGGTGTGGATCCCGGTACCCAGCTATGACCGCATCGGCAAGCCTGGGGCTGAATTCTACCCGCTGCCCAGGGGGGCCGCAGTCCGCGGCGAGGTCAAGCCGGATGCCTCGCCGGGCAATGCGAACTGGGGGGGCAGGGTGTCCCGTCTCATCGCAGGCTGGGATGTCTCGGGTTTTTACTATCGCAGCATGGATGTGGCACAGACCTTCTATGTGGTTGGGCCGAACGAGTTCCAGCCCCGCCATGACCGGATCTCCCAGTTCGGCGGCACGCTTGCCAAGGATTTCGGAGAATTCGTACTCAAGGGCGAGGTCGTCCACACCAGGGGGCGTCAGTTCCTGACCGCCGATCCGACTGCGCCCAACGGGCTTGTCGGCCAGGACACCCTCGACTACGTGATGGGTGTCGATATCCCGGCTTTTGACGACGGCAGAATCAATATTCAATATTTTGCCCGCCGTGCCGCAAACCATGAACCGGCGACCGGACTGGATCGTACGGAAGAGGGTGCCAGCATCCTTGTGGGAACGCGGATTGCAAGTGGCTGGGAGACCGAGGCACTGCTGGTGTCCATGCTGAACCGCACGGACTACATGTTCCGCCCCAAGCTCAAATGGGCTGCCGGCAAGAACCTCAAGCTGACCTTTGGTGTGGATGTCTTCGGCGGCAAGCAGAACGGACTTTTTGGCCGCTATGACGACAGCGACCGTGTCTACACCGAGGCTCGCTGGTCCTTTTGATCGCAGCCCCGCCTTGCATCCAGATGCGGGAGCGCCCGCTTGACCAGGGGGCAGGCGGATGGCATGGGCATGTGCCCTTTTCATGGAGGCGTGATGTTTTTCTCCGGAGGTCTTCAGGGCCTCCCGTAATATCCGCTTGTTATCATCAAAAGGCTGAAGTCCGGCTTAATTGAGGGGAAGTAGCATATGAAACGTTTCTTGGCGATGAGTGCCCTGGCCGGCATGGTGGCAGGTCTGACGGGCTGCGCGACACCTTATCCTGCAGCGCCGGCGTCTGCGGCCAACTCCGAGTACAACTACCTGGTGGGTCCCGGCGACAACATCAACATCGTGGTCTGGCGCAATCCCGAGTTGTCCATGTCCGTTCCGGTCCGCCCTGACGGCAAGATCACCACGCCGCTGGTTGAAGACCTGCCGGCTGCCGGGCGGGATTCCAGCACGCTCGCCCGGGAAATCGAGAAGGCGCTCGCCAAGTACATTCGTGACCCGGTCGTGACCGTCATCGTGACCGGGTTCGTCGGCCCTTACTCCGAGCAGATCCGTGTGGTGGGCGAGGCCAGCCGGCCGATGACGCTGCCGTTCAAGCAGAACATGACCATGCTTGATCTGATGATTGCGGTGGGCGGTATCACCGACTTCGCAGACGGCAACAGGGCCAGCCTGCTGCGCCTGACGCCGGAGGGCAGCAAGCAGTACTCGGTCCGACTGCGTGACCTGATCAAGCGCGGCGATGTGTCCGCGAACGTCGAACTCAAGCCGGGTGATGTCCTGATCATTCCGCAAAGCTGGTTCTGATCTGCAATTCCTCTCATGACAACCTCCCCGGCAAGGGCCGGGGGGGCGCTTTTGGAATCTCCCAATGGAAGACATACTAAGACAGCTGTCGGTGATCCTCCGCGGCATGTGGCTCTATCGCTGGTGGGGTCTGGCTGCCGCCTGGATCGTGGGCCCGATTGCTGCCGCGACGGTTTATCTGCTGCCTGACCGCTATGAGTCATCCGCGCGGGTCTATGTGGATACCCAGTCGATTCTCAAGCCGCTCATGTCGGGTCTGGCAGTGCAGCCCAACGTCGACCAGCAGATCAACATCCTGAGCCGCACCCTGATCAGCCGGCCAAACGTTGAAAAGCTGATCCGGATGGCCGACCTCGACCTGACGGTCAAGACCAAGGAAGAGCGTGAAGTGCTGATCGCTGGCGTGACCAAGGCGCTGGAAATCCGCGTAGCAGGCCGCGACAATCTTTACACCCTTGCCTATACCGACACGGATGCCGAGCGTGCGAAACGTGTGGTGCAGTCTCTTGTCTCCATGTTCGTGGAGTCCGGCCTGGGTGACAAGCGCAAGGACTCCGATACGGCCAGGAAGTTCATCGAAGAGCAGATCAAGTCCTACGAGCAGAAGCTCGAAGAAGCCGAGAACCGCCTCAAGGAATTCAAGTTGCGCAACCTGGCCACGGTGGGGTCGGGCGGCAGGGACTACTTTGCCAAGATGACCGATGCAAGCGAGCAGCTTGGTCAGGCACGCCTGGCCTTGCGCGAAGCGGAGAATGCGCGGGATACGCTCAAGCGTCAGCTGGTCGGTGAGGAGCCGGTACTGCTGCCGGACAATCCGAGCAGCGCAGTACTGTCCACCGTTTCGGTACCGGAGCTGGATGGGCGGATCGAAACCCAGAAAAAATCCCTGGATGGCCTGCTCCAGCGCTTCACCGAGCAACATCCTGATGTCGTCGGCGCGCGCAAGATGATTGCCCAGCTCGAAGCGCAGAAGGTTCAGGAAATACAGGCCCGGAAGAAAGTGGCTCCGGCTTCGGGCGGCACTTCGCTGGGTTCCAATCCGGTCTTTCAGCAGCTGAAGATGTCCCTGGCTGAGGCTGAGGCCAGCGTGGCCTCTCTCAAGGCACGGGTGACCGAATACGAGAGCCGTGTCCAGACCCTGAATGCCGCCTCGCGCATGTTGCCGCAGATCGAAGCCGAATTCGCCCAGTTGAACCGTGACTACGATGTCAACAAGCGCAATTACGACCAGTTGGTTTCCCGCCGGGAGTCGGCGTCCATGGCCGTGGAAATGGGGGCAACCTCCGGGGTTGCAGATTTCCGCCTGATCGATCCGCCGACCGTCCCGAGCAAGCCGGCCGCGCCCAACCGCCTGCTGCTGATGCCGGCCGCCGGCCTGGCTGCGTTGCTGATGGGGGCAGTGATCAGCTTCCTGACCAGCCAGGTCCGGCCGACCTTCTCGGACATGAACGTGCTTCGTGAGGTAACAGGGCTGGCAGTGCTGGGTTCGGTCAGTCTCCTCTCCGACCAGGACCGCATGCGCAGCATCCGTCGCGGAAAGATTGCCTTCCTGGGGTGCCTTGGGGCCTTGATCGGCTTGTTTGGTGCCATGACCGTGTGGTTGATGCTGGCCAGAATGGCTTGATGGGGAAGAACATGAGCATTATTGAAAAAGCGGTGGAACGGCTCGAGCAACTCCAGCGGGCAGCGGGTGCCAGTGCGCCGGTCGAGGCCGAGGAGGTTCAGAAGGCTTCCGCATTTCCGGATGCCGGAGCTGCGCCGGCCGCATCCTCCGAGCCTGTTGCGGTTCCTGCTCCTGCTCCTGCTCCGGCTCCGGCCGTCCAGGAGGCTGTGGCGGCCAAGGAAAAAGCTGCGCCCCGGCCTGTCCGCACTCCGAGTGGGGATCGCTCGGTGGAAATCGATCTTGAGCGCCTTCATTCAGTGGGCATCGTGACCCCGAATGCGCCGCGCTCCCTGATCGGAGACGAATTCCGGATCATCAAGCGGCCCCTGCTTCGCAACGTTCAGGGCCGTGGGGCAGCCGAGGTTCAGAACGCCAACCTCATCATGGTGACCAGCTCGCTGCCGGGGGAGGGCAAGAGCTTCAGTTCGATCAACCTGGCCATCAGCATGGCCATGGAGCTGGATCACACGGTGCTGCTGATCGATGCCGACGTGTCGCGCCCTTCGGTCCTCAACATCCTGGGTTTGCCGCCCCGCAAGGGTCTGATGGATGTGCTCACCTCAAACGACATGCAGCTCGGCGATGTGTTGCTGAAGACCAACATCGAGAAACTGAGCCTCCTGCCGGCCGGCACTCCCCATCCCCGGGCGACCGAATTGCTGGCCAGCGATGCGATGAACGGACTGCTGGCCGAACTGGCCGAACGTTATTCCGATCGGATCATCGTGTTTGATTCACCGCCCCTCCTGGTGACTACCGAATCCCGCGTGCTTGCCACGCACATGGGGCAGATCGTGATGGTCGTCGAGTCCAACAAGACAACCCAGGCTGCGGTCAAGCAGGCCTTGTCGACGATCGAGTCCTGCCCGGTGAAGCTGATGCTGTTGAACAAGTCCCAGCACACCTCGGCAGGTTCCTACGGTTATGGGTATGGCTACGGCTATGGCTACGGTTACGGACACGCACCAAAGGAAAATCAATGAGAATCCGCCCGTCAGGCTCGATCCGTCCTGTTGGCCGTTGGCGTGCAGTAGCCATGCTGTTTCCCATTGGTCTGCCGCTGGGGTTTGCAGGTGGTCAGGCCCTGGCCCAGGAGCAGACCTTCCGCGTCGTTCCATCCATCAGGCTGACCGAAACTGTCTCGGACAACGTCGGGCTGAGCGCCGGTGGCGGGCGCCAGAGCTCTGGCAGCGGTGGTTCTGAGAGTGACTGGATCACTGTGCTTTCGCCGTCCGTGCTCATGGAGGCGCGGGGAGCCCGTTTGCAGGGAAATCTCAACCTGGGCGTCAACTCGTCCTGGTACGCGAACGACAGTTCCCGTAACCAGAACATGTTGTCCGTCCAGGGGAGCGGCAAGGTCGAGGCCTGGGAAAAGCGGGCATTTGTTGATCTTCGCGGCTCCATCTCGCGGGAACTGCTGTCCGTGCTGGGGCCTCGCCCGGCCGACCAGGTGACGGGCACAAGCAATCAGGCAGAAGTCCGTAACTTCAGTGTCTCTCCCTATTTAGTGGGGCGCTTCCGGGATTCCGGGACGATGGAGCTGCGTTACACCTCCAATCTGACTGAATCCGACAATGTGGCGGTATCGCGGTCGGTCAGGCAGGTCTGGAGCGCGTCGGCCACCGATCCGCAGGTGACCGGCCGGCTTGGCTGGTCGTTCAACTTCTCCGACACCCAGCTCAATACCGACAATGCGAGGGATACCAAGCAGCAGGTGGCCCGTTTCACGGGCTTGGTCCGCCTGGATCCCCAGGTGCAACTGCGCCTGATCGTCGGCTCCGAGGCCAACAACCTGAACTCCATCGATACCAGGAGGAGCACCGTCAGCGGCATCGGCGTGGACTGGACGCCTTCGCCGATCACACGCATGGCGGCCACATGGGAAGACCGTTTCTTCGGACCAGGCTACATGCTCTCGGCCGAGCACCGCAGCGCCCGGTCCGCCTATCGATTCAGTTTTTCGAAGGACGTCAGCTCGATCAGCCAATCCATGGTTGGGGGGGTGACGCTCTATGACCTGCTGATGCTGCAGTACACGTCGGCTTATCCCGATGTCAGCGTACGTGACGCGTTTGTGCGCAACCTGATGGCCAGTCAGGCCCCGGGTATCGGCAATCCGCTGGTGGGGCTCCAGGCTGTCCTGACCAACGGTCTGTTCCTGGACCGTCGCGCGCAGTTCGGCATGACCCTGTCCGGAGTCCGCAATTCGGTGTCGCTGACAGCCTATCGTTCGGAAAGAACGTCTCTCATGGACAGGAGCTATGCGCTGACAGGTGACTTCTCTTCAGGGACGACAGTGACTGATCTGGGAGGGGGGGTCGCAGTCAATCACAAGCTCTCGCCTTCAACAACTGCGACGCTGAATGTCAATGCATCACGTAGCCGCAACGACAATACCGCGACTGGGACACAACTCGACAACCGCACCCGGACTTTCACCACCGGGCTGACGACTGCCTTCTCTCCAAAGCTCAACGGATCCCTGATGCTCCGGAACAATCGGGGTTCGGGGACCACCGATTACAAGGAAAACGCGGTCGTCGGATCGGTTTCACTCCTGTTCTGATTCTTTATGTACGAAGCCTATTTCGGTCTGCGGGGCAAGCCCTTTCAGCTTAATCCGGACCCTTCCTTCTTCTACGGCAGCCGGGGCCATCGTCGTGCGATGGCCTATCTCGAATACGGTCTCCACCAGAATGAGGGGTTCATCGTCATCACCGGCGAGATCGGTGCCGGCAAGACACTGCTCGTCCGCAGCCTGCTGGAGAAGCTCGACCCCAAGAAGATCGTGGCTGCCAATCTGGTCAGCACCCAGATCGATGCGGACGACATCCTTCGGCTTGTCGCTGCGTCCTTTGGCATTCCATGCAAGCATCTCTCCAAGAGCGATCTGCTGCTCGCCATCGAGGCCTTCCTGGTGTCGACCACGGCGGCCGGCAAGCGCGCGCTGCTGATTGTCGACGAGGCCCAGAACCTGACACCGCGTGCGGTCGAGGAACTGCGGATGCTCTCCAACTTCCAGCTCGAGGACCACGCCCTGCTGCAGAGCTTCCTGGTCGGCCAGCCGGAGTTCCGCAGCATCATGCAGAGCCCGGAAATGGTCCAGCTGCGGCAGCGGGTCATCGCCTCGTATCACCTGGGGCCGCTGGATCTCCAGGAGACCCAGGCCTACGTGGAGCACCGGTTGGGGTGTGTCGGCTGGAAGGGCAATCCGGGTTTCGACCAGGATGCCATGCGCGAAATCTATCAGGCCAGCCAGGGCATCCCCCGCCGGATCAATGCCGTCTGCGACCGGGTGATGCTGGGAGCCTTCCTGAGTGAGCAGCGCCGGGTCACCGCCGACCTCGTCGCCCAGATCGTCGAGGAGATGCGCGAAGAGCAGGTCACGCCGTCCGTCAGTGAAAGCGTGGCCACCAGCCAGCCGCTGGCCGCATTGCCCGCCGGAATGCTCGACCTGCAGCGCCTGCTGGCCAGTCCGGATCTGGCGAAGGCCTTGACCGCCGCCGGCCCGTCCTTCGACATGACCCGTTTCGAGGAGCGCCTCGCCTTGCTGGAGCGCACTGTTTCAACGACGCTCAATGCACTTGGTCAGCTGATCCGGACTGCTCCGCAGGGCGGTGGCCAGGAAGACAGGGAGTCTGCCGGAAAATGACTTCTGCACCTTCCCGCAAGACGGACATCGTGACCAATGCGCTCACGATCGATGTGGAAGATTATTTCCAGGTATCCGCCCTCGCGCCGCATTTTCCCAAGGAAAGCTGGAACGACACGCCTTGCCGTGTCGAGCGCAACGTCCTGAAGATTCTCGAACTCCTCGACCGGAGCGGCGCCCGGGGTACCTTCTTCACCCTGGGATGGATTGCCGAGCGCTATCCCAAGCTGATCCGCGCCATTGCAGAGCAAGGGCACGAAGTGGCCAGCCATGGCTATGGGCATCAGCGGGCTAGTGACCAGACCCCCGAGGCCTTTCTGGCCGATATCCAGCTGGCCAAGGCTGTGCTCGAGGATATCGCCGGCTGCGAGGTGCGTGGCTATCGTGCGCCGAGCTTTTCGGTGGGCTTGTCCAACCCGTGGGCGCATGGCTGCATCGAGGCGGCAGGCTACACCTACAGTTCCAGCGTCTATCCGGTCAAGCACGACCACTACGGGGTGCCGGACGCACCGCGCTTTCCCTACGCGGTCGGCAAGGGGCTGGTCGAGATCCCGATCACCACAGTCAGGCGCTTCGGCCGCAACTGGCCGGTCGGTGGCGGCGGTTATTTCCGTCTGCTGCCGTATCCGGTGTCGGCCTGGGGTATCCGCAAGGTCAACCAGGAAGACCGGCGTCCCGCCATCTTCTACTTCCATCCCTGGGAAATCGACCCGGAGCAGCCGGTCGTCAAGGAAGCCACGGCAAAGACCCGCTTCCGGCACTACGTCAATCTGGATCGCACCGAAGGTAGGCTGGTCAGGCTTCTCCAGGACTTTTCCTGGGGCCGCATGGACGAGGTTTTCCTGCCGGCCGTGACCGCTTCAAACTAAGGTTTCCTCCATGCCTTCCGCTGTTACCGTACGCCCCTTTGCTGCGGGCGATGCCGCGCGCTGGAACGCGTTTGTCTACGCCTGCGCCGGCGCGACCTTTTTCCACAGAATCGAATGGCGGGAGATCATCCAGAAGGTCTTCCGTCACCGGACCCACTACCTGCTGGCCGAGAGGGCAGGGGAGATCGTGGCCGTGCTGCCGCTTGCCGAGGTGAAGAGCCGCCTGTTCGGCCATGCCATCACCTCGCTGCCGTTCGCGGTGTACGGGGGCATTGCCGGTGATGATGCGGATGCCTGCCAGGCACTCGAGGCGGCGGCCGACGGGATTGCCCGCAAGGCCGGTGTGCAGCACCTGGAATACCGCAACCTGGTGGCCCGGCACACGGACTGGCCGCGCCAGGACCTCTACGTCACCTTCCGCAAGGAGATCCTGGCTGACGACGAGGCCAATATGGCGGCGATTCCCCGCAAACAGCGCGCCATGGTGCGCAAGGGGATCAAGAATGGCTTGGTCAGCACGGTAGACAGCAACGCCGACCGCTTCTTTGCCCTGTACTCCGACAATGTCCTGCGTCACGGTACGCCCGCACTATCGAAACACTTCTTTGAGACGCTGCTCTCGGTTTTCGGGCAGGATTGCGAAGTCATGACGGTGTCTAGCCCCGACGGCAAGGCCTTGTCCACGGTGCTCAGCTTTTATTTCCGCGATGAGATCCTCCCGTATTACGCGGGCGACGATCTGGCTGCCCGTGATCTGGCGGCCAACGATTTCAAGTATTGGGAGCTGATGCGCCGCGCCTGTGCCCGAGGGTGCCGGATCTTTGACTATGGCCGCAGCAAGGTGGGTACCGGGCCCTACAACTTCAAGAAGAACTGGGGTTTCGAGCCTCTTCCCCTGTCCTACGAATACCGCCTTTACAAGCGTGAAGAGATTCCCCAGAACAATCCGATGAACCCCAAGTACCGTGCTTTCATTGCGTTGTGGCGGCGCCTGCCGCTGGGGGTGGCCAACACTATCGGGCCACATATTGTCCGCAACCTGGGATGACGGCAGGTGACCGAACGCACCCCGCTGCTCTACCTCGTCCATCGCATTCCCTTTCCGCCCAATAAGGGTGACAAGGTCCGCTCCTTCAACATCCTGCGGCAGCTGGCGCGCCATCACCGGATCTTTCTGGGGACCTTTGTCGATCATCCGGATGATCAGCGTCACGTGGCGCAATTGTCCGAGTGGTGCGAGGAGCTGCGGGTGGTCAGCCTGTCGCCAGGGGTGTCACGCCTGCTGAGCCTGCGCGGGCTGCTCTCCGGCGAGGCCTTGAGCCTGCCCTATTACCGGGACGCCGGGCTGAAGCAGTGGGTCGCTGAGGTGGTGTCCCGCCACGCCATCCGCCAGGCCGTGGCCTTCTCGGGTCCGATGGCCCAATACCTGGATCAGCCGGCCCTGCAGCGCCGGATCATCGATTTCTGTGACGTGGATTCGGCCAAGTGGTCCCAGTACGCGGGTGACCGTCGCTGGCCGATGTCCTGGCTGTATCGCCGCGAAGGCGCCCGCCTGCTGGCTTTCGAACGCAAGGCCGCGGCGTCCGCCGATGCCAGCCTGTTCGTCACCGAGGCCGAGGCGGGGCTGTTCACCCGCGCCGCCCCGGAGGTGGCAAGCAGGGTTTCCGTCATGCAGAACGGTGTCGATGCCACATTCTTCTCGCCAGATCCGGTTTTCGACAATCCCTATCCGGCAGGCGGCCCCGTCGTGCTCTTCACAGGGGCGATGGACTACTGGCCCAACGTGGATGCGGTTGTCTGGTTCTGCGCCGAAATGCTGCCGCGGCTGCGGGAGCGTCATCCCGACCTGCGCTTCTGGATCGTTGGCATGAACCCCAGCCCGGCTGTTCAGGCACTGGCGGGGGAGGGCGTGGTGGTCACCGGCACGGTGCCCGATGTGCGGCCCTACCTGGCCCACGCCGACGTGGTGGTGGCGCCCCTGCGGATCGCCCGGGGCATCCAGAACAAGGTGCTGGAAGCCATGGCGATGGCGCGTCCGGTCGTGATTTCTTCCGCACCGGCCACCGGGCTGGAGGCCGTCTCGGGGCGAGACTGTGAGATTGCCCATGGTGCGGAGGAATTCGTTTCGCGTATCTTCGCTCTGCTGGCTGATGTAGCATTGCGCCGCAGCATGGGCCGCTCAGCCAGGGAGAGAGTGCTCGAACGCTACAGTTGGGAAGCGCATCTGTCGGTGCTCGAACGGCTGCTCGGCGACGAGGCTGCCGTGACGGCTCCACATCCGCATCATCAGAACCTTCATCCATGAACGATCCACGTCCTCTCGTCATCCATGTGGTCTACAGCTTCGATGTCGGCGGCCTCGAGAACGGGATCGTCAATCTGATCAACCGGATGCCCGCAGACAGCTTTCGCCACATGATCGTGGCGCTGACCGCCTGCGTGCCGTCCTTCTGCCAGCGGATCACTCGGCGGGACGTGGAGTTCCTGTCCCTGCACAAGGGCGAGGGGCATGGCATCAAGCTCTATCCGCGCCTGTTCAGGCTGTTCCGCCAGCATCGCCCGGCCATCGTCCATACCCGCAACCTGGCGGCCCTCGAGGCGGCCGTGCCGGCCTGGCTGGCCGGGGTGCCGGTGCGCATCCACGGCGAACACGGCTGGGACAGCTCCGATCCCGATGGCGAGTCGCGCAAGTACCAGACGCTGAGGCGCATCTATTCGCCCTTCGTGTCGGGCTATGTGGCTTTGTCGAAGCGCATCGAGTCCTATCTGAGCGGGAAGGTCGGGATCGCCGCCGGACGCATCCGGCGGATCTGCAATGGGGTGGATGCGGAGCGCTTCGTGCCGACTGCCCGACGTCAGCCCATCGACGGCTCGCCCTTCAACGATCCCGGGCTGTACGTGTTCGGGGCGGTGGGGCGCCTGCAGGCGGTGAAGGACCATGCCACGCTGATCCGCGGTTTTGCGGCCTTCCTTGAACAGCAGCCCTCCGCCCGCTACCGTGCGCGCCTGATCGTCGTGGGGGGCGGGCCCCTGCGCGGCGAACTGGAGGCCCTGGTCCGCGAGCGCGGTCTCGACTCTCTGGTCTGGCTGGCTGGCGAGCGTGCCGACATTCCGGCGATCAACGCCGGCCTGGACGTGTTCGTGCTGCCTTCCCGCGCCGAAGGCATCTCCAACACCCTGCTGGAAGCGATGGCTTCCGGCCTGCCGGTCATCGCCACCGATGTGGGTGGCAACGGCGAACTGGTGGTTCCCGGCCAGACCGGCCGCCTGGTGCCGGCCGTTGATCCGGCCTCGATGGGGGCGGTGATGGCTGAATTGTTCGATAACCGGGAGCTAGGGCTCCGCATGGGGCAGGCCGGGCGCGAGCGGGTGCTGGCGCAATTCAGCCTCGATGCCATGGTGGGGGCCTATCTGGCCCTATACCGCGACAAGGCCGGGCTCCAGGCTTCCGACGGAATGCGCGCCGCGCCTTCCGGAAATGCACTTCGTTGAAATCAGAGATCATCCATGTGCGGCATTGCTGGCCTATTTGATACCCGTAACAAGCGCGATTTTGACCCCGCGCTGATGAAGCGGATGAACGACATCCAGTTCCACCGCGGACCGGATGAGGGCGACATCTACCAGGAGCCCGGTGTGGCCCTGGGGCACCGTCGCCTGTCGATCATCGACCTGTCCACCGGCCAGCAGCCCCTCTTCAACGAGGACGGTTCGGTGGCCGTGGTGTTCAACGGCGAAATCTACAACTACCAGGAGCTGGTGCCGGAGCTGGAGGCCCTGGGCCATGTCTTCCACACCCGCAGCGACACCGAGGTGATCGTGCATGCCTGGGAGGCCTGGGGTGAGGACTGCGTACAGCGCTTCCGGGGCATGTTTGCCTTTGGCCTGTGGGACCGCAACCGCCAGACCTTCTTCATGGCCCGCGACCGCTTGGGCGTCAAGCCGCTCTACTACGCGGTGCTGGATGACGGAACCCTGGTGTTCGGCTCCGAACTCAAGGTGCTGATGCAGCACCCCGGCCTGGATCGGCGCATCGACCCGCATGCGGTGGAAGAGTATTTCGCCCTGGGCTACGTGGCCGAGCCGCGCACCATCTTCAAGGGCGCCCGCAAGCTGCAGCCCGCGGAGACCCTGTGCATCCGCAGGGGGGAGCCGATTCCGGCGCCCAAGACCTACTGGGATGTGCACTACACCCTCGACAACCCCCTGACCCTCGCTGACGCAACGGCCGAACTCACCGAGCGCCTGCGCGAGTCTGTGCGCCTGCGCATGATCGCCGAGGTGCCGCTGGGGGCCTTCCTGTCCGGCGGGGTAGACTCCAGCGCGGTGGTGGCCACCATGGCCGGGCTGGCCGGTGATCCGGTCAATACCTGCTCCATCGCCTTCGACGACCCGGCCTTCAACGAATCGGCCTTCGCCCAGATGGTGGCCGACCGCTACAAGACGCGCCATTTCGTCGAGACGGTGAAGTCGGATGACTTCGATCTCATCGACACCCTGGCCGCGTTGTACGACGAGCCCTACGCGGACAGCTCTGCGATCCCCACCTACCGGGTCTGCCAGCTCGCCCGCAAGCACGTCACCGTGGCCCTCTCCGGCGATGGCGGGGACGAGAGCATGGGCGGCTATCGCCGCTACCGCATGCACCTGATGGAAGAAAAGATGCGTGGCGCCGTGCCTTTCGGGGTGCGCCGGCCGCTGTTCGGGCTGCTCGGCAAGGTCTACCCCAAGGCCGACTGGGCACCCCGGGTGTTCCGCGCCAAAACCACCTTCCAGGCCCTGGCCCGGGATTCGGTGCAAGCATATTTCCATTCCGTTTCGATCCTGCGGGATGACATGCGGCGTAGCCTGTTCTCCGCCTCCTTCCGCAAGGAGCTGGCGGGCTACAACGCCCTGGAGGTGTTCCGCCGCCATGCCGGCAACGCCAACGCCGATGACCCCCTGGCCCTGATCCAGTACCTGGACACCAAGACCTATCTGGTGGGCGACATCAACACCAAGGTTGACCGGGCCAGCATGGCTCATTCCCTGGAGGTGCGCGAGCCACTGATGGATCACAAACTGGTCGAGTGGCTGGCGTCCCTGCCGTCCTCCCTCAAGATCAAGGGGCAGGAGGGCAAGTTCGTCTTCAAGAAGGCCATGGAACCCCTGCTGCCGGACGATGTGCTGTACCGCCCCAAGATGGGCTTTGCAGTGCCGCTGGCGCGATGGTTCCGGGGGCCTCTGAAGGCCCGCCTGCGTGACGCCGTGCTGGGCAGCACCCTGGCCGACACCGGCATCTTCAACCGGGATTACCTGGAGCATCTGGTCGATGCCCACCAGTCGGGGGCGCGGGACTACAGCGCCCCCCTGTGGACCATCCTGATGTTCGAGGCCTTCCTGCGCAACAACAGCCGCGTCTCCGCCGTTCCCGTGTCCGTCTGAGCTGGCCCGACCATGCGTATCCTCCACGTCCTCGATCATTCCATCCCGCTGCACAGCGGCTACACCTTCCGCACTGCGGCCATCCTGCGCGAGCAGCGGGCCCTGGGCTGGGAGACCCACCACCTCACCTCGCCGAAGCAGGGCGCCACGGCGGCGGCGCTGGAGGACGTGGACGGCCTGCGTTTCCACCGCAGCGAAGTGCCGCCGTCTGGGCCGCCGGGCATCAACGAGTGGCGCTTGATCCGCGCCACCGAAAAGCGCCTCGAGGAGCTGGCGCGGGACTTGAAGCCCGACCTGATCCACGCCCATTCGCCGGTGCTCAACGCCATTCCTGCCATCCGGGTGGGGCGGCGCCTGGGCATCCCGGTGGTGTATGAGATCCGCGCGTTCTGGGAGGATGCAGCGGTGGATCATGGCACCACCTCTGAAGGCAGCCTGCGCTACCGCGCAACCCGGGCGCTGGAAACCTGGGCGATCCGGCGCGTCGATCACGTATTCACCATCTGCGAGGGCTTGCGCAAGGACATCGTTGCGCGGGGAGTCGCCGAGTCCAAGGTCACGGTGATCCCCAATGCCGTGGACATCGAGGGCTTTCAGGTGTCCGCACCGGACGAACATACCGCGGCCCTGCGCCGGGAGCGGGGGCTGGCAGGCTGCACCGTGCTGGGCTTCGTCGGTTCCTTCTATGCCTATGAGGGGCTCGATCTGCTGCTGGATGCCTTCGCTCGTATGTCTGCCTCGCGGCCTGATCTGCGCGTGCTGCTGGTGGGCGGCGGCCCCCAGGATGCCAATCTCAAGGCCCAGGCCCAGCGTCTGGGGCTGGCCGACAAGGTCATCTTCACCGGCCGGGTACCGCATGCCGAAGTCAGCCGCTACTACGACCTGATTGACCTGCTCGCCTATCCGCGCCATTCCATGCGCCTCACCGAGCTGGTCACGCCCCTCAAGCCCCTCGAGGCAATGGCCCAGGGCCATCTCTTCGTGGCCTCGGACGTGGGGGGGCACAAGGAGTTGATCCGGGACGGAGAGACCGGCCGCCTGTTTGCGGCGGGCGATGCCGATGCCCTGGCCGCTGCGCTGGCCGACATGCTGGATCACCGGGAACGCTGGCCGGCCATGCGTGCCGCCGGGCGACGCTTCGTCGAGGATGTGCGCAACTGGAAGAACAGTGTGGCCAATTACCGGCGCGTCTACGGCGCCCTTGTGCCTGGAAACGCTGCATGACTTTCAAAGGCCTGCGCGTTGCCCTCGTCGGCCCGCTGCCGCCTCCGGCGGGCGGCATGGCCAACCAGACCCGCCAGCTTGCCGAGTTGCTGCGGGGAGAGGGGGCCACGGTCGAGGTGGTGCAGGTCAATGCACCCTACCGGCCGGCCTGGGTCGGGCAGGTCCAGGGCCTGCGTGCCCTTGCCCGCCTGCTGCCCTACCTGTGGGCCCTGCTGCGGGCGGCCGGGCGCGCCGACGTGATGCATGTGATGGCCAACTCAGGTTGGTCCTGGCATCTCTTTGCCGCACCGGCGGTGTGGATCGCGTCCCTGCGGGGCGTGCCGGTGATCGTCAATTACCGGGGAGGGGAGGCCGAACCTTTCCTGCAACGCTCGGTGGCCAGTGTCCGCCCCACCATGGCCCGGGTCACCCAGCTGGTGTTGCCGTCCGGGTTTCTCCAGGAGGTGTTCGCCCGCTTTGGCATGCAGGGGCGGGTGGTCTCCAACATCATCGATCTGGCCCGTTTCCGTCCGGTGCCGCCCAAAGGCGGCGCGCACCTGATGGTGGCGCGCAACCTGGAGGCCATATACGGCATCGATACGGCGCTGCGGGCTTTTGCCATTGTCCACGCGGCGCGCCCCGATGCCGTGTTGTCGGTGGCCGGCAGCGGCCCGCTGGAGGGCGCGCTGAAGGCCCTGGCTGCTGAGCTCGGTGTGGCTGCACACGTGCGTTTCACCGGCCGCCTGGACCGGGACCAGATGGCCGCGCTGTACCGGGACGCCGATCTGTCCCTCAACCCCAGCCGAGTCGACAACATGCCCAACTCGGTGCTCGAGTCGCTGGCCAGCGGTGTGCCGGTGGTGACCACCGACGTCGGTGGAATTCCCTACATCGTGCGTCACGGGCAGACCGCCCTGCTGGTGCCCCGCGATGCGCCGGAGGCCATGGCGGCGGAGGCCTTGCGGGTTCTCGGCGACGCCACGCTGGCATCGGCGCTGCGTGAGGCCGGCCTGGCCGAGGTGCGCCGCTATAGCTGGCAAGCCGTCAGGAGTGAGCTGCTGGCTGCCTACATGGATGCCATGCGGCGCCCCCATCAACCGGCGGATCGCCGGACGAAGGATTGAAAGTCATCATGTCCGATCTCTACGGCCGTTTTGTTTCCCGCGTGCTTTTCCCCCTCCAGGAGCGCCTCAAGCACCATGACACGGTGCGCGTCAAGGAGGGCATGGAGGATTCCCAGTGGTGGCCCCGCGAGCGCATAGAGGCCCTGCAGTTGAAGCGCCTGAAGGCCTTCCTCCTCGATGTGCAGGAGCATGTGCCCTACTACCGGGCGCTGTTCGCGGAGCATCGCTTCGACCCGGTAGGGGTGGCCAGCATCGCCGACCTGCAGGCGCTACCCTATCTGACCAAGAAGCTCATCCGTGACAACAGCGACGCCCTGCGGGCGAGCAATGCCGTCGGTCTGTCGCGCTTCAATACCGGGGGGTCGAGCGGCGAGCCGCTGATCTTCTTCATCGGTACCGAGCGCGTGACCCACGATGTCGCCGCCAAATGGCGCGCGACCCGCTGGTGGGATGTGGATATCGGCGATCCGGAGGTGGTGATCTGGGGCTCGCCCATCGAGCTGGGTACCCAGGACCGTGTCCGCCTGATCCGTGACGCACTGATGCGGACCCGCCTGCTGCCGGCCTTCGAGATGTCGGACGAAAAGGTCCAGGGCTTCATCGACACCATCCGCGAGATGCGGCCGCGCATGCTTTTCGGCTACCCCTCGGCGATCAGCCACATCGCGGGCTACGCGGAACGCAAGGGCATTCGCCTGGATGATCTGGGTGTGAAGGTGGTCTTCGTCACTTCGGAGCGCCTTTACGACCATCAGCGCGAGGCGATCAGCCGGCTCTTCGCCTGCCCGGTGGCCAACGGCTACGGCGGGCGCGATGCGGGCTTCATCGCCCACCAGTGCCCGTCCGGTTCCATGCACATCACCGCCGAAGACATCGTGGTGGAGATCATCGACGGGGAAGGGCGGGTCTTGCCGCCGGGGCAGTCCGGCGAGATCGTGGTGACCCACCTGGCGACCCGGGACTATCCCTTCATCCGCTACCGTACAGGGGATGTCGGTGTCCTGGGCACACAGGCTTGCGCCTGTGGGCGTGGCTTGCCCGTTCTCAGCGAGATCCAGGGGCGAAGCACTGATTTTGTGATCGCCGCCGATGGAACCGTGATGCATGGCCTTGCCTTGATTTATGTTCTTCGGGATATTCCGGGCGTCGCGTCGTTCAAGATCGTCCAGGAGAGCCTGGGCTTGACGACGGTATACGTGGTGCCCGGTCCGGCCTTCGTGCCGGGCGATACGGGGCGTATCGAGAGCGGCCTGAAGCGTCGCCTGGGCGATTCGGTCGTCATCGATGTGAAGCAGGTCGAGGTGCTGCCGGCCGAAGCGTCGGGCAAGTTCCGCTATGTTGTCAGCCGTATCGCGACCGACCTTGCGGCAAGGGCTTGAGAGGCGCCGAGAGGTGGCCTTTTGCAGGAATTGGGGCGTGAAAATTGCGTGATTTACTGGTACTGCTGCTGTTTTCCTACGGGGCGATCAAGGCGCTCAAGAATCCCTATTACGGCGCGTTGCTGTGGGTCTGGATCGGTGTCATGAACCCCCATCGGCTTGGCTGGGGGTTTGCCTATTCGATGCCTTTCGCGCTGCTGGCGGTGGCCATCACCGCGACATCGATGTTCGCCCACTCCAAGGAGGTACGCTGGCCGAGCGGTGGCCCGATCACCGTGCTGATCCTGATGGTCTTCTGGATGGGCCTGACCACTGCGCTGGCCATCCACCCCGCAGAGAGCGCCAGCGTGTACGTGGAGGTGCTGAAGGTGATGCTGATGGTGGTGGTCACCGCGTCGGTGGTGCGTACCCGCGAACAGATCCTTGGTGTGATCGGCGTACTGGTGATTTCGATCGGCTACTTCGGTGCAAAGGGGGGCATCTTCACCCTGACCACCGGCGGTGGACAGCGGGTCTGGGGTCCCACGGCCAGCCCCATCGAAGGGAATAACGAGCTCGCAGTTGCGCTGATCGTGACCATCCCGCTGATCTACTACCTGATTCTCCAGGCAGACACGGTATTGCGCCTGCCTGTCTTCAAGCCTCTCAGCAAGAAGTGGTTCAAGCGGGGGCTTGTCGTGCTGATCTGCCTGAGCGTCTTTGCGGCCCTCGGCAGCCAGTCGCGGGGGGCCTTGCTGGCGATTTCCGCCATGTCGACGGTATTCTGGTGGCGTAGCAAGTCGAAGCTGACGATCGGGCTGGTGCTGCTGCTGCTGGCCCCGGCAGCAATCATGTTCATGCCGGATGAATGGACCTCCCGGATGAACACGATCAAGACCTACGAGGAAGACGAGTCGGCGATGGGGCGCATCAATGCCTGGACGATGGCGTTCAACATCGCCAACAGCCGGCTCTTCGGGGCCGGGTTCGTGACTGATTCGTCCTTCGTCTACCAGATGTACGCCCCGAATCCGAATTTCGTCATCGTGGCGCACAGCATCTACTTCCAGATCCTTGGCCAGCATGGCTACATCGGCCTGTTTCTCTACCTCCTGTTCTGGTTGCTCACCTACCGGACTGCGGGGCGCTTGATGCTCCTCGGCAAGAAGGACCCGGGGCTCGAATGGGTCGTGCAGATGGGGGCCATGTTCAAGGTGAGCCTGATCGGCTTTGCCGTTGGCGGAGCCTTCCTGAGCCTGGCCTACTGGGACATGCCCTATTACCTGATGGTCGTTCTCGTGACCACCGAGCTATGGGCCCGCCGCCACCTGTCTGAAGCCGGGGCCGGCCTGGCCAGCCCGCCGGCAGCAAAGGGAGGGGCGCAACTGGCCGCCGGACGCGGCCCGGCAGCAGGTGGTGGGGTGATCGGATGAGTGTCGTCGAACCGCGCATCAAGAGTCCGGACGAGCTCCGGGAGACTCCGCCATCCTCTGGCCGGGAGACCGGCAACAGGCCCGCCCTGACTTTCGGGGCCGTTTTACTGGTGTGGTGTGCCATCCTGCTGAGCTTTCGCGGGCATGTGGCGCTGGTGCTCCAAGCTTGGGAGACCCTCCCCAGCCATTCTCATGGCTATGTGGTTCTGCTGGTGGTGGCCTATCTGCTATGGACGAAGCGCCCGCAACTGCAGGAGGTGAGCTGCCGCCCCTCATGGAAGGGCTTCGCTTTCCTGAATCTGCTGGGCTTTGCCGCGCTGCTGGGGGACATGGTGTCGGTGGCTGGCGTTGTCCAGTTCTCGGTGGTCTTCATGCTGTTCGGGGCCGTCTGGGCGGTGGCGGGCGACAGGGCGGCCCGGCTGTGCATGGGGCCGCTGAGTTTCATGCTGTTCGCCGTGCCTTTCGGGCACGAGATCCTGCCGACCCTGATGAACTGGACCGCCGATGCAACGGTGGTGGCCTTGCGCGAAAGCGGCGTGCCGGTCTATCAGGAAGGGCGGAACTTCGTCATTCCCAGCGGGCGCTGGTCGGTGGTGGAGGCCTGTGGCGGGATACGCTATCTCCTGACATCGATCTTCATCGGTGCCGTTTTTGCCTACCTGACCTACACCCGGCCCCTGAAGCGGGTGCTGTTCATGGTCTGGGCGGTGATCATGCCTTTGTTTGCCAACTGGATCAGGGCTTACGTGATCGTGATGGTGGCCCATCTGACCGGCAATGAATGGGGGCTTGGCCTGAGCCACCTGGCACTGGGCTGGCTGATCTTTGGCGTTGCCATCTTTGCGAGCTTCGCCGTGGGTACCCGCTGGCGCGATCCGGTTCCCGTTTCTCCCCCAATGGCACCCGGGGAGCGCGCGACCTTGGGCCGGATCGCTTCCGCTGCGCTGGTGGCGGCCCTGATGCCGTATGGTTGGCAGCTTGCTTCGGCAGGGCTCGAGGTGCGTGGATCCGCCGCTGCTCCAGCGCTTGCCCTGGCTTCGCTGAGTGGCCTGGAGCGTGCCGAGGGCCCGACGGACAAGGTTCAGCCGGTCTATCCCGGAGCACGCATGACCTACCAGGCCACCTACCTGTTCAAGGGCGAGCCCATCGATGTGTTCGTCGCTTACTACCGCAATCAGGCTCAGGGGGCCGAGTTGATCAGTGTCCTCAACAAGATCGAACCCACCGGGGACTGGAGTTGGTCTGTCTCAGCGAATGCAGAGAGGGCTGGCCCGACGCTTCCGCCAACCCGCCTCGAGGGGTACAGCCGCAACGGGAAGCATGCGGCGTTGCATCATCTGTATTGGGTTGGAGGCAGCACGACCACCAGCGATCTCGGCAGCAAGCTGCTGCAGGTGTGGTCGCGGTTGCGCGGACAGGGGGACGATGCGGCCTTCGTGGCGCTCACGGCTTACAGCGCAGAGAGCGTGGAGCAGGCCAGCCGACGGGTGCAGGACTTTGCCGCGACGCACCTGGAGCGCCTCCTGGGCGACCTCGATCGCGCTGCCCAAGACGGGCAGGGCGGGCAATGAAGGGGGCCGGACCGATGGATACGGGGGGCGCCTGCCTGATGGTTGCCAGCATCTTCACGCCGATCCAGGGCGGTTCGGCCACGGTGTATGCCAACCTGTGCCGCTATGCGCCTCCCGGGGCCATGCTGGCGCTGGCGAGCCGCCGCCACTATGAAACCGGCGAGGAGATCCCGGGTTGGCGTGAGCATGATGCCGGCTGCGGCTTCCCGGTGCACCGCCTGGATCTGCTGCGCCCGGCCGAGATGCCGCCGCCGGCCAACAAGCTGGTATCGGCGTGGCGCTATCTGACCATCGACATTCCGCTGCGCCTGAAGGTCATCAGTACAGTCTGGAGCTTGATCCGGAAGCATGACGTCCGGGTGATCTGCATCGGCGAGCTCGCTTCGATGGCCTGGCTGGCGGAGTTCTTCCGGGCGGTGGCGGGGACGCGGATGGTCCTCTACGTGCATGGCGAGGAAGTGACCCAGCGCATGGATGCCGGTTCCTTCGGACGTCGGCGCGCAGCCCACCTGCAATCTGCCGATGCCGTGGTGGCGGTGAGCCGTTTCACCGAGAAGGCCCTGGCGGAGCAGATGGGTGTGGCACCCGGGAAGATCTGCCTCATCGAGAACGGTGTGGACACGCGGCGCTTCTCGCCGGGCCCGGACAATACGGCCCTGCGGGAGCGTTTCGGCCTGCATGGCCGGCGCCTTGTGGTGGCGGTTGGCCGGCTGGTGCCGCGCAAGGGCTTCGACAAGACCATCGAGGCCTGGCCGCAGGTCCGTGCGGCCCATCCGGATGCCCACCTGGTCATCGTCGGCGACGGGCCGCAGCGGGCCGCGCTGCAGGCCATGGCCCAGGCTTCCGGGGTGGCCGACAGCATTTGTTTCACGGGGTCGGTGGATGATGCCACCCTGCTGGCCGCCTATCGCAGCGCCAGCCTGTTCGTGATGCCCAACCGCACGATGCCCGACGGCGACACCGAGGGCTTCGGCCTGGTCTTCCTTGAGGCCAATGCCTGCGGTCGTGCGGTGGTCGGTGGCCGCGCGGGGGGGGCCGTCGAGGCCGTCCGGGACGGTGTCAGCGGCCTGCTGGTGGACGGGGAGCGCAGCGAGGAGATCGGGCAGGCCATCAACCGCATCCTGGGCGATGACGCGCTGCGCCGCGAGCTGGAAGCGGGGGCCTTGCGTCACGCCCAGACCAACAGCTGGACCAATCGGGTCGGGATCTTCCAGGATCTCTGCCGCAGCCTGCAGAACAAGGGAGAGAAGCATGTCTGAGCCGCGCACCTTGCTGGTGATCGCGGGCGAGTTTCCGCCACTCAAGACCATCGGTCGGATTCGCACGGTCAAGTTCGTGGAGCAGCTCCGCCAGTATGGCTGGCGCTCCATCGTCATCACTTTGCAGCCCAACGGCACCGAGCCCAACTACGACCCTTCCCTGTCGGCCGAGATCACCGACGGCGTTGAGGTCATTCGGCTGCCCCTGCGGGACATCGAAGCCGAGATCGCCAATGCGGTGAAGCGCTTGATGGGACGGAGTCCGATGCCGGTGAGCGCGCCGGCAGGCGCCGGCGTGCCGGGCGGGGGGAGGGCGCCTGCGCCCGTGTCCACGCAGGCGCAGGGCGGATTGATGGATCGTGCCCACGCCCTCACGCGCTGGCTCCTGCGTAATTTCGTGCATGTGCCGGATGATTACCGCCCGTGGGCAACGGCTGTCGTCGAGGCTGCCCGGCCCCTCTGCAAGGCGGGCCGGATCGACGCGATCTACACGACGCTGCCTCCCTTTGCCAGCATGTTTGCCGGCCATGCGCTGCGCAAGGAGACGGGGATCCCATGGCTCGTGGACTACCGTGACCTGTGGTTTGGTGATGTGCTGCGGGAATGGGTGCCCGGCTGGCGCAAAAAGCTCGAGTTTCGAATGGAGAAGCGCCTCCTGAGTGAGGCCGATGTGGTCATTACCGTCTCCGAGCCCAAGACAACCTACATGCAGCGTCTGCACCCGGATCTCAAGGCGCGCTGGGAGACGCTGACCAACGGCTACGATACTGAACTCTACGGCGACCGCCAGCGTACCCGGCCCTTCACGGGGGAAACGGTGGAGTTTGTCTACACCGGCCGGCTGTTCAAGAACCGGCGCGGCCATGCCTTTGCGGAAGCCCTCGGATGCATCCACCGCAGTGATCCGGCCCTGGCGGCACGGGCCCGGGTACGCATCCTCGGTGGTGTCGAGCCGTCCATCCGCGAACGCTACGACCGCATCCTGGCCGATTACGGGATCGCCCATCTCTATGATTTCGCGGGTGATGTCAGCTACGCGGAGGCGATGAACGCCCAGGTCAATTGCGACTACCTGCTGCTGATCGTCGATACCGGGGAGACCTCCGATGGCGTGATCCCGGGCAAGCTCTTCGAGTATGTGTCGGTCCGCCGTCCGATCTTCGCCCTGTGCGACCCGGGTGCCACCCAGCAGATCATTGAGCGGGCCCGCCTCGGCAAGGCTGTGCCGGCCGAATCGGTGGAGGCCTGCGAGGCCATGCTGCGGGAGTGGCTGGCCCGCCCGGTGCCAGAGACGGTGGATTCGGACGACGCCTACCTGGCCCAGTTCGATCGCAAGGCGATCACCGCCCGTTTCGCGCGCCTGCTCGACGAAGTGGTGGAAGCCGCGCGAAAGGAGCGTCCATGAGCCGCCTGGCCGCCCTCAAACAATGGGTCAAGGAGACCGCCGCCCGTAGCGTGTGGGCCTACGGAGCAGACAAGCTGCTGCCGCAGCTGCGCGCCTGCGGCGTACAGCCCGGCTCCACGCTGGTCGTGCATTCGTCGTGGCTGCCCTACAACGGTTTCCAGGGCAAGCCGGCGGACCTGGTGCGGGTCTTCAAGGAGGCTGTGGGTGAAACCGGCCTCCTGGTGATGCCGTCGATGCCTTACCACAACATGAGCTCCGCCCAGTGGCTGGCCAAGGGCAAGCCGATGAACGTGGCCCGCAGCCCGTCGATGATGGGCCTGGTGTCCGAGGTCTTCCGGCGCAGCGAGAACGTGCGCCGCAGCCTCAGCCCCACTCACCCGCTGCTCGCCTGGGGGCGTGACGCCGATGCTTTCGTCGAGGGCCACGAACGTGCCGAGCGACCCTTTGGCGCGGCCTCGCCCTTCATGCGCATGCTCGAGCGCGACGCCCTCATCCTCGGTTTCGATGCACCCTTTTCGACCTTCACCTACACCCATTTCGTCGAGGACCAACTGGAGGCCACCTTGCCCTGCGCCCTGTACGAGCCCGGGACGATGAGCGGCCAGGTGATCGATCGCAGCGGTGCCGTCCTCGACTGCCCGGTGCGGGTGCTGTCCGCCGAAGCCAACCGCCTGCGCCGCGAGTCGCGCCTGGTGGCGCACCTGGAGCAGGCTGGCGTGCTGCATGGAGCCCGTATCGGCAATACCCGCCTGAGCTGGATCAGGGCCTCCGACCACAGCCGCGAGTCGGCCCGCTTCGTGGCTGCCGGCACGCATTTCTTCGATGCGCCCTGATCGTAACGAATCCCGAAAGACCTGGAAAAAAACGCGATGAGTATCAGCGAAACCCTGCGCCAGAAGCGTCTCGTCCTGAAGGACACCCTCGGCATCGGCCTGACCGAGCCCACCGACAACCGGATCCACCTGGATGCCGCGATCGCCTGGTTGAAGCATGCCCAGGACGTCACCGGCAATGGCGGTGTCGCCCAGACCTGGCTGGTCCGTTCCCGCCGCTGGGCGCCGTCCTACCCGGAGACGACCGGCTACATCATTCCCACCCTGTACCGCTACGCGGCGATCGCCGGAGACGAGGACAGCCGGGTGCGGGCCCGCCGCATGGCCGACTGGGAGATCGACATCCAGCTGCCCGATGGCGGCGTGCTGGCCGGCGCGCTGGGCGATTCCGACCAGCCCACCGTATTCAATACCGGGCAGGTCATCTTCGGCTGGGTCAGGGCCTTCGAAGAGGAAGGTGACGAGCGCTACCGGACTGCAGCCGTTCGCGCGTCGGCCTGGTTGTGCGACATCATGGACGAGGACGGCTGCTGGCGTAAGTTCGGCTCGCCGATGACCGGCAAGCAGATCAACACCTACAACACCCGTTCCGCCTGGAGCCTGGCGCGCACTCACCAGATCACCGGGGAGACGCGCTTCCTGGACGCAGCCGTGCGCAACTGCGAATGGGCCCTGACCCAGGCGCGGGCCAACGGCTGGCTCGATACCAACTGCCTGCAGGACAACAAGCAGCCCTTCACCCACACCATTGCCTACGCCATGCGCGGCCTGCTGGAGATCGGCGTCTATGCCGGACGTGAGGATTTCATCGCCGCGGCCCGCCGGATCGGTGATGCCATGGTGGCGGCCCTGCCGGCGGACGGCCGGCTGCCCGGCCGTTTCGACGAGCAATGGCGTCCGACCGTCAAATGGTCGTGCCTGACCGGCGATTGCCAGCTCGGCATCAACTGGGGGCGACTCTTCCAGATCACCGGCGAAGCCCGCTACCGTGATGCGACCACGCAGATCCTCGGCTTCGTCAAGCGTACCCAACTGCTGTCCGGTGAGGAGCGGGCGACGGTGGGCGGCATCAAGGGTTCACATCCGCTGAACGGTGGCTACCACCCCTGGCAGTATCCCAACTGGGCCACCAAGTTCTATGCCGATGCGCTGATGATGGACAGCGCAAACCGGGGCGGTCCTGGCTATGTGATCCGCAAGGAGCCTGCTCTTTGAGGGGGCTGTGGGGCCTGTCGCTGTCTGGGGAATGTCTGCCGCAGGCCGGTCGCCGGGCGTGAAGCCGGGCCGGATTCCGGGAATCAACTTTGTTATGTGTGTGCCATGCCGACTTCTCCTCCTCTGCCCAGGGTGCTGATCAGCATCCTCAACTGGAACGGACTTGATACAACCCGGGCCTGTCTCGCCTCGCTCCGCGGGCTCGACTATGCCGGGGCTTGCATCGTGGTCACGGACAACGCCTCCCGCGAGGATGAGGTCTCGGTCCTCCGCGGCGAGTTTCCGGAGTTCGAGTTCGCGTCGAACAAGGCCAACCTGGGCTTTGCCGGGGGGCACAATACGGCCATCCGCATGGCGCTGGAGCGAGGGTTCGACTACGTCTGGATCCTCAACAACGACTGTACGGTGGGCAAGGACGATCTCGCAGGCCTGGTCGCGGTGGCCGAGAGTGACCCGAAGGTGGGACTGGTGTCGCCGTTGATCGAGCTACCCCCGCTGGATGGAGGGGGGGCCAGGTATCAGTTCTGCGGGGCATGGCATGACTGGCAGGAGCTCCGCAGTGTGAGGCCGATGAATGTTGAGGAGGTCCGCGCGCGGGAAGCGGCGGGCCACGACGACATGTGGTTGACCGGAACCGCCCTGCTGGCCCGCTGTTCGATGCTGAAGGAAATGGGCGGTTTCGACGAGCGCTATTTCGCCTACTACGAGGACGATGAATTGTCCGCCAGGGCGGTGCGCCACGGCTACCGCTGCCGGATGGCCTTTTCTGTCAGCGTGATGCATCACTCCTTCCCCAATTCATACGATCGCCCCCCTCATTATTTCTACTTCTGCAGCAGGAACGCCTTGCTCTTCTGGGCCGAAAACACGCCGGCCGAGCATCGCTCAAGGCTGAGGAGGAAGATCGCCGCGCAGATCCTGGTGGAGGCACGCAATCTCCATGATTCGGGCCGCATCAGACAGGCCCGGGCTTGTGTGGCGGGGGTGCTTCATTATCTCGGCGGACGTTTCGGACCGCCGGGGGTAGATTTTGATCGATGTGGCTATCTCGATCCCATTGCCCGCTTTTTCCCCTACCGCCTGGGGGCCATGCTCGGTGCCAGTCTGAGCTAGCCGGAGTCTGGCCGTACGGCCGGCTTGATTGAAAAGCGTCGTGGGCAAAAGCTCCGGCGGAATGTGACTGTGACAGGAGTGGTTATGCAGGATTCGGGGGTGCGGGTTAAGTCGAAGTCCATCAGCATGAGTTCGTTTCCGAACCCTTTCCTGGGCAATCCCTATCTTTCCTTGCTCTATGGCGCGTTGGGGCGCCAGGGGGTGAGTTATGTCCGGTCCGGTTATTTTGGCCAGGAGTGGTTGCGCGAGCATCGGGGGAAGGTCGATGTGCTGCACTTTCACTGGCTGGATACCTACTACGGGGATGGCCGTAACGGTGTCTCGCTGGTCCGCCTGGCAGCCTTCGTGCTCAAGATCCTGATGGCCCGATCGCTGGGATACAAGGTGATTTGGACCATGCACAACCAGTATCCCCATAACCGCAAGCGGGACTGGAAGGCCTGGCTGGCCCGTTTCCTGTGCATTCACAGCGTCAATGTGGTCTGCGTCACCTTTCCCGGCGCTGGCGCTGACGTTGCGCGCCTGTTTCACCGCAGGCGAGGCGTCATCCTCTTGCCCCATGGCAATTACGACCCGGTCTACCCGGACATTCCATCGAAGGCTCAGGCACGGCAGGAGCTTGGCCTGGCACAGGACGATTTCGTGTTCTTCCTGTTCGGTGGCATCTCGCCCTACAAGGGCGCGCATGCAGCCATCACCGCCTTTTCAAGGGTGGCTTCCGCCGGCAATACCCGGCTGGTGGTGATGGGGCAATGCCTCAACGCAGACTATGCGGAGCGCCTGCAGCGCCTGGCAGCTGATCTCCCGGGCGTCCGGCTGTGCTTGGGAGGGGACGACGTGCCTGATGAGGTGGTATGCACCTGGATGTCTGCGGTGGATTGCATCCTGGCGCCCTATGACGAGATCTATACATCAGGGATGCTCTACCTGGCAGCGACCTTCGGCAAGCCGATCATCGCGCCCAGGCAGGGCGTGTTCTCGACCCTGGGAGACAGGGAGTTCGTGTTCCTCTATGACAAGGCTCATCGGGAGGAGCAGTTGCCGGAGCGGATGGCGCAGGTCCTGAGTGCAGATCCGCGAGCCGTGTCGGAGTCGGCACGGCGCTTTGCGGCCGAACACGACTGGGATCGGATCGCCGCCGATGTGCTACGCGACCTGGAGGCTTGCCTCTGAGCGCGTGAAGCGGAGCCATCGCCTGCGCGGGCTTCAAGCCCGTCTCTTGATGAAGTCGGCTACCAGCGCATGCTTGATGGCGAAGAGGGCAAGCGCCCAACTGGTGATGATGATGAGCGCTGCGGCCACGAGGATGGTTGCAGATCCGAGGGCCTGCTCCCTGCCGACTGACAGGATCGCCCAGCTGATCAGGCCCTCTATCACGGCGAGACCGATGCTCGGGCTGACAGCGGAGAAGCATTCGCTCCAGGACACATTGAAGATCCGGTTGACCCTGAGGATGCTGGCGATCGAAATGCCGATGTCCGCAGCGGCAACCGCGATGACGATCCAGATCAGCCCGGCCTGCGCCGCCAGCAGGGCCAGGACGATCTTGGCCGGCTGGAAGACTGCATGCAGCGCGAAGTTATCGCCCGCTCGTCCCGAACCGACGAGAACTGCGCCCGCCACGTTGGCGAGAGCGATCATTGCGGCACCGGAGGTGGCGATCTGCAGGGGGACTGTTGCCGCCAGCCATTGGTCGCCGTAGAGCAGGTCGATGACAGGGCCGGCCAGTACAGCCAGGCAGGCAAAGGCGGGAAGGGCCACGACTGACAGGCACGACAGGGCTCGCAGGTAGGGTTCCTTCAGAGAAATGTCACTGCGGCTGCAATGGGAGTAGTAGGACACGGCCACCGGCACGATGCTATCCACCAGCGCCCGCAGCAGCAGCATGGCTGCTCCCTGTGCCTTGCCATAGAAAGCCACGGCTTCGAAGCCGAGGCTGCGGCCGCAGATGAGCTCCGGCCCGCTCAAGCCCAGTTCGTAAAGGATGGACGATCCGCTGAGCCGGGAGCAGCCGGCAAAGACCCGCTTGCGTTCGGAAAACGACGGAATCCAGGGTTGATCCCGGTCGCGGAAGGCTGCGGCAATCAGCGCGGTGGTCAACCCGCCCGCCAGGCTGCCCCAGGCGAGGCTCATGAAGCCGTAGCCGAGGGCCGCCAGCAGGATTGAAGCGCCGGCCTGCACGACCGCCGAACTCACGTTCAGGACAAAGAGGCGCTCAAACTCCATCCTGCGGGACATCAGCCCGATGGTGATCGCCCCGACAGGCAGCAGCAGGGTGTTGACCGCAAGTACGCGCAGAACGTCGGTCACGCCTTCTTCGTTGTAGAAGTGGCCGAAAGGGACCGCGGCAAGGAACACTACAAGGGCCAGGGTGCTGCTGGTGATCCACATGAATCCCTGGGCCGTCCGGATCCGCTCGGTGCTGAGTTCCTTTTCCTGGACGATGTAGCCGGAGATACCCAGATCACGCAGTACGTGCAGGAAGGACACTGCGACGCTGCCGATGGCGAAGATGCCGATTTCGGCTGGGCTCAGCAGACGGGCAAGAATGAGTGATGAGACAAGCTGCAGGACCAGCGTGGCATTGCGCTGAAGATACGAGACGGCGAGTTTCTTTTTGATGTTGAGCATGAAGATCTACCCGGCTTGCTCATACGTCCCAAGTGCCGTGCCCGCGGGGCGCGTTCGGGGCTGCTGGTCATCCGGGAAAAGGTTCCGCCTGGTTTGGTATGAGGGGGGCGGGGGGCGGCAGGAATCTGCCACGCAGGGTTTTCGTGTCGGTCGTGTCGGACTGCCGTGCATGTCAGGGGGCGCTGCGCGCCCTAGCGGGCTTCGGGGGCAGGGGAGGGAGTTGCCTCTTCACTGACGGCAGCTGCTCTGGCCTGTCCCCCGGTGACCGTGCCGTGCCCGGCCTTCTGGATGCGCTGGGCGAGACCCGGGAGCTGGGCACCCTGGCCATAGGCGATCTCGGCGCAACGCCTGGCTTCCTGCCAGTTTTTCATGTCGGCATGGAGCAGGCCGAAGTTGTAGTAGAAATTGGCGCTGTCTTCGCCCAGGGTTTCGGCCAGCTTGTATTCCTTGAGGGCATCCTGGAAACGTCCCCTCTGGTGCAGGTGTACGCCATAGACAAAGCGTACCCCCTTGTCCTCGGGGCGGAAGCGAATCGCACGATCGAAAAAGCAGTCGGCGGTGAAGCGCTTGCCGATGGGGGGGAGCTGCTTGCTGTAGAGCATCTCGAGCCTGGACACAGCGTTCAGGGCGATGCGGTGGTTCGGGAAGGCTCCGAGTGTGTAGGCAAACTCTGCGCGGAGCCGCTCCGGTGAGAACTTGCGGGTATTCAGGAACTGCATGTCTGGCTGGAAGTGCACGTTCTCCACGCGTCTGACCTGGCCCATCGGGTTTTCACCTGTGGGGACGCGCATTGCAGGATCGTTGTAGTCGAAGGGGCCCAGGCTGTTCTCGAGGCTGCCGCAGTCGTATTCCGAAGCATGGGCTGCCGTCGCCAGCAGGGCCAGCATCAGCAGCCCGGTTCCGAGTATCTTGCGGCGCATCAGGTGTTCCTCGAGGTAAGGCTGCGTGCTTCGGGCAGGGATTGTCCGGCCAGCCATTGGCCCAGCATCATCGAAATCCAGACCATCTCCCCATAATACCCGGGGAACGCTGGCAGATGCTTGGCGAACAGGGCGTCCACGAAGGGCTTGCGCAGTATTTTCTGATCGACCAGCAGGTTCAGGGATTCGTGGGCGAGTTTCTGCAATCCGGCGTGCTTGAGCAGCCAGTGACCAAAGGGCAGGCCGAAGCCCTGCTTTTTCTTGACGATGATCTCCGGAGGCAGGAAGTCCTTGAGGGCTTCCTTGAAGAACCAGCGCAGCTTGAGCCCCTTTAGTTTGTACTCAGGCGGAAGCTTGAGGGAGAAGTCGAGTAGTTCGTCGTCGAGCAGCGGAAAGATCACGTTCATGCCGGCAAGCTGCGTGCTGCCGACCACTTTGGGCAGATCATTGTCTGCCAGGGTGAAGCGCCAGTCGAAGCCGAGCATGCGGTTGATCAGGCTATGGGCGTCGATGCCTTGCCAGACCCGGCGCTGCAGGTCGAGGGGGGCGCCGGTATCGACCGTACCGATGAAGTCCTTTTCAAACACGTTGTCGATCCCCAGACGGAGGATCAGGTTGTACAAGGCGTTGCGGTCGGGCAGGGGGGTGCTGGCCTGTTCGACGTAGCTGGCAGCCTTGCGCATCAAGGGTAGCTTGCCCAGTGGGGTGCCGGTCAGGACGGGTTCCAGCAAGGCGCCCTTGAGCAGCCCGGGGACCCGGTCGTAGTAGCCGAATACGCGTTGCTTGGCGTAGCGGGTGTTGCCTCCGAACAGTTCATCGCCGCCGTCGCCGGCAAACATCTTGACCAGGCCGTCGTCGTGGGCGAGCTTGGCGCACAAGTAAGCGGGCAGTACGGATGAATTGCCGAAGGGCTGGTCGTAGTGGGTGGCCACGTGGGGGATGTTGGCGACGAGGTCGTCGGAAGTGATGTAGTAGGGCGTGTGCCGCACACCGAAGTGCTTGGCGGCGAGCTTTGCGTACTCCATCTCGTCGTAGCCCTCGGCTTCGAAACCGATCGAATACGCTGTAACGGGATTGCCGCTCCGTCCCAGCATGCCCACCACGGTGGAGCTGTCGGTTCCTCCCGACAGGAAAGCGCCGACAGGGGAGCCGTCGAGTTCCCTTTCGACCGCATTGCGGATCAGGTCCTTGAAACTTTGGGCCGACTTGCCGAAGTCGGCCTTGGCTGACTCTTCGAAATGGGGAGCCCACCAGGCGTGCAGCTGGGAGCCTTGTGCGTTGCCGAGCAGGAAGCTGCCGGGCTCGAGGCGGCGGATGCCTTCGAAGATGGTGCCGGGCGCTGGAATGGTATGGAAATAGAAATAGTCAAAGACGGCCTGCCGGTTGATCTCCCGGCGCAGCGCCGGCACTTCGTCGGCCCGGTCGGAGAAGCTGAGCCTGCCGCCTTCGCGGGCGTAGCAGAAGTTGAAGGTATTGAAGCGATCCGAGGCGAGGCCGATGCTGCGTTGGCCGAGGTCGATCCAGAGAAGGGCGAACCGTCCGCCCAGCTTGCCCAGCAGCGCCTCCGGGTTGCCGCAGAGAGTGGGAAGGACGTCCTTCCAGCCGAGGTCGGCAACACGGGCGGCGAGGGCGGCATCGCGGATGCGGGGCGTGCCGAGCAGCACGAGCAGGGCCCGCTCATTGACCACCGTCCGGGCGCTGTGGTCGTGCTCCAGGTGGAGGCCCCTGAAGGCAAGGGGCTCGCCCGGCGCGCAGGCGGCGAGGGCGGAGGGCTGTTCGAGGATGTCGAAATCGATGAAACCGCGGATCATGGGTACGCTGCGCCTTGGGAGGTGGGGGCCGGAATGGCTGTTTCAGAAACGGTATCGCTCAGGGGCGGAGTCGGGCTGCTGCGGATGGGGATGCCCGGCAGGGTGCGCGGCATCCCTGGTTTTCCGCGCCACCGAAGGTTAGCAAATGATCATGATATTGGCACGAATGTATGGGGCATTTTGTGACGTAGTGCTTCGCTTTGATCTACCCGGCAAGTGCGTCCCGGCCTGGAGGGTGGGTGGCTCCGGTCTGTACAAACGGGCACTTTTGAATTAGCATCACTGGCCTGATATTGGCAGACAAACGGCGGCGAGAGTCGCCGTTTCGCCTTTCTGCCGAACCGGCAGCGGCCGGGGCGGGCTCAGTGTGCAGTAGGCAGGGCGGGGGGGCGGAGTGTCCGGCTCCTCAACAGGTTTCCTGCTGCACCACAACCAAGAACGAGTGCCATGAACGCACCGAGACATTACTTACAGTTCAACGATTTTTCCCGCGCAGAGTACGACTACCTCTTTGCCCGGACACGCTGGATCAAGGAGCGCTTCAAGCGCTACGAACCTCATCACCCGCTGTTCGACCGGACTCTGGTGATGATCTTCGAAAAGGCGAGCACCCGCACGCGCCTTTCCTTCGAGGCCGGCATGCAGCAGCTTGGTGGATCGGCCATCTATCTGAACACCCGCGACTCGCAGCTGGGCCGTGGTGAGCCTGTTGAAGATGCGGCCCAGGTGATCTCGCGCATGAGCGACATCGTGATGATCCGCACCTTCGAGCAGTCCATCATCGAGCGCTTTGCCGAATATTCGCGGGTTCCGGTGATCAATGGCCTGACCAACGAATACCATCCGTGCCAGATCCTGGCGGACATCTTCACCTTCATCGAGCACCGCGGCCCCATCCAGGGCAAGACGGTGGCCTGGGTGGGTGATTCCAACAACGTCTGCAATACCTGGCTGCAGGCGGCCGAGGTGCTGGACTTCCAGGTCCGTGTCTCGACCCCGCCGGGCTACGAGGTCGAGCCCGAGCGGGCAGGGCTGATCGGTACCGGGCATTTCGCGCATTTCGACGATCCCATGGAAGCCTGCAAGGGCGCCGACCTGGTGACGACGGACGTCTGGACCAGCATGGGCTTCGAGGCCGAGAACGAAGAGCGTATGCGCGACTTCGCCGACTGGCAGGTGGATGAGGACATGATGAAGGTGGCCAATCCTGGCGCGGTTTTCATGCACTGCCTGCCTGCTCACCGGGGCGAGGAAGTGTCTGCCGAGGTGATCGACGGACCTCAGTCGGTCGTCTGGGACGAGGCGGAGAACCGGCTCCATGCGCAGAAGGCCCTGATGGAATTCCTTCTCGTCGGCAGGATCGAAGGCGATTGCGCCTGACCGCATCCATCGAACAAAGACTCAACTACTCCTATTCGGAAAGCAGGACATGAGCGACGTAAACAAGGTTGTGCTTGCCTACTCGGGCGGGCTGGATACTTCCGTAATCCTCAAGTGGCTCCAGGACACCTACCAGTGCGAGGTGGTGACCTTCACCGCCGACCTGGGCCAGGGTGAAGAGCTCGAGCCGGCACGGGCCAAGGCCCTGCAGTTCGGCATCAAGCCCGAGAACATCTTCATCGACGATCTGCGCGAAGAGTTTGTGCGTGACTTCGTCTTCCCGATGTTCCGCGCCAACACCATCTACGAAGGCGAGTACCTGCTGGGTACCTCCATCGCCCGTCCGCTGATCGCCAAGCGCCAGATCGACATCGCCCGCCAGACCGGCGCCGACGCGGTGTCCCACGGCGCCACCGGCAAGGGCAACGACCAGGTCCGCTTCGAACTGGGCTACTACGCCCTGATGCCGAACGTGAAGGTCATCGCCCCGTGGCGCGAATGGGACCTGCTGTCCCGCGAGAAGCTGCTGGCCTATGCCGAGAAGAACGGCATCCCCATCGAGATGAAGCACAAGCAGGGCGGCTCCCCGTATTCCATGGACGCCAACCTGCTGCACATCTCCTTCGAGGGCCGCCACCTCGAGAATCCGGCGGCTGAGGCCGAGGAATCCATGTGGCGCTGGACCGTGTCCCCGGAAGCGGCTCCCGATGCCGCAGAGTATGTGGACCTGGAGTTCGAGAAGGGTGACCTGGTCTCCATCAACGGTACCCGCATGAAGGCCCATGAACTGTTGGCCAAGCTCAACGAGCTGGGTGGCAAGCATGGCATCGGCCGCCTCGACCTGGTGGAGAACCGCTACGTGGGGATGAAGTCCCGCGGCTGTTACGAAACCCCGGGCGGCACCATCCTGCTGCGTGCCCACCGCGCCATCGAGTCCATCACCCTCGACCGGGAAGTGGCCCACCTCAAGGATGACCTCATGCCGCGTTACGCGAGCATGATCTACACGGGCTACTGGTGGTCGCCCGAGCGTCTGGCGCTGCAGGCCCTGATCGATCAGACCCAGCAGACTGTCAACGGCTGGGTGCGCATCAAGCTCTACAAGGGCAATGTGATCGTCGTCTCCCGTGACTCCAGCACCGACTCGCTGTTCGACCCGACGATCGCCACCTTCGAGGACGACCAGGGCGCCTACAACCAGAAGGATGCCCACGGTTTCATCCGCCTGAATGCGCTGCGCATGCGCATTGCCGCCAACGCCAAGAGCAAGCGCGACTGACGAGCCGGTATGGACCCCAGCGCCCCTTTGCTGTTCGGGCTGACCGTCGCCGAGTTTGAGGACATCTCCCTCAAGGTCTGTGTCGGTGGCTTGATCGCATACATGATTTTCATCATCGGCCACCTTGCCTGGGAGTCCAAGGCGGGGAAATATGGTGCGATCTGGATGTTCGTGGGGCTCGGGGTCGGCTTTGTCGGCTTCATGGCCAAGGCGGTCATCCAGAGGCTCCTTGGCATCGAATAATCTTTCACCGGAATTGAACGCAATGACCCAGTCCGCCCAATTCGACGGCGTTTCCGTCGTCAAGCAGGCCAACGTGTATTTCGACGGCAAGTGTGTCAGCCACACCGTGCTGTTTGCTGATGGCAGCAAGAAGACCGTCGGCGTGATCCTGCCTGCCAGCCTCACCTTCAACACTGGCGCTCCCGAAGTGATGGAGACCGTTGCCGGTGCCTGCCGCTATCGCCTGAAGGGCGAGGCCGAGTGGAAGACTTCCGCGGCCGGCGAGAGCTTCAATGTGCCGGGCGACTCCAGTTTCGACATCGAAGTGACGGGCGAGCCCTACCACTACGTCTGTTACTTCGGCTGAGCGGGAGCGGGCCATGCCATCGTTCGACATCACGTCCGAAGTCGATATGGTCGCCCTGCGCAACGCAGTCGAGGGGGCCAACCGCAAGATTACCGGGCGCTACGACTTCAAGGGCTCGGATGCACGCGTGGAACAGAGCGAGAAGTTGCTCACCCTTCACGGCGACACCGAGTTCCAGCTCGACCAGATGCAGGCCATCCTCCTGCCGGAGATGACGGGCAAGAAGATCGATGTGCGCTGCCTCAAGCACGGCGACGTGCAGAAGGTCAGCGGCAACAAGGTCAAGCAGGAGCTCACCGTGCGCGTGGGCATCGAGCAGGAGCAGTCCAAGAAGATCGTCAAGCTCATCAAGGATAGCAAGCTCAAGGTGCAGGCCAGCATCCAGGGTGAGGCCGTGCGCGTCACCGGCGCCAAGCGGGATCTCCTGCAAGAGTGTATCGCCCTGGTGCGCAAGGAAATCACCGACTATCCTTTGCAGTACGGCAACTTCCGGGATTGATGGAATGAGTATTTCGTCCGTGGCGTCCACCAGCCAGGTCCAGACCCAGGACGGGCTTTCGATCACGATGCTGCGAAAGAGCCTTGATCAGCAACAGGCTGTGGCTCAGCAGATGATTGCATCCCTTCCGCCGGTCACTCCGGCGCCTGATCCGACTGCAACTGTCGGACGTTCGGTGGACACCTACGCCTGACCGGTCCTCCCGACCGGTACCGCTAGTGCCAGAAAGCCAGCTTCGTGCTGGCTTTCTTCATTTTGAGCGTTTCAGAGACCCTTGACCCAGTGCGTGTAGAGCGTCTCGGCCGACTGGTTGAGCGCCTTCAGGCGGGCCTCCCGGTCGATCTTCATCGCTTCGGGGGTCTGGACGGTCGGAACTCCGCCGGCTGCCGCAATCTCTTCGGCGCCACTGGCGCACCAGTCGTCGATCATCCTGGCGCTCATTTCCACGTGGCACTGCATGCCCAGGTGCTTGCCGAGCGCGTAAGCCTGGTTTGGACAGGCTGCGCTTTCCAGGATCCGCGTCGCACCCGCGGGAATCGAGAAGGTCTCGCCATGCCAGTGAAAGCTCTCGAAGCCCGTGATGTCACCGAACCATTCCCGGGCCAGGGGGGAGTCCACAACCGATACCGCAGCCCAGCCGATCTCCTTGACTGGATTGCGGCTGACCTGCCCACCCAGGGCCTTGCTCATCAGTTGGCCACCGAGGCAATGCCCGATCACCGGCTTGTCGGCGGCCATCATCTTCCGGATGAGGTCGAGCAGGGGAGGGATCCAGGGCAGATCATCGTTCACGCTCATGGGGCCGCCCATCAGGCAGAGTCCCGAGTAGTCGTCGCAGGAGGTGGGGACCGGATCGCCCGCGTCGATGCGGATCAGGGTCCAGGGGAGGCTGCGGCTGTCCAGGAATGTGGCAAAATGCCCCGGACCTTCAGTCAGGCTATGTCGAATGATTGCTACCGGTTTCATGCGATTCCTCCAGATTGTGCGTGTGCACAAGTTTAGCGGTCTGCTCCTCGCCTGCGTGAGCTTTGGTGCTCAGGCTACCGAGGTGGCCTTGGCCGGAGTCTTTCCGGGCAAGGCGTTGGTGATCATCAACAATGGTGCTCCCAGGGCCCTGGCAGTAGGGGCCAGTACCCCGGAAGGCGTCCGCATCGTGGCTGTCGATGATGCCGGAGCCACCGTTGAGGTGGACGGCAAGCGTCGCCGCCTGGTGGTGGGAGAGCATGCCGTCAGTGTCGGTGCAACCGGAGTGGCCTCGGAGTCGATCGTGTTGCAGGGCGACAGCCGCGGGCATTTTCATGCACAGGGGGCCGTCAATGGCGTGGCCATCCGTTTTCTGGTGGATACTGGTGCCACTTCCGTGGCCCTGGGGCGCAGTGACGCGCTGAAGGCCGGGGTGGCTTATACCCGGGGCGAGCCGCGCGTCATGGAAACCGCCAACGGTCAGGCGCGCGGCTGGCTGGTTTCTCTGGATTCGGTGCGCATCAACGGTATTACCTTGCGTAACGTGCCAGGGGTTGTGCTCGAGGTGGATATGCCCCAGGCCCTGCTGGGGATGAGTTTTCTGAATCGTATGGACATGCGGCGGGAGGGCGGGGCGCTCTACCTGCGCCAGCGCTACTAGACTCTGATCGATGACTTCTTTCTTGAATCAGCCCCCCTTGCTTACTCCCGAATGGTTGCGGCATCGCTTCAGCCTGCCGGCCAGTTTCGATGCGCCGCTTGAGGATGGTGTGCCGCCTGGCCCTCTCCGGCCTGCTGCGGTGCTGGTGCCTATCGTGATGCGGGAGGGTGGTTTGACGATGCTGCTCACGCAGCGTACCGACCACCTCCATCATCATCCCGGGCAGGTGAGTTTTCCTGGAGGGCGGGTCGAGGAGGGGGATGTGTCGCCGATGGATACGGCACTCAGGGAGACCGAGGAAGAGATCGGCCTGGCCCGTCGCCACGTGGAATTGCTTGGGGCGCTGCCGCCTTACCGGACCGGTACGGGCTTCGAGGTGGTGCCCGTGGTTGGTCTCGTGGCGCCGCCGTTCGAGCTGGCTCTGGACGATTTCGAGGTGGCCGAGGCCTTCGAGGTGCCGCTGTCATTCCTCCTGGATCCCGACAATCATCAGCGTCACTCCATGGAGGTGCGGGGCAGCCTGCGGGAGTATTACGCCATGCCCTACGGTGGTTACTTCATCTGGGGGGCAACCGCCGGAATGATCGTGAGCCTCCAGCGTTTCCTGAACCGGTGAACCGAACGCCGTTTGTGTTGGGTCCGTTTGATGGTATCTTGCTCCATCCCCAATAGGATTGATCCATGAGGGCCAGCCAAGGCCCCCCGCCGCATGACCCTGTTTTCGCTGATCGTCGCACTGCTCATAGAGCAACTCCGCCCGCTCCCCGCGCGCTTCGTCGACGTGCCCCTGAAGGCATTTTCCCGTTTTCTCGAGGATCGCTTCAACGACGGAGAGTCCCGTCATGGCGCTGTGGCCTGGTGGGTGGCCGTGATCGCTGCGTGCTTCGGGTCGGCGCTGGTCTTCTTCCTGCTGTGGCATATCCATCCCCTGCTCGGGATCCTCTTTAATGTCTTGGTGCTGTACCTCACCATGGGCTTCCGGCAGGTGAGCCATTTTTTCACCGACATCCAGCTCGCCCTGCGCATGGGGGAGCTGCCCCGTGCCCGCCAGCTTGTCGGTGAATGGCGCGGCCGCCGCCACGAAGGTTCAAGCTCCAGCGAGGTGGCGCGCCTCGCCATCGAGGAGGCGCTGGTCGCCTCGCACCGTAATGTGTTCGGTGTAGCCTTCTGGTTCATCCTCATGCCCGGACCGAGCGGGGCCGTCCTGTATCGGCTGGCCCGCTTCTTCGAGGAGAAATGGGGACGTCGCGATGGGGATCCGGATTTCGGCGATTTCGGTCAGTTCGCCCGTAAGGCATTCGCTGCGCTCGACTGGTTGCCGGTTCGCATGACCGCTGCAGCCTTCTCCATCGTAGGTGACTTCGAGGATGGAGTGTATTGCTGGCGGGCCCAGGCGAATCAATGGAAGGACAAGGCTTCCGGTATACTCTTGGCCAGTGGTGGCGGCGCGCTGGGCGTGCGTCTCGGCATGCCTATCCATGAGTCCGGGGAGGTCGTGGAGCGTCCCGAGATGGGCGTCGGCGACGAAGCTGACGCGGACTTCATGCAGAGTACCATCGGCCTGATTTGGCGCACCTTGGTGCTGGTGATGTTGCTGCTGGCATTGCTGGGCGTTGCAGGCTGGGTTGGTAGTTAATTGTAATAATTCTGAGGAGGAATACAGATGGCTAGTCGTGATGTGGTCGTATTGAGTGCAGTTCGTTCCGCCATCGGTGGCTTCGGTGGCGCCCTTGCTGATTTCGATGCCAGTGAGCTGGCCGGTATCGTCATGAAGGAGTCCATCGCCCGTTCCGGTGTGGATCCCCAGCTGATCAACTACGTGACCGTCGGCAACTGCATGCCGACCGACTCCCGCTACGCCTACGTGTCCCGTGTGGCTTCCATCCAGGCCGGCCTGCCGATGGAATCCGTGGCCATGCAGGTGAGCCGTCTCTGTTCGTCCGGTCTGCAGGGTATCGTCACCACCGCCCAGAACATCCTTCTGGGTGACTCCGATTACGGTATCGGCGGCGGCGTTGAAGTCATGTCCAAGGCTGCCTACCTGATGCCGGCGCTGCGCTCCGGTGCCCGCATGGGTGACACCAAGGCTATCGACAGCATGGTTGCAGTGCTGACCGACCCGTTTGGCGTCGGCCACATGGGCATCACTGCCGAGAACCTGGCTGCCAAGCACGGCATCAGCCGTGAAGAGCAGGATGCGTTTGCGGTCGAGTCCCAGCGTCGTGCTGCTGTAGCGATCGACGAGGGCCGCTTCAAGTCCCAGATCGTTCCCATCGTCAAGCAGACCCGCAAGGGTGACGTGGTGTTCGATACCGACGAGCACCTGAAGCGCGGCACCACCATGGAGTCCCTGGCCAAGATGAAGCCGGCCTTCAAGAAGGATGGCACCGTCACTGCCGGCAACGCTTCCGGCATCAACGACGGCGCGGCCTTCTTCGTGCTGGCTGACGGCGCTACCGCCGTGAATGCCGGTTACAAGCCGATGGCCCGCCTGGTGTCCTACGCCATCGCCGGTGTTCCCAACGACATCATGGGCGAAGGCCCGATCCCGGCGTCCCGCCTGGCGCTCAAGAAGGCCGGCCTGACCCTGGATCAGATGGATGTCATCGAGTCCAATGAAGCTTTTGCGGCTCAGGCTCTGTCCGTGATGCGCGTGCTGGGTTTGGATCCGGCCAAGACCAACCCGAACGGCGGCGCGATCGCCCTGGGGCACCCGGTTGGCTGTTCCGGTGCCTTCATCGCCACCAAGGCCTTGTACGAACTGCAGCGCACCGGTGGCCGCTACGCCCTCGTCACCATGTGTATCGGTGGTGGTCAAGGTATTGCGGCCGTGTTCGAGCGTATCTGATCCAGCTTTGCTGAATCCACAGGGCCTCGCCATGGCGAGGCCCTGTTTCTTTGATTATGTAATTTGTGCAATAAACAGCTTGCCAAGAGAATGGTATTTCCCATAGAATCCTTGGCTTCATTGCATTTCTTTCAGGATTACTAAAAGATGGCCAACTCGGCACAAGCCCGTAAGCGCGCCCGTCAAGCTGTGAAGGCCCGCGCCCTCAACATGAGTCTTCGTTCCCGTCTGCGTACCGCCATCAAGGCTGTCCGCAAGGCGGTCCTCGGTGGTGACAAGCAAGCTGCCCAGCAGGTGTTTGTTTCTTCCCAGCGTACGATCGACAGCATTGCCGACAAGAAGATCATTCACAAGAACAAGGCTGCTCGCCACAAGAGCCGTCTGTCTGCCGCCATCAAGGGCATGGGCGCCGTAGCTGCTGCCTGATAGATCTCTTGCAAGGCGCGGCGGGCGTGAGCCCGGCTGTGAATAAAAAAGGACTGCGCATGCAGTCCTTTTTTTGCTTTATGGCGGCATGCTTGTGGCGGTAGGGTGCGGTCGTTGCGGATGTTCCTCGGTGCATTCTTGACATCGTGATTTTTAGGGCGTTATATAAAGAATAATTTTTGCACCTGATGAGTGTCTGCAGGTATTGGCTGGGCGTTTTGATGTCGGAGTTTCCTGTTTGTTAACTTCTATAACGAGGGGGCGAGTATGAATAAATCCGAGTTGATCGATCAGATTGCTGCAGAAGCCGATATGTCGAAAGCGGCTGCCGGGCGTGCACTGGATGCGGCGGTGGCTGCAGTCAAGCAGGCGCTCAAGAAGGGGGGGAGTGTCACGCTGGTTGGTTTTGGTACTTTCCATGTAGGCAAGCGTGCCGCACGTTCAGGGCGGAATCCCAGGACGGGGGCGGCCATCAAGATCAAGTCTGCGGCAATTCCTAAATTTAGGCCTGGCAAAGCGCTGAAAGATGCGCTAAACTGATGGGCTCTTGCTTTCGGTGGTTTCGAAAATAAAGTGAAACGGGTGCTTAGCTCAGTCGGTAGAGCGTCGCCCTTACAAGGCGAATGTCGGCGGTTCGACCCCGTCAGCACCCACCACACTATTTCGAAATTTCTCAGGCAAGCCTGGAGTGGTAGTTCAGTTGGTTAGAATACCGGCCTGTCACGCCGGGGGTCGCGGGTTCGAGTCCCGTCCACTCCGCCAGGATCCATGCATGTCGCCGCCCTGAATGGGAGGCGACATGCAAGAAAAGCCACCCCTGCGGTGGCTTTTTTTACGCCCTGACTTTGTTTGCTTCCCCGATTCGGGGCCGCATGTTTTATTGGGGCGGAAGCCGCCCGCCGCAGGGGCTTGTTCCACTTGCCGGCAGGCTGTAGACTCCGAAAGCTTGGGAGGGTCGGCTGTCAAAGCGCACTGAACCGTGTCGTGATGGCGTGGCCCTTTGGTCTGATTGCGTAAATTGGACGACCGATGTCTCCTGACATGTGTGCCGTGCCAGATATCGAGGCGAACGCAGGTTCGCTTTTTTTACGTGCCGCTGTCACAAAGATCACTTGCAATCAGTAGTCACGCAGAGGATTCCGCATGTTTGATGCAGTACGCAACAACAAGAAGATTGTTCAGATTTTCCTGTTGCTGATCACGCTACCCTTTGCCTTCTGGGGCGTCGACTCCTATGTCAAGAATGCCGGAAACGGAGATTCGCTGGCTTCGGTGGGGGGAAACTCGATCAGCATGAACGAGTTCCAGCAGGCGATGAGAGAGCAGCAGGATCGTCTGAGAGCCAGCATGGGTGAGAACTTCAACCCGGCGATGCTGGAAACGCCGGAAGCGCGCAAGGCGGTTCTGGATAATCTGATCAACCAGCGCCTGCTCGCCCTGGATGCAAGCAAGATGCATCTGAGCGTGGCGGATCAGCAATTGCGGCAAGCCATTGCCGAGATTCCGGCCTTTCAGGACAACGGGCAGTTTTCCCTGCCGCGCTACGAAGCCGTCCTGAAGGCCCAGGGAATGACCCAGGCCGTATTCGAGTCGCGCGTCCGCAGCGATCTGGCGCTCAAACAGGTGCTTGGCGCAGTGGCCGAGGGTGTGATGGTTTCCGGCAATTCAGTCGGCCAGGTGTACTCGGTGCAGTTCGAGGAGCGTGTCGTCAGCGAGGCGCGCCTGGCTGCTGCGCAGTATGCAGGCTCCGTGAAACTTGCCGACGAGGCTGCCCGCAAGTTCTACGATGAAAATCGTCGGCGCTTCGAGCTGCCGGCCCAGGTTCGGGTGGAGTATCTCGTTCTCGGCCCGGATGAGGTGGCCTCCCAGCTGTCGATCAGCGACGCGGATGCCCGCAAGGAATACGATGCTCACCCAGAGCGCTTCCGCCAGGGCGAGGAGCGTCGTGTCAGTCACATTCTGATCCAGGCTGCCAGGGATGGCGACGCTGCTGCACTCAAGGCTGCCAAGGAGAAGGCCGAGGCGCTGTTGAAACAGGTCAAGGCCAACCCTGCCGATTTTGCGCGCCTGGCCAAGGAGAACTCCCAGGATCCGGGCTCCGCCGAGAAGGGGGGCGATCTCGGCTTCTTTGCCCGTGGCGCCATGGTCAAACCCTTCGAGGATGCCGCTTTCGGGCTGGCCAAGGAGGGTGATATGTCCGACGTGGTGCAGTCGGATTTCGGTTTCCACATCATCCGTCTGTCGGGCATCAAGGCAGAGAAAGCCCGTGCTTTTGATGAGGTTAAGGCAGAGATCCTCGGCGAGCTGAAGCGTGCCGAGGCGGGCAAGCGTTTTGCCGAGATGGCCGAAGGTTTCACCAATACGGTGTATGAGCAAGCCGACAGCCTGAAGCCGGCAGCCGAGAAGTACAAGTTGCAGATCCGGACGTCCGAATGGATTGCACAGGGAGGCCGGGCTCCGGCACCGTTCGACAATCCCAAGCTGCTTGCCGCCCTGTTCTCGGACGACGCGGTCAAGAACAAGCGCAATACCGATGCAATCGAGGTGGCGAAGGGAACCCTGGTCACCGCCCGGGTTGTCGAGCACAAGCCTGCGTCGGTCAAGGCCTTCGAGGAGGTCAAGGCTGACATTGACAAGGTGCTGACCCTTGAAGAGGCCGTTGTGCTCGCCGAGAAGGATGGCGTCGACAAGCTTGCCAAGCTGGGCAAGGGCGAGGCGCTTGAGCTTCAGTGGGGGGCAGCGCATCCGATCCAACGTGTTGATCAGCGCATTCCGCCGGAAGTCCTGCGCACGATCTTCCGGGCGCCCGTGGACAAGCTGCCGGCCTATGCCGGGGCGAAGGTGCAGGGGGTTGGCTACGTGTTGTTCCGGATCGAGAAGGTGACCCGCCCCGTTGCGTCGGGCAAGGACGACCCGCGCATGCAGGCGCTCAGGCAGCAATACGGCCGGGTTCTCGCCGAGGAAGAGTTCTCGGCCTATCTCGGTGCCCTGCGCAAGCGCTATGACGTGAAAGTGAATGCAGCCAAGCTGGAGCAGAGCAAGTAAGGGCTCCCGCTGTCCGGGCCCGGTAAACCTTTTTGCGGATACGGTATCCGCAAAAAGGTGGGCGGAGCGGACGCCAGCACAGGACGAAAAAAAACCCGGTTGCAACCGGGTTTTTTCTTGGTGTTCCGGGATCAGCCCTGATCGGGGTTGCCCAGGGCAGTGGTGTTGAAGCCCCCGTCCACGTACATGATCTCGCCGGTGATGCCACTGGCCAGGTCGGAGCACAGGAAGGCCGCTGCATTGCCGACTTCGTCGATGGTCACGTTGCGGCGCAGCGGTGCATTGCGCTCGTTGAAGGCCAGGAGCTTGCCGAAGTTGCCAATGCCCGAGGCGGCCAGGGTCTTGATCGGGCCGGCAGAGATGGCATTGACGCGGGTGCCTTCCGGGCCGACGCTGACGGCCATGTAACGCACGGCAGCTTCCAGGCTGGCCTTGGCCAGGCCCATGATGTTGTAGTTGGGCATGGTACGCACCGCGCCCAGGTAGGACAGGGTCAGCAGGGAGCCATTGCGGCCTTTCATCATCGGACGGGCGGCCTTGGCAAGGGCAGGGAAGCTGTAGGCGCTGACTTCCTGGGAGATCCGGAAGGCCTCGCGGCTGGCGGAATCCAGAAAGTCGCCTTCAAGTGCTTCGCTGGGTGCGAAGGCGATGGAGTGGACCAGGCCGTCCAGGCCGTCCCATTCCTTGCCCAGTTGTTCGAACAAGCTGTTGATCTGTTCGTCGTCCTGCACATCACAGGTATATACCAGGGTGCTGCCGAACTCGGCAGCCATTTTGGCGACACGCTCCTGGAAACGTTCGTTCTGGTAGGTGAAGGCGAGTTCGGCGCCTTCCCTGTGCATGGCTTTGGCGATCCCGTAGGAGATCGAGCGGTTGGACAGCAATCCGGTGATGAGAATGCGTTTGCCGGCGAGAAAGCCCATCAAGGTGTCTCCTGTGAATAACCCCGCGATTATAACGGATGCTTCCTTGGCGTGCGCTGCCGCGGATCCGGGCACATCCGGTAGACTGCGGAACATGCGCGTGACACTCCGATTTTTTTCTTCGATGGTGGCGGCCGGTGTGCTGGCCGGCTGCGGACAGGTCTGGAACGACCCTTATCCGGCTGCGGAGCGTGGCAGGAGCATCCTGTACTCGGCTTTCACCCAGCGCCCCAAGCATCTGGATCCGGTCCAGTCTTACAGTGAGGACGAGGCCACCTTCCTGTACCAGATCTATGAGCCGCCCCTGCAGTATCACTACCTCAAGCGGCCCTTCCAGCTGGCGCCGGGCACCGTGGAGAGCATGCCGGTGCTGCGTCAGTACGACCAGGAAGGCCGGCTCCTGCCTGAGGGGGGCGATCCAGCCCGGGTTGCCCGCAGCGAGTATGAGATCCGGATCCGGCCGGGCATCCGCTATCAGCCGCATCCGGCGTTTGCCCAGGGCAGCGACGGCAAGCCGCTGTATCTCGACCTGAAGGCCGGTGATGTCGCAGACAAGCGCACACTCGCGGATTTTCCGCAGACCGGGACCCGCGAGCTGACGGCCGAGGATTACGTCTACCAGATCAAGCGCCTGGCCCATCCAAGGCTGCATTCTCCGGTACTGGAGCTGATGGGCGATTACATCATCGGGCTGAAGGCGCTGCACCAGCGCCTTCAGGACGACGACAAGGCCCGGGGAGGGCAGGCCTGGATTGATCTGCGCAAATATTCGATGGAGGGGGTGGAGCTGGTAGATCGCTACACCTACCGGATCCGCCTCAAGGGGGCCTACCCCCAGTTCCCGTACTGGCTGGCAATGCCCTTCTTTGCGCCGGTTCCCCATGAGGCGGACCGCTTCTTTGCCCAGCCGGGAATGGCTGAGCGGAATCTCACACTGGACGGCTGGCCGATAGGCACCGGGCCGTACATGCTGCAGGAGAATAATCCCAACGCCCGGATGACCCTTGTCCGCAACCCCAATTTCCACGGCGAGGCCTATCCCTGCGAGGGTGAGGCGGAGGACAAGGATGCCGGTCTGCTGGCCGATTGCGGCAAGCCACTGCCCTTCATCGATAAGGTGGTGTTTACGCGGGAGAAGGAGAGCATTCCCTACTGGAACAAGTTTCTGCAGGGCTACTACGATGCGTCCGGGGTGTCGTCGGACAACTTCGACCAGGCTGTGCAGATGGGGGGCCAGGGGGATGTCGCGCTCAGCGACGAAATGACGGCCAAAGGCATCAGGCTGAATACTTCAGTTGCGCCCACGGTGATGTACATGGGCTTCAACATGCTCGATCCGGTGGTGGGTGGCGGAGGTGAACGGGCGCGCAAGCTGCGGTTGGCCCTGTCGGTGGCGATCGATCAGGAGGAGTTCATCTCGGTCTTTCAGAACGGCCGGGGTGTGCCGGCCATGCATCCGATTCCGCCGGGGATCTTTGGCCACCGGACGGGGGAGGCGGGGATCAACCCCCAGGTCTACGATTGGGTGGATGGCAAGCCCCTGCGCAAGCCGGTGGAGGAAGCCCGCCGCCTGCTCGCCGAGGCGGGCTATCCCGGTGGGCGCGACAGCAAGACCGGCGAACCCTTGGTGGTGAACCTGGACACCACGGGGAGCGGCATGGGGGACAAATCCACGCTTGACTGGCTGTCCAAGCAGCTGCGCAAGCTGGATGTCCAGCTGGTGGTGCGGGCCACCGATTACAACCGCTTCCAGGACAAGATTCGCAAGGGCAATGCCCAGTTGTTCTACTGGGGCTGGAACGCGGATTATCCCGATCCGGAGAACTTCCTGTTCCTGCTCTACGGCCCGCAGGGCAAGGTCAAGAGCCAGGGGGAGAACGCCGCCAACTACCAGAATGCAGAGTACGACCGGCTCTTCGAGCAGATGAAGGCGATGCCCGACAGTCCGGAGCGTCAGGTCATCATTGCGCGCATGCTGGCCATCCTCCAGCACGACGCGCCGTGGGTCTGGGGCTTCTACGAGAAGGCCTATACCCTGCAGCATGGCTGGTTGTTCAATCGCAAGCCGGGCAAGATCATCCGCAACACACTCAAATACCAGCGCATTGATGTGGCCCAGCGGGAGCGCATGCGGGCTGAATGGAACAATCCGGTGTTGTGGCCGCTGTTCCTGGTGCTCATGGCGGGGGCGGCGCTGGTGGCGCCGGCGGTTGTTCACTACCGCCGCCGGGAGCGTTCCGCGGGCGCCTGACGGCTTAGGCGGGGTCCGTGTGGCGTTGTCGGTGTGCCTGGCTCACATGCACGGCCAGCCCCAGGGGCAGGGCGGCGCCCAGCGCGATGTGGCTGGTGCCGGCGAGGGCGCGGACCTCTTCATCGGACAGGTAGTACAGCCCGTAGCCGGTCAGGATCAGGAGCAGCCAGAACAGGGCCAGGGCGCCGCCATGCGGCCTGTGGCGGCCCTGTTTCCAGGCCGGCAGCAGGTGATTGCCCCACAGGCTCCCGAACACCGCGAGCCCGAACAGGGTGGCGGCGCCGTGCAGTCGCATGGCCCAGGTTTCAAGGGGGTGGCGGGCGGCGAATTCGGGCAGGGGCAGCAGATAGTGGGCAATCAGCCAGAGCGTGCCGCTGGCCAGCAGCAGCGCGCTGCTCCAGTAGGCGGCGAGTCGCTGGCGTCGTCCGGGGCGCACCGCCTTGCGCGGCCGCTGGTGCAGAGCTTCATGCATCGGGGTGGTCTCCTGGGGGATGGGGGCGATTGACTGCCTGCCAGAAGCCTGGGCTTGCGTGGAGGTGTCCTGCAGGGTCGATGATGGCCGCGTGGCAGTCCTGTTCGTCCAGGATGGGCTGGCTGTCCGGGCCGAGCAGGCCCACGATCTTGGTCATGCCGTCGGCCAGCCAGCACTCCGGTGCCAGCACCGTGACACTGCGCGCCTGGGCCGGGCGGATGCCGCTTGCCGGGTCGACCAGGGGAGACAGGCCCGCGTTGCGGCCCGTGCGTCCCAGCAGGATCTCCCCCGAGGTGGCCAGGGCGCCGTGGTCCAGCTGGCCGAGAGGCAGCGTTTCCCGGGCCTCGGCAGGTGTTCGCAGATGAACGGGAAACCCCGGTGTGCCAGGTGTCCGGTTCAGGACGCGCAGGTCGCCGCCGGCATTTACCAGGGCACGGAGAGGCGCGTGTTCCGCCATGGCCTCGATGGCGGCATCGACCGCGTAGCCCTTGGCGAGGCCGCCCAGATCCAGCCAGAGCGGCTGCGAAAAATATACCGTCCGCGCAGCCTCGTCGAGCTGGATGCACGACCAATGTCCTGCTTTTTCAGGCAGCGGCGCGGGGGCTGGCAGCAGGGCCGCCCGCACCAGGTGGGGAGCGATGCTGGGATCGAATCGGCCAGCGGAGATCCGGGCCAGGTAGAGCGCCCGGCGCAACACCGCGAGGGTGTCGGAGCCGACTGGGACGGGCTGGCGGTGGGCTTCCCGGTTCACACGGCTGAGCTCGCTGTCCGGGCTGTGGAAGCTCATCGCCTGGTGCACCGCCTCGATGCGCAGGAAGGCCACCTCGATGGCCCGTTCGGCCTGTGTTGCGTTCTCGGCGATGACCTCCACGTGCACGTAGGTGCCGAGCAGGGGGCGTGTGCGTCGGGCGGGAAAGCCGTTCATCTGGCGGAGGTTTTTGCCAGCTGGGTGTGCAGGGCCATCAGACGCTGCACACCGGCGGTGAGGTGGGCACAGGAGAGGGTCGCGCCGCTGATGTTCTTGATGTCTTCACCGAAGCGGAAGGGCGTGTCTACTCGGCGCCCGGAGAATTGCCTGCGCCAGCTCGGGGTCCGCACCTCGAAGCCGTGGGTCTCGCGATACTCCAGGATCTCCAGGCTCCGCACGCTTCCGTCGGCCCCCAGGGCCAGGGCATAGGTGACCCATTCGACCTTACCGATCACGTCGTCGATGTAGAGCGTGCCGAGCAGCCGGGAGCCGGCCCAGGCTTCGAACAGCCGTACCTCGCCGCGTTGGCGTACTGGCGCCACGGCGTCCAGTCCATGCAATTGCTCGCTGCTCAGGCGCAGGCTGCGTGCGTCGAAGCGGTCCGCTTCGGGGAAGGCCGCATGGGCGGCCTGCTCGGGGCTCATGGAAGCGGCCGCCTGCACGCTGGGTGGATACAGTGCGGGCAGCCCGGCGCTGACCAGGGCGACGAGGGGCGTGGTGGTCCAGGCCTTGGTGGTGGTGTTCATCGCGTGACGATCCCTGAAGCTGGAAGGCCCGGCCGGCCAAGGAGGCCGCCGGGCGGTGACAAAGCCGGTCAAGACCGGTGAACCGGTTCCTTAGAACTGGTAGCCAATGCCCAGGTTGAGCCGGTCGCGGCTGCGATCGACCTGGAAGCGCTGGATGTCGGCCTTGAGGACCACATTCTCACCCACTTTCAGGTTGGCGCCGGTGGTCAGGACCTTCTCATCCTGCAGGGGGCTGGCGCCGACCCAGGCCGGTGCGGCATAGCCGGAGGCCGTATTGAAGACTTCATAGCGGGCAAACGGGCTCAGCTGATATTCGCCGTGTTCCCAGATCCGGTAGGCTGCCTGGGTGTACCAGCCAAAGAAGGTCTTGGGCACCAGGGTGCCTCCGGCGAGCTGGACATTGAGCTCGTTCGTGTCAGTGATGGTGCCGCGGGCATACAGAGCGGCGAGGTCCCAATTGCCGGGGGTCCATCGGGCGTGGGCGTCCCACAGGGTGATCCGGGCGCCGCTGGCGTACTGACCGGCGTTGGCGGTGGAAGGGTCCTTGAGCTTGTGCGAGGCCTTGCCCGAGAAGATGCCGGCGCCCACATCGAGGCCCGGGGTGCCACGCCAGCTCACTGCGGCATAGGCCGACAGATTATTGGAGCGTGCGAACTGGCCTTCCTGGTGGATCGAGGCGAGAGGCGATTCCTGGCCTTCGGTACTGCTGCGATCCCACTTGTTCAGATCGAAGCCGCTGGTCATGCCGATGTCCCAGCGCAGGCCGGCATCGCTGACACCAAAGGCGGACAGGCCGACTTCACGCCAGGTGCTGGGAATGATCGCCGTCTCGACGAAGTTGCGCTCCACCCCATAGTAGGTGAGCGGCTCGTGCTTGAGATTGAGGAAGCCCAGCGGGATCAGGAAGAGGCCGCCCTTGAGGCCGACGTTGTCGTTGAGGCGATGCTCGACATACACCTGCTCGATGGCCGCCTCGCCGGAATCGTCTGCAGACGTTACGGCATGTTCGAACTCCAGTTCGGTGACGATGCGGGTGCGCTCGGAAGCCTGATGGGAGACGCCCAGCACCACGCGACGGACGTCGATCTGGGTCTGGCTCTGGTTGCGGAAGGGGCGGTTGTAGCTGATCTCGCCATAACCGAAGAAGCTGGTCGGGCTGGCCGGGGCGGCGAGCGGTGAGGTGTAGGGCTCGCGGGCGGCCAAGCTTGTCGCGGTCGGTTGCACAGCCGGTGCCGACGCGGCAGCTGCGGCAGGTGCAGTCGATGCGGCGATGGCAACTGGGGTGGCCGGGGTGGCCGGCCGGACTGCAGCCGGCGGGCTGGCCGGCTGCGCGGCCACCTGGGCCTTGACCGTCTTGAGCTCCGCCTTCACGGCTTCGAGTTCAGCGGCCAGCTTTTCGAAGCGGGCCAGCAGCTTGGCATCACTCGCCGCGTGGGCGCCACCGGCGGGAAACAGGGCGGCAAGGGCCAGGCAGAGGGGGGTGATCTTCATTGGGGCGACTCCGGAAGGTGAAATTCGGTGGAGGAGAGAAGGCTCAGGGGGTGTAGCCGTCGGTCAGCGTGCCGAGGAAGCTCACCAGGTCGGCAATCTCCGTCTCGTTGAGGGCCGGTGTCTCGCCCCGGCTGCGGTTGTAGGGGGCCTCGGTGGTATTCACATTGCGCTGGTAGGCGAGGGGCAGGTCGTTGAACTTCTGCACCAGGCCGTTGCTGTCTGTGGGGTACCACTCTTCCGGGTTGGTGTCCCGCCGGACGTAGAAGCGCACGGCGTCGGTAAGGTTCTTGATGGCGCCGTTGTGGAAGTAGGGGGCGGTTTTGGCTACGTTGCGCAGGCTGGGAACCCGGAATGCACCGCACAGATCGCCCCGCGAGGCCAGGTCGGTCCGGGTTGGTCCACACAGGCCCAGGTCGTAGTAGGCGGGGTCGGCATTGGCGGCGATCTCCATGTTGCGGGGTACGCCCAGCACGTCGTAGGTGTTGTCGGTGAACAGCGCGGGATTGCCATTGACGCCGCTGCTGACGTGACAGGCGGCGCAATTGCCCTTGTTGGGGTCGTTGAACAGGGACCAGCCCCGCAGTTCGGCGGCGTTGAGCTGGGTCTTGCCGGCTTGCCAGAGGTCGAACTTGCTGCTGAAAGGCGCGAAGTCGGGGTCTTCCTGCTGGTATTGCTGCAGCGCGTATTGCAGGCGGGCAAAGGCGTCGGCGGGACGATCCAGGATGTCATCGCCGAACACCCGGCGGAACTCGGCGGCGTGGCTGGAGCGCTTGAGCTTGGAGACCACGTCCTCGACGCTGAGGTTGGCCATCTCGTTGGGGTTGAGCAGGGGGCCGGCGGCCTGTTCGGCGAAGCTGGCAGCGCGTCCATCCCAGGTGAAGCCACCGGTCGGCGTCCCATCCTTGTCAAAGAAGAAGGCGGTATTGAACTTCAGGTACTGCAGGGAAGGTGCCTGGCGGCCGGCTTCGTGGCCGGGACTGGCACCAGCGGGGACGGAACGGGTGTCCGGTGCGGCGTGGTGGTTGTTCTTGTCGTGGCAGCTGGAGCAGGACTGGCTGCCGGTGCTGGACAAGAGGGGCTCGTTGAAGAGCTTCTCGCCTATCTGCGCGGCGGCAGACAGGGTGGAGGGGGTGGTCCCCGTTCCTGATCCTCCACCTCCGCCGCCTCCGCAGGCGGCAAGGGTGAGCACCAGCAGGGTACAGGCGGCACGGGCAAGGCTGCGCATCGAATGGCTCCAGTCGTTCGGCGGAAAAGTCCGCGGGCGGCGACACAACGCGAGGCGTTGTCGTGATTTCTCGTCGCTGGCTGGCTGGGCTGGTCGAGGCCTGACGTGGCTGGCTTGCGCAGGCAAGAGGCTTGCAGTGCAGCCTTCTTGCAAATAAGAATTGTTCGCATGTTAAGGCTGGTTAAGAAATTGAGCAATACCCATTTCAATGAAAGGGTCTTGTCAGGATTCAGTCAGGAATCAGCGGATGGGCAGGAGGCCCTCGTCCCTCAACTTGCCGCCAACCAGTTTGATGAGCTCCTCGATGACCTGGGCCGAAGAGCGTGGATTGAGTGTTTCGCTGACCGCGGTCCACACCGGCTTGCCTTCGGGTAGACGGTAGAGCAGGGTTTCGACGACAACAGTAGTGTTGTTCACGGTGTAGCCGGGGGTGGTGTAGACATAGGGATAGAAGGTGTAAAAGCTGCTGTAGCGTGGCCCGAAGCGCCGGAACATGAGATCGGGGCCGACTTGGGTCTGGGGCGGAACGACTGTCTGCGAGGTGTCCACGGACACCAGGCGGGCGACCAGCGCGGCGTCGTAGCCCCCAGCGGTGAGACGTTCGCGCACGCTTGCGGATTCGAGTAAGGGATCAACGTCGAGCGTGTGTCCGGCGCTGGCGCCATAGCCGGCGGGGAGGGACTGGACGACCCTGTTTTCGGCCATGCGGCGCAGGTTGTCGTCCTTTGCCGCGACAAAGACGACAAGCTTGCGGGGGGTGATGCCATTGTCCTGATTGTCCCGCCATACCGACTTGAGGGTCGAGTTGCTGCAGCCTGTCAGGAGCAGGAGGGCGGCGATCAGGCCGGTGACGAGTCTGAGGGGGCTGAGCGCTTGCATTGAAAGCTCCGGAATAGGCAGGTTGTGCACGCGCAGACCACGGCCCTGGCGCAGGGTTCAATGAAAGTCCCGGCTGCGGGGGCTCAGGCGTCCAAGCTGGGCCGAGCGGTCAACCACCCGCTTGGCGTGCAGGTGCACGATGTCGCCCTGGCGGCTGATCTGCCCATACACACCGAGCAGGGTGGCGCCCAGCAGGATACGGCGTTCGGCCTCAAGCAGCTCGGGGCGGACGATCACGTTGATCCACCCGGTTTCGTCTTCGAGGGTGACGAACATCGTGCCCTTGGCCGTCCCCGGCCGTTGCCGGCAGGTGACGACGCCGGCGGCCCGGGCCAGCTTGCGGTCGGGGCAGCTGGCGATTTCAGCGGCGCTCAGAAAGCGCTCGGCGCTGAGCAGGCCGCGCAGGAAGCTGAGAGGGTGCCGGCCCAGGCTGAAGCCCAGGCGAGCATAGTCGGCGATGATGTCCTGGGTTTCCGCGGGGGCTGGCAGGGTGGCGGTGGCATCGGCCGGGTCGGTCACGGGGGAGGCGTGGAGCAGGCCCGGTGGCGCCTGGCTGCCGGCCGCAGCCCACCTGGCCTGGTGGCGGTGGCCGGCCAGCCGGGCGAGGGCGCCTGCGCTGGCCAGGCATTCCGTCTCGGCCGGGACGAGCGCAGCCCGCAGGACGAGGTCGGACACTGAAGCAAAGGGGCGGATCCGGCGTGCCGCGCTGATTCTTGCGGCGGCGGCCGCATGGAGGCCCTTGACCAGGCGGAGGCCGAGGCGTGCTGCCGGCGTCGCCGGGGATGTGGCGGACGGCTCAAGGGTGCACTCCCAGTCGCTGGCGGTGACATCCACGGGGCGCACCTCCACCTGGTGCCGGCGGGCGTCCTGGATCAATTGGGACGGGCCGTAGAAGCCCATGGGCTGGCTGTTGAGCAGGCCGCACAGGAAAGCCGCCGGGTGAAAGCATTTGATCCAGGCCGATACATAGACCAGGTGGGCGAAGCTGGCGGCGTGGGATTCGGGAAAGCCATAGCTGCCGAAGCCCTGGATCTGCCTGCACAGGGCATCGGCAAAATCCTTGCGATAGCCGCGTTGCAGCATGCCGTCGGTGAGCTTCTGCTGGTAGCGGGTGAGTTCGCCCTGGCGCCCCCAGGCCCCCATGGCGCGTCGCAGCTGGTCGGCTTCGCCGGGGGTGAAGCCGGCGGCAACCATGGCCAGCTGCATGACCTGCTCCTGGAAGATGGGCACGCCATGGGTGCGGGCCAGCACGGGCTCGAGCTCGGGGTGGGGGTAGTCGATATCCTCATGGTGGGCCAGCCTGTCGCGGGCCGTGAGGTAGGGATGCACCATGCCCCCCTGGATGGGGCCGGGACGGACGATGGCGACCTCGACCACCAGGTCGTAGTAGCGCCTTGGGCGCAGGCGCGGCAGCATGCTCATCTGGGCGCGGGACTCCACCTGGAACACACCCATGGCATCGGCCTGGCACAGCATGTCGTAGACGGCTGCCTGCTCGCGCGGCACCCTGGACATCTCGAAGGAGGCTTCGCCCTGCCAGGCGGCGATCAATTCGAAGCTGCGACGGATGGCTGACAGCATGCCCAGGGCCAGCACATCGACCTTCATCAGGCCGAGGGTTTCCAGGTCTTCCTTGTCCCACTGGATGATCGTGCGGTTTTCCATCGCGGCGTTTTCGACCGGGGCCAGCTCCACCAGGGGGCCGCGGGAGATGACGAAGCCGCCCACGTGCTGGGACAGGTGGCGGGGGAAGCCGATGAGTTCGTTGGCCAGCTCCAGCAACAGGCTCACCCGAGGGCTGTCCGGGTCGAGCCCGGCTTCCCGGATCCGCTCGGGCGCCACCTGGCGGCCGTCCCACCAGGCCAGGCGGCGGGTCAGCTGGTCCAGCTGGCCGGGATCGAAGCCGAGGGCGCGGCCCACATCGCGCAGCGCGCTGCGGGGCCGGTAGCGGATCACCGTAGCGGCCAGCGCGGCCCGGTCGCGGCCGTACTTGGCGTAGATGTACTGAATGACATCCTCCCGCCTGTCGTGCTCGAAATCCACGTCGATATCGGGAGGTTCGTCCCGTTCCCGGGAGATGAAGCGCTCGAAGAGCAGGGTGGCTTCCTCGGGGGCCACCTCGGTGATGCCCAGGGCGTAGCACACCACCGAATTGGCCGCCGAACCCCGCCCCTGGCACAGGATGCCCTGGCTGCGTGCAAAGCGGACGATGTCCTCGACGGTGAGGAAGAAGGCTTCGTAACGCAGCTCCGTGATCAGGGCGAGCTCCTGCTCGACCCGGGCCCGGATGTCGCCGGGGATGCGGCTTTCTCCGTCCGGACCAGGAGGGTAGCGGCGGCTCAGCCCGTGGGCGACCAGTGCCGTCAGGTGGCTGCTGGCGGTGAGGCCTGGCGGGATGATCTCCTCGGGATACTCGTAGCGCAGTTCGCCCGGCGAGAAGCTGCACTGCCCGGCGATCTTGAGGCTTTCGGCGATCCATTCGGGCGGATGGCGCCGGGCCAGCACCGCGGGAGCCTGGAGATGGCCTTCCGCGTTGGCCTCCAGGCGATAGCCTGCCTGGTCCAGGCTGGTCCGGTGGCGCAGGGCCGCGAGCACATCGGCCAGGCGCTGCCTGTCGGCACAGTGCATCCGTGGCGCCCCGGTACTGACCACCGGGATGCCGGCCTGCCGCGCCGCGTGGGCTATCAGGCTCTGCCGCCGGGCGTCGTCGGGCCCCAGCGGAAGCAGGGCCGCGATCCATGCCCGGTCGGGGAAGGCATCTGCCAGCCATAGGGCGTCGGCAGCCAGCAGGGAAAGCGCCGCGCTGCCGTCATCCGGAGGCAGCAGCAGGGCCAGGCAGCCGTCGAGCCCGCTTTCCAGATCGCCGCGCCGCAGGCAGTACTGGCCCTTGGGGGCGGCCTGGCGTCCCAGGCTGATCAGCCGGACCAGGCGTCCGTAAGAGTGGCGGTTCGTGGCCAGCAGGACGACCCGGGGGCCGTCGGCCAGCTGGATCACCGTTCCGACGATGAACTTGAGGGTGGGCTGCCGCTGCCACTGGGCATAGCCACGGACCATGCCAGCCAGGGAGCACTCATCCGTCAGGGCCAGTGCGGCATAGCCCAGCTCTGCCGCCTGCGCGACCAGTTCCTCAGGGTGGGATGCGCCGGTCAGGAAGCTGAAGTTGCTGCGGCAGTAAAGCTCGGCAAAAGCGGTGGGAGAAAAGGGGGATGCATTGGCGCTGGACATGAGTTGACTGTATAAATAAACAGTTATTCATGCAAGCGCCAGCGGGGAAGGGCCTGCCGTTCGGGCAGACCGGGGGGTCAGGACCTCGATGTCACGCTGCCATGGCGCAGCAGGGAGGCCAGGGCCGCCAGCAGCCCGAGGAAGGCAAGGCTGGCGAGATCCAGGGCACCTCCGCCGCCGCCGCCGGAAGACTTGGCCGGCGCGGCCTGCACGTCGATGCTGGCCTGGCTGCTGCCTTGCCGCCCAGCCTCCGTGGTGACGGTGAGGGAGACAACATAGGTTCCGGCCGCCGGTACGGTAAAGCTGGGACTGGCCACGTTGTCGGCACTGAAGCTGCCGGCCTGGGGACCGCTGACCTGGACCCACTTCCAGGCCACGATGCGGCTGCCGTCGGCGCTCGTGCTGGTGGAGGCGTCCAGGGTCAGGGCAGCCTGGGCGGTGGGGGTGCCGCTGAACGTGATGTGAGCCACCGGTGCGATTGCGGCAGTGGCCAGTGCGGCAGCCACCGCGCTGTGGGTGTTCAGCATGCCGGCACCGCAGGTGGTTGTGGTGCAGTTGCATTGTCCGTCGGAGGTGACCACCGGGCAGGTGGGCAGGCTGGCATCGGTGGGGAAGGATGTGGCGCTCTGCTTGATGAGCCGGGTGATCTCGCTGCCGCTCAGGGCCGGGTTGGCTGCCAGCATCAGGGCCGCGGTGCCGGCGACAAGGGGCGTCGCGAAGCTGGTGCCGACGGTGACATCGTTGATGCCGGTATAGCCATTGCCGGCAGGCACCGTGCTGCCCAGGTCGATGGTGTTGATCAGGGGGAACAGGCAGGGCTGCCCCGCCACCACGTTGACGCAGTTGCCGGCCGGCGCACTGACGCCGACCTGCGCGCCGTAGCTCGAATAGCCCACCTTCGTTCCGACATGGCGGATCCCCGCCACGGCCAGGACCCCGGCGCAGTTTGCCGGCTCCAGGACAGGGCCGGTCTCGTTGCCGGCGGCGGCGACGACCAGGGCACCCGCCGTCTGGATCTCGGCGATGGCCGCGGCGAAGGCGGCGCTGCAGCTGCCCTCTCCACCCAGGCTGACGTTGATGACCCGCGCCGGGTTGGGGTTGGCGGGGACGCCGGGAACGCTCAGGCCGGCCGCCCAGCGCATGCCGGCAATGATGTCCGAGTCGAAACCGCCGCACTTGCCCAGCACGCGCACGGGCAGGATGCGGCTGGCGCCCGCCATCCCGGCGATCCCGCGGGAGTTGTTGGTTTCCGCTGCCACGATGCCCGCCACCTGCGTGCCATGCCAGCTGCTGGTGGTGGGCAGGGTGGTGCTGCAGAGGTTGCGCAGGGTGGCGTTGGCCAGGTCGGCGCTGGAAAGGTAGTCCCCCGGATCGGACGGATCCGGGTCCCGCCCGTTTTGACCGTCGCCGGACAGCAGGTCGTCCGAGATGAAGTCGTAGCCGGGCAGCAGGCGCGGGGCCAGGTCTTCGTGGTCGGTGCGCACGCCGGTGTCCACCACCGCGACGATCACGCCGGCGCTGCCGCCGGTCAGATCCCAGGCGGCCTGGGCGTTGGTGGCCGCGGGCTGGGTGGCGCTGGGAGCGTGCAGGTACCACTGGAAGCCGAAGAGAGGGTCGTTCGGCACGGCCAGGGCCTTCTTCAGGCGGTCGGGGACGGCATATTCGACATCCGCATCCCTCGACAGCCGGCGCGCCAGGGCCTCCGAACTGAGGCCGTTGGCACGGATCACATGGATGTCCTGGCCGGGTTGGCCTGCCAGGCGGGTGGCGAGCCCCAGGCGCTGACCCAGCGTTTCGACCCGGCCGGCGGCCTGGATCTGCTTGAGGGGCGAAGCGGCCTTGAGCTTGACGATGACCCGGGCTTCAAGGGTGTCCGCTGCCATTGCCGTGGCGGCATGCAGGGTGGGGAGGAGGGTGGCCAGTGCCAGGCACAGGCGTGGGAGGAGGCTCATCGGGGGTCCTTGATGTGGTCGGTTTGCACGTGGGTGATGCCGGCTTGTGCCCGCAAGGCTTCCATGGCCTCTTCGCAGCCGCTGGTGTGCGGGCAGCTCAGGCGGTAGGCGTGGCTCTGGGCGGAGAGGCTGGCTGCAAAGCGCAGCCTGGCTCCTGCCTTGGCCAGCCGTGCCAGGAGCTGCGGGTCGTCACCACGGACAGGATCGGCAAAACCGATGATGATCCGGTACTCCACCACATCATCGGGGTGTGCCACCGCACAGGCGGATGCGCCGCACAGTAGGGCAAGGAGGGTGATCAGGTGGCGGACAGGCATGCCGGGAGTCTTGCGGAGAACGCGCGAACCCGGTTTATGCCATAACCGTATTGCTGCTGTCATCCCTTGATGTCATTTCCGCGGACGTCCGCGGGTCGGTCCGCCCGGCGCCGGAGTTGCAGCGGGCTTGCCGTATTCCTTGAAGACACGCTTGGCATCCTGTTCGGCGCGCAGCTGGGTGCAGATCGACGGATCATCATCGTGGCCGCTGAAATAGCCGGCCGCCTGGGCCTTCATGACGAGCTGGATTGCCGCATGCTCGGTCAGGCCGAAGCGTTCGAAAAGGAGGGTGGCGACTTCATCCAGGTGTTCTTCGTAGGTCATGGCGTGGTGAGGGTGCTTGCAAAGACGGCATTGTAGCGCGCCCCTCCGGCCGGGCTTTCCGGAGACGAAGGTCATTTCCGCCAGAGGATGCACGCAGCGATAATCCTGCGGGCGGCTCCAACCGGACCCGCCAGACATGCGATTGGACCAATTCCCATGCCCACTTCCCAGCCTGTGCTTGATGCCCTCTATCACTACCCGGTCAAGTCGATGGCCGGTCTGCGCCTCGACAAGGCCGTGCTGTCGCAGCAAGGTCTTCCCTTCGACCGTTGCTGGATGGTTGCGGATGCCCGCGGCCGTTTCGTCACGGGGCGCGAGTATCCGGAGCTGGTCCTGGTCGGCGCCAGCCCGGCCGCCGACGGGGTGACCCTCTCCGCAGCCGGCCGTCAGGCCTTGTTCGTGCCGAACACCGCCTTCGACAAGCCGATCGATGCCACGGTGTGGGGCGATGCCTTCCAGGCCTGGGAAGGGGCTCGCGAAGCGGATGCCTGGATCTCGGGCTTCATCGGGGCGCCGCTCAAGTTGCTGTGGACCGGTGCCCGTACTGCCCGGCGGGTCCGGACCGAGAGCCAGGTGCCGCTGTCCTTCGCCGATGGCTTTCCATTGCTGCTGATCGGTCAGGCTTCGCTGGACGATCTGTGTGCCCGGATCGGCCGTCCTCTGGCCATGACGCGCTTCCGGCCCAATCTGGTGGTGAGCGGCGCGCCGCCCTACGCGGAGGACAGCTGGAAGCGGATCCGCATCGGGGACGCCGTGCTGCGTATCGTCAAGCCGTGCGAGCGCTGCGTGTTCACCACGGTGGATCCGGATACCGGCACCCGTGGGCTCGACCAGGAGCCGCTGCGCACCCTGGCGGGCTACCGCCGCACACCGGCTGGCGTGATCTTCGGGCAGAACGTCGTGGCCGACAGCGAAGCTGAGATCATCCCCGGGATGCCGGTCGAGGTTCTTGAATGCGTGAGCCAGGGCCCGGCTGCCTGAGGGCTTTGGCTAGGGGTTTTCCCTCGTTTGGGTAGAAAAGTATGTAATAAAGTTTGAATCAGCAAACGCTGATGAATATGCTGTCTGATGTACCGGGTACCCGGATCTGCTGCCGGGAGGGGCTTCCAGCCTTGATTTCCATCAAGTCATGGTCAATTAGCTGCATCGTTTCATCCTGTAAAAATGAGTTAAGAAGATAATTTCCAGCATTCGAAAACTGAGGAAGTCACGTGATCGGTCATATCAGGAAAACCCTGTGGCGCCTCCTCGCGCTACTGGCCGTGCTGGCGGCGGTTCCGGCGCTGGCTGACGATCCGCCCAGCCCCGCTGAGCTGGCAAAGATACGGACGGGCAATGCAGCCTGTCTGGCCTGTCACTCCGAGGCGGGGCTCAAGAAGCCGCCCAAGGATGGGATGGACCTCAAGGCCCTGCGCAAGTACCTGGTGCATGCGGATACCTACGCGGCATCCGATCACGGCCAGATGGCCTGCACCAAGTGCCATGGCGACGGTTACGACGACCACCCCCATGCCGCCAAAGCCCGCGAGGAGCTGTCCGAATGCCAGGACTGCCACGCTCGCAAGGCGATGCGCATCGAACGCCAGTTCGACAAGTCGGTACACGCAGAGAACCTGAGCGACAGCTTTACCTGCGCCACCTGCCACGACGCCCACACCATGGCCCTGGCGAGCAAGCTCCGCGATCCGCACAAGATCGTCGCCCAGGACAACAAGATCTGCCTCGACTGCCACGATTCCGACCTGGCCTTCGCCCGCATCGCCCCCGAGAAGAAGAAGCGTCCGCCCATCGACGACATCCATGACTGGCTGCCCAACACCCGCCTGCACTGGAAGGCCGTGCGCTGCATCGAGTGCCACACCCCCGCGGAAGACAAGCTGTCCCTGTCCCATGAGATCCAGAACAAGGACAAGGCGGAGAAGAAGTGCGCCACCTGCCATAGCGCCAACACCTCGCTGAACGCCCGGCTGTATCGCCACCTGGCCACCGAAGAGCAGCACAAGTACGGTTTCATCAACAGCGTGATCCTGGGCACTTCTTATGTGGTCGGTGCCACCCGCAACCCCACCCTGGACTTCGGCCTGATCATCCTGTTTGCCGCCACCGTTGTCGGCGTGCTCGGGCATGGCCTGGTCCGGATCATCACCACGCGTCTGCGCAGGAGCAAGAAAAATGACTAAGCGCGTCTTCATGCTGCCCCTGTGGATCCGCCTGTGGCACTGGAGCAATGCCCTCGCTATCACCGTGCTGGCGGTCACCGGGATCAGCCTGCATTTCTCCGACCCGGCCCTGCCGCTGGTGGAGTTTTCCCTGGCGGCCCGCATCCACAACGTGACGGGGGTGATCCTGGTCGGGCTCTACGCCGTCTTCGTGATCGGCAACATCGTCACCGGCAACTGGTGGCAGTACGTGCCCAAGCCGCCCGGCATCATCCAGCGCTGCTTGCGGCAGATGCAGTACTACGGCTCCGGCATCTTCAAGGGCGAGCCCGAACCCTTCCCGCCTACACCCGAGACCAACTTCAATGCCCTTCAGGCGGTGACCTACTGGTCGATCATGTACCTGGTGCTGCCGGCGGTGATCGTCAGCGGCCTGATCTTCCTGTACCCGCAGTTCTCCCCGGACACCCTTTTCGGCCTCGACGGCTTGCTGCCGATTGCCCTGGTCCACTACCTGGGGGCGGCGGTGATCATCCTGTTCGCGGTCAGCCACATCTACCTGGGGACCATGGGCCCCAAGGTGTCCAGCCTGTTCAAGATGATGTTCACCGGCTGGTACGAGCACTGAATTCTCAAGCGCATAGCCACACACGACAGACCCCTCAAGGAGAGACCCATGAAAGTGAAACCGAGCATCGCCCTGATCGGCGGCCTTTGGGCCTGCTGCCTGTTCGCCTCGTCCTCAACCTTTGCCATGGATGCTGATGAGGCCCAGGCGCTGGCCAAGAAGGAGGGCTGCCTGAAGTGCCACGCGGTGGACAAGAAGAAGGAAGCCAAATCCCTCAGCGAGATCGGCAAGTCCCTCAAGGGCAAGCCGGACGCCAACGCCAAGCTCATCCACCATTTCACCTCGGGCGAAAAGGTCAAGTTCGAGGACGGCAAGGAAGAGGAGCACAAAGTCATGAAGACGAAGGACAAGGCGGCCATGCAGAACCTGGCCGAGTGGATCCTTTCCCTCGCCAAGTAAGCTGCAGATGCAGAGCGGGGCTTGCGACCCGCTTCAAGAAACCGATAGCAGGACCAGGGAGAAAGACATGAAATTCTTGCGACAGTTGTTCGCCTCGTGCCTCGTGCTCGGGGCCCTGGCCGGCGCTTCAGTGGCCCCGGCCGCCGACGCTCCAGCCGGTGCCAAACCGGCGGCCAAGGATCTCGTCCTCAAGGGCGACGCCAAGTGCACCAGTTGCCACGATGAATCGGACGAACCCAAGCTCCTGCATATCGGCAAGACCAAGCATGGCACCGTCGCCGATGGCCGCACGCCCAGCTGTACCAGCTGCCACGGTGAGAGCGACCTGCACACCAACAATCCACAAAAGCTCAAGGACCGCCCCGCAACGGACCGCAACTTCAGCAAGAGCTCGAAGCTGACCGCCGAGGAAAAGAGCGCTGCCTGTACCACCTGTCACCAGGGGGGCAAGCACATGAACTGGAACACCAGCGCCCACGCCAACCGGGATGTCGGTTGTACGTCCTGCCACCAGGTGCACGTCGAGAAGGACAAGGTCCGCGACAAGCGCGCCCAGGCTGAGGTCTGCTACACCTGCCACAAGCAGCAGCGCTCCGAACTGAACCGGCCGTCGCACCACCCGATCCCGGAAGGCAAGATGAGCTGCTCGGACTGCCACAATGCCCATGGCTCGGCCGGCCCGAAGATGCTGGTCAAGGACACCACCAACGCCACCTGCTACACCTGCCACGCCGAGAAGCGCGGCCCCTTCGTGCACAACCACCAGCCGGTGGTCGAGGATTGCGGCAACTGCCACAACCCCCACGGCACCACCGCTGAGGCCATGCTCAAGGCCCGTCAGCCCTTCCTGTGCCAGCAGTGCCATGCCGATGCCGCCCACCCGGGCAACGTGCCGGCCATCCGCGCCAACATGCCCAATGCCGTCAGCAGCAACATCGGCCCGGGCTATGCCCAGGCCCGGGGCTGTTCCAACTGCCATACCAACATCCACGGCAGTAACAGCCCGAGCAATGCGACGTCGAGCGGACCCTTCCGCTTCTTCCGCTGATCGAGGAGAGGGATCATGAAAACGCATTCCATTTTCCGGCCGACCCTCCTGGTGATCGCCCTGGCGGCAGCCTTTCCGATGGCCCCCGCGTGGGCCGAAGACGATGTGGCTGAACTGACCTCGCCCAACACCACCGAAGCGGCGCTCAACCTGCCCTATACCGACAAGGCCAACCCCCTGTACCGCCAGTACAACGGTGTGACCAAGGAGGGGGTGAGCACCAATGTGGACGTGGACATCGTCCGGCGCCGGGACGCCGACTGGTTCCGCGTCAATGCACGCAACCTGGGGTTGCGCACCCAGGAGGCCGGCATCTCCTACGAACGGCAGGGCGACTGGTCGATCAGCCTGGACTATGACCAGATCCCACGCTTCAGCCCCTACGAGGTGAGCACCGCGGTGAGCGGGGTGGGCTCCACCCGAATCGTGCAGCCGAACATCGCCAATACCGCGGCGGCGGCCAACAACCCCAACCTGTACGACGTGACCCTCAAGACCGAGAGGGAGATCACCACCCTGGCAGCCAGCAAGTTCCTGCTGCCCGGCCTCAAGCTGGGCTTCTCGGTGAAGAACGAGGACAAGGTGGGAAGCCGCATGAGCGGCGTGCGCGGCGTGACTGGAACGGGGGCCAATCCGGCCAACATCTACAGCGCCTTCCTGTTTGCGCCGGAGCCGATCAACCAGAACCACAAGCAGATGGAAGCCACGGTGGAATACACCACCGAGAAGTACCAGATCGCCGCGGGCTTCTACGGCAGCTTCCTGGGTACCAAGCAGAACGCCCTGAATGTGATCCCGGGTACCAACACGGCACTGGTGGCGGCCAACCTGTCGCCCATCGCCCTGGCGCCGGACAACTCGGTGCAGCAGTTCTATGCATCGGGTGCCTACAACTTCTCGAAGGACACCCGGGCCAATCTCAAGGTGGCGTGGTCGGAAGGGCGCCAGGACGACAACTTCCTGACCGGCCAGCCGACCCTCGCCGGCATCGGCGGCAGCCTCAATGCCAAGGTGCAGACCACCGAGGTCTATTCGTCCCTCACCTCGCGCCTGAGCAAGGACCTCAAAGTGCTGGCCTCCTGGCGCTACGAGGACCGCCAGGACAAGACCCCGATCCGCATCTTCGGCACCACCACCAGCGCCGGGGTGACCACCAACTACCTGAACAACCCCGAGTCCCATACCGCCAACTGGGGCAAGCTCGAGGCCAACTACCGCCTGGGTGCCGGCTTCAACCTGACCGGCGGTTTCGACTACAGCAACAAGAGCAGCAAGGAATGGGAGCGCCACGATGTGTCCGAGCTCACCAGCCGTCTGGCGGTGTCCAGGACCATGGGCGACAGCGTGAATGGCACTCTGAGCTTTGCCCACTCCGAGCGCAAGGGCTCCGAGTGGAACAACGGCACCACGCCGCCCATCCTGCCGGTCTACCTGGCCGACCGGAACCGCGACCGCGTCCGCGGCATGCTCGATGTCGCCGCAAGCGAAGCCCTCAATGTCCAGTTCGCCTTCGAAGCCTTCGTCGACGACTACAACAAGAGCACCTATGGCCTGGACAAGGGGCAGGGGCAGATCTTCTCGGTGGACGGCAGCTACGCGCTCAGCGATGTCTGGAAGTTAAATGCCTGGTACACCAAGCAGACCGGAGAGACCCGCCAGTATGCCCAGGGCGCGGTGTGCACCACCGGCAATGGCAGCAACTGCACCGTCAATACCTTCCGCACCGGCACGCTGGTGCAGTGGGATGCCAACCTCAAGCAGGACTCCGACCAGTTCGGCATCGGCCTCAACGGGCGGGTTGCCAAGGTGGATCTGGGTGCCCAGCTGCTGATCTTCCAGGACAAGAACAAGCAGGAACTCAGCAACATGCCGGCCACTACCTGCACCAATGCCAGCTGCTCGACCACCGGCGCGGTGGCGGCCGGCATGGGCGTGCTGCCGGACACCAAGTACACCCAGAACACCGTCAAGCTGTTCGGCATGTACCCGGTGAGCAAGGCCACCCGGGTGCGCCTCGACTACATCTACGACCTGCGCAAGATGGACGACTACACCTGGAGCAACTGGGTGTATGCGGACGGCACCCGGGTCTACGTGAAGCCTGAGCAGACAACCCAGGTGATCGGCCTGTCGCTGCTGCATTCGTTCTGAGGGCTACGGGCCGGGCGTCTTCTGTCGCCCGGTCTCGTGCACGCCCCCCGCCAAATAAAAAAGCCCCGGCCTGAACCGGGGCTTTCTGCTGGCCTCAAACCGGTCGAAACCGGCCTGAGAGCGCTTCAGGCGCTCAGCGGCTGATCGGCTTGTAGCGGATCCGCTTGGGCTTGGCACCTTCCTCGCCCAGACGCTTGCGCTTGTCTTCCTCGTACTCCTGGTAGTTGCCGGCGAAGAAGGTCCATTGGGAGTCCCCCTCGGCGGCCAGGATGTGGGTACAGATCCGGTCCAGGAACCAGCGGTCGTGGGAGATGATCAGCGCACAGCCGGCAAACTCCAGCAGTGCGTCTTCCAGGGCCCGCAGGGTTTCCACGTCAAGGTCGTTGGACGGTTCGTCGAGGAGCAGCACATTGCCGCCGTCCATCAGGGTCTTGGCCAGGTGCAGGCGGCCGCGCTCGCCCCCGGAGAGGTTGCCCACCAGCTTTTGCTGGTCGCCGCCCTTGAAGTTGAAGCGGCCGATGTAGGCCCGGCTGGGCATCTCGAACTTGCCGATGGTGAGGATGTCAGCACCGCCAGCGAGCTCGTCGAACACCGTCTTGCCGCCATCCAGGCAGTCGCGGGACTGATCCACGTAGGCGATCTTGACCGTCGGCCCGACCACCACTTCACCGGCGTCCGGCTTGTCCTGGCCGGTGATCATCTTGAACAGGGTGGATTTACCGGCACCGTTGGGGCCGATGATGCCGACGATGGCGCCCGCCGGAATGCTGAAATTCACCTTGTCCATCAGCAGCTTGTCGCCAAAGCCCTTGGACACGTCGGTGAACTCTATGACCTTGTCGCCGAGGCGCTCGCCCACGGGGATGAAGATCTCCTGGGTTTCGTTGCGCTTCTGGTATTCGACGCTGGACATTTCCTCGTAGCGGGCGATACGCGCCTTGCTCTTGGCCTGGCGCGCCTTGGGGTTGGAGCGGACCCACTCCAGTTCCTGCTTCATGGCCTTGATGCGGGCGCCTTCCTGCTTGGATTCCTGCTCCAGGCGGGCTTCCTTCTGCTCCAGCCAGCTGGAGTAGTTGCCCTTCCAGGGAATGCCGTGGCCGCGGTCGAGTTCGAGGATCCATTCGGCGGCGTTGTCGAGGAAGTAGCGATCGTGGGTCACCGCCACCACGGTGCCCGGGAAGCGCACCAGGAACTGCTCCAGCCATTCGACCGATTCGGCGTCCAGGTGGTTGGTCGGCTCGTCGAGCAGCAGCATGTCGGGGCGGGACAGGAGCAGCTTGCACAGGGCCACGCGGCGCTTCTCGCCACCGGACAGGGGGCCGACCTTGGCGTCCCAGGGCGGCAGGCGCAGCGCATCAGCGGCGATCTCGAGCTGGGTTTCCACGTCGGCGCCGCTGGTGGCGATGATGTTCTCGTAGCGGGCCTGCAGTTCGGCCAGCTTGTCGAAGTCGGCGTCCGGCTCGGCGTAGGCGGCATACACCTCCTCGAGCTTCTGCTTGGCTTCCATGACCTCGCCGAGGCCGGATTCAACCTCTTCGCGGACGGTCTTGTCCGGGTCGAGCTGGGGTTCCTGGGGCAGGTAGCCGATGGACATGTTGGGTTGCCACTGGACCTCGCCGTCGAATTCCTTCTCGACACCGGCCATGATCCTGAGCACGGTGGATTTGCCCGAGCCGTTCAGGCCGAGCAGGCCGATCTTGGCGCCGGGGAAGAAGGACAGGGAGATGTCCTTGATGATCTGCCGCTTGGGCGGAACGACCTTGCTCACGCGGAGCATGGACATGACATATTGGGCCATGGGAGATATCCGGTAACGCGAAAAAACAAAGGCGAGACTTTACCCGAGTTGCCCTGACCTTGCGGGGAGTTTGTCGAGTCCGGCAGTGCTCAGCCGCAGGCGCTCAGCACGTCTTCCTGCTCATCGCTGGACAGGAAGTAGGTGTAGAGGGAGCGGGCCTCGCAGGAAGGGGTGACTTCCAGCAGGGCAATCTGCCGGTCCACATGGCTGAGGTCCAGGTGTAGCAGCACGGCGGGGGCGTTGCCCACCCGCGGGCATGGCTTCTCTTCGCCCAGCTGCACGAAGCCCAGCATGCGCCGGTAGAAGCCGACGTGGCGCGGGTGTACCTCGATCACCAGGTCGGTCGCGCCGCGGATCAGGCGTCCATGGATGTAGATGAGGTTGAACAGGCTGCCCAGCACTTCCAGGGTGTTGTGGGGGGTATCGAGGGCCAGCCGGGTGATCTCGCACAGACGCACTCCGGGGCCGCGGAGAAGGGCCAGTTCATGGCTGTAGAGCTGGTCGGCGTGCAACCCTCCCGGGCCGTCGAGGCCGAGGGTGGCGGTACCGAAGACTTCTTCCCCGCAGGACGCCGCCAGGGTAATGCTGTTGGCCGGGCTGCAGGATTCCGGATGGGCGGGCAGGCCACGCCAGGCGTAGCGCCTTTCGATCAGCTGGCGCACTCCGCGCTCGTGCTGTTTCGGGTCGGCGCAATGGACTTCGTAAGCGCGCGAAAACGTGCGTGGCTTGCCGGTCTGGAGTGACGACCCGCGATGATGCGTCTGCCGGGCAGGCTGCAGGACGATCTGGGAATCCGCTGAAAGAATAGTCACAAAAACGTAAAAATCGAAAATATCAGGTCAGCGGACTTTTTACAGACGGGGCTCCGCCTTGTCACGACCCGCCCTGTAACAAAACGTCTCCCATGTGTCAAAAGGTCAAGCCGGGCAAGGCCTTCAGGCCGTGAACTGGAGCCGTGCGAGACGGGCGTACAGGCCGTCGCTGGCGATCAGCTCGGCGTGGGTTCCCTGCTGCACGACGTGTCCGGCTTCCATCACGATGATGCGATCGGCCTTTTGTACCGTGGCCAGACGATGGGCGATGGCCAGGGTGGTGCGCTGGCGCATCAATCCGTCGAGGGCTTGCTGGACCATGCGCTCACTTTCTGCATCCAGGGCGGAGGTGGCTTCGTCGAGGAGCAGGATCGGGCGGTCGGCCAGGATGGCGCGGGCGATCGCAATGCGCTGGCGCTGGCCGCCCGACAGGCGAACACCGCGCTCGCCCAGGTCGGTGTCGTAGCCCTCCGGCAGGCCGGTGATGAACTCATCGGCAAAGGCCGCGGCGCAGGCGGCCTTCACCTCGTCCAGGCTGGCCTCCGGGCGGGCGTAGCGCACGTTGTCGGTGACGCTGGCGGCAAAGATCACCGCCTCCTGGGAGACCAGGGCGATGCGGCTGCGCAGCGCGGCCGGATCCGCATCGGCAAGGGGCACGCCGTCAATCCGCACTTTGCCGAGTTCCGGGTCATAGAAACGCAGCAGGAGCTGGAACACCGTGCTCTTGCCAGAGCCCGAAGGGCCGACCAGCGCGACGGTCTCGCCAGCCCCGACCTTCAGGCTGAAGCCGTCCAGGGCGGGGGTGTCCGGGCGCGTCGGGTAGCTGAAGCGCACCGTCTCCAGTTCGATCTCGCCGCGCGCCGGCAGCGGGAAGGCGCGGGGTGCAGCGGGGGCCTGGATGGCCGGCTGGGTGGAGAGGATCTCGGTCAGCCTCTCGGTGGCGCCTGCCGCCCGCTGCAGTTCGCCCCACACTTCCGACAGGGCGCCCACACTGCCGGCGACGATGGCCGCGTAGAAGACGAAGGCCGACAGCTCGCCCGCACTGAGGCGGCCGGCCAGCACGTCGTGGCCGCCAATCCACAAAATGAAGGCAATCGCACCGAACACCAGCACCATCACTGCCGCCACCAGGCGCGCCCGGTTGGCGACCCGCTCGCGTGCCGTGGCGAAGCTGTTCTCCACCAGCTGACCGAAATCCCGGCGGTCGGCGGCTTCGTGGCCGTAGGCCTGCACGATGCGGATCTCGTGGATGGTCTCGTCGATACGGTTACCCAGTTCGGCGACCCGGTCCTGGCTCTCCCGCGCCAGTTTGCGCACCCGCCGGCCGAACAGCACGATGGGGGTCACCACCAACGGCACCCCGGCGAGGGTGAGCAAGGTCAGCTTGAGGCTGGTGGTGAACAGCATGACCAGGCCCCCGATCAGCAGCAGGGCGTTGCGCAGCGCGATCGACAGGCTCGAGCCCACCACGTTCTCGATCTGGGTGGTGTCGGAGGTGAGGCGGGAGATGACCTCTCCGGTGCGCCCGGCTTCGAACCAGGAAGGCGGCAGGCTCAGCAGATGGTCGAACACCTTGCGGCGCAGGTCGGCGGTGATCCGCTCGCCCAGCCAGGACACGTTGTAGAAACGCAGGTAGGTGGCGGCCGCCAGCAGGGCGATGACCCCGAACATGGCGGCCAGGCTGCGGTCGAGCCAGTCCGGGTTGCCTGCCGAGAAGCCCTGGTCGATGACCATGCGCAACCCCTGGCCCACCGCCAGCATGGCGCCCGCGGCGGTGACCAGGGCCAGTGCGGCGATGAGCACGCGGCGGCGATAGGGGGCAAGGAGGAAGAGCAGGGCGCGGGCGGGATGGCTGGGCATGGCGGGCTGGGAAGGAATGAAGGGCGGCGCGTGACGGGAGAGCATTGTAGGTGCGATGCACAAACATGCGGCGAGGGCCGGTAAGCTATGGCATCCGAATCCAAGGAATCGTTCCTGCCATGCTGCTTGCCACTTCACCCCTGACCGCCGGTGTCACCCTGCTGATCGTCCTGCTCCTTTTTGGCACCGCCGCTGCGGTGGGCAAGGGGCGTCACAAGTACGCCATCCAGGCGCCGGCGGTGAGCGGACATCCGGTCTTCGAGCGTCTCTACCGGGTGCAGATGAACACCCTCGAATGGGCGGTGATGACCTTGCCCTGCCTGTGGTTGTGCGCTGCCTATGTGCGCGACGACGTGGCCGCGGCGCTGGGCGGCCTGTGGCTGGTCGGCCGGATTGCCTATGCCGTGGGCTATGCCCGGGATCCGGCCCGGCGTGCTGCCGGCTTCACGATCGGGGCGCTGGCCTTCGGGGCCCTCGGTCTGGCGGCGGGTGGTGGCGTGCTGTGGAAGCTGACCGGAGGTGGATCATGAATGCCTGCATCAAACATGTTGCAGCGGCGCTGCTCGCCGGCCTGGGAGCCTGGCCCTGCCTCGCCGCGCCAGCCCTTCCGGCCCTCGGGGTGAAGGACGATGCCGTCACGGTGTCGGGCATCTCGTCCGGGGGCTACATGGCGGTGCAGTACCAGGTGGTCCATTCAAAGCAGGTCAAGGGTGCAGGGATACTGGCGGCGGGCCCTTACGACTGCGCCGAAGGCAGTACCTGGAGGGCCTTGCTCAATTGCATGGCCCCCACCCGTTGGGCACCTGTGGCGGACCCGGCCGAGATCAAGGCACGGGTGGAGTCCCGGGCCCGGCTGGGGCTCATCGACCCGCCGGAGGGCCTGGCGGATGACCGGGTCTGGGTGCTGACCGGGGCTGCCGATCATACGGTGGCGCGGCCGGTGGTGGATGCGCTGGTGGCGTTCTACCGCAGCTGGATGCCCGCCGGGGCGGTGACCTTGGTCACCTTGCCGGAGGCGGGGCACGCGATGATCTCGGTGGCGGATCCTGCGGCCAATGCCTGCGCGACCTCGGAGCCGCCCTTCATCAACCGTTGCGGCGATTTCGACGCGGCTGGAGAGCTGCTGAAGCACCTGCTGGGGCCGCTCCAGGCGCCTGCTGCCTCTGTCCGTCAGGGCGGGCTGCAGGCCTTTGACCAGAAGCCCTACATCAGCGGCCTGCCGGCGGATGCCGGGTTGGCCGGGGAGGGCTTCGTGTATGTGCCGGACAGCTGCCGCGGTGGCGGTTGCCGGATCCACGTGGCCTTTCATGGCTGCCGGCAGGGCGAGGATCAGGTCGGCCGGCGTTTCGTGGAGGGGGCGGGCTATAACCGCTGGGCCGAGAGCAACCGGCTGGTGGTGCTCTATCCCCAGGTCGCAGCCCGCAACGGCCTGGCGGCGGGGTCGTGGCGCTGGATGGTGAATCCCAAGGGCTGTTGGGACTGGTGGGGCTACGCCTCGCCGGACTACGCCACGAAGAACGGCCCCCAGGTGGAGGCCGTTCACAAGATGCTGCAGCGCCTGGCGGAGCCGCCGGGGCGCTGAGCGGGAGCGCCGGGCCGGGGAGGCCCGGACGGCTTATTTCTCGACGAAGGCGCGCTCGATCACGTAGTCGCCTGGGGCGCCGATGTGGGGGGAGATCTTGAAGCCCCGCGCGTCGAGCATCTTGCAGCAATCGTCGAGCATGGCCGGGCTGCCGCAGATCATGGCCCGGTCGAGTGCCGGGTCGAGGGGCGGCAGGCCGGTGTCTTCGAAGAACTTGCCGGTGGTGATCAGGTCCGTGACGCGGCCCTGGTTGCGGAACTCCTCGCGGGTCACCGTGGGGTAGTAGATCAGCTTGCGGCTCACGTCCTCACCGAAGAATTCGTTCTCCGGCAAGGCCTGCTCGATGAACTCGCTGTAGGCCAGCTCGGACACGTAGCGCACGCCGTGCAGCAGCACCACCTTCTCGAAGCGCTCATAGGTTTCCGGATCCTGGATCACGCTCATGAAAGGAGCCAGGCCGGTGCCGGTGGAGAACAGGTAGAGGTTGCGGCCCGGCAGCAGGTCGGACAGCACCAGGGTGCCGGTGGGCTTCTTGCTGACCACGATCGGGTCGCCCGGCCGGAGGTGCTGAAGGCGGGAGGTCAGCGGGCCGTTGGGGACCTTGATGCTGAAGAACTCCAGGTGCTCCTCGTAGTTGGGGCTGGCGATGCTGTAGGCGCGGGTCAGCGGCCGGCCTTCCACTTCCAGGCCGATCATCACGAACTGGCCGTTGTCGAAACGCAGGCCCGCATCACGGGTGACCTTGAAGCTGAACAGGGAGTCATTCCAGTGATGGACGGACAGAACGGTCTGGGTGCTCAGTTTGCTCATGGCGACAGCAGTAAAGGAAGGGGGATGGGTGCATTGTTGCAATGCAATTAAGATCTGTAAAATGGATTGTATTGATATATAAATTCTATTTTACAGATATGAGATACACCCTCAGACAGCTGGAGATCTTCCTGGCGGTGGCGCGCCACGAGAGCGTGTCGCGGGCGGCCGACGAGTTGTCCCTGAGCCAGTCGGCCACCAGCACGGCCCTGGGTGAGCTGGAGCGCCAGTTCGATACCCAGCTTTTCGACAGGATCGGCAAGGCCCTACGCCTGAACGAGCTGGGCAAGGTGCTGCTGCCCCACGCGGTTCAACTGACCGAACATGCCCGGGAGATCGAGTCCATCCTGGGGCGCCGCACCGACTTCGGCCCCCTGCACATCGGCGCCACGTTGACGGTGGGCAATTACCTGGCAACCCTGATCGCTGCCGACTTCCTGCGCCGCCACCCGAGCGCCCAGGTCCGGCTGTCGGTGCATAACTCGGCGACCATCATCCATCAGCTGCTCCATTACGAAATGGATCTGGGGCTCATCGAGGGCAGCTGCCGCCATCCGGATCTGCTGGTGGAGCCCTGGGTGGAGGACGAGCTGGTGGTCTTCTGTGCGCCTTCCCACCCCCTGGCCAAGCGCCAGCAGGCCGCCATGGACGAGCTGGCCGGGCAGGAGTGGATCCTGCGGGAGAGCGGCTCGGGGACCCGCGAGACCTTCGACCAGGCCATGCGCCATTTCACCGGGGAGCTCAAGCTGCGCCTCGAGCTGGAGCACACCGAGGCCATCAAGCGGGCGGTGGAGAGCGGGCTGGGGATCGGCTGCATCTCCCGCCTGGCGTTGCGGGAAGCGTTCCGGCGGGGCAGCCTGGTGCCCATCGAGACGCCGGAGCTGGATCTGCGCCGGCAGTTCCAGTTCGTCACCCACAAACGCAAGTACGTCACCGCGGGGATGCGGGAGTTCATCACCCTGTGCCGCCAGATGACCGCCGGGGTGACCCGTAGCGATCAGATCGATCTGCCCTTCATTCCCTGAGTCATCCCCGAGGTGGATAAGTCGCCCGCTACCCACAGCCGGCGGGGGCAAGCCTGTGGAAAAGATGTGGGGGGCGCTGTCATGTGACGGACACAAAAGGGTTTTTTGGTACTGCCTAAAAATAGTGCAATGCTGTCATATCGGTTGCTTGAATAGTTTTTATCTATTCACAAAAATCCGGGGATAAGTTGTGGATAAGCTGTGTGGCGGTGCAGCAGAGCATTGTTTTATTTGAAGAAAGACGCTGTGCAACAAAATGGGGCAGGTCGTGTCCAGCTTGGTGCAGCGTGGTTTTCTCCCCACCGGACGTGGGAAAAGGTGTGGAAAAACTGTGGGGGCAGGGTGCAAGGCCTTCTGCCATAAGGGATTTGTGGCATTGCACAAAAAAGAGGCAAATGGCGCTGGAGCCGCGCTGTGCCCTTCTCAGTTCTGGGGCGGCGGAGGGGGCTCGGACAGAAGCTGGAGCAGGAATTTCTCGTAGGGCATCTCGCGCCGCATGGCGCTCAGGGCCTCCTGGTATCTCCGCTTGTAGCGCTTTCCCGCGTCGACGGAGAACACAGTGTAGAGGCCTGTCCTTTCGTCCGGCACGGGTATCAGGACGACGCGCTCACCCAGGCCTGTCTTGCGGATCTCGACGCGGATCGAGTGGGCATCGGGCGAGAAGAAGGCGTCGATCCTCCCCATCGACAGCATGCGGAGCCCCCGGGAGGCGATGTCATCCCCGGCGATCGGTACAAGGCTGGCGTCCAGGCTGTCCAGGGTTGGTGACCGGTAGCCCCCCTGCCAGATGCCAATGATGAGCGGCCGGGTTGAACGAAGGCCTTCCAGTGAGGCGAACGCTTTGCCGGTGGTCACCGCAAAGGCGGGCTGGGTGCTCAGGAAGGGTGTCTCCGGGTAGTCCAGGTAGCGGGCCCTGTCATCGTTGCGGGCCAGGATCAGGGCGGCGTCGATCTGATTGTCGCGGAGCAGGTTGAGCAGGCGCGAGAGAGGAAAGTTCTGGTAATCCGCCTGCAGGCCGGCCCGGTCGAGCACCTTGTCCAGATAGGCAATTGCGGGGCTGTTGCTTGCCGAACCGTTCTCGATGACGTGTGGTGGCAGGCTGAAGTAGCCGACTCTGAGCCGTTCGGCCGCAGCCGCACTGCAGCTGAGGATGCAGAGCAGGAGGGCCCACGGGAGCATCCTTAATGTCTTCATTGCAGGCTTGAGAGGGCGATGAGGGTCTCATCGGGCGCCGCGTGCAGGGGGCAGGCCGGAGCGGCATCCCGATGCGGGTGATGGGGCTTTGATAGAATCGTTGTCACTCCAGGTTTCCGCCTTGTTCCCGATGACCACTCCTGTCCGCTACACCATCCAGGCTGCCCAGCCGGGTGCCCACCTTTTTGAAGTTACGCTGCACATCAACCAGCCCGAACCGGCCGGTCAGGTCTTCAGTTTGCCGGCCTGGATTCCCGGTAGCTACATGATCCGGGAGTTTGCCCGGAATATCGTCACGCTGTCAGCCGAGTCCAATGGCGAGGTACTGCCGGTCACCCGCAGCGACAAGCACACCTGGCATCTGCCGGGGGGGCTGAGCGGGCCGGTGACCCTGCGCTACAGCGTGTACGCCTGGGACCTGTCGGTGCGCACGGCGCATCTGGACCAGACCCATGGCTTCTTCAACGGAACCAGTGTCTTCCTGTGCGCGCATGGCCACGAAGCCCTGCCGCACCTTGTAGACATCCTGCCGCCGCGGGGCCTCGAGGGGGCAGGCTGGCGGGTGGCCACCAGCCTGCCGGTGGCGGTGGGTGAGCCGGGTGGGGCGGAGCCCTATGGTTTCGGCCTCTACCGCGCGGACGACTACGATGCGCTGATCGATCATCCGGTGGAGATGGGGACTTTCTCCCTGGTGGAGTTCGAGGCCTGCGGCGTGCCCCATGCGGTGGCCATCACCGGGCGTCACGATTGCGACCTGGCGCGCCTGGCGGCCGATCTCAAGCCGGTGTGCGAAGCCCAGATCCGCCTTTTCGGCGAGCCGGCGCCGATGGACCGCTATGTCTTCCTGGTGATGGCCGTGGGTGATGGCTACGGCGGGCTGGAGCACCGGGCCTCCACGGCCCTGCTGTGCAGCCGGGCCGACCTGCCTTACCCGGGCATGGAGACGGTGTCCGAGGGGTATCGCCAGTTCCTCGGCCTGTGCAGCCACGAGTATTTCCACACCTGGAACGTCAAGCGGATCAAGCCGGCCGCCTTCGTGCCCTACAGGCTCGCGGTGGAGAACTACACCCGCCTGCTGTGGGCCTTCGAAGGTTTCACCTCGTACTACGACGATCTGATGCTGGTGCGCAGCGGGCGCATCACTGTGGCGGACTACCTGAGCCTGCTGGGCAAGACCGTCAGCCAGGTGCACAAGGGCAGTGGGCGTCGCAAGCAGAGCGTGGCCGAGTCGTCCTTCGAGGCGTGGACCAAGTATTACCGCCAGGACGAGAACAGCCCCAACGCCATTGTCAGCTACTACACCAAGGGCGCCCTGGTGGGGCTACTGCTGGATCTGCGCCTGCGCAGCGGCAGTGGCGGAGCGGTGAGCCTGGATGACCTGATGCGGGCCCTGTGGCAGCGTCACGGGCTCACCGGGCGTGGTGTGGCTGAGGACGGGCTGTATGCCCTGGCCGCGGAATTGGGCGGCCCAGAGGTGGGCGACTGGCTGCGTGAACTTGTCGAGGGCACTGCCGAGCTGCCGCTGGCCGATCATCTCGCCCAGGTCGGGGTCGGGCTGGCCTGGGAGGCGGGGTCTGCCACGCCGGCCCTGGGGGCACGGACTGCCGCCGAGGGGGACTTCCCGCGCCTGGCCAACGTCTACGAGGGGGGGGCAGCCCAGCTCGCGGGGCTGTCGGCGGGCGACGTGCTGGTCGCCCTGGACGGTCTCAAACTGACGGCATCCGGCCTCGACAAGCTGCTGGCCCGGCGACGACCCGGCGAGCGGGTGACGCTGCATGCCTTCCGGCGCGACGAGTTGATGTGCTTCGAGGTCGAGCTGGCCGGAGCGCTCCCGGATACGGCCAGGCTGACCCTGCTGGAAGACGCTGAGTCCTCCCGCCAGGCACTGCGCAAGGCCTGGCTGGAAGGCTGAACCGGGCGCTGTCCGGCGCTCAGAATAGCCGGTCCGGGGTCAGGCGCAAGCCGAAGGAAATCCAGCGGCTGCTGGCCGGGCCGCTGAGCTCGCGGCCCAGTGTGGCGTCCAGCTGAACCCGTTCGGGGATGATGGCGAAGCGGGCGCCGGCCTGCCAGAAAGCGCCGGAGCTGCTGTCCCCGAAGGTCTCGGCAATGCCGGTGAGGCGGTCGTGAAGGCGGAACTCCCCGCCCAGGCCCCAGGTGGCGCGCTGCTCGCCGCTGGCCTTGTCCTTCAGCCAGCCGAGGTTGGCATGCATGACGATCCGGTCATCGGCAAAAGAAACCGACATTGGTACGTACACGAAGGTGTTGCCCAGCAGGTTGGGGCCGGGATTGACCTGGGGGTGATGCACCATTCCGCCGGCCAGTCCGAGGCCCCAGCCGTTGGTCTCGAGGGGGCGCAGCAGGGTCTTGAGCTGAAGGATGAAATCGCCGGTCCCGTGCTGGCCATCGTTTCTGGCCTTGCCGCCGCCGGCCGTGACCTCCAGGTTGCCGAAGGGGTTGCAGGCGGGCAGGGCCCAGATCTCGCGGCTTTCCGGATAGATGCGCACCCAGCTTTCGAGCTGGCAGCTGCCCGCCGTGGTCAGGCGGGCATCGTCAGTGACGAAGGGGCGGGCTGCCAGGGCCGGGAGTGTGAGGGCCTGGAGCAGGCAGAAGAGTGCGATTCTGGGCATGCGCTCCAGCCTACCAAGAATGCGTTATCCGGACGTGACAAGGCCTCTGTCGTCGCGCGAGACGAGATGCAGGTAGGTGCCGAATGCCAGCGCTGCGGCAATGTTGCTGAGCACCGATGACTGCCAGAAGCCGGCCACCCCCTGCGGCGGCAGCCAGCTGCCGAGGCCGTGGTAGGCGAGCCCGTAACCACCGGCCAGTCCGATGCCCCAGAAACACAGGGTATGGACCAGCATCGGGCCGAAGGTGATCTTGTAGCCGCGCAGGGCATGGGCGGCGACGGTCTGGATCGCGTCGAAGAACTGGTACAGGCAGATGTAGATGGCCAGGGAGGCGGCCAGGCCGCTCACCGCCGGGTCTGCGGTGTAGGCCGCCATGATGGGGTCGCGGGCCAGCCAGGCGATCACGCTGATCAGGGTGGACAGCCCGGTGGCCAGGGCAATGCCGGTCAGCGCGGCATGGCGGGCACCCGGCCGGTTGCCGCCGCCTAGGGCCTGCCCGACCAGGACCAGGGTGGCGATGGCCACCGCCAGGGGCAGCATGTAGATCAGGGCCGCCAGGTTGCCGACGATGCGGTGGCTGGCCACCACGGTGGCCCCCAGGCGGGCGACCAGCAGGGCGATCAGAGTGAAGGCGGTGATCTCCACGAAGCTGGAGAAGCCCATGGGCAGGCCCAGGCGCAGGAGTTCGCCGATGGGGCGGGCCCGCGGGCGGGTCCAGCTGGAGAAGATCCGGTAGGGCGCGTAGGTGCTATTGCCCGCCACGTGAAGGGACGCGGCCAGCAGGGCCAGCCAGCAGATCACCACCGTGGAGACGGCACAGCCCTGGCCCCCCAGGGGCGGCAGCCCCGGCAGCTTGCCGTTGATCAGGGCCCAGGAAAGCGGGATATGCACGGCGGTGGTGACCAGGCTGATCACCATCAGCACGCGGGTCCGCCCGAGGGCATTGGTGAAGGCGTAGAAGGTCCGGTATAGCAGCACCGCGGGCAGGCCCCAGGCGATCGTCGCCAGGTAGTGGCGGGCCCCTTCCTCGACGGCGGGGCTGATCTCCGAGACGCGCAGCAGCCAGTCCGGGTGGCGCAGGAACAGGACCGCCGGGATGGCCAGGCCCAGGGCGAGCCAGAAACCCTGCTGCACGGCCGGCCCGATCTCGGCCTTGCGGCCGGCGCCGACATGGTGGGCGACGGTGGGTGCGACGGCCTGCAGGATGCCGACCATCAGCATCACGATGGAGATGTAGATGCCGCTGCCGATGGCCACGGCGGCCAGGTCGGTGGTGCTGTAGCGCCCGGTGAGTACGGTGTCGCTCACCATCTGGGTCATGGAGGAGAGCTGGGCGATCAGTACCGGCCAGGCCAGATCGATGATGCGGCGGGCGACAGGAAGGCGGGAGGCGTGTGGGGACATGGGAGGCGTAGTGTATGCCGGATCGATGAGGCCTGTTCGTGGACAGGGGCGCGGCGCCTACCCGAAATGCCCGTGCAGGAACCAGCCATGGGGGGGCTGACGCTCCTGGAAGATCCAGACCAGGCTGTGGTCGTGGCGGCGGGCGACAAAATAGTCGCGGCGCACTTCCTCGCCGTCCCACCAGCCCGATTCGATGCGTTCCGGGCCGGCCAGCAGCCTGTCGGGATGGGGGGCTGCGATGGGGCGGGGGACAGGCAGCAACCACAAGGGGCGGGGCTGTGACTGCGGCTCGCCGGCGTGAGTTCCGGACGGCTCCGGGACCTGTGGATCGTGCCAGCGCCAGGCCCGCTCCGGGCGATGATCCGGGCAAGGGGCGAGGCAGGCCACCGCGCGCGGGCCGAGCCGGGCGCGCAGGGTGGCCAGCAGCAGGTCCGGGTCGCCTTGCCGGCCATCGTCTCCCTCGAACAGATCGTGGCGGGGCGGGGCGATGGCGCGTGGCGCATCGGCCTCCAGGCGCAGGGCGTCCACCGCCGCGGGCAGGACATGGCGGGACAAGTGTTCCCGGGCCAGCATCTGGAAGCGCGCCATGTCCCGCGACAGGCTGCCGGGAATGATCTCGATGCGTGCCTCGCCGTGATGCTGGTTGCGCTCGTATTCCAGGACCAGGCTGAGCGCCTCGAGCCCGGCCTGGCGGGCATCCAGCCAGCCGGACAGGCCAGCCAGCAGGCGGCGCAGCCCGAACAGCAGGGTGTCGATCTGGGTGCTGGGGACCGGCAGGGGGAGGCGGGCCTGGTAACGTTCGGGCGGGATGTGCCAGGGGCGTGGGTCGGCACGGACCCCGTAGGCCCGGTCGAGCAGGTCGAGCACGGCTCCGCCCTTGCGGCGGGCCAGGCCGCTGCGGGGCAGGCGGCGGACTTCCGCCAGCTGCCGGAGGCCGATGCCGGCCAGCAGGTCGAGGCTGTCGTGGATGTCGGCGGGGCTGTCGGCGAGGACGCTGAAGGGCAGGGGGTCGAGCGCCGCGGCGAGCTGGCATGGTGTGTCGATCCGGCTGCCGGGCGCCAGCCGGGCCAGCCAGCGGGCTGCCAGCGGCGTGGGGGCGACAGCCAGCCGGGCGTTGAAACCGAGTGCATCGAGCCCTTGCTGCAGGCGTTCGCACAGGTTCTCCATGCCGCCAAACAGGCGCAGGCTGGCCCTGAGCTCGAGCAGCAGGGTGTCCGGCGGATCAATGCTCAGGGTGGAGGTGAAGGCGCCGGCCCAGTCTGCGATTTCGGCCAGGGCCGTGCCTTCGAGAGCCGGTTCCCGTTCGCGCAGGCACAGGTCGGGGGCTAGGGCCAGTGCGCTGGCCCGGCGGATCCCTGGTGCCACGCCGCGTGCCATTGCTGCCGGATCCGCCGCCACCACCCGGCGCTGGGGGAGGGGGCCGAGGATGGCCAGCGGCGGGCCTTCATCGCGTCCCCGCGTGAAGACCTGCAGGGCCAGATCGGGCAGGACGAGGGCGCACCAGAGCATGGAGGGCGGTCACGGATGAAGGGGAGGGCGTGCTTGCGTCCTGGCTGGCCCGGGGCTGATCGGGACGCGCCCCGGGGGCGCCCCACGGGAGGTCGAGGTCCACGGGTGCAGCCAGCAGGGGGCCCCGGCGTTTCAGCAGGCGTATCTGCAGCCCGCCGGGACGGGCGGCCAGGGCCAGCCGCAGGACGGCAGGAGAGGGCTGGCCGGCGCAGGTTTCGGGGCGGATCAGGATGACGGGGGTGGCGCTTTCCTCGGCGGCCAGCTGCAGGCGCCGCAGGGCGGCCATGTCGGCGTCGGCCAGCCACAGGATGATCGCCTCGCAGCTGCGCGAGTCGAGGGCCTGGCGGCAGGCCCAGCGGGCATGGGCGGCACTTTCGGCGCGGACCACCAGGAGGCGTCCGAGGGGCACGCCGGCCCCGGCCAGGGCGGGGGCGTAGGGCAGGGCCGGCGGGGCGATGCAGACTCCCCAGCGCCCTGCCGGGATCCGTGTGAGGAGGGGCAGCAGCAGGCTGAGCTCGCCGACGCCTGCGTGGGGCAGCAGCAGCTCGGTGAGCGCGCCCACCGGCCAGCCGCCACCGGGCAGGACGGCGTCGAGGGCGGCGAAGCCGGTGGGCCGGCCCGGGCTGGCCGGTGCGGCGAGCCTGTCACCCCGCCAGACGAGTTCCTCGAGGCGGAGGGGCGCGGAAGAAGCCTGGCCTGCCATGGAAAGTGGACTCTGCAGAGGGGCCAGGAGGTCAGAGGCTGTCGGAGCGGATCAGGCCGACGGCGAGGCCCTCGATTTCGAGGGAGGCATTGCGGGTGTCCACCACGATGGGCTCGAAGTCGGGGTTGGCGGGCAGCAGCTCGATGATGGGCCCCTTGCGGGCCAGCCGCTTGACAGTGACTTCATCGTCGACCCGGGCCACCACGATCTGGCCGTTGCGGACCTCGCTGGTGCGGTGCACCGCCAGCAGGTCGCCGTCGAGGATGCCGGCGTCGCGCATGCTCATGCCGCGCACCTTGAGCAGGTAGTCGGCGCGCGGGGAGAACAGACCCGGATCGACCTGGTAGCGGCCCTGCAGGTGTTCGGCCGCCAGGATGGGGCTGCCGGCGGCAACCCGCCCGACCAGTGGCAGGCCAAGGGCTTCCATCAGGCGGATGCCGCGCGCCCGGCCCTCCTCGAGGGTGATGGCGCCCTTGGCCGCCAGCGCCCGCAGGTGGGTTTCCGCCGCGTTGGGGGAGCGGAAGCCGAAGGCGGTGCAGATCTCGGCACGGGTAGGCGGGCGGCCTTCCTGCTCCACGGTGTCACGGATGAGCTGGAGGATCTCCTGCTGGCGGGGGGTGAGGTTGTCGGACATGGGGGCTCCTTGATGTTGTGTGTAATTTTATACAGGTTTTCGCCGGCTGCAAGTTGTCGCATCCTTGCCGGGGAACGTGGATTTCCGTGACAAACCTCAAAATTGGATGACAAAGGCCTTGAGCCCGCCGGGGTCATGGGCTATCCATTCAAAAGTACGTCGCAAGAACAGACATGCCGGCCCGATGCAGGCCGCAGAAAAAAGAACAGAGAACAGCGCAAGTCGTATCGCCCATACAGCCAGGGTTCAAACCCAGACCGAACCCGCAGCCCCCGAGGAGATCTTCATGCATTTCACCCCCCAACACGCTTCGGGTAGAGTTATCAAGACGGCTCGGTTAGAATCCCCCGCCGTGCCGGTTGAGCCCCAGGTGGGCGAGCTGGCGCCGCTCTTTGCCCTGCCCGACGCCGACATGGAAATGTTCGATCTGGCTTCGGTGCTGGGTTCCCATCATGTGGTCCTGTATTTTTATCCCCGTGACAACACCCCGGGCTGCATCCGTCAGGCCATCGATTTCAGCGATCACGATGCCGATTTCGAGCAGGAGAAGTGCATCGTGGTGGGTGTGAGCCCCGACGACTGCCTGACCCATGCCGATTTCCGCGATCAGCACGGCCTGTCCGTGGAATTGCTGTCCGATGAGGAGGGCGAGGCCTGCAGGCTTTACGGGGTGTGGCAGTCGGCGATGGTGAATGGGGCCATGAAACGCAGCGTCCGCCGTTCGACCTTCATCATCTCGAGTGACGGGGTCCTGCGGCACGTCATGCACGATATCAATCCGCGCGGCCATGCCGCCGAAGTCTTTCAGCTGATAAAGCAACTCAACTCAAGGAATCCAAATGCAAATCGCCAAGAACACGGTCGTCACGCTTGACTACAAGGTCACCGACCCGGATGGCAACATGATCGACGACGGCCAGCACCCGCTGGTTTACCTGCACGGCGGTTATGACGGCATCTTTGCCGTGATCGAAGAAGCCCTCCATGGCAAGGCGGTTGGTGAAAACCTGAAGGTCAAGCTCCTCCCGGAAGATGCCTTCGGCGAATACGACGAAGAGCTGGTCCTGGTTGAGGAAGCCTCCCTGTTCCCGGACAACATCGAAGTCGGCATGTCTTTCGAGCGTGTCGGTGAAGACGGTGAAGAGGACGTGGTCTACCGCATCACCGACGTTGCCGACGGCAAGGTCGTGGTGGATGGCAACCATCCCCTCGCCGGTACCGCCCTGATCTTCGACATCACCGTGAAGGAAGTGCGTACCGCCAGCGCCGAGGAAATCGGCCATGGCCACGTCCATGGTGAAGGCGGTCATCACCACTGATACCCCATGACCGGTGCCGCGCCCCCGATGGAGCGTGGCACCGGCCTGTCGGCCGCCTCGGCGGCCAACTGATTGAACGGGCCCCTGCGGTCCGTTTTCTTTGCGATGAACACACTGGACAAGGAAGGACAGGCCCTGTTGCGAGTGGACGGGCTTAGGGTCGAACTGGGGCCGCGCGGCAAGCCCGTACGGCCGGTGGACGGCGTGAGCTTCCAGGTGCTGCCGGGCCAGACCCTGGCCCTGGTGGGCGAGTCCGGCTGCGGCAAGTCGATGACCGCCCTGGCCTGCATGCGGCTCCTGCCGGCCGGTGGCCGGATTGCCGGCGGCAGCATCCGCCTGGGTGACGAGGCCCTGGAGGTCCTCCCCGAGACCCGCATGCGCGACGTCCGGGGCAAGCACCTGGCCATGATCTTCCAGGAGCCGGCCACCAGCCTCAATCCGGTGATGACGGTGGGTGACCAGATCGGTGAGGTGCTGGTCCGCCATCGCGGCCTGCATGGCCAGCCGGCCTGGGCCGAGGCCGAAAAGCTGCTCGAGGCCGTGGGCATTCCCGACCCGCGCCGGCGCCTGTCCGAATACCCCTTCCAGCTCTCCGGCGGCATGAAGCAGCGGGTCATGATCGCCATGGCCCTGGCCGGTGATCCGGACGTCCTGATCGCCGACGAGCCGACCACCGCCCTCGACGTGACCATCCAGGCCCAGGTGCTGGATCTGCTCCGTGATCTGCAAAACCGCCGCGGCATGGGCATGCTCCTGATCACCCATGATCTGGGGGTGGTCGCCCGCATGGCCCACCGGATCGGCGTGATGTATGCCGGGGAACTGGTGGAGACCGGCGACCGGGAGGATTTCTTCGGCAAGCCCCTGCATCCCTATTCCCGCAAGCTCTTTGCCGCCCTGCCGACGCCCGACCTGCGCGGCCGGCCGCTGGAAACCATCGTCGGCCAGGTGCCGCGGCCGGGCGAGCGCCTGCCCGGCTGCCGCTTCGCCGAACGTTGCCCGCAGGTGCGCGAGGTGTGCCGCAGCACGCTGCCGGGCCTGCACCAGGTCGGGCAACAGGCGGTACGCTGCCACCTTTATGACCCTGACCTCGGGCTGAGCTGGATCGACACCCCGCCCCCCGTGGCCAGCGTGGCCGGCGAACAGACCGCATCCCGGGGCAAGGTCCTCGATGTGGCAGACCTGAAGGTCCATTTCCCGGTGCGCAAGGGAATCTTCCGCCGGGTTGCCGGGCATGTGAAGGCCGTGGACGGCGTGACTCTGCAGGTGCCTGCAGGCCAGACCCTGGCCCTGGTGGGCGAGTCTGGCTGTGGCAAGACCACCGCCGGCAAGGCCTTGCTGAAGCTGGTGCAGGCCACCGGTGGCGAGGTCCGCTATGGCGGCCAGGAAGTCCTGTCCCTGCCGGCCAGCCGTTGGCGCCCCCTGCGCCGCGACCTGCAGATGATCTTCCAGGACCCCTTCAGCTCCCTGGACCCGCGTATGCGGGTCGGCGAGATCCTGGAGGAGGGCATGCAGGCGCTGGGCGTGGAGTCCGACGCCGCTGCCCGTGCCGAGCGCATCGAGGCCCTGCTGAACCGGGTGGGGCTGGACCCGGCCATGCGCTACCGCTTTCCCCACGAGTTCTCGGGGGGCCAGCGCCAGCGCATCGCCATTGCCCGGGCACTGGCCGTGTCGCCCAGCCTGATCGTCTGCGACGAGCCCACCAGCGCCCTGGACGTTTCCGTACAGGCCCAGATCCTCAACCTGCTGAGGGAGTTGCAGGCCGAGTACGGCCTGTCCTACCTCTTCATCACCCATAACCTGGCGGTGGTGGATTACCTGGCGCACCAGGTGGCGGTGATGTACCTCGGCCGCATCGTGGAGCAGGGAAGCACCGAAGAGGTGCTGCGCGAGCCGCGCCATCCCTACACCCGCATGCTGCTGGCGGCGGTGCCGCGGGTGGATGTGGCCGGAGACGCCTTGCCGGCCCCGGCCATTCCCCACGGGGACATGCCGTCGGCCCTCAACCCGCCCTCCGGCTGCCACTTCCACCCCCGCTGCGAGCACGCCAGCGACATCTGCCGCAGCACTTACCCGGCCGAGACCCGTCTCTCCGGCGGCCGCATGGTGCGCTGCTACCTGTACGACACCTAGCGGGAGGTGCGTGGTTCAAGCCAGCCGCCTTGCAGCTTGAGTGAACACATCTTTGGGTATACTGCCGCGCATGCGTTTCTGGCTTGCCCTGCTCCTGGCCGTTTTCATGCCGCTCCAGCTCAGCTGGTCGGCGGTGGGCGTCTATTGCCAGCATGAAACCGGCAAGAAGGCTGGCCATTTCGGGCATCACAGCCACGAGCACAAGGCCTCGGAGGCGGAGACACCCAAGCAGTCCGATCCCGGCGCCAGCCTGTCCGTCGACGAAGATTGCGGGTTGTGCCACTACAACACCCTCAAACTGCTTGCCCAGGACAGCTTCGGCCTGCCTCAATCCCTGTTGACTCCGGCACCGGAGTCCCGGTCGCCGCACTTCCGTACCCACATCCCCCCGGGCCCCGAGCGGCCCAACTGGCTCGCCGCGCTCTGATCCGGCGCGGCGGCCTGCTGTAGTTTTCCCTCAGCTTCCACCCAGGTTCTCCCCGGAGCCCGCGTTCACGCGGTGCCCGCGCCGGATCTCGTTTGTTTCGTCGTCCTGTCGGCTCGTGCCGGCGACTGCACAACAAGGAGATTTCCATGTGCACTTCCGTGCCATCCAGAACCGCATTCCGAACCCCGCTCGCGCTGCTCGCAATTCTTTCCGCGGCCGCATCCGCTGCCCACGCCCAGGCACCGTTCTCCGTACCCGCAGGCGTACTTGAGCGCCTGCCCGCCGAAGCCGGCGGCACGCTGACCCTGGCTGCCGCGCTCGAGCTGGCCTTGCGGGCCAACCCCGACATCAGCGTCGCGCTACGTGAGCGCGAAGCCAGCGAAGGTGCCGTGATCCAGGGGCATGCCCGCCCCAATCCGTCCGTCGAATACCTCGTGGAGGACCGCCGTGCCGCGACGCGTACCACGACCGTGCAGCTCAACCAGCCCATCGAGATGCCCGGCAAACGGGACGCCCGGATCGCCATTGCCGAGCGTGGCCGGGACATTGCCGATATCGAGCTGGCCAGCCGGCGCGCCGAGGTCCGTGCCCTGGTCGTCAGCGCCTTCTTCGAGGTGCTGTCGGCCCAGGAGCGGACCCGGCTCGCCCGCGACACGGTGAACCTCGCCGAGCGCGCCACGGGGGCCGTTTCGCGGCGGGTCATCGCCGGCAAGGTCTCGCCTGTCGAGGAGACCCGGGCGCGCGTGGCCGAAGCCGGCGTCCGGGTCGAGCTGGCCCAGGCCCAGGGTGAATTGCGGATCGCACGCCAGCGCCTGTCAGGGCTCTGGGGCAATCCCCTGCCACGCTTCGAGCGTGCCCAGGGCGACGTCGATGCGCTTCCGCCGGTGCCGTCCGTCGATCTGCTCAGGCAGCGCATCGAGGCCTCTCCCGTGCTGCACAAGGCCTCGCTCGAGATCACCCGGCGTGCCTCCATCACGGCGCTCGAGCGTGCCCGGCGCATTCCCGACCCCAGCATCACGCTGGGGGTGAAGCGCGCCGAGGAGCTTGGCCGCGACCAGGTGCTGCTGGGCGTGTCGATCCCGATACCCGTCCTCGACAGCAATCGCGGCAACCTGCTTGAAGCCCTCAAGCGAGAGGACAAGGCCCGGGATGAGCTCGGTGCGCTGAAGGTCCGGCTCACCGGCGATGTCCTGCAGGCCCGCGAGCGCCTGAGCAACAGCCGGCTCGAGCTTGAGTCCCTGCAGCGGGACGTGCTGCCCGGGGCGGAGCTGGCCTACGACAAGGCCGGTAAGGGCTTCGAGCTGGGCAAGTTCGGCTTTCTCGATGTCCTGGATGCCCAGCGGACGCTGTTCCAGGCACGCAGGCAATACCTCCGCGCCCTGAGCGACACCCATGGCGCCGCGGCCGAGATCGATCGCCTGCTGGCTGATCGCACTTCTGAATGAATGAAAGAGGATTCCATGATGAATCTGAACAACATCACGACCCGGATCAGCCGGAAGCACCTGCTTGCCGTGGCCCTCATCCTCGTCCTTGGCGGGGTGGCCGGTGGCTTCATCCTGCACGGAGGGCATGAGGCCGGTGCAGGCCGCGCACACGCGGACTCTGATTCCCATGACGACGCCGAGCACCATGCCAAAACCCCGGCCGGGGCGCCGGCGGAAGGGGAGGAGGGCAAGCTCTCGCTCAGCGACGAGCAGATCAGGGCCGCCGGCATCGAAGTCCACCAGGCCGGCGTGGCGCGGATCCGATCGTCGCTGCAATTGCCCGGGGAGATCCGCTTCAACGAGGACAGGACCGCGCACGTCGTTCCCCGGGTTACCGGGGTGGTCGAGAACGTCCCGGCCAATCTCGGGCAGCTCGTCAGAAAGGGGCAGGTGCTGGCCGTGCTGGCCAGCCCGGCGCTGTCCGAGCAGCGCAGCGAGCTGCTGGCGGCCCGCAAGCGCCTGAGCCTCGCCGCGACGACCTATGAGCGGGAGAAGAAGCTGTGGGAGGAGCGGATCTCCGCCGAACAGGACTACCTGCAGGCCCGGCAAGTGCTGCGCGAGGCGGAGATCGCCCTTGCCAACGTCCAGCAGAAGCTGAGCGCCATCGGGGCCGGTGCGGAGGCGGAGGGCGGCCTCAACCGCTACGTACTCCGCGCCCCCTTCGACGGCATGGTCGTCGAGAAGCACATCGCCCTGGGTGAAGCGGTCAAGGAAGACAGCCAGGTGTTCACCCTCTCCGACCTGAGCACCGTGTGGGCGGAGATCAGTGTGCCGGCCACGGATCTGGCGCGGGTCCGGGTTGGCGGAAAGGTTGCCATCCGGGCCTCGTCCTTCGACTCCACGGCGACCGGCACGGTGGCCTACGTGGGCGCGCTCATCGGCGAGCAGACCCGTACGGCGCGCGCCCGGGTGCTCCTGTCGAATCCCCAGGGAAGCTGGCGTCCCGGCCTCTTCGTGAATGTGGAGGTGGTCTCGGACGAAACCGAAGTGCCGCTTGCCGTGCTCTCCGACGCCATCCAGATCGTCGAAGGCAGGACGGTGGTGTTCGTCCGGACCGGCGACGGCTTTGCCGCCCAGTCCGTGCAGACCGGGCGCAGTGATGGGACGCGCACCGAGATCCTGTCCGGCCTCAAGGCCGGCACGCCCTACGCCGCGGCCGGCAGCTTCGTGCTGAAGGCGGAAATCGGCAAGGGTTCCGCCGAGCATGCGCACTGAACGAAAGGGGAACGATCATGTTTGAACGCATCATCCGCTTCTCCATCGAGCAGCGCTGGCTGGTCCTGCTGGCCGTTTTCGGAATGGCTGCGCTGGGCGCCTTCAGCTATCAGAAGCTGCCCATCGATGCCGTGCCCGACATCACCAATGTCCAGGTCCAGATCAACACCGAGGCGCCTGGCTACTCCCCGCTGGAAGCCGAGCAGCGCGTGACCTATCCCATCGAGACGGTGATGGCCGGCCTGCCCAACCTGGTCCAGACGCGCTCCCTGTCGCGCTACGGCCTGTCCCAGGTGACGGTGATCTTCAAGGATGGGACCGACATCTACTTCGCCCGCCAGCTGGTCAACGAGCGGATCCAGGGGGCGCGGGACAAGCTGCCTGCCGGCATCTCGCCGGCTCTCGGGCCGATCTCGACCGGGCTCGGCGAGATCTACCTATGGACGGTGGAGGCCCGGGAGGGCGCCAGAAAGGCCGACGGCAGCCCCTATAGCCCTACCGACCTGCGCGAGATCCAGGACTGGATCATCAAGCCCCAGCTGCGCAACGTGCCGGGCGTGACGGAGATCAACTCGATCGGCGGATTCGCCAAGGAGTACCAGGTGGCGCCGCTACCGGAGCGACTGGCCGCCTACGGCATGACACTGCAGGAGATCGTCATGGCGCTGGAGCGCAACAACGGCAACGTCGGGGCCGGCTACATCGAAAGGCGCGGGGAGCAATACCTGGTGCGCGCACCCGGCCAGGTGAAGACCGAAGAGGACATCCGCAATATCATCGTCGGTACCGCCCAGGGCCTGCCGATCCGCATCCGCGACGTGGCTGAGGTGGGGATAGGCCGCGAGCTGCGCACCGGGGCCGCCACCGACAACGGCCGGGAGGTGGTGCTCGGCACGGTCTTCATGTTGATCGGCCAGAACAGCCGGACAGTCTCCCAGGCGGTGGACAGGAAAATCGAGGAAATCAACCGCAACCTGCCGGCCGGGGTGGAGGCGGTCACCGTCTATGACCGCAGCGCCCTGGTGGACAAGGCCGTTGCCACGGTCAAGAAGAACCTCCTGGAAGGCGCCATCCTGGTCGTCGCCATCCTGTTCCTGTTCCTTGGCAACATCCGGGCGGCGCTGATCACCGCCTGCATCATCCCGCTGGCGATGCTGTTCACCTTCTCGGGCATGGTCGCCAATAAGGTGAGCGCCAACCTGATGAGCCTGGGCGCGCTCGATTTCGGCATCATCATTGACGGCGCGGTGGTGATCGTCGAGAACTGCGTCCGCCGGCTCGCCCACGCCCGCGCAGCCCTCGGCCGCCCCCTCGACCGCAAGGAGCGCTTTCACGAGGTCTTCAAGGCCTCGCGCGAGTCGCGGCGGGCGCTGCTGTTCGGGCAGCTGATCATCATGGTGGTGTATCTGCCGATCTTTGCCCTGACCGGCGTCGAGGGCAAGATGTTCCACCCGATGGCCTTCACCGTCGTCATCGCCCTGCTAGGGGCGATGATCCTGTCGGTGACCTTCATCCCGGCCGCGGTGGCCCTCTTCATCGGCGACAAGGTCTCCGAGAAGGAGAACCGCCTGATGCAGCTGGCCAGGGAGGCCTACGCACCTGCGCTCCAGTGGGCCATGGGGGCGCGGCCCGTGGTGCTGACTTTCGCCCTCGTGACGGTGATCCTCAGTGGCCTGATCACCACGCGGATGGGGAGCGAGTTCATCCCGAACCTCAATGAAGGGGATTTCGCCATCCAGGCCCTGCGCATCCCGGGCACCAGCCTGACCCAGTCGGTGGCCATGCAGCGGCAGCTGGAGAGCCGGCTGAAGGAGAAGTTTCCGGAGATAGAGCGCGTCTTTGCGCGGACGGGTACGGCGGAGATCGCTTCGGACCCGATGCCGCCCAACATCTCGGATGGCTACATCATGCTCAGGCCCGAGCAGGACTGGCCCGCGCCCCGGCGCAGCCGCGAGGCCCTGCTTGCCGCGATCCAGGCCGAGGTGGCCAGCCTGCCCGGCAACAGCTACGAGTTCTCGCAGCCCATCCAGCTACGTTTCAACGAGCTGATCTCCGGTGTCCGCAGCGACGTGGCGATCAAGATCTTTGGCGACGACATGGAGGTGCTGAACGGAAGCGCCGCGGAGATCGCCGCCATGCTGCAGAAGATCGCTGGGGCCTCGGAAGTGAAGGTCGAGCAGACCACCGGCCTGCCGGTGCTGACTGTTCAGATCGACCGGGAGAAGAGTTCCCGCTACGGGCTGAATGTGGGCGATGTGCAGGATGCCGTCGCCACCGCGATCGGCGGACGCGGGGCCGGGACCGTCTTCGAGGGCGATCGCCGTTTCGACATCCAGGTCCGGCTCCCCGACAGCCTGAGAAGCGATCCGGAGGCGATCAAGCGCTTGCCGATCCCGCTGCCACGCGGCGCTGCTGCGGGAGATGGCCGGGCGAACTTCATCCCGCTGGCCGAGATCGCCAGCCTGGACCTGGCCCCCGGCCCCAACCAGGTGAGCCGCGAGAACGGCAAGCGTCGGATCGTGGTGAGCGCGAATGTGCGCGGGCGGGACATCGGCTCCTTTGTAGCAGAGGCGGAACAGGGTCTGGCGCGGATCAGGGTGCCGGCGGGCTACTGGACGAGCTGGGGCGGGACCTTCGAGAACCTGCAGTCGGCCGCTGAGCGCCTGCAGATCGTGGTGCCCGTCGCGCTACTCCTCGTCTTCGTGCTGCTGTTTGCGATGTTCGGCAACATCAAGGATGGGCTGCTGGTGTTCTCGGGCATTCCGTTCGCGCTGACCGGGGGCATTATCGCCCTGTGGCTGCGTGACATTCCGCTGTCGATCTCGGCCGCGGTGGGCTTCATCGCCCTGTGCGGCGTCGCGGTGCTCAATGGCCTGGTGATGATCGCCTGTATCCGTAGCCTGCGCGAGGAGGGCCAGGCGCTCGATCGGGCGATTCAAGAGGGAGCCCTGACCCGCTTGCGCCCCGTGCTCATGACGGCCTTGGTGGCCTCCCTGGGCTTCGTCCCGATGGCGATCGCGACGGGGACGGGGGCCGAGGTCCAGCGCCCCCTGGCCACCGTCGTGATCGGCGGCATCCTCTCGTCGACCCTGCTCACCCTGCTGGTGCTGCCGCTGCTCTACCGGCTGGCCCATGGCGCGGATGAGGACACCGGAAAGGACGGGGCGACGGAAAGGCAGGTGAGACACCCGTAAAAAAGCCGGGACGGAGGGAAACCCCTCGTCCCGGCTTGGTCCCGCCCGGTGCGGCTGTCTTACATGCCCAGGTAGGCGGCACGCACCTGTTCGTTCTCGATCAGCTCGCGGCCGCTGCCGGTCAGGGTGATGTTGCCGGTCTCCAGCACATAGCCGCGATCGGCGATGGCCAGTGCCGAGAAGGCGTTCTGCTCGGCCAGCACGATGCTCATGCCCTGGGCCTTGAGGGTCTTCACCACGTTGAAGACTTCCTCCACCAGCAGCGGGGCGAGGCCCATCGAGGGCTCGTCCAGCAGCAGCAGCTTGGGCCGGCCCATCAGGGCCCGGCCGATGGCCAGCATCTGCTGCTGGCCGCCGGACAGGGTGCCGGCCGGCAGCTTCCGCTTCTCCTTGAGGATGGGGAACATGGCGTAGATCTTTTCCAGGTCGCCCTCCACCTGCTGCTTGGGCTGGGTGTAGGCGCCCAGCCGCAGGTTGTCCTCGATGGACAGCGGGCCGAACACCTGGCGGCCTTCCGGCGACTGGCAGATGCCCCGGCGCATGCGCATGTCGGAGCGCAGCTTCGAGATGTCCTCGCCATCGAAGACGATGTGTCCGGCACTCATCGGCTGCACGCCGGACAGGCTGCGCAGGAAGGTGGTCTTGCCGGCGCCGTTGGCACCCACCAGGGCCACTGTCTCACCGCGCCGCACCTCCATGGAGATGCCCTTGAGGGCCTTGATGCGGCCGTAGCAGCTTTCCAGGGCGTCGACCTTGAGCAGCACTTCGGATGAGGCCGTGGAGGACTGCAGTTCTCCGGCGCTGCTGCCGCCCAGGCCCACCGACACGGGCGCCAGGCTGGCCACCTTGTGGAACAGCTCGCGGAATTCCGCCCTCGCGGTGCTGCCGAACACCGGGTCGTCGTTGTCCAGGAAGGCCTTGTCGATCTCCTGCCAGTCCTCGGCGGTGAGCACCTCGGAGGCCAGCGGGTAGATGTCCTTCTCCTCGCTGCGGATGTGCGCCTTCTGGTCTTCGAGATACAGCCTGAGGGCTTCGACCAGGCCGCTCACGCTGCCCCGCCCGGCCACCGTGTCGGCCAGTTGCTGGCGCAGGGCGGCGAGGTTCTTGGGGGCATTGCGATGCTCGGCCTGCAGCCGGTCGAGCAGGGGGCCGGCGACGTCGCTGCGCAGGCGCAGTACGCGGAACAGGTGCTCGTCCTCCTTGCGGTGGTGGCAGCCGTCCATGAAATGCTCGAAATAGTCGAACACCGAGCCGAGGAAGGCCGGGTCGGCCTTCTGTTCGCGTTCCATTTCGGCAGCCACCTGTTCCAGGGTGATGGCCAGGCGCCACAGGTTGCGGTGCTCGTCCTTGATGATGCGGAGTGCTTCCATCTTGGTCTTCCTCGTTCTCAGGCGTGGGCGCCCAGGTAGGCGGCGATCACGTCCGGGTTCTTGCGCACTTCCTCGCCGCTGCCTTCGGCCAGCTTCTTGCCGTAGTCGAGCACCAGGATGCGGTCGGACAGGTTCATGACCATCTTCATGTCGTGCTCGACGAGGACCACGGTGATGCCGGAGTCGGCCACCTTGCGGATCAGCTCGTCCACCTCGATGGTCTCCTTGGGGTTGAGACCGGCGGCGGGTTCGTCGAGGAAGATCAGGCGCGGCTTCATGGCCAGCGCGCGGGCGATCTCCAGGCGCTTGAGGGCGCCGTAGGGCATGGAGTCGGCGCGGGCGTTGATGTACTTGTCGAGGCCGACGAAGCGCATCAGCTCGGCGGCCTCGCCGCGTAGCTCGGCGTCACGGCGGGTCAGGCCGGGCAGGCGCAGGGCGGCCTTGATGAGATTGCGGTCGAGACGCAGGTGGGCCCCCACCATCACGTTCTCGATGGCGCTCATGTTCATGCAGATCTGCAGGTTCTGGAAGGTGCGCGCCACGCCGCGGCGGGCCAGCTCGTCCGGCGACTTGCCACCGATGGACTCGCCATCGAGGCGGATCTCGCCGGAGGTGGGCTTGTACACCCCGGTGATCAGGTTGAACAGGGTGGTCTTGCCGGCGCCGTTGGGGCCGATCACCGAATAGACGATGCCCGCGTCGATGGTGAAGCTGACGTTCTGGACGGCTTTCACGCCACCGAAGTGGATGGACAGGTCCTTGACTTCGAGGAGGCTCATGCTTGATCCCCTTTGTCGAACTTCGCCGCCAGCGTCGGGACGAGGCCCTTGGGCAGGAAGATCATGCAGATCATCAGGATGGCGCCGAAGACCACGGTCTCCCAGCCTTCAAAGGTGGCCAGGGCCTGGGGCAGGGCGGTGAGCAGCACGGCGCCGACCAGGGAGCCATACACCGAGGCCATGCCGCCGATCACCACCATGGTGACCAGCTCGATGGAGTGGAAGAAGTCGGCCAGGTTGGGCGTCACGAAGCCCACGTAATGGGCGGTGACGCTGCCCATCAGGCTGGCGAAGACGGCCGACAGTACGAAGATGGCGACCTTGTAGCGGACCACGTCCACCCCCACCACCCGGGACGCCACCTCCGAGCCATGCAGGGCCCGCAGGGCGCGGCCGAAGGGCGAGTCGATCAGGTTGAGGGAGGCCCACACACTGACCGTCAGCAGGATGGCGACCACCCAGTACCACTGCTTGTCGTTCGACAGCTCGAAACCGAACAGGCCGAAGGCCGGTACCGGCATGCCGTCGGGGCCGCCGGTCCAGGTGGCCTCGTTGCGCAGCGCGATGTTGAGGATGATCCCGAGGCCCAGGGTGGCCATGGCGAGGTAATTGCCCTTGAGCTTGAAGATCGGCCGGGCCACCAGCGCGGCCAGCAGTCCGGTGGCGACGGCGCCGGCCACCATGGCCAGCAGCGGATGCCAGCCGAAGTGGGTCGGCAACACCGCCGAGGCGTAGGCACCGATGCCGAGGAAGCCGGCATGGCCCAGGCTGATCTGGCCGGCGAAGCCGATCAGCAGGTTGAGGCCGAGGACGATCACCGCATTGATGGCCATGCGGATCGCCAGGTCGAGATAGAAGCTGTTGGGCAGCACCATCGGCAGCACGGCAAGTATCGCGATGACGATGTAAAGCCCGTAATAGGCGCGTTTCTGCATGTTTTACACCCGGTCGGTGACCCGGGCGCCGAAGAGGCCGCGGGGCATGAAGAAGAGGATGAAGAGGATCAGCACGAAGGGGATCGCGTCCTTGTAGGCCGACGACAGGTAGCCCGCGCCGAGGGATTCCAGCAGGCCCACCAGCAGACCGCCGACCACCGCACCGAGGCCGTTGCCCAGGCCACCGAGCACCGCCGCGACGAAGCCCTTGAGGCCGAGCATGATGCCGGCGTCGTAGGAGGTGAGGGTGATCGGGGTGACCAGGATGCCGCCCAGCGCCCCCAGGGCCGCCGACATGGCGAAGCTCATGAAGAGCACCCCGTTGGTGTTGATCCCCACCAGCTCGGCGGCGAGCCGGTTGTAGGAGGTGGCCAGCATGGCCTTGCCGGTGAGGGTGCGGGTGAAGAAGTACCACAGCACCACCACCACCACCGCCGTGACGCCCAGCACCCACAGGCTCTGGGGCATCAGTGTGGCGCCGAGGATCTGGATCGGCTCGTCGCCCGAAAAGGCCGGCAGGCTGTGGGTGCCCTTGCCGAAGATCACCGCGACGAGACCGCGGATCACCAGCGAAGCGCCGATGGTAATGATGATCAGGGTCACCGTCTCGGCGCCCTTGACCGGCTCGATGGCCAGCTTCTCGATGAGCACGCCGACCACCGCAGGCACCAGGATGGCCAGCAGCAGTGCCACCGGCAGGGGCAGGCCGGCCTGGGTGAAGAACACCGCGAGCATGCCGCCGAGCATGATGAATTCGCCCTGGGCGAAGTTGATCACGTTGCTGGCGTTGTAGATGAGGGTGAAGCCGAGGGCGGCCAGCGCGTAGGTGGCACCAACGGTGATGCCGGAGAAGAAGAACTGCAGGAACTGGGCGAGCATCATGCGCCTCCTGAGGACATGGGCTCGGGGGTATGCGGATTCATCGTGCCTCCTGTGGTGTTGTGCCGAGGTGAGTCGGTCGGTGTTTGTTCTGTATTTTGTAATCGTTTCCGTCTATTAGAAGTGATACAATAAATTCAGTCAACAGGAAAATATGTATCAAATAGATTGATGGCTGCTGCAGCCCCGGCCGTTGCGGTCGGGGGTCTGGTGGGAGCAGTCATGCCAGCGTCCCCGGGATGAGGACGCAGAAAAAAGCCGGCTTAGCCGGCAGATTCGGAAGGGGCGCCGAGGCGGGCCGAGAGGGCCGCGGCGGCCTGGCGGAGCTCTGTGAGCGTGGGGCCGTCGTCACGCATGTCCATCGAGCCCTCGACCCCGACCAGTACGATCACCAGGGTGATCTCATTCTTGAAGTTGAATACGGGGGCAGCCACCGCCTCTACGCCGCGGATCACGTAGTCGCCCGAGATGACGGACACCCCGCGCGCCTTGACCCCCGCCAGCAGGGAGCGGGCGTCTTCCATTGTATGGACCCCGAGTGGCGCCTTGCCCGATTCGAGCTCGCGGCGGATCAGCGCTTCGGTCTGGCGCTCCGGCAGCCAGGCGGCGAAGACCCGGCCGATGGCCGAGCCGAGCACGCCGAGGGTGGTGCCGGTGACCACGTTGACGGTGATTGGGCGGCGCGGCCGTTCCCAGCGCACGATGACCGGGCCGTTGTCGCTCCACACGGCCAGCGCCGTGGTTTCATTGACCGCGTCGCGCAGGTCGGTGATGGCGCTGAGCCCCAGGCGGATGCGGTCGAGGCGATCGAGGGCGACCAGGCCCAGATTGAGGGCGAAGGGCCCCAGGTTGTAGCGGGAGGTGAGCGGGTCCTGTTCCACCAGGCCGCTGCGGATCAGGCTCACCAGGTAGCGGTGGGCCTTGGAGGGAGGCATCTCGGCAGACGCTGCGATGTCCTTCAGCATCATCGAGCGCTTGCCGGTGGCCATGGCCTTGAGGATGCCCATGCCCACTTCCAGGGACTGGACGCCGTGTTTTCCTTCCAGTTCTTCACTCATGATGTGCTCGTGTTTATGTTACGAATTCCAGAATTGGTTTTAATATTAGTAACACAACAACAGGTGAAGGAGAACCCAGCATGACGAGTCTCAAGGTTTACGCCATCGACGGCATCGTGCCCGTCGTCGATCCCACGGCCTACGTCCACCCCTCGGCGGTATTGATAGGCGATGTCATCGTCGGCCCCGGCTGCTATGTGGGCCCCTGCGCCAGCCTGCGCGGCGATTTCGGCCGGCTGATCCTCGAGAAGGGCGCCAATCTCCAGGATACCTGCGTGATGCACGGCTTCCCGGGCACCGACACGGTGGTGGAGGAAGACGGCCACATCGGCCACGGCGCCGTGCTGCATGGTTGCCGGGTCGGCCGCAACGCATTGGTCGGGATGAACGCGGTGATCATGGACAACGCGGTGATCGGCGAGGCCTCCATCGTGGCCGCCTCGGCCTTCGTCAAGGCCGGCATGGAGATCCCGCCCCGGGTGCTGGTGGCCGGCATGCCCGCCAAGGTGATCCGGGAACTCTCCGATGAGGAGATCCGCTGGAAAGGGGAGGGCACCGCCACCTACCAGGACCTCACCCGCCGCTGCCTGGCCACGATGGTGGAGACGACGCCCCTCACCGAGGTCGAACCCGACCGGCCGCGCATCCACATGCCCGACGTGGTGCCCCTGGTGGCGCTGCGCAGGAAGGACGGCTGAGGGTTCCTCCCGCTGTCGCGTGACGTCAGCGCGCGATGCGGCGGTTGTAGGCGAGAAACACGGTGTCCAGCTGCCAGCCAAGAGACTCATACAAGGCCTGGGCCTGGAGATTGCTGCGGGCGGTGGTGAGGTCCATCCGGGCCTTGCCACGTGCCCGGGCGAGATCTTCGGCCGCCAGCAAGAGGGCCCGGCCGACGCCCGAGCGGCGATGGGCGGGCTGCACGAAGAGATCGTAAAGACTGAAGATCGGCTTTGCCTCCACCGAGCAGAAGGTCGGAAAGAGCTGGCAGAAGCCCAGGATCCAGCCTTTTTGATCGCAGGCCATCAGGATTTCCGACTCCTGGCGGGCGAGGCGCTCGGTCAGGAAACGCGTCGCCGTCTCCAGGTCGGTGTCCTGCTCGTAGAAGCATCGATAGGCGTCGAAGAGCGGTGCGATGGCGGGGGCGTCGTCGGCACCGGCCAGGCGGATGGAAATGCCCGGGGCGGTCACGGCTGTGCGTCCCGCGGTGCTGGGCCTGGAGGGAGGCCACCCAGGCCGCCGTCGCCATAGGTGCGCAGAACCTCGGAGATGATGACCTGGTAGCCATCCAGCCAGTTGGACTGGTGCTCCTTGGCCTCGAGGTGCTGCGGATGCTTCACCAGCGCCTGCAGGGCTTCCAGGCTGTCCCAGTAGTACACGTTGGCCACCAGGCCGGTTTGCGGATTTTCCCAGGAGGTCTCGCCGAGATAGCCCGGGATGTCACGGGCGGCCGCGGCGATCGCCGCGTCGAGGCGATGGAATTCCGCATCGAATTCCTTCGACGCAAAGATGAAAGTCGAGGAGTACATCGCGTGGCGTCCCGTCAAAAAGCGCGGTATTAGACGCGCTGCGGTCGCCCATGACAAGCGGAAACTGCAAGGGGGAGGGCTTCAGGCCACCTGGGCCAGGGGGTCGGCTTCGCGGAAGCGTTCGAGCAGGAAGGGTGCGGCTTCGGGGGTTTGTCCGCTGGCCAGCTGCAGGTGGCTGTCGAGGTGGCGCTCGGAAGGCGCCAGCAGGCGCCGGTAGAGCTCCTTGCACAGCACCCGCGCCTGCTGGCCCGGCCAGTCGGCGGAGAGCAGCACGTCGGGGAGCTCCGGATCGCGCAGCAGCAGGCGGCGATAGTCGTGGATCAGCAGGATGCGCAGCAGGAAGGTGCTCTCGTCGTCGATCTGGTCCTGGCCGTCGCGCAGCTGGTCCAGAACCGGCTGGTAGCGATCGACGAATTCCGAATACACCCCGGCCAGACGTTCCAGGTTCCAGGCCCCGTGCACCATCTCGATGTCGCTGGCGGCGCCGCCTAGCTGCGCGTCGGCGGCCATCAGGGGCTTGAGCTTGCCCAGCACTTCGGCCAGGCCTTCGGCGATCAGGGCGTCGAAGGCCGCCCGCAGGTCGGCGCTGGGATGCACGAAGCAGTCACCGCCGAGGCTGCCGAAGCCCTGCCAGAACAGTGCCCGGCGCAGGGCGTCACGCTGTTTCGCGGTGAGCTCGCCGGCTGCGATGATGAGGCGCCAGCGGCGGTCCCACTGGGGCGCAGTGGAGGCATAGATGTGGCGGGAGGCTTCCTCGAAGCGGCGCTGGCCGGCAGGGGTGAGCAGGTAGTCGGTGCGCCGGCCGGATGGCTCGGAACGCAGCCACTCTTCCTTGGCCAGGCGGAACACGGAAGTACGGATCAGGCGCTCGTTGAGCTCCAGGGGTTCGAGCAGGCGGATCAGGCTGCCGAGCCAGATGCGGCTGCCCCGCGGCATGATGGCATCGCCGAAAACGGAGATGATCAGGGAGCCGGCCTGGACACGGCCCTGCTGGCGGAACTCGTCGAGGCGTTTCTGGAGGGGCGGAAGCACTTGCGGGGCCGTATGGCTGCAACAAAGCCTGGATTTTAGCGGCTCGCCATCAGTTTTGGGGATTTCGGGCTTCGGCGGGAATTGGAGGCGCCATGCAGGGGCGGCTTCAGAGCGGCGCAAAATCTGCCGGTTCAAGCTTTTTGGGGGGGGGGCTGTCAGCTCTTTGTGTTCGAAGCTGGGGGGGCCTTTACTGGTTGGCTTTCCGTTCAACGCAAAACAAAGGAAGGCCGACCAGATAAAGGCACGAGCAGGCGGCTGAAGCAGCCCCTGCACGAGCATTACAGCGTGAGCAGGTGCGCCGCATCCGGCACCACGGGCTGCTGCTGGGCGAAGAAGCCTTCGGTGTGGATCAGCTCTGGCCGGGCGCCCAGGGAGTTGACGGTGGCGACGCAGCTGTCCACGAAGGCTGGGCTGCCGGCGGCGAAGATGGTGTGCTTCGACACATCGGGAAAGAGCCCGGGCAATACCGCATCGACGCGTCCACCAAGATAGCCATCGCGTTCTTCGCGGGTCAGGGTGATCTTGTAGTCGAAGTTGCGATGCTTGGTCCGCCACCAGGCGAGCAGGCCGCGGCCATATACATCGGCCTCGCTGCGTGCCGAGATCAGGATGGTGACCGGCTTGCGGAAGCCGCGCCGCAGCGCCGCCTCGGTGAGGGCCAGGATGGGGGCCAGGCCGGTGCCGGCGGCGAGGCACAGGACCGGGGTGTCCACGCCGGGATCGCCGATGAAGGTGCCGTAGGCGCCGGAGACCTTGACGCTCTCGCCGATCGCCAGGCTGTCATGGACCCAGGCGCTGGTCACGCCGTCGTCGGCGCGGGCCACCTGCAGCACCAGCTCGCCGTCAGGCCGGGGGGCGTTGGAGATGGAATAGGCGCGGGCCGGGATGCCGGCGCGGGGATTGCCGATGGTCACATACTGGCCGGGCCAGTAGCGGATCGGCTGGCCGACCGGGCGCAGGCGCAGCTCGACCACCCGCTCGGCGACGCTGCGCTTGTCTGTGACCACGAAGAGGGCGTCCTCCCGCGGCGGGAAGAGCTTGGGCCTGGCGTCCTCGGTGCCCCATTCGATGCTCAGTTCGTCGGAGATCGGCTTGGCCATGCACATCAGGCCGTAGCCCTGGCGGCGTTCGTCCTGGGACAAGGCCATGTCGAGGACCATGCCCTGGTCGAACTGGCCGGCGGTGACCTTGACCTTGCATTCGCCACAGGCGCCGGCGCGGCAGTTGTTGGGCAGCGCGTAGCCTGCCTTTTCGAGGGCCATCAGCACGGTGTCGCCATAGGCGCACTCCACCGACTTGCCCGAGGGTTGCATGATGATGCGGGCCATTGAAGATTCCTGTCAGGTTGGGGTCGTTTTCAGCGGGGCAGGGGCGGGCACGCCCCTGCGGTCCTGCGTCAGAACACCGGGATGATGTCTTCCATGTCCAGGTCGCTGACTTCCTGGCCGGTGATGCCCACTTCAGGGATGGCGGGGAAGGGGATGTTGTAGCGGTCGAGGACGCCCTTCAGGTTGATCATGGCGTTCTTCCAGTTCTGCAGCTTGGCCTCGTAGGTGGGGATGCCGAAGCCGGCGCCGCGGGCCACTTCCTCGGCCTCACGCTGGTTGCCGATGAAGTCTTCCGGCAGGTCCCAGAACTCCATCGGCGGCTCGAACAGCACGGCGGACAGGAACAGGTAGCCGGCGCGGATCTGCTTGGTGACGATGGCCTTGGTTTCTTCCTTGAGGCCCGGGTAGTCGCGCTCCATCACCGCCATGCAGATCGCCATGTGGCGGCCTTCGTCGCGGCCGATGTTCTTGAAGCCTTCCTTGAACACCGCTTCGCGGGAGTTCTCGTACATCTGCTTGAAGATGGTGGCGGCGGCGATCTCGCCCATCAGGAAGGAGCTGAACAGCACGGCCAGGTCGTACTTGGGCACGGCCTGCTTGTAGCCGGTCCAATAGCGGCCGCCATTGAAATACAGCCAGCGCACGTTCTTCTGCAGGCGCTTGCCGAGCTCGGTCTTGGGCTCGTAGGTCAGCGGGTCCGGGTGGCCGAGCAGCCTGGTGATGGCCAGGCCGCACATGATTTCGTGGTTCTGTTCGTCGCGGGTCACCGAGAAGAAGCACTTGCGTACCGGATCTTCCTCGTGGACCTCATAGGTCTTGATCAGGGCTTCGGCAAACACCGGGGGGGCGGAGGCGTCGAAGACCGACAGCAGGCTCCACCAGTAGGCGATGGATTCGCGCTCTTCCCAGGTGTAGCTGTCCAGGTCCAGGGTGTCCCAGGGCAGCTTTTCAGGGTCCCAGTTCTCGCGCAGGGAGGCTTCCCAGACTTCCTGCAGCTTCTTCGTCTTGCTGTTCCAGGACAGGGGATAGATGTTGGGCTGCGGGGTTTCCGGCGGGAACTCCATCTTGTCGGCAAAACGTTCCTTGTGGCTGGCCATGTGACTCCTCCTTTGGTTGATCCGTCTGAATGCGGCTGGCGTGCAAACCCATACGGTTTGTGTGGTCAATCATGATACAAAATAAACGTTGTGGTCAACAATTTTGTATCGTTTGTGTTTTTGAGAGGTGTGCGGATTTTCCGCTGTGCACCATGAGTTTTTCTCTAAAACAGCCAATAAAATTATTTAACTTGTTGTTTTTATTGGTTTTGAAAATGGTAAACAAATTCCTCATAAAGAAATTTTCTGCAAACCTAGCAGAAATATTTGATACCAAGCATTGACATAGATCAGATGAATTTGTAACGTTTGCTCCAGTAGAACAAACCCAACCGGAGACAGACGCATGACGCATCCCCTGTTCGAAAAGCACCGTGCAACCCTGGAAGGCGCCCTGGGTGCCATCGCTACCCGCTCCTACTGGTCGGCCTTCCCGGAAATGCCCAGTCCCAAGCTCTATGGCGAGACCGCGCCGGACGACGGCAAGCGCGCCTTCGAGGCGCACCTGGGCAAGCAGTTCGAACTGGGTCAGCCGGGGCAGAGCGGCTGGCATGGCGGCGAAGCCTCGCCCTATGGCATCGAACTGGGCGTGAGCTACCCCGTGTGTGATCCGGAAGTCCTGATCGCTGCCGGCCTCGAGGCCATGAAGGGCTGGCAGGCTGTGGGGGCCGATGGCCGCACCGGTATCTGCCTCGAGATCCTCGACCGCCTCAACAAGCAGAGCTTCGAGCTGGCCCACTCGGTGATGATGACCACCGGTCAGGGCTGGATGATGGCCTTCCAGGCCGGCGCCCCCCACGCCCAGGACCGCGGCCTCGAGGCCGTCGCCTATGCCTGGCGCGAGCAGAGCTTCGTGCCCGCCGAGACCGTCTGGGAGAAGCCCCAGGGCAAGAACCCGCCGCTGGTCATGAAGAAGCACTTCCAGATCGTCGGGCGCGGCATCGGCCTGGTGATCGGCTGCGGCACCTTCCCGACCTGGAACACCTATCCGGGCCTCTTCGCGGCGCTGTCCACCGGCAACGCAGTGATCGTCAAGCCCCACAGCAACGCCATCCTGCCGGCTGCCATCACCGTGCGCACCATCCGCGCCGTGCTGGCCGAGAACGGCATCGACCCCAACCTGGTCAGCCTGTGCGTCACCGACAAGCGCGCCACCACCCAGGCCCTGGCCACCCACCCGGCGGTCAAGTCGGTGGATTTCACCGGTGGCAACGTGTTCGGCCAGTGGCTGATCGACAACAGCCGCCAGGCCCAGGTGTATGCCGAGCTGGCCGGCGTGAACAACATCGTCATCGACTCCACCGACAGCTACAAGGCGATGCTGGGCAACCTGGCCTTCACCCTGTCCCTGTACTCGGGCCAGATGTGCACCACCTCCCAGGCCCTCTTCGTGCCGGCGGGCGGCATCCAGACCGAGGACGGTCCGAAGAGCTATGACGAGTTCTGCGCCGACTTGGCCAAGGCCATCGAGCGCTTCCTGTCCAAGCCCGAAGTGGCCCATGCCGTGCTGGGGGCGATCCAGTCCGCCGATACTGCAGAGCGCATTGAGCTGGCCAACAGTGGCACCCTGGGCAAGGTCGTGCTGGCCTCCACGGCCCTCGACAACCCCGAGTTCCCGGCCGCCAAGGTGCGCACTCCGGTGCTGCTGGCCTGCGATGCCACCGACGAGAAGGCCTACATGGAAGAGCGCTTCGGCCCGATCAGCTTCATCGTCAAGGTGGCCGACACCGCCGCCGGCATCGCCCTGTCCGAGCGCGTGGTGAGCACTCACGGTGCCCTGACCGCCGGCGTCTATTCCACCAGGCAGGACGTCATCGACGCGATGACCGAAGCCACCTGGCGAAGCAAGGTCGCCCTGTCGATCAACCTGACCAGCGGCGTCTTCGTCAATCAGTCGGCGGCCTTCTCCGACTACCACGGCACCGGCGGCAACCCGGCGGCCAACGCGTCCTACGCCGACTCGGCCTTCGTCGCCAACCGTTTCCGCGTCATCCAGCGCCGTTACCACGCCTGAGGACCCGCCATGAACTACAAGAACATCCTCTTCACGGTGGAGGCGGGCGTCGCTCGCCTGACCCTCAACCGCCCCGACAAGCTCAACAGCTTCACCGGCGAGATGCACGCCGAGCTGCGTGAGGCCCTCGACACCGTCCAGGCCGACACTTCGATCCGCGTGCTGGTCCTCACCGGCGCCGGTCGTGCCTTCTGTGCTGGCCAGGATCTGGCCGACCCGGACATGGCCCGCACGCCCAGCGGCGGCATGCCGGACATCGGCAACGTGGTCGAGAAGAACTACAAGCCGTTGGTGCTGCGCCTGCAGAACCTGCGGGTCCCCACCATCGCCGCGGTGAACGGCATTGCCGCCGGTGCGGGGGCCAGCGTGGCCCTGGCCTGCGACCTGGTGGTGGCCAGCAAGTCCGCCTCCTTCCTGCAGGCCTTCAGCAAGATCGGCCTGGTGCCCGACACCGGCGGCACCTGGTTCCTGCCCCAGCGCGTCGGCATGGCCCGCGCCATGGGTCTGGCCCTGCTGGCTGACAAGCTGCCCGCCGAGAAGGCCGCCGACTGGGGCCTGATCTGGGCCGCCTACGACGATGCCGAATTTGCCGCCAAGGTCGACGCCATGGCCACCCAGCTGGCCAGCATGCCCACCAAGGCCCTGGTGCGGACCCGCCAGGCCATGCACGCCGCGCCGGGCCACACCCTGGAGCAGCAGCTCTCCTTCGAAGGCGGCTTCATGCGCGAACTGGGCTGGAGCCCGGATTACGCCGAAGGCGTGGCGGCCTTCATGGAAAAGCGCGCGCCGAAGTTCACCGGGGAATGAACGTGAGCCAGGCCCTTTCTACCCAATCCGTCATCGCCGTGGTCGGCACCGGGGCCATGGGCGCCGGTATCGCCCAGGTGGCCGCTGCTGCCGGGCACGTGGTCAAGCTCCTCGACAACCGTCCGGAAGCCGCAGCCAAGGCGGTTGCCGGCATCCAGGCCCAGTTCGCCAAGCTCGCCGACAAGGGCAAGATGAGCCAGGAGGCCGCTCAGGCCGCCGGTGCCCGCCTGGTCGCCGTCGAGCAGCTCGCCGACCTGGCCGATGCCGCCCTGGTGGTCGAAGCCATCGTCGAGAACCTCGAGGCCAAGCAGAAGCTCTACCGCGACCTGGAAGACATCGTCGCGGCCGATTGCATCTTCGGCACCAACACCTCGTCCATCTCCGTCACCGCCATCGGTGCCGCACTGAAGCGCCCGGAGCGCCTGGCCGGCCTGCACTTCTTCAACCCGGCGCCGCTGATGGCCCTGGTGGAGATCGTCTCCGGTCTGGCCACCGACAAGGCGGTCGCCGACACCCTGTTCGCCAGTGCGGCGGCCTGGGGCAAGACGCCGGTGCACACCCGCTCCACGCCGGGCTTCATCGTCAACCGGGTGGCCCGGCCGTATTACGCCGAGGCCCTGCGCATCCTCAATGAGGGCGGCGCCGACTGCGCCACCCTCGACGCGGTGATGCGCGAGGCCGGCGGCTTCCGCATGGGGCCCTTCGAGCTGATGGACATGATCGGCCACGACGTGAACTTCGCCGTGACACGCTCGGTGTGGAACGCCTTCTTCAACGACCAGCGCTTCACCCCGTCGCTGATCCAGCAGGAGCTGGTGGATGCCGGCTTCTTCGGCCGCAAGAGCGGCCGCGGTTTCTACGACTACCGGGAAGGGGCCGAGAAGCCCCAGCCGAAGAGCGTGGTGGCCCAGACCGCACCGCTCGGCATCCTGCTCTTCGGTGAATCCGCCGCCGCGCTGGCCATCGCCGATCGTCTGCACGAGCGTGGTGTCGCTTATACCTGGGGCGATACCGGTGATGAGCGCATCGCCCAGGCCGGGGAGGCGGTGATCTACCTGACCGACGGGCGTACCGCCACCCAGCGGGCGGCGGAGAGCGGTGTGGCCAACACGGTGCTGATCGACCTGGCCCTCGACTACGCCACCGCCACGCGCATTGCCATCAGTGCCGCCCAGGGCTGCTTTGCACCGGCCATGGGGGCTGCCGTGGGCTTGCTGCAGGCGGCCGGCTTCACCGTCTCGCGCCTGGGTGATGTGCCCGGCCTGGCCGTGATGCGCACCGTTGCCATGCTCGCCAACGAAGCCGCCGACGCGGTGAACCAGGGGGTCTGCGATGCCCCGGGTGCCGACTCGGCGATGCGCCTTGGTGTCAATTACCCCCGTGGCCCGCTGGCCTGGGCCGACCTGGCCGGGCTGCCGCGGATCTGCCGGGTGCTGGCCAACCTCGCCCAGTATTACGGCGAGGACCGCTACCGGGTGTCGCCGCTGATCCAGCAGCAGGTTTTCGCAGGAAAGAAGATCCATGACCGCTGATACCGCCATCCCCACCGATCCCCAGGCCCTGGCCGAGGCCGTGGCCGAAACCATGTGGGCCCGCGACCGGGCCGCCAACGCACTGGGCATGCGCATCGACGAGGTGCGCCAGGGCTATGCCCGCCTGTCCATGCCGGTACGCGGCGATATGGTCAATGGCCATCACATCTGCCACGGCGGCCTGATCTTCTCGCTGGCCGACACGGCCTTTGCCTACGCCTGCAACAGCTACAACAAGAATACGGTGGCCTCCGCCTGCAACATCGACTTCCTGGCCCCGGGCCGGGAAGGCGACACCCTCAGCGCCGAAGCCATCGAAATGTCCGCCTCCGGCCGCACCGGTGTCTATGACGTCACCGTGCGCGACAGCGCCGGCAAGGCCATCGCCCTGTTCCGGGGCAAGAGCTACCGAATCTCCGGCGAAGTGATCGCCGGTCTGGCTGCCGCCTGAGCGCCCGGCAGCCTTCATCGAACAACACGGAGAGGAGACCCCACATGACCGCCAAGCAAGCCCAGCCGAGCGAACTCGATCCCATCGAGACCGCCAGCCGTGACGAAATTTCCGCCCTGCAGCTCGACCGCCTGAAGTGGTCGGTGCGCCACACCTACGACAACGTCGAGCCCTACCGCAAGAAGTGCGTCGAGAAGGGTGTGCACCCGGATGACCTGAAGTCCCTGGCCGACCTGGCCAAGTTCCCCTTCATGACCAAGTCCGATCTGCGCGACCACTACCCGTTTGGCTTGTTTGCCGTGCCGCGCAACAAGCTGGCCCGCCTGCATGCCTCGTCCGGCACCACCGGCAAGTCGGTCGTCGTCGGCTACACCAAGAACGACCTGAACAACTGGGCCGACGTGGTGGCCCGTTCGATCCGCGCCGCCGGCGGCCGGGCCGGTGACATGGTCCATGTGGCCTACGGCTACGGCATGTTCACCGGCGGCCTGGGCGCCCACTACGGTGTCGAGCGCGCCGGCTGCTGCGCCGTGCCCATGTCCGGCGGCCAGACCGAGAAGCAGGTCCAGCAGATCATGGACTTCAAGCCCGAGATCATCATGGTCACCCCGTCCTACTCCCTGGTGATCGCCGAGGAGTTCGAGCGCCTCGGCATCAAGCCCGAGGAGATCTCCCTGAAGGTCGGCATCTTCGGTGCCGAACCGTGGGGGCAGGGCATGCGCGCCGAGATCGAGCGCAAGCTGGGCATCGACGCCATCGACATCTACGGCCTCACCGAGGTGATGGGCCCCGGCGTGGCCTGCGAGTGCATCGAGACCAAGGACGGCCCGGTGATCTGGGAAGACCACTTCTACCCCGAGATCATCGACCCGGACACCGGCGAAGTGCTGCCGGACGGCGAGGAGGGCGAACTGGTGTTCACCTCCCTGACCAAGGAGGCCTTCCCGGTCATCCGCTACCGCACCCGCGACCTGACCCGCCTGCTGGCGCCGACCTCCCGTTCCTTCCGGCGCATGGACAAGATCGTCGGCCGCTCCGACGACATGCTCATCGTGCGCGGCGTGAATGTCTTCCCGACCCAGATCGAGGAGCAGATCCTGCGCGAGCCGCGCCTCACCGGCAACTACCAGATCGTGCTGACCCGCGACGGCCACCTGGACAACGTGGAAGTGCGCTGCGAACTGCAGCGCGAACTCAGCGGCAAGCTCGGGCGCGGGACCGTCGAGGAGATCGCCCGCAGCGTTGCCGGCCACATCAAGACCATCATCGGCATTTCCACCAAGGTCAATGTGATGGACTTCGACAGCATCCCGCGCACCCAGACCGGCAAGGCCCGCCGCGTGATCGATCAGCGTCCGAAGCAACTGTAAGCGTCGCAAAGGAAAGAACATCATGACTGAAGCATTCATCTGCGACGCCATCCGTACCCCCATCGGCCGCTACGGCGGCACCCTGGCCGCGGTGCGGCCCGACGACCTCGGCGCGGTGCCGCTCAAGGCGCTGATGACCCGCAACCCCCAGGTGGACTGGGCGGCGGTCGAGGACATCATCTACGGCTGCGCCAACCAGGCCGGCGAGGACAACCGCAACGTCGCGCGCATGTCGGGCCTGCTGGCCGGTCTGCCGATCGACGTGCCGGGCACCACCGTCAATCGCCTGTGCGGCTCCGGCATGGACGCGGTCGGCCTGGCCGCCCGCTCCATCAAGTCCGGCGAAACCGAGCTGATGATCGCCGGCGGCGTGGAGAGCATGTCCCGTGCGCCCTTCGTGATGGGCAAGGCGGAGTCCGCCTTCTCCCGCCAGGCCGCCATCTACGACACCACCATCGGCTGGCGCTTCGTCAACCCGCTGATGAAGAAGCTCTACGAAGTCCATTCCATGCCGCAGACCGCGGACAACGTGGCCGCCGACTTCGGCATCTCCCGCGCCGACCAGGATGCCTTCGCCCTGCGCTCGCAGCAGCGCTGGGCGGCGGCCAACGAGGCTGGCCGCTTTGCCGACGAGCTGGTGCCGGTGGAGATCCCTCGCAAGAAGGGTGATCCCATCCTCTTCACCACCGACGAGCATCCCCGCCCGGAAACCACCCTGGAGATGCTGGCCAAGCTGAAGGGCGTCAATGGCCCCGAGCTGAGCGTCACCGCCGGCAACGCGTCCGGCGTCAATGACGGTGCCTGTGCGCTGCTGCTGGCCTCCGGGGCCGCCGCCGGCAAGTACGGCCTGACGCCCAGGGCCCGCGTGGTGGCCATGGCTACCGCCGGCGTGCCGCCGCGCATCATGGGCTTCGGCCCGGCGCCGGCCGTGCGCAAGGTGCTGGCCAAGGCCGGCCTGAGCCTGGCCCAGATGGACGTGATCGAGCTCAATGAAGCCTTCGCTGCCCAGGCACTGGCGGTGTTGCGCGACCTGGGCCTGCCCGATGACGGCGCCCACGTGAATCCCAACGGCGGCGCCATCGCCATGGGCCACCCGCTGGGCATGAGCGGTGCCCGCCTGGTCACCGCAGCGGCCTACGAGCTGCACCGCCGTGGCGGGCGTTACGCCCTGTGCACCATGTGCATCGGGGTGGGGCAAGGCATCGCCATGATCATCGAACGAGTTTGAAGCACAACCATAAAAAGGAGACGACCCATGAAAAGCCTCATGAAGAAATTCGCAGTCGGCGCCATGCTGGCCCTCGGCAGCCTCGCGGCGGCAGCCAATGAACCGATCAAGATCGGTTCGGTGCTGTCCGTCACCGGCCCGGCCGCCTTCCTTGGCGACCCGGAACTGAAGACCCTGCAGCTCTACGTGGAGGATCTCAACAAGAAGGGCGGGGTGCTCGGCCGCCAGCTGCAGCTGGTGCATTACGACGACGGCAGCGACGCCAATAAGGCCAACGGCTTCGCCAAGCGCCTGCTGGACGACGACAAGGTGGACATCCTGATCGGCGGCACCACCACCGGCGCCACCATGTCCATGGTGCCCCTGGCCGAGAAGTCGGGCACGCCCTTCATCTCCCTGGCCGGCGCCGTGGTGATCATCGAGCCGGTCAAGAAGTGGGTCTTCAAGACGCCCCACACCGACCGCATGGCCGCCGAGAAGGTCTTCGAGGACATGAAGAAGCGTGGCCTGAGCAAGGTGGCCCTGCTCTCCGAGACCAGCGGTTTCGGCCAGTCTGGCAAGAAGGAAACCGAGGCGGTGGCCGGCAAGTACGGCATCACCCTGGTGGCCAACGAGACCTATGGCCCCAAGGACACCGACATGAGCCCGCAGCTCACCAAGATCAAGACCACCCCGGGCGTCCAGGCGGTCTTCGTGTTCGGCCTGGGCCAGGGCCCGGCGATCGTCACCAAGAACTACAAGCAGCTCGGCATCACGCTGCCCCTGTACCAGTCCCACGGGGTGGCCTCGGATGAGTTCCTGAAGCTCGCCGGCCCGGCCGCCGAAGGCGTGCGCCTGCCGTCGCCGGCCCAGCTGATCCCCGAGAAGCTGCCCGCCGGTGATCCGCAGAAGCCCGTCGTGACCGCCTACGACAAGGCCTACAAGGAGCGCTACAAGCAGGACGTGTCCACCTTCGGCGGCTACGCCTACGACGGCCTGATGCTCGCCGTGGATGCCATGAAGCGCGCCGGCAGCACCGACAAGGCCAAGGTCCGTGACGCCATCGAAGCCACCAAGGGCTACATCGGTTCCAGCGGCAAGGTGAACATGTCGGCCACCGACCACATGGGCCTCGACCTGTCCTCCTTCCGCATGCTGGAAGTGAAGGGCGGCGACTGGACGATCTCCCAGTAAGCATCCAACGATAAAGGCGTCCGCCCGCCCGGCGGGCGCCCGGAGAACAGCATGAGCCAACTGGTTATCAGCGAAGTCCACGATAAGGTCGGTCTGATCCGCATCAACCGTCCCGAGGCCCTCAACGCCCTCAACAACGAGGTCGTCGATGGCATCGGTGCCGCCATCGACGCCTTCGAGGCGGACGAGAACATCGGCTGCATCGTCCTGACGGGCAGCGAGAAGGCCTTCGCCGCGGGAGCCGACATCGGCTTCATGAAGGACTTCGACTACATGCATGCCTACAAGACGGACTTCATCACCCGCAACTGGGAGCGCATCAAGACCGCCCGCAAGCCGGTGATCGCCGCGGTGTCCGGCTTCGCCCTCGGTGGTGGCTGCGAGATGGCGATGATGTGCGACATGATCTTCGCCTCCGACACCGCCCGCTTCGGCCAGCCGGAGATCCGCCTGGGCACCATGCCCGGGGCCGGCGGCACCCAGCGCCTGCCGCGTGCCGTGGGCAAGGCCAAGGCCATGGACCTGTGTCTCACCGCCCGCATGATGGACGCCACCGAAGCCGAAAAGGCCGGCCTGGTGGCCCGCGTGATTCCGGCCGAGCGCCTGCTCGAGGAGACCCTCGAGGCGGCCCGCATCATTGCCGGGTACTCGCTGCCGGTGGTCATGATGATCAAGGAGTCTGTGAACCGTGCCTTCGAGAGCAGCCTCAACGAAGGCCTGCTGTTTGAGCGCCGGGTCTTCCATTCGGCCTTCGCCCTCGAAGACCAGAAGGAAGGAATGGCTGCCTTCGTCGAGAAGCGCAAGCCGGCCTTCAAGAACCGTTGAGAGCGGCCATGAGCACGACTTACGCAACCCTCGAGATCGAGCGCAAGGGCTCCGTGGCCACCCTCTGGATGAACCGTCCCGAGGTTCTCAACGCCTTCAATGAAGAGCTGATCCGCGACCTGGCCGGCGCCTGTGCCGAACTGGACGCCGACGACTCCGTGCGGGTGGTGGTGCTGGCCGGCCGCGGCAAGCATTTCTCCGCGGGCGCCGACCTCAACTGGATGCAGCGCGCCTCGGGCTACAGCGAGGCCGAGAACCTGGCCGATGCCCGCATCTTCGCCAGCATGCTGCAGGCCCTGTCAGGCATGTCCAAGCCCACCATCGCTCGCATCCAGGGCGCTGCGCTGGGCGGCGGAACCGGCCTGGCGGCGGCCTGCGACATGGCGGTGGCTGCCGACAACGCGGTGTTCTCCACCTCGGAAGTGAAGTTCGGAATCATCCCGGCGGTGATCAGCCCCTATGTGCTGCGGGCCATCGGTCCGCGCCACGCCCTGCGTTACTTCCAGAGCGCCGAGCGGATCGACGCGGAGCAGGCCCGGGCGATCGGCCTGGTCAACGAAGTGGTCGCCCTCGATCAGCTCGATGCCGGTGTCGCCAGCATCGTCGAGCCCCTGCTGGCCGGCGGCCCCAAGGCCCAGCAGGCGGCCAAGCAGCTCATCGCGGCAGTCGCCGGCAAGCCCATCGATGCCGCGGTGGCAGAAGAGACGGCAACCCGGATTGCCCGCCAGCGGGCCACCGACGAAGCGAAGGACGGCATTTCTGCCTTCCTCGAGAAACGTCCCCCGGCCTGGCTGGCCTGAGGCCGGCACGACCCCCATAACCGAATCCCGGCTCCGCCCCCCGGCGGGCCGGTCAAAGGAAGGAGAGAGCAGATGTATACCCAGGCAATGGATATCCCCGACGAACCCGGCAAGAAGCTGGCGAGCGTCTCCACCACCGTCAGCGACCAGGAAGCGGCCTTCGAGGCCCGCATCGACGCGGATGGCCGTATCGAACCCCAGGACTGGATGCCCGAGGCCTACCGCAAGACCCTGGTGCGCCAGATCAGCCAGCACGCCCACAGCGAGATCGTCGGCATGCTGCCCGAAGGCAACTGGATCTCCCGCGCGCCCAGCCTCAAGCGCAAGGCCATCCTGATCGCCAAGGTGCAGGACGAGGGCGGCCACGGCCTCTACCTGTACTCGGCTGCCGAGACCCTCGGCACCAGCCGCGACCAGATGCTCGAAGGCCTGCACTCCGGCAAGGCCAAGTACAGCTCGATCTTCAACTACCCGACCCTCAACTGGGCCGACGTGGGCGTGATCGGCTGGCTGGTGGATGGCGCTGCGATCATGAACCAGATCCCCCTGTGCCGCTGCTCCTACGGCCCGTACTCCCGCGCCATGATCCGCGTCTGCAAGGAAGAGTCCTTCCACCAGCGCCAGGGCTATGAAGCCCTGCTGGTGATGATGCAGGGCACCGAGGCCCAGAAGGCCATGGTGCAGGACGCGGTGAACCGCCTGTGGTGGAAGTGCCTGGCCATGTTCGGGCCGCCCGACTCCGACAGCCCGCACAGTGCCCAGGGCATGCGCTGGGGCATCAAGCGCATCAGCAACGACGAGCTGCGCCAGAAGTTCATCGACGCCACCGTGCCCCAGGCCAAGGTGCTCGGCGTGACCCTGCCGGACCCGGACCTCAAGTGGAACGAGGAGCGCCAGCACCACGACTACGGCCAGATCGACTGGCAGGAATTCTGGAACACCGTGGAAGGCAACGGCCCCTGCAACAAGGAGCGCCTCGCCACCCGCGTGAAAGCCCACAACGACGGCCAATGGGTGCGCGATGCCGCCCTGGCCTACACCCGCAAACAACAACAACGCGCACAAAAGGAGGCAGCATGAACACCCCCGCCCTCAAGGAATGGCCCCTCTGGGAAGTCTTCGTCCGCAGCAAGCAAGGCCTCGAGCACAAGCACTGCGGCAGCCTGCACGCCGCCGATGCGGCCCAGGCCCTGCACATGGCCCGCGACGTCTACACCCGCCGCCAGGAAGGCGTGAGCATCTGGGTGGTGCCGTCCGCCGCCATCACGGCCAGCAACCCGGATGACAAGGGCGAGCTGTTCGATCCCGCCGCCGACAAGATCTACCGTCATCCGACCTTCTACGAAATCCCGGAAGAAGTGGGGCACATGTAATGAACGCGCCTGTCGACTACATCCTGCACCTGGCGGACAACGCGGTCGTGCTCGGCCAGCGCAACGCCGAATGGTGCGGCCACGGGCCCATCCTCGAAGAGGACATCGCGCTGGCCAACGTCAGCCTCGACCACATCGGCCAGGCCCGCCTGCTGTACCAGCTGGCCGCCACCCGCATGGGCGGCGACGCCACCGAGGACAAACTGGCCTACTTCCGTGACGAGACCCAGTTCCGCAACTACACCTTGCTGGAACTGCCGCACAACGGCCCGTTGGTCGGCTATGCCGTGTCCGACCGGGACTACGCCACCACCATCGTGCGCAACTTCCTGTACGGCGCGCTGATGGTGCTGGTGTGGGATGCCCTCGAAAAGTCTCCCGATGCCGACCTGGCTGCCATCGCCGCCAAGTCCCTCAAGGAGGCCCGCTACCACCTGCACCACGCCGCCGACTGGGTGGTGCGCTTTGGTGACGGCACCGAGGAATCCCACAAGCGCGCCCAGGCCGCGGTGGATCACCTCTTCCCCTACACCGAAGAGTTCTGGACCTCCAGCGCCGCCGAGGACGCTGCCGTGGCTGCCGGTGCCGGTGCGGATGTGCGCAGCCTGCGCGCAGCCTGGGACGCCATCGTCAATGAGACCCTGGCCGAAGCCACCCTGGTGCGTCCGCAGGTCCGCGGCTACGTGCCCGAAGGCAAGCACGGCCGGCATTCCGAGCACCTGGGCTACCTGCTCGGCGAGATGCAGGGCCTGGCCCGCGCCCACCCGGGCGCCACCTGGTAAGGCGAACGCCATGAGCACTGTCGTGGAACGGGTCTGGGCGACCCTCGAACACCTGACCGACCCGGAGATCCCGGTGGTGACCCTGCGTGAGCTGGGCATCCTGCGGGATGTGACGGAGACGCCGGACGGGGTGGAGGTGATCATCACTCCCACCTACACCGGCTGCCCGGCGATGGGGCAGATCGAGGACGACGTGAAGGCCAGCCTGCTCCAGGCCGGCATCCCGGCGCGGGTCGTGACCCGCCTGGCCCCGGCCTGGACCACCGACTGGATGAGCGACGAGGCCAAGGAGAAGTTGCGCGTCTACGGCATCGCTCCCCCTCACACCACCCGGCCGGACGTCAGCGTCGTGAAGTTCATGCGGCATCGGCCGGCGCCGGACGAGGTGGCCTGCCCGCGCTGCGGCTCGACCCATACCGTCGTCTCCTCCCAATTCGGTTCCACGGCCTGCAAGGCGCTTTACAAGTGCCTGGACTGCCAGGAGCCATTCGATTACTTCAAGCCCTACTGACGCCCATGAATAAATCTACTGCGCGTCCCGATCCTGCGATTCCGGTGTTCGCTGTACATCGCGTACAGCTCCGCTCCTCGTCGCAGCCTTGGGCCTGCTCGCTACGATTTCTTCATGGGCTCGATCTGGTCAGGGCTTTCGGAGCTTAAAACATCATGACAGCACTCCGTTTTCAAGAACTTGCCGTCAAGCGGGTCAGCCCCGAGGCGGCTGGCGCGGTGGCCATCACCCTCGCCATTCCCGAGGCCGAGCGCGAACGCTTCGCCTTTGAGCCGGGCCAGTTCCTGACCCTGCGGGCGACCATCAACGGCCAGGACGTGCGCCGCAGCTATTCCATCAGCAGCCCGCGCAGCCGCCTGGTCAGGGCCGGCGAGGTGGAGGTGGGCATCCGCCCGGTGGAGGGCGGCCTGTTCTCCAACTGGGCTGCATCGTCCGTCAAGGCGGGCGATACCATCCAGGTGATGCCGCCGGATGGCCGTTTCACCGTCAGGAAGAAGCGGGCGATCCACCGGGTCGGCTTTGCCGCCGGTTCGGGCATCACCCCTATCCTGTCAATTGCCGCCTCCACCCTCGAGGAGCAGCCCGAGTCCAAGTTCACCCTGGTCTATGGCAACCGCCGCATGTCCACGGTGATGTTCAACGAGGCCCTGCAGGACCTCAAGGACCGCTACCGCGACCGCCTGACCCTGATCCACGTGCTGTCCCGCCAAGCCCAGGAAGTGGACCTGCTGCAGGGCCGCATCGACGGCGACAAGGTGCGCGAGATCATCAAGGCCCTGCTGCCGGTGGGCAGCATGGACGAGGTGTTCATCTGCGGCCCGGACGAGATGATCACCGCCACCGAAACCGCGCTGGTCGAGGCCGGCGTGCCGGCTGACCGGGTGCGCACCGAGCGCTTCACCGTCGGTCTGCCGCCGGGTGCCAAGCCGGTGGGCGCGGCGACCGCCGCGGCGGCTTCGGCCCAGGCGGCCAAGGACATCGCCCTGACCGTGGTGCTGGATGGCAAGGAGCACGAGATCGCCATCGGCCCCGACGAACACGTGCTGGATGCGGCCCTCAACGCCGGCCTCGACCTGCCGTTCTCGTGCAAGGCCGGAGTGTGCTGCACCTGCCGCGCGAAGGTGCTGGACGGCAGCGTGGTGATGGACAAGAACTACACCCTCGAGGCTCCGGAAGTGGAGCAGGGCTTCGTGCTCAGCTGCCAGGCCCGGGCCACCACCAAGCGTCTGCTGGTGAGCTTCGACGAGCGCTGACGGCGGCGGGGGAGGGCGGCACGTCCTCCCAAAATGCATGAGGGCCGGCGGGATTACCGCCGGCCCTCATGCATTCGTGCCGGTGCTGCAGGCCCTCAGTGTTTCTTGCGGGGCTCGTCGTGGGACACCTTGGCAGGTGTCTTGCCGGTGTCCCTGGCAGACGGCTTGCCGGGGCTCTTGTCCCTGGCCGGTGTTTCCTTCGCTGGGGGCGCCTTGCTGCCTCCTTTGGCTGCCGGTTTCTCTTCCCTGGCGTCCCGGGCCTGGGACGGGGTGACCTTGCCTTTCTTGTCAGCGGAATTCTTGTCGGGGGAGGTGCGCCGCTCGTCGGCATCGTGCCCGCCCTTGCCTCTGGCAGGGGGATACGCCTCGCTTACAGCCACCTTGCGCTCCACGACGACGGGCCGGCCATTCTTGCCGCGTACAACGGTGCGCTGGATCAGGGCCCGGACCGGAGGGGGCTCGACGGCGCCAGCCTGGGGCTTGGTGGGTAGGAGGTTCGCCAGGGTGATGCGCTCGCCTTCCTTCTCGGACGGAACGATCAGGGTGTAGCCGCTGCCGATCCGCGCCCGGGGCGACAGGCCATTGACCTGGCGCAGCCGTGACGCGGAGATGCCGAGCCGGTCGGCCACGCCCTCCAGGCCTTCGCCGTCCTGCAGTTCGTAGGTGCTCCAGCTGCCGCTGGACGGGTCGTGGCGGGACAGGTTGATCAGGAAGGTCTCCACCTGGCTGGCCGGGATCACGAGGGACTGGCTGCCATTGGTGGGCAATACCGGCCGCTTGTAGCCCGGATTGAGGGCCAGGATTTCGTCCACCGGGGTTTCCGCCAGGCGCGCAGCGGTGGCCAGGTCGAGGGCGACCCGGCTCTCGACGGTTGCGAAATAGGGCCGGTTGGGGATGGCGGGCAGGGTGATGCCGAACAGCTCGGGCTGCGCCACGATGTTCTTCAGGGCCTGCAGCTTGGGCACGTAGTAGCGCGTCTCGCCGGGCATGTTGAGGAACTGGTATTCGGTGGGCAGGCCGGCGGCCCGGTTCTTGGCCACGGCCCGCCCGACCGCGCCTTCGCCCCAGTTATAGGAGGCGAGGGCCAGCTGCCAGTCGCCGTGCATCTCGTAGATGGTCTGCAGATAGTCGAGCGCGGCGCTGGTGGAGGCGATCACGTCGCGCCGCTCATCCACCCACCAATTCTGCTCGAGCTTGTAGGTCTTGCCGGTGGAGGGGATGAACTGCCACAGGCCCGAGGCCTGGGCCGACGACAGTGCCATCGGGTTGAAGGCGCTCTCCACCATGGGCAGCAGGGCCAGCTCGGTCGGCATGCCGCGGCGCTCGAGCTCCTCGACGATGTAGTAGAGGTAGCGCTGGCCGCGGGTGAAGATCTGGCGCAAGGCACCCGGGCGGTTGATGTAGTAGATCTGCCGGTCGGTCACCAGGTCGGTGTTGAGGTCCGGCATCGAGAAGCCGCGGCGGATCCTCTCCCACAGGTCGCTGGTTTCGACGGTGAGGTCCACTGTGGGGACGCGTACATGCTGTTCGCGGATTTCCAGCGTCTGGGGCCGGTGCAGGCCCCCTGGCTCCGACAGTGAATAGGCCGGGTCAAGCTGGAGAGAGGCAGCGCCTTCTGCGAACAGCGGGGCGGAAACAGGCAGGCACAGGAGCAGCGCGATAACTCTCGGAAACATCGGGCTTTGTCGCGCGAAAAGCAAAGGCGGGATTTTATCTGCCGTGGCGGCAGGGGGTCAAACCGGAGCACGCCGGAAAACCGCAACAAATCATCTCGGATCCGCGCCAGGCAACGATTCCAGCGCAAGGATTCGTGCGACCTGACAGCCCATCGCTGCGGCATTTGGTGCACAATCCGGGCGTGGCCCCATTTGCCCCGGCCGCCCCATCAATCCTTAATCCGCACCGAGAGTCCAGCCGTGAGAGCCCTGTTGATCGAGGACACCCTGACAAGTGCCACCCTGGTGTCCCATCAGCTCCGCAAGATCGGCATCGACCCCATCGTGGCGCGGGATGGCGAGAAGGGCATCGAGCTGTTCAAGCAGGAGCACCCCGACGTGGTCCTGCTCGACATCATCATGCCCGGCATGGACGGCTTCGAGGTGGCGCGGCGGATCCGCCAGCTCGAGACCGCCGGCGAGTGGACCCCCATCATTTTCCTCACCGCCCGCACCAGTGATGCAGACCTCGAGAAAGGCATCGCGGTGGGGGGTGACGATTACCTGATCAAGCCGGTCTCCGAAACCGTGCTGGCGGCCAAGGTCAAGGCCATGCAGCGTATCGCCCAGATGCGCTATTCGCTCCTGGTGCTGACCCGCAAGCTCGATGAGGCCAACCAGGAGCTGACGCGGCTGTCGTCCCTCGACGGCCTCACCGCCATCGCCAACCGTCGCCAGTTCGACGAAACCCTGCTGCGCGAATGGCGGCGGTGCAGCCGCCAGCGGCGCCCGCTGGCGTTGCTGCTGGCCGATGTGGACCTGTTCAAGCAGTTCAACGATGGCTATGGTCACCAGGTGGGCGATGAATGCCTCAAGGCGGTGGCCCGGACCCTCACCTCCGTGCTGCGCCGGCCGGCGGATCTGGTGTCGCGCTACGGGGGCGAGGAGTTTGCGGTGATCCTGCCCGACACCGACATCACCGGGGCGCTGCTGGTCGCCGAGGGCATGCGCTCGGCCGTGGAGAACCTCGGCATCACCCACCGTTTTGCGTCCAGCACCGGTTATGTGACGATCAGCATCGGTGCGGCGGCGGTCATCCCGGGGAGTGGTGACAGCAAGTCGGCCGACCTGCTCAAAGCGTCTGACGATGCGCTCTACCAGGCCAAGCAGGGCGGCCGCAACCGCATCGCGGCGTCCGCCGTCGGAGCGCCTGTCTGAACGGCGCGGCGGCCTGTTCCGCTACCGCACTACTCCTCAGAAGCGGTTCTTCCACTCGCGCAAGGCCGCAAAAACCTCTACCGGGCTGTTCAATGGGCCACCCGCCTCGACCTCGGCGCGGGCGATCACCGGAGCCTCCGTAACCCGCAGGAAGGGGTTGGAGAGCCTTTCCGCACCAAGAGCAAAGGGCACCGTGGGGCGGTCTGCGGCCCGCAGGGCCTGGCAGCGGGCGCTGCGCTCGGCCAGGTCGGCGTTGCCCGGCTCGACGGCGGCGGCGAAGGCCAGGTTGGACAGGGTGTATTCGTGAGTGCAATACACCTGGGTGTCGGCCGGCAGCGCGGCGAGTTTTTCCAGGGATGCGTGGAGCTGCGCCGGTGTGCCTTCGAAAATCCGCCCGCAACCGGCGGCAAACAGCGTATCCCCGCAGAACAGCAGCTTGCCGCCGTAGTACGCCACGTGGCCGGCGGTGTGGCCGGGCACGTCGAGCACCCGGAATTCGGTGTCGATCCCGGAGATCTGCAGTACATCGCCTTCCTGGACCGCCTGGGTGCAGCCGGGAATGTTCTCGCGGGCGGGGCCGAAAACCGGTACCGGCGCATCCGCCAGCAACTCGGCAATGCCGCCGGTGTGATCGGGGTGGTGATGGGTGACCAGGATGGCGGCCAGGCTCAGGCCCTGTTCGGCCAGGTAGCGACGCACCGGTGCGGCATCGCCCGGATCCACCACCACGGCGAGACGGTCCTGGCGGAGCAGCCAGATATAGTTATCGCGAAACGCGGGGAGTGGAATGATCTGCATTTTTGTGTGCCAGTAAATGTGTTCCGGGCTGCATCTAATAGTGGTCGCGGCACTGGGCGATCAGGATTTCGTCGCCATCGATTGCGTAGACCAGTCTGTGTTCGCCATCGATCCGCCGTGACCAGAACCCCGACAGGTGGTGCCTGAGCGGCTCGGGCTTGCCGACTCCTTCGAACGGGTGACGGCGGATGTCTTCAATGAGGATGTTGATCCGCCGGACCTGCTTGCGGTCGGTTTCATGCCAGTACAGGTAATCGACCCAGGCGTGATCAGAGAACTTCAGTTGCATCGTCGGCGATCAGGTCGCGCCCCTTGCCCTTGCCCGAACGCAGCTGCTCTATGGACTCCAGCAGTCGCTTGGCGCCCTTGGGGTTTCTGAGCAGGTAGGCTGTTTCCTCAAGCGCGTTGTAGTCATCGAGCGACATGATCACCACCGGCTTGCCACGCTGAGTCGTGACCAATACCGGCGCCCGGTCCTCATTCACGCTGCGCATCACATCGGCGAGGTGAGCCCGGGTGTAGGAAAAGGTAAGTGCATCCATGGCGGTGTCTTCTCACGCTGTGCAGTCAAAACATTGTACGTAGTTTAGCTCAAGTCGAGCGCGGGCAAGCATCGGGGCCGAGCTTGGCAAGCTGCGGCGCTATAATCTGGATCCGCCATTTCCAGCCCGTCTCCGCCTGCCCGCATCGCCATGTCACCCTCTGAATCCTTTCCCGGTCTGCACGCCTGGCTCGACACCCCGCTGGGGCGTTATGTCATGGCCTGGGAGGTGGCGCGCATCGATGCGCTGGTGAGCGACATCTTCGGCTACAACGCTGTCCAGCTGGGCATGCCCGAGGCAGACTTCCTGCGTGCCAACCGGATGCCCCTGCGCTTCCGGGCCGGGGCCGGCGACGTTCAGGTCGAGGCCGACCATGCGGCGCTACCCTTTGCCGCCGCCAGCCTGGATCTCGTCGTGCTGCCCCACGTGCTGGAGTTTGCGGCCAACCCGCACCAGGTGCTGCGGGAGGTGGAGCGGGTGCTGGTGCCGGAGGGGCATGTGGTGATCGCCGGCTTCAATCCGTTCAGCCTGTTCGGGCTCAGGCGCCGGCTGGCGCGGGAGTGTGGTGATTATCCCTGGCATGGCCAGTACCTGTCGGTGCGGCGCATCCGCGACTGGCTGGCGCTGCTCAGTTTCGAGGCCGGCAGTCAGGCTTCGGGCTGCTTCATGCCGGCTGTGGAGCAACAGAAATGGATCGACCGCCTGGGTCTGATGGACCGGGCCGGTGCCCGCTGGTGGCCGATCGGCGGCGGGGTTTACGTGATCCACGCCATCAAGCGGGTACAGGGCATGCGCCTGATCATGCCCAAATGGGACCGCAAGGCCCGTGCTCGCGCCCTGGCACCGCTGATCCAGAAAGCGGGCAGTTCTTCACGGGACTTTCCCCGAAAAACGACTGAAGAGAGTGATTTTGGAAGAGATTGATATTTTCACCGACGGGGCCTGCTCCGGTAATCCGGGCCCAGGTGGCTGGGGCGCTATCCTGCGCTCGGGCCCCCACGAAAAGGAGCTGTGGGGCGGCGAGCCGGCCACCACCAACAACCGCATGGAGCTGCTGGCGGTGATCCGTGCCCTCGAAGCCCTCAAGCGCCCGGTGACGGCGCGGGTGCATACCGACTCCCAGTATGTCCAGAAGGGCATCTCGGAGTGGATCCACGGCTGGAAGGCGCGTGGCTGGAAAACCGCCTCCAAGGCCCCGGTCAAGAACGAAGACCTGTGGCGGGCCCTCGACGAGGAGGCCGGCCGGCACCAGATCAAGTGGTTGTGGGTGAAGGGCCACGCCGGCCATGTGGAGAACGAACGTGCCGACGCCCTGGCGCGCCGCGGCGTCGATGCCGTGCGCAAGACCGGCCGGATTGTTGAAGCACAGGGAGAACAGGCATGAGACAGATCGTCCTCGATACGGAAACCACGGGTCTCGACTGGAAGACCGGTGACCGGGTCATCGAAATCGGCTGCGTCGAGCTGGTCGACCGCAAGCTCACCGGCCGCCACTACCATGTCTTCATCAATCCCCAGCGGGAGATCGACGCCGGTGCCATCGCGGTGCACGGCATCACCAACGAATTCCTGGTGGACAAGCCCCTCTTCAAGGACATCGTCGAGGAGTTTGAGGCCTTCGTGGCGGATGGCGAGCTGGTGATTCACAACGCCAGCTTCGACGTGGGCTTCCTGAACTACGAACTGAGCCTGCTCAAGCGCCCCAGCCTGAATGCGCTGTGCCCCAGCGTGATCGACACGCTCAAGCTGGCCAAGGAGCAGAACCCGGGCAAGAAGGCGTCCCTCAACGCCCTGTGTTCGCTCTACGAGATCGACAACACCCACCGGACCCTCCACGGCGCGCTGCTGGACGCGGAGCTGCTGGCCGATGTGTATCTGGCCATGACGCGCGGCCAGGAGAGCCTGATCATGTCCCTCGACGACGAGCCGGCCAACCCGCTCGACGACGGCCTTGGCGGACTGCCCATCGAGCGGCCCCCGCTGCGTGTGCTGCGTGCCTCGGCCGAGGAGCTGGAAGGCCACGACAAGGTGCTCGGAGAGATTGCCAAGGCCAACAAGGGCCACTGCCTGTGGCTGCCGCCAGCGCCGCCGCCGGCGGCCTGAACGAGGCTCTTTAGCTCAGACCGCCCCGCTCAGGGCATTCCGATAAGGCCGGCCACATGATCGGCCAGCGCCAGGCAGCAGGTCAGGCCTGGCGATTCGATCCCGAAGAGTTGCACCAGGCCGGGCAGCCCATGCTCGGCCGGGCCCATCACCCGGAAGTCTGCCGCGGGCTCGTCCGGGCCATGGATCTTCGGGCGGATTCCGGCATAGGCCGGCACCAGCGCGCCGTCAGGCAGCCCTGGCCAGTAGCGTCGCACCGCGGGATAGAAGGCTTCGGCCCGGGCCGGATCCACCCTGTAGCCCGGGCTGTCCACCCATTCCACGTCGGGTCCGAAGCGGGCCTGCCCGCCGAGATCAAGGGTGAGGTGAACACCCAGGCCGGCGGCCTCCGGAACGGGGTAGATCAGGTGGCTGAAAGGGCTTTTCCCCTGCAGGGCGAAGTAATTGCCCCGGGCGTAGCGCGGTTGCGGCAGTGTTTCGTGGCGCAGGCCGGTCAACTGGCGGGCCAGCGGCAGGGCACCCAGGCCGGCTGCGTTCACCAGCTTGCGGGCATGCAGGGTCAGCGGGCTTGCTCCATCCACCTCCAGCACAAAACCATCGCTGTGGACCCGCCCTCCGAGTACCGGGGCGTGGGTGGCCAGGCTTGCGCCATGGGCTTCCGCATCGCCCAGCAGGGCGAGCATCAGCCCGTGGCTGTCGATGATGCCGGTGTCGGGGGAGAGGAGGGCGCCGGCGCAGTGAAGGGCGGGTTCAAGCGCGCGTGCTTGGGCAGGATCGAGGTATTTCAGGCCTGACACGCCGTTGTGCTCCGCCTGCCGGGCGATGGCGTCGAGGCGGGGCAGCTGGGCGCTGTCGGTGGCCACCAGCAGCTTGCCGACGCGCCGGTGGGCAACATGCTTCTCCGCACAGTAGGCATAGAGTGCGTCACGCCCGGGCACGCACAGGCGGGCGCGCAGGGAGCCGGCGGGGTAGTAGAGGCCGGCATGGATCACCTCGCTGGAGCGGCTGGAGATGCCGCTGCCCCAGCTCGCGGCGGCTTCCAGGATCAGCACTTCGTGGCCTTGCCGGGCCAGGGCGCGCGCACAGGCCAGGCCGATCACACCGGCTCCGACCACGACGCAATCGACCCGCTCGAGGCTCACAGGTGGAGCGCTCCGTCCGGCAGGCGCCCGGCCTTCTTCAGCCGGCGCAGGGTGGGCAGCAGGTCGAGGCCGGTGTTCGTCTTGAGCTCACGGGCGCGGGCCTCGAGTTGATCCAGCGGCACAGGGGCCTGCGCCGGGCTGGCGGCGGCCAGGGCGATCACGTTGCCGCTTTCGCACTCCGGCAGGTCGACCACCTGTCCATCAAAGGCTTTGCGGAGGCGCTGCAGCTGGGTCTTGAAGCCGCGCAACTGGCCGAACAGATTGACGCTGAGCAGGCCCTGCGGGGTCAGCCGCGCGCGGCAGGCTTCGTAGAAAGCCTGGGTGGCAAGCTCGCCGGCACGGGCGTGACGATCGAAGCCGTCGACCACGATCAGGTCCCACTGGCGCGGGTCGGTGTGGACGAAGCGGGCGCCATCGGCGATGACGACCTCCAGGCGTTCGTCCTCGTCCGGCAGGCGGAAGTACTGGCTGGCTACTGCGTGGACTTCCGCGGCGATCTCGACCACTGTCGTGCGGCTTTCCGGCAGGTGGCGGTGGATGAAGCGCACCAGCGAGCCGGCGCCCAGGCCGATCAGCAGGATCCGGGCTGGCCAGGGTTGCGGCCGCAGCAGCAGGCCAGCCAGCATCTCGCGGGTGTATTCCAGTTCAAGGGCGTCGGGCTTGCGCAGACGCATCGCGCCCTGGATCCACTCGGAGCCGAAATGCAGGTAGCGGACGCCGCCTTCTTCACTGATGTCGATGGGGATGGGCATTGAGAATCGGGTGTATCCTTTGTTGCATTGCAAAATAGCCATGTCGACCCACAGGATCAAACATGTCCACCTTTGAAAATTTTACCCAGGAGCTCGAGTCCATCGACATGGAGATCGCGCGCCTGGCCCAGTTGTGCGGCGTTCAGCTGCTGGAACCCGGCGTGGCCGAGGCGGTGCTGCGTGGCGACACCCACGTGTGCAACCAGGACAACCCGATCGCCTGGGACAAGATGCGCGGCCTGCTGGTCCTGCATTACCACGTGGTCACCGAGGCGGCGGCCACCGACGGCGTCGAGTCGGCAGCGGAAAGCGTGCGCAAGGCCCTCGAGACGGTGCTGGAGCGGATGCGCCCGAAGCAGCAGTGATTGCTCAGGACGCGGTTAGACGCTTCAGGTTGTAGAGGGCTTCCAGCGCCTCGCGTGGCGTCAGGGCGTCTGGGTCGATCTCCGCCAGTGCGCCGAGTACCGGGTGGGACGGGATCTCCGGCTCTTCGGCGGGCAGGCTGGCAAACAGGTCGGCCTGGGGGCCCGCATTGATCTCCCGGTTCTCCAGGCGGCGCAGGCGGCGCTTGGCGTCGCGCACGACGGCCGATGGAATCCCCGCCAGGGCTGCCACCTCGATCCCGTAACTCTGGCTGGCCGGGCCTTCCTCCAGGGCATGCAGGAAGACGATGCCGTGGTTGTGCTCGACCGCATCCAGGTGCACGTTGGCGCATTCCGGGTAGTCCTGGGCCAGGCGGGTCAGCTCGAAATAGTGGGTGGCAAACAGGGTCCAGCAGCGGTTCTTGTCGAGCAGGTGGCGGGCGATGGCCACCGCCAGGGCGACCCCGTCGAAGGTCGAGGTGCCGCGGCCGATCTCGTCCATCAGCACCAGGCTGCGCTCGGTGGCGCCATGCAGGATGGCGGCGGCCTCGGTCATCTCCACCATGAAGGTGGAGCGCCCGGAGGCCAGGTCGTCCGATGCGCCGATGCGGGTGAAGATGGCGTCGATCGGGCCGATGCGGGCTGCCGAGGCCGGCACGAAGCAGCCCACGTGGGCCAGCAGCACGATCAGCGCCACCTGGCGCATGGTGGTCGATTTACCGCCCATGTTCGGGCCGGTGATCAGCAGCATGCGGCGGGTCGGGTCGAGACGACAGTCGTTGGGAATGAAGTTCTCCACCTGGCGCTCCACCACCGGGTGGCGGCCGGCGGTGATCTCGACACCGGGCTGCTCCGAGAAGACCGGCATGGCGTAGCCATAGCGGGCGGCGGCCTCGGCAAAGGCCGACAGACCGTCGAGCAGGGCGCAGGCGCGGGCGATGCGCTGGAAGCGCGGAATGTCGGTGGCCAGCTGTTCGAGGATGCCCTCGTAGAGCAGCTTCTCGCGAGCCAGGGCGCGTTCCTGGGCGGACAGGGCCTTGTCCTCGAAGGCCTTCAGTTCCGGCGTGATGAAGCGCTCGGCGTTCTTCAGGGTCTGACGGCGGCGGTAGTCGTCGGGCAGCTCGCCCTTGGCGGCGTTGGCCGCCGAGATCTCGATGTAGAAGCCATGGACCCGGTTGAACTCGACCTTCAGGTTGGCGATGCCGGTGCGTTCGCGCTCGCGGGCTTCGAGCTCCAGCAGGTAGGCCCCGCAGTTGGTCTGGATGCCGCGCAGCTCGTCCAGGTCGGCATCGAAGCCTTCGGCGATCACGCCGCCGTCGCGCAGCACGGTGGACGGCTCCGGGGCGATGGACCGGCTGAGCAGGTCCAGCGAGGCTTCCGGCGTGGCCAGCTCGTCGAGCATCTGCAGCAGCAGCGGCGCCTGCGGGTTGCCAAGCGCCGCACGCAATTCGGCCAGGCGGCCGATGCTGTCGCGCAGGGCGGAAAGGTCACGGGGACGCGCGCTGCGCAGGGCCACCCGGGCAGTGATCCGCTCCACGTCCGAAACACCCCGCAGGATGCGTCGCACCGGTTCCACCGGGCCTTCGCCCAGCTCGCCCACGGCCATGTGGCGGTGGGCCGCGGCGTTGCGGTCGCACAGCGGGTGGTGCAGCGCATGGCGCAGCCAGCGCGAGCCCATGCTGGTGGCGCAGCTGTCGAGCAGGGAGAGGAGGGTGGGGGCCGCCTCGCCGCGCAGGGTCTCGGTGAGTTCCAGGTTGCGCCGGGTGGCGGCGTCAAGGCGCAGGTAGGCGCTGTCCCGCTCGGCCACCAGGGCGGTGATGTGGGCCAGGGCCTGGCGCTGGGTGGCGCGGGCGTAGTCGAACAGGGCGGCGGCGGCGGCCAGCGCAACCGGCATCTCGTCGGCGCCGAAGCCGGCCAGGTCGCGGGTGCCGAAATGGGTGGTGAGCAGGCGCCGCGCGGTTTCCGCGTCGAACTGCCAGTCAGCCAGGCGGCGCAGGCTGGGTGCCAGGTGCTCCAGCAAGGGCAGGCGCAGGCCGTCGGGGATCAGCACCTCGGCCGGGCGCAGGCGCTCGAACTGAGCGGCAAGCTGCGGCGCGTCACACTCCATGACCCGGAAATCGCCATTGGCCAGGTTGAGCCAAGCCAGGCCCAGCACGCCCCGGTGCAGGTTGACCGCCAGCAGCGGCGCGTCGGCCTTGTCGTCGAGCAGGGCCGCGTCGGTGAGCGTGCCCGGCGTGACGATGCGCGACACCGCCCGCTCCATCGGCCCCTTGGTGGCCCCGGGCTCGCCCACCTGTTCGGCGATGACCACCGACTCGCCCAGCTTGACCAGCCGCGCCAGGTACTGCTCCACCGCATGATGCGGCACCCCGGCCATCTTGATCGGCATCCCGCCCGACGCCCCACGGGTGGTCAGGGTGATGTCCATCAGCCGCGCGGCCTTCTCGGCGTCCTCGAAGAACAGCTCGTAGAAGTCACCCATGCGGTAGAAAAGGAGGGTATCGGGGTGGTCGTTCTTGATGCGGAGGTACTGCTGCATCATCGGGGTGTGGCGGAGGATCTCATCCTCGGAAAGAAGCTGATTTCTAGCGCCATTTCCAGCAGCTATGCGGTTTTCGGGGGCGATCTGCTGTGTCACTTGGGCCTGCCTATTTGGTATCTACTAATGATGAAACTTGCTAACACTTGCCTTTTTGGCGTAGGTTTCTTGCTTCGAAAAACATGAACCTACGCCAGCTTGGTCTGAGCCAACCTACGCCAGCTCGGTGGAAACCTAAAAGCTACGCCAATATGTTCGACGCAAGAGTCATGAAAGCTCTTCCGGAGGGGAGGCATCTTACCAGTCCGGACTTCCCTGGACTGCGACTCGTCTCGTCATCTGCCGGCAAGAGCTGGATCTACCGTTTCAAGAATGCTGAAGGGAAAATGAAGCAGGTGAAGGTCGGCGAATGGCCTGCGATGTCGGTGCATTCCGCCGTTGCCGAGTGGGAGAAGCTACGTTTGGCCAGGAATGCCGGCCAAGACCCAGCGGAAGCGAAACAGGAGGCTCGGCGAGTACGGGCCGAGGGGGCGGCCGCCAAGGCTGCTGAGAAGTCGGCTGCGGCCTATACCGTCGCAACGGTGTGTAACGACTACTACCGTGGATACGTCAGGCTGGCGCGGGCTAAGAAGGGCGCCGACGAGGTGGCGCGGATGTTCGACAAGATGCTGGGGGATATCGGCCAGGTTCCCGCCCATACCTTGAGCAGGGCCCAGGCGTTCGAACTCATCCAAGCCTGGGCCGAGAAGGCCCCTGTGCAGGCGAAAAAGCTCCGCATGGAACTCGGTGCCGCCTGGGACTATGCCATTGACGCAGGCGCGCTCCCCGAAACTACGCCGAACTGGTGGCGGCGCATCTTGAAGGGAAAGATTCGCTCGCGCGGGAAGGTGCAGGGAGGCGAGCGCATTGGGCTGGCCAAGCGCGTGTTATCCGAAGGTGAAGTTATCCAATTGATCCGGTGGTTGCCGAACTTCACTTCCATCGTTGAGGATGCACTGGTTCTGTACCTTTGGACGGGAACGCGGGGATCTGAAATCTGCGGAATGGCGGGCAACGAAATACAGCAAGAAACCAGTGGGATTTGGTGGTGGACAGTCCCGAAGGAGCGGACGAAAAACGTTCATCGGGTACAGGCTGTCGATCTGCGCGTTCCGCTGTTTGGCCGTGCTCAGGACGTCATTCTTCGCAGGAAAGCACGATACGGGGACGGGCCGCTTTTTCCTGCCAGGGGCCTTCCCGGCAAGTCGATCGATCAGAGGACGGTTGGCGTGGCAGTGCATTTCCATCAACCGTATAGCGAGACGACGCCAGCGCGTGAGCGGCCTCGGCTTCCGGTTTCGAATTGGTCTCCGCATGATCTGAGGCGGACAGCCCGGACAATGCTCGCTGCAATGGGATGTCCCGATGAGGTAGGGGAGGCAATTCTTGGGCACGTGCCGCCCGGCATTGTTGGCGTGTACAACCGCCATACCTACGATGCCGAGCGTGTCACATGGCTCATGCGCCTTGCCGATCATCTTGAGAGACTGGCTTCGACCCGCTGAAGCGAGGCTTCTTGGCTCCCGTATTGGGGGGAGGGAGCAGATCGGACAAAGGACGGGATTCCGCCCACTCCTCCACCTCGCGTAGCAGCCAGCCTACGCGCCGGCCGGATAGCATCCGAGGCGCGGGGAAGTCCTTCTTTCGGACGAGTTCCTGTACGGTGGATGCGGACAGCGATACGATTTCGGCAGCCTCTTCCAGGGTGACGTAGAGTCGTTTCGGATTGGTCACTCTTCTTGATCCTTGGGGGGCTGGTCGTTGATCTTCCGCGCCGCGGCCCGGTCAATCCGCTCGATCTCGGCAAGGATCAGGGCGCCTGCTTTGACCAGTTCTCGGCGGCGGTCGCCAGTCGTTGCCTGCCACCCATCGGGCCGGATAGCTTCGCCCAGCGTGTCTCCATAGCCGTCCGGACCGCTCCATTCACGTGCTCCCGGGGGCATTGCGTAAAAGCAGGCAAGCGCGGCGATTTCGTCATTGACGTGCTCATCGTCATGCTCCGGCGTCCAGCCCTCGGCCTCTACCTGCCGGCGGCGCTCGGCCAGCACATCACGGGAGGCGAAGGTCGTCTGGCTCAGTTTGGAGAACAGGGCGTCGCGCTCCGCTTCCGCTTTTTCGGCTCTGGCCTTCCAGTAGTCGGCCTGTGTCGCAAACATGCTCATGGTCAGTTCCACCCTCAATCTCCTTTGGTCTGAGGGGCTACCCCCTGCCACTCGGCACCGCGCCGGGCAATACCGACAGGCACGACCGCCAGCACTTCGGCACGGCCAGCGCCGGCGCGCACGGCAGCCAGCGCCGCCTCGCGGGCACGCTCGGGCTTCGTGAGCAGCCTCGGCTTGCGCTTCGGTGCCCGGACGAGATAACCGACGGCGGCATCGGCCACGTCCACCGCGTCGGACTGCTCCTGCAGCGCCTCGCGGGCCTGGCGCTCGACGATCAGTTCGTTGCGCAGCCGGTCCGATTCGTTGATCGCATGGGCCAGGGCGTTGCGGGTGTTGGATACGTCGGTGACCAAGCTTCCGATCCGGGCCTCTTGTTCTTCCACCTGGATCTGCAGATCCGCAGTCTTGGACACCAGGGTGCCGAGCATCGCTTCGATGTGGCCGGCCAGATCACCCAGCATGACCCTGCCTTCCGTATCACCTACGGCAGTACGGATATCGGCGATCACGCCCAGGAGCGTGAAGTCCTCATGCTCAGCGGGTGCCGAGCCATCCCCTGCGGCACTGGGGCTATCGGTTTGCGCAGACCCCGCGACTTGCACCGAATCGCAAACTGCGGGTGTCTGCTCACCCTCTGACATGGGATTTCCCATATCGGCCTGAGGCTCCACGATCAGCAGGTAATACGGCGTCCCGCCTTGCCGCGGCTTCGATTCGATCATCCCCAGGTCGTACAGCGCCTTCAACTGCTTGCTGGCGGTGGGTTTGCTGGTGCCCATGGCCCGGGCTACCTCGGCGACGCAAAGGGCATCCTTGGCCTTCAGCAGGACGCCGTGGGCGGCGTTGATGGTGGTGATGTTCTCGGTGGCGTTCATGCTGCTCTCTCCATCTTCTCGAATTCCCAGGCGATCTGGGCAGTGGTGGCGGCGCTCTTGATCTGGCTGGGCAGCATCGAGCGCATGCGCTGCAGGTGGGCATCGAATTCGCGCCGGGCGTCAGCAACGAGCTCGGGCGTCAGCGTCAGGCCGGCGCCGAGGTAGCGGGAAAGCTGCTTGAGCGCGCGATTCGGCAACTTCTCGTCGATCCGTTCCAGGCAGTCGATCCAGCCTTCCAGGGCCGGCTGGATCTCAACCCACTCGCCGTATTCGACGGTGCCGTAGCCGGCGGGCATCTCCATGACTGCCTTCCCTTTGATGGTTTGCACTTCACCATCGGCCAGCAGCTCGAACATGGCGCGCAAGGGGGCAGCCGCCTTGGCGATCATCATTTCGTGCATCGCCATGTCGCAGGCGCTCCACTCCCAGGTGCTGAGCTTTCGAGGCGAAGCGTCGGCGATGGCGCTGAAGATGGGGCGCTCTTTGAAAGCGGGGCTCATACCGCCGTCCCCTCGGAGTCGTAGTGCCAGTTCGCCGTTGCCATTCCTGCAGCGCCGATACCGATGTGCTCATCAAGCATGAAGGCCCTATCGAAGCACTCGGGGCAGTAGAGATAGGCCCCTTCGCCCGGGCTGTCGGGGTCTTCCTTGAAATGCTTCGGCCAAGACTCCCGCGGATCGGGCTGGCTCTGGCCAATGGTCGAGCCAGGGATCTTGTAGAAGCAGGTGTGCGGGGCTGCTCCGTAGTAGGGGAAGAGGCAGTTCCCATCCTCGTCTGCGCAGAATTGGCAGGCCATCATGCATCCTCCCGCGCTCTGAGCATGGCGTCGGCCATTGCGTAGGAGATCTCGGCAACAATGGCCATTTGTTCGGATGAGCTTTCGACCAATGAATCCAGCTCCTTTGCCTGCCACGAATTGGACAAATACCCCTGCATCGCCTTCGCCGCGAGGTAGTCGCGCAAGGTCATGCCGTTGAAGTCGGCATCGTTCTGCAAGCCGGGAATTGGAAACGCCGGGCCGCCGTCCTTGGTCTTGTCGGGCATCACGCCGCCTCCCGCATCTCACCGGCCACGCCGCCCTCGATCCACACCGGCGTGATCGTCTCGGGCAGGCCGGCGGGCAGGGCCTTCATGGTCCCGAAGACCAGGGCGGTATCCACAATGCCCTCCGCGGCCATCGCGTCTAGCCAGTAGATGAGGTCCTCGCGGCCCTTCGCGTCCAGCACGTCAAACCGATCCAGCACCAGCAGGCGCAGGCCGGACAGCTCCGCGATGGCTGCGCCGATCATGGCGTCAGCGCGCCAGCGCTCCGACTCGGACAGCAGGGCATACGGCCGGCCACCGGCCAGGATCTCCATATCACGGGTGATCGTGACGCTGGCCCACTCGGCCATGCCTGCGGCGTCGGTCAGGCGCTCGTTGATCGGCTCCAGGGCGCTGGCCAGCATCTCCGCCGGGATGCCGTCCGGGGCCAGGGCGTCGGCAATCGCCAGCCAGGCCAGCACATCAGCGTGCGCAGCGGCAGCCTTCTTGGTGTGTTCGTCGGCCAGCATGGCGAGGCGATTGGCTTCGAACATCTGGGCCAGGGTGGCCGCCCGGGCTCGCTTGTCGGCCTGGTGCCCTGCCAGAACCTGCTCCAGGCGCTCAGCGGCCGGCGGCGTATCGCCCAGGCGCTTTTCCAGGTCCACGATCTCCTGGGCGGCCCGCTCCGCGTCGGCGATGTCCCGCTGGTCGTTCGCGACGCTCCGGGTATAGAGGGCCACGGCGTCGGTCCATTGCTGGCGCTTGATCTCGATGTCCGGATCGACGCTGGCCGTGGGCTGGTGCTCCACCAGGGCGCCATCAGCCATTCGGTGCTCGAGCATCACGCCGCAGCAGGGGCACGCCCATGTGCGTGGTTTCTCGCCGGCTGGCGGCGGGAGTTCGGCCAGCCGGGGGGACCACTGATCCAGTTCTGCCTGGTCGCGCTGCAGCTTGTCACGCAGCGCAGGGAGCCGAGCTGCTTTGGCCCGCAGTTCCTCGATTCGCTTCGCTGCTTCTACATGCTGTCGGATCGCTGCGCGGGCTTCTCCGATCTGCTGGTTGCTGCGGGCAATGGCGTCATCCGATTCGGCGACAAGCCGTTCTGCGAGTGCGATCTGATCCCTGCTGTAGGTCTCCTCGGGCTTGCTGGCCTTCCAGCCTGCTGCCTTATCCTTGCCCCAGGTCTCGCCGCCGGTGAGGGTCTTCCAGGAAGCCTTCGCGTCTCGGGCCTTGGCCTGGGCTTCCTTCGCCGCGGCGTCGAAGCCGGCGCGCAGCAGAGGCCGGACCTGCTCGATCTTGGCTGCAGCACATCCGCGAGCCTTCAGCGCCTCCACCACGGCTGGGCCGTCGGGCGACAAGTTGAAGAGGCCGAACAGGAACCCCCGGCGCTCGTTGGCGTCCAGGCGGGCAAACCGTGCCGGGTCCAGCACGAAGGGCAGGGCGCCGTGGTCGAAGTGCATGCCCTTGCCGCTGGGCAGGACGATGGAGAACTCGCCTTCGCTGGTGGCGACCGTGGCGTAGCTCGAGCCGGCGCCGTCGCTAATCAGGGCCTTGAATTCCTTCTTCATGGCCACCCGGGCAGCGTCGCCGCCCAGGGCGTGGCGGATGGCCTCCTGCAGGCTGCTCTTGCCGGCACCGTTCTTGCCGGCCACGATCGTGATCGGGGTGGTGATGGTCAGGTCCACGGCGCGGGCGCCGAGGTAGCTCTGGGCTGAGAGGTGAGTGATCTTCATTGCTGCGCTCCCTTGATCGCGAAGTACACGTCCCGGCAGGCCAGCACGTCGGCCATGGCGCTGTGGGCGTTCTCCAGCTCCTTGCTGGTGAAGTGCCGGTACGCCTCGCCGAGGTTCGGCGTTTTGTGGTGAAACCGGCGGGCTGCCTTCATCTTCTCGGTGGGCGGAAGGGCGCAGATTGGTGTCGCCAGGATGGCCGTGCACTCCGCGGCCCCCGCTTTCCAGTCATCTGCAGCTTCTTGGTTCTGGTGGCGCAGCAGCGCGATGCGGACAATCCGGGCGTCGAATTGCTGGTTGTGGGCGATACGCGGCCGCCGGCACCACAACTCCATAAACATCTCAACTGCCAGGCGCTCAGGAATGCCGACTTCGGCTGCATGCTCGGTCGTGATGCCATGAACGGCCGCAACGTCATCCGGAATCGTCCAGCCGTCCGGTCGGATGATCACGTCCATGCTCTGGATGGTCTCGCGCGTGTTCATATCCACCAGCAGGGCGGCGAGTTGCACGATGTGGGGCTGGTGCGCGGATTCGGACGGGGCCTTGAAGTCGGGCAGGCCGGTGGTTTCGGTGTCGTAGAAGAGTTTGAGGTTCATGCTGCTTACTCCTCTTCCTGGTCCGCCGGGAGACCGTCGTCCGGGTTCAATTCGCGGTACTTCTTCCAGCCCTTGACCCACTCGATGCAGAGCGCACCTTTCACCACCGGACAATCGGACTCCGGCTTCCCTTCGGCAGCGGCCTGGTAGCCATCCTCAAAGGCTTGTTCCAGCTCCTGGCTGGTGACGACGTCTTCGGGTGCGGGCAGGCCAAACTCCGCATCAATGATGGTGACGTCGTCCATGCCGCCACCGTCGTCATCGCGATACTCGTGGCCCAAGTCCATGGCGCGCTGGTCGGCCTCGCCCTTTACTTCGTCCATGCCGCCGGTGTGATCCTCGCCACTTGCGACAATGACCAATACGGCCTTGCCGGCGGCCTCGTAGAGTTGATGCAGACTGGGCGCCGCAGGCGAGAACTTCACAACTGCCTTCACGCCGTCCTTGATAGTGATCTGGTCCAGATCGCCAACGACGGTTACGCGGCCTTGGGCGGCCAACATATGCACGGCCATGCCAACGTTGGACTCAACCCTGGCGCGCAGGCGATCAAGGATGTCGTCCTGCTTCTTCTGGGGCAGCTTCGCCCACACGGCGGGCAGCAGCTTGAGCTCGGTGACCAGGGCGGAGAGCAGATCCTTGCCGATGGTGGCGGCGGTCATGCTGCGAAAGTCTTGAGGTGCGTTCATTGCAGCGTTCCTTCTTTCCTACGTGATTGGAGGGCCGGCCATGGCCGGCCTATGGGATCAGTCGAGGCTCATCTGGCCGCGCGGGCGGCGGCCGGCCGGTGCTGCCTGGCGCTGCTCGGGTTGGCCGCCAGCTTCGGCGCGCTCGCGGGCTTCGATCGCGGCCAACTCTTCGGGGGAGGGCGTCCATTCGGCATCCACCGGTGGCGGTTCCTCGCGTCGGGTCTGCTGCTGGCGCACAGGCTCGGGTTCGGCCTGGCGGGTCTGCTGGGGGATGCGCTCGGGCTCGGGCTGGTGGGCGATCTGGGCTGGTGCGCCATCCAGGATCTCGCCGGTGTCCTGATCAACCGAGGCCGGTGCGTCCTGCTGCTGGCTGACGTCGAAGACGACTTCCTCCAGCGGCGCAGCCGCAGCGACGGCGTTGCCGTCGATGGCCGACGCGAACGCCAGGGATTCGATGCTGATGGGCAGGTACTTGAAGAGCCGGCGCAGGACGGTCTTGCGGCCCATCTCGACGTAGTTGTCGAGCCATGGGCCGGTGATGATCGGGCGGCCCTGGTTGTCCTTCTTGGCCCGGTTCTTCTCCGCGGCCTTGTCGCGGATGTGATTCACCTCGTCGGTGCTCATGAACTCGAACGAGTAGCCGCCGCCTTGCAGCTTGGCCACGGCGTAGAAGCCGATTACCGCGCCGCGATCCTTCATCGCCGGCCGGTGGACAAGCTCCTCCTCAAGGCCGTAGGCGAAGCGGAAATCATCGCCCTCGCACACCTCGTGGGCGGCGATGCTGACGATCTGGCCGGACCGGCGTGCCAGGTCCAGCATGCCCTTGTAGCCGATGATGACCTGCACCTGGGTTTCGGCCGTGACCCACTCATTTCCGCGCTTCTCGCGCTTGTCGAACGGCAGCAGGTAGGCGTGGCCCAGCGGAGTGTTCGGCTCCAGGCCCAGCTGGGCGCAGGTGACGACGGAGCCCAGCAGGGAGGAAAGACTGGCGCCGGCGAGCTTCGGGGTGGTGCGCAGGGCGCCCAGGGCCAGCTTGAGCATGCGCTCGCTGTCGAAGTGCTTGGGCAGCAGCGCCTCCAGGGTGCCGCGGTTGGCTTCGAAGAACTTCTTGACGGTGGCGCTGCCGGCTTCGGCCGCCGTCTTGCGGGAGGCTTCGGCCATCTCGCGGCCGGTCATTGTGGTTGCGACGGTGCGCAGTTGAGCGGCTGTGCTCATGGTGTGCTCCTCGGATTACTTGATCAGGAAGGGCCGGGCGCCCGGGGTGGTCTTGGTGTGATGGGCAATCAGGGCAGCGTCAGCGCCGGCCTCAGTGGCCACGGCCTGCCAATCGGTCTTGCTGCCGGCCTTGTTGGTCTTCCAGGTGGCGATGGGCTTGCCGTTCGGCCCCAGCAGAGCAGCTGCTTCACCCATTCGGGCCTTCACCTTGGTGGCGAGCAGCTCGATCTGCGCATCCAGGTCCTTGGCGTTGGCCTTGAGCGCCTTCAGGTCGCCGCAGGCCTCCAGCAGCTCGATGTCGGCCTCCAGCGTGGCGCCTGAGTCCTTCGGGTAGAGCCACTTCACGTCATCGGGGGTGACCGGATCAGGGGCCTCGCCCGACTGGATGCGCTGCCAGAACTCGATTTCCCGGGCCCGGATGGCGGCGATGGTCTCCTCGTCGCGATCCACCCAACGGATCATCGGGCGCTCGTCGAAACCGGTGACGGCGGCGATCACTGTGCGCTGGCGAGGCTGGATCATCAGGCCGTGCATCACCTGGGCCAGGTAGTAGATGGGCACCTCGTTGCTGTCGTACTCGCCCCAAGCGCCGGCGGCGAAGTAGCCAGCGGTCTTCATCTCGCCATTCACCGGCTCGCCGTCCACGAGCAGCTCGGCGTCGATCTCGGCAGCCAGGAAGTTGCACTCCGGATCCAGGTAGCGCCGGTTCGACGCGACCAGTTCGACGTCGTGGCCGCGGTCGGTGAGTTCGTCGATCATCATCTCGAGGACGATCGGCTCCCAGCGCGCGCCGCGCTCGAGGATGCGGCGCTTGGCCGGCGACAGCTCTTCGATGTAGGCGCCGGTCTTCTTCTGGTAAAGCATGAAGGGCGTGGTCCAGGGCGAAACGCCCAAGATTGCGGCCACGTCCGAGCCGCCCAGGTAGGTGCTTCGGTCGAGCTGGCCGACGGATTGCGGTGCGTTCATTTGGCGTTGCCTCCATAGTTGATTTCGTGACCCCAGATCTCGACCTGGGCGTCCTGACGGGCGGAATAGAACTCGGCGATGCACTCCCAGCCGGCCTTCTCCAGCACGTGCTTTTGGGCCTCGTTGTCGGCGAGCACCGTGCAGATCGCGTAGTCGTAGGCCAGGCCCTTCAGGATCTCGGCCTGTGCCTTCTTCGCCTGGTGGGCGATGCCCTTGCCGCGGCTCGCCGGAGTCACGAAGAAGCCGTGGCAGATGGCCACCTGCGGCTGGGAGGGCAGGGAGTCGATCTCGAAGGCCGCATGACCGACGGCGAAGCGGCTCATTCGTCACTCCCCGCGAGCGATTGAAGGATCTCGAGGGCGCTCTGCAGGTGCTCGCGGTAGCGCTTGAAGTTCTTCTGGCTCAGGGCGGTCTCGGCGAGGCCTACGTAATCCCGCGCTTCGCGCATCGCCTCGACTTGATCGTCGGGGGTGACTTCGTCGTCATCCGTCCAGCGCGGATCGCGGGGGCTGTTGCAGGGGCCCCAGGTGGCGGCGTCACCCGGGCCGGGGATGGCGGCGGGGTTCATTGCTGACCTCCCTGCGCAACGACGGTCCGGTGCTCGGCGATCTTGGCCGCCGTGTCCTGGCAGCTCAGGTCAATCGGGGGCGCGGGAGTGAAGTGCAGGGCGAACAGCACACCGCCGGCGAAGGTGATGACGCAGGGCAACACGATGCGTTCGGCCACGATCTTGTGGATCGGCTGCCGGCGGCGTTCGTTGAACCGGCGCCGTTCCAGGGAGATTCGAGGGTTCATGACGTGATCCTCAGAAGGTTGATGGTGGTTGTGGGCCCACTCGGTTGCAGCCTCTCGGGAAGCCGCATGCGGGTGGGGCCGCCGTAGCGGCCTTGAAGCGATCAGCTGTTGAGCCGATCCACGGCGGCCTTCGCCGCGTCACTGAGGGTCTTGAAGCGGTTGCCCAGCTTGAAGCCGCCGTAAAAGACAGCCCCGAAGCTGGCCGCCAGGATCAGATCAACCATCGATCGCGTCCGCGATCAGGGCCGCCAGGGTCGGGTAGGCGTCGGCTTCGGCCTGGGTCTTCTTGTCGACGATGTCGAACTTGGCGCCGATGAGCGCGTCGTCCAGCTCGTCGAGGAAAGCGCCTGCCGCCGTGTCGTTGCCCACCTGGATGAACAGCACGGTCAGGTCGCCGTCGGCGTTCTGGCTGTTGGCCTGCTTGATGAGCACGTCCTTCACCGCCTGGCGGTTGTTGGGTTCGCCGTCGGTGAAGACCACGATGAAGTCGGGCTTGTCGGACTTGCCGGCAACCTCGAAGGCCTTGGCGAGGGCTTCGGCGGTCGGCGTGCCGCCGGCAACGCGGCGGGAGAAGACGGAGTTCAGGACCTCGGCGTTCTTGACGCCGGAGGTCAGCAGGATGGACTCGCTGCCGAACGTGATGATCTCGATGCCGTCTTCATCCACGGCCGCCAGCTCGCTGACCAGACCGAGTACGGACTCCTTCACGCGATCGATGCGCGACAGCTTCTGGCCGGAATCGATGGTGGCCATCGAGCCGGAGAAGTCGATCAGGACGATGAAGTCGTGGTTGGCGATGTTCTGAGTCATGGTGTTTCCTTGCATATAGAGGGGGCTAAAAGGGCGCCCCGGTACCCGTTCCCACTCGGGTAAAGCCTCTTGGGAGGCCGTACTCGGGTGGCAGCCGGTTACGTTTTCCGGCGCCGCGCATCGCTTCATGGCGGCCGCCCAATCCTGCGTATTCCGCCGAGATCGCTCGTTGGGTCAGGGTTGCTGATCGCCGCTTTGCACGCGCTCAGCTGCACGTGTGTCGTCCCCCCGAAGGGGCCCGGCGGGCGTAGCCGGGTGAAGTGCAGGTGTGGGGTGGTGTTCGCTTGCTCCATCGGGTGGTTGATGGAGTAAAGGTTAGGTGAGCCTAACTAGCATGTCAATAGGCATGCCTAACATTTTGTGCGATACCTCGTCAGCGCTGAACGTGAGCGAGCAAGCGATCGAGCGAAGGCCTACTCGAGAGGGGAAGCTGTGTTGAATCAGGGGCGGGCGATACACCTAAGCTATGTCAGATGTCGCGTCGGAGAGGTCAGTACTGACTTTGTGATGCGAGGGCGAGTACGAGAAAGAGCATTGCTAATGCTCAGTCTATTAGTGACATTTTCCCAATCGAATGCGAGAAGTTGATCATAAGCTGAACGGCAATAGACTTGTATGCTCGAACTGTAGATTGAACTAAGAGGGTTCAATTTTTATGATGAATTTAGTTCCTCTTCTATGTGAAAAGCTCGACAACCCGAATATTCGCTGACAAGGTTATGGCTAAAACCACCATCGCTAGAAATCTAAAGGTTAATCAATATCACACGGTGTCTGCAAAACTGGTTCATCTTGATGGGGAGAATCCTCGCCATGAAATGAAGCACCGAGAGGCCGAAATAATTGCCGAGCTGTGTGATGAACAACTAGTTGTTCTTGCTGCTGATATCGCTAAGCGTGGTGCGATGAGTCCCTTTGATGTAATGGGGGTAGTGAACCATGAGGGCTTGCCAGGGCACTATATTGCGGTAGAGGGAAATCGTCGTACTTGTGCAATGATATTGTTGTCAGATCCAGAGCGGGCGCCAACTCAAGCTTATCGGTCCATTTTCAAGAGAATAGCAAATCAAGCAAAGTTGCCTGAGAATGTGCACGTATTCCTATTTCGGGATCGCGATGATGCTCAGCCATGGATTGAGCTACGACATCTAGGCGCGCAGGGGGGTAAGGGGATCAGAGAATGGAGCACAAATGCAAAAGCTAGGGCATCAAAAAGGTCCACGTCCAATACTACAGCCAAGGCTGATATTCTTGCATTGCTGATTCTGGAGCGCTTGCGGGCGATAGGTTTAATTGATGAGGAGCAGCGTGCTGGTGTTCCTATTACTACACTTTCGCGGTATCTAAACAATAAAACCCGCCGATCTATTTTTGGTCTGGGTGAAGTCAGCGATGATGGTGAGCTAATTTTCACTCATGATCCTGATGAAGTTGATGCCGTGCTTCAACGTTTTGTGTTGGATAGTATTGCCGTCGAAGGCGGTGGGGCTCCTCGTGTAAACTCAAGAGCAAAGGCCAAAGATTGTGACGCATACGTCAGCGATCTCGCGACGAATGGATTGACACCGACCACACGCCTAGAAAATCCTTCTCCTCCTCCTGATCCCCAAAAAGATAAGTCTTTGGCGGAGCGTTCTAGTGCATCAAATAGTAGATCTCGGAGCGCCCCTAATCCAGTCCTTCGGAATAAGTTCATCACAAGCAGCTTTACCGTTAAGACTCAGGATAAAGTCCTGTCCAGGCTGCGACAAGAGATGCTAAGGCAGCCTATAGAAGACCACGAGTTTGCAGCGAATTACCTTCTTCGTGCGTTTGTGGAGAGAATTCTTGTTCTTTATATTCGCCACAGCAATCCCAATCACCAGCACAAAAATGATGCCGATCTCAGTCAGTTGTGTGCCAACAAAGCTAGGGACAAGAACGCTCCACGGAATATTCAATTGGTATTGAGTCAAGCAAGTTCGGAGAAGCACATTCCACATAGCTTGCACACGCTAGGAACTGCTGTTCACGGAAGCACCTTTCCTGTCCGTAAGCAGCTATTAGCCGTGTTCGATACTTGGGAGCCTGCGCTCCGTTACATGCTGGACTCGCTGCATGATTAATGGATGGTGTTTAAATTCTTCTGGTCAATTTTCTATAATTTTGTTAAGTTGGCCAAATGCCTATAACTGATTCTCCACTTCGCTATCCTGGCGGGAAGACCCAACTATCACCTTTTGTCTTGGATCTCGTTCGATCCAATGATCTGATGCGGGGGGTTTACGCAGAGCCGTTCGCAGGAGGGGCGGGTGTTGCTTGGCGCTTGCTGCTTAATGGAGACATGAGTGAGGTGTGGCTAAACGATGTAGATCCAGCGATTTACACGTTTTGGTATGCCGTTGTGCATGAGCCCGACCCACTGTGTGAAAAGATTCTCAAAACTAAAGTCACAATAGAGGAGTGGTTTCGCCAGCGAGAGATTATTCAAGATAGGGCCGCCGATCTACAGGCCCGTGCATTTTCTACACTATTTCTAAATAGAACGAATAGATCGGGAATTCTTAAGGGAGGAGTAATTGGTGGAAAAAATCAGAATGGTAGTTACAAGCTAGACTGTCGCTTTAACCGTGAAGATTTGATCAATAAAATTCAGAGGATTCACTCGTACCGTGAAGTGATTCAGTTAAGTCAGCTAGATGCGGAGCAGTGCCTGATTCGCTGGAATAAGCTTCTTCCGAAAAGAGCGCTTATAAATATTGATCCGCCTTATTATGCGCAAGGGCGGGATCTCTATCTAAGTTTTTATGAAGCTGCGGATCACGCTCGTTTGGCGAAGCTGGTTAGAGGCCTAGATTCTCCATGGATGCTTACATACGACGACACCCCTGAGATTGAAAATTTGTATATGGGGCTTCCCCTGTATCGAAAAGGCTTGACCTATTACGCCCAAGTAAAGCGAAAAGCCTCTGAACTTCTAGTGCTCTCGCCAAGACTGGTCGCGCCAAGTGGGCTATTTATGGGTGAAACTGAGCCCGAATTGGCATAATTAACCTCAATCTAGTTTTGGGCGAGGTTTGTTCAAAGCAGTTTAGGAAAGGACCTGAGTCCTGACAGGAGACAGAGGGCAGAGATCAGGATGATCTCAGTAATCCTCGCTCCGCCAGGCCTTCACGATCCGGCCGAACACCTCGAAGTCCATGCCGTCGCGAATCGTCCATTCCCGGTAAGCCTTGTTTTCGCTGATGGCCACCAGTCCCTCGCCGGGGATGCGCTGCAACCTCTTAATGAACCCCTCATTGCCCACGCGGAAGAAGTAGATCCCGTCGAAGTCGACCTGCTTCACACCGGTGTCCACGATGAGGGGATCACCTGGTTCGTAGAGCGGGCGCATCGAGTCGCCGAACCCTGTGACCACACAGAGGTTCGCAGCGGCGCTGCAGTTCTTGATGTTCTTCTGAATCCACTCGGGCGTCACGGTCCAGCTCTCGATCAGACCAGGCTGATCTCTCAGGATGACGCCTCCGTCTCCCATCGCGCCGCCTGTGTCGTAGTGCCGAATAACGACCACATTGTTACCCATACTGGGTGAATGTACAGTGGCAAGCTTCATTGCGCCGATGCTGGTCGGCGTGGTAGTCAAGCTATCCTTGCCCAGTGTTTCGTCGGCCGGGCGTTTGGGGCCACGTCCTTCTGTGAGCCAAAGCTGATTGACGCCCAGAAAGTCCGATGCTCGGATCGCTGTGGATGCCTTGAGCGACTTGGTTTCCCCGGACAGCCAATTGCTGACCGATGGCGGCTTGACTTGGCATGCCCGCGCGAGGTCTGCAGGGCTTACCCCGGCTTCATCCAGCGCTTCCTTCATTCGTTCTGACAGTGTGCTCATGTAGGCAAGCCTAATTTGCTGAGAGTTAGGTGTGCTTGACATTGACGATTAGGTGCGCCTAACATTTGTTCATGGACAAGATCACCTCTCCCTCCGAGATCATCGACGCGCTAGGCGGGACTTCTGCCGTCGCTGAGCTTTGCGAAGTCAAGCCGCCTTCCGTCTCGGAGTGGCGGACAAAAGGCATTCCGCGGGCACGACTGAAGTTTCTCAAGCTGGCGAGGCCTGAGGTTTTCCAGGCCATCCCGTGCGCTCCGCCTCCATCCCAGGAGGCCGCCTGATCCGCGTCCCATCTCTTCTCCCCGCCCGCGCCTCCCTGTCTCCTCCTTCAACGCGGGCGGCTTCAATCCCAGGCCTTCGGGCCTCGGGGTCTTTTTCTCCAACACCCAACCAGCTGAGCGGAGCGCTCGATGAACTCACCCATCTCATTTAGCCGGAGCGGTCGATCAGGCTCGGACGGCAAAAACACCGAACGGATCAGCGCTGACGTTCCGGTTGGCCTTCTGTGCGACATCAGCGACGCGGCTGAGGCCTTCCGCGAGCACACGCCGACGGCGACGCGCGCCGAAGTCATCCGCAGCCTCATCGACGAGCACCTGAACGGTTGCATCGTCGCTTTGAGCCGGACATATCCCGGGGCTCCAGGGATGACCCTCGATGCAGCGGAGCAAGCCCTTGCTGTCCTTGAGGGGAAGACGGTGGACGAGTATCGGCGGTGGGTCATGGCCGCGCACATCTTCGGGCGTCTTCACGCTGACAAGATCATCGGTGACGCATTGGCGCCGGCCCAGCCTCTGAATGAGTCTGGTTCTGGTCCGGTTCCGGTGGGGAAGGGCGCATGAAGCCCGAAATCCAGACCCTGACCGTGGAGATGGACCCGGAGAAGATCCGGCCCGCGCCCCAGGTGCTCGAGCTGGCGCCGCGAGAGGACATTCCTTCCCGGGCCTTCACGCACCCCCGTGTGCCTAGGCTGAACTGGGAGGCGCTGGCCGTGATCGCCGCCGACGCGCTGCTGTGGGTCCTCATCGTGCTGGTGATCCTGATGATCGCGAGCCCGGAGCTGCTGGCCGGCGTCTCGGAGTGGGTCGGGGAGGTGCTGCCGTGACTTCACAGCTCCGCCTTCTGATGGACGAGAAGCTCATCGTGGACCTGTTTGCCGGTGGCGGCGGCATGTCGGTGGCGATGGAAATGGCTTGGGGCCGAAGCCCGGACATCGCGATCAACCACAACGATGACGCCTTGAGCCTGCACCGGCACAACCACCCGCAGACGCGCCACTTCGTGGCCGACGTCTTCGAGGTGTGCCCACGTGGTGCGACGCAGGGCCGGCCGGTGGGTTGGCTGCACCTCTCGCCGGATTGCACCCATCACTCCCAGGCCCGCGGCGGCCAGCCCCGCAGTGCCAAGATCCGTGCGCTCGCATGGGTTGGCGTCCGCTGGGCTGGGCAAGTGCTGCCCGACGTGATCAGCCTTGAGAACGTCAAGCAGTTCCTGAAATGGGGGCCGCTGATCGCGAAGCGTGACGCAGCTACCGGCCGGGTCGTGAAGCTGGATGGCAGTGTGGCAGCAGCTGGCGAGCGCGTGACGGTGGAGAACCAGTTCCTGGTACCGGACCCCCGGCGGGAAGGGCATACCTATCGCCGGTTCGTGCGCCTACTTGAGGGCCTGGGCTACACGGTCGACAAGCGCCTGATTGTCGCTGCGAACCATGGCGGGCACACGACCCGCGAACGCCTGTTCATGATCGCGAGCCGCACGGGCCAGCCGATCCTGTGGGAGGAGCCGACGCACTTCAAGAAGCCGGCGCGCGGGCAGCGCCGCTGGCGTCCGGCGGCGGATTGCATCGACTGGTCCATCGGTTGCGCGAGCATTCTCGATCGCCAGCGCCCGCTGGCTGATGCGACCTTGCGCCGGATTGCCCGTGGGATCGTGCGCTATGTGCTGCAGAACGGGGATCCGTTCATCGTGAACATGGCCCACGGCGGGAAGCTGGAGCCAGTAGGGGAGCCGATCAGCACGATTGCCACGGAGAAGGGTGGTTGTCGGGCCCTGGTGGCGCCGACCCTCATTCAGGCCGGGCACGGCGAAGGCAAGCCAGGCGCAGCGCGCTGGAGCTACGGCTGCAACGATATTCAGGGGCCCATCGGTACGGTGACTGCCTCCGGTGGTGGCCAGGCCTTGGCCGCGGCTGTGTTGGTCCAGACCGGCTACGGGGAGCGAGAGGGCCAGGCCCCGCGGGCTCTGGATGTCGGGCGGCCCCTCGGCACGGTCGTGGGCACCGGCAAGCACGCTGTCGCTGCTGCCTACCTCATGCAGGCCAACGGCGGATTCAACACCACGCCGGGCCACGACGCGCGCCAGCCCATGAGCACGGTCACCAACACCGGCAGCCAGCAGCAACTGGTGTCGGCGCACTTGATGACCCTGCGCAAGAACTGCGTCGGCGTTGCTGCGGCCGATCCGCTGCCGACGATCACCGCTGGGGCTGAGCATCACGCGCTGGTGGAATGCACTCTTTCGCCAGAAGAACAGAACGGCGCCCTACGTACTGCCGCCTTTCTCATGCGCTACTACGGCGAAGGCGGCCAATGGTCGGACCTGCGCGACCCAATGACCACTGTCACAACGAAGGATCGCATGGCCCTTGTGACCGTGACGATCAAGGGCACGCCCTACGTTATCGTCGACATCGGCCTGCGCATGCTCGAGCCGCGCGAGCTCTTCCGGGCGCAGGACTTCCCGGACAGCTACATCATCGACCGGGGACATGACGGCCGACGGTTCTCGAAATCGGCCCAGGTGCGCATGGTCGGCAATAGCGTCGATCCGTTGATGGCCGTCGGATTTCTCCGCCTGAATGCGCCTCAGCTTGCGGTAAGGAGGGCGGCTGCATGAGCGCCACAGACTTCCTGATCGCGGCCAGCCCGGTACCCCTGGGCCTCGCCCTCTATTGGCTGGTGTCGCGTATCGCCCGGTGGGCAGTACGGCGGAGCCTGGCAAAGCAAGCCGAGCAGCGGGCGGCCGGTCAGCGCACGACCATGATGCGGTACCGGTCTGGGAACTCCTTGGGCACCAAGAGCAACGTCTCGACGGGCTCGAGCTCCACTGCCACCACAAGCCCGTCGTCCTGGGAGCATTGCGACCAGGTGGCGACGTTTCGCGCAGCCCAGGCTCCAGCTCATTCGGAGCCGTCGACTGTCGGCGGAGGAGGGGGCTTCAGCGGTGCAGGCGCGTCTGGAGGCTGGGACTCCGCACCTTGCGGTGGGGCCGATTACTCGTCGAGCAGCTCGAGCGATAGCGGGTCGTGCTCCTCCTCGTCTTCGGGGAGCGATTGATGGCGGCGCAGATCATTGAGATGTCCGCCTACCGTTCCCGTCATCCGCGCCCCGTGGTGCGCATGCGCATCGTCTATGACCCGCTGTGGATGCTGCGTGCCTGGCTGGCGTGGTGGGGGATTCGGTAGTTCATGAACTACTACGAGCACCACATCGGCGACTACATCAAGGCCACGGCCCACCTCTCCATGGTGGAGGACGCTGCCTATCGCCGTCTCCTGGACGTCTACTACACACGGGAAGGCCCGCTGCCGGTTGATCGGAAGGCAGTGCAGAAGCTCGCCCGGGCCCAGTCCAAGGACGAGCGTGCTGCCGTCGAGTATGTGCTCGAGGAGTTCTTCGAACTCGATGCCAACGGCTGGCACCAGCGGCGCTGCGACGAAGAGATTGCCAAGTACCTGGAGAAGGCGCCGAAGGCCAAGGAGAAGCGGGACAACGCCCGCGACCGCCAGCAGCGTGCCCGTGAGCGCCGGGCGGCGATGTTCGAAGAGCTTCGTCTCCACGGGATTACCCCACCCTGGGACACGAAAACAGGCGAGCTTGAAACGCTCTTGTTGCGCACCAAGGACACGTCACGTCACGCACCTGTCACGCGTGACAACACGGCTACCCAGGCACCAGTCCCCAGTCCCCAGACACCAGGTGTACACGCAGCGGCAACAGATCAACGTGAGGAGGACCCACCGTCACGCGTCGATGTGCCGCTTGCTGCCGACCCGATAACAGGTCGGGCCATCGAGCTGGCCAGCTTGCTCCGACAACGCGGCGCAGCGCTGCAGGCCTCTGACCCCAGGGTCAGGGTGTGGGCGGAGAAGGGCATCACCGACGCTCAGGCCCTGACGGCCCTCGAGCGGGCCCACGAAAGGCGGGAGGCCCGCGCTTCGCCGCAGCCGATCAACGCCGGACTGCTCGACTCCATCCTGACCGACATCACGACCCTTGAGGGCAACGACCATGGGACACCCCACCGAACCACTGCAGCAGACAGGCGCGCCGCTGTCATCGCCGAACTCACCGGGGCAAACCGCACTTCGCAAGGGGAGCACGATCCCGATGCGCGAACTCTCCCCGGAGAGGCTCGAAGGGTGCGTTGAGCAGCTGTTCCGCCGAATGACCGCGATGTACGGCCGGCTGTTCGCCGACATGTGGGCGGGGGCCGATCTGGCGGACGTGAAGGCCATCTGGGCGGAGGACTTGTCCCCGTTCTGCTGGCGCCAGATCGAGTGGGCGATGGAGCAGTGCAAGGCGACGAAGGACTTCCCGCCGACGCTCCCGATGTTCCGGGGGTTCTGCCTCCAGGCCCCACGGCCTGAGGCTCCGAAGGCGCTTCCCGCGCCGGAGATTCACCCCAACGTGGTGGCCGCTCGCCAGGCCGAAGCCGAGGCCATGGCCCGCCAGGTGCTGGCTCCGAAGGTCGATCACAAGGCCTGGGCGAAGCTGCACCGGTCCGACTGGCTTGCTGGCAGGAGCGTCCGAATGATTGTGGTGGAGATGGCATCCGATGCCCTCGGCGAGCGCTGGCACACGGACAACGGCCGGCGGGAGTGCAGCCCGGCCTACGGGGCCGAGGCAGCGTGAAATCAGGACCGACATGGACAGAGGAGCACAGGAAGCAATGCGAAATCAGATGGGTCTTGACCTTGAGCAAGCCGCAGAGGGCGGCGTTCTACGCGGACGTGGCACGGCACAGGGGGAAGGAAGCAGCCCAGCTGCTGATGGCCGAGGTGTCGGCGGAGTGGGGCAGGCGCAACCGCGGCCGATATTGACGCTTGGCTACCCAGTCTCTGCAAACCGGTACTGGCGCACCTGCAGAGGCCGCACATTCCGCAGCGCGGAGGCTGACCGCTACAAGGACAGCGCGAAGAGAGCAGCCAGCCTCGCGGGACTGCCTCAGTTCGATGGACCCGTCGCCGTCTATATCGCTCTGCACCCGAAGCTCACGAAGAAGGGCGTGGCCAGCTTGGCGCGCATGGACTTGGACAACTGCATCAAGGTCACCTTGGACGCGCTCAACGGTGTGGCGTATTGCGACGACGCCCAGGTTGTGCGGCTGTTTGCTGAGGTAGGTCACGCTGTTCGGGACGGCGGGTTGAGCGTAGTCGTGAGATCGATGGAGGGTCGCGCCTGATGGCAGCAATCCAGCGCACGACGCGCCAGCAGATCCTCGACGCAGTGCAGGACCTCCACAACCAGGAGCAGCTGGTCACCCGGGAAGCGCTGCAGGAGGTCACCGGGCTGAAGCTGACCATCATCGACGATCGCCTGGCCACCCTGGTGGACGACGGCGCGCTGATTCGGAAAAGCCGCGGCGTGTTCGTCCCGGCAGTCCTGCATCCGCCGGCGCGCATCATCACGAAATCCATCCTGCCCGATGGCCTGGTGAAGATCGAGATCGGGGATGAAGTCCTAACGCTCACCCCTCGCGAAGATCGGACGCTGGCGTCGCTCCAGGCGGGCACTGCAGTTCAGTTCGCGGCGATCGAGATTGGGCACGAAATGTCGGCGATGGTCGCAGCGATGCGAAAGCGCATCGGGCACCTCGAGGCGAAGCTCAAGGGCTTCGAGGGCGGGAAGCAGCTGGATCTGGATGGGGTTTGAGCGTGCGGGCTGAAGGGGTGGCAGTACCGCAGGTGCCCTGCGTAGGTTGCGGCGCATGAAGACCCAGAAGCCGAAGAAGGCAGGTGCCGCCCGGTCAGACCAGAAGCTCACGCCGAAGCAGCAGCGTTTCGTCGAGGAGTACCTGGTCGATCTGAATGGCACCCAAGCCGCAATACGGGCCGGCTACAGCGTGAAGACCGCGGAGCAGATGGCCTACCAGCTGCTTCAGAAAACTTCAGTCAAGAAGGCCATTTCTGCGGCACGCAAGGACCAACAGGATCGGACTGAGATCACCGCCGACCGCGTCCTGCGCGAGGCCTGGAGCATCCTCACGGCCGACGCCCGCGAGCTGGTGCAGGTGAAGGTTGGCTGCTGCCGGCACTGCTGGGGCGAAGGCCACCGGTACCAGCGCACGGTCGCTGAGTACAACCACGATCACGCCGAGTGGCTGGCCAAGCGGTCTGCCGGCAAGGCGCAAGAGGACTTCGAAGAGCAGGGCGGCATTGGCTACAACCCGCTGCGCCCCCCGCATCCCGAGTGCCCCGAGTGCTGCGGCGATGGCTACTCCCGGGTAGTGCTCGCTGATACCCGGACGATCTCGCCGGCCGCCGCAGCGCTCTATGCGGGTGCGGAACAGACCAAGTACGGGCTCAAGGTCGTGATGCACGACAAGGTGGCCGCCATGGAGAAGCTGTTCAAGCACCTGGGCCTGTACGAGAAGGACAACGAGCAGAAGAGCGATCCGCTCACCGATCTCCTGCACAAGATCGCCTGCAGCAACGGTTCCGCCTTCAGGCCGGTTCAGGACGATCCCGAGGCGCTACCGGCAGCGCCGGCAAGTGCATTTCAGCCGCGCGATGACTCGACGCTTGAGCCGGGTGAGGGTTGATGTCGGCACGCGATGAGATCCTCCTCGAGGAAGAGGATCGGCTGGTAGGCGAGCTGACGCGTCAGAAGCCGACGGTCACCCACAACGAGCCCCTGGTTCAGCTTCCGGGCGATGCGGAAGAGCTGGCCCGCTGCCTGGCTGATCCGGAGTGGCGGCTGTTCTCGGGCTGCCTCTACAAGATCATGATCAAGGGCGACGGCGATGACGCCGACGAAGCCCAGGTCATGCCCTTTCGGCCGAACCGGGCTCAGCGGCGTTTCATCCGGCGCCTGTGGCATCGCAATCTGATCCTCAAGGCGCGGCAGCTCGGCTTTACCACCCTGATCTGCCTGATGTGGCTGGACCATGCGCTGTTCAACGCGAACCAGCGGTGCGGGATCATCGCCCAGGACCTCGAGGCCGTCGCGACGATCTTTCGCGACAAGGTCCGCTTCGCCTACGACAACCTGCCCGAGGAGATTCGCCAGCGCTTCCCGCTGAAGCGTGACAGCAACGTGGAGCTGCTGTTCTCCCACAACAACAGCAGCGTGCGCGTTGCCACCTCCATGCGTTCCGGCACCATCCATCGCCTGCACGTGAGCGAGTTCGGAAAGATCTGCGCGAAGTACCCGCAGAAGGCCCAGGAAGTGATGACCGGCTCGATTCCTGCGGTGCCGACCAACGGCATCCTGGTGATCGAATCGACGGCAGAAGGGCGCGAGGGCGAGTTCTTCGCCATGGTCGAGCAGGCCAAGGGCAAGTTCCTGAGCCGCCTGCCACTGACGGTCAGGGACTACCGGTTTCACTTCTACGCCTGGTGGCAGGAGCCCAAGTACCGGCTGCCTGCCGCCGAGGTGCCCATCACTCGCGATGAGCATGAGTACTTCGACAAGATCGAAGGGGAGATGGAGTGCCGCATCGACCCGGATCAGCGGGCCTGGTACGTGGCGACGAAGCGGGCCGACTTCTCCGGCAAAGAGGAGCGGATGTGGCAGGAGTACCCCTCCACGCCCGACGAAGCCTTCCAGATCAGCACCGAGGGCAACTACTACGCGAAGGACATGGTGGCCCTGCGGAAGCGTGGCGGTATCACGCGGGTACCGGTGCTGGATCTGCCGGTGAACACGTTCTGGGACATCGGCAACGCCGATGGCTGCGCCCTGTGGTTTCACCAGATCCTGCGCGGGGAAGACCGCTTCATCGGCTACTACGAAGAGCACGGCGAGGATCTGCGTCACTACGTGAAGCACCTGCAATCCCGGGGATGGGTATTCGGAACCCACTTCCTCCCGCATGACGCTGACCACAAGCGCCTGGGCGACTACAACCGATCGGTGAAGGAGCAGCTGCAGGCACTTCTCCCAGGGCAGCGCTTCGTGATCGTGCCGCGCGTCACCGAGCTGATCACCGGCATTTACGCGACCCGGAAACACCTCAAGGGGTGCTACATCGATGCGGAAGGCTGCAAAGATGGGATCGTGAGGCTGGAAGGCTATCGCAAGAAATTCAACCGAGCCGACAACCGCTTCATCGATGAGCCCGACAAGTCGAACGGCTGCAGCGAGGGTGCGGATTCCATGCGGCAGTGGGCCCAGGCCAAGGAGCTGGGCATGGTGGACGAGGCTGCGGGCGTCGCCTCCGGTTACAGCTACAACGAGGCGCCGGCACCCGACTGGCGCATGTGAGGATCAGGATGGACATGGATATCGAGAGCCGCCAGGGCGAAGGCGAGGGCGAGGACCACGAGGCGGCCGAGCGCCTGGACATGGGGCTCGAGGAATACACCGAGATCACCCGGGAGATCGAAGAACAGCCGCCCTGGCTGGATCGCGCCAACAAGGAGATGGACTACGCCGACGGCAACCAGCTCGACGGCGATCTGCTGCGAAGGCTCCAGGAGGCCGGCATCCCCCCAGCGGTTGAGGACCAGATCGGCCCGGCGCTCCGCGCCATCCACGGCTACGAGACCAGCACCCGCACCGATTGGCGCGTGACGCCCAACGGCGGCCTGGGTGGCCAGGACGTGGCGGACGCCATCAACTACAAGCTCAACGAGGCCGAGCGCATGTCGAAGGCCGATCAGGCCTGCGGCGAGGCCTTCAAGCCGCAGATCGGCTGTGGCCTTGGCTGGGTGGAGGTCTCGAGGAGCAGCGACCCCTTCAAATATCCGTACCGGTGCACGCCGATCCATCGCAACGAGATCCGCTTCGACTGGACTTCGGTGGAGCCGGATCTGTCGGACGCGCGCTTCCTGCGCCGGCAGCGCTGGTTGCATCCGCGGCGCCTCGCCACCGTCTTCCCCGAGCACAAGGAATTGATCCTGGCCTGCGGCAAGGCCGGCTCCGACTGGTGGCTGGAGCGGCCCGAGCTGCTCGACGGCGCGTCGTCCACCGGGCTGAACAACGTCTGGGGCGACGCGCGCGGCTGGACGGTGCAGGAGGACCGTTGGTACAACCCGACGAACCGGGACCTGTGCCTGGTGGAGCTCTGGTACCGGCGCTGGGTGCCGGCGATCCTGCTGAAGGCGGCGGACGGGCGGATTGTCGAGTTCGACCAGGCCAACCCGGCCCATGCGGCGGCCATCGAGCGTGGCCTGGTCGAGGTCATCCGATCGACCATCGCCAAGGTGCGGAGATCCTACTGGATTGGCCCGCATCGGCTTTACGACGGCCCGACCCCCTACACCCACACGCATTTTCCGTATGCGCCGTTCTGGGGCTTTCGCGAGGACAACACCCGTGTGCCCTACGGCTACATCCGGTCGATGATCTACCAGCAGGACAGCCTCAACAGTGCGGTGGCGAAGGTCCGCTGGGGCCTTTCGGTGACCCGCGTGGAGAGGACGAAGGGCGCAGTGGCGATGACCGACGAACAGCTGCGCCGCCAGATTGCGCGGCCGGATGCGGACATCGTGCTGGACCCTGAGTACATGGCCAGGCCGGGAGCACGGTTCGAGGTGAAGCGCGACTACCAACTCACCGACCAGCACTACCAGCTGATGATCGACGCACGAACGGCCATCGAGCGGGTCAGCAGCATCACCTCGGGCTTTCAAGGCAAGCGTGGCACGGCGACCAGCGGCGTGCAGGAGCGGACCCAGGTGGAGCAGTCCAATCAGTCCCTCGAGGGGATGATGAGCAACTTCCGGTCGGGCCGGACGATGGTCGGCGAGATGCTGATGGCAATGATCGTGCAGGACATGGGCGACAGGGAGCACACGGTCATCATCGAGGGTGACGCCCTGACCGCCGATCGCACCGTGGTGATCAACCGCCGTGAGATGGACCCGGTGACGAACACCCCGGTCCTGACCAACGATCTGCAGCGCACCCGGCTGCTGGTCTCCCTCGAGGATGTGCCCAGCACACCCAGCTTCCGCGGCCAGCAGCTCAATTCCATGTCGGAGGCCGTTAAGGCCCTTCCGGCCCAGTACCAGGCTGCGGCCATGCCGTTCCTTGCCAGCCTCATGGACGTGCCATTCAAGCGGGATCTGGTCGAAGCCCTGCGCGCCGCCGGCCAGCAGGAATCGCCCGAGCAGGTGGAGGGGCGCATCAAGCAGGAGGTGGCCCAGGCCCTCAAGCAGGCCGGCAACGACCTGAAGGCGCGCGAGCTGGACATGAAGGAGCGCCTGACCGAAGCCCAGGTGAAGCAGATCATGGCCCAGGCGGTGCAGACGGGCGTGCAGGCCGCCTTCTCGGCGATGCAAGGCGGCGCCCAGGTGGCGCAGATGCCGATGATTGCCCCGATCGCCGACGCGATCATGCAGGGCGCCGGCTACCAGCGGCCGGCGGGTGGTGGGCAAGACCCTAACTTCCCGCAGCCTGAGCAGACGGCGGCCATGAACATTAAGAGTCCGTACATCCAGGGGCAAGGGCCGGCCGCCGATGTCGCGCCGCCCGTCCGAGAGAACACCTCACCCAGCTTTCCCCCCGTGCCGAGCCGCGGCGGTTCTCCGATGCAGGGCATCGAGACTGCCACGCCGGCCGACAACCTCGCAGGAGCACCGCAATGAGCAAGATCATTACCCCGTCCGTCGGCCGCAAGGTCTGGTTTCGCCTGAATGGCATCACCGAATTGGAAAAGCCGCGCTCCGGTGCGGAGATGGTTCCCGCTCGGTCCTTTCCTCAGGTTATCGACATGGCCAAGCCGCTCGACGCAACCGTGGTGCATGTCTGGAATGATCGGATGGTCAATCTGCAGATCCTCGACCACTACGGCAACCCATTTATCGCCACCAGCGTGACGCTGCTTCAGGAAGGCGACACGCCCCCTCAGTTCGGCTTCTACGCGGAGTGGATGCCCTATCAGCTCGGCCAAGCCAAGAAGGAGGCCGACGAGGCCGTGACGGCCTGACGAGGCTCGATCGCCGGCGCTACCCCACCAGCCCGCCCTGCGCGGGCTTTTTCATGCCCGCAACCCAGCCCCCTCTAGGGTTGGATCGATCCTCCATCCGGCAAAGACACTGATTGGCAAGCCACCCGACGGGGTGGCGATCCGCGCGCCGCAAGGCTCGCAGCTCCGAATCCCCAGCGGCCACGGCGACATGTGGCGGGACGCAGGACATGCCAACGACCAATCAGCAATTCGAGTTCATCGCAAACGCAATCGAGAGTGGGGGCCAACTGACCCCCCAGCAGGCCGCCCAGCTTCTGGAGATGGGCGACATCCAAGGCGATACCGGCGCTCAGGCCCCGGAAACCGGCAGCGTGCCTGGCGCTGCCACTGCTACCGAAGGCGTTGCTGAGAACGCGACGAAGACCAACACCGATCAGGATCCGGCGGCCCAGGCTGCTGGTGCGACTCCCGAGAATGCCGCGGCGACGCCGCCCGAGGACCAGCTGAACGCGGACAACGCGGTCATTCTGGCCCGGGACGGCAAGCACACCATCAGCTTCGACAAGCTGGCGGCAGCCCGAACCGAGGCGAAGACGCTGGCTGCCCAGCTTGATGCTGCAACCAAGCAGCTGGCCGACCTGCAGGCGCAGGCCAATGCACGGGCGGCGGCTGGCCAGGTGCCGACCCCGACCGACAACCAGGTGGCTGCCGTGCAGGCGGCCATCGATTCGGGCGTGGATCTGGCGATCTTCGGGGACTTCTCCGAGGCCGCCATGGCGGAGGGCATCAAGAAGCTGGTGGCGCAGCAGGTAGCCGCCCAGGTCGCAGCGCAAGTCGGCCAGGCCCTGAAGCCCATCCAGGCCAAGGAGCAGGCGGACGCGACCACCGGGCACTTCCAGGCCATCTACACCGCCCATCCGGATGCGGACTCCATCGTGGATTCGAGGGAGTTTGCGGCTTGGCAGGCGTCCTTGCCGTCCATCGTGCGAGATGCCTACTCCCAGGCCCTGGCCAAGGGCGGTGCGAATCAGGTGATCGAGGTCTTCGACACGTTCAAGAAAGCAACTGCGGGAACTCAGGCCCAGGCCGCGGCCGCGCTGGCTCAACAGCCGGCAGCGGATCCGGCGGCTGCGGCCAAAGCAGCCATCGCCAAGGCGGCGGCGACCCCGCCGGCCAGCCTCTCGGACATTCCGGGTGGCCGGCCGGCCGGAACGTCGCGCGAGGAAGCGATGGCCGGAATGAACAGCGTTGATCTGCTGGATGCCATGAGTGGCATGTCTCCCGAGCAGATCGAGCGCTACCTGAACTCGCAGATCTAGGAGGCTATCGATGCCCGCGAACAAGACGAATACCGCTTATGGCTCCCCGGGGGCCATGGTTCAGCAGGCCGTGGGCCTGTTTGCCACCCACATGCAGCGCAACGGTACCCTGGCTCGCCTTACCGGTGCCATGCCGAAGGGCACTGCTGGCGCCACGGCAACCCTTCGTAAGCAGACCACTCAGCATCTGCCCATCGTGCGGTGCCAGGATCTCGGCAAGGGGAAGGGCGACGAGGTTACCTTTCACTTGCTGAACCCGATTGGCGCCAAGCCGATCATGGGTAGCAAGTATGCGGAGGGGCGTGGTACCGGCTTGTCCTACAGCGAGGACAAGCTGCGGGTGAATCAAGCCCGGTTCCCGGTTGATCTCGGCAATGTCATGAGCACGATCCGCTCCCCGGTGGATTTCCGTGCCGTCGGCCGGCCGGCAGCTCAGACGCTGATGGATCGTTACGTGGACCAGTCTCTGCTGGTGCATATGGCCGGCGCCCGCGGCTACCACAACAACATCGAATGGTGCGTACCCACCGACGCCGATCCGGATTTTGGCGAGATCATGGTGAATCCGGTACAGGCGCCTACCAAGAACAGGCACTACATCGCTGACGGTGCGGGAATCATCCCCTTCGCCGTCAATGCGGGTGAGATCGATCTGGCTACCACTGATCAGCTCAAGATGGGAGTGATCGACGCGATCCGTTCGACCATGGAGCAGATCGCGCTGCCGCCGCCGGCGATCAAGATCGATGGCGATGTGATGGCCGACGAAGAGCCACTCCGCGTCTTGCTCGTTTCCCCGGCTCAGTACAGCGCTTTCGCGACGGATCCGAACTTCCGCTCGTTCCAGGCAAGCGCCTTGGCCCGCGCGCAGCAGGCCAAGATGCATCCGCTGTTCCTCGGCTCCGCAGGGATCTGGAACAACATCCTGCTCCTCAAGATGCCGAAGCCGATTCGCTTCTACGCGGGCGACACCATCAAATACTGCGCCAGCTACACCAGCGATCTGGAGTCGTCCTGCGTCGTACCGGCGGGCTTTGGGACCAATTTTGCAGTCGATCGGGCAATTCTGTTGGGGGGGCAAGCTGTCGCGGAGGCCTTTGCTGCATCCGAGCATTCGAGCATCCCCTTCTTCTGGAGCGAGGAAAAGCTCGACCACGGCGACAAGGTGGAGCTCCTGATCGGCGCCATCCGTGGCGTTTCGAAGATCCGCTTCGAAGTGGATACCGGTGACACCGGCAAGCAATTCACCGATTACGGCGCCGTCGCCATCGATACCGCAGTCCCCATCATCGGCGCTCGCCAGTAACACGGCCTGATCAAGGGGCCGGCGGGCGCCGGCCTCTAATGACTCGTGAAACGCATTCAAGGAGAGCCACATGGCCACCATCACCAAGAACCGCAGCAAGCTGCGCCAGTTCGGCGGCTTCACGCCCTACGGCAATCTCTCTCTGCTGCCCTTTGTCGTTCGCACCTCCGCTGCGGGCGCGCTGATCGACTCCGACTCCACCGCGGCCATCGCCAGCGGCGACAAGCTGGACCTGGGCCCGCTGCCCGAAGGCTTCCGCCTGAGTGATGCGATCGTCACCGTGACCACTGGCCTGACCGCTGCCGTGACCGGAAACCTGGGCTTCGAGTACGAAGACGGCGTGGATTCCGCCGAGGTGCCGCAGAACGCCAGCTACTTCGGGGCTGCGCTGAACATCAATACCGCGGCGGTCCTGCGCAAGGTCACCACCACGGCACCGGTGATCCTGCCCAAGCCGGCCCGCCTGATCCTCACCACTGGTGGCGCAGCCAATGCCAAGGCATCCGAGGTGCACATCCACATCCTCGGCGAATTGACCGGCCCCCGGTAAGCCTGAAGGGGAGGGGGCCGTCTCCCTCCCCACCAACGTAGCAGGAGAAGAGGAACATGGACCGTACCGTGATTGCCCGCGTGGCGCACGAGATCAACCGCGCCTACTGCGCATCGCTGGGTGATGCCTCGCAGCCAGCGTGGGAGGACGCACCCGAGTGGCAGAAGGCCAGCGCACTGGTTGGTGTGGACATGCACCTAGCCAAGCCGGATGCCACCCCCGAGCAGTCGCACGAGTCCTGGCTGGCCCAGAAGCTGGCGGAGGGCTGGGTGTACGGCCTGGTGAAGGATGCCGAGAAGAAGGAGCACCCGTGCTGCGTGCCCTATGCCGAGCTGCCGGCGGAGCAGAAGGCGAAGGACTACCTCTTCCGCGGCGTGGTGCATGCGCTCAAGGCCATCGAGCCCGAGAAGGTAGTGGTGGAGGCACCTGTGCCGCTGACTCCACCCCCTACAGCCGTCATTGCCGTGTCCGCCATTCCCGCCGGCCATGTGCCGGTGCAGTACATCGGCCGGCGCCCGGACTGGTCGGATCATCTCTACGGGACGGGTCTCTACTTCGTCGCCGACCAGGTGCGCAACTTGCCCGAGCCGGTCGCCCGGCAGTTCCTGCGCCACTCGGACCTGTTCATAGAGGCGAAGGTGGAGATTGCGCCGGAGGAGGCTGCTCAAGCGCCTGCTCAGGACGACACCGCCCAGATCCTCGAGAACGCCGCCACGCAGCAGGACCAGCAGCGCGATGAGCGGTCGGCTCTGCAGGATGTCCTTGACCAGGTCAATCTGATGGACAAGGACGCCCTCAAGTCCTTCGCTTTCAGCAACTACAAGCAGAACCTGGACAAGCGGGCGGCGGTGAATGACCTGCGCGACCAGGTGCGCCAACTCATCAACCAGTTTGGTGTCGCTGGCGTATGACCCTGGCCGAGCTGATGGAGCGCCATCGCACCCTCACCGGGGACAGCGTGGGGCCTCCCTTCTTTGTTCCCGATCCGCTGTTGATCAGCTTCCTGAACGATGCGGTGGCGGAGGCGGCGATTCGAGGGCGGTTGATCCACGCGAGCGCCGAACCGGACGCCTGCGAGATCGCCGTGAGTGCCGGGGATGCGGTGTATCCGCTTCACGCCAGCTTGTACGAGCTGGACCACGTCGCCTTCCGTCCGGACGGCCAAACGCGGCGATGCGCGGTCAAGCAGACCTCCCAGGAGTGGCTGGACGCGAACGTGGCCGATTGGCGGGATGCCGAGGGCGATCCGGCATACATGATCCAGGGCGATGCCTCCGTGCGGCTGGTGCCTCGGCCTGCACGCGACGGCCTGCTCCAGCTGGAAGGCTACCGGACGCCCAAGACGCCCATGGCGGACCCGGACGACGTGCCGGAGATCAGCGCCCTCCATCATCTGCACCTGGTCGAGTGGTCGCAGTTCCGTCATTTCAGCATCCAGGACTCCGAACTGTACGACCCCGCGCGGGCCGCCACGTCCGAAGCCGCCTTCACGGCCTACTTTGGCCCTCGGCCCGACGCTGATCTGCGCCGGATTTCCCGCGAAGACACGCCCCAGGTTGTGTCAGCGTTCTTGCCCTGACCTCGATGAACCAGAAGCCGGTCGTTCTCGGTGCGTTCCTGGGGCTGAACAACGTCCTGGACCCGCTTGCGGGCAGCACGGCTGCCGGCGGCGCGAAGCAGTCCTGGGAATGGCTCGTGCAGGCTGACAACGTCGATATCTCGGACGAGCATCGGCTGTCCCGGCGCGTGGGCTACCAAGGATTTCTGGCGGGCATTCGAATCGAGGCTGCCTATTCGACTGCCGATTGCCAGCGGATGTACATCGTGGACGCTGGCGTGCTCAAGCGGGTGCATCTGGATGGTTCAACCGTGGACCTCTGGGATGGCCTTACCGGGCCCTACGCCTGGGCGGAGGCGAACGATGTCACGTTCCTTTCCGCGCGCCTTGAGAAGATCCAGATCCAGAAGGGCGGCGATGTGCTGGCCTGGGCCGTTCCGACTCCGGAAGGTGGAGCGGTTGTACAGGCGTCGGGCAACCTGGCGCCCGGTCTCTACCAGGTCTGCTTCAGCCACATGGCGGCGGACGGGCGCGAGGGCGGGGCAGGGGCCTCGATTCCGGTCATGGTCACCGAGGGCGGCATCACGGTGCAGGCCCCGATGATCCCGGAGCACTACACGCTGGTGTATCTCGCGGATCAGGGTACCGTTTTCCGGGCTGTCGCTGCGCTGACCCATGCCAGCGGTGGTGCCTTCACGATCAACGATGCAAGCCAGGCCGCACAAGGGCGCGAGCTGACCACCCAGTTCCTGGGGGCTGTGCCGGCCGGTATCGACCAGATCGCGCACTGGAAGGGCCGGCTCTACGGCGCAGAGTACTTGCCCGAGGCTGACCAGACCGTGATCTGGTTCAGCCAGCCGCTGGGCTTCCATCTTTTCGATGCTGTGCGCGACTTCTTCCTGGTTCCGGGGCACGTTCTGCAGCTCGCCGACGCGGACGGCCACCTGCTGGTCGCCACCGGTGAGCGGATCTACCTCTACGGCGAGGAGGGCCTCTCTCAGGTCGCTGAGTACGGCGTGGTGCCGGGCCAGCATGCCGACCGCGGCAACGACGGCAAAACCTACTTCTGGGCGACGCGAGGCCTGTGCCGGGTCGCCCCCTTCGAGAACCTCACCGAGGGCCGCGTCAGTGTGGCCCCCGGCATCAAGGCCGGTGGCGGTGTGATCCACGAGCAGGGGCTTGTGCGGTACGTCGCCACCCTTCACAGCGGCGGTGCCGCATTCAACCCGAGGAAACACACATGACCGTTCGACTCTCGACGGGGATGCGCAACAAGATGAACGACGGTGGCGCCAGCGGCGGCATCAAAGGCGCCCTGAACCTGGGCTTCATCAACATCTACTCCGGCCCGCAACCGCTGACCGGGGATGCGGCCGCCACCGGCATCCTGCTGGGCACCGTGTCGGTCAATGCCGACGGCACCGGCCTGACCTTCGACCCGTCCGTCGCCGGCACTATCTCCAAGGCCGCGGCCGAGATCTGGAAGTTCGTGGGCCTGGTGAACGGCACCGCAGGTTGGTTTCGGCACTACCCGGCGGGTGGCAACCCGGCCAGCCAAAGCACTACTGAGGCCCGCATCGACGGTGCGATTGCTACCTCAGGCGGGGATATGAACCTGACCAATGTGGCAGTCGCAGTGGGCATCCCAAACACGGTCGACGTGTACCAATTCACCATGCCGGCTCAATAAGGAGGATCGACCATGACTGTGAAATCCTCCACTGGCCTGCGCAACCACGTCCTGGCCGTGGGCTCCGTCAAGGACGCCCTCGATGGCTCCGTGATCAAGCTCTACGGCGGCGCCATCCCGGCCGACGCGGACGCTGCGGAGTCCGGCACCCTGCTTTGCACTGTCTCGGCAAACAGCACCGGTACGCCGGTCAGCTTCAACCCAACCGCGGAGTCCGGCGTCTTGGCCAAGAACAGCGGCGAGGTGTGGGCCGGCGCCGTCACCCTCGGCGGCACATGCACGCACTACCGCATCGTCAAGCCGGCCGACACCGGGGCGTCCAGCACCACCGACATCCGCGCCCAGGGCACCGTCGGCCTCATCGGCGCTGACCTCAACGTCAGCAACAACGTCTTGGTGGCCAGCGCGATCCAGAACATCGACTACTTCGTAGTGGCCTTGCCGGCGTGATCGATGTTCACGTCCTGACGTTCTCCGGCACCCGCCCCGAATGGCTTGACCAGTGCGTCAAGTCCATCGAGGCGGAGGGCCTCAATGTGCACATCGTCGAAGGCGTGGAGGGGAACGTTGGGGCAGGGCGCGAGAAGGCCTACCGGCTCGGGGGCAGTGAGTTTGTCGGCTACGTGGACAGCGACGACTACCTGATGCCAGGGGCCGGCGAAGCGTGCCTCCTTGGCCTCGAGAAGTACCGGCACGTCGTCACCTTGGAGCGCTGGCGGTGGGGTGACCGGGTGGGGCGCAAGCCCTGGCCCGCCCATCACTTCACCGTCTACCGCCGGGCCGACGTCCTTCCCTTCTTGCCGGTCATGCCGGATCACCCGATTCACTGCGACCAGTTGCTGGTGCGCAAGCTCTGTCCGCGCCAGCTGTCCTTCGTCGGCTACGTGTGGCGCATGCACGCTGGCCAGGGCCACAGGATCGGCACCAAGAAGCAGTTCGACGCCCTGGAGGCAGCATGCAGCTGAGAATCGTCTATTCCAGCGCCACGCACGAGCAGTATTTCCAGGGTGGCGGCAGCATCGGCACGGCCGACTTCGCCAACCAGCCTCTGGACAACCTGACTGAGCTGCAAACCCTGCATACACCGCAGGCGACGATTGACGCCATCGCAACAGATGACGCCGAGCTTGCGGCCGTTCTCACCGCAGCCGCAGGCAGTTGGGCTTCGAGAACCCTGCCTTACGACATGATGCCTTTCGGAATCATCGGCACCGGCGTGATGCCGGACGGTTCTCAGTTCATCGAACTGGATGTCGAGCTCTTCATCGACCGCACGTTCGATGACTGGCAGTGGTACGTCGATAACGATCCGACGAGCGCCGACCTTCCTGCAGGCTTCAACGAGGCGTGGATGTCGCGCCGTGCCGACGTGAAGACCTTCAAGGACACCCCGAGCAATGTGCAGGTGGTGATCAAGAACCCGCTCTTCATCTACAAGCCGACAGACACCTATGACGGAGAGATGACCTCGGTCAACTGGAATGAGGTCGGCCTTTACTACATCTACGGGTGGCCCACCGTCGTCGATGCGTGGATCTACGACATGAACGGAGGGGCTCTTCTGGCGACCGACGCAAACATGACCTACTCGACTGAAGATGTGCTCGATTACCTCGAGTGGGCCCGCCCGTGCAGGCAGTTTGAGCTCTACGCCTACACGCTCGCAGGTGGGGCCGCCCAGAAATTCTGGACGAACTTCGTCGCATGCGTCGAGGATGTGTGATGCCGGTTCACAAGATCCTGACCGGTGAAGGAGGGGAGAAGTATCTCCCCTTCGCGCTTTCACGGCTGCGCCACTTCGAGGTCATCGGCAGCGGCCCGACCTCGCAGAAGTACGTCTTCGATGACGCCACCGTGCGCGTCGAGTGGAACCCGCACAACGATCAGCACTTCGTCCGGATTGACGCGGTCTCTGGCGTGCAGGGCTATGAGTTCGTCACGACAGGAGCCGAGATCGAGTTTGAAGGTGCGCCGCTGGTCGAGAAGCGCGTGTCCACGCTGGACGTGCCGAAGAAGAAGGGCAAGGCGCTGTTCTCCAACCTGGTGGGCGATTCCGGCATCTCCACGGCGACCGAGACCGCCCACGTTCCGGAGGGGATCAACCGACAAGCCAACAGCCAGTATTTCTGGTGGCCCATCGATGGGTCGAAGGACGTGCGTGAGCAGATCCGCACGAAGGACTACTTCGTCACCTCGACGCTCGGCCGGCGCCCTGGCGACATCCAGTTCTACGACGACCAGGCCCTGTTCGACTACGACTGGGGGGCCTTCATCAAGGACGGCGGAGTGCGCTACCAGCGCGAGGGTGGCAACACCGACTTGGGCTACGACGTGATGCCCACCGTCCACCAGACCGGTGTGAGCGCACGCTCGGCGGCACCCTACGCCGACGAGCCGAACTGGTGGCGCAGAGCTGCTGTGCAGAACGTTGGTGGCCGCTCGTTCGTCATCATGACCGACATGCAGAGCAACGTCACCGTGGTGCCGGCCAGCTACCTGACCGACCCTGATGCGGCGCTGTTCCCCCAGAACAAGGGCGTGACCGTGGCCCCAGGCTCCTACATGCCCGCCGGCGTGGCTGTGCCCAGCACGGCCACGATGACCCGCCCGACCCGGATTGCCGGCCTGGCCTGGGCCGGCGGAACCAGCGTGCACACCAACGTCGTCGGGGTGGGTGACTCCCCGATCGAGGACGCCATGTACGAGGCCGCCGGTCATCCCATCGGCCGCGGTGAGTACCCGGGGCCGGCCCCCGGCTTCGACCCGGATCGCCAGTACCAGAAGCATGACTACGTCTGGGCGTTCAACAGCACGGGCACGCGCATGGTGACCATCGTCAATGCAGACCGGAACAACGGCCACGCTGACTTGACGGTGATGGACATCACTCAGGAGGACAAGCAGTACGGCACGGCGCCCACCCGCAGCCCGTGGCGGCGCATCGCGCAGTGTGGGGCGAACATGCACGTGCCTGGGCTCACCCAGGCCGCCTACGCCACCTGGCTGTCCAAGTTCGACGGTGTGAGCGGGGTGGAGATCTTCACCCGGGCGTTGCTGGAAGTCTCCATCAACATCACGGTGACTGGGGAGGGTGAGGACGACTTCACCGTCACCATCACGCCGACCCGGTTCCTCAAAGACCGCTGGTTCACCGGTGCCGACTATGCCTTCCGCGACGAGCGCCTGGCTGCCCGCGGTGTCGATCTGGACAACCTGATCACCTCCGAGCTTGCGCTCTACACAACGCAGGATGAGCGCAACGGCCTGGGCCTGCGGCGGTACAGCACGGCGCTGAGCCCCATGAACTGGTTCGTGCCCACCAAGCAGCACAGCGAGATTGTCACGCACGCCTACCGCATGATCAGCAACATCACCAAAGGGGTGACGCTGTTCAACTTCTGCGTGTCGAAGAACGGCAACGACGGCATCGAAGGTCAGTACGTCACGGCCCCGCTCAACATCAGCGGGTTGTTTCCAGGCTACGAGACCCAGCGCCATGGCCCGTTCAGCGTGTATCAGGTCTATGACCCGGGCTGGCCCGACACCCAGCCGTTCGTGTTCTGGGCGTACCGCGGCATCGCCAACGAGGCGCTCACCATGGAGTCGGGCAGCTTCACCGGCTTGGACATCGAAGACCTGCGATCCCTGTCCTTCGTCTTCACCGGCGCCATCACGCCGGCCGGCCGCACGGTGGGCATGCACCGGATCGTCTTTGGCGAGGTGACGCACAGCGACACCAACGTGGCTGACATCCTCGACACCCCGTTGAGCACCGTCCTGCTGCTCAACAAGCTGCTGCCGGCGACGTTCAACCCACCGATCGAGCACCGGATGGACTTCGGCGCCTACTCGGCGCTGGACCCGACCGACGTGAGCACGGCCTTCGGCCTGGGGCTGCATCGGATGATCCAGCTGAAGACCACCCACCGAGGCCAAAGCGCGACGACCGAGGCCGGGAAGTACGCCTCTCACCCGGACGGCCACTTCGCCCATGTGAGCGTGTCGGCGGTGTCCACCGGCGCGGTGAAGCTGTACGACCAGATCCAGTACCGCAAGGTGGCCCGGCGAGATGACGGCACCTACGACCAGACGTTCGTGGAGACGACGCACCTCGATACGTTCAGGAAGCTGTGGGGCGACATCTACACGGAGGCCGATTTCACGACGAACTTCTACGATGGCATCTCGGACAGCACAACGAACACCCCGGTGCTGGCCCGCGTCGGCTACTGGTGGAACACCAAGCTGAAGCCCCACAAGCGCAGCGGCTTCACCGGCATGAACCCCAGATTCGAGGAAACACCATGACGATTCTGCGCAGGACAGGGGCGCTGACGCTCATCCCGGGAACGCCAGGCATTCCGGCTACCCCGGGGTGGAGTGAGTACCGGCTGGTGCCGGATCCCCCGAGCCAAACCACCATGCCGTTTCCCAGCGTGGGTGGCATCGGCACGGAACATGTGATCGGCAAAGGCGAGACGGTCATTGTCAGCGATGGCGGTCTTCCACCGGGTGGGGGTTCTTACCCACCGACCCCGGGCACCGAGTACGTGGATGGTTACAACGGCGAGAAGGGTAAGTATGTGCGCATCATTTACCCGGACGGAACTATCAGGGTGGTGAAAGTATGATCGTCGAAATCTGGCATCCAGGGACTCCGGCCGTACCGGCGACCCCGGCGCGGTACGTCGAAACCAGCGGCCCTGGGTGGGCCTCCGGCGCCGTCAGCATCCCCATCACCGCGGCCGACGGCGGTTACAAGTGGTCGATCCCGGCATCGGTCGTCGGCGTCTTCATCGGCTTGGCAAGCAAGTATCCGGGTTCCGGCTACTTCGGCATCGAGCACGCGCTCCTGTTCAGCCGTGGTGTCGTCGACATCTACGAGCGCGGGCAGAGGCTCGGCACGCTCGGCAGCTACGTGTCCGGCGACGAGTTCACGCTGTTCCGCCAGGCCGGCCGGGTGTGGTTCCTGAAGAACGGCGTCAAGGAGTACGACCGCCCGAGCCTGCTCACCGGCAGCTTCCGGCTGGCCGCCACCGAGTACCTGACCGGAGACACGGTCGTCGACGCTGACACCTTCGGGGTCGGCGTGGCGCCGACGAGCGGTGACGGGTGGGCACGCCTGGCTCCCCTGCGTGCCATCGGCTTCGAGACGATCCCGGACTGCTACGGCGTGACCGAGCTCGAGCCGCTCACATCCGAAGGGCGCGAGGACGGGCACGCTTGGGGCAACAGCTCGTTAGGGAGTCTCCTGGCCTTGGGTGGTGACCGACCCTTCGGCATCGGCCGCGGAATCCTGGTGCCGCTCACCAGCTACGCCGAGAGCGGGTTGATCAAGCCGGCCTTCGGCACCGGCTTGGTCACGCTCCCGCCGGCCTTCACGGTCGGTCGGATGATCCCTGGCGGCGTGGGCGTCGGCGTGATGACCTCTAAGCTGATGGCACTCGGCTCCGACCGGCCCATCGCCCAGGGCGTCGCCGAGCTGCGGCCGATGTTCGCCTGGGGTGCTGAGGCCCTGGAGTTGCGCGGCTCCGTCATGTCCACCAGGAACCGCTACAAGATCACCGCCTCCGGCCGGCGCAGCGACGTGAGTGGAGTGCAGGCCGTCGGGCCGGCGCTGACCATGCAGGCCTACGGTGGCGGCTCGGCCAAGCTCAAGGGGCCTCGCCTCAGCCTGTCCGCCAACGGCACCGTTCCGTCCGTCGCCAGGGTCGACAAGGCCCTGCCGGTGCTGACCATGGTTTCCACCGGCACTGTGTCGGAGGTGGCCGGCGTGGCCGTCGAGCTGCCGGGCGGATTCCAGATCCTGGCCTACACCGGCGGCATCGCCAAGCTCACCACCAAGGGCGCCTACTCGCTCAGTGGCGCGGTCACTGCTACGGAGCGCGCGGAGGCACTGCTCAACGGCCCGGGGTTCTTCGGCTTAACCGCCTCTGGTCATCGGGAAGGCGTGGCGCGCGCGGACCTCATCGGGCCAGCTCTGACGCCCGCGCCCTCCGGGCACGCCTGGCTGGTCGCTCCGCATCTGACCATGGTGGCCGCCGGCCAGGAAGAGATCGAGGTCTCCTATGAGAGCTACGTCATCAACCTGGCCACCGGCGCCGTGAGCAGGTACGTGGCGTGGCCCTTCGACCAGGTGCTCCGGTTCGGCAAGCGCCACTTCGGCGTGCGCCCTGATGGGATCTACGAACTGACCGGCGACACCGACGACGGCGCTCCCATCTCGGCGACCGTCAAGACCTTCCACACGGACTTCGGGGCGACCAACTTCAAGCGCGTGCCCTACGTCTATCTGTACGGCCGGTTCGAAGGCGACATGGCCGTCGGCACCCAGGTCAATGAAGGCCCCGAGTACGAGTTCCCGGCCCCGGCCATCCGTGGCGATGGCGTGCAGGCCCTGCGCGCAAAGATCGCCCAGGGGCTCAAGGGCAACGCCTGGTCCTTCACGCTCTCGAATGCCGACGGCGCCAGCTTCGACATCGAGCGGGTGGAAGCCCTGATCACAACCACTTCGAAGGCCTACTGACATGGCAACCGACGTTCAAGGAATCATCAGCAGCGCGCAGGAAACCGCCAAGGATCTGGCCGCCCAGGCGGCCGACCTGACCCTCCGGGCGCAGTACGCGTTCGACACCCGCTACGAGATCTTCCCGGGGGATCTGCAGCTCACCCTCCAGGATGCGGATTTCGAAGTGGGTGCGGTTCCCCGATATGAGGGCGTGCACTTCGAAGCACCGCCGGAGCCCGGCGAGGCGCCGGCCATGCTGCCCATTCCCGCCATGGAAACAGGGGATGCGCCGATCAACTCGGCGGAGAAGCCGCGGCTCAACGCCCCGCAGGTACCGGCGCAGCTTGCGCAGTTCTCCGGCCAGGCCCCGAGCCTTGGCGGGATCTCGGTGCCCAGTGCGCCGGCGGCGCTCTCGAATCTCGACATCACTCCGCCGGTACTCACCGACATCACGGTGCCTGGCGCACCGGTGGTGCAGCTACCCGAGTTCGATGCGATCCGGCCGGATACCGGCCTGCCTGAGCCCGGCGACCTCTCGGCCCAGTACCGGGCGGACTTCGCGGACCAGGGCAATCGGATGATGCGGGTCGTGGAAGGGGAGGTGGACGCCTACCTTGCCAAGATCAACCCGCAGTTCCACACCCAGATGGCGGCCATCGAGGACCGGCTATCCAGGTACCTGGCCGGCGGTACCGGCTTCCGGCCGGAGGTGGAGGACGCGATCTGGGCCCGGGCGGCCGACAAGACGAACGCGGAGTTCATGCGGCTGCGGGATACGGCCTACGAGGATGCGGCCCGGCGCGGCTTCACGCTCCCCACCGGTGCGCTGCAATCGACCTTGGTGCAGGCCCGCCAGGCTGCTGCGGATGCCAACGCTCGGGCCGCGATGGACATTGCGGTCAAGCAGGCCGAGCTGGAGCAGCAGAACCTCCAGTTCGCTGTCACCCAGTCCATGAGCCTGCGCCAGGTGGCGCTGCAGGCCACCCAGGCATGGGCCGGCAACCTGCTGCAGATCAACGGCCAGGCCCTGCAGTTCGCCCAGGGCGTGCTGCAGGCGGCGGTTCAGCTCCATCAGCTCCGCATCCAGATCGTGCAGGCCCGGGTCCAGATCTACCAGGCCGAGGCCGAGGTGTATCAGCACCGGCTGAAGGCCGTGCTGGCCGTGTACGACGCCTACCAGGCGCACATCGAAGGGCTGAAGGCCCAGGTGAGCGTGGATGCGGCCCGGGTCCAAGCCTTCACCTCCCAGGTGAATGCCTACGGCGCCTTGGCCAACGCCTACAAGGCGGTGATCGATGGCGTCGCCACTCGGGCACAGGTCGAGAAACTGAAGGTTGAGGCCTTTGGCGCCGAGGTGAATGCCTACCAGGCCCGCGTCCAGGCCAAGACGGCGGAGTGGCAGGGCTACCGGGCCCAGATCGAGGGCGAGACCATGAAGCTGGAGGCCTACCGGACTGAGATTCAGGCGTATGGCCAGGAAGTGCAGGCCTACGAGGCGAAGATCCGCGCCAAGAGCACGGAGATCCAGGCCGCCAGCACCGCCAACGAGAGTGCCGCCCGAACGTTTCAGGCCTCCGTCTCCGCCTATGAGGCTCTGGTGCGCGGGCGCAGCGCAGCCGTGCAGGCCGAGATCCAGAGCTACGAGAGCACGATCAAAGGCTGGACGGCCGGCATTCAGGCGCTCGAGGCGCAGGCCCGCGTCCGGGTGGCAAACAACTCGGCAACGGCGCAGACCGCGATCTCGGCCTACCAGCAGCAGGCCCATGTGGTCATCGCGAACGCGGAGATGAACACCAAGAGAATGGCGGAGCTTTCCAATGTGGCCACCGCTGGCGCCAGGGTGTTCGGGCAGATGACCAGCAGCGCCCTCAGCGGGATGAACGCGCTGGCTGGGGCCATTGAGACCCGGTCGCTGTGATGTCGGCCACCCCTGGGGTTTGTTGCCCCGGCGCCCGGCGCGAAGAATCGACGCGCTATTGAACGGAGACACCCCATGTACGGATTCCAGAAGCGTTCCAGCCGGCCCCAACCCCAGAAGCTCGCCAACGGTGGCGAGGCTCTGGGCTTCATTCCTGAGCACGAGCGGCAGAAGTCCGGCCCTGTCCGGGGCCCCGGTACCGGCACATCCGACTCGGTGAAGACGTCCGTTCCGGATGGCACCTACATCATGCCGGCGGACAGCACCGAGGAGATCGGTAAGCAGAACCTGGCGGCGATGGGGTTCCGGCCCGGCATGAACCCGGCGGCGCAGCCGAAGACGCCCGGCCCTGGCCTGGGCTTCGGCCCCACGTCCCAGGTGCCCGTCAACCTGAGCAATGGCGAGTTCCGCCTCTCCCCCGAGCAGGTGCACGCCATCGGCGTGCAGGTGCTCGAAGGGCTCAGGAAGGCAACCCACGAAGGTGGCGAGGCCGAAGAAGGGGAGGGCGAGGAGGGAGGCGGGGCCGCCACCGACGAGATGTACTTTGCCAATGGCGGCCTGGTGGAAGATCCGAACAAGCGCCCCTCTGCCACCAGCTACCTGAACCGCGGCGACCCGGTGAAGGACGCAGTGGGCGCCGTCGGCGGCTTCTTCTCTCGATCCGCCGAGCAGGCGCGGCAGCCGAACACCTGGGACGATTCGGGCACGCGGCCGCAGTTCCCGGAGACTCCCGTGGCCCAGCCCGCCAAGCCGTCGCCCGCTGCCGCGCCAGCCTCACCCGCGGCGCCAGCGCCTGCTGCACCTGCGGTGCAGACTCAGGCGACCCTGGCCGGAAAGCCGCCCGCCGCACAGCCGGCCACTCCGGCCGCTACTACGTCGCCCGGCCCAGCCTCGAGCCCGGCCGAGACCGTGCCGCCGGCGAACAACATCACGCGCGAGGGCAACAGCTACTCCGGCCAGAACGTCGGCCTGGGCTTCACCATCAATGGCAAGCCGCCGGGCGGTGGTGCCATGGCGGACGCTGCGCCTGGTCTCGGCTTCCAGCCTGCCTCCCTGCGGAACGATGCCTCCTCGCCGGCGGCTCCGGCGGCCCCGGGCCTGGGTTTCCGTCCGGGCGGCAATGACGTGATGGGCATCCTGCAGCGGGAGAATCAGATCCGCGCCGGCATGGGCGAACTGCAGGACCAGATCAACTTCAACGGCGGCAACGGCATCGGATTCCGGAAGACCACGAACGACGAGCTCGTCCGGGACATGCTCGTCAATGGGAATTCTCGCGACCGTTCAACCGCGCTCGGCTTCATGGCCGGCGGCCGGGATGCCGCGCAGCGCGGCACCCAGAGCGCTCAGGAGCTGGCCCTGCGGCAGCAGGAGATGCAGGGGCGCCAGGATCTGGCGAACGCCGACCTGGGGCTGCGGAAGGAGGCTCAGGGCTTCCAGACCCGCGCCCAGGCACGACAGGAGGCGCTCCAGGCCCGCTACGAAGCGGCGAAGACGCCGGAGGAGCGCAGCGCGATCGCGCAGCAGATCCGGGACCTGGGCGGGAAGGAGTTCCCGAACCGCTTCACGGTGGTGCCAGGCGGGCAGGAGATTGATCCGACCACGAATCAGCTGGTGACTCGGCCGGCCCGGGTGATCAACAACCAGACGGGGGCGTTTGTGGATCAGCCGAAGACTGCTGCGGCCGTTCCTGCAGGGATGAAGCTGGTAGGGAAGACTCCGAACGGGCAGGACGTGTTCGAGGACTCGAGCGGCAAGCGATTCACCTCTGGGTAGGCTCCAGAGAAATGACCGGGCCGTCGTAGGGCTTTAGCCCTGAGAAAAACCGCCCGGAGGCGGCTTGCTAAAAAATAATGATCGTACCGCATGCCTCGGGCTGGACAAGGGGAGTAGGCCGCTCCCCTCGAGCGATAAACTACCTAGGCATAAAAGACAGCCTGAAGACAGCCCCCAACAATCTCATAGGCTGTTCTGATCGATTTCTCCCCCGGTGACGTTCGTCTGTTTATCATTTTCAACGCCCACTGGGTATTCCCAGAATTCATGCGTAATTGAAATCGAGTTGCCGCAGCTGCACTCAAACTCGAGCTGTCCTTGATACATTATTTCATTTCCCATCTGTCGAACATTCGAATCAACTTGGTCAAATGGAAAATCCGACGCACCAAATTTATGTAGCGTTCCGCACGAATTGCATTTAACAATAATAGATGACATTAGACTATACCTTTCAAGGGTTGAAATGGCAGGCTTCAGGCATCGGGAAGTTCGCCTGAAGGAATCGGCGTTCCTCGTATTGGCCGAATTTGAATAGTCCTCTCTTTGTGTACGCTGCGCAGTGAATGAGGTCACTTTACTGATCGTACGAACATCCGTTATGTGATCCTCCCTCTGGGGTTTGCCGCCGCCTGCCCCCCTACCAAGAATCCCTACCGCCTTCGGGCGGTTTTCTTCTTGGAGGGTGGCATGGCGCTTAAGGAGTACACCGGCGAGATCGTGCCGGTTCAAAGTTCTTCCCCGGAACTGAAGCCGTACGACGGGGAAATGGTTCCTATCGGCCAGGACAAGGCGAAGCCCAGCCCCCTCCGCCGCCTGGCCGACGTCCCCGTCGCCCTCGCCAAGGGCGTGGTCGGCGCCGGTGAAGCCGCCGTAGGCCTCGCCGACCTCGCCACCGGCGGCCGGGCCGGCAAGCTCCTCAACGAAACCACCGGCTTCGACCCGGGGGCCACCAAGGCCTTCCTGGACGAGCAGTACTCGCCCCAGCAGAAGGCGGCCAAGGCTGAGGTCGACCAAGCCACCGGTTTCATGGGCAAGGCCAAGGCCATGCTCGAGAACCCCAGCACCATTGGCGAGGCAGTGGTGGAGTCCGCGCCGCTGATGCTGGGCGGGGGCGCGGTCGCTCAAGGGCTGGGTAAGGCCACCAAGCTGGGCGCCGTCGCCCGTTCAGCCATTGGGGAAGGCGTTATCGGCGCCGGCAGCGCGGCGGAGGGCATCCGCCAGGAGACGCCCGACGGCACCCTGGACGCCAAGCAGACGGCGGCGGCCATCGGCACCGGCGTCGGCACTGCGGCGATCACCGCCCTGAGCGGCGGGGCTGCGCGAAAGCTCGGCATCTCCGACCTGGACACCCAGCTGGCGACGCGTGGCGGCGTGGCCGAAGGGCTGGCGAACACCTCGGCCAAGGGCAGGGGCCGGCGCCTCGCCGAGGGCGCGATCACGGAAGGGGTGCTGGAGGAGATGCCGCAGTCCGGCCTTGAGCAGGGCCTGCAGAACGTGGCCCTGGACAAGCCGATCGGCGAAGGCGTGCCCGAGGCGATGGCTGCCGGCATGCTGACGGGCGCAGCCATGGGCGGCCCGCTGGCGGCCGCGCCTGCAACGGCGAAGGGTACGCCGCCGGCTGATCCTGCTGCTGCCCAAGAGGCGCCCACGCTGGCCCTGCCGGCGCCGCCACTCAGCACTGGAACCCCCGGCGCCCAGGTATCGCAAGCGGAAGCCGAACAGGCCGACCAGGTCGCCCGGGCTGAAGCCAATGCGGCGGAGATCTACCGGCAGCGCGATGCGTTCGATGCCGCTCGCCAAGCCAATCGGGCCGCCGCGCCGCTTCCTTTCACCACGCAGCCCGCGGAAGAGCTGGCCGCCCAGCGGAAGGCGGCCATGGGCATCGACCCGACCGCCGGGCCGCTCTCGGCTGGCGCCGCCATTGCGGTGGAGAGCCTGGTGGCCGAGGAAATGCGGCTTGGCACAGCCAGCGTGATGGCCGACGGCGCCGAGCGCGCACGGCAAGCGCAGGCGGAGCGCGCCGCGTGGGAAGCGGCCAATCCCGGCATTCCGTATGAGCCCGTGCAGCCGGCGAGCCAGGAGAGCAGGCCGGCCCCCGCGGCCAGGAAGGAACCCACCGGCTCCTTCGGCGCGATGAATGACTTCGCCGACCTGCTCGGCCAGGAGCGCCAGGACGTCGCCCAGCGCCGAGCCGGCATCGCCGAGCGGCAGGGGCAGCGCCGGGAGTTCGACTTGGCCGAGGCGGACCGGCGCACGGCTGAATCCATGCAGCGTGAGGCGCAGGCCCGGCGGCGGGCGGTGCTCGATGCGGTGCTGGCCGACCCGGAGACGACGAACCCGGCCGGGCGCTTCGCGGCGACGCTGCGCCGGGAAGGCTACCGCGACAGCACCCCGACCGCCGACGAGCTGCAGACCATCCAGCGCTTCGAGGACGTGCGCGCGGCCCAGCCGGCGCCCCTGGAGGTTGAGCCCTCGGCACCGAACGAGCTGGATCCGGCGGCGATGGGGATTCGGGAGCGCCGGGCGCCTGCCGAGAAGGCGCCGGTGGCCCCGCCGAAGAACTTGCGGGAGGGCCTCGAGCGAGCGCGGGCGGCGCGGGCTGCCGCAGCAGCACCGGCGGCCCAGGTGGCACCGCCTGCCGCCGCACCTAGCTTGAACCCGGGCGAAGCCTGGGCCCACATGGATGCCGGACAGCGGGCGGCACTGGCCGGGCGCCTGCAGGGCGTGCCGCCGATCGTCAGCAAGAACGTCCATCGGGCGGACTGGGCGAAGATCAACCCGGCGTTGCAGGGCAAGCTGGCGGAGGCGATGGCGCCCCGGGCAGCGGCCCCGATTGAGGGCGCCGACCTGGGCGATGGCTGGGCCGCCTTCCGGCCCGAGTCCGGTACCGTCGGCGTACCGCGGGCGGAGATGCCCCAGATCAAAGCCGAGCACCGCGGGGCGATGGTGAATTTCATGAACGCCCGGGGCGTGCAGCACCAGGAGGAGACGGTACCGGCCGCCAGCCTGAAGCCCACCCAGGCGGAGTTTTCCCGCGAGAAGGTGGCGCGGGCCAAGGCCTTCGACGGCGGAAGCCGCTCCATCCTGGTGTCGGCGGACAACCATGTGCTCGATGGGCACCACCAGTGGATGGCCGCCCGGGACAAGGGCGAGGACGTGAAGGTGATCCGCCTCGATGCACCGATCAGGGATCTGGTCGGGTTGGCGCACGATTTCCCCAGTTCCACGACCGCCGGCGGCGCGGCGACAGCAGAAGGAGGACAGGATGGCCAAAGCCCTGAACAGCAAGCCGATGCCGGGATGGCTTCGCAAAGCCGTGCGCAAGGGAGTGCTGACGTGGGCCGAGGCGCAGGCGATCTGGTTCAACGACCTGATGGCACCGCCGGAACTGGAGAGGGTGCCGCTGCCGCCCGCGCTGCGCGAGGCGGGGCGCCGGCTGAACCTGCTGGAGTGGCAGGAGGAGGGCGGGATGCAGTAGCCCGCGCGGCCGCATCGGTCGATGACCTGGCGGCCATGGCCCAGGATGCCGGCTGGGCCGAAATCGGTGGGCGCTTGATCCGAGATCAATCGGGCGTGGCTTCCCGCACGAAGTGGCTCCCCCGGGCGGAGTGGTTTCGCGCGGGGATGGAGGCCGATCCGAACAAGCTGGCTCGAGATATTGAGCGCTTCGCTGCCGGCGCCAAGGTGCCAGCGAAGAGTCGACGGACCATTGAGGGGATGCTGGACTGGCTGGACACTCAGCGTGGTGTATTCATGCTGGATGAAGACGCATCGGCGTATGATTTCGAGGCTGCAGGCCTTGATGAATTTGCCGGGCCGGACGCGCTCACCTTGGGCGATATTTTTGCCGAGGTCGCGCCACAGGACGAGGCCGCCGCAATGCGGGCCCTGGGCTTCACTGAAGAGGAAATTCAGGATGCAACTGGACAAGAAGCAGGTGGAAGAGGGGAAAGCAGCGCTGGCCAGGCTGTCACCCGACGAGCGCAAGAAGCTGGTGCAGTCGTTGAAGGTTCTGTCCCAGCGCAAGCGGGTTCGAACCGAGAAGGCCGAGAGCCCGAAGGGCTGACCAGCTACACCAACGAGGACATCGCTCGGCTGGAGGCCGAGCAGAAGACTCGAGCCGAGGCTGAGGCTACCGCTCAACGTGAGGCCGACCAGAAGGCTCAGGCAGACTCGGAGCGCGCCACCTTCACGCTGACGGGGAGCGATCGGCCAGCCGATAAGCTTGCTGCCCGTGGGCAGACCGGACTGTTCGATCAGGCCCAGGAGCCAGGGGCTGGCTACACCGCAGAGGAAAAAAGGCGAGCACGCCGTGACGACTACACCCAAGACCTGTTCGGAAATGCCGTACCCGACACCCCAGGAGGGGCTGGAGTTGGGCAGCAATCAGCATCCGCCGAAAACCGGAACCTTCTCGCCGCCGCCTCGGTACCCGGCGCAGTCTTTGCCACCGTCACCGGCGCAAGACAAACCGGAGAACTGAAGACTGCCTTCCCGGTAGTCGATACGGCGAGCAAGGCGGCGCATACCTTCGCTGGACTGCGGAAGCGAACCACAGAGCACTTCGCCGTGTTGGTGCTCAACACCAAGGGCGAGCCGATTGCCTATTCGGAGATGTTCTCGGGCGGCACGTCCGCGACCTCGGTCTACCCCGATGCGGTGGCAAAGTTTGTCTACGGAACGCCAGGAGCCTCCAGCTTCTGGGTCTCGCACAACCACCCGTCGGGAAGCCCGACCCCCAGCAACGCTGATATCCAGATCACGAAGGTGCTCAGCAAGGCCTACGGCCAAGGCACGGGCATCGAGATGGCAGGGCACGTCGTCATCGCTGGTGGCAAGGCGAGCCTGATCTCAAGAGACGGCGCCATCGAAGAACAGGGATTTGCGATCCCGGCCATGCCACGCCGGCACACGATACCGGTCATGCGGCGGGATATTCTGCGTCTGGACACCTTCGGTGACTCGATCACCAGCCCGGCCGCAGCACGGGTGACTGTTCGGGTGCTGAGCGGCAAGGAGTCGGGCGTCGTGTTTCTGAATGCCCAGAATGCGCCCGTGGCATTCTTGCCCATGAGCCAGGCAACCATGGTTCGGCTGCGCGATGGGAAGTCGGCGCGCGCGCTGTTCGGCGCGGCGGCCAAGTCGAACGCCAGTGCAGCCATGATTCACCTGGGCGCCCAGCATTCCAGAGCGGAGCTGGAAGCAGCTTCGCAGAACCTTCATGACGCGCTCAGCGGAGCGGGTGATATTCGCATCCTCGACGCCTTCCTGGATGAGGGTGAGCGGATGTTCAGCCTTGCGGAGTCGGGTGATATCTCCGGGAGCCGTCGGGGCGTGTTCATGTCTCGAACTGAACAACGCGGCGCGGCGCCCAACGCCGTCACCGCCGAATCCCTGCCCACCATCTTCGCCGAGCGCTTCCCGAAGCTGGCCGGCGCCATCAAGACCATGCTGGACCGGGGCGCACTCGGCCAAAAGGGCGGGTTGGTGGTGCTCGAGAGCAACGACGAAGCTCAGATCGCACGGGAGTTCGCCGACCGGACGGGCCGGAGCTTCGACGATACGGTGCAGTTGTTTGCCGGCGCGGGCGAGGACATCAACGCCTTCTACGACCCGGAATCGGGCCTGACCTTCATGGTGGGGCCGAACCTGTCCGCAGAATCTCTGCCTGCGGTGGTGCTGCACGAGATGGTCCACGGCCAGCAGCGCCAGGAGCTGGATCAGAAAGCCCTGGCGCTGATCGAAGGCCGGACGAAGGAGGCCCCGGCCCTGCGCGCCTTCCTGGATAGGGTGGCTGAGCGGATGGAGGCCGTCGGCGAAGCCGGCAATCCGTTTGAGGCCACTTCCTACATCGTGGAGATGGCCGCACAGGAAGGGCAGCAGAGCGGCTTCTCCCGGGCGGACGGGCCCATCCTGGCCTGGATCGAGCACAACATCGGCAGGAAGGTCGCGGACATGGTGCGGGACTTCGTGGCCACGGTCCGGGCATGGGCGCTGGCGCATGGCGTGGAGCTCAAGGCGATCACGGTCGATGACCTGGTGGCGTACGCGAAGGCGGGCATTGGAAAGGCGGCACGGGGCAGGGTGGTGACGAACGAGGGGGGGACCAGCCTGAGCCAGCGCCAGCGCGTGTCCCCGGAGAATCTGCCGGATGCCTTCGTGGCCAACCCCCTGGGGGCCGCGGCCGGCCCTGATCACGACGCCGCGAAGGCCGGCGACCGGGAGGCCGCGCTGCGGCTCGCGCGGAAGCTGGTGACGCCGGAGGTCTTGGAGCACGTCCGGAAAGTGGCCCCGAAGGATGCGGTGGTGGTCGGCGTGGCGTCCATCGAAACCACAGGCAGGAATGCGCTTCCGGAAACGGCCGCCACCTTGATCGCGCAGCGGCTCGGTCTGGATCTTGATCCTGCCATCCTGCAAGCAAACCGGCCAAGGCGCACTACCATGGATGGCCTGGATCGTGTCTTTGGCCAGGCCGAGTTCGATGGCCCGATCGAGCCGGGGAAGAGCTACGTGCTCGTGGATGATACCTTGACCCAAGGCGGCACTTTCGCTGCGCTGGCATCGCACATCGAGCAAAATGGCGGGCGCGTGGCGGCCGTCGTTGCCTTGACAGGCAAGCAGTACAGCAGCAGACTCAAGCCTGACTCATCCCTCATTCAGCAGCTTCGAAATACCCATGGCGACGTCGAATCCTCTTTCGAGCGAGCAACTGGCTACGGCTTCGACGGACTCACCGCCAGCGAAGCGCGCTACCTCGCCAACTTCAAACCGGCTGACGCCGTCCGAGCTCGAATCCTTGCGGCAGTGGAAGCAGGAGATCCAGGACTGGGCGATGGAGCAGCTGGCCCGCGATTCAGCCGTCGAGGCGACACCGAAGGCCTGACTGCGCCCCAGCTGGGGCGCGGCACGCCTCGCGGCCCGGTCCGTCAGGCCCGACCTGCCGCATCGATCACCGCAGCCTGGGAGGCCCCCGAGCCGTCCAAGCTCTTCAGCGGCCGGATCGACAAAGACTCCCTGATCTACACCCTGCAGAACAAGCAGATCGACATGAAGCGGGTGGTGGACGCCATCACCGCGAAGATCGGTCAGATCGCCGACGCCTGGAATCCGTATCTTCAGGAAGAGCTCTTCCACGGCCGAAGCGCCAAGGGGGTGAAGGACTTCCTCACGAAGGAAATGCGCCCTCTCCTGAAGCGCATGCGCGAGAGCGGTGTGGGGATGGAGGAGTTCGAGCGTTTCCTCCACGCCCGGCACGCCAAGGAGGCGAACGACCACATCGCCAAGATCAACCCGGACAATCCCGACCTACAGGACGGCGGTTCGGGCATGACAAACGGGGAGGCCCGGGACATCATCGCCGCCCTGTCGCCGGAGCGCCGGCAGGTGATGGATACGCTGGCCGCCCAGGTCGATACGATCAACGCGAACACCCGCAAGCTCCTGGTGGAGTCGGGGCTGGAGACGGCTGAGACGGTGAAGGCGTGGGAGGCGGCCTACAAGCACTATGTGCCGCTGCAGCGCGAAGATGCGGAGAGTGGCGGCCTCGGCATCGGGCAGGGCTTCTCCGTGCGTGGGTCGGCGGCAAAGCGGCGCACGGGCAGCACCCGGGCGGTGGTGGATATCCTGGCCAACATCGCCATGCAACGCGAGCGGACCATCGTGCGGGCTGAGAAGAACCGGGTGGCCCAGGCGCTCTATGCCTTGTCGCTCAAGGCCCCCAACCCCGACTTCTGGATGCCGATCAACCCGGACGAAGCCAAGGCCATGAAGCCGGCAGAGCGGCAGAAGATCGCCAGCGAGCTGATCGCGCTGGGGCTGGATCCCGCTGACGCCCAGAATTTCGTGAAGGAACCGGTGGAGCGCTACGTGAATCCGGCCACCGGCCTGGTGGCGGAGCGGATCAACCCAACGCTGCGCAATCGGGACAACGTGCTGGCCGTTCGGGTCGATGGCAAGGACCGCTTCGTGTTCTTCAACCAGCGGGATGAGCGCGCGCAGCGCATGGCCGGGGCCCTCAAGAATCTGGACGCCGACCAGCTGGGCCGCATGCTCCAGGTGTCGGCGAAGGTCACGCGCTGGTTTGCTGCGGTGAACACCCAGTACAACCCCATCTTTGGCATTGTCAATGCGCTGCGGGACGGGCAATCGGCCTTGCTGCAGCTCTCGACGACGTCGATCCGGGGCGATGAAGCGAAGGTGCTGGCCGGCGCGGTACCGGCGATGAAGGGCATCTATGCGGGGCTGCGCCGGGAGCGTGCCGGCGAGGTGGCCCCCGGCGGTGAGTGGTCGAAGCTGTGGGAGGACTTCCAGGAGAACGGGGGCCAGACGGGGTTCCGCGACCAGTTCGCGAACAGCCAGGACCGGGCGGACGCGCTGCGCCGGGAGCTTGATCCCACGGCTTGGGCAGATGGGCCGCTTGCGAAGATCTTCAAGGCGGATGGCGCCCTGCGTGTCCCGCTGGGCGTCGCGCAGCAGCGGGCGGCCGGGCTCTTCGGCTGGCTGTCCGACTACAACGACATGATGGAGAACGGCTTCCGCCTGTCGGCCTACAAGGCAGCCCTGGATCGGGGCATGTCGAAGCAGCAGGCGGCGAGCATCGCCAAGAACCTGACGGTGAACTTCAACCGCAAGGGCCAGGTGGCGAGCCAGGCCGGCGCGCTGTACGCCTTCTTCAATGCCTCCATGCAGGGCACCGCCCGGCTGTGGCAAACGCTGAATGGCCCGCTGGGACGGAAGATCATCGGCGGCGGGCTGGTGCTGGGCGTGCTGCAGGCCTTGATTCTGGCTGCCGCGGGCTTCGGCGACGATGACCCGCCCGAGTTCGTGCGGGAGCGCTCCATCGTCATTCCGCTGGCGGATGGCAAGTATGCGTCCATCCCGATGCCCCTCGGCTACCACGTGATCCCGAGCTTCAGCCGGATCACGACGGAATGGGCCCTGGGTGGGTTCAAGGACACGGCGAAGCGCTTCGGCGACATCCTGGGGCTGCTAGCTGACACCTTCAACCCGATCGGTAATGCCGGCATCTCGGTCCAGACCATTGCCCCCACGGCCGTAGACCCGCTGGTGGCCCTGGCCGAAAACCGGGACTACACCGGCAAGCCCATCGCACAGCAGGACTTCAACGGCTTGAACCCGACCCCGGGGCACACCCGGGCGAAGGACACCGCCAGCGGGCTCAGCAAGGCGATCGCGTACTGGGCCAACCTGGCTAGCGGTGGCACGAACTACAAGCCCGGGCTGATCTCGCCCACGCCGGACCAACTCGACTACCTGATTGGCCAGATCACCGGCGGGGTAGGGCGCGAGTACCTGAAGGGCGAGCAGACGGTGTCGAGCCTCTTCTCCGGAGAGGAACTGCCTACCCACAAGATCCCGCTGCTGGGTCGCTTCTACGGCGACACCCGCGGCCAATCCAGCGAGGGCGCCCGGTACTACGCGAACCTGAAGGAGATCCATCTGCACCGTGCCGAAATCGAAGGCAGGCGAAAGGACGGAGGCGACGTGGCGGGCTACCTCGAGGAAAACCCGGCGGCCCGGCTCGGCATGGCCGGCCCTCTGAAGGTGGAGGGCGAGGTGCGGAAGCTGCGTGAATCCAAGCGTGATGCGCTGGAGAAGGGGCAGGCCGCCCGGGTGAAGATGATCGATGCACGGATCACCGCGCTGATGAAGCAATTCAACGAGCGGGTGGCCGGGCTGGAAGGGGGGGTCTAGGGTTTTCCGGGGCACCTCGACACGTCACAGGATGGCATGAGCGAATTTCTTCGAGGAGTTGGTCATGCCGCCGATGGGTAGTGATGGGGAGTGGGTCCAGAAGGTCGAGGTCGTATCCGGAAGCACCGGTGGGCCAGGTGGTGGCACGTCGAACACGACGGAGGCCACGCAGCTGGCGGTAAAGGCCGCGGTCGAGGCCATCAACACGAAGACCCCGGCTCTCTCGGGCGGGGCTGTGCCGGTGGCGGTCGCGGGCGTGGCGACGGCTGATAGGCAGGACACCCAGATCGCAGCGATTGGCGCCCCGGCGGACGGAGCGGCGGCGGCCGATGACTCGGCGGTGGGCATCATCGCGCTGATCAAGCGCGGGCTGGCTCGGTGGACCACGCTGCTCGGCCGTTTGCCCACCGCGCTCGGCGCCAAGACGGCGGCAAACAGCTTCCCCGTCGTCATCGCGTCCGACCAGGCAGCCGTCGGCGTGGCCCCGCAGCTCTCCAGCGGCGGCCACATCGCTGCCCAGACTGCAGTCAGCGGCACGACTTACACGGCGTTCGCGAGCCAGGCCTGCAAGCAACTCACGATCCTCAACGGTACAGGGGTGGATATCGGTGTCACCGTGGGCGGCGCTGGCGTCGAAGTGCCCGTCCTGGCCGGCACCTATTACACGTTCTTCGGCATCACGAACGCCAATCAGCTGAGCGTTCGCCGTGTGGACACGTCCACCACCCAGGTCACCGTTGCCGCCCGCTGGGAGTCCTGATCGTGCTGCGCTCGAATGTGATGCAGCGGGCGGTCGGACGCGCTTTTGATCGGACGTATGGCCGGCTCGAGCGAGATGCCATTGCCGCTGCACGCCGCAACAACGCCATGCTCTTGTATGTGCCGGATGCGCCTGGTGCTGCGCTGCAGACTTCCGTCACGGGCTACACCCCGGCAACGCCGAACACGCCGATCGGGCGCTTGCTCGACATGCAGTACGGCCCGCCTCGACTTGGCCCGGAATTGCTGGCCAACCCCAGCTTCAATACGGACGCCACCGGCTGGACCCCGTATGCGAACACCACCCTCGCTTCGGTCGGCGGAAAGCTGCGAATGGGGACCACCACGGGCCCGAGCCAACCCATGCTTGCCATGGCCGCTGTGGCTACGATCCCAGGCCAGACTTACCAGCTCTTCGCAACTTCAGCGACCAAGACTGCGCAGGTGGGGGTTTTTCAGCTGCAGGCGACCAACAACGCGAGTGGCGCCGGGGCTTACGCCAGCACGACCTTCGGCGTGTTTGGCGCCCAGTCCATGACGGATCTCACCCTCATCTTTGTCGCGTCGGCGACAGTGACCTATGTCGTCCTGCGCGCCGACGGCGGGGCGTCCGCCACAACTGCCGACTACTCCGAGTGGGACAACGTCTCCCTGCGACAAACAATCGACGCGCCAGGATCGCGCGGCCCTGAGCTTGTCACCAACGGGGATTTCACTTCCTGGTCCGGCGACAACCCCGCCGGATGGACTTTGTCTTTCACCGAGACCGCGAGCGAGTACGTCACGCAGGCATCCCCGGGCGCGCGGCTTGTATCGACAACAGGCGTCTTTAACGAGATCGCCCAAAACGCAGGCCTGATCAACGGCAAAGCCTACGAAGTGATCGTACAGGTGACTGCTTGCACCGGATCGGGGTCGGTCTCAAACGCATCCGCGTCACCCATTTCGTTCAGTTCGCCTGGCTGGTATCGCGGTATTTTCACCGCTGTCGGTGGATCGATCGGGCTGAAGCGCTCGACAGGCGGAGCAGCAAGCGACTTCACCGTGGGTTCGATCTCATGCAAAGAGATCCCCGGCTACCACTGCACGCAGCCAACGGCGGCCAACAAGCCGGTGCTCGTGAAAGTCCCCCGTCGCAAGGGTCCCGACCTAGTTGTCAATGGAGTCTTCGACTCCGCGGCATCTTGGACCTCGGCGAACGCCTCTTTCGCTGGAGGGGGGATGACGATTGCGGCTCAATTCGGAAACGCCTGGCAAAGTGTCAGCGTCCGGAACGGGGCCTACTACGAGCTGGCGTACACGGTGACTGCGGCTTCTGGCACAGCCCCTCTTGCGCTTTCGAGCACTGGATTCACTGGAGCCACAACGGTCATTCCAACTGTGGTTGGCAGGAATACGATCCTCCTCCAATGCGTCAATGAGACGCTGCCTCTCAAGTTCATCGCGCCGAACGCAAGCACTTCGGTGACAGTGGATGACGTGTCTCTTCGCGAGGTCGCGGAATGGTCGAACGGCGTTCAGTTCGATGGAACCGATGACTTCCTCGACGTGACATTCCGGGATTACTACGCCGCCGGTGCATCGACGTTCATCGGCTCATGGTGGGGGCCTGTAACGGGCAACTCGTCCTTCGGCCTGGTACAGTCCAGCACGGCGAGTGTCACCCCCCTTTACGCCCCGTTTGGCATTCCAACGACCAGCGTCAACGCGTCTTATTTCATGCGCGATGATTCCGGCTCTGCCGTCCTGAACTTTCGGACATACGCAGCGGGTGCCTATTCTGGATCCGGGGTGGTCAGCGCAGTGGACCACGGCGCGCGACTGGTCGGCCGGGATCACGGCACTGTCGCTGTCGATGTCACTTTCGCGCGGCCTGGCACTCTCACCAGCAACAAGATCACTGTTGGGGCCGCGCAGCGAACCGCTGTTTCAGGGTTCGCGAAGGCCACCATCGCCCTGTTGTGCTGGTCTGCGAATGTGATGCCCGACGCCGACCGTCGCGCGATCGAACGATTTGCGGCGTTTCTCGTGGGGGAACCTCATGTCTGATTACACCCACCGTGGCACCTGCGCCGTACCTGTCGCCCTAGTTTCTACGACAAACGCGATCTGGCGGGCCCTGGATCCGGATGTTGGCGGCGACTCGTCCTTCGACATCCTCCGCGCCACCGACTCGGCAAGCGCCGAGTACGCGCTCACCTCGGCCCTCTGCACTGAAGCCTTCGCGGGCCAGGCGCCGTACCTGATCGCCAACCCGCAAGCGCTGCACACTGTCGTGGCCCAGGACTACGCGCAGCGCTGGGAGGAAATAGAGCCGCCCAGCCTGGCCGACGTGGAGATGTTCTGCGCGGCGGCGCGGATCGTGGTTACAACTCGGGACGAAGCCTTGGAGGCGCACCTGGTGGAGCTGGGCCTCCTGTTGCAGGTGGCGGCCGCATGATCTACCCGTCGATGAGCCATCAGGCATAATTGCGGCATGAAAAATGATGACCAGGAAAACCGTTCAGACAATGATGGCGTGAGCCTGTGGATTTGGGGGGCTAGCATCGTTGTTGTCATTGTTCTATGGGCGGTCTCGGCCTTCTGGATAAACGTCGGAGCCGGCGACCAAAAGGATGATCGCGGAACCTTCGGCGATATGTTCGGCGCCGTGAACGCTTTGTTCTCTGGGCTCGCGCTGGCTACTCTGTTCTACACCGTATTTCTGCAGCGTAAGGAGCTTAGGGAGACGAGGCAGGAGTTAGCGGAGCAGCGCGAGCAGATGGAGATTCAGAATGAAACGATGCGAAGGCAGGAGCTCGAGGGGACGTTCTTTAGCTTATTAAGACTACTGGGATCTCATGTCGATGCACTGCAGGTCTTTTCGGGTAGTCATGTTGCCCCACTGGCAACGGGCCGCGCTTGTTTTCGCACGTATGCCTCTCGGCTTCATAACGAACAGAATCAGGTTGATGCCTCTTGTTTGGCGGAGGTGTTCCCAAGTCTATTCGATAAATTTAGATCTGAATTCGGCGATGATATAAGCCACTACCTTTTAACATTGGAACAAATCGCCAAATTCATCGACAGCAAGATCCCCAATGATGAAAAGGGTGGATACTCCGAAATTCTGAGGGCGACCCTGTCGATGAACGAGAGGGTGGTTCTCTTCTACTACGGTCTTTCGCCCATTGGGCAACAACGCCTTAAACCATTAATCGAGCGTTATGGGCTACTGGATCGAGTGACAGATAGCCGCTTTTTCCCTACAGGCGCCTCGCACTATTATGAGAACTCTGCGACTTGCTTCAACGGGAGCAGCAAGCCTTAAGAGGGCGTTGAAATTTGAATGAGTGCTGATTAAGCCCTCTTGGTTTGCGTTGCAGACGGAAGGCGCGCTCCTTCCGTCTGCAGGCCTTCTAGGTCAGTTAGCAGGCGTCATTGGCCGCTTTAGCTGCCCGATGGTAGCTGGGGTGCATTACTCCCATCTTCGGCGGTGGCGATGTAGGAGTGCCGCCTGGGGCCACATCGAACCATTCATCGTTGAAGGGGAGTTTCACTCTGTTCTTCATGTCAAATTTTGTTCTAAAAAACAACCCGCTTTCAGGAAATCCTTTGTCCTTTGGATCCATGAGGAATTCGGTGGGGTAAATCTTGGTTGTTTTTTGAGACGTGCCGTACGCCACTGTTACCGAGTGGTATTCAGGTGCCACTGCAACTACTAGTGCGGGCCTGCTTTTGGGCCCGGGAGTTGAGACCGCCTCGGGAAAGCGGCACCAGAGAATGTCTCCCGGAGCAGGCAGAGGGTTGAAGTTTTGAGAAACCTGTTGTTGATTGGACGAGCTGTCTACCATTAAAAAAGCCTTTCTGTGAATGCCTCCTCCGGAACGTTCGTTGCTGAGCTGAGACTACGAATTGCACGGAGGTGATCTGTTGTTAACGCCCCTTCGTCTCTTTCGTACTTTGGCAGATAACGCTCTGCCATCTGACGTAGAGCCAAGTGGGCTACTTCGGTCTTGCTTAAGCCGGTCAAATTGATCAGTGCCTCAATAGTTGAGGCGCTAACTCCTGTCGGAGTGTCTTGCTTGCGCAAACGCAAGAGAAACCCATCAGCTGATTTAGCGGCTGTTACTTGCATAATATGTACACCTAATAATTTATTTGATAATTTAATATTTTGATAAGTCGATATATTCGCTATTTTTATATATTAGATAATTGATTTAATTGACAGTTAAATAAAGTTACTCTCAGATACTGAGATTTGTCGGGCAGCACTGGTTTTTTGTGCAGACCGATATCAATAATATATCACCATCCCCGGTGAATGTCAAGATCCGGTTGACTCGTGGCTGCTAGTGTGGTTCGTGGGTATGGGCTGCGACGTGGTTGATCTCAGGCACCCTCACTCTGAACATCCCTAGGGTTGGCTTCGTTTCAAGCCAGTCCAGCACAGTTCGCCCCACAGACATTCTCGGGGGCGCACATGAGCGCATCGCATCAGGTCACCGACGGCACGCTTGCAGCCGGCGAGCGGGTGACAACCTTCATGACCCAGGGCGGGGCCGCCGTGACCATCATCGGCGGCCTGACCGTCCAGGAATGGGCCATGGCCATCGGCGTCTTCGTGTCCATCATCGGCCTGCTCGGCAACTGGGCCATCTCCTGGTACTGGAAATCGAAGCACTACCAGCTCGAGCTTGAGCGGGCGGAGTGGGACAGGCGCCACATTGCGCTGGGCGTCGACGTCGATCGCAGGGGAGGGGGAGATCATGGTGACGGCGACTGAAGCCGGGCCGGCCCCCTCGGGCTTCGGCCTGCGAAAGAAGGTCATCCCTGCGGCGCTGGTCGCAGCTCTGACCAGCCCGCTGGCTTACGTGACGCTGGAGCGCCTGGAGGGCAACGTCCTGCGGGTGTACGCGGACAAGCTGGCCGGCGGCATCCCCACCTACTGCGCGGGCCGCACAGACTGGCAGGCCAAGGTCGGCACCCGGCTGACGAGCGACGAATGCCGGGAGGTGAACAAGGCCACCCTGCTGGAGTACGGCTATGCCGTGCTGGGCTGCACGGACTGGAACCAGTTGACTCCGGGCCGCCTGATCGGGCTGACCATGTTCGCGGTCAATGTGGGCAAGGATGGTGCCTGCAGTTCCTCGGCCGTGCGCTACATCAACGCCGGCCGGGTGGGGGAGGGCTGCAACCTGCTGGCCTACAAGCCGGACGGGGCGCCGAACTGGAGCTACGCCCAGGGCGTGTATGTGCAGGGCCTGCACAACCGGCGCCTGGCTGAGCGGGAGCTGTGCCTTGATCGGGGGCCAGCATGAAGGAAGCCATCATCGGATATCTGCCGTTTCTGCTCTCGGCCATCACGATCTGGATGACGTTGCTCGCTGGGAACAAGCATCCGCGCGCCTGGTTGGTCGGACTCGTAGGGCAGGCCCTTTGGCTGATCTGGATCCTGGCCGCCGGTGCCTGGGGGCTGCTGCCCATGAACGTGGCCCTCTGGGTGGTCTACGCCCGCAATCACTTCCGGTGGGCCAGGACATGATCCAGGCGATCCTTGCGCTGGCCCTGGCCTGCATCGCCCTGGGATTCACGTCGTGCTCGTACCGGGATCGGCTGATCGCCACGGAGCAGACCCTCGAGGCCCAGTCCTCGGCCATCAAGATCCAGAACGAAGAGGCCGGCGCCCTGCTGGCCCAGCGCACCGCGGAGCGCGATGCGAAGCAGGCTGCCCTCGACCGGCTGGCCGCCGACCAGGAGAAGAAGGATGAAGCTGCAACGAGCGAGATTGCCCGCCTGGCTGGCGAGCTGCGCAATCGGCCTATCCGGGTGCGCGTCGTCGCCGAGTCCCGCGCCGGTGGGCCGGGTGGTGGAACCGCCCCAGGTGACGCTGCCTGCACCGCCGCGCCTGGTGCTGGAGACGCCGAGCCGGCCATCTGGGTACTTCCAGAGGCGACTGCTCGAAGCCTTGGAGAAGTGATCGCCGAGGTTGAGACGATGAGCGCGGCGTACTCATCGTGCAGGGCGGTGCTGCTGGGGCGCTAAGAATCCGTTGCAAATTCCGATGATTCTACGGGCGGGTACGCCGTTAGAATATCGGCGATGCGCCTTGTCATCCTGATCGTTGCCGGCACCCTTGCCGGCTGCAGCACGTTTCACCCCAGCCCAGCTATCGTTTCGGAGCGATCCGCTCCCCACCAGCAGCCTGTCGCCCAGCCTGCGGCGTCGGTGGCCGCCCAGGTCAACAGCAAGCATGAGGTCGGCCCCCGCAACTTCGCCAACGCCAAGAAGGTGCTGCCGGCCGTCTTTGCCGGCCTGGAGGAGGACATCTACTGCGGCTGCAAGTACATCGGCACCGTGGTGCACCTTTCGTCGTGTGATGCCAAACCCCGGAAAAATGCGATCCGCGCGGGCCGCATCGAGTGGGAGCATGTCGTGCCGGCCTGGGTGATCGGCCACCAGCGGCAGTGCTGGCAGGCCGGTGGCCGAAAGGACTGCACGGAGAACGATCCCGTGTTCCAGTTGGCCGAGGGAGACCTGAACAACCTGGTGCCGGCGATCGGGGAGATCAACGGCGACCGGAACAACTTCGCCTATGGCACGCTCTCCCGCGAGCCGTCGCCAATGTATGGTTCCTGCGCCACGGTGGTGGACTTCAAAGCGAAAAGCGTTCAGCCCCGGCCGGAAGTGCGGGGCCGCCTGGCGCGCATCACCCTCTACATGTCCCAGACCTACAAGCTGGCCCTGAGCGCGAAAGACAAGAAGCTGATGTGCGCCTGGGCGAGAACCTACCCTGTCGACGACTGGGAGCGCACGCGGGATCAGCGCATTGTCCGGTGGCAGGGGACGGGCAATCCGTTCGTGACGGACCCCGCGGTCCTGAAGAGCGCCTGCAGATAGTTTGCCGAACGATCAATCGAGGTAACCATGTCCATCTCTCGCAAGAGGCGATCTTCAAGTTCCCTGGTGCAGTCCTATGCGGCGGTGAAGCCCTATGTCACCAAGGATCAAAGCATCATCCGGGAGCTGATGCACCCGGGAACGCACAGAAACAAGGCTCAGAGTCTCGCAGAGGCCATCGTGCCGGCGGGTACTCGCACGGTGCTCCACCGGCACGATGTCACGGAGGAGCTCTACCACGTGACCGAGGGGGAAGGGATGATGACCCTGGATGGAAGAACCTTCCCGGTTGAAGTTGGTGACACCGTTCTGATCCTGCCGGGCACCCCGCACTGCATCGAAGCCAGCGAGGCTGGCCAGCTCAGGATCCTGTGCTGCTGCTCCCCTGCGTACTCCCACGAGGACACCGAGCTGCTTGAGGCAGAGCCTCACCTGCAAGAGCAAGAGCTTGCCCAGGACGATGCAGCTGCCTTCCTGGTACCGCGGGACGGCGCAGACTCAGGACGAGCGATCTGGGCGCATCGAATCCACCTCGGGCTTTCCCAAAGCGAATTTTGGGGCCGCGTTGGCGTCCTGCAGAGTACGGGGAGCCGTTACGAGAGCGGCCATTCGATCCCGAACCCCGTTCAGATTCTCCTGCGGCTTGCCTACGTGCCGGAGGTTGAGCTGCTTGCCGTGGTCGGCGAGCTTCGGGACCCGTTCAACGATCTGCAGCGATCGGCCGTCGCGGCGTTCTCAATCGAGAAGTGGAGTGCCGGGCGTGATCTTGCGGCGCAGCGGACTGCACTGGGCCTGACGCAGACGGTCTTCTGGGGGGCGATTGGGGTGTCGCAGTCTGGCGGCGCCAGGTACGAGCAAGGGCGAGATGTACCGCCCTCGGCCGTGGTCGCCCTTCGCGTAGTCTTCTGGCCCGAGGCGAAGGCCTTGCGGCATATCGAGAAACTGAGGGGAGGGCGCCTGTTTTCTGGGCAGGCGTCGCTATCCCGGTCAGGACACGGCCTGTAGCGCGTTGTTCAAGGAGTTACCCACAGATTTTGTGGATAGAGCAGGCCTGCCTGTTGGAGTACGCCTCGAAGGGTGCAGCCCTCCAGCCTCATGCACCGTTATCGTGGGTCGGCATGCGTCACGAGCTCAGCTGAGGCGCGTTCCGCCAGAATCCCCGCCGCATCGCGATCTGACTTGCACCGCAGCCAGTCACCCCAAGCGTCATCCGGCAGTATCACCACCGACCGCTTCTCATCCTCCGGCTTGTGGAAGCGTCGGAACACAGGATCGTTGTCGGCGTTGATGGTGAGCATAGTCATGGACCAGGAGGATGGGCCATCGTCGGCCAGCTTGCGCTCCCACAGGCCGGCCAGGCCCATTGGCTTGCCGTCCTCCCGCTCAATCCGCCATCGCACGGCCTTCCCGGTTTCGTAGCAGGGCTCGAAGATGGCGTCGGCGGGGATGATGCAGAGCTGCCCCCGTTGCCAGGCATGCCGAAAGGACGGCTTCTCGGCGACTGTCTCCGACCTGGCGTTGTAGGTGCTGCGGGCGATCTTTGTGTCCTTGGCCCAGCCAGGAATCAGCCCGAAGCAGGCCGGCACCCAGATGCGCGGGGCGAAGTTTGTGACGATGGGGACGAGCGACCCAGGATAGGCCTCTCCATAGGTGAAGTCAGGAGGAGGCAGCGGGAATGCGGCAAGGGCTTCCCGGCTTGAAGGTCGGTAGTTCGCGCACATGCGCCATCATGCTACATCCCGTGCGAAATCGGCAGGCCTGACAGCCGCTGAAAATCCTCGGGCGTGAGCACATGGCAGACCCACTCTTGAAGCACCCCAGCGCCGTTGTGGTCCTCGTAGCCCCGCACATAGAAGTCAGACGCCTGAATCGAGAGAACGCGGCCATCGTACAGGACCATGATCGGGGGCCAGACCATGCTCCCGCTTGCCCACAACCGGAACTCGGATCCGTTGGTGCAAAGGTAGCCTACGAACTGATGCTCGGGCCGGCTGGCCTCATGATCAGGGATCTTGCGTCCCGCGGCACGGGTGCGACGGACTCGGACGAACATGGTAGAGGTGCTGTAAAAAAATACAGTCTATCTAAGATGCCCGGTCCGAGGAAGTGACTCGTACTCCGTGAGGGGTGTAGCTTTTGGTGTAGGTTTTAAAATCGATGCCTTGAAACCCGCGTCAATACTGAGTCATGCACTGCTGCATCATCGGGGTGTGGCGGAGGATCTCGTCCTCCGAGAACGCAGTATTTCCGGAGGATCTTGCTCGGGATGGCGCGCTGGCGCTGGGATTCGGCTGATTCACGTTGTTTCTGTTGTTGATGTCAAAGCTAGGCGACACTGGCCTGAACCTGCCGGTCTGGTATAGGTTTTCCTGGTGGTGAGCAAAAAGCTACACCGGCTCGGTCTGTGTAAAGTCCCGCCTGATTCATGCCATCCGGAAACTTGTGCGGACATGACATCCGACGCGGGCGAGGCAAAGCTGCGGCAGGCGGGTCAGCATCTTACCAGCCCTCAATTCCCAGGGCCGAGCTTGGTCGTATCGGAGGTGAAGGCCGGTGCCTTCTCCAGGTTTGCGTCAGGTGCGATGACTCCCTCCGTATTCCCTTTCGGGATGAAGGCCCCGGTTTCGCCTGGTGACCCATCTGTGCGCATGCAAACAACTGCGTCGATGGTATTCGATTCGAGAGTGAGATTGCCGTCGTTCGTGATGTCGACACCTCCGTGGTTCTTGCACCACCGGGAGTGCCGCTCGTTAGCTTCGGGTAATTGCCGGGATTGCGGGATGGTCCGGGTCCCGTCGGCATTCCTGATGGCATTGTCTGGCGCCTGTTGTGCAAAGGCAGTTCCAAGGGAAATGACGGCTGTTGAAAGGGCGGTCAGCCCTGTGATGCGCATTGAATGCAAGATGTCCTCTTCTACCGAATGGGCCCAATTGAGGAACGCCTCATTGGGGCGGGATTGTTCCGATAGGGCGCCGATGCTCCCCTGACGCTATAATGCCGGCCTTCCCGTTTTTACCCTACGGACTCCGCCGTGCACAAGAAAATCCTGATCCTCGATTTCGGCTCCCAGGTCACCCAGCTCATCGCCCGCCGTGTGCGTGAGCAGCAGGTGTACTGCGAAATCCACCCGTACGACGTGTCGGATGAGTTCATCCGCAACTTTGCGCCCGAGGGGATCATCCTGTCCGGCGGCCCCAACTCGGTTTACGAGGCGGGTGAGGTCAAGGCGCCCATGGCAGTGTTCGAGATCGGCGTGCCGGTCTTCGGCATCTGCTATGGCATGCAGACCATGGCCTCCCAGCTCGGCGGCAAGGTGGAGAGCTCCGGCAAGCGGGAGTTCGGCTACGCCGAGATCCGCGCCCGCGGCCACTCCGAGCTGTTCCGCAGCATCCAGGACCGGACCAACGACGAAGGCCACGGCCTGCTCGATGTATGGATGAGCCACGGTGACAAGGTCACCGAGCTGCCGCCGGGCTTCAAGGTCATCGCCTCCAACGAATCCACGCCGCTGGCCGCCATGGCCGACGAGGCGCGCAAGTTCTACGCGGTGCAGTTCCACCCCGAGGTGACCCACACCATCAAGGGCAAGGAAATGATCGCCCGCTTCGTGCACGAGATCTGCGGCTGCCAGCACGACTGGAACATGCCCGACTACGTGAACGAAGCCATCGAGAAGGTCCGCGCCCAGGTGGGCAGCGATGAGGTGATCCTCGGCCTGTCCGGCGGTGTCGATTCGTCGGTGGTCGCGGCCCTGCTGCACAAGGCCATCGGCAGCCAGCTGACCTGCGTGTTCGTGGACAACGGCCTGCTGCGCCTCAACGAGGGCGAGATGGTCATGCAGATGTTCGCCCGCAACCTGGGCGTCAAGGTCATCCACGTGGATGCCACCGAGCAGTTCATGGGCCACCTGAAGGGCGTGTCCGACCCGGAAGCCAAGCGCAAGATCATCGGCCGCGAGTTCGTCGAGGTCTTCCAGGCCGAAGCCGCCAAGCTGCCCAACGCCAAGTGGCTGGCCCAGGGCACCATCTATCCGGACGTGATCGAATCCGCCGGCGCCAAGACCGGCAAGGCCCACGCCATCAAGAGCCACCACAACGTGGGCGGCCTGCCGGACACCCTCAACCTCAAGCTGCTCGAGCCCCTGCGTGAGCTGTTCAAGGACGAAGTCCGCGAACTGGGTGTCGCTCTCGGCCTGCCTCATGAGATGGTCTATCGCCACCCCTTCCCGGGCCCCGGCCTGGGTGTGCGCATCCTCGGCGAGGTGAAGAAGGACTACGCCGACCTGCTGCGCCGCGCCGACGCCATCTTCATCGACGAGCTGCGCGCCGCCGACTGGTACGACAAGACCAGCCAGGCCTTTGCCGTCTTCCTGCCGGTGAAGAGCGTGGGCGTGATGGGCGACGGCCGCACCTACGAATACGTGGTGGCCCTGCGCGCCGTGCAGACCCAGGACTTCATGACCGCCCACTGGGCCGAGCTGCCCCACAGCCTGCTGGGCAAGGTGAGCAACCGGATCATCAATGAAGTGCGCGGTATCAACCGGGTGGTGTACGACATCAGCGGCAAGCCGCCGGCGACGATCGAGTGGGAGTGAGTCGGTATCTGGCACGCCAGGTGCCAGCCGGCAGACGCCTGCATGCAAGCCCGCGATTCCGCGGGCTTTTTAACGTACAGTCGTCGGGCGATTGAAAACCCGGCGTGCTTTATTATGCATATAGATATTGACGAAATTGGCTGTTTAGATAATATCTATATGTATGCCTAAAACCGCCCGTGCTCTCTTGCAGCTTCCGCCGGCAACTGCTGCCGCCATCGAAAAGCTTGGTGCCGACCTGGCGGTGGCCCGCTTGCGTCGCAAGGAATCATTGAAGACCTGGGCGAAGCGCATGGGGGTTTCGGTGCCCACGCTGCAGCGGCTCGAAGCCGGTGACCCGGCCGTGGGGATCGGTATCATCGCGACCGCACTCTGGCTCATCCAGCGCGACGGCGAACTGGGCAATCTCGCGGCGCCCGAGCACGACCAGGGCGCCATCGAGCTGGAGGTCCGCGAAGCGGTTGAGCTTGGGCGCGCACGCGCGCAGGCCTCTGCGGAAGCACGCATCCGGGCGAAAAAGGGCTGAGATGCGCCTGGACGACCTGCACCTCTGGTTTCTTGCCGACCCGGCCACCCCACGCTACGTCGGCGCCCTGAAACTGGTTTCGGCCGGCAAGGGCGTCTCGCTGCACTACGCCAGGGCGTGGCTGGACAGCGGGTTTGCGCTGAGCGAGGACCTGCCCCTGATCGATACCGAATTCCTTCCGCCGGGACGCTTGTCGGCTGATTCACAACGTGCGGTTGGTGCGGTCGATGATGCCCGGCCGGACCGCTGGGGCGAGAAGGTCATCCGCTTCGTGGACAAGCCCCGGCGCCTCTCCCTGATGGAGTACCTCTACTACGCGGGCGACGACCGCTTCGGTGCCCTCGGCGTATCCACCTCACCGATAAGCTACAGCCCGAGGGCAGGGGGGGCCTTGCCCCGGCTGGAGGACGCGCAACAGCTCAGCGAGGTGGTGGCCAAGATCGAAGCTTCGGAGCCCCTCAACGCGCTGGAGGCAAAGATCATTGCCGGTGGCGGCAGTCCGCTCGGTGGCGCAAAGCCCAAGGCGCTCATCGATATCAATGGCGAGCAGTGGGTCATCAAGTTCTTCAACCATGAGCCCGTCGATACACCGCTTATCGAGCATGCCACGATGACGCTGGCCGGGCGCGCCGGCATCAGCGTTGCCGAGACGCGGGTCATCCACCTCGCTGACGCCAATGCGCTTGCGGTACGCCGCTTCGACCGCGAGGAGGGGCGGCGCATTCACAGCATCTCGGCGGGCACGGCCATCCGTGCCGGCACACCGTCCGGCGCAGAGCCCGAAATGGGCTACCCCGGGCTGGCGCGGATTCTGCGCCGCGTGGGAATCACCCAGGACGACACCCACCAGCGGGATGCGCGTGAGCTTTTCCGCCGGATGGTGTTCAACATCCTGGTGGACAACACCGATGACCACGAAAAAAACCACTCCCTGTTGGTCGCTCATCCCTTCGAGCATGGCCGCCTGAAGCTGGCGCCGGCCTATGACGTCCTGCCAACCAACTCGGGGCAGGGCTACCAGGAGTTCATCTGTGGCACTTACGGTCGGGATTCGACGCTCGGGAACGCGATGTCGCAGTGCGAGGCCTTCGGCCTGCTGCCTGCAGAGGCCGCGGCCGAGGTGGAGGGCGTGATTGCCGTTGTCAACACGTGGCAGGCGCACTTTGCCCGGGTTGGCGTGTCGGCGCGCGACATCGAAAGCCTGGCAGAGCGCATCGATGGTGCAGAGCTCCACGCGCAGCGCACCGGATTCGACCCGGCGGGGTTTCAGGCTGCGCCAGCCAGGAAGCCGCGAAGCAGTCCGTTTCGGCGTATGTGACGAGAGATGGTGATGAATGGATTGGCCTTGCTGGTAGTGCTGCCGACCTGGTGGGCAATGTCCGTCAGGCTTGCCACGCAGGAGCAGCGAGCCTGGGCGTGCCAGCTCAAGGGCGCGGCCTTTTCGGCGTTTCAGCTGGCGGTGATGCTCGGCTTGATCCATCTGGACACCTGGTGGGCCGACCTGATCTACGTGTTCCTGATGCTGGCCACCGGCAACATGGTGCTGGAGGCGGTGGCGCAACGTTTTCCGCGCAGCGTCCTCGGCGCCTGGTGGTTGCGTCAGAAAGCGGCTGCAGGCCGTCGGGCGGGCTGAGGGCACAGACCCGGCTGCCAGCAACCCCCTTTTCCACCATTCAACACTTCTGAAAATTACTGTTTTCAGAAGTATGAAATACCTGTCGGAAGCACCTCTTTCCCTCCCCGATTTCACAAGATCGAAATCTTGTGTCTCTTGGCCAGGCATCGGGGTTCAGCCACTCCTCGCGATGGAATAATGCCGCGTTTCGGTGCCGGGCGCCCGCCGGTGTCCGGCACCGAAACGGCAACGCAGGAGACCCATCATGCACATTCCCTTCCTGAGTGCAGAGGCGCCGTTTGCCCTGTTGGCGATGGCGCTCTCTGCGCTTGTCCTTTTCCGGCGTCTTTCGACCCTGCGTCGCTCACTCACCAATACCGCCGTCTTTTTCGCGATCTGCCTGCTGGGAGATCTGCTCGCGGGACTCCTCGACGGGATGTTGCAGCCACGCCTGCTGCGCTGGATACGGGAGTTGGCGGTCTTCGGCGAAGGGCTCGCCGTCATCCGCTACCTGGGCCTGGCTCTGTCTGAGATCGTGCTGGCCCGCCTGCGTGTGAGGGTCTCGGGCATTCTCGTGGATATTCTGGTGATTGCCGGCTATGTCCTGTGGGGCTTCGTCCGTCTCAACCTGGCTGGCGTGGAGTTCACCGCCCTGTTTGCAACCTCGGCCATCGTGACGGCGGTGCTGGCCATCTCCATGCAGGAAACCCTGGGCAACCTGCTCGGCGGCCTGGCCCTGCAGATGGACAATTCCCTGGAGATCGGGGACTGGATCGAAATGGAGAATCTGGCTGGCCAGGTCACCGACATACAGTGGCGCTACACGACCATCCTGATGCGCAACGGCGCAAAAATGGTCGTTCCCAACAGCCAGCTGATGCGCAACCGCTACGCCGTGATATGCGATCACAAATCGCAGCCGACCCGGCAGAGGCGCAGCATCAGTTTCAACGTGGATCTGAGCATCCCGCCCTCCAGGGTGATTGATACGGTCCTGCATGATATTCAGGCTGCCACCATTCCTAATGTCAGCCTCCTCCCTGCCCCCCAATGCCTGCTGACCAGTTTTGGTGCCGGCTACGTGACCTACGAGCTGCGCTATTGGCTGATCGACCCGGGGCCCGACGCTGTCACCGATTCCGATATCCGCCGCCATATCCTCGCCTCGCTCCAGCGTGCGGGGATACGCCTGGCCCTTTCGGATCGGATCGTGCATCTGGTGCAGCAGGGCAAGAGGCATCGCAAGGACGTGAATGCCAGGGAATTGCAGCGGCGCCTCGATGCCATTGCGAGGATCGATCTTTTTGCGAAGCTGTCGGATGAGGAGAAGCTCGAGCTCGCCCGACACCTCATCAATTCGCCTTTTGCCAAGGGCGACATCATGACCCAGCAAGGTGCCGTGGCACATTGGCTGTACATCATCGTCAGCGGCGAGGCCGAGGCTTGGTGGCAGCCGCCGGATGGTGGTGCCGCGCACTGCATGGACAAGGAACACCTTGGCAGTGTCTTTGGAGAGCTCGGCCTGATGACTGGCGAACCGCGCCGCGCCACGGTGGTTGCGCTGACCGACGTGGAGGCCTACAGGCTCGACAAGGCTGGTTTCGAAAAGGTCATCCGGGCTCGCCCCGAGCTGGCGGAAGGTATTTCTGGCCTCCTGGAACAACATCTCGCGCATTTCCAGACGCTGGAGCGGGAATACACCCAGTCGAAGCTCGACGACCTGGTCGGCCATCGCAACCAGTCCGCAGCCCTCAGTAAGCGGATCCGCGACTTCTTCGGGCTGTGATGGTGCCAGCCTGTCTTGCTGGCACGGCTGACCTGCGGTTTTCGTTATGCGGCCATAAGAACTATCGAACCAGGTGGAGGCAATCAGCTTGTACTATGGTTACGTCTCCTCCACCCTCCTCCTTTGGTGTGGATTAAGCCCGGGTCTTTTGATCCGGGCATTTTTTTGTCATTTGAGGCAAAAGCATATCCGGGAACTAGATGGGCTTCTTCCTGAATTGCGCCAGCTCGGCCAGTGCTTCCGCCAAGGATGCCTCGGCCTTCTGGGCCCTGACCGTCTCGGCCAGGCGAACCTCTTCCACCGCCCTGGCCCGCGCTTCGGCGGCGGCGACGGCCGACTCCTTGCCGTGAGCCGCCTCACTGGCCACCTTGAGCTGGGCCTGCAGCCGCTCAATCCGTCCTTCGGCCGCAGCCAGGGAGGTTTCGGTCTGGCGGGAGCGTGATACGGCCTCCCGCAGGGCCGCCTTGGCTTCCTCGGTCTGCTCGCGCAGGCGGGCCTCCCGGTCTTCCCGATTGGCGAGCTGCTGGCGCATCGTGGTGATTTCCCCCAGCTTCTCCTGGCGCACCTGGTCGATCTGCTTCAGGAGCATGTCGCGGTCGATGGCGCTGCGCTCCTGCTCTTCCTTGATCGCCGCGCTGTAACGGTCGCGGTCGCTCTGCAGCAGGCGGGTCAGGCGTTCTGATTCTGCCGCGAACTTCTGTTCGCGCTGCTCGGCGGCATCCTCCAGGAGCTTGACCCGGGTCTCCAGCCCTTCGCGCTGACGCAGGAATTCCAGGGCCTGGTTGCGCAGGTCGTTGATGGTGATGTCACGGCTCTGCACCGCGGCATCCAGCACCTCTATTCTGGTGGCTGTGGCGCCTGCCTCCGCTTCCATCCTGGCAATTTGTTCCAGCGCATCGGCCAGCCGGCTCTCAATGAGCTTCTGCTCCCGTTCGAGCGCCTCCCTCTGGCTGGCGAAGAGTTGCTCGGCATGCTGCAGGGACAGTGACCAGACCTTGCTCATCAGGGTGTCCGCGGACGAGACGAGCTCGTCGGGCATGCCGGGAACGCTCCGCTGCCGGAAGAACGCGGCCCCCGTCTCACGCCGCCACTGATCGATGTAGCGCTGGACGATCTCGCTGGAGCCCTTGTTGCCGAGCTCTGCGTAGACCAAGTTGAAAGATGGGTTCTCGCCGGCGGAGAGCAGCTGGAAACAGATCTGCTCTACCGCTTCGAATGCGACGCTACTACTGCGAGCCATGGAACATTCCTCGGTTGCGCGATGACATCAAAATTCACATCCGAAAAATAACATACGTGTACGTTCGTATAACGTTTAATTTGCAACGGTAAGGGCCACCCGAATCCCGCGCAGGCTGTTGTTGCCCCGAGGCCGTTAGCCTGGCTTGCTTCCTGCCCAGGGCAGGCGCTGCTTCTGGGATTCATCATGCCAGCGCTCTTCCTCTTCGTGGATGTAGCGCTGGGTCGTGCGGGCGTCCGTGTGGCGGGCGTCCTTCTGTACGAAGCGCTCGTCGATGCCACTGTCGAGCTTGGCTGTGATGCCCGTATGACGGCCCCAGTGCGCCGAGGCGGCACGCAGCTTTTCCTTCTTGTGCTCGGCGTCCGGCGGCAGCAGCTCTGCCGCGGCATGGAAGATCTTCTTGAGGACTTGGTTCAGGCGCCGGGCGGTGATCGGACTGCCGTCCTTTACCGAGACCAAGATCGGCGTGGTGTCGTCACGACGGGGCACTGCGCTTAGCCCGAGATGTTTCCGGTAGCGGATGAGCGCCTGCAGCATGTCGTCGGCCACCGGGACCTTGGCCTTCTTACCCCCCTTCCCCACCACATGCCACCACCAGCGCCCACGCTCCTCGCGGAAGCTGTTCATGCGGTGACTTTCGAGCTCGCCGGCGCGGGGGGCCAGCATGTACAGGGTGGCGGCGAGAAATCGGGCGCGCTCGTACTCGTCCTTGCCGCGCTCTGCATCCCGCGGCATGGCTTCGATTGCGCTGGTCACTGCCTGCCACATCTGTTCATCCAGGAAGCGCTCGATCTTCTCGACCTCATCCGTCGAGGCGACGGCGCGCAGGGGGCCGGCCGCTTCGGCGGACATCTTGCGGCGGCGCTGCCGGATCAGTCCCAGCGGGTTACCCATCAGATAGCCCGCATCGACGAGATAGCGCATCAGGGAGTTGATAGCGGCCATCGCCGTCAGCACGGCGCTCTCGCTGAGCGGTCCCACAAATGGCCGCCAGCGCTCCGAGACCCGCTCGACCTTGGCGCCACACCACAGGCTCGCGGGTTGGGGGTCGGCAAGGAAGTTCAGGTAGCCCTCGAAATCCTGGCGATTCAGACTGGACAGGGGTTTGCCACAGTCGATCAATGACCAGAGCAGCAGGCGTTCGCACTCCCGTTGATAGATCCGGTAGGTGCCGGGGGAGCGGTCGTACTCGGTGAGGAAGCAGCGGATTGCCTCCGCATCGGTTCTGGCCGAGATCTGCAGCCGGGCGGGGTCGGCACGATTCTCGCCAAGGCTGCCGTCAAGTCCGGCGGGAATGAGGACCTCATCGAGAGGGCGGACGGGAATAACGGGAGGCTGCGCGGGGCTGGGGTTTGGCGGATTCATGCCCGCAGTTTAGCCGCAGGATGCACCTGGTACGCAAGAGGCCTTGCCTCTCATGGGTTACTGTATATAATCACAGTTACGGTGTTTCCTGATCCCAGGCAGGCAGGAAAGCCCCGATCATCTGGCGCAAGAAATGTAAGGCGCCTCAACCGGTTATCTGGAAGGAGTCCAGCATGGAAACCCTGATTTGTCGCATCCTCATGGTGAGTGGTCTGGTGGTTGGCGTTCTGCTGGCAGGCGGCCAGGGCGCGCAGGCCGTGGTTCCCGCCCTGCTTGCCCTGGTAGGGGTTGGTGTCCTCCGTCGAGTGGCGCCGTCACTGCCCTGGCGTCTGGGGCGTCACTTCTGATGCAGGCTGGCGGCTCGCTTCCCGGCGGAAGCAGGCCTTCGCCTGCCGCGCTGCCGGTCAGCGCCCTTGGGTGGCCCTGGCCTTGCGCTCGGCCTGGATCAGGCCCGCGATGTCGGTGTTGCGGTTCTTGATGGCCCAGCTCTCGGCGCTCTCCTTCTGGTCATTCAAGGTGTCGAGGTCAGCCCCCGCCCTGAGCAGACGGGCCACGACCTCCTCGTGGCCGTTGCGTGCGGCAAACATCAGCGGCGTGGCCTGGTTGGGGGCCTTGGTGTTCGGGTTGGCGCCCTTGGCGAGGAGCAGCTCGACGATGGCCAGGCGGCCTTCGAAGGCGGCGTAGAGCAAGGGGTTCCAGCCATCGTGGCTGAAATCTGCCCCCGCTCCGAGCAGCAGGCTGGCCACTTCGGTATGCCCCTTCAGGCTGGCCAGCATCAGGGCGCTGTCACCCGCGGCATTGCGTGAATTGAGTTTGATGCCGCGCTGGCGGAGCAGCTCTGCCACCACCTTCGGCTGATCTTCCCGGGCGGCCAGGATCAGGAGGCTGTTGCCGTTCTCGTCAGTGGAGTTGGCATCCATGCCCTTGGCAACCTGGCGGGAGACCTCTCTCGCATCGCCCAGCTTGGCGGCGTTCAGAAGATCGTCGAGGGTGTCGGCCCTGACGGGCAGGGACAGCTGCAGCGCCATCAGGGCTGCCAGCAGGTGGCGGAGGCGAAGACGGGGTGAGTTCATGACGGTCTGGCGTCCTTGAATAGGCGGAAGAAGTTGTTCGTGGTGGCCTCTGCGATGGTCGGCAGATTCGCACCACGGGCATTGGCCACAGCCTCCGCTACATGGCGTACGTAAGCCGGCTGGTTGGTCTTGCCCCGGAAGGGCATGGGCGCCAGATAGGGCGCATCGGTCTCCACCAGCAGTCTGTCCAGGGGGACGAAGCGCGCAACCTCGCGCAGGGATTCTGCGTTCTTGAAGCTGACGATGCCCGAAAACGATATGTAGAAGCCCAGGTCGAGGGCCTGCTCGGCGACCTCCCGGCTCTCGGTGAAGCAGTGCATGACGCCACCCGGCTGATCAGCTCCCTCCTCCCTCATCAGGCGCAGGGTGTCGGCCGCGGAGTCGCGGGTATGGATGATCAGCGGCTTGTTGCAGCGCCGGGCGGCGCGGATATGGGTACGGAAGCGTTCGCGCTGCCACTCGGGGGCGTCCTTGTGCCAGTAGTAGTCGAGCCCGGTCTCGCCGATGGCGATCACTTTGGGATGAGCGGCCAGTTCGAGCAGGCGCGCTTCATCGGGCTCTTCCACTTCGGCATTGTCCGGGTGCACGCCTACCGAGGCGAACAGGTTGGCATGACGTTCGGCCAGGCCGATCACGCCAGCCAGGGTCTCCAGCTTCACGCTGACACACAGGGCGTGGGTGACGCCTTTTTCGGCCATGTTGGCCAGCATGGTGTCCTCGTCGGCGATCAGGTCGGGAAAGTCGAGGTGGCAGTGGGAATCAACGAGCATTGCTGGAAATCAGATGGTGTGGGTGGGACGTGCGGAGCCGAGGTGACCGGCGAGGATCTGTTCGATGCGGTTGCGGAGCACCTGCCCCGCCTCGTCGCCACCGAACTGCACGCCGATCCCCTGCGTCTTGTTGCCTTGCGCGCCGGCCGGCGTGATCCACGCGACAGTGCCCGCCACCGGGTGCTTGGTGGGGTCGTCCATGATCTGCAGCAGCATGAAGATCTCGTCGCCGAGCTTGTAGCCACGGGTCGTCGGCACGAAGAGGCCGCCGTTGCGGATGAAGGGCATGTAGGCCGCGTAGAGGGCCGACTTCGAGGTGATGTTGAGGGACAGGACGCTGGGGCGTGCCGCCACGGGTCTTCTTGTTGTCGGTTCGTTCATTTGCGCACCGCAGTTGCAGCTGCCTGAAGGTTCCGGGCATACCGCAACAGCATGTCCTCAAGAAATAGCCGGGGGTTCAAGGGGTGTTGCGCCACCCGCCGCGACTGGGTGATTTCATTGTAACAGCCGAGGGCCGTGTCCAAGGACATCCGCGCCGCGAGCCGGGCAAGGGTGTCCTGGCAGTCCGGGAAGAAGCGCAGCGTGCCGCCCAGGCGCAGGGCGGACAGGTCGGCCACCCAGCGTTGCATCCAGCTCACCAGGGTCGGCAGGTCGAACCCCGCGGCAACGGATTCCTTGGATTTCAGCCAGGCTTCCCACTCACCGGCGAGACGCATCGGTGGCTTGTCCGGGAGCTTCGAGATGTCGCTGATGAAGCGCGCGCGGGCGGCGCCGGCGCCCCCTTCGGCCATCTCCGCCGCCGCCAGCGGCATGCCGCCGCAGAAGGCCAGCAGTGCCTCGGCCTCGGGCTGCTTGCGCGCCTCCAGCCAGCGTCGTGCCTGCTCCGCCGGCGGGCGGGGAAAGGTCCAGGTCTGGCAGCGGCTGCGGATGGTCGGCAAGAGTCTCTTCGGCGACGACGAGATGAGCAGGAACTGGGCGTTGGTGGTGGGCTCCTCGAGCAGCTTGAGCAGCGCGTTGGCGGTGAAGGGGTTCATCGCTTCGGCCGGATCCACGATGACGACGCGTTGCCCGCCACGATGGCCGCCGGTGGTGAGGGCCTGCTGCAGGTCGCGGATCTGGTCGATCACGATCTGCCGGCTGGCTGCCTTGCCGCCTTCGGCCTTGTCACCGGGACTCTCGCCCCGCTCCTCCTGGTCGGCCTCCGGAATCACCCGGATGAGGTCCGGGTGATTGCCGGCGAGCCGCCACAGGCAGTCCTCGCAGGTGCCGCAGGCATGGCCGCCGTCCCCCGGCTGACTGCACAGGATGCGGGCGGCAAGCGCCTCGGCGAACAGCCGCTTGCCGCCACCGGCCGGCCCCGCAAAAAGCAGTGCATGCGGCATGCGGCCCGCGTTGTCGAGGACCCGCTGCCACAGCCCGGATTGCCACTCGAAGATCATTGGAAGCAGGTCTCCAGGACGATGCCCTCCACCTCGCGGCGGATGGCTTCCGGAGTCTGGGCCGCGTCGATGATCTTGATCCGCGCCGGGTCGGCTGCGGCACGGCGCAGGTAGGCGTTGCGGACGCGCTCGAAAAAGTCGGCCTGTTCGCGCTCGAAGCGGTCCGGCGCGTCGCCCGTGCCGGCCAGGCGGCGGGCGGCCTCGATGGGATCAAGATCGAAGAGCAGGGTCAGGTCGGGTTGCAGGTGGGGATGAACCCACTGCTCGAGTGCCGCAAAGCGCGCCTCGTCCAGCCCCCGGCCTCCCACCTGGTAGGCGTAGGTGGCATCGGTGAAGCGGTCGGACACGACCCACCTGCCGCCAGCCAGCGCGGGCTCGATCACCGCCGCCAGGTGTTCGCGGCGCGCGGCGAACATCAGCATCGCCTCGGTTTCCAGGTGCATCGCGTCATGCAGCAGCAGGGCCCGGAGTTTTTCGGCGAGCGGCGTGCCGCCAGGCTCGCGGGTCTGCACGACGCTCAGGCCGCGGGATTCGATGAGGGCGACGGCGGCGGCGATCTGGCTGCTCTTGCCGGCGCCATCGATGCCTTCAAAGGTGATGAAGCGGGATTTCACGGCGACGGTTTCCGGATGTAGCGGGCAACGGCCCGGTTATGTTCGTCCAGGGAACGGGAGAAGGCGCTGGAGCCATCACCCCGCGCCACAAAGTAGAGATAGTCGGTGGCCTGCGGATTGAGCGCAGCCCGCATGGCGGCAACCCCCGGCATGGAGATCGGCGTGGGCGGCAGCCCCATGCGCAGATAGGTGTTGTAGGCCGAGTCGGCGAGCAGGTCGCGCTTGCGCAGGTTGCCGTCGAAGGCCGTCCCCAGCCCGTAGATGACCGTAGGGTCGGTCTGCAGCAGCATGCCGGCGCGCAAGCGGTTCACGAAGACGGATGCCACCAGCGGCCTGTCGGCCGCCAGTCCGGTCTCCTTTTCGACGATGGAGGCCATGATCAGGGCTTCGTAGGGATCCTTGTAGGGCAGCCCGCCGGCCCTTTTCTCCCATTCCCGCTGCAGGACCCGCTGCTGGTTGCGATAGGCCCGGCGCAGCACGTCCAGGTCGCTGGACTGGCGGGCAAACAGGTAGGTGTCGGGGAAGAACAGCCCTTCCGGGTGGCGTGCCGCGGCGCCGATGCGCTCCAGCACCTGGGCGTCGCTCAGGCCGGCGCTGTCATGCCGCAGGTCGGGGTGACGGTCCAGGGCGGCGCGAAACTGGCGGAAGCTCCATCCTTCGATCAGGGCCACATCACGCTGGGTCGTGTCGCCGCGGCTGAGTTTGTCGAGAAGCTGGAGCGAAGTCACACCCTTTTCGATCTGGTAGCTGCCGGCCTTGATGGCGTTGGCCTGGCGGGTCAGGCGCGACAAAGTGACCAGCAGGAAGGGCTCGACGTCGATCCCCGCGTCGACCAGCTGGCGCGCCACCTGGCGCATCGACGAGCCGGGCTCGACCGTAAAGTCGAGTGGGCTTTGGCGTAAACCAACCGGAGTTTGTGCGAACCACGCCAATCCCCCCGCGGTGAGCACGGTCGCCATGAGCACCATTACACACAGACGAAAAAACAGGCGCTTCATCGGGGAACTTGAGGCTTTCGGGAAGAACGAAGGAACGAGGAAAGGAGGAAGATCCAGCAAAAACTGAGGGCTTGGTTCTTGCTTTGACTGAGCAGGTCGGCCCCCGTGCGGCGACGCCCCTATAATAGCGCAAACCGCTTTGAGACTCGTTTTTGCGACAGGACCCCAAACTGATGAACGCTACATGGCAATCCCACCTCGGCGCCAAGGGCGCCCGGTTCACCGATTTCTCCGTTCAGTTCAATGACGATGCCCGGCAGGACGTTGTGCTCGCATCCCAGGGAACGGTCGTAGTACCGCTGCAGCACCTGGGTACGATCCGCGCCACCGGCGAGGACGCGGCGGTGTTTCTGCACAACCTGTTTTCCAATGACGTGAAGAAGCTCGGCTCCAACGAAGCCCAGCTGACCAGCTTCAACACCGCCAAGGGCCGCATGCTCGCCAGCATCGTGCTGTGGCGGGAAGGTGGCGACTACCTGCTGACCCTGTCGGCGGACATCCATGCGGCCATGCTCAAGAAGCTGTCCATGTACGTCCTGCGCTCCAAGGTGCGCCTGATGGACGACAGCGGCGACTGCGTGCTGATCGGCCTTGCCGGCCCCCAGGCTGGCGCTGCTCTCGAGGCCGCCGGCCTGCACATTCCCGGAACGCCCAGGGCCACGGCCTCCGGTGTGGCCACGGTGGTGCGCCTCGAAGGCGCCCGCTTCATCGTCTCGGCGCCCCTTTCCGAGGCCCTCGGCCTGTGGGACAAGTTCGTTGCCAGCGGCGCCGTCCCGGCCGGCACGGCGGCCTGGCAGTGGGCCGACATCGTGCAAGGGCAACCCAGCATCACCCAGCCGATCCAGGAAGAGTTCGTCGCCCAGATGCTCAACTTCGACCTGATCGGCGGGGTCAGTTTCAACAAGGGCTGCTACCCCGGCCAGGAGATCGTTGCTCGCACCCACTACCTGGGCAAGCTCAAGAAGCGCATGTTCCGCGTGCATGTCGACGTGGCGGAAGCCCCGGCCCCCGGCACTGATGTGTTCTCGCCCGAATTTGGCGAGCAATCCGCCGGCAAGGTGGTGATGGCTGCCCCGGCGCCGGGCAGCGGCTTTGAAGCGCTGATCGTGCTGCAGACCTCCAGCGCTGACTCCACCGAGGTGCACCTGGCATCGCCGCAAGGGCCGTCCGTGAGCTTCCTGCCCCTGCCCTACGCACTGGCCTGAGTCCCCGCCCTTGCCCCTGTCCCACTATTACATCTATTACCCGGTCCGGATCGGCATGGAAGCCGATCTGGCCCATGCGCTCTACAACCTCCAGGACGATCTCCGCCACCGCACGGGCGTCAGCGGGCGCTTTCTGCGCAAGGCCGACGACCCCTGGACGTGGATGGAGATCTACGAGAACGTGGCCGATCCGGTGGCCTTCGATGCCGCGCTCGAGCAGGCCGTGGAGCGCCATGGCCTTGATCGTTTCCTTGACGAGGGCGGGCGCCGCCACAGTGAACGCTTCGTCCCATGTGCCTGATCCTCGTCGCCTGGCAGGCGCATCCGGATTTTCCGCTGGTGATCGCTGCCAACCGGGACGAGTTCTTTGCCCGGCCGGCAGCCGCCGCCGCGTGGTGGAAGGAACAGCCCGAGATCTTTGCCGGCCGCGACCTGGAGGCCGGCGGAACCTGGCTCGGACTCAGCCGTTCGGGGCGTTTCGCCGGCCTGACGAACTTTCGCGATCCGAGCCGGCAGCGGGCGGGCACCCCGTCGCGGGGTGATCTGGTCGCCAGTTTCCTGAGGAGCACCGAGACCACGGCCGCAGCCCTGGCGCGCCTGCAGCAGGAGGGGCGGCGCTACAACGGTTTCAACCTGATGCTCTCCGACGGTGACAGCCTGGGTGTCCACGAGAGCGTCAGCGGCGTCTCGCACCTGCTCGAGCCGGGGCTCTACGCCTTGTCCAACGACCTGCTCGATACGCCCTGGCCCAAGGCCGTCGCCGGCAAGTCCCGCCTGTCGCGGGCGCTTACCGCCCTGCCCGACGACACCCCGCTGCGCGAACTCCTGCGCGACGACCGACCGGCCCCCGACGAGAGCCTGCCACGCACCGGGGTGAGCCTGGCCTGGGAGCGCATGCTCTCCAGCGCCTTCATCCGCGCGCCCGGCTACGGCACCCGCTGCTCCACGGTGATCCGCCGCAGCCGGCATGGCTGGACCCACGTCACCGAGTCCACCTGGGACGAGGTCGGCCAGGAAACCGACCGGGTCACCGAGACTTTCCAGATCGCCCGGCCCTGAACCGGGCTGCGCCTATAATCCCGTCCTTCGCATCCTGTTTCACGCAGCCGCATGTCCGCCTCTCCCAGCTTCAGCAGCCTTCTCCCTGCCCTTGACGCCTTCGCCCGGACCAAGCCTGGGCAGCGCCTCGACCTGCCCGCTCTCGCCGGCTCTGCCGATGCCCTGGCGATCGCCCGCCTGGCCGGCAAGGGGAGGATGCTGGTGGTCATCACGGCCAATCCGCTCGACGCCCAGCGTTTGTCCGATGAAATCGCCTGGCTGGCGCCCGGCCTGCGCACCCACCTCCTGCCAGACTGGGAAACCCTGCCCTACGACAGCTTCTCGCCCCACCAGGACCTCATCTCCGAGCGCCTGTCCACCCTCTACGCGATCAGCCGCGGCGAGGCCGACATTGCCCTGGTGCCCGCCTCCACCGCCCTGTACCGCCTGGCCCCGCCGGCCTTCCTGGCGGCCTACACCTTCTTCCTGAAGCAAGGCGAAAAGCTCGATGTGGAGCGCCTGCGCAACCAGATGACGGTGGCGGGCTATGCCCACGTCACCCAGGTCATGACCCCCGGTGAATACAGCGTGCGCGGGGGCCTGGTGGACCTCTTCCCGATGGGCGCCGCCCTGCCCTACCGCATCGACCTGTTCGACGAGGAGGTCGAGAGCATCAAGACCTTCGACCCGGACACCCAGCGCACGGTCTTTCCGGTCAAGGAGGTGCGCCTGTTGCCGGCCCGGGAATTCCCCATGGACGAAAAGGGCCGCACCCGCTTCCGTGGCCGTTTCCGCGAAGCCTTCGAAGGCGACCCGTCGCGTTGCATGGTCTACAAGGACGTCTCCAACGGCATCGCGCCATCCGGTATCGAGTACTACCTGCCCCTCTTCTTCGACGAGACGGCCACCCTCTTCGACTATCTGCCGGAAAGCGCCCCCATCCTGCTGCACCGGGACGTGCCGGGCGCCATCGAGGCCTTCTCGAAGGATGCGCGCAGCCGCCACAAGCTGCTCGGTGGCAACAAGACGCGCCCCATCCTGCCGCCGGAACAGCTCTTCCTGTCGGAAGAGAGCTTTTTCGTGGCCCTCAAGGAGCGCATACGCCTGGCCCTGCCCGCAGGTGACAGCGGCGGCCCGGCCACCGCCCTCCCCGACATCTCGGTGGAGCGCAAGGCCAGTGATCCGCTGCACCGCTTCAAGGCTTTCTGTGCCAGCTTTCCGGGGCGCGTCCTGGTGCTGGCCGAATCCGCCGGCCGCCAGCAGACGATCGCCGAGTTCTTTGCCGATTACAGCCTCAAGCCCGAGGCCAGCGGCAATTTCGACGCCTTCCTGGCCGGCACCGCACGCCTGGCCCTCGGCACCGGCCCCCTGGCCAATGGCTTCGTGCTCGAAGAGGCCGGCCTGGCGGTGGTCACCGAGTCCGAACTCTACGCCGCCACCGCACGCACCCGTACACGCCGCGACAGCCGCAAGGCGGCGACGGTGGAAGGCTGGCTGAAGGACCTGTCCGAGCTCAAGGCGGGCGATCCGGTGGTCCACTCCAGCCACGGCATCGGCCGCTACATGGGGCTGGTGCACATGGACCTCGGCGAAGGCCAGACCGAGTTCCTGCACCTGGAATACGCCAACGGCGACAAGCTCTACGTGCCGGTGTCCCAGCTGCACGTGATCACGCGCTACGCCGGCGCCGATCCGGAGGCCGTGCACCTGCACACCCTGGGTTCCGGCCAGTGGGAAAAGGCCAAGAAGAAGGCCGCCCAGCAGGTCCGCGACACCGCCGCCGAACTGCTCGCCCTGTATGCCCAGCGTGCCGCCCGCAAGGGCCACAAGTTCGACTTCAAGCAACACGACCTGGAGGCCTTTGCCGACGGCTTCGGCTTCGAGGAAACTCCCGACCAGCTGGCCGCCATCGAAGCGGTGATCGCCGACATGAAGTCCGGCAGGCCGATGGACCGCCTGGTCTGCGGCGACGTGGGCTTCGGCAAGACCGAAGTCGCCCTGCGCGCCGCCTTCATCGCCGTGGCGGACGGCAAGCAGGTGGTCGTCCTGTGCCCCACCACCCTGCTGGCCGAGCAGCATTACCAGACCTTCGCCGACCGCTTCGCCGACTGGCCGATCAAGGTCGCCGAGTTGTCCCGCTTCAAGAGCGCCAAGGAGCAGGCCGAGGCCATCCAGCAGCTCGGTGAGGGCAAGGTGGACATCCTGATCGGCACCCACCGGCTGCTGCAGAAGGACGTCACCTTCAAGCGCCTGGGCCTGGTCATCATCGACGAGGAGCACCGCTTCGGGGTGCGCCAGAAGGAAGCCCTCAAGGCCTTGCGCAGCGAGGTTGACATCCTCACCCTGACCGCCACGCCGATTCCCCGCACCCTGGGCCTGGCCCTCGAGGGCCTGCGCGAGTTCTCGGTGATCGCCACCGCACCGCAAAAGAGACTGGCCATCAAGACTTTCGTGCAAGCCCACAGCAAGGGCATTGTGCGCGAGGCCGTGCTGCGCGAGTTCAAGCGCGGTGGGCAGGTGTACTTCCTGCACAACGAGGTGGACACCATCGAGAACGTGCGTGAGTCCCTCGAGGAGCTGCTGCCCGAGGCACGTATCGTGATCGGCCACGGCCAGCTGCCCGAGCGGGAGCTGGAGCGGGTGATGCGCGACTTCACCACCCAGAAGGCCAACCTTCTGCTGTGTACCACCATCATCGAGACGGGCATCAACATCCCGACCGCCAACACCATCATCATCAACCGGGCCGACCGCTTCGGCCTGGCCCAGCTGCACCAGTTGCGCGGGCGGGTCGGCCGCTCGCACCACCAGGCCTACGCCTACCTGCTCACCGACGCCAACGCCAAGCCCACCGCCCAGGCCCAGAAACGCCTGGAGGCCATCACCATGATGGAAGAGCTGGGCTCAGGCTTCTACCTGGCGATGCAGGATCTGGAGATCCGCGGGGCTGGCGAGGTACTCGGCGAGAACCAGTCCGGCGAGATCCAGCAGGTCGGGGTGAGCCTGTACACCGAGATGCTCAAGCGCGCCGTGCGCGACCTGCAGCAGGGCAAGGAGCCGGACCTCAGCCAACCCCTGGAGGTGGTTTCCGAGATCAACCTGCACGCCCCGGCGCTGCTGCCCAGTGATTACTGCAGCGATGTGCAGGAACGCCTGACCATCTACAAGCGCCTGGCCAACTGCGACGGCGAAGACGAACTGCGGGCCCTGCAGGAAGAACTGATCGACCGCTTCGGCGAGCTGCCGCCGCAGACCCGCAGCCTGCTGGAGACGCACCGCCTGCGCATGCTGGTGAAGCCCTATGGAGTGGCCAAGATGGATGCCTCCGAAAGCCAGATCACGGTGCAGTTCGGTCCGAATGCACCGATCGACCCGGTCAAGGTCATCATGCTGATCCAGAAGGATCGCAGCATCCGCATGGCGGGCCCCGACAAGCTGGTGCGCAAGTTGATGGTCCCCGACCTGAAGGCACGCGTGCAGGCGGTGCGCGAGCTGCTTGAGGCAGTCAGGGCCTGATCATGATGTCGTTGAAGGTGCCTCGCGCCTTCAAGCGCAGAAAGGCCTTGTTGAGTCGTTCGATGGCCGCTTTCTTGCCGGCACTCTTCAGATAAACGATGTGCAGGGGATCGCTGCGTACGGCCTTGGGCAGGATCGCGAACTGGTCGATCCGGCCCTTGAGCTCCGGTTCCGCCTCCAGCATGTAACGTACCCCTTCACGGCCACTGCCGACGAATACGGCGTCCACCCGACCGGCCAGGAGCTTGAGCATGCGGCTTTGTTGATCCGCGTCCCGGTCAACGGCGAAGACCCCTTTGGCGATGGCCTCATCCACGGCGTCACCATAGGAAGAACCCAAACCCAGGCCAATGAGCTTACCCTTGAGGTCCGGCAGGCTTTCGAAGGGAAACTCATGCCCCTTCCTGACCACCAGCACGACGTCGGACACATACAGCGGCACCGAATAGTCGAAGCGTTCCGCACGCTCCGAATTCCAGGAAATATTTGCCGCAGCCCCCTCGCCGGCGCTTGCCATGCGGATCACCCGAGCCCACGGGACGAGACGGATGTCATAGGTATCACCGGTTTCAGCCTGCAGGCGCTGCAGTATCCTCGGAAAGATCCCCTCGGGCTTACCTTCCTCCAGGTGGGAGATCGGCGGGAAACGGTCGCTGCCATAGACGATCAGCGTTTCGGCGCGCGCCATTCCGACCAGGCCGCCATCCGGGCTGCCAACCAGGCCGGCGGCGAGAAAGACAGCAATGAGCCGGTGCCGCCAGCTGCCGGATCTCCATTTGCCAGGTCGAAGGCGAGCCGCGGCAATGTGGGAATGCCGAAAAGTATCGGATAGCGCTTCGGCAAACCGCATGGGCAACACTTCCGGCTTACTCCTCCCGCTGCTGCAGAATGCCCGCCAGCAGTTGCTGCAATACCGTGGTATCGAAGGGCTTGTCGCAGATTCCCGACACGCCGGCCTCCTCCACCGCGGCAAGCCGGCTCATGTTGGATTCGCTGGTCACCATGAGGATGGGCACGGTCTGTTGCCAGCTGCGGGTGCGCACGTATTCGACGAACTCCCGCCCGTCCATCTCGGGCATGTTGTAGTCGGTGATGATCAGATCCACCAGAGTTTCCGCCAGCATCACCACAGCCTCTTTTCCATTGTCGGCCTCTATGAAATTGCGGAGACCCAGGTTTTCCAGCACCCGCCGGATGAAGCGGCGGGAATTGGGACTGTCGTCCACGAGCAGGACGCGCAGGGACTCCAGGTCGACATCCTCCATGTCCAGGGACTCCGGCATCTCCAGGGTGCGGGACAAGGCCATGGCCAGCTGGGAGGCACTGAAAGGCTTGGGCAGGATGCCGCAGGCACCGGACTGGCGTACCGGCTCAAGGGCCTGGGGTCGGGTTTCGCTCGAGATCAGGATGAAGGGCACATCCATCCAGCGTGGATCCTGCCTCATCCTTTCGACCAGCTCGGTGCCAGTGCCGTCAGGCAGATAAAGAGCCGAGACGACCACATCGGCGCGACAGCCCTGCAACCAGTCCAGTGCATCGGCCAGGCTGCCAACCACGTCGACATTGGAGGCCCCGATCTCGGCGCATTCACCAACAATGATCCGGCGCTGCAGCGCAGAAGGCTCCACCAGCAGGAGCGTGAGTTTCTCGAATCGATCCGTCTTCTTTACTGTCTTTGTCATGTATCCGGTTCCAAGGGGGGCCTGGGAATTAGCGAACGATTCACGGAAAGCTTGAGCGCCATGTGCGGCAAATCACTTAGCCACGCCTGCTGGGCTAGTATAGGATCAGTACAGACGGGTCGAATGGGCGCCTGCCTTTCGGGCCTGACTTCCTTCAACTTGCAGATGGTGGCGCTCTGCCCGTCGCCCTGCAGCATAGATCGCACCACGAGGCCGGATACGCTCAATGCCCATATCGTCAGTCGTCGTTCCCACCAAGAGTACCCGGCTGAGCAAACGATTGGCTGGTGCGACTTTCATTTTTGCAATTCTGGTGTCCCTGTTGCTCACCGCCGCAGATTACGGCCGGACCCAGCGCCGGGACCGGGCAGACCTTGAGCACTGGTTCGGACTGCTGGCCGACTCCTCCCTGCCGCCGATTGCCAATGCGGTCTGGAATTACAACCTCGACGCCCTGCAGCTTTTCGTGGATGGCATTGCCCGTCAGCCGGACGTCGTTTATGTGGCGGTTCATGACGGGCGCAGCAGGATGCTGTCGAAGGGCGAATCCAGCGACACCCTCGTGATCCGTGACCTGCCCCTCCTCCACACCTGGCCCGCGGCCGCCGGAACGGCGCGTACCGAGGAGATCGGCAAGCTGGTCATCGGCATCGACGATACCGCGGCCCGCCGGCGTGCGCTGGAGACAGTCAGCCGCGGTCTGGTTTCCAACCTCGTGCTGGTCTGCTGCATCGCCGGCTTCCTGCTGCTGATCATCGAGAGACAGGTCATGCGTCACCTGCGCATGACCTCGCAATTCGTGGTGGCATTGAGCCGGAGCAATCTGCGGGAGCATCTGCAGCTCGACCGCGGGTCACGGAGGGGGCCCGACGACGAACTGGATCTGCTGGTGACCGGCCTCAACAAGATGCAGGACAGCCTCTGCCATTCGATCGCCAGTCTTGAAGACGACATCCGGAAGCGTCAAGCCGCAGAGGCCGAGGTGCGCCGCCTCAACACGGATCTCGAGCATCACGTGGAAGAGCGCACCCACCAGTTGCAACAGGCCCGCGCGGCCGCAGAGCAGGTGCTGGACCTCACCGGCAGCGCCCACTGGATGCTCGACTGGGGCGATGAAGGGCCGCACATCGCCTCGAGCCCCCGCCTGGAGAAGCTCCTCGGGCTGGCCCCGGCCGCGCAGCATCGCCTCGACCAGCTCATCGACGGCATCGCCGCGCTCAGCCCCACCGATGCACGGCGTTTTGAATCCCTGATCCGTGAGCTCTACACCGGCAAGCGGCAGGAGTCGCACATGACCTTCCCCTTCCGGCGGCCGGTCGACAACGGCCGGATCTGGCTGGACGCCCTGGCCGTTCTGGCCACCGACGCCAACGGACAGCCCCGCATCACCGGCTCGCTGCAGGATGTGACGCAGCAGAAGGCCACCGAAGCGGCTCTGGAGGACGCCAAGGAACAGGCCGAAGCCGCGATGAGGACCAAGTCGGAATTCCTGGCCGACATGAGCCACGAGATCCGCACCCCCATCAATGCCGTATGCGGCATGTGTCACCTGATGTTGCGCACCACCCTGACGGCGCGCCAGGAGGACTACGCCCTGAAGATCCGCCAGGCTGGGGATCACCTGCTGGGGATCATCAACAACATTCTCGACCTGTCCAAGATCGAATCCGGCAAGCAGACACTCGAATCCACCGACTTCGAGCTGGATGGCGTGCTAGACCACATGGCCAACCTGGTGGGAGACAAAGCCGCCCAGAAAGGCCTTGAGCTCATTTTCGAGATCGCTCCGGAGGTGCCCCGCCAGCTTTGCGGCGACCCCCTGAGGCTCAGCCAGATCCTGGTCAATTATGGCAACAACGCCGTCAAGTTCACTGAGCACGGCGAAGTCCGGGTACGGGTGGCTCTTGATCATCAGGATGCGGAACAGCTCGTCCTGCGCTTCACGGTTACCGACAGCGGCATCGGCCTGGAGCCTGAGCAGATCACCCGTCTATTCGGCAGCTTCGAGCAGGCCAGCACCTTCACCACCCGCAAATACGGTGGATCGGGCCTTGGCCTGGTGATCAGCAAGCGGCTGGCCGAAATGATGGGGGGGCGTGTCGGCGTCGAAAGCACACCGGGCCAAGGCTCGAGCTTCTGGTTCACCGCCAGGCTGTCGCTGGCCGTAACCGCCAGCCCCGGCCCGGGCCTCGACCCGGCCCTGCGGCAATCCCGCGTCCTGGTGGTGGATGACAACGCGGCGGCCCGCAACTCGATACTCGAGGCACTGAGCCAGCTCGAAATGCGCCCCGAGGTCGCGGCATCAGCCGATGAGGCCTTGCAGCTCCTCGAGGCCTCCATGGGCCACACCGATACCTTTTCGGCGGTTCTCATCGATTGGGCCATGCCAGGGATGGATGGCCTCACCACCGCCCGCAAGATCCGGCTGATGGGGCTCAATCCCGCGCCGGCGCTGGTCCTGCTCACGGCTCATGGCCAGGATGAGGTGTTGCATGCTGCCGAAGAGATGCATCTCGACGCTACGTTGTTCAAGCCCATCCTGGAAACCGCGCTGCTCCAGGTGCTCAACCGCGTGCTGGGAAGCGAAGCCCCCGTAGATGGCGGCCGGCTCCCGGGGGCTGCGCCGGCGCAGCTGCCGCGCTATCCGGGACGCCGGATCCTGCTGGTCGAGGACAACCGCCTCAACCAGCAGGTCGCCACCGAGATGCTGGCGGATGCGGGCCTGATCGTCGACCTGGCCGAGAACGGCGCCCAAGCGGTCGAGATGGCCGCCCAGCGCGACTACGACATGGTGCTGATGGATATCCAGATGCCGGTGATGGACGGGATCACCGCCACCCGCCTGCTGCGCGCGGCCCCCAGGACACGGGAGCTGCCGATCATTGCCATGACGGCCAACGTGATGCAGGAGGACAGGTACCGCTATCTGAAGGCCGGCATGACCGACTTCATTGCCAAACCCATCGAACCCGCGATGCTGTTCCGCACCCTCGCGGCGAACCTGTCGCCGCAGGCCGTTGTGGCCGCCCGGGAGTTGGCCGCAGCCCCCCCGGCACCGGAAGAGGACGAGAGCACGGTGTTTCCGCCCTACATCGAAGGCATCGACCTGAAGGCCGGACGCAGCCGGCTGATGGGGTCGGACAGCCGCTATGCGCGCTATCTGCGCCTGTTTGCCGAGCACAGCGCGGAAGTGCCGCTACAGCTGCAGGCCGCACTCGACGCCCGTGACCTGCCTGGTGTGCAGCGCCTTGCGCATACGCTGAAAGGCAGTGCTGGCCAGGTCGGTGCCGAGCAGGTGCGCGCCGCCGCCGCAGAGCTCGAAAAGGCCGTTGCCGACGGTGCTTCCACCGCGACTCAGACCGAGATGGTGTCAAGGATTACAGAAGTGCTCATTTTGGCCGTCAACGGGATCTATTCAGCCTTTCCAACCCAAACGGAAACCTCCCGCCCGGTGGAGAATGCCGGTAGCGTGATTGCAGAATTGTTGTCGCTGATCGAAAACGACGACGCCAAGGCTCTGGCTGTCTTCGACGCGCATCGGACTCTCCTCGAGGAGATGCTGGGATCCGTCGGCTACCAGGCCCTGGCCGGGCATCTTCAGCAGTTCGATTTTGATCAGGCACTGGAAACCCTGCGCAGACACCAGGAAAGACAGGTTTGAGATGCATGAGAATGAAGAATCCCGTCCTGTGGTACTGGTCATCGACGACTCGCCTCAAAACCTGCTGTTGATCGACGAGTTGCTGTCCGGCGAATATCGGGTCAAGGTCGCCGCCAACGGTAATCGCGGGCTGACCATCGCGCGACAGACGCCTGCTCCGGATCTCATCCTGCTCGATGTCCGGATGCCCGACCCGGACGGATTTGAAGTGTGCCGGCAACTCAAGGCCGATCACGCGACCGGCGACATCCCGATCATTTTCCTGACGGCCCTCAACGACCCCGCCGACGAAGCCCAGGGCTTGGTCCTCGGTGCCGTGGACTACATCACCAAACCCGTCAGTCCCCCCATCCTGTCGGCGCGCGTGCGCAACCACCTGCGCCTGAAGGAGGTGGCGAACTTTCTGCGTGATCGCAACGCCTTCCTGGAGGCCGAAGTCCAGCGCCGCACCGAGGAAAGCCGCAGGCGTGCAGAGGAAGCCCGGGTTGCCCAGGAAACCATCATGATTTCGCTGGCGTCCATCGCCGAGGCCCGCGACAACGAAACCGGCAACCACATCCTGCGAACCCAGCACTATGTGCGCGCCCTCGCCGAACAGCTCAGGACGCATCCACGTTTTGCGGCACAACTCAACGACGAGATGATCGACCTCCTCTTCAAGGCGGCCCCCCTTCACGACATCGGCAAGGTCGGCATACCCGACCGCATCCTCATGAAGCCCGGCCGCCTCACCGACGAGGAGATGACGATCATGAAGACCCATACCACCATCGGTCACGACGCCATCGAAAGAACCATGATGCGGGTCGGCGAGCGGGTGCCGGTGCTGGAGGTGGCCAAGGAAATCGCCTTGTCTCACCAGGAAAAATGGGATGGCAGCGGCTATCCCCTCGGGCTTGCGGGCGACGCGATTCCTCTTTCGGGTCGCCTCATGGCGGTGGCGGATGTATATGACGCTCTGATTTCACGGCGCGTCTATAAAGACCCCATTCCGGTCCCGGAGACCATCGAGATCATGATCCGCGGTCGCGACAGCCATTTCGATCCGGACATCCTGGATGCCTTCCTGGATCTGCGCGGCCGTTTCCTGGAAATCCAGGAGCGCTTCATCGATCTCCCTGACGAGCTCGACAAGCTGGAGGCCAATCGCCACATCTGCATCTCGCCAGATCCTTCAGGCTCCCGGTAAGCCTCACAAGGCCAGACCGGGCGCCGGCTACTACGGTAACGACCTCCATGCCAACACGCCATCGCCACCGGGAACACCACCGCACTGATCGCATCGGCTGGTTGCGGGCCGCCGTCCTGGGGGCCAACGATGGCATTGTCTCGACAGCCAGCCTGGTGATCGGCGTGGCCGCCGCCGGAGTCAGCCCCCGGGAGATCCTTGTCACGGGTGTAGCCGGACTGGTGGCAGGGGCGATGTCGATGGCCGCCGGCGAGTATGTCTCGGTCCATTCCCAGGCCGATACCGAGCAGGCCGACCTGGCCCAGGAAACTATCGAAATCAAGACATCCCCGGAAGCCGAGTTGCGCGAGCTGACCGCCATCTACGTGGGGCGCGGCCTGGAATACCCGCTGGCCGTGCAGGTGGCCACCCAGCTCATGGCCCACGACGCCCTTGGCGCACATGCCCGCGACGAACTGGGTATCACCGACACCCTGAGCGCCCGGCCGGTACAGGCCGCCCTTTCATCTGCCGCGAGCTTCTCCGTGGGCGCCGCATTGCCCCTGGCCGTTACGGCCGTGTTGCCGGCTGCGGGCCTGATTCCGTGGGTATCGGGCGCCTCGCTCGTATTCCTGGTTCTGCTCGGGGCCATCGCGGCCCGCGCCGGCGGCGCAAGCCCGCTGGTTGGCGCCTTGCGGGTCGGCTTCTGGGGCGCGCTGGCGATGGCAGCCACCGCCGGGGTCGGTGCCCTGTTCGGGGCCACCGGCTGAACCAGCCGGCGCGCAGCGCCCCCTACCCGGCGCCCTGCTCCCTCCTGCCCCTTTCGAGCTGCCACTGCTTGACCAGTGCATAGATCGCCGGGATGACCGCCAGAGTCAGCACCGTCGATGAAAGCATGCCGCCGACCATCGGCGCCGCGATGCGGCTCATCACCTCCGACCCGGTTCCGCTGCCCCACATGATGGGCAGCAGGCCGGCCATGATGGCGACCACCGTCATCATCTTGGGACGGACCCGCTCCACTGCGCCTTCCATCACCGCGGCGTAAAGGTCGTCAACGCGGGGAGCACGCCCCTCAGCCTGGCACCGGGTCTTGAGCGCTTCCCAAGCATGGTCGAGGTATATGAGCATCACCACCCCGGTTTCCGCCGCCACTCCAGCCAGGGCGATGAAACCCACCGCCACCGCCACCGACAGGTTGTAGCCGAGCAGCCACATCAGCCAGACTCCGCCGACCAGCGCAAAGGGGACCGACAGCATCACGATCAGGGTCTCGGTGAGACGCCTGAAGTTGAGGTAGAGCAACACGAAGATGCTGAGCAGGGTGACCGGGATGACGACCTTCATCTTTTCGACGGCCCGTTCCATGTACTCGAACTGGCCGCTCCAGGTGATGTAGTAGCCGGCCGGGAACTTGATCTGCGCGGCCACGGCCTTCTTCGCATCGGCCACGTAGCTGCCGATGTCCCGGTCGCGGATGTCCACGTAGATATAGGCCGACAGCAGGGCGTTCTCGGTGCGGATGCCGGGTGCCCCCTTGGTCACACTCACCTTCGCCAGCTGCCCCAGAGGCACCATCGCCCCACCCATCACGGGCACCAGTACCTCGCGGGCAATCTGCTGCGGATTGGAGCGCAGCTCACGCGGATAACGCACCGTCACCCCATAACGCTCGCGGCCTTCCACGGTAGTGGTCACCATCTCGCCACCGAGGGCGCTGGCGATCACGTCCTGGACCTCTCCAACCGCCAGGCCATAGCGGGCCAGTTGCTCCCGGTCGGGCTCGATGTCGAGGTAGAAGCCTCCGGTGATGCGTTCGGCGAAGGCGCTGGTGGTGCCCGGCACGGTCTTGACGACCGCTTCGATCTGCTTGGCCAGCTTCTCCATCTCGTCCAGGTCCTTGCCGAAGACCTTGATTCCGATGGGGGTGCGGATGCCGGTGGACAGCATGTCGGTACGGGCCTTGATGGGCATCGTCCAGGAGTTGGCGACGCCGGGGAACTGCAGGGCCTTGTCCAGTTCGGCGATCAGCCCGTCGGTCGTCATGCCCGGCCGCCATTCGGACTGGGGCTTGAGGTTGATCACCGTCTCGAACATCTCGGGCGGCGCCGGATCGGTGGCCGTATTGGCGCGGCCGGCCTTGCCGAACACCGAGGCCACCTCGGGAAAGCTCTTGATGATCTTGTCCTGGGTCTGCATCAGCTCGGCGGCCTTGGTCATCGACATGCCCGGCAGCGAGGCCGGCATGTAGAGCAGAGAGCCCTCGTTGAGGGTCGGCATGAATTCGGAGCCCAGGCGCGACGCCGGATACACCGACAGCGCCATTGCCAGTGCCGCCAGCACGATGGTGAGCTTCTTCCAGCGCATGACCCAGGCGATGATCGGCCGGTACGCCCAGATGAGGAGGCGATTCACCGGGTTCTTCGCCTCGGGCAGGATGCGGCCCCGGATGAACAGCAGCATCAGCACCGGCACCAGGCTGATCGACAGCAGGGCCGCAGCGGCCATCGAAAAGGTCTTGGTATAGGCCAGAGGCGAGAACAGGCGACCCTCCTGCCCTTCCAGCGTGAACACAGGGAGGAAGGACACGGTGATGATCAGCAGCGAGAAGAACAGGGCCGGCCCCACTTCCTTGCAGGCACTCAGCATGGCCTCGAAGCGCTCCCGGCCGGAATGCCCTTCCGGCAGGCGCTCCAGGTGCTTGTGGGCGTTCTCGATCATCACGATGGCGGCATCGATCATCGCCCCGATCGCAATGGCGATGCCGCCCAGGCTCATCAGGTTGGAGTTCATGCCCAGCAGGCGCATGGCGATGAAGGCCATCAGCACGCCCACCGGCAGCATCAGGATCGCCACCAGAGCGCTGCGCAAATGCAGCAGGAAGACCACGCAGACCAGGGCGACGATCAGCGACTCCTCGATGAGTGTGCGCTTGAGGGTCTCGATGGCCCGGTGGATCAGTTCCGAACGGTCATACACCGTCTGCACCGTCACGCCCTCTGGCAGGCCGGGGCCGATTTCGGCGATCTTGTCCTTCAGGTTGTGGATCACCTCCAGCGCGTTCTGGCCGTAGCGGGCCATGGCGATGCCGGCCACCACCTCCCCTTCCCCATTCAGCTCGGTCAGGCCGCGCCGTTCGTCGGGTGCCAACTCGACCCGCGCAATGTCGCGGATCTGCACTGGCGTGCCGCCGCCGGCCTTGACCACCAGCGCCTCAATGTCCTCGCGGCCGCGCAGATAGCCCTTGCCGCGCACCATGTATTCGGTTTCCGCCATCTCCACCACACGGCCGCCCACATCCCGGTTCGAGTCGCGGATCACCTGGGCCACTTTCATCAGCGGAATGCCGTAGGCGCGCAGCTTCACCGGGTCCACCGTGACCTGGTAGGTCTGCACGAAGCCGCCGACCGAGGCCACCTCGGCCACGCCGTGGGCCTTGGCCAGCTGGTAACGCACGTACCAGTCCTGGATGCTGCGCAGTTCGGCGAGGGTCTTGTCGCGGGCGATCAGGGCGTACTGGTAGACCCAGCCGACCCCGGTGGCATCCGGCCCAAGCTGTGGTGTGACACCCTTGGGCATCCGCCCGGCGGCGAAGTTGAGATATTCCAGCACCCGCGAGCGGGCCCAGTAGATGTCGGTGCCGTCCTCGAAGATGACGTAGACGAAGGACGCCCCGAAGAAGGAAAAGCCGCGCACCACCTTTGATTTGGGTACCGACAGCATGGCCGTGGTGAGTGGGTAGGTCACCTGGTCCTCCACCACCTGCGGCGCCTGGCCGGGGTACTCGGTATAGACGATGACCTGCACGTCCGACAGGTCGGGCAAGGCATCGATGGGCGTGCGCAACACCGCGAAGATGCCCGCCACGATGACGAACAGGGTGGCCAGCAGGACCAGGAAACGGTTCCTGCCCGACCAGTCGATGAGCTTGGCAAGCATGGCGGCGTCCTGTCAGTGTCCCGTATGGGAGCCGGCCGGTGTCACGGCGGTGATGACCCACTCACCCGGCTGGCGCTCGACGAACTCGACCCCCACCTTGCTCCCCGGCTTGAGGGTCTTGAGCAATGAAGGGTTGGCCACCTTGAAGTCCATGGTCATGGCGGGCCAGTTGAGCGACGCCACCGGGCCGTGGCTGAGGGTCACCGTGCCTTCTCCGGCATCCACCCCGTCCACCGTTCCCTCCGCCTTGTGGCCCGCCACCTTCGACGTGGCCGGATTCTGGCCCGGGCTGCCCTGCCCGGCTCCAAACCCGCTGAGCACCGCCTTGAGGTTGCTCTCGGCATCGAGCAGGAAGTTGGCCGACACCACGACCTGCTCGCCTGCCTTCAGGCCGTCGAGTATCTCCACGTGGCGGGCACCGCGGGCGCCGGGCCTCACTTCACGGGGCTCGAAGCGTCCCTCGCCCCGGGCGATCAGTACGATCTGGCGGGTGCCGCTGTCGATCAGCGCGGAGTCGGACACCGTGAGCACCTGCCGGCCGCTGCCGACGGGCAGCTCCAGCTGGGCGAACATCGACGGCTTCAGCAACTGGCCGGGATTGGGCAGATCCACCCGCACCGGTACCGTGCGGTTCTCGGCGTTGAGGGTGGGATACACATAGCTGACGCGTCCCTCGAAGACCTTGTCCGGATAGGCGTCGATGCGCACTCTGGCCGGGGCGCCGACGCGGATCTGGCCGATGTCCTGCTCGAACACATCGGCCAGTACCCACACCGAGGACAGGTCGGCCACCTGGTACAGCGCCTCGCCGGGCATGAAGCGCATGCCCTGCACGGCCTTTTTCTCGATGACGATGCCGGTCACCGGCGAACGGAAACCCAGTGTCCGCCTGCTTGCGCCCGACTTGGCCAGGGCGCGGATCTCGTCCTCGGGGATGTCCCAGTTGCGCAGGCGCGACAGGCTCGATTCGGCCAGCTGCCGCATGCCGGCCTGGGCTTCGCTCCCTGCATCCTTGAGTGCTTCGACGCCCTGCGCCGCGATGATGTACTCCCGCTGCGCCGACACCAGCTCCGGGCTATACGCCTCGAACAGCGGCTGGCCCTTGGCCACCGGCTGTCCGGTCACATTCACATGCAGGCGCTCGACATAGCCCTCGAACTTGGGCGAGATGGTGAAGCTGCGTCGCTCGTCGATCTCCACGCGGCCCGCCACGCGCAGGCTGCGGTCGAGGCTGCGCAGTTCGGCGGACTCGGTGCGCACGCCCAGCTTCTGGATCTTCTCGGTGCTGATCCTTATTGCACCGGCGGCAGTCGACGGCTCTTCAGCCTCGCCGGCATAGACCGGGATGTAGTCCATCCCCATCGGGTCCTTCTTGGGGACAGGCGAAGTATCCGGCAGCCCCATCGGATTGCGGTAGTACAGCGGCTTGTCTGCTGCCGGGGTGCCCTGTGCCGCTTCGCCCTCAGCGTGGCCGGCCTGGGGCCGCTGGCCAAACCAGTAACCACCTCCCGCGGCCAGCGTCAGCGCCAGGGTGGCAGCGGCAATGCCTGCGCCGGTCTTCATAGGTCTTCTCCGAGGATGCGTTCGATGTCGGCGAGGCGAAGCTGGGCTTCGGCCTGTGCCTTGAGGCGGGTCTGGCGGGCCTGGCGGATCTGCCGCTGGGCGTCGAGCACGGTGGCGAAGTCGAGCCTCCCATTCTCGTAGCCGGCCAGCGCCGCCTTGAAGGTCAGCTCGGCCTGGGGCTGCAGGCTGGTGCTGGCCAGGGTTTCGCTACGCAGCGCGGCATCGAGGGCCGACAGGTTCTCGGCCAGCTCGCCCAGGACCTGGTGGGTGGTGGCATCGCGTCTTGCGCGGGCCGCGGACAGCATCGCCTCGCTCTCCCTCTCCTGGGCCCGGCGGCTGCCCTGCTGCAGCGGCAGGTTCAGCTCCACCATCAGCTCCCATTCGCGCAGCGCGCTCTGGTACTGGATCGGCGAGACGCCCACCGTGAAATCGGGATAGCGGTTCTTGTAGGTCAGCGCCCTGCTCTTCTCGGCAGCATTCACCCTGGCCTCCTCGGCAAAGAGCAGCGGATTGCGGGCACGGACCCGCTCCTCGAGCACCGCCGGTTCGAGCCGGGCCGGCGGCGGCATGACGCGCAGTCGCTCGGGCATGGCCAGCGGCGCGATGCCGGGCCGGGCGAGCAGCGTGTTGAGCCTGGCCTGCAGCTGGCGCCGCTCGTTCTCCAGCCCCAGGAGCTCGCCGCGCATGCCGGTCTGCTCCACCTGGGCGCGGATCACGTCCTGCTGTGCCGCCACGCCGCCGGCGTAGCGGACCTGGGCCGTCTTCTCCAGCCGCGTCATCAGGTCGAGGGTCTCGCGGGTCAGCTGCTCGTTGCGATACACGTAATGGAGCTGGGCGTAGGCCGCCTTGATGCGCGTGGCCAGATCGACCCAAGAACCGCTGGCGCGCCCCTCGGCGTCGCGCGCCTCGAGCTCGGCGATCTCCCGCTTGAGCTCGCGCTTGCCCAGCCAGGGCACATCCTGCATCACCAGGTAGCGGGTGCTGCCCACCCGTCCCGGCGCCAGCGTGGGGCTTTGCTCGCCCATGCGGGTGATGTCGCGCAGCTCGGTACGCAGCCGGGGGTCCGGCAAGGCGCCGGCCGGCTCCACCCGCTCGGCCGCCGCCTCGGCCTCGTGGCGCATGGCGGCGTACTCCGGGTTGCGGGCACGCGCGTGCTCGAGCAAGGACTCCAGGCTGCTGCCCAGGCCGGCGTCCTGGGCGTGGGCGCCCAGACTGAGCGCTCCCAGCAGGAGGGCCCTCAGCCAATGCGTGCGGGATTTCATCGAGGTGCTCATGGCGGACTCTCCGGCGGCGCCGCAAGGGCCCGCCCGCTGGTCAGTTGCGTTCCAGGCGGGTGATGACCATCGCGCCGTTGATCTGGTCCGCGGCAAAACGGATCTTGTCACCTGGCTTGACCAGATCCAGCCAGGCCGCGTCCTTGACGCCGAAGGCCATGGTCATCGCCGGCATGCCATTGGGCAGCGCGCCGTGCGACAGGGTCAGCTTGCCGGCGGCCTTGTCCACCTTCTTGACCAGGCCATCGGTCAGCGGCTGGGCGGCGGCTGCCTTGCCGTGCATGGACGGGTGATGGGCATGCTCATCGGCCGCCATCGCGGGGCTGGAGAACGCGCCACCCAGGCAGATGGCAAGAACGAGGAAAGGAGCTTTCATGGGAGTTTCCTGCAGGAACAAGGTGTTGAAATTCAGTGACGGGCAAACACGCTGCTTGAACCATCTGTCCTGACGAGCAGCGTTTCATAGGGAACCGGCCTGGCGCTTTCCATCCCTGGTGAGCCGGGTGGCATGGAGGGCACAGCCAGGCCGATGGCCCTGGGCCTCTCCTTCAGCAGGCGCCGGACATCCGCGGCAGGCACATGCCCCTCGATGAGGTAGCCCCCCACCTTGGCCGTGTGGCATGACCCGTAGGCTTCGGGCATGCCGAGTTGCCTGCGCTGCCCCGGAACATCGGGCACGTCATGGGCGCTCACCTCGAAGCCCTGGGCGCGCATGTGCTCGATCCATTTGGTGCAGCATCCGCAATAGGGGCTCTTGTAGACGTCGACCTGAGTTCCGGCCAGGGCGGCACCCGCAATCAGGCCCAGGATGGACGACACCACCAGTGTCTGCAGATTCATGGCAGATCCTTCAGTGATCGGAAGGCTTCATTGTGACGGCAGCTCCCCGACGGGAAGCTGTCGCAGACATTACATCTCCGTAATCTCGGGCAGACTCAGTGCCCATGCTTGAAGCCGGGCGGATGGGGGTGGCCCTTTTTCTCCACCGGGGGCTCCGCCGACTGGCCGTGCCGGACATGGCTATGCCCGTCACTGGAAGCTACGAGCGCAGCATAGCTGTCGGCCGTCAACCCGGGCAGTTGCTGAAGGAAGGCGACCAGATCCCAGATCGCGTCATCCTCCATGCCGCCCACGGACCAGGCCGGCATGCCCGAAGCCTTGATTCCGTGCTTGATGACCCAGAACTGGCGAGCCTGGATGATCCGGGTATCGTCACGCATGCCCCCGGGCTTGTCTGCCAGCCTGGGGGGCTTGGGGTAGAGCCCCTTCCGGATCTCCGAGTCGGGCGCTGAGGGCGACAGGTGGCACCCTGCGCACATCGCATCGTAGTTGCCCGAGCCGCGGCGCACCCTTTCCGGATCGTGGAGATCGACAGGTGGTTTAAGATCCGCCGCCCTTGCCGCTATCGATCGTTCACGGGCGAATTCGAGCAGATGATGGATCAGCGGATGATGCGGCTCGTCCGCCGCGACGTTGATGACGCCAAGGTACAGGGCGGCGGCGCCCGACGCTCCGCCCACGACCGTCAGGAAGGCCAGGGCGATCAGGGTTCTCTTCATGGTGGGTCTCCCCGGTTCTGCGTATTGTGATCGTGGGGCTTGGCTCTCTCTGTGTTTGAAAGGCAGGCCAATGCAGCAGCATTCATCGGGTCCTCCTGTCGTCGACAGTGTGGGGCGCAAAGCCCAACAGCAGACTGACCAGCGCATTACATCCTTGTAATCTTGATCGGGCCCCGGGCTTCGCGAAGCGCCCGGTTACGAAATTCCGGCCCCGGCACAAGCTCACAGACGAACCCATCAGGGAAAATGCTGTCGACTGCTCTTCAAGAAGCATGTAGCTTCGAATGCTGCGGTGTGATCCCATGTACTTTGCGGAGTTTCGAGTGAAAAAGAGGTTGATCTGGGCCCTTGTTGCAGCTGTTTTCGCGGTACCGGCCTTGTCTGGCGAGTCCTCGGCGGCGCAGCGTCTGCAGCCTACCGTCGAACAGGCGCAGACGGCCTATCTGAGCGCCCAGCTGCTGGGACGCTACCATTACAAGACCCAGCCCCTCGATGATGCGCTGTCCGAGAAGATCTTCGATCGCTACCTCAAGTCTCTCGACCCCGAGCGGCTGATCTTCACTCAGGCGGACATCGACGGCTTTGCCGATTACCGGACACGCCTCGATGACGCCATTCAGCGCGGCAACCTGGCGATACCCTTCACGATTTTCCAGAAGTTCGAGCAGCGCACCGTCGAGCGCCTCACCTATGCCCGGGAGCAGCTCCGCCAGGGCTTCGAGTTCGAGGCCCGGGAGAGCTACACCTATATGCGGGACAAGGCTCCGTGGCCCAAGGACGATGCCGAGGTGCGCGACCTGTGGCGCAAGCGGGTCAAGAACGACTGGCTGCGTCTGCGCCTTGCCGGGAAGGATGACAAGACCATCCGCGAGACCCTCGAGAAGCGCTACGACAACTTCCTGGTGCGGGCCACCCGCAACAAGAGCGAGGACGTTTTCCAGATCTTCATGAACGCCTTCGCCATGTCGATCGAGCCGCATACGAGCTACCTCGGGCGCAGCGCATCGGACGACTTCGACATCTCGATGAGCCTCTCGCTGGTGGGCATCGGCGCGGTGCTGCAGGAGCGGGACGAGTACATCACCATCCGCGAGTTGGTGGCGGGCGGCCCGGCCATCCGTTCGGGCAAGCTCGCCGTCGGCGACCGGATCGTCGGTGTCGGTCAGGCTGAAGGGCCGCTGCAGGACGTGGTCGGCACCCGGGTCGACGAGGTGGTCAAGCTGATCCGCGGTGGCAAGGACACCCGCGTGGTGCTCGACATCCTGCCCGCCGATGCAGGGCCCGACGGCAAGCATCGCCAGGTGGTGCTCGTCCGCGACAAGATCAAGCTCGAGGAGCAGGCCGCCCGCAAGAGCATCATCAAGGTCGGTGACGGCCCTGCCCTGCGTCGGATCGGCGTGATCACCCTGCCGGCCTTCTACGAAGACTTCGAGGGGCGTCGCCGGGGCGACAAGGAATACCGCAGCGCCAGCCGCGACGTGGTGCGCCTGGTGGACGAATTGCGCAAGGAAAAGGTTGATGGCCTGGTGGTGGATCTGCGCAACAACGGCGGCGGATCCCTGCGCGAGGCGGTGGAGCTGACCGGCCTGTTCATCGACAAGGGCCCGGTGGTGCAGCAGCGGCGCCCGGACGGCCGCATCGGGGTCGAGAGCGACGAAAACGCCGGGGTTGCCTGGGATGGCCCGATGGCGGTGCTGATAAACCGGGGTTCCGCTTCGGCCTCCGAGATCTTTGCCGCCGCCCTGCAGGACTACGGGCGGGCGACCATCATCGGTGAGCAGAGCTTCGGCAAAGGCACCGTCCAGACCATGATCAACCTGGACGAGATCGCCAAGAACGACAAGCCCAAGTTCGGCGACCTGAAGATGACCGTAGCCCAGTTCTTCCGGGTCAATGGCGGGACGACCCAGCTCAAGGGGGTGATGCCCGACATTCGCTTCCCCTCGGTGGCGGATCCCGACGCCTATGGTGAGTCGAGCTACGACAACGCTTTGCCCTGGACCCAGATTGACTCCGCCAGCTTCCGGCCGACGGGCAATCTCAAGGACACCATCACCACGCTGCAGACTCGCCACCAGGCGCGGATCAGCAAGGACAAGAGCTTCCAGGCCCTGCTCGAGGACGTGGCCGAAGCCCGGCGCCTGCGCGAAACCCGCAGCATTTCGCTGAACGAGTCCGAGAGGCGGCGGGAGAAGGAGAGCCGCGAGGCCCGCCTCAAGGCCCGCGAAAAGACCGACGGCCGGGACAAGCTCGCGGCGCTCCTCAAGGACGATGGACTGCAGAGTGGTGAGCGCAGCCTGGCTGCCGATCTGGCCGCCGAGAAGGCCCGGAAGGACGCCAAGGACATCCTGCTCGATGAAACCGCCCGGATCGTCGCGGATGACGCGGAACTGCGCCTGAGTCGACCCCAGCTCGCCCTGCGGGACAAGCTCAAGACGATGCCGCCTGCGCCCGCAGGCACCGCGATCCGCTAGTGCCTCGCGGCGGTCCCGGTGTCGGTCAGCCGCCCGAGGTAACGTGAAACCTCGCGACGGGTCTGGGGCACCAGCACCTGAATGGTGTCCCAGAGCCGCTCCCGCCATTCCCGGATCGGGCCGGCTGGCAGCAGGCTGAGTGCGTCCCAGGCCGGCCAGTCGACCGCCGGCATGCAGGCCTTGTCCTCCGCTGCAAGCGCACGCGCACTCTCACCCATCAGGGTGAGTCCCTCCAGCAGTTCGTTGCGCAACGCCGGAAAGGCGAAGACGCTACGCATGTCGCGTCCGTCGGTGCAGCGCTCGATCGCTTCGGCGGCATCCTGCAGATTGCCCAGCAATACCTCACGCAGCACCCGGTTGCAGAGGGGCGCAGGCGATGGGAGGGCTTGCTGTGGATGAGTCCGTAAAGTCTCGGACATGGCTGTGTTCCTGTCTTGAGTCCGGAAAAGCTCCGGGCGCAGCATCTTCATTCATATGCCACGCGGGGCGCGCATTCTAGCCTGCAGGTAATGACAGGAAGAAGTCGCTCCTGAAACAGAATGTGACGAGAAGCACGGCTGAGTGGTGGTAGAGGCGCGGGAACACTGGGCAAATCGGGCAAAAAAATGGCGACCCCGGAGGATCGCCACTTCTGATCGTGTTCAGGGGCAAGCCCCGGACACGGCCCGGATGCCCGGACTTACTTGTTCACCGCATCCTTCAGCTTGGAGCCGGCGGAGAACTTGGGCTGCTTGGAGGCAGCGATCTGGATCTCGGCACCGGTCTGGGGATTGCGACCGACGCGGGCAGCACGTTCGCCGACAGCGAAGGTGCCGAAACCGACGAGGGTCACGCTCTCGCCCTTGGCCAGGGCTTCGGTGATGATTTCCATGACGCCATCCACGGCGCGGCCAGCGTCGGCCTTGGTCAGACCACTCTTGCCCGCCAGCGCATCGATCAGTTCAGTCTTGTTCATAGCTCGTATTTGGTAGGTAAAAAAAATGGGTGGATACAGGAGCTGAGGCAGGTGACGCTTTGCGCCTCAAGCGCACTACAACACCCGCGGACGCTAGCTTACCCTGCTCTTTTCCCCCTGTGGCGCCAATCTCGAGGTATTCCGCGGTTTTCCGGGCGCTTCAGGGCTGAAATGCATGGAAATCAGGCTGTCGCCAGCTCGCGGATCTGCTCCAACGCCTCTTCGATCCGCTCCACGGCGATCACCCTCATGCCGGGGATTTCCTGCTTGGGGGCGTTGGCGCGGGGCACCAGGGCGAGGGTGAAGCCGAGTTTCGCCGACTCCTTGAGGCGCTCCTGCCCGCGTGGCGCCGGCCTGATCTCGCCGGCTAGCCCGACCTCGCCGAACACGACCAGCTCCCGCGGCAGGGGCCGGTTGGTCAGCGACGAGACGATCGCCAGCAGCACCGCCAGGTCGGCCGCCGGCTCGGCGATCTTGACGCCGCCCACCGCATTGACGAACACATCCTGGTCGAAGCACACCACCCCGGCGTGGCGGTGGATCACCGCCAGCAGCATGGCGAGGCGGTTCTGCTCCAGCCCCACCGACAGGCGCCGCGGACTCGGGCTGTGGGCGCTGTCCACCAGCGCCTGGATCTCGACGAGCAAGGGTCGGGTGCCCTCCTGGGTGACCAGCACGCAGGAGCCCGCCACCTGCTGCCCATGCTGCGACAGGAAAATGGCCGACGGATTGGAGACACCCTTGAGTCCCTTCTCGGTCATCGCGAACACGCCCAGCTCATTGACGGCACCAAAGCGGTTCTTGAAGGCCCGCACCAAGCGGAAGCTGGAGTGCGTGTCACCCTCGAAATACAGCACCGTGTCCACGATGTGCTCGAGCACCCGCGGGCCGGCCAGCGCGCCGTCCTTGGTCACATGCCCGACCATGATCAGGCTGCTGCTGCCCTGCTTGGCGAAGCGGGTCAGCTGGGCCGCACATTCCCGGACCTGGGCGACCGAACCTGGGGCCGAGCCCAGGGTTTCGGAATAGACGGTCTGGATCGAGTCGATCACCGCCACGTCCGGCTTGAGCTCGCGCAGGGTCCCCAGGATGCGTTCGAGGTTGATCTCGGGGAGCAACTGCAGGCCCTGCGCATCCAGCTGCAGGCGGGAGGCGCGCAGGGCGACCTGTTCCGCCGACTCCTCACCGCTCACATAGAGGGCCCTGAGCTGCACGGACAGCAGCGACAAGGCCTGCAGCAACAAGGTGGATTTGCCGATGCCCGGGTCGCCGCCGATCAGCACCACGCCGCCTGGAACCAGCCCGCCGCCCAGGACCCGGTCGAACTCGTCGATACCGGTGGGGATCCGTGGTGACTCCCGGGGGCTGATGTCCGCCAGGGTCTGCAGGCGCCCGGTTTCGCCAGCCAAGGCGCTGAAGCGCTTGGCCACTGGCGCTTCCGGTTCCACCACCGATTCGACCAGGGTGTTCCAGGCCTTGCAATGCGGGCATTGGCCCTGCCAGCGGGGCGACTTGCCGCCGCACTCGGAGCAGACGTGCTCGGTCTTCGCCTTGGCCATGCCCCTACCCTCCCCGGACCTGGACCGGCACCCGCGGCGCCAGGGCGCAGAAGAGCTCGTAGCTGATGGTGCCGGCCGCCGCCGCCACCTCGTCGGCGGCCAGGCCGTCTCCCCACAGGGTGACGGGCGAACCCACACCGGCCTCCGGCAGATGGGTCAGGTCACAGGCCAGCATGTCCATGGACACCCGGCCCAGGGTACGGGTCCGTCTCCCTCCGACCAGGATGGGGGTGCCCGTGGGCGCATGGCGCGGATAGCCGTCGGCATAGCCGCAGGCCACCACCCCGACCCGCATCGGGGTAGCCGCCTCAAAGCTGCCGCCGTAGCCGACCCGCTCACCCGGGGTGATGTCCTGTACGCCGATGATCTCGCTGTTCAGGGTCATCACCGCGCGCAATCCCAGCTGCTCCGCGCTGGCGATATCCGGCATCGGTGAGCCGCCGTAGAGCATGATGCCCGGCCGCACGATCTGCGCCGTCGCCTCCGGGAAGCGCAGCAGGGCCGCCGAGTTGGCGAGGCTGACCGGCAGGTCGAGCCCCCCCGCAATGGCCTTGAAGCGGGCCAGCTGGGGGGCGATCCCCGCCTCGTCGTCGGCCCGCGCGAAATGACTCATAAGGGTGATGCTGCGAACGGCGGGCAGCGCCCGCAGGCGGGCCAGCGCGGCAGGAAAGCTGTCGGCCGTGAAGCCGAGGCGGTTCATCCCGGTGTTGATCTTGAGCAGGACATCCAGCGGGCCCGCGAGCCTCGTTCTCTCCAGCATGGCCAGCTGGGCATCGCCATGGATGGTCGGGATCAGGCACAGGCGCTCAATCTCGGGCAGGTCGGCGGGCTCGAAGAAGCCTTCGAGCAGGGCGATCGGCTGGGTCAGCCCGGCCGCACGGAGCTGGGCGGCCTCGGCGATGTCGAGCAGCGCGAACCCGTCGGCCACCGGGCCCAGGGCCTGGATGGCACGCTGCAGGCCATGGCCATAGGCGTTGGCCTTGATGACTGCAAAGGCCTTGGCGCTGCCGGCCTTGCTTCTTGCGAGAAGATAATTGTGACGCAGGGCCTCCAGGTCGATGGAGGCACGAATCGGGCGGGGCATGGTTTCAGGCTTTGCGGGTGGCGCTCAGGCGGCCGATTTCCTCGGTGACGAAATCGGCAAAGGTGTTGACGAGGCGGGAGCGGAACTTGTCCTTGAGCAGGATGACTTCCAGCGGCGTGTAGAGCTTGGGCTCCAGCGAGATGCCGACCAGGCGCCCGGCCTTGACACCGCTGCGGATCGCCGCCGCCGAGGCGACGGCAATGCCGAAGCCCTGGGCCACCAGGTGCTTCACGGTGGACAGGCTGCCCAGCTCGGCGGCCACATTGAGGTCCTCGAAGGCAATCCCGGCCGCGGCGAAGTACTGGTCCAGCAGGTCGCGGATGGCATTGCCGGGCTCCCGATGCAGCAAGGGGTACTCGGCAAGCTGCTCGGCCTGCACTGAGGTTTCGCCGGCCAGCGGATGTCCGGGGGCGACGATCAGTTGCAGCTCATCCTGGCCCGCGCTCCTGCGATCGAGGGTCGGCTGCTCGGTCACGATCTCGATGAGGCCGACATCCAGGTTGCGGTCCATCACACGGCTTTCGATCAGCTGGGAGTTGCCCACCGACACCCGGGGTATCACACGGGGATACTTGCGCTTGAAGCCTTCCAGCAGGTAGGGCAGCCAGTAGCCGGCAATGGTGGTGCTGGTGCCAAGGTGCAGGATGCCGGACAGCTCGTCGGTGAGTTCGGAGACCCGGGACTCGAGTTCCTCGGTCAGCCCGAGGATGCGTTCGGCGTAGGCCATCACCAGCTCGCCGGCGGCGGTCAGCGTGACCCGCCCGTGTCCACGATCAAACAGGCGGGTATTGAACTGTTCCTCCAGCTGCTTGATCTGGAAGGTGACCGCCGGCTGGGTCATGAACAAGGCTTCGGCAGCCCGCGTGAAGGAGCCGTTGCGGGCTACCGCGTGGAAAACCTGGAGACGTCGATCCGCCATGGTTCATAAATCCGGTTTATGCGTGCCGCCATTGAATCACAACATTGACGGGACCGCCAGAAGTGGCAACGCCTTCGTGGTATAAAGCGCGGTCCCCAAAATTCACCGAGCTTCCGATTCCCAGCGATGCCCTTCGGTTTCTACATGATCATGGCCGCGCAGTTCTTCTCCGCGCTGGCCGACAATGCGCTGTTGATCGCTTCCATCTACATGCTGAGGGAGATGCAATCTCCCCAGGAGTACGAACCGCTCCTGAAGCTGTTCTTCACCTTGTCCTATGTATTGCTGGCCGCCTTCGTGGGGGCCTTCGCCGACTCGATGCCCAAGTGGCGGGTGATGCTGATCAGCAACACGATCAAGATCCTGGGCTGTTCGATGATGTTTTTCGGGGTGCATCCGCTGGCGGCCTACGCCATGGTCGGGCTGGGTGCGGCGGCCTACTCGCCGGCCAAGTACGGCATCCTCACCGAATATCTGCCGCACCGCCTGCTGGTGGTCGCCAATGGCTGGATCGAGGGCCTGACGGTCGGCGCCATCATCCTGGGGACCCTGGTGGGGGGCATGCTGATCAAGCCGTCCATCTCTCAGACCCTGCTGGGGCTGGACCTGCCTTTCTTGGAAACCGGCATCGACACGGTGCCGGAGATGGCCTTGTGCGTGGTCGGCCTGCTCTATCTGATAGCTGCCCTGTTCAACCTCAAGGTGCCGGACACCGGAGTGGACCACAAGGCGCTCAAGTCGAACCCCATTTATCTGATCCACGACTTCAACCACTGCCTCAAGCTGCTGTGGCGTGACAAGCTGGGCCAGGTGTCGCTGGCCACCACGACTCTCTTCTGGGGCGCGGGAGCCACTCTCCAGTTCATCGTGATCAAGTGGGCCGAGCAGGCCCTGCACCTGGACCTCTCGAAGGCCTCCATGCTGCAGGGCGTGGTTGCCGTGGGGGTTGCGTTGGGCGCCGTGCTGGCGGCCCGCCTTGTGAGCATGCGCTCGTCGGTGAAGGTGATTCCCCTGGGTATCGCCATGGGGGTGATCGTCAATGTGATGATCTTCGTCACCGACATGAATCTGGCCATGGCGTTGATGGTGCTGATCGGCGGCCTGTCCGGCTTCTTCGTGGTGCCGATGAACGCCTTGCTCCAGTACCGGGGCCACATCCTGATGGGTGCGGGGCACTCCATCGCCGTTCAGAACTTCAATGAAAACCTGTCGATCCTGATCATGACCGGGCTGTATGCGCTGCTGATCAGCTCCGGGGTTTCGATCAATACGGTGGTGATGCTCTTCGGCGTGTTCGTGGCAGGGACCATGTACATGGTCAAGCGGCGCCACGACGCCAATCAGCGGGAATTCGACTCGGTCAGCGAGCTCGAGGACATCCGGCACTGAGGGCCGCTGGGCCGACGCTCAGGGCCGCTTATTCGCTGCCATCCAGGAGGCCATGGGCCTCCGCGTGGCGGTACATGTCAAGGACCGTCGCCAGGCCGGTCTTCTGCCGGATCCCGGTCTGGTAGTTGGCAACCGTCTTGATGCTGAGGAAGAGCCGCTGGGCGATCTCCTCGACGCTGCGGCCGGCCGCCAGCAGGCGGAATATCTCGAATTCACGGGGCGACAGGCTGGCGTGGATCCCCTCCCCCGCCGGCTCGATGGCCAGGGCCACGTCCGGCGACAGCGGGCGCTCGCCGCGCGCTACCTGGCGAACCGCGTCGATCAGGGCATCCGGCTCGCTGCTCTTGGTCAGGTAGCCATCGGCGCCCGCCTTCAAGGCCTGGGCCACCATGGCCGGATTGTCGTGCATCGAGAAGATCAGCACCTTGAGGCCGGGCTGGCGCAGCTTGACCCTTGACAGGGTCTCCAGCCCTCCCCGTCCAGGCATCGACAGATCGAGCACCAGCACGTCGGCCGGATGCTCGGCCAGCCAGTGGCAGGTGGCGTCGCTGTCGCTGAAGTCAGCCACCACCTGCATGTCGTCCTCGAGTTCGAGCAGGCGCCGGTAGCCGGTGCGCACCACTGCGTGGTCGTCGGCCAGCACCACCCTCAGGGGCTGGCTCATCCGGCGCTCCCGAGGGGCAGCCTGGCCGACAGCCGGAGGCCGGGCCGAGCCTGCCCGGGAGACAGGGGGCTGACTTCGAGCTGGCCGCCCAGCGCCCAGATGCGTTCCCGCAGCCCGGCCAGGCCGTTGCCATGGCGGATGGCCGCCTCGGGGGCGACAATCCCCACTCCGTCATCACATACGCTCCAGCTCAGCACCGCCGGATCGCCGGCCTCCACCCGCAGTTCGATGGCGACCTTCCGTGCGTCGGCATGGCGGGCGATGTTGGCGAGGGCTTCCTGGGTCATCCGATAGACAAAGAGGCTGGTTTCACGGGGCAGTTCAAGGTGGCCGGGATGGATGTCGAGGTGGAACTCCCGGCCCGGCAGGCGTGCATCCTGCCAGCTTTTTACCAGTTCTTCGAGCAGGCCGCCAATGGCCAGCCTGTCGGCTTCGCCCAACGCGTCCGCAACGGGCTGCAACTGGTGCAGAAGCCCCCGCAGGGATTGATGGAGAGTCAGGGCCTGGGCTTCCATGTCGCGCACCGCGGCCTGCAGGGAAACGTCCTTGGCGGTGCGTCGTAACAGGTAGGCCACGTTGGCGCGCAATGCGGTGAGCGCCTGCCCGAAGTGCTCCTGGAGGGATAGCGCCAGCCGGGCCCGCTCGTCCTCCTGCAAGGTCATCAGGCGCACGGAGAGCTGTTTCTGGCGTGCCTCTGCGGCGCCCAGGGCCTCGGCCAGATGGTTCAGCGCGCCGGCCACGTGGTCGAGCTCGCGGACCGGAAGGCGCGGCAGGCGGGCGCTGAAGTCCTGGCGACGGAATGCGGCGATGGCGCCGAGGATGGCGCGCAGCGGGCCGAAGGCGCGGCGCACCACCCAGTAGGAGCCAAGCAGCATCGCCAGCCCGTAAACGAGGAAAAGCCCGGTCATCCCGAGGATGTCGGCCAGGGCTTCCCGCTGTTCACTGAGCGGATCGGGGATCAGGACGGCATTGAAGGTCTGCCCATCCTCCCTGCGCAGCACCAGCCGGGCGCCGCCCTCCCCCGCCGGGATGGGGCTGGCCGCCGGGACCAGGACCTGCCCCTGCCCGTCCTCGATCTGGAAGGTCAGGTGGCGCAAGGCCTCGCTGCGGCTGATGGCTTGCAGCGCCTCGAGATTTTGTGGGAGGGCGTCGGTACTGCCGCGTTGAAGGCCCGACAAAGCCTCGAGCAATCGTGCGACCTCACGGGCGCCGTGGTTTTCCTGGCGGATGTCCGCACTGGCCCGCCAGCTGGCGAGCAGCACGGCGACGCTGAGGCTGGCCAGAAATATCCAGGCCGCGCGCCGTACCAGCAGGCGGGTCAGGTCCATGGGGAGCGCTCCCGGTCAAGCCGCCTGCCGCACGGCAGGCGGGATTGGATCAGGTCAGAGGCTGTAGCGCACGCCGACCCACACGGTGCGCGGTGCCCCCGGTGCATAGAAGGTCGAGCCCACCTGGGGATACTCCCCATTCACCGCGCCAAAGGGACGCGCCACAAGAGCACTGCCGTCTGCGTTGAAGCCGGTCGAGCCCAGCTGGGCACCTGTGGTGTATTGGCGATCGAAGAGGTTGTTGATCTGGCCGAACACCTGCAGGCGGCGGTCCACCTGGTAGCGGGCGTTGAGGTTGAACACCGCGTAGCCGCCGGAGCGGCCGGAGCCCACGTAATAAGTGCCGTCAGGCTGATGCTGGTTGTTCTCGTTGCCACGGGCATAGGAGCCGGATACGCCGACCAGGTCGGTACCCACCGAGAAGGCGCTGGTGATCCGGTAAGCCGCCGAGGCCTTCACGATGTGCCGTGGGGTCAGCGGAATACGATCCCCCTTCCGCACGTCGATGGTCCCTTCCATGCCGGGGCCCTCTTCGTTGGTGCTGTTGCCGGTCCCGCCCACTTCCTCGGCGGAGCGGTAGGTGGCATCCAGGAAGGTGTAGGACAGGGCCAGGCTGACGGGACCAAGGGCGGTGCTGGCACCGGCCTCCACACCCTGCCGACGGGTCTTGCCGAAGTTCTTGAAGTAGCCGTAGCCCAGCTGTTCGTCGGCGACGAACAGGATGTCGTCATGGTTGGTGGCGCGGAAGACCCCGAGGTTCCAGTGAGTCACGGTGTTCAGCTGACCACGCAGGCCCACATCCCAGGTCTTGGTCACGACCTGCTTGAGCGGCGGATCACCGGCCATCGCGTTGGGCAGCTTGCACGGGTTCTCCGGGTTGGCACAGCCCAGCTCGATGGAGGTCGGGGTGCGGCTGCCTTCGCTGTAGCCGGCATAGGCGTTCCAGCTGCGCGACGGAGTGAAGGTCAGCCCCACCGCGGGGTTGAAGCGGCTGAAGCTGTGATTGCCATCGAGCGAGTCATCGCCGCCACCGGGGTTCAGATTGTCCCGGTTCTTCAGCGCCGTACGGTTGTAGCGGCCGGACACGGTGGCGTGCCAGTGGTTGTTGAGGGACAGGGTGTCGGTGGCGAAGACACTGTAAGTGCGGGTGCGACCGTTGAGATTCACCCGGCTGTCGAGCGCCTCCTCGCCTGCGCCAGCATTCTGACTGCCATCCGCCCATGCATCCACCGGCGTCACGCTGCGATCCGGATTGATGTAGCCGTACTGGCCGGACTGCTGGAAATGCAGGTTGCTCTGATCGTAGCCGGCGCCGGCGATGAACAGGTTCTTGCGGTCGCCGAGCTGCCCGCTGATGGAGACCTGCCCCGACATGCCGAAGTTTTCCTGGTCGGTCCGGGTCCGGTTGATCAGACCTGTGCACTTTTCGTTCGGCTCGTCGGCCAGCAAGGCATTGGCCAGGCAGCGCCAGTACGGGAAAGGCGTGTTCGACGCATTGGCACCGCTGGTCGGGAAGCCGGTATAGCCCGCGGCGGCCAGCGCTGCGCGCTCGCCCGCGCTGGGCTGATGGAGCGACTGCGACAGCGCCTCCTCGTTGATGTCGCCGTTGTAGGTCGAGCCGGTGATCTTGCGGTAATAGACGTTCCCCGACACCAGGGCGTTGTCGCTCAGGCTGTGCTTGCCGGTGAGGTTCATGAACAGGGAGCGGTTGCGGGTGATGTCCGGCTGGGTGTAGATGCTGCTGTAGTCATTGGCGAGCATCCGGCCTTCCTGCAGGCCGTTGCCGTTCATGCGGTTGTCGGCGTAAGCGAGCGTCAGGTCCAGATCGCTGCGGGCGTCCTGCCAGCCGAGCTTGCCGAACACCTGGCGGATCGATGACGGCGAGTTGGTACGCCAGCCGTTCTCTTCAAAATGGTTGGCCGTGACGAACCACTCGAGCCCCTGCTCGTTGAAGCCGCCGTGCTCGAATTCGACGGAGCGACGCCCATAGGAGCCGGCCGTGGCCTGCACGGACGTCCCGGCGTGGGTGCGCCCCTCCTTGGTCTGGATGGCCAGGGCGCCACCCAGGGTGTTGAGGCCGAACAGGGGGTTGGAGCCCGGCATGAGATTGATCGAGGCGATCGCCGACTTGGGAATGAGGTCCCAGCTGACCACGTCGCCGAAGGGCTGGTTGACCCGCACGCCATCGAAATACACCGACAGGCCCTGGGCGGTACCCAGCAAGGGCGAAGCGGTATAGCCCCGGTAATTCACATCCGCCTGGTAGGGATTGCCCTGGGTTTCATTGACATGCACGCCGTTGAGGCGGCGGTTGATGAAAGATGAGATGTCGAGCGCCTGGCTGTCATCGATGTCCTTGGCGGTGGCGCTCTGCACCGGCGCGGCAATCTGCTCCACCGGCAGCTCGAGGCCGGGCAGCGGCGTCTGGCCGATGACCGTCACGGTCGGCGTGACCGTCATCGGATCATCGGCGGCCTGGGCGTGGCCGGCAAACAGGGCGGCAAGCGCCACGGCGAGGGGGCGGACCCGGCTACGAGGTTCGGGCTTGGACAGACGCATCGCGGAAAGTCTCCAGATCGGTATTTTTGTGTGGACGGTGCGGAGATTACGAGGGGCGCCCCTCCCGCGCCATGGGAGAAGTTCCCGACGTGACAGGCTGCTGCGGCGCGCCAGAAATTTGTTGCACTGCGACGGTCTTTAGCCTTGACCGGCCTGTAACAAGACAATAAAATGCGAATCGTTCGCATTTGTATTCGCGGAGTTTATCCAGCCCTTCCGCAATCGGTGCCCCTCTCAGCCAGCCAGCACTTGCCCCCAGGGCAATGTCGCAAGCCAGCCAGGACATGCCCTAACTGGAGACCGACATGACGCTTGCCCTCAGTGCGCAGGCCCCTGCTGCAACCGATCAGCCCGCCCGCTCCGCGGTGTTGCCCCGTGCCGGGCTCGTCTCGAACAGCCTGAGGCGCAACGCTACCGGCGTTGGCGTGGCGACCCTCCTCCATGTGGGGATGCTTGTGGCGATCGTTCGCAGCATCGGGGAAAGCACTCCGCCGGTCGTGCCTCCGCAGCCCTTGATGGCGATCTCGCTGGTCACCCAGGCCGAAGAAAAGCCGGCACCCAAGCCCAAGCCGGAGCCGGTCAAGCCCCCGGAAAAGACGGTGAGCAAGACCACCCAACCGAAAAACCAGCCGACACCCCGGGTACAGAGCACCAGCCAGCCGGTTCTCACCTCGGCGGCAACGGCGACCAATCCGGTCGAAATCACCGCCCCTGCCGCGGCCGCAGCCCCCACGCCACCGGCTCCGACGCCCGCCAGGGAGGCCCCCGTCGCGGTCGTGGCGCCGCGCTTCGATGCGGCCTACCTGGCCAATCCCATCCCTGAATATCCCAGGCTGTCCCGCCGTATGGGCGAGGAAGGCCGGGTGATGCTGCGCGTCCATGTGGGGGCCGACGGCAAGCCCCTGGAGGTCACCATCGCCAAGAGCAGCGGCTACCCCCGCCTCGACGACGTGGCCCGCGATACGGTGTTGCGCAGCTGGCGCTTTGTGCCCGCCCGCCAGGGCGACCAGGCCGTGGCCGGCACGGTGCGCGTCCCCATCGACTTCACCCTCGACTCCTGATCAATCCGCCTTCCAAATCCCCCAAAAGGAACTTCCATGAACGAACATACCTTCAGTCTCGGCCAGATCTGGTCCCAGGGGGACAGCGTCTCCCACGCGGTGGCCATCATCCTGGTCATCATGTCGCTGGCCTCCTGGTCGGTCATCCTGGTCAAGGCCTGGGGCCTGGTCCAGCTGCGCCGCATGAGCGCCGGCGCCAAGCAGTTCTGGCACACAACCAGCTTTGACGACGGCATGGCAGCGCTCACCCCGGCTTCCGCCGACAACCCCTTCCGCGACCTGGCCGCCCGCAGTACCGAGGCGGTGAGCCACCACGTCAATCACCAGGACGAACTGCACGGGGTGCTCAACCTGAACGACTGGGTCACCAGCACCATGCGGCAGTCCATCGATGACACCACCGGCCGCATGCAGGCTGGCCTGTCGATCCTCGCCTCGGTGGGGGCGACCGCGCCCTTTGTCGGCCTCTTCGGCACGGTGTGGGGCATTTATCACGCCCTGGTGGGTATCGGCGCAGCCGGTCAGGCCACCCTCGACAAGGTGGCCGGCCCGGTCGGCGAGGCGCTGGTGATGACCGCCGGCGGCCTGGCCGTGGCGATCCCCGCGGTGCTCGGCTACAACGCCCTGGTGCGTGGCAACAAGGAGATCCTGGCCCGCCTGAAGCACTTCGCCCATGACCTGCACGCCTATCTCGTGACCGGTGGAAAGGTGCGTCGCCACCCCGCCCGGATCCACCCCCTGCCCACCCGGAAGGAAGCCCAATGAGCTTCAACACCAGCGACTTCGACGATGACGGCGATGTGATGTCGGAAATCAACATGACGCCCCTGGTGGACGTCATGCTGGTGCTCCTGATCATCTTCATCATCACCGTTCCGGTGATCAACCACGCGGTGAAGCTCGACCTGCCCAAGGCGTCCAGCCAGAAGGAGGAGATCAAGCCGCAGAAGATCAACCTGTCCATCAGCGCCGACGGCGCCGTGAGCTGGAATGGCGAAGCGCTGGCAGTGGAGAGCCTGGATGCCCGCCTGGAAGCCAGCGCAGCCCAGCAGCCCCAGCCCGAGCTGCACCTGCAGGTGGACAAGCGCGCGGAATACGACCACGTGGCCCAGCTGCTGTCGGCGGCCAGCCGCCACGGGCTCGGCAAGGTGGCCTTCGTGACGGAGCCCGGCGCAGCGAAGTGATACGAGCCCCCCAAGGCCGGGCTGTGCCCAGCCGTGGGGGACAGGAGAGCCTGGGACGGCCCGGCGTTTGCCCTGGAACTGGCACGGGCTGGCGGTCCTATTCAATCAGCGCCAACGCGCTTGCGGAAATTGCGCAGCATGATGTCGTAGCGGCCGCTGGCTTTCAGTTGCTGCAGACCCTCCTCGAAAACTCCGGCCATCCGCTTGCCGTCGGGATGTGTCTTTGAAAAGGCGATCCAGAAGCCATCCACGCTGATTTGCCCGACCCTCTGGACGCGGCCGCGCAGGGCTGGATCGGCATTGATGCGCAGATAGCCCGGCAAGGTATTGACCAGGGCATAGCGGACACGCCCCGTAGCCAGCATGCGCAATTGCTGTGCATCCGAGGTGGCGGAGAACTTCACAATCCGCTGGTTGTGCATCAGCTCGGTCGGATAGGTGTAGCCGATGGTGATGCTCACCGTCTGGCCCTCCAGATCCTTCAGGGTCAGCTGGTCCTCGCCCAGATCGCTGCGTGCGAAAATCGCAAGCTCTTCTGAGAACATCGGGGTGGCATGCCAATGAAAGGTGTTCCGGTTGCCCTCCACGATGGTCGCATTGAAGCACCCCACGGCACGACCGGTTTCAGCGTAATGGAGACAGCGGGCGAAGGGCACGGTAAGAAAGCGGACCTCCACGCCCTTGAGCTTGAAGGCGGCCCGGACCAGTTCCGGGGTGACTCCCTCCGGACCGGACTTGTCCGCCTTGACCGACGAATACGGCGGCCAGTCGTCCTCCGCCGCGATGACAATAGTCTCTCCGGCCAAGGCGGGCAGGACGGGGAGCAGAGACAGGGCGAGCACGGCCAGCCGCCTGAGAATGCGTTTCATGAGGGGGCTCCGGGAATGGGCGAGGCGCCCGGGCTGCCTGGTTCAAGCGGCAGGCGCCGCGGCAGATCAAGCACAAAGCTGACCCCGGCACCCGGGGCGGACTGGAAGTCGAGACGGCCGAGCAGTTTGCGGGTCACCAGGTTATAGACGATGTTGAGCCCCAGGCCGGAACCACCCTGCCCCCGCCTGGTGGTGAAGAAGGGCTCGAATATGCGCTCGTGCAGCGCTTTCGAGACGCCCACCCCGTTGTCCCGGTATTCGACGACGATCCGCTCGCCTTCCTCCCGGACGGCAATGTGGATCTCGGGATGGCGGACTCCGCTGAAGCCATGGTGCAGACTGTTGATGACCAAGTTGGCCATCACCTGGGTCAAGACACCGGGCAGGCTCCGCATGACAAGACCTTCGGGACACTCGAAGCAGGGGCTCACGCCCCGTTTGGAGGTTTCGGGATGGAGGCTCGCGATCAATGCGTCCATGACCTGGCGGATATCGAATTCGCAGCACGCCTCCGAAACCTGATCCACCGCTGTCCGCTTGAAATCGCGGATCAGGTGGGCGGCCCGCTCCAGGTTCTTGCCGAGCATGGCATTGCCGTCCTCGATGACCTGGAGCAGTTCGGCAAAGTGTTCGCTGGTCAGCGTGCGCGCCTCGAATCCGGCCTTCAGATCAGCCACGGCGTCTCCCAGCACGGATGATGCGGTCACCGCGATCCCCAGTGGGGTATTCACTTCGTGGGCAACCCCCGCCACCAGGCCGCCCAGTGCGGCCAGCTTTTCGGATTCGATGAGGTGATTCTGGGTGGCCTGCAACTGGGAAACGCTTTCAGACAGCGCGCGGGTGCGTTCCGCCACAGTAAATTCGAGGGAGTCGGAGTAGCGCTTGAGCTGGTCTTCCGCCTCCCGGACATGGCGCAGGCTGCTGTCGATGGTCTGCAGGTGGGCGTTGGTCACCTGGACCAGGAGACCGATTTCGTCATCCATGTGTCCGACCGGCTCGCTGAGTCGGGCCTTCTCGGGTGAGTCCACATCCACCTGCACGATCGAATCGATGACGCTGACCAGGGGGCGGGCAACCAGCAGGTAGAACAACACGAGGGTGATGGCGCTCAACAGCAGCGCGTATATCAGGGTGCCGCCCAGCGTGATCTGCATGCGCTCCAGGAAGACGCTGCCATAGTGGTAGGTGTCGACGCTCACCTCCAGCCTGCCGAGAAGCTCGGCCCCCTCCGGAAAGCGGGTGCTCAGATCCCAGCTGTAGTCGCGCCTGGAGCCGAACAGCAGATCACTCACCGATCGGCCCTCCGGGCTGACCATGGGGCGCTCGCGCTGGGCAAACACGCTGCCATCGGCAAGGACGATGCGGATCTTCGACACGGCCGGATGACGCAGGGCACCATTGAGCAGCTCGTGGGCTGTCCCTGGATCCAGGCTGAAGACAATGGCCGTTGCGGGCTCTTTCAGCAGGCTGATCAGGGTCGCCATTTCCGAGTCAGGCAGCTGGCGGGTCTTGAAGTAATCCGATGAGATCTGGATGGCGCTGATCAGTAACCCGAGCGCCAGGGCACTGATCAGCGCAGAACGGATGAGCTTGAAGGACAGGCTGCGCGGAACTGCGATTTTCACGAGTACCTCCCTTTTTTTTCCGGGATGCCTGCTTGTCAGTGAGACTCCTCGTCGGGATAGCGCTGCCGGATGGCAACGAACTCATCGAAATGCTCGATGAAAAGGTCGACCAGGGCCGGATCGAAGTGCCTGCCACGCTCGGCCCTGATGTAGGCGAGGATGTCCGGGTCTGGCCAGGGCTCCTTGTAGCTGCGTCTGGCCCCCAGTGCATCGAATACATCTGCAAGCGCCGTGATGCGCCCGCAGATCGGTATCTGCTCTCCCGTGATTGCAGCCGGATAACCGCTTCCATCCCATTTTTCGTGGTGATGGCCGGCGATCAGCGCACCGGTCTGCATGACTTCCCGGCGGGACCCCTTGAGAATATCCACGCCGTAGTCCACATGCTTCTGCATGATGGCCCACTCCTCCGGGGACAGCTTTCCCGGCTTGTGCAGGATGGCATCCGGAATCGCCACCTTGCCGATGTCGTGAAGCGGCGATGCGAGCTTGATGAGCGACACCTCCCGTTCCGGCAGACCGTATAGCTCAGCCAGCCGCTCGCTGACCAGGGCGACCCTCAACACGTGGGCTCCGGTTTCCCGGCTGCGGGCCTCCACCGCATCCGCCAGGGTGTAGACCAGCTCTTTTGCTGTTTCCTGGAAGTCATCGAACAGGTTGATGTTCTCGAAGGTGATGGCCACATTGCGGATGTAGAGCTCGAGGAGCTGCCGGTCGAGGTCATTCAGAGGCTCGTAATGGGACACGTAGAGCAGGTTGCGGCACCCCCGTTTGCCCTGCATGTAGAGCACATAGGCATCGTCGTAATTACAGGAGCGCTTGAGGGCGATGGCTTGCTTGAAGCGTGCCGCCACCTCGGGCGGCAACTCTTCGTACAGGGCCCCGGTGATGTAGCGCACAAAATCGCCGGTGGCTGCGAGGATCCGGGGCTCTCGCTCGGTGTTGTCCGCATCGGGCAACTCCATGCAGTAGAGCGCCGAATGGCCCAGGTTGAGGAGGGACGTGAGCTGCCCGAGAACCGCTGATGCAAACTGCTTGAAGGTGGTGCTGTTCTGCACCGCCGAGCAGGACTCCAGCACGCGGCTCAAGCCGTCCCGCTGCGCCTCGATGACGCATATGTCCCGGTAGGCGCGCAGGCTCGAATACAACAGGGTGCGCAGCTTCTGCGTGGTGAGCTCGGTCTTTTCCTTGTAGTCGTCGATCTCGTAATCACGAATCACCCGGTCTTCGGGAGCCTGCCCGGCCTGGCCCGTACGCAGCACCAGGCGTGTCTTGCGGTTGTTGCGCACCTCGCGGATGTCATGGATCAGGTCCAGGCCCGCATGCTCGGTTTCCATCACCACGTCGATCAAGGCGAGGGCGATGTCGTTCCGCTGCTCGAAGATCAGCCGGGCCTCCGCTGCCGACAGCGCCGACAGGAGTTCGATCCGCTGCTGCTGAAACTCGAATCCCCGCAGTGCGAGGCGGGTGACCGCGTGAACTTCCGGCTCGTCATCGACGATCAGGATGCACCACCCCGGGGCACGGTCGCCCTCCTCGTTCGAGGCGGGCTGTGAAGGGCTTGGGGCGAGGAAATCCATGGAGGTCTCTCAAGAGATTAAACGGGTTACCTGCGAAACACGATCTTATAGCGAAGTGCTCAAAATGGGTTTCGACGATTTCACGTTGCCGGATGCCGCCTCCTCAACGGACGGATGCCAGCCGGGGCTCAAACGCAGCCATCATGACCCGCCCACCGAACGCTCTCCAGCCCAGACGGAGACCCTGTTGCGACCATTCTGCTTGGACTGGTACAGGGCGTTGTCGGCCTGGTCGATCAATTCCGCCGTGTCCTTGGCGCCCAGCTTGATCGATGCCACCCCGAAACTGGACCGGATCTGGATGCCGGGGATGTCGCGGACCGCCGCTCCGGCGTGGCTTTCGATCGATGCCCTCAGCCTTTCGGCCACGTCCCGGGCCTGCTCTGTGGTCGAACCGGGCAGCAGGATGCAGAACTCCTCGCCACCGTAGCGGCACAGCAGGTCCACCTCGCGCAGTTCGGAACCAAGGCACTTGGCCACCGACTTGATGACCATGTCGCCCACGGTATGGCCGTAGCGGTCGTTGAAGGACTTGAAGTGGTCGATGTCGCTCATGACGCAGCACAACTCGCCATGCTCGCCGCTGATCCTCGCAAAGAGGGGATCAGCCCCTTCGAAGAAGGCCCGCCGGTTGAGGCAGCCGGTCATCGGATCGCGGGTGGCGAGGCGGTACAGATCTTCGTTCTGGCGCCGGATCTCCTCCCTGGAGGCTTCCAGGTCACTCAGGGTCACCAGCAATTGTGCGTTGATCCGGTGCAGCGCGGTGACGTCGGAAAAAGTCACCAGGCAGCCCCGCAGGCGGCCCTGCCCGTCCAGGATGGGGGCGCAGCCGACCAGCACGCGCATCGGCTCGTCGTCTCCGGCGACGGCGATCTCGAGCGGCTCGTCCTGGATCTGGGTGCGCTGCTCCATCGCGCTCAGCCACGGGTAGGGCCGGGTTGCGGCACGCTCCCGGAAGCCGGCCACCAGCCAGTCCAGGTCGGCCACCTTGCGCCCGATCACCTCGTCGCTCGCGGCGGGATGAAACTGCCGGAAAACCCTGTTGACCAGGATCACCCTGCCCTGCTTGTCGAGGATGAGCACGCCTTCGCCCAGCGTGTCGAAAGCGGTACGGACCCGGTCCGGGATGGCCTTGGTTGGATCGAGGTACTCGAGCACCCGCCTCAGGTACAGGTAGAAGGCACCGAAGCTAGCCAGGGCGATGAGCCCCAGGGCCACCACGCTCGGGTAGGACAACCACTCAGCGGCCGTTTCCGGAAGGGCGGGCCGGAAAGCCAGCTCGACCTCGCCCCAGGTCATCCCGTCGGACAACACCGGAACCCGGATCTGGTCGAGGGTGGAGGAGCCGTCTTCCGGGGGGTGCCAGTGAATGCCGTGTTCGCCAGCCTGGGCCAGCACCTCCCCCCGCGCCGGGCGTACCGCGATGGAGCGCAGATCCCGGTGGCGCTCGAGCATCTCGCGCAGGGTGCGGTGAAGCGCTGCAAGGTCTCCGGACTGAAGCAGGCTGGTGCTCTGGATGGCCAGGCTTTCGCTGACCTGCTGCCGGACTTGACGCACTTGTTCAACGCGGTCGGGCAGCAGCCCGAACAGGAGATCCAGGGCAATCAACAAGGACAGCAGCAGCGCCACCAAGCCGAGGGCGATGCGGGCGACCGGGCTCAGGAAAAGGCGCGGAAGCTTCATGACCAGGCCCCGCGATCGTCCACGAGCTCGAACATTTCTTCCACATTACCCTCGTCGGGTGCAGAGCCGGCATCGTCCGCCTCACCCCAGTGCGACTCGTCCTTGTCCTTCGGACCCAGTACCGGCAAAGGGTCGAAGGTGATCCAGGCCGGCGCCGCCATCAGCATGCTGGCAACCAGGCCACTGGCCCGGATTGCCCACCAGATGGTGCCGATGGAGAGCACGAAGCCGCTCATCCTGACCGCCTGCAGGGCGAGCTGGGCATCCGCGTAAGCATTGTCGTCGCGGGGTGACGGCGCAGTGCCTGAGACGAACGCTGCCCGATCGATTCCCTCTCCGCCACCGCCGACGCTGCGCCCGGGCACGTCGCCGGAGAGCAGGAACTCCATCAATGCTCCGCCAATGTCGTGGCCCAGGGTCAACATGATCTGCGCCCGCTCCAGGCGTAGGGTGGTCATGGTGATGATGTGGCGGCCGTTGGGCAGATCCGGCGCAAGCGAAGATGCCATAGGTATGGTCGCCGCAGTGCCATCACCCGCATGGCCCGGCATTTCGGCACCCTGTGCGGCGAGCTCCGGTGCGGCAGGACGCGCAGGGTACGCAGGGGGCGCCAGTGGCGGCGTGACACCCTGTTGTGGCAGCTGGGCCGGCTGTTGCGGCTCTTGAGCCGGCGCGCCCGGCGGAGTTTGCACCGATGGCGGAGTGGGCGTGGAGCCTGTGACCGGCAGGTAGGACATCCCCATGAGCAAGGAGGGACTCGAATCCTGCCCATCGTCGGCGTGAATGCGGACGATGGGCAGGGCAGCGGAATCGTCATGGACAAAGATGACCCTGCCGCTCTCCAGGTCGGCAAGGCTGAACTGGCTGACAGGCGTGCCGGGTGCCGTGCTGTACGCGAAATGGCCGTGCTCCGCCTGGTCGACGACAAGACGGAGCGCGGCTGGCGAGGTATCCACGTCATGGATACGCAACACATTGGCCGGCACGGAAGTCTGCCCACCCTGATTGATCTCCAGTACAGCGGTCGTCAGCACCGGCAGATCATTGAGCGGGACCACATCGATCACCATCGAGTGCCCCTGCCCTGCCAGCCCGCTCGTCTCATCGCGGAGCCGGAAGCCGAAGCTGGTGTAGTCGCTGCCGTTTTGATCCTGGGGCGATAGATAACCAAGTCGGCCACCCACGATATCGGCCTGGCTGATCCATTGGCCTTGTGCCACGGCTTCACCGCCCAGGACAAGCGCGCCCTGCGATGGCAAGACAGTGATCTGTACGGAGAGAGGCTGCTTCGCCGCAGCATCCAGGCCCAGATCCGATGCAGTAAAAATATAGATCTCGTCTTCCCGGACCGACACGCGCCCATCGTTGTCACCCGGTGTCTCGCCCAGATCAGTCACCGAGACTGTGAGCAGGACGGAACTGTCCAGGTTGCCGTCGGATACGGTGAGTACGACCTCGTAGTGGCGATCCCCATCCGCGTCGGCCGGTACCTCGAAGTCCGGCGCGCTGATGAAGCTCAGGGCGCCGGTGTTGGCGTCGATCTGGAACAGCGCGGCGTCGGCACCGCCGCTGATGGCGTAGCTCAGGGGCTGGGCCGGTTGGTCGGCGTCTGTGGCGGTCACGGTGAGGACGGCGGTCGAGTTCTCGGCCACGTTGGCAGAGCGGCTGCTGGTGATCACCGGGGCGTTGTCATTGGTCGGCGTGACGGTGACAGCGATTGCCTGGCTGGTGCTGCCGCCGGCTCCGTCATTGACCTGCACCATCACGTTGTAGACGTTGTTGGCACCTGCATCCGCCGGGGTTTCGAAGTCCGGGGCGCTGATGAAGCTCAGGGCGCCGGTATTGGCATTGATCTGGAATAGCGCGGCATCGCCCCCCCCGCTGATGGCGTAGCTCAGGGTCTGGCCCGGTTGGTCCGCATCTGTCGCCGTTACGGTAAGGACTGCGGTCGAGTTCTCCACCGCATTCGCCGTGGCGCTGCTGGTGATTACTGGCGCATTGTCGTTCGAGTCAGTCACCGTCACGGCAATGGCCTGGTCCGTGGTACCGCCAGCCCCATCGCTGACCTGCACGGTCACGTTGTAGACGTTGTTGCCGCCGGTATCCGTCGGCACTTCGAAGTCCGGGGCGGTGATGAAACTCAGGGCGCCCGTGTTGGCGTCGATCTGGAACAGTGCGGCATCGGCGCCGCCGCTGATGGCGTAGCTCAGGGGCTGGGCTGGTTGGTCGGCATCCGTCGCCGTTACGGTGAGGACGGCTGTGTTGTTCTCGGTAACGCTGGCCGTGGCGCTGCTGGTGATCACTGGCGCGTTGTCATTCGCGCCAGTCACCGTCACGGTAATGGCCTGGTCCGTGGTACCGCCGACTCCGTCGCTGACCTGTATCGTCACGTTGTAGACGTTGTCACCACCGGCATCCGTCGGCGTTTCAAAGTCCGGCGCGCTGACGAAACTCAAGGTGCCGGTGTTGGCGTCGATCTGGAACAGTGCGGCATCGGCGCCGCCGCTGATGGCGTAGCTCAGGGGCTGGGCTGGTTGGTCGGCATCCGTCGCCGTTACGGTTAGGACGACAGCTCCGCCTTCCTGCACGCTGGCCGTGCTGCTACTGGTGATCATCGGGGCGTTGTCATTGGTGGGTGTCACAGTGACAGCGATTGCCTGACTGGCGCTACCGCCGGCCCCGTCGCTGACTTGCACCGTCACGTCGTAGACGTTGTTGCCACCGGCATCCGCCGGCGCTTCGAAGTCAGGTGCCGTGATGAAGCTCAGCACGCCGATGTTGGCATCGATCTGGAACAACGCGGCGTCGGCGCCACCGGTGATGGCGTAGCTCAGGGTCTGGGCCGGTTGGTCGGCATCCGTCGCTGTGACGGTAAGGACTGCTGTCGAGTTCTCCACCACATTCGCCGTGGCGCTGCTGGTGATCACCGGAGCGTTGTCGTTCGAGTCAGTCACCGTCACGGCGATGGCTTGGTCCGTGGTACCGCCTGCGCCGTCGCTGACCTGCACCGTCACGTTGTAGACGTTGTCGCCGCCCGCATCCGTCGGTGTTTCAAAGTCCGGTTCGCTGACGAAGCTCAGGGCCCCCGTGTTGGCATCGATCTGGAACAACGCGGCGTCAGCGCCGCCGCTGATGGTGTAGCTCAGGGTTTGGGCCGGTTGGTCGGCGTCGGTCGCCGTTACGGTGAGGACGGAGGTGTTGTTCTCGGTAACGCTGGCCGTGGCACTGCTGGTAATGACTGGCGCGTTGTCATTCACCTGCGTGACGGTGACAGTGATCACCTGGCTGGTGCTGCCACCCGCGCCGTCGCTGACCTGCATGGTCACGTTGTAGACGTTGTTACCACCGGCATCGGTCGGCACTTCGAAGTCCGGGGCGCTGAGGAAGCTCAGCACGCCGGTGTTGGCGTCGATCTGGAACAACGCGGCGTCAGCGCCACCGCTGATGCTGTAGCTCAGAGTCTGGGCAGGAAGGTCGACGTCCGTGGCGGTGACCGTGAGCACGGCGGTCGTGTTCTCGGCAACGCTGGCGGTGTTACCGCTGGTGATCACCGGGGCGTTGTCATTCAGGTCGGTCACGGTGACTGCGATGGCTTGGCTGCTGGTGCTGCCGGCACCATCAGTCACTTGCACCGTCACGTCGTAGACGTTGTTGCCACCCGCATCCGTCGGCGTTTCGAAGTCCGGGGCGCTGATGAAACTCAGGGCGCCCGTGTTGGCGTCGATCTGGAACAGCGCGGCGTCGGCACCTCCGCTGATGGCGTAGCTCAGGGGCTGGGCCGGTTGGTCCGCATCCGTCGCTGTGACGGTGAGGACGGCTGTGCTGTTCTCGGCCACGTTCGCCGTGGCGCTGCTGGTAATCACCGGGGCGTTGTCATTGGTGGGTGTCACAGTGACAGCGATTGCCTGGCTGGTGCTGCCGCCGGCCCCATCACTGACCCGCACCGTCACGTTGTAGACGTTGTCACCACCGGCATCCGTCGGCGTTTCGAAGTCCGGGGCGCTGACGAAGCTCAGGGCCCCCGTGTTGGCATCGATCTGGAACAGTGCGGCGTCGGCACCTCCGCTGATGGCGTAGCTCAGGGGCTGGGCCGGTTGGTCCGCATCCGTCGCTGTGACGGTCAGGACCGCGATCGAGTTCTCGGCCACGCTGGTAGTGGCGCTGCCGGTGATCACCGGGGCGTTGTCATTCACCGGCGTGACGGTGACCGCGATTGACTGGCTGGCGCTGCCGCCGGCCCCATCACTGACTTGCACCGTCACGTCGTAGACATTGTTGCCACCCGTATCTGTCGGGGCTTCGAAGTCCGGCGCGCTGATGAAACTCAGGGCACCCGTGTTGGCATCAATCTGGAACAGCGCGGCGTCGGTACCGCCGGTGATGGAGTAGCTCAGGGGCTGGGCAGGAAGGTCAACGTCAGTGGCGGTGACCGTGAGCACGGCGGTCGTGTTCTCGGCAAGGCTGGCGGTGGCACTGCTGGTGATCACCGGGGGGTCATTCACTGCACTTGCAGTCAGCGATGCGGTGTCCGTGGCCACGCTGAAGGCCGTCGTGCCGCCATTGCTGCTGCTGTCCGCCTTGCTGCCAGCCGCCCCGCTGCTCTGGTCCCAGGCGCGATAGCTGATGCTGGCAGACGTGCTGTTCAGGCCGTCCGGAACAAAGCGGATCTTGTCTTCAGCCCGCAGCAGCAAGGCGTTGCCATCACTCACGACGCCTACCGCACTCCACGAGGCACCGTCGTTGGTCGAAAATTGCCAACTGCCATTACCGTCCGTTGTGGCCACCACTGCAATGCCCTGCTGGGCTCCGTCATCCACATCGGTCACGCTCGCGCCCAGGATACTGGCCACCGTCTGCCCGCCATTGGACGTCTGGTCCTCGCTGATGCCGGCGAGTACCGGGCTGGCGGGCGTCAACACCGGCGCGTCGTTGACGCCCGTGATCACGGTGAAGCCGTTGGCGGTCTGGCTGCTGAAGGCGGATGTGCCGCCACCGGCATCCGGGCTGACGTAGGAGGGTGCGGCATTGGTGGAGGTGGTCCCGGAACTCATGTCCCAGGCCCGGAACTGGATCGTCGGACTCTCCGCGTTGGCGCCGTCCCCCACATAGCGCAGCCACGAAGTGTCGCTCAGCAGCAGTGCATTGCTGCCCGACACCGCGCCCACGTCGTGCCAGGTCGCCAGGTCGGTGGAGTACTGCCAGGTGCCATTGCCGGTGGTGCCGGTCAGGGCCATGCCGCGTACGGCGCCGGCATCTGGATCGCTCCAGTTGACCGCGCCAATGACGCCGAACACGGGGAAGCCTGCGGAGGCGGAGTCTTCGGGGTAAGCGGCGCCCATCCCGGTGGTGGCACCCTGGGTGATGGTGGGAGCCGTGTTGGCCACCAGCAGGACATTCGCCGAGAACTCGGAAGTGCTGCCGTAGTTGCCCCCGCCCACATCGACCGTGGCGGTGGCGGTGACGGCATGGCCTGCGGGCACCAGCACGCCGCTCAGCATAGCGGTGAAGCTGGCGTCACCTGACGCATCGGTGGTGACTTTGACGAAGCCCAGGTAGGTGCTGGCCTCACCATGGCCACTGGCATCGGCCGTGGGTGACGAGAAGAACTCGATACGGTAGCTGGTGCTGGCCGTACTGTTGAGCGTACCGGTGACGGTGGTGTCGCCGCCGGAGAAGAAGGCGCTCGTGAGCACCGGGTGGTTCTGCAGGTTGTTGGGGCCGCTGTCGGCGTCACCGACATCGTTGGCAGTAACGCCGCTACCGTTCTCCGTTCCTCCCTGCAGATTGATACCCAGGGCGCTGCTGTTGCTGATGCTGTTGCCCAGTATGCTGTTCCCGCTGCCGGCACTGCTTCGGAGGAGAACGCCGTTGCCTGTATTGCCTGCAATCAGGTTGCCAGCCCCCGCAACAACACCCCCGATCAAGTTGCTGTTGGCGTTGGTATCAATGGCAACGCCACCCAGTCCGTTGGCGATGGTGACGGTGCCGGAGATGTCGGTACCGATGTAGTTGCCCTGAATGATATTGCCGCTGCCGCCACTGCCTGAGTTGGCGATATGGATCCCGTATTTGACGACACCGCCAATCACGTTACCCTCGCCCGGGTTTGTGCCGCCGATCAGGTTATTGTTCGAACGGATGTAGATCCCGTCATTTCCAGTGCTGGTCAGGGCTGCCGTTCCGGCGGCATTGAGCCCGATGATGTTCCCCTGGATCACCGTATTGCTGGCGACCTCCCAGAGATCGATGAAATCCCAGACGTCGGTGAGCTTTCCGCTGATCACATTGCCCTGGCCGACCCCGCTGCCGCCGATCGTGTTACCCGGCGAGGCCATCTCGATCTGGATGATGGCCGACCCGACAATCGTCGTGCCTGCGGCGTTGATGCCGAAATAATTGCCGCGGACCAGGTTGCCGGTGGACGTGCCCGTAGACAAGAGGCCGGAATAGTAATTTCCGGCGATCACATTGCGCTCGGCGGCCGTGCTGCCCCCGATGAGATTGTTGTTACCGTTGTTTATCACGATCGGGTTGGTGCTGGTGCCGGCTGGCGCGTCACCCGCGGCATTGGTGCCGAGGTAGTTGCCGGCGATCGTGTTGTTTGAACTGCCGTTTATATAGATGCCGTAGCCGGTGAAGTTCTGTAGATTGAGGCCGCGCAATGTGCTGCCGCTTGACCCGGTGCCGAGCGTCAGCATGTTGCCGATCGAATTGCCGCCATCGATCGCGATCAGGGGCGAGCCGGCATAGCCCGGTTCTGTTGCGCCATTGATGATCACCGCATCGGTAATGCCGGGTAATGCCGACGAGAGCGAGATCGTCTGTACGCCGGAGGCCGAAATTGAGAAGGTGATCAGGTCTGCGAGACTGCCATTGGCGGTATTGTTGGCCGCGGTGATGGCTTCGCGCAGCGACACCTTTCCGTCGGCACCCTTGTTGGCGAGCAGCGTCGACAGGCTGGTGGTGTCCCCGTCTGCGGTATCGGCCGCGGTGTCTACAGTGATCGTACCCTGGGTCTCGGAAAGGGCCACGGCATCGCGGGCGAATTCCGATGTATCGGTGAAGGTGTCGTAAGTCGAACTGGACTTGGTTGCCGTGGCGGAAAGCGTATAACCGATGGGAATTGCAGCGCTCAATGTGCTTGAAAAGGCCGCATTTCCCGAGGCGTCAGTAGCAACGTTGACGAAGCCCAGGTAAATCTGGCCCTCACCGTACCCCGTGCTGCTGGCGCCTGGGTTGGCAAACAGTTCAACGCGAAAGTAGCTGCTGGCAGTGCTGTTGAGGCTGCCGGAAACCGAGACCTGGCCGCTGCCGTCAGTCTTGGCCAGGGTAAGCACCGGGTAGTTCTGCAGATTGTTGGCGCCACTGTCCGCATCAAGGCTGTCGTTGGCCGTTACGCCATCGCCGGCCAGATCGATGCCCAGGGCACCGCTCGCGCTTTTCGTGCCGAAGATGGAATTGCCCAGCAGGGCATTGCCGGTGCCGCTGAGCACGCCGATACCGTCGTTGGCACCACCGCTCTGATTACTGTTGGCCACGATGTTGCCCTGCCCTGCCCCGGTACCACCCACCAGGTTGTTGCTGCCCTGGATCAGGATCCCGTACTGGGACGGCCCCCAGTTGGCAGTGCCGGCCAGGTCGGTGCCGATGCGGTTGCCCTGGATGACGCTGCCCGACGAAGAATTGAGCCAGATTCCGCGGGTTCCGCCGGCGATCCAGTTGTCGAGAATGCTGACGGTTCCCGAGTCGACACGGACACCTGCATCGGAGCCGGACCAGTGGGTGCCCGATGCGGACACTCCGATACGGTTCCCCTGGACCACGTTGCCACTGCCCTGTGAGATATAGACGGGCAAGTTGTTTGCGGAGGCAATCACGTTCCCCGCACCTGCGCCTGCGCCGCCGACCACGTTGTCGCTGGCGTTGCCCTGAATGGAGACCGGGGTCGTTGACGTCGAGAATGCGGTGTTTCCGCTGGCATCGGTGGAAAGGTAGTTGCCCGACACGATGTTACCGTTGGCCGCCGCTCCGAAAATGAGAATGCCGTAGTTCCCGCTCGTCCCTGATGAGATCACGTTCCGATCCGCGGTAGTGTTCCCCCCGATGTGGTTGTTGGCGCCCGCCACGAACACCGTGTAGGAGCTGCTGGTCACGGCGATCTGATTGCCGCTGGCATCCAGCCCGCCCAGGTAATTACCGGCAATCGTGTTGCCGTCCGAGCCGGAATTGATATAGATCGCAGCTGACGTGTAATTGTTGATGACCAGCCCGCGAATGCTCGAACCATCCGCCGTTGCCGCCAGGGTCAGGCCGTTGCCGGTGAGCCCGTTCACGTTGATCACCACGGCAGGCCGCCCGTCATTGGCCGCAAAGCTGTCATCGGTGGTCGCGTCGATCGACACAGTACCGGTGATCGTGGGCAGGATCGTCGACAAGCTGATCGTATGCACCCCGGTGCCGCTGATCGCAAAGTCGATCGAGTCCGCGCCGCTGTTGGCGTTGGCATCAATGATCGCCTGGCGCAGGGAGCCCGCGCCCGAATCCGCCGTATTGCTCACCGTGTAGGTGTTCAGGAGCCCCTGCCAGCGGGCCTGTCCGGCGGCCGACGTGATGCTGGCGGTGTCGACCCGGCCGTGCTGCACTTCAAGCTGCCAGTCGCCCCCCAGCAGGCTGCTCCCCGTAGAGTCATCGCTCGCCGCCACATCGGCGCCGGTGAGCTGGGCCAGGCCATTGATCAGATCCCGTCCGGCCTGGGTGGCGCCCACATCGCAGCCATACAGCAGCAGGTCGGCGTCCGGGGCAAGGACATCGCCCCAGGCGGCGATGTCACCGGCACGCAGCAATAGCGTGTCTCCGTCGAGGCGGGATGCGCCGAGCTGGGCGCTGCCGGCCTCGCCGTGGCCGACGATATGGATCGCCGACACATCACCGCGCCCTTCCAGGCTGCGGCTGATCGCTCCGATTCCATCGTCCGTGGCATCCACCACCACGACCTCGAGCTGCCGCCCGGCCTGCTGCTGGGCGGCGAAGTCGTCGAGGAGCTGCTGGCGGTCCGGGCTGCGGCTGTCCACGAAGACCAGCTCCGTGCCCCGGATATCCGCCGGCGCCGCATCCTGGACTTGGTGGTCGACACCGGCCACCGCGGCCACCAGCCCGGCGGGTCCGGGGTCGGCGGAGTACAGGATGCGCTCATCGAGGGTCTCCAGCAGCGGACGGGGGATGGGCTTCATGGCAGCGGCCTAGCGCCCCTTGTTGAGCGAGGACAGGCCCGGGTCCATCCGCAAGCCTTCGATCGTGCGCCCGGAACCACCTACGGCAGGCGGCAGCGCGGATTCGGCAAAGCTGATCCGGCAGCGCAAGCCGGCGGGCAGGCGGTGCTCCGGGTTGGGCAGGCTGAGGCGCACCCGGAAGGTGTTGCTGGCTGCATCGACGACCCGGTCCACCACCGACACCGTGGCGTCCAGCGGCGCCGCCCCCGGCAGGTCCGGGCGGACGCTGGCCACGTCGCCGGCCCGGATCATGCCGTAGCGGGCGGCCGGCACGATGACCTCCACCCGCAGCGGATCGATACGGGCGACCCGGAACACCGGCTTCTCCTCGACCCGCTCGCCCAGCGACAGGTAACGCTCGACCACCACCCCGTCGAAGGGGCTGCGGATGCTGCGCAGCCCGACCTGGGCCTCGGCGACGCTTACTTCCCGGCCCCAGACGCGGAGCTGCTCCCGGGTCTGGAGCACCTTCTGCTCGGCCACCCTGAGGTCGGCCCGGGCCTGGTCGAGGGCCTGCTGGGCGATGAAATTGCGGGCCACCAGGTCCTCTGCCCGCCGCATCTTCTGCTGGGCCAGCTCACGGCTGGCCTCCGAACTGCGCAGGTCGGCCTCGGTGGATGCGCGGGTCCGCGCCACGTCGGCGGTGGCCCGCTCCAGGTCGCTGCGCAGCTGGGCCAGCACCTGCCCCTTGCGCACGAAGTCACCCCGCTCGGCACGCAGACCGTCGAGCACGCCGATGACCTGGCTCCCCAGGTCGGCCACCTTGTCGGGCTCGATCAGGCAACCGAGAGTGGCCTGGCCGTTGGGCGCGGCCAGCGCAGCCGGACCCGCCGCCTGCCCCGCTGCTGGCGCAAAGACGGCAGACAATGCCGCAACGCCCCAGCCCATGCAGTTGAGTATTTTCCTGTTCATCACATCATTCTCCCGGCCCGCCAAAGGACAGCCCCCGCTCCCACTCCGTCTCGGTCTGCAGCAAGGCCTGGCGGATGCGTCGATCCGCCCGTCCGGACGCCCATTGATTCAATTCCAGCATCAGCTTCAAGGCGGCCCCCGGCAGCTGGAGACGGCCATCGGCATCCTGGCAGCCTCCGCCGACAAGCGCCCGCACCCATGTCTTGCCGGCCAGCGCCGGCATGTCGGCGGACAGCCAGGTCTCGGTGCTGCCCGGGTCTCCCTGGCGGGCACCGCGGCCCTCCAGCTGCCTGTCGATGCGGCGCGAGCGGTTGAACTGGCAGCACAGCACATGCAGGCCGCCGGCCGCCGCGACGCCCGGGCCGAGCGGAATGTCGGTACCGCGCCCGGCCATGTTGGTGGCCACCGTGATCTGGCCGGCCTCGCCCGCCCGGGCCACCCGCTCCGCTTCGTCGGCATCCAGGCTGGCATTCAGCACGGCATGGGGGATCCCCGCCGCAGCCAGGTGACAGGACAGCGCGGCGGATTCGCTCACCGATCCGGTGCCCACCAGCACCGGCCGCCCGGCCGCGCGCAGGGCCGCCACACGTCTACCAACGGCCTGCCACAGGGCGTGCCGGCTGACATACAGGCGGACCGGCCCCCTGCCCCGCCGCAGCGGCAGCCGGGTAGGTACCCGGACCATGTCGAGGCCATACACCCGGCGCAACTCACCGCGCGCCTCGGCCAGCGTGCCGCTCATGCCGCACAGGCGCAGGTAGCGCGGGAAGAAACGCTGGTAGGTGATGCGCGCCAGGGTCTCGGTGTCCGGCGAGGGACGGCAGCCTTCCTTCAGTTCGATGAGGCCATGCAGACCCCGCGACCAGATCCGGCCCGGGGCCCGGCGGCCGGTGTGTTCATCGACGATGTCGACCCGGCCGTCGCGGACCACGTAGTGCTCATCCCGGCGATAGACCTGCGCGGCGAGCAGGGCCAGGGTCACCGTTTCTTCGCGCAGCCGCGGCGAGCGCCAGCGACCGCCGAGCCCGGAGGCCCGGTCGCCCAGCTGCCGGCGCCCGGCCGGGCTCAGTTCAACACGCCGTGCCGGCGCATCCACATGGAAATCCACCCCGGCCCGGAGGCTGGAGGCGAGCGTCCAGGCCTGCCACAGGAAGGCACGGGCACCGCTGTCCGACACCGCGCGGGACAGGATCAGCGGCATCATGGCCTCATCCACCAGCAGGCTGTCCGCCTCGTCCAGCACGGCCATGCCGAGGCCGCGCAGCAGCGTGGGCCGGGCCTGCCGGCCCTCACCTTCCAGGGCGGCCACCCGACGCTGCAGGTCGTTCTTCGCGAAGCCCCGCCGCTGCCCGTCACGCAGGTAGTCGAAGACCAGCTCGCGGGCGGTGACGTAGCACACCGGCGCCGAATAAGCCTGCCGGCGCTCCGCCTCGCCCATCCCGCCGGTCACGCAGGCCACCTTCAGCCCGAGCGCGGCGTAGAACGGCTCCAGCGCCTGCGCATCGCGTGCCACCAGGTAATCGTTGGCCGTCAGGACATGCACCGGCAAGCCGGCCAGCGCACCGACGGAGGCCGCCAGCGCGGCCGCCAGGGTCTTGCCCTCGCCGGTGGCCATCTCGGCCAGGCGCCGGTCGAGCATGATCAGCGCCGCGAGCAACTGGGTGTCGTAGACCTCCAGCCCCAGGCTGCGCCTCGCCGCCTCTGCACTGGCCGCCAGCACCTCGATCAGCGGCGCCCCCCGCAGCCCCTCCCGCGCCAGCGGGCCACGCACCGCCAGGAGCGCCGCACGGAAGCCGTCATCGTCACGCTCCCGCCAAGCGCCCAGCGCCACCCGGGTCGCCGCCAGCTGGCGTCGATACGCCGCACGCCGCCAGGCATGCGGCGAGCTGGGCGGCTCAAGGCGTTCGGGGCTGGTGCCCCACAACAGGCCGGGCATCGACAGGTCCAGGTCCATGTTCGGCCTCATGTGGAAGGGTTGAAGTGGCGCAGGAACACCTGCTTGAGCTGACGCCCCCACTGGATGGCCAACGGTGTCCAGCCATGATCGAAGCGCACCCACACGCGTCCGCCCGCCGTCTCGCGGAGCTGCCCATCCACCTGCAGGTCGAACACAAAGACCGGCCGCGGCGTCCGGAGGTGATCCCGGTCGGCCGGATCGGTTGCGAAAGGGCCACCGGCGAAATCGGCCAGGGCCGCGTCCGGCAAGGTTTCGGTGGCCGCGGGCACGGCGCGCAGCAGCCGGGCCGGCCAGGCCTCGCCGGGCGCATCGGCAAAGCGCACGCTCGCCGAGCGGGTTGTACTGCGGACCAGGGCCGCGCTGTCCTGCTCCACCGCCACCCGCACGATTGCCGGCTGGCCAGTCAGGATGTGGCCCAGCAAGGCGCCGCGGGGGGCGAAGCCGCCCTCCAGGTCAGCCTGCCGGGGCATGGCGAGATATCCGCCCACCCCGGCCTCCACCGACAGCAGGCCCTGCAGCTCGCGGACCCGCTCCAGCTGGATCGACGCCTGCCGGATGCCGGCCTCGATATCCCGGACCTTCACCGGATCCCGCTGCATGGCGCCATGCAGATCCGACTGCAGACCCTCGAGCTGGCTGGCCAGGGCGGCCGCGTCGGCATCGAGGCGCGGGTCATGCAGGGTCAGCAGGGTCTGCCCGGCCACCACCGCCGCACCGTGGGGCGCCCCGAAAGCCGTGATGAAGCCATCTGCCCCGGCGCGGATCCGGGCCTGCTCCGGAATCCAGACAATGCCCCTGGCCACGGTGGCAAAAGGCAGGGGCACGCCGGCCAGCACGACAAGCACCGCCAGGGCCAGCGCCACTGCGGTCCCCTGCGCCCGCCGCCGGTCGGTGTCGGACAGCGGCATGCGCAGGAGATCCCGCCACAAGCCGATGAGTGGCTTGCCGACCAGGGCGAAGGCCAGGCCGCCGCCCACCAGCAAGCCAAGCAGTATGGACAGGCTGCCCGCCCACCCGACAATGGCCACGGACAGCACGATGCGGTACAGCCACGACAGCGGCGCATAGAGGAACAGCCACGGCCCCTCGCCCCGGCCGGGCTCCGGCGAAGGAACGTGGGCCATCCCCAGCAGCCGGTTCAATACAAGGTGGCGCCACCAGGCCTGGCTGCGCGGCGCCAGATTGGGCAGGTCGAAGGCATCGCACATGACGTGGTAGCCATCGAAGCGCAGTAGCGGATTGCCGTTGAACAGCAGGGTCGAGGTGCCACCGACGATGGCCACGACCAGAGCCACATCGCGGACCAGCCCCGGCTGCACGGTCGCCCAGACCATCAGGGCCAGCGCCGTCATGGCCAGCTCGGCGGCAATCCCGGCGGCACTGACCACCACGCGCTGCCCGGCGCGCGGCATGGCCGACGCCGCGGACGCGTCCACATAGGGCGCCGGGGTGAGCAGCAGCAGGCTGACGCCCACGTGATGCACCTCGCCGCCAAAGCGCCGTACCGCGAGGCCGTGCGCCAGCTCGTGCAAGGCCTTCATCGGCGGATAGAGCAGCCAGGCCAGCAGCAGGAAGCGTGGCGTGCCCAGCCAGGTATGCCCCGCCGCCAGCAGTTCGTCGCGATGCGTGGCGGCCACCAGCCCGCCGGCCAGCAGCAACAGCAGCCAGAGCAGCAGGCTCTGCCAGGAGAACAGGACGTAACGCCAGCGATCGAAGCGCTTGAGGAGGGGCCCGGGGTTGCCCAGGCGGACCCGGAATGCCAGCGGATTGATCCCCTGGCGCCGCCGTTGCCGACGTTCTTCATCGCTGCGCTGGAAGATCGCCGCCACATCGGGCGTCACCTCGCACTGGATCAGGCCGCGCTGGTTGAGCTGCACCAGCAGCCGGACGATCTCGTCCTGGGTGAGCGCAGTCTCGGGCGCCTCGGCCAGCAGGGCGTCGGCCACCGCCTGGATGGTCCGGTTGCCGTCACACCGCCCCACGAAGGCGTAGGCCGCCGCATTGAGACGGTGATAGCGGCCGCTGACCGGATCGGCGATCACATGCCAGATCTCGTCCCGGTGGATCTGCCTGGAAATGCCCACATGCGCCCGCAGGCGAGGATGAAGGCCCGCCACGCGGTACCAGTGAGGACTGAAGACGCCCGTTGCCGTCATCTCAGCGCCCCAGCCAGGCCCATACGCCGATGCGCGCCCACTCCGTCAGGCGGTGCGTCCATGCCCAGGCGAGCGGCTCCCGGCCGACAAGGATCCTGGCCACACCGCGCTGCCCGGGCCTCAGGCTGTCGGGTTGAGCGCCCAGCGTGGCCTCGACCTCGAACACATTGAGGCCCTCGACGGCCCTGGCCATCGGCGTGATGCGGGTGATCTCGAGCGGCAGGCTGTCCCAGGGCAGCGCCGACAGCGCCAGACGCCCCTGCTGCCCGACCCGGACGCGGCCGATGTCCCGCTCATCCACCTCGACGATGACCCGGTAGCGGGCGGTGGGGGCCACGGTCATCAGGGTATCGCCCCGTTGCACCGGTGCCCCGAGGGACTGGCTCAGGTCACCCGAGATGACCACACCGTCGAACGGTGCCTCTATATGAATACGGCCGAGTTGCTCGTCCACCAGCGCCAGACGGGCCCGCGCCTCATCCCCCCTGGCCTGGCTGATCACCAACTGGGCCCGGTCGGCCCGCGCCATGGCCGCCGACGAGGCGTTGTCGTGCACCGCCACCTCGCTGGCCCACTTGTTGCGCTCAAGCTGCAATTCCTGCTCGGCGAGCTCCGCCACGACCTGACCGGCCTTGACCTCATCGCCGGGGCGCACCAGGGCACGCTTCAGAAAGCCGTCCGTCGGCGCCACCAGCACGCGCTGCACGGCTCCCTCCAGGTGTGCGTTGCCACCGATGCGGTAATCGAAAGGCACCAACAGCAACACGGCAAGCCCGGCCAGCGCTGCCGCCATACCGGCACGCAGACGCAGGCCGGCCGGAGACCACACATGCTGCCAGCCCCGCGCCACCCGCCCCGCCACCCGCTTGCGCCATGGACGCTCACCGTGGCGCATCAGCTCCAGCACAGGGCCGACCAGTGCCACCGCGTGCTCCCAGGCCTGGATCCGCTCCTGCCCGAAGCCCCCGCCCGGCTGCCGGAACATCAGCGAGACCGCTCCGACCAGCTGCTGCCCGGCCACGATGGGGATCGTGCATACCGAACCGCCCTGGTGGCGCAGCAATTCGTCGTGGGCCAGGATGATGCGGGGAAGATCATCGGGTTGAAGCGGCAGGCTGACGCTCGCCCCCTGATCGATGGCTTCGTCCATGGCGGCACCGATGGCACGCAGCAGTTCGGTCCGCCCCTCGCCCAGTGCGCCGTGGGATACCGCGATGACCTGGGTGAACCGGTCCTCGACAAAGCCGACCGCCACCCGCTCGCAGCCTACCCGGGTGGCCAGCTCGGAGGCGAAGGCCGCCGCCGCCGGCTCGACCCGGCGATGGGTCAGGATCGCCGCCAGCAACGCGAGCACATCCGCGGCGCTGAATTCAGATGGAGGGGGCTGGAGAACAGCGTTCAGGATCGTGCCCCTTGGAGAGTGGCGTGATTAACCATTGACGACGACGGATCGAGAAACTTGACGAGAAACAAAAAATGGAACCTCCGGATCCGCAGACAGCCGGTGGGCCTGTACAGGTCTGGCGTGATCGGCTGGCGGACGGCCGCTATTCTGCGCCCCGGGGTATCGGTGACAATCCGGGAGGCAGGCCTTGCGCCTAGGTATTTCCACTCCGGAATTCGTGCTTTTTGTTTCTTCGAGCGCAATCAGCAGGGCGGATTCAGCCGTGCCGTCGGCGAGAGGGAGATGCGGGGAGGACGCGAAGGGGGATGCAGCAAGACGCAAAAAGGGGGTTGCATTTCTGCAACCCCCTTTTTACTGATTTGGCGCGCCCGGCAGGATTCGAACCCACGACCCCTTGGTTCGTAGCCAAGTACTCTATCCAACTGAGCTACGGGCGCTAAATTTGTATCAGTGCCAGCCTTGACCGGACTGATGGCTGTATTCCCTGAGGAAGGCAGCGCTTATTACTACGCATTACATATTGCTTGCTGCAACTACTGTCATCTTGTGGCGCGCCCGGCAGGATTCGAACCCACGACCCCTTGGTTCGTAGCCAAGTACTCTATCCAACTGAGCTACGGGCGCGCATGACCACACGCGACCTGATCAATGTAAAACAGCCATTTTTCAGGTCTGGAAGGATGCGCGGCACTAAGCTGCATTGCTGCTTATTACTACTGCACATACTTCCCAAATTGTTGGCGCGCCCGGCAGGATTCGAACCCACGACCCCTTGGTTCGTAGCCAAGTACTCTATCCAACTGAGCTACGGGCGCGCTGAGAGGTCGAGATTATACATAGCGCCGAAGAAATTGGAAGCCCCCGATCGTTTTTTTCTATGCTGAAGCGTGCCCGCCCCACGCTAGGCAATAATCCGTCCTTCTCACATCGCTCCCGGGGGCTCACTTGAAGCAGCTCGACATCTCCGGCAACACCCTCGAATACGTTCGCCTGGTTTCAGCCCATCCGCGCCCGGACGCACCACCCATGGTCTTCCTGCACGAAGGCCTCGGCTCCATCTCGATGTGGCGTGACTTCCCCCAGCAGGTCGCCGATGCCACCGGCTGTGAAGCCATTGTTTACTCCCGCTACGGCTACGGCCGCTCCACCGCCCTGCGCAGCGTCCCGCGTGACGTGCGCTACATGCATGATGAAGCCCTGCGCGACCTGCCCCTGATCCTCGATGCGCTGCAGGTGAGCGAGCCCTTCCTGTTCGGCCACAGCGACGGCGGCTCGATCAGCCTGATCCACGCCGGCGGTGCCGGACGCCCGGTGGCCGGCACCATCGTGCTGGCGCCGCATGTATTCGTTGAGGACGTGGCCCTCGAGAACATCGCGATCGCCGGTGCCGCCTTCGAGAACCCTGAAACCCGCCTGCGCGAGCGCCTTGGCCGCCACCACAAGGACGTGGATGGCGCGTTCCAGGGCTGGCATCGCACCTGGCTGAGCCCGGCCTTCCGCAGCTGGAACATCGAGAACTACCTGCCCACCATCCAGGGCCCCGTGCTGGCGATCCAGGGCGAGGACGACGAGTACGCCACCATGGAGCAGCTCGAGCGCATCGCCGCCGGCGCGCCGGACGTGGACCTGGTCAAGCTCGCCGACTGCCGCCACTCCCCCCACAAAGACCAGCCCGGCGCGGTGATCGAAGCGACCGCCAGCTTCGTCGCCCGCATCCTCGACGCCCGCGACTGACTCCGCCGTGATCGCCCGCAAATACCTCTACCTGATCGCCCTGGCCCGCGAGAAGCACTTCGGCCGCGCCGCCGAAGCCTGCCATGTGTCGGCCTCAACCCTGTCGGCCGCGATCCGCGACATCGAGGCGGAGCTGGGCGTCACCATTGTGGAACGGGGCCAGCAGTTCTCGGGGCTCACCCCCGAGGGCGAGCGGATCCTCGCCTGCGCCCGCCACATCGCAGCCCAGGCCGAAGGGCTGCGCCAGGAACTGGCCCAGCTGCAGGACAGCCTGTGCGGCCGCCTCCGCCTGGGGGTGATCCCCACCGGGCTGACCGCGGTGGCCACGCTCACCGCTGCCTTCGCCCGCCGCCATCCGCTGGTGGACATCGAGGTGCGCTCCATGAGCACCCAGCAGATCCTGGCCGGGCTCGACAGCTTTGAGCTCGACGGCGGCGTCGCCTATCTTGAATCCGCCACCCCCAACCACAGCGCCCTCCCCCTGTGGCGGGAGAACCACGTGCTCATCACCCCCGTTGATGGCCCGCTTGAAGGGCGTGACTGGGTGACCTGGCAGGAGGCAGCGCACATTCCCCTGTGCCTGCTCACCGCCAACATGCACAACCGGCAGACCATCGACAGCGTCTTCGCCAGCATCGGCCAGCGCCCCCGCCCAAGCCTCGAGACCGACTCGGTGATCAGCATCCTGGCCCACGTGGAAGCCGGCCACTGGTCCAGCATCGTGCCCCGCGCCGTGCTGGAACGGATCGGCATCCCTCCCGGGGTCCGGCTGCTGGAGCTGCGCGAGCCGCTGGTCGAATGGGCCACCGGCCTGCTGGTGCTGAACCGGCCGACCCGGCCCCCGATGGTCGGCGCCCTGCTGGCCGAAGCGGCCCTGCTGACGGAAACCTGAAGGCGCTCTTCGGCTGCGCCGAACGGCTCTTCGGAATTTCCAGATTTCCCCTTCCCGATGTGGGGTCTAAGATCCGGGTCACGCCCAAGCGTCGCGCCCCGCGCCGCTGATCGAGGAAAACCATGCCCAAGGCCTCCCCACCCCCGCTGACCGACAGCGAGCTGTCCGCCGTACGGCTCGCCATCGAAGAACGCCGCAGCCTGCCCGGCGCGCTGCTGCCCATCCTCCACGCCATCCAGGACTGTCTTGGCTGGGTACCCGCCGAGGCGGTGGCCCTCATCGCCGAAGCCCTCAACCAGAGCCGCGCGGAGATCCATGGAGTGATCAGCTTCTATCACCACTTCCGCACGGTGCCGCCGGGCAGCGTGGTGGTGCAGGTGTGCCGGGCCGAGTCCTGCCAGGCCCGCGGCGGGGTCGCCCTCGAGCTGCACGCCAGGCGCAGCCTGGGCGTTGATTGGCACGAAACCACCGCCGACGGAGCGGTCACCCTGGAGCCGGTGTATTGCCTCGGCAACTGTGCCTGCTCCCCGGCCATCCGGGTCGGCAACGAGATCCTCGGCCGGATCAGCCCTGCCCGCTTCGACGGCATCATCGCCGGCCTTCGCCAGGAGGAGACGGCATGAACGCTGCCACCGCGCCCATCCGCATCTACGTTCCCATCGACTCCGGTGCCTTGTCCGTCGGCGCCGGTGACGTGGCCCTCCACATCACCGCCGAAGCCGCCGCGCGTGGCATCGACATCCAGCTGGTGCGCAATGGCTCCCGCGGCCTGTACTGGCTGGAGCCGCTGGTCGAAGTCGACACGCCCGCCGGCCGCATGGCCTACGGCCCGGTGACACCCGAGGATCTCCCCTCCCTGTTCGAGGCGGGCTTCCTCAGCGGCGGCATGCACCGCCTCGGCCATGGCCTGACCGAGCACATTCCCTTCCTGGCCGGCCAGGAGCGGCTCACCTTCCGCCGGATCGGCATCACCGATCCGCTGTCCCTGGACGACTACATCGCCCACGACGGCTTCGCCGGCCTGCGCCAGGCGGTCGGAATGGAGAGCGCAGCCATCGTCAAGGCCGTCACCGACTCGGGCCTGCGCGGCCGGGGTGGCGCGGCCTTCCCCACCGGTATCAAGTGGAACACCGTGCTGCACGCCGCCGGCCCCACCAAGTACGTGGTGTGCAACGCCGACGAGGGCGACTCCGGCACCTTCTCCGACCGCATGCTGATGGAGGGTGATCCCTACTGCCTGATCGAGGGCATGACCATCGCCGGCCTGGCGGTGGGGGCCACCCAGGGCTACATCTACCTGCGCTCCGAATATCCCCACGCCTTCCAGACCCTGCAGGAAGCCATCCGCCGCGCCCGGGATGCGGGTTGGCTGGGCAGCGACGTGGCCGGCTCGGGCCGCGCCTTCGAGCTCGAGGTGCGCCTGGGGGCCGGTGCCTACGTGTGTGGCGAGGAAACGGCAATGCTCGAGAGCCTGGAGGGCAAGCGCGGCATCGTGCGCTTCAAGCCGCCGCTGCCGGCCGTCCAGGGCCTCTTCGGCAAGCCCACGGTGATCAACAACGTGATGAGCCTGGCCGCCGTGCCGCTGATCCTGGCCCGGGGCGCCGCCTTCTACCGGGATTACGGCATGGGCCGCTCCCACGGCACCCTGCCCTTCCAGCTGGCCGGCAACCTGCGCCATCCCGGGCTGGTGGAAAAGGCCTTCGGCATCACCCTGCGCGAGCTGCTCCTCGACTACGGCGGCGGCACGGCCAGCGGCCAGCCGATCCGCGCCGTACAGGTGGGCGGCCCGCTGGGCGCCTTCGTGCCGGAGAGTCAGTTCGACGTACCCCTCGATTACGAAGCCTACGCGGCCATGGGCGCCATGATCGGCCACGGCGGCCTGGTGGTCTTCGACGACAGCGCCGACATGGCCCGGCTGGCCCGCTACGCGATGGAGTTCTGCGCGATCGAGTCCTGCGGCAAGTGCACCCCGTGCCGGATCGGCTCGACCCGCGGCGTGGAGGTGATCGACCGGATCATCGCCGACGAGGACCGTGAGGCCAACCTGGCCCTGCTCGATTCCCTCTGCGACACCATGCTCAACGGCTCCCTGTGCGCCCTCGGTGGCATGGCCCCCTACCCCGTCAAGTCGGCCCTCGCCCACTTCCCTCAAGACTTCGGCATCGCCGCCGCGGCCACCGCCGAATAAGGAAACGCCCATGTCCCTGCCCCGCGAAACAGACTACGGCACCCCGGCCCGGGAGTCCGAGCAGGTCGTCAGCCTGCTCATCGACGGAGAATCCGTCTGTGTGCCCGCCGGCACCAGCATCATGCGCGCCGCCGGCCAGAGCGGCTGCGCCATCCCCAAACTGTGCGCCACCGACAGCCTGGAGCCCTTCGGCTCCTGCCGCCTGTGCCTGGTCGAGGTGGAGGGCCGCAAAGGCTATCCCGCCTCCTGCACCACCCCGGTCGAGGCCGGCATGGTGGTCCGCACCCAGACGCCGAAGCTCGCCGAACTGCGCCGCAACGTGATGGAGCTGTACATCTCCGATCACCCGCTGGACTGCCTCACCTGCCCGACCAACGGCAACTGCGAGCTGCAGGACATGGCCGGTGTGGTGGGCCTGCGCGAGGTGCGCTACGGCTTCAAGGGCGAGAACCACTTCGAATGCAGCCAGAAGGACGAGTCCAACCCCTACTTCAGCTACGACCCGGCCAAGTGCATCGTCTGCAACCGCTGCGTGCGGGCCTGCGAGGAAACCCAGGGCACCTTCGCCCTGACCATCTCGGGCCGGGGCTTCGAATCCCGCGTCTCGCCGGGCCAGGACCAGCCCTTCATGGACTCCGAGTGCGTGTCCTGCGGCGCCTGCGTGAATGCCTGCCCCACCGCCACCCTGACCGAGAAGTCGGTGATCCAGCTCGGCCAGGCCGAGCGCAGCGTCACCACCACCTGCGCCTACTGCGGCGTCGGCTGCTCCTTCAAGGCCGAGGTCAAGGGCAACCAGGTGGTGCGCATGGTCCCCGCCAGGGACGGTGGGGCGAATGCCGGCCACGCCTGCGTCAAGGGCCGTTTCGCCTGGGGCTATGCCACCCACGCCGACCGCATCACCACCCCGATGATCCGCCCCAGCGTGGACGCGCCGTGGCAGAAGGTGAGCTGGGAAGAGGCCCTGGCCTACGCGGCCGGCGAATTCAGGCGCATCCAGGCCAAGTACGGCCGCAGCGCGGTGGGCGGCATCACCTCCAGCCGCTGCACCAATGAAGAAACCTACCTGGTGCAGAAGCTGATCCGCACTGCCTTCGGCAACAACAACGTGGACACCTGCGCGCGGGTCTGCCACTCGCCCACCGGCTACGGCCTCAAGCAGACCCTCGGTGAGTCGGCCGGCACCCAGGACTTCGCCTCGGTGCTGAAGGCCGACGTGGTGATGGTGATCGGCGCCAACCCCACCGACGGCCACCCGGTGTTCGGCTCCCTGCTCAAGCGGCGCATCCGCGAGGGCGCCCGGCTGATCGTTGTCGACCCGCGCTCCATCGACCTGGTGCGTTCGCCCCACGTGGCCGCCGCCCACCATCTCAAGCTGCTGCCAGGCACCAACGTGGCGATGGTGAATGCCCTCGCCCACGTGATCGTCACCGAGGGGCTGGTGGATGAGCCCTACGTGGCGGAACGCTGCGAGGGCCCGGCCTTCGAGGCCTGGCGTGAGTTCGTGTCCCGCCCGGAGAACTCGCCTGAGGCCGCCGAGGCCATCACCGGCGTGGCCGCTGCCGACATCCGCGCCGCCGCCCGCCTGTACGCCACGGCCGGCAACGGTGCCATCTACTACGGTCTGGGGGTGACCGAGCACAGCCAGGGTTCCACCACCGTGATGGGCATCGCCAACCTCGCCATGGCGACCGGCAACGTCGGCCGCCCCGGCGTGGGCGTCAATCCCCTGCGCGGCCAGAACAACGTGCAGGGCAGCTGCGACATGGGCTCCTTCCCGCACGAGCTGCCCGGCTACCGCCACGTGTCCGACGCCACCACCCGGGCGCTCTTCGAGGACGCCTGGAAGGTGCGCATCGACCCGGAACCCGGCCTGCGCATCCCCAACATGTTCGAGGCGGCGCTGGACGGCAGCTTCAAGGGCATCTACATCCAGGGCGAGGACATCGTCCAGTCCGACCCCAACACCCAGCACGTCGAAGCCGCCATGGCGCAGATGGAATGCGTGGTGGTGCAGGACCTGTTCCTCAACGAAACCGCCAAGTGGGCCCACGTCTTCCTGCCCGGCTCCAGCTTCCTCGAAAAAGACGGCACCTTCACCAATGCCGAGCGCCGCATCTCGCGGGTCCGCAAAGTGATGCCGCCGCTGGCCGGGAAGGCCGACTGGGAGACCACCCTGGCCCTGGCCGAGGCTCTCGGTTACCCGATGCACTACAGCCATCCGTCCGAGATCATGGACGAGATCGCCCGCCTCACGCCGAGCTTCCACGGGGTGAATTACGACTTGCTGGAAAGGAAGGGCAGCATCCAGTGGCCGTGCAATGAGGCCGCGCCGGAAGGCACGCCGACCATGCACGTGGGCGCCTTCATCCGCGGCAAGGGCCGTTTCATGCTGACCCCCTACGTGCCGACCACCGAGAAGGTGACCCGCCGCTTCCCGCTGATCCTGACCACCGGCCGCATCCTCAGCCAGTACAACGTGGGGGCCCAGACGCGGCGCACCGCCAACGTGGCCTGGCACGACGAGGACCGCCTGGAGATCCACCCGGTGGACGCCGAAGACCGCGGCATCCGCGAGGGCGACTGGGTCGGCATCGCCAGCCGGGCCGGCGAAACGGTGCTGCGGGCGACGGTGACGGAGCGAGTCCAGCCGGGGGTGGTCTACACCACTTTCCACTTCCCGGAATCCGGCGCCAACGTGATCACCACCGACAACTCGGACTGGGCCACCAATTGCCCGGAGTACAAGGTCACCGCAGTACAGGTCACCCTGTGCGCCCAACCGTCGGAATGGCAGCAGCGCTTCGCCCGGCGACGGGAGGAGCAGCAGGCCTTCCTGAGGCCCGCCACCACGCCGGCCAAAACGCCTGCCAACTGAGGAGGACGCCATGAACCACGACTACATCGTCCGCATGGCCAACCAGATCGGCGACGCCCTGGGCATCAACCCGGACCGGGAGCAGGCGGTCCACGACCTGGCCGACCACCTCACCCGCTTCTGGGAGCCCCGCATGCGCAAGGCCTTGTTTGAGGCCCTGGACGGCAGCGCGGGGCGCCAGCTATCGCCCCTCGTGCTGGATGCCACCGCCCGGATGCGCCGGCCGACCTGAACGGTGGCCGGCGCATCCGTGACACTCAGACGTTGGCGATCGCCACCGCCCGGGTGTTGAGGTAAGCCTCGAGGGCTTCGGGGCCGCCCTCGGTGCCATAGCCCGAATCCTTGATCCCGCCGAAGGGCAGCTCGGCCGACGGCAGGGCCGGCTGATTGACCCACAGCATTCCCACCTCGACCCGCTGGGACAGCAGATGGGCGGTCTTCAGGGAGCGGGTGAAGGCATAGCCGGCCAGGCCATAGGAGAGCCGGTTGGCCTCGGTGATCGCCTCCTCGATGGTCTGGAAGGAACGGATCGCCGCCACCGGGCCGAAAGGCTCGTCGTTGAAGATGCGGGCCGTCAGCGGCACGTCGGTCAGCACGGTCGGCGCAAAGAAGTTGCCGGCTTCGCCCAGGCGGGTGCCACCGGTCAGCACGCTCGCGCCCTGCTCCACCGCGTCCGCCATCATGGCGTCCATCGCCACGACCCGCCGCGGGTTGGCCAGCGGCCCCATCTGGGTCCCCTCGGCCAGGCCATCCCCGACCTTCAGGGACTGGGCGTGGCGGGCCAGCGCGCCGGCGAACTCCTGCTGCAGGCTCTCATGCACCAGGAAGCGGGTCGGCGAGATGCACACCTGCCCGGCATTGCGGAACTTGGCAGCGCCGGCGGCGCGTACCGCCAGCTCCACGTCGGCGTCCTCGGCGACGATCACCGGAGCGTGGCCGCCGAGCTCCATGGTGACCCGCTTCATGTGCTGGCCGGCCAGGGCGGCCAACTGCTTGCCCACCGGCGTGGAGCCGGTGAAGGTCACCTTGCGGATCACCGGGTGGGCGATCAGGTAGGACGAGATCTCGGCCGGGTTGCCATACACCAGGCCCACCGCCCCCGCCGGCACGCCCGCATCCACGAAGGCGCGGATCAGCTCGGCCGGCGCAGCCGGGGTTTCCTCGGCGGCCTTGACCAGGATGGAACAGCCGGTGGCCAGGGCGGCGGCGGCCTTGCGCACCACCTGGTTGATCGGGAAGTTCCAGGGCGTGAAGGCCGCCACCGGCCCCACCGGGTCCTTGATCACCAGCTGGCGGGTGGTGAAGCTGCGGGACGGCACGATGCGGCCATACACCCGCATGCCCTCGTCGGCGAACCAGTCGATGATGTCGGCCGCCGCCAGGGTTTCGATGCGTGCCTCGGCGAGGGGCTTGCCCTGCTCCTGGGTCAGCAGGGCGGCAATGCCGTCGGCCCGCTCACGCATCAGGCCCGCGGCCCGGCGCAGGATCTTCTGCCGCTCCAGGGCGGGCAGGTCGCGCCAGACTTCAAAGCCCCTCTGCGCAGCCTCCAGGGCCCGGTCCAGGTCGGCGATGGAGGCATGGGCGACACGACCGATTTCGGCACCGGTGGCGGGGTTGTAGACAGGAAGGCTGCGGCCTTCGGCGGCGTCCTGCCATTGGCCGGCGATCAGCAGCTGGGTATCGGGGTAGTTCATCATGGCTCCAGGAGGTGGGCGATCAGGGCTCTGATTCTAGTGGCCTCTTGGGCGCGGAGCCTTGCAATTGATTCAAAACAGCCGTGCATCCACCGCAAGCCCACAGCTCGCGATCCAGGCCAAACTGGCGTCCATCACCACACGGAGGCAGGCATGGAAAACGCACAAGGCACACGCACGGGCGGCCAGATCCTGGTTGCCGCACTGGCACGAAACGGGGTGGACACGGTGTATTGCGTGCCCGGCGAAAGCTATCTGCCGGTTCTTGATGCCCTCCGTGAGCAGCCTGCCATCCGTACCATCGTGACGCGCCACGAAGGCGCGGCTTCGAACATGGCGGATGCCTTCGGCAAGCTCAGCGGGCGCCCTGGCATCTGCTTCGTCACCCGCGGGCCAGGGGCCAGCCATGCCGCCAACGGTGTGCATACCGCCGCCGAGGACTCGACGCCGATGATCCTGTTCATCGGCCAGGCCGACTCGGCCTTCCTGGGCCGGGGCGCCTTTCAGGAAGTGGATTACCGATTGATGTTCGGCGACATGGCCAAGGCGGTGCTCGAGGCCGACAGTACTCAGCGCCTGCCGGAACTCGTGTCGCGGGCCTTCAGCCTCGCCCTGTCCGGGCGCCCGGGGCCGGTCGTGGTGGCCTTGCCGGAAGACGTGTTGTTCGGCGATGCCCGGGTGGCCGATGCGCCGCCGGTCCGGGTCGCCCGTGCCGCGCCGGCGGCGGAAGACCTGGCCGAACTGCGCGTACGCCTCGCCGCAGCCCGGCGGCCACTGGTGATCGCCGGCGGCACGGGCTGGACGCCAGAAGCCTGTGCCGCGCTGCGGCGCTTTGTGCTTGCCAACGATCTGCCCGTGGCGGCTTCCTTCCGTCGACAGGACCTGTTCGACAACCGCGATGTGCATTACGTCGGCCAACTCGGCCTCGGCGTCTCGCCCAAGCTGGCCGACCACGTGCGCAACGCAGACCTGCTGCTGGTGCTTGGAGCCCGCCTGGGGGAGGCCACTTCGTCAGGCTACACCCTCGTCGAAAGCCCCACACCACGCCAGACACTCATCCACATCCACGCCGACCCGGACGAGCTCGGGCGGACTTACCAAGCCGCGCAGCCGATCAATGCCGGCGTGGCCTGCATGGCGCAGGCCCTGGCCGCCCTCGAGCCGATCACCGCGCCTCCCTGGCGGGAATGGACTCAGGCACTTCGCGCCGACTACCAGGCCCACTCGAAGCCCCCCACACCAACCGGCGCGATCGACGGCGTGGACTTTGGCCAGGTCATGGCCTGGCTGGATGACACGCTGCCCGACGACGCCATCCTGGCCAACGGCGCCGGCAACTACACGGTGTGGGTGCACCGCTTCTTCCGCTATCGCCAGCCGGCCACCGAGCTGGCGCCGACCAATGGCGCCATGGGCTACGGCCTGCCCGCCGCCATCGCCGCCAAGCTGCACCACCCGGACAGGACCGTGGTGTGCCTGGCCGGCGACGGCTGCTTCATGATGTATCCGCAGGAGCTGGCCACGGCACTGCAGTACGGCGCCGCCGTGATCACCATCGTGGTGAACAACGGCATGCTCGGCACCATCCGGATGCACCAGGAGCGGGAGTACCCGGGGCGCCCCATCGCCACCGACCTGGCCAATCCGGACTTCGTGGCTCTGGCCCGGGCCTTTGGCGCCCACGCCGAGCAGGTCTGCCGCAGCGAAGACTTCCCGGCCGCCTTCGAGCGGGCCCGCACCGCCGGTGTGGCCGCCCTGATCGAGCTGCGGGTCGATCCCCGGCAGATCACTCCGCAGGCGCGTCTGGGTTAGGCACCAGGGCGTCGGCCAGCGCGGCCTGGTGGAGCACCGCATCGGGCCACGCGCCGGCCTCGACGATCCGGGCGATCTCGGCCTTCACCAGGCCGATGATCTTCCACAGCCCCGATGGAATGACCCGATTGCGCCCGGGCACGATACCCACCCGCCGGCGTACCTCGGGCCCCACCAGGCGCAGGCCGCGCAGACGGCCGTCCGCCAGCTCCTCGCTCACCGCCGCCAGGGGCAGCACCGTGCAGCCGCAGCCCTGCATCACCAGCCGCTTGGTCAGGGAGATGGAGGCATCGCACTCGAGCACGATGTCCGGCGTAAAGCCATGGCGCAGCGCCAGCGATTCGACCAGCAGGCGGATGCCGTGGGGCGTGCTCGGCAGGATCAGCGGCCACTCGCCCAGGCGCGCCACCTCCAGGCTGTCACCGGCCGGGCCTGCACCCGCCGGCGTGATCAGGTGCAGCCCTTCATCGAGGAGCAGGTCGAATTGCAGGGCACCGATCTGCTCGGGCAGGTAGATCACGGCGAAATCCAGGTCACCATGCCCCAGGTTGTCGAGGATCTGATTGCCCAGCGCCTCCACGAAGCGCAGCCGGGTCTGCGGGTACTGGGCCTGCAGGGCGTGGGCCAGCGGACCGAACAGAATCCGCGCAAGCGTGGGCTGGGCGCCGAGGTGCAGGCGCGCCGGCCCGTTGATGGCCGGATCCCGCAGCCGGTCACCGGCCTGCGCCAGCAGATCGCCGACCGTCTCCGCATACCCCAGCAACTGGCGCCCGTGATCGGTGGCCGACACCCCACGCCCACTGCGATGCAGCAGCCGCACCCCCAGCTCGCTCTCGAGCTGGGCCACGCGCCGGCTCACCGTGGACGGGTCGATCCCCAGCTCCATCCCGGCGCGCGACAGGCTGCCGGCCCGCAGCACCCGGGCAAAGAGTTCCAGATCGTCGGAGTTCATGTTCGGGGCACCTGCTCACGGATAGGAGAAATAGAGAGGAAAATGCGGGTTCTCCGACAACCGGCCTGCGCCGAATCAGACCGCCGGCCCCGGGTCGATGGCACTGGCGGCCCCGATGGAACCCGATGAATCACCGTGCGTTGATCCTGCTCATGCTGGGCACATTGTCACAGGCCCCATGCAAAGCCCGGGCCGACAATTGCGAGCGCCTGCCCAAACCGACCGTGACGCTGCTGCGCCACCAGGAAGCCTTTTCCCTCGACCTCCGCAGCAGCTTCCGCACGCTCACCCTGCTCGGGCCGACGGGCACCCGCCCGGGCATGCAGGTGCTCGGCCTGACGCGCGGCACCGCCGTCGTCAGCTTCCAGACGCGGATCGTATCCTACGTCGACCCCGGCGGCCGCTGGGAATGCGCCAGCCCCCAGCTCACCGTGACCTACGGCTTCAGCCCCATGACCGTTTACGTGGCCCGGGAATTTCCGAAAGGAAGCTGCGCCTGGAACGAGATCCACCGCCATGAGTTGCGGCATGTGCAGGCCTACCAGGACCACCTCGCAGGCATCGAGTCCGAGCTGCGCGAGACCCTGCAGCGGCGCTTCGTCACCGGCGACCCCTGGCGCGGCCCGGTTGGCCAGGCCCGCAACCGGATCCAGCAGGAACTCGAGGAGCGCTGGGCCCCCTACGTGAAGCGCATGATCAACAAGGTGGACCAGACCCAGGCCCTCATCGACACGCCCGAGGAGTACGCCCGGGTGGCGTCCAGCTGCGGCGGCGAGATCCGGCGCCTGACACGCTGAACGCGGCCCGGCGCGCCCTGGCAACCTTGGGTGATGGGAGGGGGTGGAGGCATAATGGACGACCTTCCGTTACGAAATTTCACGATGCGCCGTCTTCTCGCCTCGTTCGTCCTGCTCATGGCAGGGATCGCCCCTGCCACCGCCCAGGACGCCGGCTACCGCTTCTCTCCCATCAACCAGTGGGACATCAACAAGACGGCGGCCTACTGGAATCCGATCATCCAGTACGTCTCGGACAAGAGCGGCGTAAAGCTCCAGCTCAAGATCGGGCGCACTTCGGCGGACACCACCAGCTACGTGCTGGCGCAGGAGGTGGAGTTCATCTTCAGCAACCACCTGTTCAGCCCCGAGCGCGAAGCCTTGGGCTGGAAGGTGTTCGGCCGCCGGAACGCGCCGCCCCTGCACGGCCAGATCGCCGTACCCGCCGACTCGCCGGTGAGCAGCATCGAACAGCTGAAGGGACAGGAGGTCGCCTTCGCCGGCCCCGAGGCCTTCATCGGTTACAAAGTGCCTTACGCCCACCTGCTGTCCAGGGGCATCGAGGTGAAGCCGGTGTTCGGCGGCAACCAGAATGCCGCAATCGCCCAGATGTTTGCCGGCAAGGCTCGGGCCACGGGCAGCAACTCGATGCTGATCGAGGGCTACGCCAATCGCGAGGACAAGAAGTTTCGCATCCTGTGGACCTCCGAGCCTTACCAGGACCTGGCCCTGATGGCCTCCGGCAAGGTGCCCGAGAAGGACGTGAAGGCCGTGAGCAACGCCTTTCTGAACATGCACAAGGACCCGCGCGGCAAGGAGATCCTGCATCGCGCATCGCAGGAGGTGGGCCTCGACAACGACGCCTACTTCGTGCCCGCAAGCAGCGCCGACTACGCGGCCTATCGGCGCTTCTACCAGACCGCGCCGGCCAGCCTGCGCTGAGCCCGTCGCGCATGCTTCGGAATCCGCTCCGGTACCTGCTGCCCAAGTCTCTGGTTGCACGCATCTACGCGCTGTACTCGGTCGCCCTGCTGTTCTTCTTCGGCGGCGGGCTGGCAGTTTTCTACACCCATCAGTTCTCCGAAGGGCTTGAGTCGGTCCAGCAGTCGGCGACGATGCTGATCGAGATCATCGCGCAACCGATCACCGACAGCGCGGTGATCGGCGACTACGACACCATCAAGCGCGTGCTCGATAAGTCCATCGTCGGCTCGCAGTTCGCCGAAGCCAACTTCATCGACCTGTCGGGCGGCAAGCTGCACAGCGAGAGCCGCATCCCACCCGCCGCAGCGGCACCCGCCTGGCTGCGCGCCAAGGTGGCGGGCAGTCTGTATGAGGTCAACCGGGTCATCTCGGCCGGCGGACGGGACTACGGCGTGCTGCGCCTCGGCTTCGATGTGGACTTCATCGCCGGCGGCCTGTGGGAGCTCTTCCGCAATGCGCTGCTGCTCACCCTCCTCGCCCTCTCCGGCGGACTGGTGTTGATCTGGTTCCCGCTCAGGCACTGGCTCGGGACGCTCGAGCGCGTCCGTCATTTCGAGGCGCCGCGTACCGAAGGCCTGGTCAGCAGCCACCAGGAGCAGCTCGCCGACCTGCCGCTGGAGTTCCGGCCAATGTTCGACGTGCTCAACCAGACCGCCGCCCGCCTCGGGCGCGAGCTGGCCAAGCGGGAAACGGCCCTGGTCTCCCTGCGCGAACTGCTGGCCGGCCTGCGCGCCTTGCCGGAGTCGCCCGCCAATTCGACGGAGGGCGATATCGAGAGCCTGACCGCCGCCATCGGCCGCCTCGTCGCCGAGCGCGAGGCCGGGCGCCTGGCGCTGGAACATGCCCGGGATGCTGCAGAGGCCGCCAATCGCGCCAAGAGCGACTTTCTGGCCAACATGAGCCACGAGATCCGTACCCCCATGAACGGCATCATCGGCATGACCGAACTGGCCCTGGACACCGAGCTCACCGAGGAGCAGCGGGACTACCTCGAGGTGGTCAGCTCGTCGGCCAACGCGCTGCTGACCATCATCAACGACATCCTCGACTTCTCGAAGATCGAAGCCGGCAAGCTCAAGATGGAGCGCATCGTCTTCGACCTGCCCTCGCTGGCACGGGACTGCCTGCGTTCGATCACCCTGAAGGGTGAGGAAAAGGGGCTCAAGCTCTCGCTGAGCATCGACCCGCAGGTGCCCGCTGCCATCATGGGCGACCCGGTGCGGGTACGTCAGGTGCTCCTCAACCTGCTCAGCAACGCCGTCAAATTCACCCACCAGGGCGAGGTCGGGCTGAGCGTCATCCGCCGCCCTGGCAGCGAGGCCGGGCCCGACGAACTGTGCTTCGCGGTGCGCGACACCGGCATCGGCATCACTGCGGAAGCCCAGGCCAACGTGTTCGAGGCCTTCTCCCAGGAGGACACCTCGATCACCCGCAAATTCGGCGGTACAGGCCTGGGCCTGTCCATTTCCAGCCGGCTGGTGCACCTGATGGGCGGTACGATTCACCTGGAAAGCGTCAAGGGCTCCGGCTCGACCTTCTCCTTCACCTTGCCCTGCCTGCCCGCCGCGGTGGACGCGATTGCAGCGCCATTGCCCGCCTCGCCGCCGGACACCGACGACGATGCCGCAGGCAAACAGGTGCTGCTGGTCGAGGACAACCCCATCAACCAGGTCGTCGCCATGAAGCTGCTGCAGAGGCGCGGTTGCAGCGTGCAGCTCGCCGACAATGGTCAGCTCGCCATCCAGACCTTGCAGCAGCAGCACTTCGACCTGGTGCTGATGGACATGCAGATGCCGGTGATGGACGGCCTCGAAGCGGCCCGCCGAATCCGTGCGCTGGAAGCATCAGGCGCACGCCCCCGCACCCCCATCATCGCCATGACGGCCAACGCGATGAAGGGCGACCGGGAGCTCTGCCTCGAGGCCGGCATGGACGATTACCTGACCAAGCCGATCAGCGCGGAAGCGCTGTTCGAGAAGGTCGATCACTGGACCGCCTCGGCCCCTCGATGAGCCTGTAGTGCGGCCTACCCTGGCAGCAGGCATCGCATATCAGCGACGCCGGCTGGCGATGCACTTCGCCAGCTGGTTCTTGGGCACCCGCTGAATCTGGCGCAGAAAGTCAGGGGACACTTCGGTCACGCCATGGCGCTGCTGCAGCTCTTCCTCGAGCCTGAGCAGCAGGCTTGCCGCCATCTCGGCATCGGCCAGCGCGCGGTGGTAACGGCCTGCGACGGGGAGCCTCGCATACTCGATCAGGGCCGACAGCTTGTGGCTCGGCGCCTGGGGGAAGATGCGCCGCGACAACAGCAGCGAGCAGATGAAGTCCTTCTGACGACCACGCTGGATGCGCGCCAGCTCCGCATCCCAGAACTTGCAGTCGAAGGAGGCGTTGTGGGCAACCAGCGGCAGGTCGCCCACAAAATCCGAGACGGCCTGCATGACTTCTGCTGCCGGCGGCGCCTGGCGGATCATCGCGTCGGAGATGCCGGTCAGCGATTCGATGAAGGACGGGATCCGGACACCGGCGTTCATCAGGCTCTGGTAGCGATCCACGACCTTCCCATCCTCCACGATCACCGCCGCGATTTCGGTTGCACGGTCGCCCTGGGCGGGCGACAGGCCGGTTGTCTCGAAGTCGATGACAGCAACAATTTCCATGTCTGCGTTACTCCCGCTCAGCGCCTGACCGGCCAGTACCAGCTCGGCACACCCTTGCGCCCGCCACCCACCCCCTGCCGGTAGCGGCTGCGCAGGTGGCCATCCACCACACCGATCCACGGCGCCAGGTGTTCCTCGGCCAGGTCATAGTCAACAAACAACTCCGGCAGGCGGTAGCCGAACCAGCGATAGGCGGCCAGCAGGCGCACCGTGATCTCGGCCTCCTCGAGGGAGGCCCGCTGCGGTGAAGGCGGCAGGAAATCCAGGCGGATGCGCTTGCCCTGGTGGGCTGCATAGGCCCAGCCGCGCCACACGCCGTCGATGGTCTCGTTCTGGGACGCCATGGGCGCCATCGAGAACACATGCTTGAGCTGCAGCGACAGGTTCTTCATGCAATCCAGCTGCGCGGCGCGGGCCAGCTGCTCTTCCGGCACATGGGGCTTGAAGAAGCCATCGCCGCAATCCGCATGCAACTGGAACAGGGACAGGAGGGCCTCGAGGCGGCTGTCACCCGACATGCGGGCGATCTGCTCAAGATAGGCGCTGCCAGCCGTTATCTGGAAACCCTGGGTCTCCAGGAAGGGCTGAGGCGCCTTCATCAGCGAGGTCACCACGGCGTGCTCGGCCGGAGTCAGCCCGGCCACCACGCCCTCCTCCTCCTGGTGCCCGAAGCGCCCTGCCCGGCCGCCGATCTGCTGCAGCAGCGAGGGCGGCAAGGTGTCCCGCGTCACCCCGTCGTACTTCTGGATGGCGGTGAACACCACCCGCTGGATCGGCAGGTTCAGGCCCATGCCGATGGCGTCGGTGGCCACCAGGATGTCCGCCCCGCCTTCGGCAAAGCGCCGCGCCTCACGCTCGCGCACCTCGGGCGACAGGGCGCCGTAGATGCAGGCGACCGACTTGCCCAGGGCCAGCAGGTCATCGCGCAGGTTCAGTGCATCACGCCGGGAGAAGACGATGAAGGCGTCACCCGGCCGCGCCCTGCGCAGCGCGCCGGCAGGCTCGCCGGCCAGCGGCTGGCCAACCACCAGCGGATGCTTGCGCGTCTTGCGGCGGATCTCCAGGGGCAGGCCCAGGCGGGCCGCCAGAGCCACGATGGCCGGCTCGGCCGAGAGAGCCCCCACCAGCCAGACCTCCGCCGCATTGGCCCCGACCACCGCCTGGGTCCATGCCCAGCCCCGGTCGGGATCGCTGAGCATCTGGATCTCGTCGATGACCGCCACCTCCAGTTCCTCGGACGGATCGAGCATCTCGATCGTCGAGGCGGTGACCCGGCTGCCTTCGACCAGGCGGCGCTCTTCGCCGGTGATCAGCGAGGCGCTGACGCCGAACTCTTCATTCAGGCGGGTGAAGGCCTCCAGGGCCAGCAGGCGCAAGGGGCCCAGGTAGACGCCCGAGGACACCGTCGCCAGGCGTTCGAAGGCATCGTGGGTCTTGCCGGAGTTGGTCGGCCCCAGCACCGCGATCAGCTTGCGCCGCCGCCGCCGGGCCGGAAAGGTATCGGGATAATCGGAGAGCTTGAGGCTGCGCCCGATCTGCGCCGCCAGGTCCCGGTGGCGCCGCTTGGCGCGCAGGTCATTGAGGGACTGAGCCAGCCCCTTGCCCACGCCGGCCAGGTCCAGGTCACCGCCGGACCAGTCGTCGCGCAGCTTGCGCAGATTGGGCTGGAGGCCTTCGGTAACGCAGGCATCCAGATAGGCGGCAATCTCCGCGATGGCCGACTCGAGCGCCTGCTCCAGGCGAGGCCCGTGTTCCTTGAGCATGGCCTGCTCCAGACCGTCCCTGATCTCGCCGGGCCGCCGGCGCCAGTGCGCCGCCTGCCCCAGGCAGGTCTCGGGGATGAAGCCGAAGATCCGGTATTCCGCACCTTGCAGGTTCACCCGCCGGCCGGCCGCGAGCCAGACCCTGTTGGCACTGATTGTCCGGGCAAAGCGAAGATCCATCGCCGGGCAGCTTGCTGGAACGTCCATGTCGGTTCGTGTGATGGCGTCTGGAAGCAGAGCCACGCGTTGGTCGGGAGATCAACAGCGCAGCGCGCTGTCCGGAAAAGCAAAAAGCCCTGATTGCTCAGGGCTTTTTGCTTGAAACAGGTCTTGGCGGAGAGTGAGTCCGCCTTGACACTGTCCAACAAAGTCCTAGAAATTCCAAGAGTGAATATTAACTTGTTGATTTATTGTACATCTATATGAATCTATATCCAAGCAGATCCAACAACAACCAGCTCAAGCCAGCCCTTCGTGGCATACTGGATGGCACACCACTCAGGAGCCACCCGTGGCCATCATTACCGACACCAAGGCCCGAAACATCAAACCGGACGATCCCGCCATCCCCCACGGCGGGATCACTGGCCTTGCACTCCACGCCACTCAAAGCAAGGGACGCGGCAAGTGGGTGCTTCGCTACGTCAGCCCAGTGACAGGCAAGCGTCGGAACGCCGGACTTGGAGCCTACCCAGAGATCAGCATCGCAGAGGTGGCAAAACGTGCATCTGCGATGCGCATCGAGCTCGCCGAGGGTAAGGATCCACTCGAGGAGAGGATCAAGCTCAAGACTGAAGCCACACCCACGATCCCGACCTTCAAAATAGCTGCGGAGACGCTTCACAGGGATCTCCTACCTGGATGGAAGAACCCTAAACATGGAATGCAGTGGATCAACACGCTCACGGAGTACGTTTTTCCCAAAATGGGTAGCAAGGTACTGAACGAGATCCAGCCTGGCGACGTTGCAGAGGTGTTGAAACCGATCTGGCTGACTAAAGCGGAGACGGCAAGTCGAGTCAAACAACGCATCCATGCGGTGATGGCTTGGGGGTGGGCTCATGGGCACTGCCAGTCGAATCCTGTCGACGTCGTAGGACACCTACTAGCTCAACAACCTGGCAAGGCGATTCGGACACAACACCATCCGGCTATGCCGTGGCGAGACATTCCAGACTTCATCCAAAAGCACCTCAGGCCGGGCAACCGACCTGAGGTGACACGCACATTGCTGGAGTTCATCATCTTGACTGCTTGCCGCTCTGGCGAAGCACGTGGGATGTCCTGGGCTGAGGTCGATCTGAGGAACAAGGTCTGGACGATCTCGGAAGAACGGATGAAGGCGAAGATCACTCATCGCGTTCCCTTGTCACCAAGAGCTATCGCCATCCTTGAGGCGCAAAGAGATCAACACAAAACACTCGTTTTCCCGTCGGTCCGCGATCGAGTAGAACTTTCGGACATGGCCATCACTTCCCTGCTTCGGCGACTCAAAGCTCACAGCGACACGCCTGGACGAGTCGCAACTGCTCATGGGTTTCGATCTAGCTTCCGGGACTGGTGCAGTGAGCAGGGATACTCTCGAGACTTGGCCGAACGCTCGCTAGCACACACCATCAAAGACAAAGTTGAAGCCGCTTACCACCGGACGGATCTACTGGAGCAGCGTCGAGAGCTGATGAATGCTTGGGCTAGGTATCTCAGCGGGGAAAATTTCAATGTTATCAAGTCTTAAACCCACCACGAATCAAGTTCAGGTGAGTATTTTTCATCATCTGAACCCACTTCGCGACTAAATATCGCTGGCGTTGTCGGACGTCTCGAGGAATGCGGCGGAACAGTAGGCGTCCCTGTTGCGTTTCGGGCTGGGTACAGAAGATGCTTTCGAGTCTTGAGTGGAGACTGGCAGCAGCTTGCTCACCGGGCGAGAGACATCCTAGATGCGTAAATCGCCAATAACGCAAGCGGCTGCCAAAAATTTGCTAATCTTGTAAAAATTCGCAAACAGGGAGAGGGGCTGGCATGAACACCGTGGAAATATTCCCCTGGAGCGCGAATTTAGAGACTGGAATCCCGGAGATCGACGTACAGCACCAACAACTGGTGAAGCTGATCAACCGACTAGCCGGTCATGTGGCTTACGAAGCCGACCTACCTGGGTTAGATGAAATCTTCGATGAACTCACGGCCTACGCCGAGTACCACTTCGCCACAGAAGAAGCCATCTGGCGTGAAGTTATGCCAGACGATCCTTGGGAAATCGAACACCGCAGAACGCATCAGACCTTCATCGCGGAGGTGATGCGCCTGCGTAGTAGCCACGATGGCATGTCAGACGACATGGCCATCGACGGCATACTCAGTTTCCTGTGCCAATGGCTCGCATTTCATATCCTCTACAACGATCGATGCATGGCTCAGGCGGTAATCGCCATCCAGCGTGGTCAGCGGCCTGAAGACGCCAAGCAGCAGAGCAGTGATTCGATGAACACTGCGGTGAGAGCACTGATTGAGACAGTGCTAGCCATGTATGACCGTCTCTCGAGCCGCACAATGCAGTTAGCCAAGGAACTGGCAACACGCAAGAAGTTGGAAGCCAAGTTACAACTGGCAGGTAGTGTGTTCGATAACACGCTGGAGTCCATCTGCATCGTCGATGCCGCTGGAAACATCATCGACGCCAATCCAGCGTTCTGCATGAGTTGTGAGATAGAGAGGTCTGTCTTGCTGGGCATGCCGCTCGGCGCCCTAAAATCTGGGCTCGGTGATGATGAGGGTGCTCCTGTCGCGTGGAGCACGGTGAGTAGTACGGGTCATTGGAGCGGCACCATCCAGAGTCGAACCCCAAGTGGGGAAATCACTGCCGAATGGCTCACACTTTCCGCCGTCCGTGACGCAAACGGAGACGTTGGACATTACGTCGCGGTGTTCTCTAGCGTAGGAGGGTTGATTCAGCGCCAGAATGCCATGGAGCACTGGGCTCATCACGACGCGCTCACAAGACTACCCAACCGCTTACTGCTCAAGGACCGCTTCGAGCAAGCCGTTGCTCAAGCAAACCGAGACGGCGCTCTCCTTGCGCTGTGCTATTTAGACCTCGACGAGTTCAAGCCGATTAATGATCACTTTGGTCACGCTGCCGGTGACCACGTGTTACAAGTCACCGCAGAGCGTATCCTCAAGGAACTGCGTGCTGCCGACACCGTAGCGCGTGTTGGTGGTGACGAATTTGTCATCCTCTTCAACGGAGTGCAACACGCTGGCGGACAACTGACCTACGTAGACCGGATCATCAGGACGATTCGGCATCCGATCACCCTCGAAAACGCCAATGGTAGCGAGTCGGTCCATGTGTCTGCCAGCGTCGGGATCAGTCTGTACCCCCTAGATGGGCACACACTAGATGAGCTTTTGCACCATGCAGACGAAACTCTCTACCGGGTTAAATCCGCCGGTAAGGGTAGCTATCAACTGTACTTAGCTAGGGGAAAGGAATCTCCGACCGTTACATAGTCCACCTGGGAACTACATAGGGATCGACCACGGACGCGCGCTACGGTGTAATCCGCATTTTAGGCACATCCTTCAAGATGGGACGCGCAGGAGCAACTTATACAGTTGGGTAAGTGGGCGCTCGGTTACCACCCGATTTTGACAAAGATGTTTTTATCGACGTATAAAAACAATCAAGTTCACAACGGTGTCAATGACAGTATTATTAAAGCTGTCTCCTCCACCCTCCTCCTTTGGTGTGGATTAAGCCTAGGCCCCAGTGTGCCTAGGCTTTTTTTTGTTCTTGGGGAGACCCTTGTACGGGTTTTCCCGTACAAAGCCATCCATCTGTGTTATCATCTCAAGAGATACGGAGGAGAGTAGGAAGAGCATCACCAAGACAACCAACATGATCGCATTCCTGCTGCTGGAGGGGATAGGGACTGCTCAGAATGCTGGGCAGTCCCTTTTTGTTATCTCATGCACTTCGCCTGTATGCACCCGGAGATCGTACTTCCCCCCAGCCGCTTAGCTCGCTAACCATAGTGTCCACTACGCATTAGAAGTGGACACTTCCATGACCCTCACCCCGCCGCGCCGTACCCGTCGCACCCATTCTGAAGCGTTCAAGCAGTCCCTGATCGAAGCGTGCGAAGCACAGCGCGTCGGTCAGCGGGGTGGCCTTGGCGAACGGAATCAACGCCAACCAGTTGCGACGCTGGATGCATGAGCAAGGCATCCAGCCGCCCGAGTTGTCCTGTCTGCCGTTACGTGTGGCGTCATCCGAGCCGATGGGCGGCTTTGTCCCGGTGCAGCTTTACCCACAGGTAGATACGCCCCATCCGGTTGGAACTGCATAAAGGTGCTGCAGTGGTCGCTGAAGGAGATAGCGACGTGAATAACTTGAGGTATAGACTAACCCCTACTCGGTAGGTGGTCGGGTGACCCAACGCGTAGAAGGTGTCGCTTCCCACCGAGCCAATAACGACAACGACAGAGAGCTAAACAAGTCATGATTCGGATTCCAGAGTGGAATATCAATCTCAGAACAGGTAACTCAAACATTGACTACCTGCACCAAGTGCTTTTGGTACTGGCACGCAAAACTATTCAGGCTTATGACGTAGCCGGATTGAGTAGCCAAGACTTTCATGAGAGCCTCAATCGACTGGCAGCGACGGCAGACGAACTCTTTTCGACTGAAGAAGCTGTGCTTGCCGCAGGGAAAGACCCAACGCTGCCCTGGCATCGGGCGGAGCACCAACATTTCCGGGAGCAGATCACCGAACTTCTTGTCTCGGCGTCCATAGGAAGGACGATTGATCGTGAAGGCCTATGCCGAGTTCTCATAGATTGGGCGACAACGCACCTTATCGAGACCGACGAGACTTTTCGCACTCCGAGAATCATTTAGTGCAACCACATGGGCGTCTATTCTTCAAGTACCCGCAGAAGAACGGTCAAGAGAAGATTGCCGGGTGCTTACGAATGGTTAGCCACTTTAGAAGGGTAGAAAAAAACTGCTCGGGATCAACCGGCTTGGTGACATAATCATTCATTCCTGCTTGAAGAGCTGATCTCAGATCATCATCAAAAGCATTGGCAGACATCGCCAAAATCGGAATCTCAGCCCAGCCGGGCAATACACGAATTTCGCGAGTAGCTTTTAAACCATCAACGCTGGGCATCTGGACATCCATAAGCACTAGATCGTAATATCGCTCCCTAGCTCTCTCAATTGCTTCACTGCCATCCTCTGCCACATCAACTACCAAGCCAACGCTATGAAGTAATTCAAGCGCCACTTCGCGATTAACCGCATTATCCTCCGCAAGCAGCAGACAGTAGCCATCCCCACATTCGCGTAATCGTTGTTCCGCGTTTATCTGTTCATCCTTCTCCTTTTCAGGCAGGACGCCATATCCTCTTAGAAGGTGAGCGGTGAACCAGAATGTGCTACCTTTGCCTGGAGTGCTCTCCGCACCAGCTTCACCACCCATCAATTCGGCCAGATGTCGGGTAATAGATAGCCCGAGACCAGTACCACCGTAGCGGCGAGTGGTGGAAACGTCAGCCTGAGTAAATGACTGAAAAAGTCGAGATAGGTTATCTGCATCTATACCGATACCGGTATCACTGACCGAAAATCGAACGATCACCTCATCTCCTGCATCTTCAATGAGCTCCGCTGAAAGCGTGATGCCACCTTTCTCTGTGAACTTTATGGCATTACTGGCGTAGTTGAGAATAGCCTGACGAAGTCGAACGACGTCACCTCGCAACCACACCGGCACCGAATCCGTATCGATCCGAATAAAAAGTCCTTTCGCGTGTGCGGCATCACCGAGGATGGAGCTGACGTTATCGAGCACAGTAGACAGATTGAAGTCCCTTTGCTCCAATTGCAGCTTGCCGGCTTCAATCTTCGACATATCAAGAATATCGTTTATAACTGAAAGCAAGTGCTTACCAGCGGCATCGATCTTACGAAGTCTTTCAGCCTGGAGCGGTGTAGCTTGCGCGCGTAGCAAGTGAGTGAGGCCTACAATTGCGTTCATAGGCGTTCGAATCTCGTGAGACATGTTCGCGAGAAAAGCACTCTTTGCTTTGTTAGCTGCTTCCGCCTGCTGCTTAGCCTGATAAAGTTCAGTAGTTCGAACTTGCACAAGCTCTTCAAGATGATGACGATGCTCGTCAAGCTCCCTCGCAACGCGCTTACGTTCCGTGATGTCTTCTTTAACAGCGACGTAATGAGTAACCCTCCCCGAAGAGTCTGAAACAGGCGTGATAGTTGCAAACTCAAAATACTCTGAACCGTCTTTACGCTTATTGTGAAACTCACCTTTCCACGAACGTCCTTCCGTCAATGCGTTCCAAAGATCTAAATATCGTTCAGGCGGAGTTTTTCCAGAGTGCAAAATACGTGGATTTTTTCCAATGACATCTACTCTATCGTAACCCGTCGCCCGAAGAAAAGAGTCATTAACATACTCAATTTCCGCATTCAAGTTCGTAATAACGACACTTTCCGGACTTTGCTCAACGGCCATCGATAATTTCTTTATCTCGTTCTCAACAAGAACTCTTTCTGTAATGTCATGAACGATCGAATAAAGAAAGTCTCGACCACCGATTTCAATCGGACCGCTAAATAACTCAACTTCCCGCACAGAGCCATCTGCGAGCCTATGCTGAAAACGGAAATGGTCGCGTTTCTGAAGCCTTGCTAACTGCATCTCCGCATAAATCTTATCTGGAGACAACATATTGATCTCCGATATATGCATGCGAGTTATCTTCTCTAGACTCCAGCCGTAATAGCGCACTGCTGCATTGTTCGCGCCTGCTATGACTCCCGTGACAGAGTCGATGATCACCATCACACAGCGACTACCCTGAAAAAGAGCGCGATACCTCTCCTCACTCAATTTAATCTCTTCAACCTGAGACTGTAGAGTACCAACCATTTTGTTAAAGCACGAACTCAGCTTAGCAAACTCGTCGGGAATATTAACAGTCGCGAGCCGTACCCCCAAATCTCCAGAGCCGGCTTTCTCTGCGGCGCTATTGATACTATCAAGCCATACCTTCAATGGCCTAAATAGCAATCGATAGGCAAGATTGAGAGAAAGACCAAATACTCCCAAAAGCAAAACTAAACGCAACAAGAACGTACGTTCAATGTCATGCATTATCATGCCGATGGGAGCAGAAACACTAGCAATGAGTTGCTTATTTGCAATCTCGAGCGGCTCAAGTATAAATAGTCGTTCCTGGCCGTCTAACCCCACCATAACGACTCGGCTTTTCTGCTTTTCCAACGCGTCCTTCAGGCGACTCTTGCTTTCCTCTAGCAATTGCCTGTTTCGCCACTTCTCGGGATTTGGATATCGTGAAATCACTTCACCAGACGCGGCAAACAAGTTGCTCGACCAATTCTCTGGCAAATCGTATCGAGCCGTCAAATTATCAAACCACGAAATGCCACTCGAAGCAAAAACCGCTGCAATAAATTTTCCCGAAGAATCACGAATAGGAAAGCCAAACGTAACCACTGGCAATCCGGACATCTTTCCAACTAGAAATTGACCGTGGGTTACGCCATGGATTGCTTTAACTTCTTGAAACCACGCTCGATCCTGCACATTAATAGGGGACTTAACTCCTAAAGAACTGCAAAAAACATCACCCTGCGAACTAACTGCACCAATATTTGAAAAATTTTCAGCAGAAGCATTCAGACGGCTCGCTAACTCGTTGCATTCAGCATGATCCAGGTCTCGCATTTCGTTAGCTTTAGCCATGATGGATAGCAACTGCTTGACCTGTCGCGCAGCCGCTTCTTGCTCGACTCGCAAGCTGGACATCATTAGCTTGGCTTGCGTCTCGATCCGATCTATCGACGCCTGACGCTCCGCGTAATAGTCGTAAACTACCAACGTGAGCATCGGAGCAAAGACAATCAATAAAACGATCCAGAAGCGCTTTTTCAATGACAGGGAGCTAAAATTCATGATATCCAGGGGATTCAAAGCTATCAGCAAAAAGACATTCTGAATCAGATCCAGCCGAATACATTAGAACTCGAGAAACCAATTATCTTCATTAGAATCAATTCTTTTCAATTTCAATAGAAATCGCCTGAACCGCTGCTACAACGCGTCGGGCATCGTTTCGAATATGCATTATTATGCTTCCTGCTGCGTTCGCGAGCGCGCCCCCTTCCGTGACCTGCGCCAGACCACTTTTCATGTTCTCGGTTACTTTTCGACTTTCACTTTGAATGGAGTTGACCATCTCGTAATTTCGGCCGTCGAACTAGCCGTTCGCTCCGCGAGACGTCGAACCTCATCCGCAACAACGGCAAATCCACGACCAGACTCCCCGGCACGTGCCGCTTCGATCGCAGCATTCAAGGCCAGGAGATTAGTTTGGTCTGCAATCTCCTTGATCGTATTTGTGATGGAGGAAATGCTGTTGGTGCGCTGACCAAGTGCAAATACCTCCGCGGCTGCGCGCTCAACATCATTGGCGATAGATTGAATTTTCGACACAGTTTCCAAGATTACGGCCTCACCTTCTCCGGAAATCTGCTCAGTTTCAACCGCAGCCGCTGATGCCATTTCGGCGCTTTCTCTCTCCGCTTCATTTCGTAGGAATTTCTGTGTTACATCAACTGCGGTCTTGACTATACGCTCTACTTTTCCGTCTAAACCCATAACGGGATTGTAGCTCGCCTCAAGCCACACTTTCTCACCCGACTTGTTGATCCGACAGAACTGTCCGCTCACGAATCTCCCGGCTTTTAGCTCTCGCCAAAATGCGTCGTATTCAGCGCTTTTTGAATACTCAGGATCGCAGAACATCCTGTGGTGCTGCCCGACAATCTCGCGCTCTGGGTATTGCATTACGCTCAAAAAGTTGTGGTTGGCCCTAAGTACCGTTCCATCCGGACGAAGTTCAACAACGGCCATGGAGCGCTCAATAGCCTCGACCAGCGCCTGTACCCGTGCGGACTCTTCAACGCTTGACGTAATATCCGACGCGAACTTAATGATTTTCGTGATCGCACCTTTGGTATCCCTGATTGGATTGTAGGTCACCTCCAACCAGACGATCCGGCCCGTTCGGTGACGACGCTTGACCCGACCTCGGAAGAACTTGCCGACTCGTAGTTCCTGCCAAAAAAGCCGATAGCTTTCCGAAAGAACATACTCCGAGTCACACAGGTTGGCATGCTTCTCCCCTACAATTTCATCGTGCTGGAAGCCCATCAAATCGCAGAAGTTCTTGTTTACTGCGATGACTACCCCATCAAGGCTCATCTCGACGACAGCAGTTGACTGATCCACCGCAGCACTGATTGCAGACAGCTCGGCGAAAACCTTCTCGAGTTCAGCGATTCTGGCCTTCAATTTTGCGTTGAACATGAGCTTTCCCCGTTCGAGCGGTATATTATAAAACTCGAACACAAAGACACCAGAAGCTATCAGTCCTCAATCATGGCCGTCGAACGGCTCCTGGCTCATTTCAAGAAAATTTCAGTGGCGTCAAGTCACACCGTCACGGATCTACCTGCGGCTTACAATCGATCCATTCAGCAGAATGGCACCTTCAGTACCGGCGAGACGCACGATGTGCCTACACGTATTGAATTAATCACAGATCCAGGAAAAAATTCGTGATTTTCATGGCACCAGTAACCTACTCTTAGCCAAGATGGCTTCTATCGATTACAGCCTTGCACATGATCGCGCCGCTCCTTCCCAATGAACAGCAACGGCTAGCCGCTTTGCGCAGCCTCGATTTGCTGGACACGCCGCCCGAACCGGAATTCGACCGCATAACCAAGCTTCTCGCGCGGTCTCTGCAGGTGCCCATCACGCTGGTTTCACTGGTGGATGAAAGCCGACAGTGGTTCAAGTCGAAAGTGGGACTGGATGTGCGGGAGACCCACCGAGATCACGCATTCTGCGCTCACACCATCCTGCAGGATAGTCCGCTCGTCGTTCCCGACGCTCAGCTGGACCCTAGATTTGCGGACAACAGGCTGGTAATGGATGCGCCGAACATCCGCTTTTACGCTGGCGCTCCAATCAGGTCGTCTTCGGGCCACAGGCTCGGTACGCTGTGTGCCATCGACAGTAAGCCGCATAACCTGTCTCAGGAAGAGTTGGACACCTTGTGTGATCTCGCCGCGCTTGTCAGCAACGAGATCCGGCTGAGAGAGCGTCTTTCATCGACGAGTGATCGCCTTGAGCGCTCGCGGGATGTGGCCAGGGCCAACGAGGCCCATTATCGTTCGATGTTCGAGCTGGCTTCGGTTGGCATTGCAATTGTTGCGGCGAACGGCGCCTGGATCAGTGTGAATGACGCGCTTTGCAAGATCGTTGGGTACCGGGCTGACGAGCTGATGGGGCTTACCTTCCAGGACATCACCCATCCAGACGACCTGAGCACGGATTTGCTGCTATTGGGGCAGTTGATCGATGACAAGATCGATCACTATCACATGGAGAAGCGATACCTGAGAAAGGATGGGCGGCCGGTCTGGATCGATCTGGGTGTCACCAAGAAGACCGACGACGCGGGTCGGATAGAGTATTTTGTGTCCATTGTCAAGGACATCGATTCCCAAAAGGTCGCGGAGGAAAGGCTGATTGCGCTGCAGCGCGGTCTGGAGAGCAAGGTTGAGGCACGGACTGCGGAGTTGCTGGAAAGCAACGGGCGATTGATCAAGGCGATCGACCAACAGCGGGACTCCGAACGGCAGCTTCGCAAGCGCGAGGCGGAACTAAGGACGGTACTCGAAAATGCGTACGATGCGTATATCGCCCTGGATCAGGCGGGCCTAGTCACCGCATGGAACCGTGAGGCCGAGAACATCTTTGGCTGGCAGATGGGCGAGGCCATCGGGCGTCCCCTGGAAGACCTCATCGTTCCACTGAGCATGGCCGAAATGCATCGCTCGGGCGTAAGCCGGTATCGCGCTGGCGGGCTGACCCGCATGCTGGATCAGCGCCTTGAGATCCCAGCCAGACGCAAGGATGGATCAACTCTGACGGTCGAAGCCCGGATCAAAGCTCTGGATATCGACGGCCAGATTATCTATAGCGCCTTTTTGCACGACATCACCGAACGGAAAGATGCTGAGATTCGTCGGGAACATGAGGCCCGTCAGGATGCCTTGACGGGCTTGTACAATCGCAGGGCCTTGGCAGAGATGCTCCCTCGGGCAATAGCAAGAGCAGACCGCAGTGGGAAACATCTAGGATTGCTCTTCCTAGACTTGGATGGATTCAAGGAGGTTAACGACAGCTTCGGTCATGAGGCGGGTGACAGAGTGCTTTGTCGGGTTGCGACGGAAATCAAAAAATGCATTCGCCAGACAGACAGCGCGGTACGCTTTGCCGGTGACGAATTTGCTGTAGTACTTGAAGGATTGATAGCAGGCTATCCAGACGCTTTACGCGTTGCTGAAAAAATCTTGGAAGCAATTTCTGCTTCCTGGAAGTACAACAATCACGAAGTGCAAGTCGGCGCAAGTATTGGTGTGGTTGTCCATATCCCTGGAGAGGAGCAATCGCCAGCTGCTCTACTCAAAGAAGCCGATCATTGGATGTATCGGGCTAAACATGCTGGCAAGGGTTGCGTTTTGTCTCCCTATTTCAAGTAATCTCCCTAAGTTGGTGCTCAGTATTTAGTTCTCATTTTAGAGTCATGCTTGACTGAGAAATATATGCGCTTCTCGAATAACTTCGAGTAACTCCTGTCGAGCACCCTGTAGCGTAGTTTCAAGCTCTTCACCTGCCTGTTCGAATTCAGTGAGATTCTGTAGGCGTTCAGCGAATTTTCTCAAAGACGTCGCACCAATCTGTGATGAGGTCCCCTTGAGATTGTGAGATAGAAATCTGGCGCCCTTCCAATCTTCGCTTCGCACGGCGGCAATGATCTGCTCAACTGCGCCGGCGTGTCTGAAAACGAAATGTTCTATTACTTGGTAATACAACTCTTCATTGTTCGAAACTTGACGTAGACCTCTTTGATAATCGAGATGAGCTTGCGGAGCACATTCTTCGATCGAAGAGCCATCTGGTACAGTCTCTTTAGACTCATCGGACACATGCGATGGCACCTGCCCCACCAGCCACTTTCTCAGCATCGCATTGAGCTTCAAAGGGTCGATGGGCTTGCCGATATGATCGTTCATCCCAGCTTCAATACAGTGCTGTCGATCCGAAGCCATGACATTTGCTGTCATTGCTATGATGGGAAGACTCTTCAAACGTTCGATGGCTCTGATCATCCTGGTTGCTGCCAATCCATCCACTACCGGCATTTGCATGTCCATGAAGACCAGGTCATAGGTGGCCTGTTGAACCATTTCGACGGCACATGCACCGTCGGAAGCGATGTCAACATCAATGCCCAAAGAAGTCAGCAACCCTTTCGCCACCTCCTGGCTCAGCTCGTTGTCTTCCGCAACCAGCACTCTCCTGCCTAGAAACTCCGCGGCCACTCCAGTAATCTCCGCACCAACAGCGGATACAGACGGGGATTCCGACACCCTTCCAAATTGATGCATCACAGCGTTAAACAACGTAGACGCTGTGACGGGTTTGGTCAGAACTTCCTTGACCCCTTCCTTTGCAGCAACGCTAGTAACTTCGTCTCGGTCGTAGGCCGTTACGATGATGGTCGCCGGAGCTTCGTGACCAAGCATTGCAGGAATCTCGTGAGCGACCTGAATCCCATCCATGTCCGGCATCTTCCAATCAAGGACTATCAGGTGATAAGGCTTGCCTGCCAGCTCCGCTCTCTGAATTTCCGCCAGCGCATCCTCACCTGTAGCAACAGACCGGGTACTAAAACCCATATTGCACGACATCTCCTCAAGAACCTCACGTGCATGGGTGTTGTCATCCACGATTAGGGTACGCAAAACGCGCAAATCCGGGTGGTCCAAAAACTCGCTCTCACGATTCTCCCCTACGTCAAGCCGAGCGGTAAAGTTAAACACGGAACCGTGCCCAGGTAGACTCTCGACAGTGATATCACCGCACATTAGGCGAGCTAGTCCCAGCGCGATGGCAAGACCTAGCCCACTACCGCCGAAGCGCCGGGTTGTTGACGTATCCGCCTGGTGAAAGCTCTTGAAAAGTGTTTGCTGCTGTGTCTCGGAAATTCCAATTCCGCTGTCGCAAACAGAGAACTTAAAAATGCACCACTCCGCTGATCTCTCCTCTACTGATACAATAAGCTCAACGTAACCAGTTTCAGTGAACTTGATCGCATTACCGATCAAGTTAATCAAGACCTGTTCAAGGCGAAATACATCTCCAACCAGTTGAAGCGGGACATCAGGTTTGATGTTAACAACGAACTCCAGTCCTTTACCCGCCGCTTTTTCGCCGAAAATAGACGAAAGGTCATCGATAACCTTCTGCAAAGAAAAATTATCATGTTCAAGGATAGTTTTTCCAGCGTCGAGCTTACTGTAATCGAGTATATCGTTAATGACAGAGAGCAAGTGCTGACTGGCCCCACTGATTTTTTCCAGGTACTCAAGAACCTTTGGTGGAGGATTGGCCTTTATTGCTAAGTGAGTCATGCCGATCACGGCATTCATCGGAGTACGAATCTCGTGAGACATGTTCGCGAGAAAGGCGGCCTTTGTGCTTGCTGCATCCTCAGCGATATTGCGAGCACTGGCCATTTCTTCTAATGCCCGACGTTCAACACTAACGTCTTCAAAAGTACCCGCAAAACCTCTTTCAGGATGGTTGGGATACAAGGCTCTCACACTCATGCGGCACCAAAAAGTGCTTCCATCTTTGCGCACGAGCTGGCGCTCTTCTGAGAGGTAGCCTGTCTCGGTAAGCGCGGCGGTCAGCTTCTGATTAACCTCTGCATGAATGAGCGGGTCCGGGTACAGGATGCTCGTGGCTTTGCCCGACAACTCTCCCGATTCATAGCCAAACAGCTCTTCCATGGTCTGATTGCAATGGACGATGAGCTGATCGCGGCTCAGGATGATACCCACCGTCGCCGCATCGAAGACGGCCTTTTGCTCGCAGGCGATCGCGCGCTCTTGCGTGATGTCCGCGATGGTGGCCAGAGCCGCACCATAGGGATCGGTGGGCACCAGAAGACGAATCGAGATATGTGCGAGGAAGCGGGTGCCGTCCTTGCGGAGCAGTTCCTGTTCACGATGAACGGTAACTCCACCTTGCAAGGATCCATAGACATGCTCTCCCGCCGCCATGAATTCGTCGGCGCTCTTGTACCAATCCCTCGTCGACTGCCCAATCAACTCACCTTCCGCACAGCCGAACAAGCTCTCGAACGCACGATTGCACTTCAGCACGACCCTGTCTCGTAGAAGCACGATGCCGATGGGCGCTGCGTCGAAGATCGCGCTGAGCTCTATAGTGCGTTGCTGTACCTGCTCTTCCAGTTGATCGCTGTAGTGCTCCAGGTTGGCCTGTGCCTGCTTGATCTCGGTGATGTCTCGCGCAACGCCGTACAGGCCGATGAGAACACCAGCATCGTCGTGGATGGGGTACTTGCGGTTATCCACCCAACCCCGCTTACCGTCCCGGGTCAGGGTCTGCTGGATATCCTGAGCACTATCACAGCCATTGAAAACCGTCTTCTCCAGGCGGTAATAAATGTCAGCATAGGCTTCAGGAAAAACGTCGTAGTCTGTCTTTCCGATGAAGTCGGTCCAATGCGAGACCGGCTCACACAGAGAAACTAAAGTCTGGCTGGCTCCGGTGAACACATGGTTCCGGTCCTTGAAGTAGATGAAATCATCGGTGTTCTCGAGCATCGCCCGAAGCGTCGGAATGCTGGCGGCGTCCGGCATCGTGCGTGGCAGACTTTTCGCATCTTGGAGCAACAAATGCAGCTCGACGCCACCACTGTGAGACGTGCAGCGTGAATATTCTGCCCGTATGCAGCGGATACGCCCATCCAAGTGTCGAATCCGGATATTGGTCGATTGAGGTGCCGAGGTGGGACCAGGATGAAACATCTGCTGAACGATATCCGAGTCGTCAGGATGTATCAAACGACATAGGTGCACCGAGCCACAAACTAGGTCGTCAACGCCATAGCCAAGCAGATCAGCGACGTTCGGGTCGACGGAAAGGACACGCAACCGAACCCCAAGGCCTACTGACATGCGCACTTCGAGCATCATTCGTTTTCCTAGTGTTACGCAGGCATATCACCAAGGCTACATCATCCATGATGACGATGCATCAGTGTGAAACTTGACCGATGGTCTGACGCGAGCCTTCGCGGCCCACACCTGCCCGACGATCGATACGGGTACCATGTCGTCCACACCCAACGGATGGAGAAGGTCAATATGGATCAGCTGCAAAGAATACGAACACCGCCTACAGGCTCTTCAAGCATCTCAAGCGCGAGAACAGGAGTTGAAGAGCCAAATCGCGACGCAAAGAAGCCCTAACAAAAAATAGCCATTCCCCCCTGTTCACACAGGCCTGATTTGGTTAACCTTGGCCTTGTTTCTTTGAGCAAAGGACATGGCCAAAGCAATTGTTGACGACGATCTGTGGGCACTGATCGAAACGTAACATTTCCCCTCAAAACTCCATCTGCGCAAATATCCACGACGCAAGCAGTATAGTAACAGAGCCGTTCAAACTAACTTATTGTCAAACAGCCAGGATGCCTGTTAATCGTGCATGCTTCACGACTTTATCAATAAACTCTCTAGAGACCCACCACTTTGGAGATGAGCTTTAATCCACCCTGGTTGCCGCCCCATGCCAGTCCAAGTCTGATCATGATCGTCAGGGTTCTGGTACTTCGGGTTACCCTTGACTTTAGCCTCAGCAGATCCACGCTCACCGCGTACTTTTTTTGAAATACCAGAATTGGGCTTTACAGTCATCCCCAGCGCATTTGCAAGCTCCTCTTTACTAAAACCGAGTCCATTCAACTCATCAACTATTCTTTTCAAAGCCTGCGCTGAGGCATCGTCTTTAGCTTTTTTTAACTCAGCTTTTTTCTGATCCAGATCATGCATCAAAACGCCCAGCTGCTTCTCGAGATCATCAACTTCAGACTGTATAACCGCAATATCGCGCATATGAATACCTATCAGGGAATAAGTAAAAACTTATCAATCAAGACTCATTACTCATACGAGATAAAACCACAACTCATAGCAAAAATCAATCTGTCTTTCACAAATGTTACCTACGGCTTCCTCGATCGACCATGCAGTACTTTCTCTTGGTCATCAGCGGATGATCTTTGACAGGATCAAGAAATTTCTGGATGCTATTTCTTAGTGCATCTGAAAGCTCTACGCGCACCTTGTTTCTAAACTTAGGTGCCGTGCTTTTGCATTCTTTCGGGAGCAGGCCCCGTCGAATCACTCTCATAGCTGGATTCGCTTTCGGCCTAGCAACCGACGAGCTCTTGCACAGATACGGGAGGACGTATTTGACAAGATTCATAAACTTATCTCCATCCACCAGATCAATCAGACCAATTCCATTTTTCCCGAATCTTTCATAAGCAGACTCATTTTGGTTGCAGTTATGAAATACGCCGCGATCTTTAGCTATAACCTCTTTCCAATATTTTCCTATACTTTCAGCCAAATAAGAGTGCTTTCGACCGTCTCGATGCATCGCATTAAGAATAATCAACGCATGCGCATGCGCTCCTCTTTCCACACCCCACTCCATCTTTATCACATAGCCCAGTAAGCCTCGAAATATCTTGTTCGACCGTCGGTTATGGAGCAGGCGAGCAACGTCATCATTGAGCGTATCCATACTAGCATCCAGTTTTGCGTCTTTTCGATACCCCAAATCAAGTCGAAGCACAACAATGCGACCGCAATGCATCATTAACGCCAACAAATACAAGACATATTCTCGGTATCTCGATTCAGCATCGCGCTTGACCTCCTTATGACGCTCTAATGCACGACAAGAGCTCCCTACAACTCGAACCCTATCGACAAATTCGTTGAAAATCTCGTCACATTGCAGTGACTCTTTCGTGCTAGACAACGATCGCCTTCCATACCAGGCGGCTGAAGAAAGAATGTGCCGGAGAGAAACTTCATTCAACTCTCTAGCGCACTTGCAGAACACCTCAACAAGAACTTCGTACTCATTCTCCGAAGTCAAATGACTTGCCACTTGAATCATTATGGGCAATCTAGGTGCATATACTTTTGCCAACCTTGATGCGTCAGCACCTTGCTTACCCCCTGAGATAGCTTTAGGAACAAAAGGCAAAGAATCATCGCGAAGTGATATCAGTACAAACTGACCGATATCTTTCAAAATGCGAACCAGAGAGTCTCTATCTAAACTCAAGGAAGCAACAGCGTCCGAATCCGCTATCAGCGCACCGATTTCTTTACAGTAGTTCGCATCATCAGATATTGATTTATCAATCGGACTCACAATTTCACCTCAAAAAGCTCGAACTTCTCACTCTTCGAAAAAGATGCATTAATTCCACACACCTTAAACCCGGCAGAGGATCTATCTCTCTTGTAAAAAACCTCATCAACCGAAGCCATTTCAACGACACGCTGTAGCAGATCATGCTTGACGTCAGCCAACACCCCTTCTCCAGACTCTCCCAATTCACTCTGATGTCTCAGTTCATATGGCGAGGTGAATCCGAATTTTGTCGAGTCACTCCACGCACGAGCGATTAAAGACCTAACATCCAAGAAAGAGCAGTCCGGCCTAACAAAGTATATGCCATGCAACCTATTTCCCATTTCTGGTAGAAAATCTACGTTATACGCAAACCCCAACAGATCCTGACTCACATCAATGCATCGCAGATCTTCGACAAACCGATCGACATCAATCTCAATGTCGCGAGCACTTGAGATCTTTGGCAAGACTCGAACATGATCCAACCTAACAACAACAGACAAGGGCCATTGAGTCTCAACGACGTTAACGAATCTGTGTACAGCCTTAAGGCTTCCTGAGATTCGGCGTCGATAGGCCTTCAAGGAAGTAGGAATCGACTTGGACTCTTCAAAAACCCGGTGCACCACGCCTTTAACTAAATCTCCTTCCTTAAGCCCCAGATCTGTGACAATTCTTGTTGAAACTCCAGACACCCCAACCAACCCTACTCCCATTCGCTGACTTACAGATTCCACCAAGCTGAAAAAAGGGAGCACCCTCATCAAGACTCTTGAAATGCTCTTTCCTGACCCAATTCTCATTTTTAACAATGCATAGACAAGGTCATAAACTTGATCATTAGCATCATTAACACTCAGATTTCCATGCTCATTCGTCTTTCTATCAATTAATAAATTACCTATCGCGTAGGCCATAACGAGCATATCAATTTGAATATCGTTCAGATATTGGCTTCTCAGAACGCAATTATTCGATCCACTAGCGTCGACTTGCACATAGCTCAACGCAACCACCATGGATTTTCTTAAATCATCTTCTGAAATTGGATATTTCAGATCCATTTCAAATCCTTCAATCATAAATTCTAGTCAATGCGGTACGCACTCAGATAGAGCGAAAAGCGCATATCGACAATTCGATATCATCACGACTCAACCACCCCCCGTATCACTGCTATCTCAAGGCACTTGCTTTATATATTACTTAGGCATAGTCACTTACTTGCAATCAAGGAAAACAATCTATCGTCTTTCGTCAGCTGTATTTATGCACTGCGTCTATTCTGAACTGGACTAGATAATATTTAATCCATAGCAAAAGACGTGACAGATCCTCGGAATCTGTCGAGACTTAAGGAGTCGGACTCTCGACAGATTCCGCAGACTTTGCTTTTCTTGTAAATGTAGAGTTATCCCTCTGCAGCCGTCGGGCCAAGGATCGGATCGGGACTAGATCCTCTTCTACCGAGACGTTTCTCCATCCAGGAGACAACTTCATCTAGGTCCCACGCCACTGCGCCTTTGCCAGTTGGGGACAGTGACACTGGACGAGGGAACTCTGGATCGGAGTACTTTCCAGAACCTAGCCGCAGATAAATGGACGAACGAGAGAGGCCCGTGATGGTACACAAACGGGGAAGTCGGATAAAAGCTCTTGTACTGCAGGACATACCGCACCTCCACTGCTTGACACTCGGCGATCCGAATGCCTAACTTTTGGGGCACTACAACGATCATTCAGACTTGCGTGTTAGGCTATAGAGCACACCCATAAAACTTAACGCGCAGGGGAAGTCCTACGAAACACGTACTGTGAATGAGCTTTGGAGTGCAGCTCGTGGCGTTACGACCGAATTCCACGGGTTTTAACTACCCGATGAAAATCTCCGTAACTGTGATGCGGTTTTCTTTTGAGTTTGGGTGTCTTGCCGCTGTTAGCTCGGCAGAGGGCCTAACATACACAGATCCATCGAAAATGGTCGTGACTTAAGTCACACTAAACAAGAGCTCAGGCACGAAGCCATCCATGCTATGCGTCAGTACCCACAGGCTTTCGGGATAAGTATGCATGCCATCCATCTCAAGTAACGAACCAAGTCCATATAATCTCATTTTGAATATTATCTCCCTTTCCTAAATTTTTTCAGTCACACATACCTTCCTCGGCACTTCCCCAGCGAAGTGTCTGAAATCACGGCCAGGATCTTTGTTCCTGGTCACCGAATGATCTTCAATCAGGAAGGAAAGACAGATGCAGCTTTGTTGTCCGATGTGCGAATCACCTCAGATCCGGCGATTGGATCGTGGAAAGAAGGTGGGAGGAACGGCTGGACTCCTCGGTGGTGCTGTCAGCGGCGCTGCTAGCGCACTTCAAGGTGCACGGATAGGCAGTACGGTGGGAAGCGCGCTCGGGCCGGTCGGTGCTGGCGTCGGGACATTCGCAGGCGCCATTCTGGGTGGCCTGATGGGTGGTGCCGCAGGAGGTGTCACAGGCGCGAAGCTTGGCGAGGTCGTGGATGAACGCGTCCTCAACAACTATCAATGCGGTGCGTGCAACCACACGTTCAGTATTGGTGCCCGATAGCCACGAACGTCGGCTGTTGATCTTGAATTTTTGCTCATAGCGGATGCTCCTTAATTGGAGCATCCGCTTTTTGTCTTTAGGAGTCCTCATGGCACATCTTGTCGAATCCATGGCCTACGTCGGAGACGTTCCCTGGCATCAACTGGGCCACGCACTGCCGGCCCATCAACCTATCGAAGTCTGGGCGGAGAAAGCCGGCATGAACTGGCAGATTCTCGATTCACCGGTCTGCTTCATGACGGAGCGTGCCGGCGCGCTCGGATCCATCAAGACCTTTTCTGATCAGAAGGTGCTGTACCGGAGCGACACGCAGGACGCGCTGTCGGTTGTCAGCGACCGCTACCAGGTCGTTCAGCCGATGGAAGTCCTGGAGTTCTACCGGGATCTCACGGAGGTCTCAGGGTATGAGCTCGAGACTGCCGGCGTTTTGAAAGGCGGTCGGAAGTTCTGGGCGCTGGCTCGCACGAACAAGGAGACAGTGCTCAAGGGATCTGATCGTATCTGCGGGTATCTGCTTCTGGCGACATCCTGCGATGGAACGCTGGCAACCACGGCGACACCCACGACGATTCGCGTGGTCTGCAATAACACCCTGACCATTGCCATTGATGGTGCGACGTCAGCGATCAAGGTGCCCCATCGCACGAGCTTCGATCCTCAGGCGGTAAAGAAGCAACTCGGGATCGCGGTGTCCCAGTGGGACAGCTTCATGTACCGGATGAAAACGCTTTCCGAACGGAAGGTAAAGAGCCACGAGGCGATGAACTACTTCCTGCGTGTGCTGTGCAACAGCGATACCCGTCCAGATGCGGAGCATCATCTCATCAACGAACGTGCGCTGAAGAAGGTTCAGTCCATGTATGACGGCAACGGTCGTGGTGCTCAGCTCGCGGCGGCGAAGGGGACAGCCTGGGGATTGTTGTGCTCCATTACGGAGTACATCGATCACGAAAAGCGTGCTCGTAGTGCTGAGTACCGCATGGACAGTGCGTGGTTTGGCCAAGGTGCGGCAATCAAGCAACGGGCACTCGATGAGGCGATAGCGATGGTTGCCTGACACCCACTCCTCTCTTCCTGACCTTCTTCTCTCCTCACCCCCGTTGGTTTCTCCCCACGGGGGTATTCATATCCGGCGTTCAATGCTTCTGGGTAGCACGAGCAGGCCGCGATCTTTATCAATCCATAGAGAAGTAGAGCACTCAGTGAAGAAGTGAAATCAATCACAAACAGAAAGCGAAAAATCACAAACAAAATTGTTAAAAAATAACAATTCTCATCAAAATTGCAATTTTCAAGTGATTTTTTGGATTTCCCTATAAAGCTGTCACTGCGCTTACCGTTCACCATCAAGTCAGCATGTCAAATTCTCACCGGCAGACAAAATCGAACAGCTGAATAACTCAAGAAAAACTGGAAATATCAATTTTCACCTATCCGCTGAAATGCCGACAAAGCCTGAATCATTAAAAATTGAGTGTAGCCGATGTGGCTGGAAAACAATTTTCTCATCAAAATCGGACGCACTTGTTGCCCAACCACCAACAAAGTGCGAGATGTGTCATAGCCAAGATCTACATACATCCCCTATCACAACCACAGAAAAAACTATTTTATATTTTCTCTCAGGCACTCACGAAAAGTAGTTACACAAGGAGAACAAAATGGCATTTTGGGATGATTTAAAGCAACTTGGCAAGGATATTGGAGGTGAAATATCCAACCTCGGAAAAGAATTAAACGAAATAGGGAAAGACACAATCAAGGAAATCAAGCAAGACCCGGCCAAATATCTCGTTGATTCGGCCAAGGAAGTAGCAACCGGAGCTGTAAAAGTCGGAAAGTACGTGCTCGAGGAGGGAATACCCGACGCAGGGTTTTTATCAGTCAAAAAAATGGGAGATTTATACAGATCAGGACAGCTCCCAGAAGACAGACATGAGGCCTATTTTGAACAGGTTCGAAATGGCCTTTCATTGAGCCGAAGACAAATCGATCACCTCTTGAATAAAGAAGCTCCTAGTGCGGACAACGACTTAAAAAACCGGATAAATCTATTAAAAAAGGCAAACAATAGACTTGATTGGTTCTTAAACTCCTCAGGCCTTGACCTTGATTCTGACGCACGCAAGGACGCCCAAAGCGACATTGACAGAGTTAAGGAAGCAATACTTGCGCTCGAAGAGCAAGGGAATTGATAATAGGAATTTTCGAGACCAACGTCGTCAAACAATTTTTTAGCAAACTCATTATATTAACTGGCAATTAATTGAGACACCATGTCATTCAAATGCGAAAAATGCGGGCGAACGGAAAGTAACACCTCAATGGTTGGACTCGTTCTCGGACAGATAGCCAAAGCAGTTCTAAAAGGAAAAGGTATTGATTTGGATGCAGGAGCGGCAGCAATTAGCCGTCGCTTTAGTGCCAGTTTCCTAAACGGCCTAGGTGTAAAATGCCCGAAGTGCAACAGTGCACTATGGAAAGAAAATTAGGCGATCAGATTATATATATATCAATACACCAAGGTCCATTTCCATCGCGCATCGCATCAAGGCAATAAAACAGCTTCACAAATTCATATCGACCTAATGATTAGCTCAACCCAATTTCATTGATGACTGATATATAAAATTAACTGATGGCACTGGCCTAATTCTGTACCTAACTACACCCTCGTCCTACTTATCCCCGTTCGGTTCGTGCCGAACGGGGATTTTTATTTTACGTTAGAGGTGATGATCATCATGACCGCAAGTCAGCAATTTACATCTAAGCCGCCGCACTTTACAGCCCTCAAACTCGTCAAGACCAACAACCTCACCCGGGATCAGTGGCTGAATGTCCGCCGGCAAGGTATCGGGAGTTCCGATGCCGCTGCTGCGGTTGGGCTTAATCCCTACAAGTCGCCGCTCGAGCTCTGGCTTGAAAAGACCGGCCGTGATGCGGAACTCCCACGTATTGACCCGTCGGATGAAACGAGTCCTACCTACTGGGGAACACTGCTGGAGCCCATTGTTGCAGCGCACTACACCAAGCGGTCTGGCAACAAAGTACGCAAGGTCAACGCCGTTCTTCAGCACCCTGAACATGCTTGGATGCTCGCCAACATCGACCGGGAAATCGTGGGTACCTCTGATGTTCAGATCCTTGAATGCAAGACAGCCGGTATCCACGGATCCCGTCTCTGGAGGGATGGTGTTCCCGAGTACGTGCAACTGCAGGTGATGCATCAGCTTGCTGTAACTGGAAAACAAGCTGCGGATGTGGCGGTTCTGCTGGGTGGTCAAGAATTGCAGATTCACCGCATCGAGCGGGATGAAACGGTGATCGCGCAGCTGATCGAACTCGAAGCACAGTTCTGGGCGCATGTTGAGGCGGATGAAGCGCCACCAGCGGATGGATCGGAGTCTGCAGATCGAGCACTTCGGGCGCTCTACCCTCAGGACTCTGGTCGAGTGCTGGACTTCACCGGTGACATGGAAATGTCCGCGCTGTTCTCTGACCTGGTTGCGGTTCGCAAGGTCCTGGAAGACCAGGGAGATCAAGAAGCACAACTCCGGCAGCGTATTCAGGAACGGATGGGCGATGCCACACGAGCGCTGTTTGAGACGGGTGATGTGACCTGGAAGCGGACCAAGGATGGTACGAGCACCGATATGGCCGCACTCAAGAACGACCACCCTGCTCTACTGCTGCGCTACTCGCAGCCAAAACCTGGTTACCGGCGCTTCGTCGTCAATGTGTGATCCATAGCGAAGCCATGTCCTTGAAGGACATGGCTTCGCGCTATGAACGATCGAAAGGATACGAGCATGATCAAAGGACTGGCCATCACGCCACCGGCAATCGGCCGGATCTCCATCGGCAAGGTGGTAGAGAAACAAGGAAAACGACTCCCGGAGAAAGACGACGAGTTCACTATCACGACACAGATTCAGACTCGGGAAGGTTGGGTCCATCACCCGCTGGATGAATCGCTGAGAAAAACGCCAGGCGCAAAGCTGCGAGCCATTCCCATCCGCCTGCTCTTTGACGAAGTGGATCTGAACCTGCGTGCAAACTACACCTTGTTTGACCGTAGCAGCGGACGGCAAGTGTGTGTCGGAAGCGGGGAGACATGCAAACGGGTGACGGCTTCGGGTATCGAGTCACTTCCCTGTCCTACGCCTTATGCGTGCGAGTTCGGGCAAGGAATCTGCAAACCGTATGGCCGACTGAACGTTCGGATCGGGGATGAGGACGAGTTGGGCACCTTCGTCTTTCGGACAACGGGATTCAACAGCATCAGAACCTTGATGGCGCGACTCACCTACTTCTTCGCACTGTCGGGAGGGATGTTGTCGTGCTTGCCGCTGGAACTACGTTTGCGGGGTAAATCAACGACCAAATCTCACCGGACGCCGATTTACTATGTAGACGTGACTGTTCGCACGGGGACGACGCTGACGGAAGCGCTGACCGAGGCGAAGGTAGAGCGGGAACGCAGACGAAACGCGGGATTCGACCAAGCAGGGCTGGATCTTGCAGCTCGGGTCGGATTCGCCAACGGTGCGTTTGAAGAAGTCGAAGAGGATGGTAGTGCGGTGGTCGAGGAGTTCTGCCCAGACATCGGTGCGGAAACGGCTGATGCAACTAATGACGAGCCGAGTTCATCCGAGATAGGCAAGAATCCGCTTCATGGCCGTCTCGGTACACGGTTGAGTGAGGTACGGAATACTGGCCGAGACACTGCAGGTCGCGGCTAGTCGAATCCAATCCGAAACCATTCGTCTGCAACTTCCGGTAAGCACGAAGCGCCGGATGCTCTGCGGCATCCAGCGCAATCCAACCTCAGCCAACTGAAGCTAACATGCCATGGCACACTCAATGGCATGCCGGCGAACGACAAAAACAAAAAAGCCCATGAAAATCATGGGCTTCTCTGTTTTTCTTGGCGGAGAGTGAGGGATTCGAACCCTCGATGCAAGTTTTAGCTCGCATGCTCCCTTAGCAGGGGAGTGCCTTCGACCTCTCGGCCAACTCTCCTCCGCAAGAGCTGCGCATTATAGACAAGGCGCAGCGTTACGTCAAATCAATTTGGAGCCTGATCGAGGCCGAAAGCGCGATGCAGCACGCGCACGGCCAGCTCGAGGTATTTCTCGTCGATGGCGACGGAAATCTTGATCTCGGAGGTGGAGATCATCTGGATATTGATGCCTTCCTCGGCCAGGGTCCGGAACATGCGGGAAGCCACGCCCGGGTGGGAGCGCATGCCGACGCCGACGATGGAGACCTTGGCCATGGTGCGGTCGCCCTGGATCGCACGGGCACCGATGTGGGCCTGCACGCCTTCGAGGATCTTGATGGCCTTGTCGTAGTCGGGGCGATTGACGGTGAAGGAGAAATCGGTGGTGCCGTCGTGGCCCACGTTCTGGATGATCATGTCCACATCGACATTCGCATCCGCCACCGGGCCGAGGATCTGGTAGGCGATACCCGGCTTGTCGGGAACACCCAGCACGGTGATCTTGGCTTCGTCACGGTTGAAGGCGATGCCGGAGATGATCGGCTGTTCCATGTTCTTGTCTTCCTCTACGGTAATCAGGGTGCCCTCACCTTCCTCCTGGAAGCTGGAGAGAACACGAAGCTTGACTTTGTACTTGCCGGCGAATTCAACCGAGCGGATCTGCAGCACCTTGGAGCCGAGGCTGGCCATTTCCAGCATCTCTTCGAAGGTGATGGTATCCAGCTTTCGCGCCTCGGGCACGACGCGGGGGTCGGTGGTGTACACACCATCCACGTCGGTGTAGATCTGGCATTCGTCGGCCTTGATGGCCGCGGCCAGCGCCACGCCGGTGGTATCAGAGCCGCCACGGCCGAGGGTGGTGATGTTGCCAGCCTCGTCCACACCCTGGAACCCCGCCACCACGACGACGGCACCGGCATCGAGATCGCGGCGGATGTTGTCGCCATCGATGTCGAGGATGCGGGCCTTGGTGAAGGAGTCGTCGGTCAGGATGCGCACCTGGCCGCCGGTGTAGCTGCGCGCCTTGATGCCCATTTCCTCGAGCGCCATGGAGAGCAGGCCGATGGTGACCTGTTCACCTGTGGAGATCACCACGTCGAGTTCACGGGGGCTGGGACTGGCGCTGATTTCCTTGGCCAGGGCGATCAGGCGGTTGGTCTCGCCGCTCATCGCGGACAGGACGATCACCATCTGGTGTCCCTGGGCATGGAACTTCGCGACCCGCTTGGCCACGTTCTTGATCCGTTCGGGGTTGCCGACGGAAGTGCCGCCATATTTCTGAACTATGAGCGCCATCTTGACTTCTAAGAAGGGAGGATGTGGAAAACCCGTGATCTTATCGGATAACGGGGTTTCGCGCATCTCGTTGCGCCCAGGGGGAGTATCCGGATGTCGGTGTGGCGCTTTTCACGAAATCTCAATGTGGAAAACCCTAGCCAAAGCAAATATAGCGTTGTATTACGAGACGACTCTGATCTATACTTTTCGACATATAACGAAAGTTATATTCAACAACACCTAGAAGCTTGTTAAAGCTGACAGAGCAACCCCTGAGGATGGCAGATATGAAAACTACTGAAAAAGTTGATGTGCGCGAGATCCGTCGCAAGCTGGGCATGAACCAGTCCCAGTTCTGGTCCAAGATCGGTGTGACCCAAAGTGGCGGCTCCCGCTACGAGAGCGGCCGCAACATTCCCCGCCCCGTCCAAGCCCTGCTGCGCCTTGTTCACATCGAGCAAGTCGATATCAGCAAGATCAAGAAGGACGATGTGGATGTGGTCGAGTATCTGAAGGCGACCAACCCGGAGCTGTTCAAGACCCTCAAGAAGGAAGCGCGCGCCAAGAAGAAGGAACGCGTTGCCCACTGAGCCGGCCACTCCCGGTGACAGGCCGAGCGCCAGTTGCCGGGAGCCGTCGGAATGGCATTTCCTCCGGAGATCGCCCCCTGAAGCGAGGCGGGTGCCCGCTGCGTTATAATGCGGCCCCCTTCCCCCTCTTCGGTGTTGTTCGATGCGTATCACGCGCCGCCTTGAATTCGACGCGGGTCACCGCATTCCCGACCACGCCAGCCAGTGCCGCCATCTCCATGGCCATCGCTACGGGCTGGAGATCACGCTGTCCGGTGAAATCATCAAGGCCGATGGCGAGGCCGTGAACGGCATGGTCATGGATTTTGCCGACGTCAAGGCGATTGCCAAGCAGCATGTAGTGGACGTCTGGGACCACGCTTTCCTTGCCTACCGCGGCGACACCGCCGTTGTCAGCTTCCTGCAGTCCATGCCCGGCCACAAGACAGTGATCCTCGACGTGGTTCCCACCGCCGAGAACCTGGCCGCCGAGGCTTTCCGCATTCTCGACCCCCTGTACCGGGACAGCTACGGCAACCACCTCCGCCTGGAGCGCGTGCGCTTGTTCGAAACGCCCAATTGCTGGGCCGACGCCCTGCGCAGCGAGCGGGGCTGACACACCAGCCGGGTCAGGTCACCAGCAGGCGCAGCCTACCCACGCCTTCCACCCCGGCCTCGATCCTGTCTCCCGCTTTCACGGCACCAACGCCCTCGGGCGTACCGGTCATGATCAGATCCCCGGGCTCGAGCCGGAACCAGCCCGAGAGCCTGGCAAGTACCTCCGCCACCGACCAGATCATGTCACCCAGATCGCCCTGCTGGCGGCGCACTCCGTTCACATCGAGCCAGATCTCGCCGCGCTCCGGCCGGGCCAGCGCCGTGGCTGGCACCAACGGACTGATGGGCGCGGAACGATCGAAAGCCTTGCCGATCTCCCAGGGGCGCCCCTGATCCTTCATCACGCCCTGCAGGTCGCGCCGGGTCATGTCCAGGCCCACCGCATAGCCCCACACATGGGTCAGGGCCTGCTCCACCGCGATGTTCTCGCCACCACGCCCCACCGCCAGCACCAGCTCCACCTCGTGATGGAGATTGGACGTGGCCATCGGGTACGGCCATTCGACACACTCATCCGGTGGCACAGGCACCACGGCGTCGGCCGGCTTGCAGAAGAAGAACGGCGGCTCGCGGCTGGGGTCGGAGCCCATCTCCCGCGCATGGGCGGCATAGTTGCGACCCACACAATAGATGCGCCGCACCGGGAAGAGATCGTCACTCCCCACCACCGGCAGGGCGGGAACGGACGGCTGTGCAATGACGAAGGTCATGGAAGGCGGCTCCTGACGAAAACCCGCATCATGAACAAAGCCGGCCGATGCTGCACGCCGCTGTTGCACCCGCGCACTTGCAGGTGCGTCGCTGCAAGTGTTAACCCGCTACCACCCGCAACCTTTGAGCACGCGCCACACTCCGCTCACACCATCACCCCCGAGGAGACCGGCATGGCCAAGAAGATCCTGATGATTTGCGGCGATTTCTGCGAAGACTACGAAACCATGGTGCCCTTCCAGGCCCTGCTGGCCGTGGGCCACACCGTCCACGCCGTGTGCCCCGGCAAGAAGGCCGGCGACACCATCGCCACCGCCATCCACGATTTTGAAGGCGACCAGACCTACACCGAGAAGCGCGGCCACAACTTCGCGCTGAATGCCACCTTCGCCGAGATCAGGGCGGAGGACTATGACGCACTGGTGATCCCCGGCGGGCGCGGCCCTGAATACCTGCGCATGTACCCGGACGTGATCGCCGCCGTGCGCCATTTCTTCGAAGAGGACAAGCCCGTCGCCGCAGTCTGTCACGGCGCCCAGCTGCTGGCCGGCGCCCGCGTGCTCGAAGGACGCACCTGCTCCGCCTACCCGGCCTGCCGGGCCGAGGTGGAGCTTGCCGGCGGCACCTATGCAGACATCCCGATCGATCAGGCGGTGACCGACCGCAACCTGGTCTCGGCCCCCGCGTGGCCGGCCCATCCGGCCTGGATCGCCCAGTTCCTGTCGGTCCTCGGCACGCGGATCAGCCTCTGAGCGACATCCGGGATCCTGCCGATCAGTGTTCGCCCTGATCCCCCCAAGCGCCCCGCCGGACCTAGAATGATCCGGCGGGGCGTTCCCGTTTGCGGAGTCACAGCCATGTGCCAGATCTTCATCAGTGCCGACCCGGCGCTCTACGCCACCCGCAGCCGCTCGATCCGGCTTCACGGTGTCGCCACCAGCCTGCGCCTGGAGAACCTGTTCTGGCAGGTGCTCGAAGAAATCGGCGAACGGGACGGGCTCAGCGTACCGCAGCTGGTGGGCCGCCTCTACGACGAACTCCTGGCCAGCGGCCGCCTCGACGATGCCACGAACTTCTCGTCCTTCCTGAGGGTCTCCTGCATGCGCTACCAGCAACTCCAGCTCGCTGGCCGGATCCCGGCGGATGTCCGGACGCCCATCCGCAGCCTCGATCCCGCCTGGGTGCTGGCCACCGGACCGGCCGCCGCCCCCCAGTGATTGCCGCCGGACAACCTTGCCTACAGGATACCTCGCATGATCGACCTCTATTACTGGACCACGCCCAACGGCCACAAGATCACCCTCTTCCTCGAAGAGAGCGGCCTGCCCTACCGCATCCTGCCGATCAACATCGGCAAGGGCGAGCAGTTCCAGCCCGATTTCCTGCGCATTGCCCCGAACAACCGCATCCCGGCCATCGTGGACACCGAACCGGCAGACGGTGGCGCGCCCATTCCCCTTTTCGAGTCTGGCGCGATCCTGCTCTACCTGGCCGAAAAGAGCGGCCGCTTCCTGTCCGCTGACCCGCGAGTGCGCCTGGACACCCTGCAGTGGCTGTTCTGGCAGATGGGCGGACTCGGCCCGATGGCCGGCCAGAATCATCACTTCGGTGTCTATGCGCCCGAGCCCATCCCCTACGCCATCGACCGCTACGTCAAGGAGACAGGGCGCCTCTACGCGGTACTCGACAAGCGGCTGGCGGATCGCCCTTTCATCGCCGGCGACGACTACTCCATCGCCGACATGGCCTGCTACCCGTGGATCGTGCCCTACGAGCGCCAGCGCCAGAGCCTGGCCGACTTCCCCCATCTGGCGCGCTGGTTCGAAGCCATCCGCCAGCGACCGGCCACCGTGCGTGCCTACGCCCTGGCGGAACAGATCAACAAACCGGCCCCCCTCGACGAGGCCGCCAAGCAGGTTCTTTTTGGCCAGGATGCAAAAACCGTAAACAAAGGATGATCTTAGCTCGGCACGTGCGGGTCGCTTCCGGTAAAATCCCGTGGTCTCTGAAGCCGTTTCTTACACCGGGCCCAAGACCGCTTCACCTTCCAACCGGCCCGCGCATCCCGTTTCCATGACAGAACCCATCGAACGATTCGACCAGCTCGACCTCCAGGCTCCCATCCTCGAGGCCCTGGCCGAGATCGGTTACGAAACCCCGTCGCCCATCCAGGCGGCGTGCATCCCCCACCTCCTGGCCGGGCACGACATCCTCGGCGAAGCCCAGACCGGCACCGGCAAGACCGCCGCCTTCGCCCTGCCCGCCCTCGACCGGGTGGACATCAACAAGCGCAATCCCCAGGTGCTGGTCCTCGCGCCGACCCGCGAGCTCGCCATCCAGGTGGCCGAGGCCTTCCAGCGCTACGCCAGCAAGATGCCCGGCTTCCATGTGCTGCCGATCTACGGCGGCCAGAGCATGGTGGTGCAGCTGCGTCAGCTGCAGCGCGGCGCCCACGTGGTGGTCGGCACCCCCGGCCGGGTCATGGACCACATCGAGCGCAAGAGCCTCAACCTCGATGGCCTGACCACCCTGGTACTCGACGAAGCCGACGAAATGCTGCGCATGGGCTTCATCGACGACGTGGAGTGGATCCTTGAGCACCTCCCCGCCGAGCGCCAGACCGCCCTCTTCTCGGCCACCATGCCGGACGCGATCCGGCGGGTTGCCCATCGCTACCTGCGTGATCCCAAGGAAGTGAAGATCAAGGCCGCCACGGCCACGGTCTCCACCATCCGCCAGCGTTTCCTGCAGATCGCCGGCCCGCACAAGCTCGACGCCCTCACCCGCATTCTCGAGGTCGAGGACGAGTTCGACGCCGCCATCGTCTTCGTGCGCACCAAGACGGCCACCGTCGAGCTCGCCGAGAAGCTCGAAGCGCGCGGCTATGCGGCCGCCTGCCTGAACGGCGACATGACCCAGCAGCTCCGCGAACGGGTCATCGAACAGCTCAAGAACAAGGCCCTCGACATCGTCGTCGCCACCGACGTGGCTGCCCGCGGCATCGACGTGCCGCGCATCAGCCACGTCATCAACTACGACATCCCCTACGACACCGAGGCCTATGTGCACCGCATCGGCCGCACCGGCCGTGCCGGCCGCGCCGGCAACGCGATCCTCTTCGTCGCCCCGCGTGAGAACCACCTGCTGCGCCAGATCGAGCGTGCCACCCGGCAGCCCATCGAAGCACTCAAGCTGCCCAGCCGCGAGGCTGTGGCCGACAAGCGGGTCGCAGCCTTCCGCCAGCAGGTCGCCGACGTGCTCGAATCCGAAGACCTGAGCTTCTTTCTCGACGTGGTCGCCGGCATGGAAGAGAAGCACGATGTCGACATCCGCGAAGTGGCCGCAGCGCTGGCCTTCCTGGCCCAGAAGGATCGCCCGCTGCAGATGCCCGAAACCGGGCGTCCCGACATCGCCCAGCTCGCCGCCGGCAAGCCGGACCGTCCCGTCCGGGACACCCGCGAGCCGCGCGAGAACCGCGAAGAGATCCTCGAGCGCCGCCGTGACTACGCGGAAGGCCGGCTGACCCGCTATCGCATCGACGTGGGCCGCGAGCACATGGCCTCGCCCAAGGACATCGTCGGCGCGATCGCCAACGAAGCCGGCATCGAAAGCCGCTTCATCGGCCAGATCAACCTGTTCGAAGACTACAGCACGGTAGAGCTCCCGCCCGACCTGCCCAACGAGGTTTTGCAGATCCTGCGCAAGGCCCGGGTTCGCCAGCAGCAGCTCAACATCCGCCTCGCCAGCCCTGAGGAAGCCGCCCGCGAGCGTGGCCGCCCCGGCGGTCCTGGTGGTCCTGGCCGAGGTGCGCCGGCCGGCAAGAAGCCTTTCCGCAAGGATGGCTTCGCCGGCAACAAGGACTTCAAGCCCCGCAAGCCAAAGCCCTGAGCAACCGCCACGGGGGGGGCTCCCGCAGCCCCCGGCCCGCGCTCACACCATCTCCAGGGAATCGACGATCCGCTTCAGGGCATCGAAGCAGCGGGCGTCGATCGCCTTGCCGACTTCCGCCGCCATGATCTCCAGCGTCTTCGGGATCGGCACCGCGCCGCGGTAGGGGCGCTCGGCGGTGATCGCATCAAAGATGTCGGCGGTCGTGATGATCCGCGTCTCGAGCGAGATCCCGTCCCCGCTCAAGCCCCGCGGATAACCCTTGCCATCCAGGCGCTCGTGATGCGCCCCGGAAACGACAGCCAGCTCCTCGAACGCCCTGATGCGCGACAGGATGGCCTCGGTATAGCGGGCATGCCGCTGCACCGCCGCCCATTCGTCCGCGTCCAGCTTGCCCGGCTTGTCCAGGATTGCATTGCTGACCCCCAGCTTGCCCATGTCGTGCAGCAGGGCTCCGCGCCTCAGCCAGCGCCGGCGTGCCGGCGGCATCCCGAGTTCCTCGGCAATCCGGTCGGTGTACAAGGCCACCCGTGCGCTGTGGCCCGCGGTGTAGGGGCTCTTCGAGTCCACAACCTGACCGAAGGCCGCCGCGATCTCATCCAGATAGTCCTCATCCAGGGGCATCACGTAGCGTCCGGGCTCCAGCGCAAACACGGCCCGGTCGAGCCGTGTATCGGCCAGCCGCTCCCAGAACTCCGGCTGCGCCGCGCACTGCCGGAAAGCCGCCACGACAGCCGGATCAAACCAGCTGCCGCAGCGGTCCTCAATCTCCCAGCAGGCCGCATCCATCCCGTCGGAAACATTGAACACATCCACCACTTGGGCCAGCAGGGCGATCCGCGCATAAACGGGGATCTGCTCGCCGCGCAGATGGCCGGGACGACCGCTGCCGTCCCAATGCTCGTCGAGGGCGTGGATGCCCATCGCCACGGATTCGCTGAAGCGCAACTGGCGGGCAATGTCGGCGCCGCGGGTACAGCGGGTCTCGATCAGCGCCTGGGCGATCTCGTCGCCGTTCTGGAAGATGTTGGCGATCGCCTTGAAACGCTCGGTCAGCCCGGCCCCCAGCCCGGTATGGCCAATCACGAACTTGAGCACCTTGGGCAGGCGCCCATTGACGGTCTTGAAGTCCCGCTTGAAGCTCAGGTCGTCGGTCATGTACAGCTCGCAGATACGCGCTGCGTTGCTGCTGCAGCCCAGGTCCTTGAGCAGGAGCGTGTAGTACAGCTCCCACAGGGCCTCATCGGAAAGACCCATGGTTCTGCCCACATGCATGCCGATCCAGCAACAACGCACGCAATGACCTTCGGGCTGCCCCTCGGTGATATCGAGGGCGTGGCTCAGAGCCCCGATCAGTTCGGATAGTGTCAAACCTGCCAGTGGCATGCCCAGCTCCAGGGTGTTCAGGGCTTCCAGCTGGAAACCCCGCGATGGATTTTCCCGGGTAACGACCATCCCTGCCGTGACTGAAGTCCCCATCGGTCGTTGTAATCGCCCTACAGTCTGCCTCGCCGAACAGGTGAATCCATGAACGCTCTGTTAAAATTCCCATTACAGTCATTTTTTCGAAACAATTTCATACTCATGTTCGGACGCCTGCTGCCCCAAGAGGGCCGTTTTTTTGAACTCTTCAACTCCCATGCGGAGCAAATCGTCCTCGGAGGCCAGGCCCTCGTCGCCCTGATGGAGGATCTTGCCAGTGCAGAAAAGCACATCGGCGCCATCGAAGGCATCGAGCAGGCGGCCGACAAGATCACCCACGAAACCATCGCCCAGCTGCACAAGAGCTTCATCACGCCCCTCGACCGGGACGAGATCCACAGCCTCATCAACGCCATGGACGACATCCTGGACACCGTCCAGGACGTGGCGGAATGCACCACCCTCTATCACATCCAGCGCATCACCCCCGAAGCGCTCCAGCTGGCCAACGTCAGCCTGTCCTGCTGCACCCGGGTCAAGATCGTCGTCGGCCTGATCTCCAACATGGACAACGCCAGCGCCATCCTGCAGACCTGCCAGGAGATCGATCGCCTAGAAACCGACGCCGACCGCATCATGCGCGGCGCCATGTCGCGCCTCTTCCGCGACGAGCGCGATGCCCTGCAGGTCATGAAGCTCAAGGCCATCTACGAGCAGCTGGAATCCATCACCGACCGTTGCGAGGACGTCGCCAAGATCGTCGAAGGCATCGTGCTGGAAAACGCCTGAGCACTGCCATGGAACCCGTACAGATCGGATTCTGGGTCATCGCCGGGCTGGTCGTCATCGCCCTGCTTTTCGACTTCATGAATGGCTTTCACGACGCGGCGAATGCCATCGCCACCGTCGTCTCCACCGGCGTGCTCAAGCCGCACCAGGCTGTGGCCTGGGCCGCCTTCTTCAATTTCGTCGCTCTCTTCGTCTTCCAGCTGAAGGTGGCCAGCACCGTCGGCAAGGGCATCATCGACCCTGCAGTGGTGGACCACTACCTCATCTTCGGCGCCTTGCTTGGCGCCATTGCCTGGAACGTGGTCACCTGGTACTACGGCATCCCGTCCAGTTCGTCCCACGCCCTGATCGGCGGCATCGTCGGCGCAGCCATGGCCAAGGCCGGAACAGACCCGCTCATTGCCAGCGGCATCTGGAAGACCGTTTCCTTCATCATCATCTCGCCGCTGTTCGGCTACCTGCTCGGCTCACTGATCCTGGTGATAGTCGCCTGGGTCTGCCGCAACAAGACCCAGCGCAGGGTGGACAAATGGTTCCGCCGCCTGCAACTGGTCTCCGCAGCGCTTTACAGCCTGGGGCACGGAGGCAACGATGCACAGAAGACGGTCGGCATCATCTGGATGCTCTTGCTGGCGGCCGGCGTCACCGCCACCAATGACCCCGTACCCATGTGGGTGGTGGTGACCTGCTACATGGCCATCGGCCTCGGCACCCTGTTCGGTGGCTGGCGCATCGTCAAGACCATGGGGCAGCGCATCACCAAGCTCAAGCCGGTCGGCGGTTTCTGTGCCGAAACCGGCGGCGCCATCACCCTGTTCCTGGCCACCAGCCTCGGCATTCCGGTATCCACCACCCACACCATCACCGGCGCCATCGTCGGCGTTGGCTCGGTGCGCCGCACCGCGGCCGTGCGCTGGGGCGTGGCCGGCAACATCGTGTGGGCCTGGGTGCTCACCATCCCCTGCTCCGCCCTGGTGGCGGCAGGCGGCTACTGGCTCGGCCGCAGCATCATGTAAGCCTCCCGGGTGCTTGACGGGGACGGGCCAAGGCCCGATCCTCGCGGCACCCTGGATTTCACGACGCTTCCCGCAATGGCCACACCCACCCTCAAGCAGCAGAAAACCTTCGCCCTCGTACGCATCATCGGTGGCTTCGCCGCCGCCTGCGTGCTCGGCTATTCCTTCGTCGCCAACGTGGCGGCCGGGCAGCCTGCCGAAGGCGCGGTGCTCGGCACCGGCATCATGGCCCTGCTCGGGCTAGGCTACGCAGCCTTCTACACCCGCAGCCTGAGCCGCATCGCCGAACAGGAAAAGTCGGCGGGCAAGTCTTGAGGCTGCTGCGCACTGGCGCCTGCCTCCTGGTGCCGCTGCTGCTTGGCGCCTGCGCCAGCAGCGGCCCGGTGGAGTCCCGACCCTCGCCGGTATTGCCCCCGGCGCCCGGCGCGACGGGTCAGGCGGCCCGCCCGATCATGCCGCCGGCCGTCCCGTCCGACACGCCGCGCGCCCTGCCGCCCGCCACCAGCGCGCCTCAGGCGCCGCCGCCCATGCAGCCGGCCCCCGCCGCGCCCCGGCCCGCAGCGCCGGCCTACCCCGACGAGCGGGAGGGCCGCGCCCTGGTGTCGAGCTTCCTGCCCCCTGCGGTGAAGGACAGGGACGGCTGGGCGGCCGACATCTTCTCGGCCTTCGCCGCCCTGCGCATCGCCCCCACGCCGGACAACATCTGCGCCGCGGTGGCGGTGATCGAACAGGAATCCACCTTTCAGGCCGACCCGCAAGTCCCCGGCCTGGGCCGCATCGTGCGCAAGGAGATCGACACCCGGCGCGAGCGCCTGCACCTGCCCAAGCTGCTTGTGGACGCGGCCCTGCTCAAGGGCTCGCCGGACGGCCGCAGCTACAGCACACGCATCGACGCCCTGCGCACCGAGAAGGAGATGAACCGCCTCTTCGAGGACATGATCTCGGAGTTCCCCCACGGCAGGGACCTGCTCGGCGGCTACAACCCGGTGCGCACCGGCGGGCCTATGCAGGTCAGCGTGGCCTTTGCCGAAGACCACGTGAAGGAAAAAGGCTACCCCTATCCGCGCCAGGGCAGCATTCGCGACGAAGTATTCTCCCGCCGCGGCGGCCTGTACTTCGGCATTGCCATCCTGCTCGACTATCCTGCCCCCTACACCCAGCCGCTGTACCGCTTTGCCGACTTCAATGCCGGGCGCTACAGCAGCCGCAACGCGGCCTTCCAGCAAGCCGTGGCGCGCCTGGGCGGCCAGGCCCTGGCGCTCGACGGCGACCTGCTGCGCTACACCAACGGCAATCCGTCCGCCGAACCCAGCGCCACCCTGCAGGCCCTCGAGAGGCTGGGCCCGCGGCTCGGCTTCACGCGGGCGGAGATGCTCCGCGACCTGCGCCTGGAGAAGGTCTCGCGCTTCGCCCAGACCCCGCTGTACGGCCGCGTCTTCGCCCTCGCCGACGGTGATGCAGGCGCCCGCCTGCCGCGGGAGACCCTGCCGCGCATCGACCTCAAGAGCCCCAAGATCCAGCGCAAGCTCACCACCGCCTGGTTTGCCGAACGCGTCGACGCGCGGCATCGCACCTGCCTGGGACGCAACCGGGCGGCCACCCCCTGAGGCCGGCAAGGCGCTCGCGTTTCCTTGATCCAGGCCAGATTTAGCGTGCATCCGGGGCATTACAATCCAGTACAGGATATGCCGCCAAGGCATGGTTTAATTGCGCCAAAACAACGACCACGGGAGATCAAACGCATGAACCCTCAGGAACAGTACGCAGCCAAGCGCATGACCGCGGCGGAAGCCATCCGCCTTGTGCGGAACGGTGACACCATCGTCGTGCCCACCGCCGTAGCCGAGCCGCCGGCGCTGCTGACCGCCCTGTCCGAACACCGTCGCGACTTCCGCGACGTGCAGGTGTCCCAGATCCTCGCCGTCCGCAAGTTCGGCTACCTGGACCCGACCACCGCCGAGCATGTGCGCCACACCGCCTATTTCTTCAGCGGCGCGACCCGCCCGGGTTTCCGCGAAGGCGTGGTGGACTTCACGCCCAGCTACTTCTCCGAGATGCCCCAGCTGATCGACCGCGGCCTGATGCCGGCCGACGTGGTGTTCACCCAGGTGTCGCCGATGGACCAGCACGGCTACTTCTCCCTGGGCATCGCCGCCGACTACACCATGGCCGCCATCCGCAAGGCCCGCGCAGTGGTCATCGAGGTCAACCCCAACGTCCCCTTCGCCTTCGGCAACTGCCACCTGCACATCTCCCAGGTCAGCGCCCTGGTCGAGAACGACGAGCCGGTGCTGGAAGTGGGCCTGCCCACCATCGGCCCCGTGCAGGAAGCCATCGGCAAGTACGTGGCCGACCTGATCGATGACGGCTCCACCCTGCAGATCGGCTACGGCGGCATCCCCGACGCCGTGGTGATGCAGCTGACCCACAAGCACGATCTGGGCATCCACACCGAGATGATCGGCGACGGCATCCTGACCCTGATCGAATCCGGCGCGGTCACCAACCGGCGCAAGAACTACCTGCCTGGCAAGATGGTGGCCACCTTCGCCCTGGGCTCGAAGAAGCTCTACAAGTGGATCGACCGCAACCCGATGTTCGAGATGCACCCTGTCGATTTCACCAACGACCCCTACCTGGCCGGCCAGAACGACAACCTGGTGGCCATCAACGCCACCCTGGAGATCGACTTCCTCGGCCAGTGCGGTTCCGAGAGCCTCGGCCCGATCCCCTACTCCGGCACCGGCGGCCAGTCTGACTTCGTGCGCGCGGCCAACCGCTCCAACGGCGGCAAGGCCTTCATCGTGCTGCCCTCGACGGCCAAGGACGGCGCCATCTCGCGCATCGCCCCGACCCTCACCCCCGGCACCCACGTGTCCACCAGCAAGAACGACATCAACTACGTGGTCACCGAATACGGTGTGGCCCAGCTGCGCGGCAAGACCGCCAAGCAACGCTGCCAGGCCCTGATCGGCATCGCCCACCCGGACTTCCGGGCCGAGCTGACCGAAGCCGCCAAGAAGATGCACCTGCTGTAAGCCATTGCCTCCGGCAGCAATGACAAAGCCCCGGCATGTCCGGGGCTTTGTCATTTTCGAGCCGGCACGTGCTCCCGTGGCATCGGCGGGCGGGCACTCTGTATGCGAAGCTGGGGTAGCTTACTGAAGGGCTTTCCGTTGTTTTGAGTTGAATTGGCCGGGATTTCGCCCCGGCGGGCGACTCACTTCTTTGCTTCGCCAAAGAAGTGAGCAAGAAAGGCGACCCGCCTCCCCGGTCATTCGCTACGCGAATGACTCCCCTGCGCTGCTCACGGCAGGCGGCCGGCGCGGAACTCGCCCTGCGGGCTCAAACAGCCGCGCCGGACTACCCCGCCTGCCGTTCCGCTGCTCGGCGGGTCGGAACGGGCTTTCAGCAAGCACCGAGCCTCTGCGGAAAATCCGGCGGATGCGAGACCTTGGGGTTTTGCTTTTGCGTTGATCATCGTCCCCTGCTTCAGCAAACGCGCGGTGTTTGCGAAAAGCCCGTTCTGACCCGCCGAGCAGCGCAGCAGCGGGCGGGGCCTTCCGGCGCGGCTGTCTGAGGAGGCGCAGCCGACGAGTTCCGCGCCGGCCGCCCGATGCGAGCAGCGCAGGGGAGTCGTCCGCAACGCGGACGACCGGGGAAGCCGGGTCGCCTTTCTTTCCCCCTTTCTTTGGCGACGCAAAGAAAGGGGTCGCCCGCCGGGGCGAATTCCCGGCCAATTCAACGTCAAACAACGGAAAGCCAACCAGTAAAGGCGCAGACGCAGTGTAGTGACCACCAACACGCCCTGGGCAACACCCTCTTCAGCCGCTCTCGGGCGTCGATCAATCCCCTGCTGGCGGCGTCCGCCGCCCTCGCGCGTTCAGGGGATCTCGTACTCCAGGCCAAAAGCTGCACCGTCGTCGAGGCCCAGCACCTGGACCAGCCACGGCATGACGGTCTTGAGGGTGTCGGGCAGGGTCCACGGCGGGTTGATCACGAACAGGCCGCTGCCATGCATGCCGTAGCCGTCCTCCGAGGGCTTGCTTACATCCAGGCTGACATTCAGCCAGCTGGTGATGGGCAGGCGCTTGAGCTTGTCGGGAAGCTCGCGCGACAGCATGGTCTGCAGCCGGGGGTACCAGACCACGTAAGTGCCCGTCGGAAAGCGGCGCAGGCATTCCTTGAGAGAGCTCACCACCGTGCGGTAGTCGCTCTTCACCTCGTAAGGGGGGTCGATCAGCACCAGGGCACGGCGTGACGGCGGAGGCAGGAAGGCGTTGATCCCGGTGAAGCCGTCCTGCTCCAGCACGATGGCCTTGCCGTGGGCCTCGTCGAAGGTCTGGCGTAGCAGGCGGTTGTCTGCAGGGTGGAGCTCGAACAGGCGCATCCGGTCGTCGGTCCGCAGCAGCGGCGCGGCGCAGCACGGCGAACCGGGATAGAGCTTGAGCTTGCCGGTGTCGTTGAGTTCCCTGACCAGCTTGAGGTAGCTCTTCAGCGGCTTCGGCACGTCCTTGCGGCCGAGCAGGCGGCCGACGCCGTCTTCGAACTCCGCGTTCTTGCGGGCGAAGGCCTCGTCCAGCGAGTAGCAGCCGGCACCCGCGTGGGTGTCGATGTACCAGTAAGGCTTGTCTTTCTGGTTGAAATACTCGAGCAACTGGACAAGTACGAAGTGCTTGAGCACGTCGGCGTGGTTGCCGGCGTGGAAGGCGTGGCGATAACTCAGCATGGCGGGTCTCCGCGGAAGCGGGAACGGTGGATCAGGGGCGCGATGCTATCACCTCCGCCCCCTGCCCGCCCCACTCCCGGGCTAAGGAGCGTTGTACTTGCGGCTGGAGCCCCGGAAGCGCTCCACCGGATACTTGGCTTCGTTCTTGGCCAGCTTGGCCAGGGCCGCCGCCTCCAGATCGATGCCCGCCTTGTCGGCGATCAGCAGCAGATACAGCAGCACGTCGGCGCATTCGTCCTGCAGTGCTTCGCGGCCGTGCAGGTCTTCGGCCAGGGCCGCCACCTGGGCGTCGTCCTTCCACTGGGTCAGCTCCAGCAACTCGCCCGCCTCCAGGTTGAGGGACACGATCAGGTTGCGCAGGGAGTGGAACTGGGCCCAGTCGCGGGCATCCCGGAAGGCGGCGACCCGCCGGGTGAGATCGTCCAGGTCGCCGGCCATGCCTCAGCCCTTCTTGCGATCAAGGAAGGCCGCCACCGCCGCGTCGTGCTCGGCCGAGGTGTGGGTCAGGGCCTGGTAGGCCGCCGACAGTTCCAGCACGGTGTCGAGGCGGCTGGTCTGGGCTTCGCGCATCAGGCGCTTGGTCATCCGCAGGGCCTGGCCGGGGTTGGCGGCGATGCGCCGGGCCAGCGCCAGCGCCTCGTCGAGCAGGTTCTCCGGCGCCACCACCCGCGACACCAGGCCGGCCTCGAGGGCCTGACGCGCATCCAGCGCGTCACCGGTGAAGCTCATCTCGGCGGCACGGGCGTAGCCCACCACCCGCTGCAGCAGCCAGGCCCCGCCATCGCCGGGGATCAGGCCGAGCTTGACGAAGCTCTCGGCAAACAGGGCTTTCTCGGAGGCGATGCGGATGTCGGCCATGCAGGCCAAGTCGCAGCCGGCGCCGATGGCGGGGCCGTTCACCGCCGCGATGGTCGGCACGTCCAGGCGATAAAAGGCCAGCGGAATGCGCTGGATGCCGTTGCGGTAAGCCTCCTTGACCTCCATCCCGGTGCCCGCTGCGAGGCCGCGCTTGTCGCGGAAGTCCTTGACGTTGCCGCCGGCACAGAAGGCGCTGCCTGCGCCGGTGAGGATCACCACCTTGACCGACGGATCACGCTGGACCCGCTCGCAGGCCGCCACCACTGCATCCCATTGCTCCGGGCCGGTCAGCGCATTGCGCGCATCGGGCGCATTGAGGGTCAATGTGACGATGCCATCCTGTTGCTTGAAAACCACAAACTCCTGATCTGTCATACCTGTCTCCCTGATTGTTCGCCGAGCCCCACCCAGCCATCGCCTGCATGCCCCGGCGGTGGGCCTAAGCCCTTATTTCCCTTGCGGAAAGCGCTGTCGTGACACCGATTTTCCGCTTGCGCTGCAGCATTACCCTGTTATTATGGCGCGCTCTTCGGCTGGCCATTCGGCGGCACGGCTGAACTTCACTAAAACAGGAAAATAACATGCCGATCTACCGCCTCGGAGAGCGTGCTCCGCAGTTGCAGGAGGGAGTCTGGATTGCCGACACCGCCACCGTCATCGGTGACGTGCGTCTCGGCAAGAACGTCAATGTGTGGTTCGGCGCGATCCTGCGTGGGGACAACGACCCCATCACCATCGGCGAGAACACCAACATCCAGGACGGCTCGGTGCTGCATACCGACGACGGCGTGCCCCTCGACATCGGCGCCAATGTCACCGTCGGGCACAAGGTCATGCTGCATGGCTGTACGGTCGGGGAAGGCTCCCTGATCGGCATCAACGCCGTGGTGCTCAACCGCGCGGTGATCGGCAAGCACTGCCTGATCGGCGCCAACTCGCTCATCCCCGAAGGCAAGGTGATCCCCGACCGTTCGCTGGTCTGCGGCTCGCCGGGCCGGATCATCCGCGAGCTCACCGACCACGAGATCAGCCGCCTCCAGGCCAGCGCCGACGGTTACGTCGCCAACGCGCTGCGCTACCAGGCGGATCTGGTCAAGCTCTGAGCCGCCTGCCCCCGGCCCGGCCCCGTCGGGCACAGGCCGGGGAGACCGGGCTTACAGCAGGGCCAGCATGACCGGCTGATGGTCGGACGCCGCGGTGGCCTGGTCCACCGCCACCGCTTCGATGCGATCCACCAGGTCGGCACTGACAAAGAAATAGTCGCAGCAATATGGGCGGTCCGGCCATTCGGCACCGTTCTGGCCGACCGTGCCGAGGTGCGGGATCTCCCCGTAGCAGGCGCACCAGGCATCCTCCCAGCCCGACACATCGGCGCTGATCGGCGCGGTCATCCGGTAATACTCCGGACTGCCCGGTTCGCAGTTGAAATCTCCGCAGATCACCGCCGACGCAGGCCTCGGCCACACCGCAAAGGGCGAGTCGCTGCGCTCCCGGCCATCTGCCTGCGCCATGCCGGCCAGACGCACCGCGTCGGACTGCAAGGTGTGCAGCGCCGCGATCTGGGTCATGCGCTGGATCCGCGAGTAGTACTCCAGGTGGGTGTTGAGCACCCGCAAGGGGCCTTGCGGCCCGTCCACCACCAGCTCCAGACACACCCGCGGCATGCTCGGCATGCCCTCTTCCGGTGGCCGCGGCAGGCTGTGGCGGAAGACCTGGCCAACCGGCAGGCGCGACAGGCTCAGGTTGCCGAAGCGACTGCGCCCGCCTGCACCATCCGGCAGATCCACGCCCTCGGCAAAATGCACCGCGTAGCCCGGAAAGGCCGCTGCGAGCCGGGCCACCCCGTCCACCGCCACACCTCCCTGCAGTCCGGCAAAGCCCACCGCCACTTCCTGCAGGCAGATCACATCGAAATCGCCCAGCATCCGGATTGCCGCAATGGTGCGATCAAGATTCACGACGCCGTCGGCGCCGCGTCCCCATTGAATGTTCCAGCTCAATAGCTTCATCGAAAAATCCGTTCTCCGTGAACGCATCCCGGCACGGGAGTTTTCCTGGCCGGACTGACAGGCAGGAGGATATCAAGCCGCCTTGGGCCGCTCCCGCGCAAAACCCGCAATAGCGTGCGCAATTGCCGAAAGTAACGCATGTCATTGATCGAAACAGGATTTTTGTCACGAAAGGCAAAACCGGCGAATTCCAGCCTGATACTCAAGAGCCGCCCCCCACCGCCGTAAACCCTCTGGTCACCCGCCAGAGAATGATCGCCATGAGTACTCCCCAGGAGCTTGTTGCCTGCGTCGAGAGGCTGGCCAGCCTGCCCGCCGTGTATCACCGCATCCGCGCCCTGCTCGACGACCCGGACAGCTCCGTGCAGGACCTGGCCAACGCCGTGTCCAGCGACGCGGGCATCACGGCGCGGGTCCTCAGGGCCGTCAACAGCGTGCTCTATGGTTTCCCCGGCAAGGTCGAAACCATCGGGCGGGCGGTCAATCTGATGGGCATGCAGCAGGTTCACGATCTGGTGCTGAGCACCTCGGTAATCGGCGCCTTTTCGGGCGTCCGCCCGGCGCGCATGCACATGATCAAGTTCTGGAAGGACTGCGTGTTCCGCGGCCTGGCGGCGCGGGCGGGCGCCAAGACGCTGGGCACCGGCGACCCGGAACGCATGTTCGTCGAGGGGCTGCTGGCTGACATCGGCCACCTGGTGATGTTCCAGGCGGCCCCCGAGGCCACCGACGCCGCCCTCGCCGCGGCCCACAAGGCACAGGCCCCGGTCCACGAGATGGAGCAGGAGATCGTCGGCTGCGACTATGCCGAGGTGGGCGCGGCACTCGCCAACGCCTGGCATCTGCCCAATGGTTTTGCCGCCGCCATCGGCGCCCAGATCCGGCCTGCGCTGGCGGGCCCCCACGTCACCGAGGCCGCCCTGATCCACATCGCCAACCAGATCCTCGCCACTGGCGGAGAGGCAGAGCCCGACGCGGCCGCCCTGGCCCTCATCGACCCCATGGTGGCCGCAAGCCTCGAACTCGACACCGACAAGCTGGCCCACATCCGCGGCATTGCCGAGGGTGAGCAGGATTCGGTGATAGCCCTGTTCTTCCCGGCCCAGGGCTGAAACGACACAGGGCAGCTTCCGCTGCCCTGTTGCAATCCGCCAGCTCCGCTCAACACAGACGCCTGAAGACGGTTTCCACCGGCGCACCTGCCGCCAGCCGGGCCCGCCAGATCACCGTGGTGCTCGGCACACGCTGGTCATAGCCGCGGGACACCCATCCTGTCAGTGGGCTCTCGGACCCGTGCAGGACACTGACCTCCCCTCCCGGCGGCAACAGCATCTCGAGGCACACCGGCCCGTTGCTCACGTGCAGGCCCTCGGGCATGCACGTAACGCTGCACTCCTCGCTGAAATGCCAGTGCAGGCGGACATCCTGAAGGCCGTTGCCGGACACGCTGTCGGTCACCGACAGGGTCGCGCTGTGGCGCTCGAACCGCCAGGCCCGGCGGTGCACCGGTCGCCCCGGCTTGCGCCGGTAGCCGTCGTGCTCCGCCACCAGCAGCTCGTCACCGGCATCGCTGCTACGTTCGACCACCCGGGCCTGGTAGCGCCGGGTCCAGACGAAGCGACCGCCAGACACCGCCTGGTCGTCCCCGTCCAGGCTCAGGGTGTTGTGCATGGCCGTCCCGCGGAAACCGTTGCGCCAGCTCTCCGCTCCCAGGTAGGTGCCCGTGCCGGGATCGACCAGAAATTCCCGGCCGGCGATCGACAAGGTGAAGGACAGCGCATCCGCATGTCCATGGGCCGCCACGCCGGCCAGACCGAGAGGCCCGGCATCCACCACGGCGCGAAACTCGCCCGGGGTATCGAGGCTGGAGCCCAGCACATACACCCCGCCCTCCGCAAAATCGGTCCGCGGCGTAGCGACGGCACCCTGCAGCATCAGGCCGTCGAATTCCGCACAGGCCGATTCGCCGAGCAGCCACTCGGTCACCGGATCAACCACCCCTGCCTTGCGCGCCAGGGACGCGTTGCGGAACAGCAGGGCACCTGTCGCCAGCTGGGCATGGAAGGCGCAGCTGCCACTGCCCAGTGCCAGCCCGGAAATCTGGCTGCTGTCCGTGTCCCCGAGCTGCGGCACATGTCCACCGGCATCCATGATCGCCGCCAGGAACTCCAGCATGGCCTCCAGGCGCTGCCAATAGTTGCCCGAGAACGGCGTGTCGGTGCTGCGCGATGCCAGGCCCGCAAACATCAGGCAGTCCCACACCGTCTGCTGCACGCCGATCGATTGCTCGCGGCACACACCATCGGTGCCGACCTGCTGCAGGACTTCCTTCTCCAGCCCTTCCCGGGCCGTGCTGCACCAGCTGGCGGCCTCGTCCCAATGGGGCCAGGTCGCGCCGGCAATATACAAACCGGCCAGCTCGGTGATGCGCGTGTTATCCCCCAGGGCCCGCCTCCCCGGGTGCGCATCGATGAACTCGGCATGGCGCCACACGCTGTTGAGCCAGTCGGTACGCAATACCTTGCCGACCGGATTGTCGAACAGCGGGGAGCGGATCCCACCCACCAGTTGCCAGGCCAGTGCCCAGTTGATCAGGCGGATGCCCGCCTCGCCGGGGCACGACCACGCCGCACCATGGGGAAAGGGGCACTGGGCAAACCAGCTGCCCAGCAGGTCGCCCAGGGCATCCAGGTAGCGCCGCTCGCCGCTCATCTGCCAGGCCTGGGCGAGCACCACCAGCTCCCGGTGACGATGCATCTCAAGAAGATACTTGTAGTCGCCGGTGGTCTCGATGTCGCGCACCGAGAAGCGCCGGCCGACGCTCAACTGCACGCCCACCCCGCTGGCCGGATTGCGGTTCCACTCGGGCGGAAAGGCCAGCTCGACGGGCCGCGACAGCAGGCGCCACGTGCCCTTGAGCAATTCATCGGCACGCCGCAGCACCAGCCCGCGGCGGGATGGGACCTGCAAGGACAGCCAGGTCGGCTCGGGCAGCACGGGGCGAGGCAGGGGTACGGTGTCCACCACCGGCCGGCGGGTCATCGCACGGCTGGCGCTGGAGCCCGCCCGCTCGACGATGTCCGCGGACAGGCCGCGCAATTGATTCCAGTACCACCCTACCCGGGTCAGGCTCGACATTGCTTCCATTACTCCCTGTTCCTCTATCCACTCCGGGCATCAGCACCCGACGGAAAAAATCATAGCCGCAGGCCTCCTGGCAAACTGTGATAAGTGCCATCTATCGGGAGAAATTCTTTAAATTCTTAAAAATCATCAATACCGCAAATACCATCCGACTCTGCCCCCCCGCATTCCAGCGGCCTTCCTGCCACGGAAAGCAAGATCCCGGATGCGCGTGCGCGCGGTGCCGGCTACATTGATGGGCACGTGCTGGCAAGGAGGAAGAGATGGACATCGCAACACGCACTGCGGACAACCAGGCCCTGGCCCAACGCCAGGCCGGGCTGGTGGAACAGGCCTGCCGCCTGCTCGAAGCCGCGGACCAGGCCCCGCGCCTGACCGCTCTGGCCGAGGCCCTGGGCGTCAGCCCGTCTCACCTGCATCGCCTGTTCAAGAGCGCCACCGGCGTCACCCCTGCCGCCTATGCGGCCGCCCTGCGTGCCCAGCGGGTCCGCGACGGGCTGCGCCCCGGCGTCACCGTCACCACCGCCCTGCATGACGCCGGCTACACCTCGGCCGCCGCCTTCCATGCCGAAGCGCCGGGCCGCCTTGGCATGACGCCCGGGCGCTACCGGGCCGGCGGCGTCGACACCGAGATCCGCTTCGCCCTGGGCCAGAGCACCCTCGGCGCCCTGCTGGTGGCCGCCAGCCCCATCGGCATCTGTGCCATCGCCCTGGGCGACGACCCCGAACAGCTGGTGAAGGAGCTGCAGGACCGCTTCCCGAAAGCCCGCTTGATCGGCGACGACCCGGAGTTCGCCCGGCACATGGCGCGCATTGCCGGCCTCATGGAGACCCCCGGCCCGGGCGCCCACCTGCTGCCCCTCGACATCCGCGGCACCGCCTTCCAGCAACGGGTCTGGGAGGCCCTGATGCGGATCCCCGCAGGCAGCACCCTGAGCTACACCGAACTGGCCCGCCAGCTGGGCATGCCGCGAGCCGTGCGCGCCGTGGCCAGCGCCTGCGCCGCCAACGTGCTGGCCGTCGCCATCCCCTGTCACCGGGTCGTGCGCAGCGATGGCGCCCTGGCCGGCTACCGCTGGGGCATCGCGCGCAAGGCCGAGCTGCTGCGCCGCGAAGCCGGCCACGAGCCCGCGGCATGAAAGCCAGCCAGGACGCCGGCTGGGTCACGCTCACGCTGCCGCCCGCCTACCGCCAGGCAGACTTCCTGGCCTTCCACAGCCGCGACCGCCTGGGGCTGGCCGAGCAGGTCACGGGCGGCACGCTCCGCAAGGGCATCGTCTGGCACGGCACGCCGGCACGCCTGGAGGTGTCCTTTGAAGGCAACACGGCCAGCCTGCGGATCAGCGCCGTCAGCCCATCAGAACGCAGCGGCCTAGCCACCTGGGGACGCCGCTTCCTGGGACTGGACCAGCCGGTCGAAGCGTTCGAGGCGGCCTGGCGCAGCCATCCCCTGCTCGGCCCTCATCTGACCCGGCGCCCCGGCCTGCGCCTGAGCCAGGCGGCGAGCCCCTTCGAAGCGCTCAGCTGGGCCGTCACCGGGCAGCAGATCAGCGTCGCCGCCGCCCTCGGCATCCGCCGGCGCCTGATCGAGACCACCGCCCTGCACACCACCGACGGGCTGGCCTGCTATCCCGACGCACAGGCCGTGGCCGCCCTCTCCGAGGAACAACTGCGCACTGCCGGCTTCTCGCGCAGCAAGGCCACCACCCTGCTGGAGATTGCCCGCCAGATCGTCGACGGGCGACTGCCCCTGGACGATTGGTGGGCGCAATCGGCCGCCCCCGCCCTGCTCCGCGAACGCCTGCTGGCCCTGCGCGGCATCGGCCCGTGGACGGTGGACTACACCCTGCTGCGCGGCTTCGGCCACCTCGACGCCTCCCTGCACGGCGACGCCGCGGTGCGCCGCGGCCTCGGCCAGCTGCTCGGCGGCGAGGGCGACGCAGCGCACCCCGACCCGCGCCACACCGACGCCTGGCTGGCCCCCTTCGCCCCCTGGCGCTCCCTGGTCGCCGCCCATCTGTGGCAGATCCAGGCCTGAGCCGCCGCCGCGCGCCTTGCCCGGTGCAAGGCTTTACCGTAGGCTTCGGCCCTGTTCCTCCGGGTGCCTGTGTCGCATGTTGCGGCCGGGCCAAACGGGAAGTCCGGTGAAGCCCCGGTGCGCAGGCACCCAGGCCATTCCGGCGCAGCCCCCGCTGCTGTAAGCCTGACGACTCCGTCCACTCATGCCACTGGGCCCTGCCCGGGAAGGCCGGACGGAGAAGAACGATGGCGAGCCAGAAGACCGGCCCGAGGACCTCCTGTTCGGCCGGGCCCCGGGGTGTGGGCGTGGCGAGCGAAGCGCTCCTCCACGATCCCCGGCCCGTCGCGCCGGCCTCGTCCCGTGCTCTCGTTCCGCTCCGTCTCCGTGTGCCCGCCCTGTTGCGGAATCGCGAAGACATGTCCATCACCCTCCCGCTGCGCAGCGCCCCTGTCCGCCGGCTTCTTGCCGCGGCGGCCCTCCTGTATGCCCTGCCGGCGCCGGCCGCCAGCCTGTTCGGAGTCGTTACCGACCGGGCTGCCCCGGCAGCCGTTGAAGCCGCCCGGCAACACCTCGCCCGCCATCCGGGCGACCGCATCCAGCTGCGCACTCCGACCCAGCTGATGGCCGCCAGCGACCGCCAGTTGCGCCAGTGGCTGGAAGCCGATGCAGTGCTGGCGGTGTCCGCCTTCGGCGATCCGGCCCGCCGCCTGATCGACGCCCTGCCGGCCAGTCGTGCCACCACCGTGCTGGCCATGAACGGCGAGCAGCGCCTCAGCCTGCTGAGCCGTAGCCGCGCCGGCAGCCTGGCGACCTTCCCAGCCGAAACGCTGCGCCAGCTGGCCACCGAGACGCCCGCCACCGAGACGCCCGCCACCGAGGCCCTCGCCGCGGCTGCAACCCACCCGGCCGCCACCCGCTGGCTCGCCGCCCGGCAGACCTGGCAAGCCGGTGGCAAGGACAACCTGGCCCGTCTGTTCGCCCACCTGCTGGACGGCAAGCCCCTGCCCCCACCCAGCCCCGAGCCCACCCTGCGCCTGCGCGTCGGCGACCAGGAACGCCTCGACGCCGACGCCTGGAAGGCCGGCCTGCTGCCCGCCGGCCCGGCCCTCGCGGTGCTCGACCTGTCCAACATCGAATCCGGCAGCGCCGCCGCCCTGTGTGCCGAATCCCGTCGCCAGGGGCTGCCCTGCGCTGAGGTGCTGACCCGCTGGGGTGGCAGCTCACGGGAGGCGGTGGAACGCCTGCCGGAACTGCTGGCCCCGGCCCGGCCTGCCGCCTTAGTCGTGATCCAGGACTTCGTGGTGGGCGCCGCCGAGAACCGCGAGGCCGTCACCGAAGCCTTCAGGAAACTCGACGTGCCAGTGCTCAAGGCCCTCCGCCTCACCGAGCGCAGCGCCACCCAGTGGCGCCTGTCGGCCGAGGGCCTGCCTGTCGACTCCGTGCAGTACCGGGTGGCCCTGCCTGAACTGCAGGGCATCGGCCAGCCGGTCGTCGTATCCGCCGTGGGTGCCGGCCGCATCGACCCGCAGACCGGCGTCGAGCTACGCCGCACCGAAGCCATCCCCGCCGAGGTGCAGCGCCTGGTGAGCCGCGTGGTGCGCTGGCAGCAACTGCGCGCCAAGGCCAACGGGGACAAGCGCCTGGCGGTGATCTACTACAACCATCCGCCGGGCCGCCAGAACATCGGCGCCGACAACCTGGACGTGCCGGCCTCGCTGTTCACCCTGCTGCAGCGCCTCAAGGCCGAGGGCTACGACACCGGCGAGCTGCCCGCCTCCGCCGAGGCCCTGCTCGACCAGATCATGGCCCACGGGGTCAACCTGCCGGAGGACAAGACCGCCCTGCGCGAGCTGTCGCGCACGGTGCAGGGCCTCTCCGCCGCCGACTACCGGCGCTGGTTCGGCACCCTGCCGGAGCGGGTCCAGGGCGAGATGGTGTCCGGCCCCCTCGGCCGCCTGCATGCCGAGGTGCTCGAAGCCGAGCGGGCCGGGGAACGCAGCCTGGGCCGCAAGCGGGTGGAGTCGGCCATGAAGGAACTCCACCACCTCGCCGAAGGCGCCGACCATCCCCGGCGGGCCGAGGCCATCGCCGGCCTGCGCGAGCTCGAGAACGGCTACCGCGACTGCCTCGCCGACACCCCGCGGCGCAGCTGTGCCAGCCTCTCCGCCCTGGCCCTGCGCCTGGTCGGCCACGGCATCGAAGGCCTGCGCGGCTGGGGGCCGGCGCCCGGCAAGGTGATGGTCAGTGACGGCCGCCTGCTGGTGCCCGGCCTGCGCTTCGGCAAGATCTTCGTCGGCCCCCAGCCACCGCGGGGCTGGGAGGTGGACGAGGAGCTGCTCCACGCCAACACCAGCGTGTCGCCGCCGCACCAGTTCCTGGGCTTCTACCACTGGATCCGCGACGTCTTCCGGGCCGACGCGGTGGTGCACCTGGGCCGCCATTCCACCTATGAATTCCTGCCCGGCAAGGCCGTCGGCCTGACCGCCGACGACTACCCCAGCCTGATCGCCGCCGATCTGCCGGGCATCTACCCCTACATCGTTGACGGCGTCGGCGAAGGCATCCAGGCCAAGCGCCGGGGCCTCGCGGTGATCGTCGACCACCTCACCCCGCCGCTCTCGGCCACGCCGCTCTACGACAAGCTGCTGGAGCTACGCCAGGTGGTGGAGAGCTTCGAGGCCGCCAACAGCGAGAGCCTCAAGGCCCAGGCCGCCCACACCATGCGCCAGCAGGTGACGGCCCTCAACCTGCGGGCCGAGCTGGAGGCCTCCATGGCCGACGTGCTGGAGGTGCGCGGCATCGGCTTCGAGGACGCCGACGACGACCTGCTGGCCCATGAGGTCGGCCACTACCTCACCAAGCTGCAGGAGAAGTTCATGCCCCACGGCCTGCACGTCTTCGGGCAGGACTGGACGCAGGAATCCCTCAAGCTGATGGCCGACTCCATGGCCCAGGTGGCCGGCGGCTACGACGACGAAATCGCCCGGCGCCTGGCCGACTCGCCACGCCTAGAGATGGAAGGCCTGCTCGCCGGCCTGGCCGGCCGCTTCGTGCCGCCGGGCAAGGGCAACGACCCCCTGCGCTCGCCCGACGCCCTGCCCACCGGGCGCAACTTCCACGCGGTGGACGGCGACATCCTGCCGACCCGCCTGGGCCAGGCCCTCGGCGCCCGCCTGGCCGGACAGGCCATGGCCCGCCCACGCAAGGCCGTCGGCACCGCCGACAGCGACGCGGTGATCCTGTGGGCCTCCGACGCGGTGCGCGACGAAGGGGCGATGGTCGCCTTCTGCCTGTCCCTGCTCGGTGCCGAGCCGGTGTGGAACGCCCGCGGCATCGTCACCGACGTGCGCCTCCTGGCCGACACGCCGCGGCGTGACGTGATCGTCACCACCTCGGGCCTGTTCCGCGACCTCTACCCCAACCTCCTCAACCAGATCGACCGGGCCGGGCGGCTGGCCCTGGCCGCCTCCGGTGAAGTGCTGGCGCGCCAGCACCCGGAGTTGGCCGAGGCCCTCGCCGCCGCCCTGGCGCCCCTCGGCAAGGTCGCGCAGGGCAGCCAGCCCCTCGCCGACAACCTGGCGGCGCAGGCCTGGATGGACCGCACCGCGCAGCTCGCCCGCAACGGCCTGCCCCCCGTCGACGCTGGCCGGGCCGCCGCGCTGCGCATCTTCGGCGACGCCCCGGGAGCCTACAGCGCCGGCGTGAACCGCCTCGCCGAACGCTCCGGCGCCTGGCGCGAGCGCGAGGAGCTGGGCCGCGTCTACCTCAATCGCATGGGCCACGCCTACGGCCTTGACAGTGCCGGTGACGCCGCCCACCAGGCCTTCGAGACGGCCCTGTCCGGGGTCGCCCGCAGCTACCACGGCCGCGCCAGCAACCTCTACGGGCTGCTCGACAACAACGACGCCTTCGACTACCTGGGTGGTCTCTCGGTGGGCGTCGAAACCCTCACCGGGCGTCGCCCGGAAGGCCTGATCCTGCAGCACGCCGACCCGGCCCACCCAGCCGTCGAACCCCTCGCCACCGCCCTGCTGTCGGAACTGCGCGGCCGCTACCTCAACCCCGAGTGGCTCAAGCCCCTGATGAAGCACGGCTATGCCGGCGCCCGCACGATGGGCCAGGAGTTCCTCGAAAACCTGTGGGGCTGGCAGGTGACCCGGCCCGACCTGATCAAGCAGTGGGCCTGGGACGAGGTCAAGGAAACCTGGTTCGACGACAAGCAGAAGCTCGGCCTGCCGCGCTTCCTGGCCCAGGGCCACAACGCCCACGTCAAGGCGCAGATGCTGGCCATCTTCATGGTGGCTGCCGAGAAGGGCTTCTGGCAGGCCGACGAGGCCACCCTGCGCCAGATGGGTGGCGAGCTGGCCCGCCTGGTAGCGAAGAACGGCCTGCCCGGCAGTGGCCACACCGCGCCCAATCACCCCATGTGGACCTGGCTCGCGCCACGCATCGACCAGGCTGACGCAGAAGCCCTCGGCGTGGCCCTGGCCCGGGCCCGCGGCGAACTGCCGGCCGCGGCTGCATCCACACCCGCCATGCCGGCGCCAGGCCCCCGCGCCGCAGCCGCCACCACGCAGAAGGCGGTCGCGGCCGCCGGGCAGAAACCGCCGCCCGCCGCGGAAGCCCCTCCGCCTCCAGCCGAGACGCCCCCTGCGCGCTACTTCGAACTCCACGCCCGGCCGCCCACCCGCGCGCCGGATCTTCCCGCCGCCCTGCTGGCCGGCGCGCCCCTGCTGTTCCTGCTCGGGCTCGCCTGGAGCCGGCGCATTCCTTCCCCCAAGAAAGGCTGATCCATGCACGACATCGTTTCCCTGGCCTGGCTGCACCAGGCCGTCACCTGGCTCCTCGCCCCGGCCCTGCTGGCCCTGGTGGCCGCCTGCGCCATCGCCCTCGCCGAAGCGGGGCTGGCCGTCGGCGAACGGCTGTGGGGCCTCCAGCGCCTCGCCGCCTCCGGCGATCTGCCACTGATCCAGCGCATCGCCCGCCACCGGCTGGAGCGGGCCGATCTGCTGGCGCGCATTCCTCCCATGCTGGGCCTGATGGCCACCATCATTCCTCTCGGACCGGGCCTCGCCGCTCTCGGCCAGGGCAACCCGGGCGAGCTGGCCAGCGCCGTCACGGTGGCCTTCGACGCCACCGTGCTGGGCCTCGTCGCCGGCATCGGCGGGCTGGTGGTCGGCAAGTTGCGCCGCCGCTGGTACGAGGAGCTGCTGGAGACCCTGGAGCTGGAGGACGACGCATGAAGGCGGCCCATCCCCAAAAAAAGCCCCCGCGCAAGCGCCTGCGCCTCTACTCGCGCCTCGATGCCCGCTTCGACGACCGGGACGAAGACCCGCGGGCCAGCCTGGTGAATCTGGTGGATGTGATGCTGGTCTTCGCCTGCGGCCTGCTCGCGGCGCTGGCCGCCAGCACCCAGGGCGCCCTGTCCACACCGAGGCCGGTGGACAAGGGCCGCGCCATCGAACGCCCGGCCGACGGTCAGGGCCAGGCCGGCGCCGGCATGGACCGGGTCGGTGAGGTATTCCGCGATCCGAAGACCGGCCAGCTGATCCTGATCGAGCCTGCTGCGGGCAAGACTGCACCCTGAATATTCCAGCGTCCTTCCCTAGCGGAAGGCTTGCACCGTCCCGGTGCATGCGGTTAGACTGCGCCGCGTCACAGGTGCCGAGCCCGCTTTCCGCGGGCAAGGTGAAACGGGAAGTCCGGTGAAGTCGTGAGCCAGCCCTCACGCCCATTCCGGCGCAGCCCCCGCTGCTGTAAGCCTGACAACTCTGCTTTACGCCACTGCGTGCCCAGCACGCGGGAAGGTTGGCAGACGAGGAAGAAGGCGAGCCAGAAGACCGGCCTCTGACGTTGTGGTGTGGTATTGGCCCCGGGGTGTGGGCGGAACCGACCGATGGGTTCGCCCAGCCGCTTCGTCCGTCCGTTCTTCGCTCGTCATGCACCCGTCATGACCCCGCGTTGAACCGCTCCCGATCCCGGCATGTGCCTGCCCGGCCCCTGGCCACCGGTCCGTTTTTTCGTTTGTCCTTCCTGCCCCCCGTTGCCTTGCCGCACTTCGTCCATCCGTCACGAAGGGAAGCAAGATGCACATCGAACCGGGGTACGTCGCCAATGCCAAGATCCTCGCCGCCAATGCCGGCGCCATCGCCCTGCTGGGGAGCCAGTCGGTCCACCTCCTGCGCCAGCCGCAGCTGATCGTCCGCAGCCTGCTCGCCGCGGTGTTCTTCAGCCTGGCGATGCAGGCCTTCCACCTGCGGGTCGGCCCATCCGAGCTGCACTTCCTCGGCGCCATGCCGATCTACCTGTCCTTCGGCTTCCTGCCCGCCCTGTTTGGCTTTGCCGTCGGGCTGCTGGTGCAGGGCCTGCTCTTCGAGCCGACCGATCTGGTCCACCTGGGCATCAACTTCCTGTCCCTGGCCCTGCCCCTGGTCGTCGTGCATGCCACCCTCGGCAAGCGCCTCGGCGCCCTCTCGGTGCGCAGCATCCTCAAGCTGGACGCGGCTTATTACAGCGGCGTGACCCTGATGGTGGGCTTCTGGCTGGCCATCGGCGAGGTCGCCACCCCTGTCTCTGCCTGGGCTGCCTTCGCCCTGTCCTACGCGGCCATCGTGGCGATCGAACCGCTGGTCACCCTGCTCGTCCTGCGCACCCTGCACGGCCGGCCGGCACACCCGGTGCTGCGCCTCTGCTTCGCCGCCCGGGCGCACTGAAGCATGAGCGGCAAGATCTGGTTTGTCGGCGCCGGGCCGGGTGATCCCGAGCTGCTGACCCTCAAGGGCCGCCGCCTGCTCTCCGAGGCCGGCGCGATCCTGTACGCCGGTTCGCTGGTCAACCAGGCGGCCACCCTGTTCTCGCCGCCCGGTTGCGAGATCCGCGACTCGAAGGACATGACCCTGGAGGAGATGACCGCCTGGCTGCTCGAACAGGCTGCCCGGCACGCCACGGTGGTCCGCCTGCAGACCGGTGACCCCGGCCTTTACGGGGCGCTGCAGGAACTCACCCGGCCGCTCAGCGCCGCCGCGATCGAATGGGCGGTGGTGCCCGGCGTGTCCTCGGCCTTCGCCTCGATGGCCGCCGCCGGCGAGAGCATGACCCTGCCTGAAGTCACCCAGACGGTGATCCTGACCCGCGTCGAGGGCCGCACCCCGATGCCGCCAGGAGAGTCCCTCGAAGCCCTGGCCGCCCATGGCAGCACCCTCTGCATCTTCCTGTCGATCACCCTGCTGCACGAAGTCCAGCGGGCCCTGCGTAACGCCGGCTGGGCCGAGGACTCGCCCATGCTGGTGGTGCAGAAGGCCAGCTGGCCCGGCGAGGAGAAGATCGTCCGCGGCACCCTCGCCGACATCAAGCGGCGCTGCCAGGACGCGAAGATCGCCAGCCAGGCCATGATCGTCGCCGGCCCCACCCTGAGCGCCGCCGACTGGCCGACCCTCGCCCGCTCCAAGCTCTACGACCCCGCCTTCGGCCACCGCTTCCGCAAGGCCAGCCTGCCCACCGCCTCCCCGGAGATGACCCCATGAACGACTCAACCCTGCTGCTTGTCGGCCACGGCTCCCGCAACCGGGACGGCAACAACGAGATCCTCAGCTTTGCCGCCCAGTGGCGCGAGCGCCACGTCGGCCGGCGCATCGACGTGTGCTTCATCGAGCACGCCGAGGTGCTGCTCGACGAAGGCCTCGACCGTGCCGCCGAAGGCAGCCGCCACGTGGTGGTGCTGCCCTTCATCCTCAACGCCGCCGGCCACGTGAAGATGGAACTGCCGGCCGCCGTCGAGGCCGCCCGCCAGCGCCACCCGGGGGTGCGCTTCAGCTGCACCCGCCACCTCGGCATGGGCCGCGAGATCCTCGCCGTGCTGCAGGCTCAGCTCGACGCCCTGATGCATGCCCTGGCCGTGCCCGACCCCCAGACCACCGGGGTGATCCTGCTCGGCCGAGGCTCATCCGACGCCGGTGCCAACGGCGAACTGGCGCGCATGGCACGCTGGCTGTTCGAGGACAACGAGCACGAGCTGGTGGACCTGGCCTTCACCGGCGTCACCTGGCCACGCCTCGAGACCGTGGTACAGCGCCAGGCGCGCCTGGGCATGGCACAGATCTGCATCGTGCCGGTGTACCTCTTCAGCGGCGTGCTGATCGATCGCATCCAGGCCCAGGTGGCGCGCCTGCGCACCCAGTACCCGCAGATCGCCTTTGCCCTGGGCGGGCACTTCGGTTTCGACCGGGGCATCTTCGACCTCCTCGACACCCGCGTCGCCGGCGCCGACCTGGCCGAGGGCGGGCTGCTCGAATGCGACGGTTGCAAGTACCGCCAGGCCGCCGAGGCGGAGCACCTGCACCACCACGGCCACGAACACCACGCCCACGCATAGGCAGACATCCATGTCCACCTTCAACACCGTCACCGAACAACTCACCGCTGCCGGGCGGGCCATCGAGCATGACTCCTTCGCCATCATCGACTGGGAGGTGGGCCACCACGGTTACCGGGCCGAGCAATGGCCGGTGGTGCGCCGCATGATCCACGCCAACGCCGACTTCGAGTTCAACGGCCTCACCGCCTTCCACCCGGACGCCATCAACGCCGGGGTGGCGCGCATCCTGGCCGGTGGCGCGCCGGTGGTGGCCGACGTGGAGATGATCTGCGTCGGCCTGTCGGCGCCGCGCCTGGGCCACTTCGGCATGCACACCCACCAGTTCATCTCCGACCCGGACGTGATCGCCGCCGCCCGCGCCGAGGACACCACCCGCGCCGTGCAGGCGATCCGCAAGGCCCACCGCCTGGGCCTGCTCGACGGTGCCCTGGTGGGCATCGGCAACGCGCCCACTGCGCTGATCGAGCTGGTCCGCCTGATCCGCGAGGAAGGCGCCCGGCCGGCCCTGGTGATCGGCATGCCGGTGGGCTTCGTGTCGGCCGCCGAGTCCAAGGACCTGCTGATGGACGTGGCCGACGTGCCGTGGGTGGCGATCCGCGGCCGCAAGGGCGGCTCGACCCTGGTGGTGGCGGCCCTCCACGCCCTGCTTGGCCTGGCCGAAGAGCGCCAGCGCCAGGACGCCTGAGGATTGCCATGACAGCCGGCCACGTCCTCCCCGAAAAAGTCCGCAAGGGCGACCCCAAGCGGGATCGCGGCAACCGCACGGGCTTTTCCACCGGCGCCAACTCCGCTGCCGCCGCAGCCGCCGCCACCCTCGGGCTGGTGCACGGGCGGGTGCCGGAGGCGATCGAGTGCGTGCTGCCCAACACCCAGCGGGTGCGCTTCTCCATCACCGACGGGTGGACCGACGGCCTGCGGGCCCGGGCGGTCAGCATCAAGGACGCCGGTGACGACCCCGACGCCACCAACGGCGCCCATCTCACCGCCGAGGTCGAGCGCCTGCCCGGCGCCGCTGGCGAGATCGTGCTGCGCGGCGGCCCCGGCGTGGGTGTGGTGACCAAGTCCGGGCTGGGCCTGGAGGTCGGCGGCCCAGCCATCAACCCGGTGCCCCGCCGCAACATCGCCGACAACGTGCGGGCCGCCGGCGCCCCCATCCTGGCCGCCGGCGACGGCCTCGCCGTGACCATCTCGGTACCGGGTGGCGAGGTGATGGCCACCAAGACCCTCAACGCCCGGCTTGGCATCCTGGGGGGGATCTCCATCCTCGGCACCACCGGCATCGTGCGGCCCTACTCCACCGCGGCCTTCCGGGCCAGCGTGGTGCAGGCCGTCGACGTGGCCGCGAACCAGGGCCAGACCAGCGTCGTGTTCACCACCGGCGGGCGCACCGAGAAGTGCGCCATGCGCTGCTTTCCGGAGCTGGACGAAGCCTGCTTCGTGCAGATGGGCGACTTCGTCAAGGCCGCCTTCCAGACCGCGGTGAAGCAGGGCATGCAGCACATCATCGTCGGCGCCATGGTCGGCAAGCTCACCAAGATCGCCCAGGGCCTGTCGGTCACCCACGCCTGGCGCGAGGAGGTGGACCGGGAGCTGATCGCCGCCGCCGCCGCCGAGGTGGGCGCGCCGCCCGACCTGGTGGACGAGATCCGCGCCGCCGAGACCGCCCGTTTCGCCGCCGAACGCCTGGCCGAGCTGGACCTCGCCGTGGCCTTCCACCGGGCCCTCGCCGCCCGCGCCATCCACAGCCTGCGCCAGCGCTACCCCGGCCCCCACCGCCTCACCGTGCTCGCCTGCAATTTCGAGGGCGTGCCCATCGTCACCCTGGAAGAACATGAACTCGCCTGAACCCTGCCGCCTGATCGGCATCCTCGACGACGGCTGGGCCGGCCTGGGCGATCTGGCCCGCGCCCACCTGATTGAATGTGACCTGTTAATCGGCGCCCGCCGCACGCTTGAACTCGTTGCCCTCCGCCTCCCCTCCCGGGTGGAACAACGGGCGATGGACGGCCTTCTCGGCCGTGTCCCCGAGTGGGTCCGTGCGGCGCGGGGCGCCGGCCAGCGCTGCGTCGTGCTGGCCACCGGCGACCCCCTGTGCCACGGCATCGGTGCCTTCCTGATCGATAAACTCGGCGCCGGCCAGGTGGAGGTGCTGCCTGCCGTGTCCACCCTGCAGTTGGCCTTCGCCCGCCTCGGCAAGCCCTGGCAGGCGGCGCGTATCGTCTCGGTGCACAGCCGTGACGCAGGCGAATGGCAGCCCGGCGCCGGGCCCGACCACGGGCTCTACCCCCTGCTGCAGGCCGCCGCAGAAGCCACCACCGCTGCGCCGCTGATGGGGGTGTTCACCAGTCCCGCCAACAACCCGGCGCGCATCGCCCGCGCCCTGATCGCGGCGGGTTACGGCGAGGACTTCCGCCTGTCCGTGGCGGCCTGCCTGGAGCTGCCGGAGGAGTCGGTGCACGCGGACCTGAGCCTCGCCGACGCCGCCGCCCGCGAATTCGCCGATCCCAACATCGTCGTGCTGGAGCGCTGCGGCCCGCCGGACAGCCGGCCGCGCTTCGGTTTCGATGACGCCGACTTCGTGCAGCGCACCCCCGAGAAGGGCCTCATCACCAAGCAGGAAGCCCGTGCCGTGTCCCTGGCCCGCCTCGGCCTGCGCAGTGACAGCGTGGTCTGGGACATCGGCGCCGGCTCCGGCTCGGTGGGGCTGGAAGCCGCCCGCCTGGCCCCCCGCGGGCATGTCTGGGCGATCGAGAAGAACCCCGGCGACGCCGCCAATGCGCGCGAGAACGCTCGCCGCTTCAGGGCCCACAACTACAGCCTCAGTGAAGGCAAGGCGCCGGAAGGCCTCGACGCCTGGCCCGACCCGGATGCCGTCTTCATCGGCGGCTCCGGCGGCGAGCTGGCCGAACTGATCCGCCTGGTGCTGGCCCGCCTGCGCCCGGGCGGCCGCCTGGTGATGAACTTCGTGACCCTGGAGAACCTGGCCACCGCCACCACCACGCTGACTGAAGCCGGCGCCAGCTGGGACGTGATCCAGCTCCAGGCCGCGCGCAGCCAGCCCATCCTCGCCATGCACCGCCTCGCCGCCCAGAACCCGGTGTGGATCGTCTCCGCGGCAAGCCCGGCTCAAACCCAATCCATCTGAATGATGAGCACGATGACCCCCCGTCCTCCCGGGCGCCTGATCGGCGCCTCCCTCGGCCCCGGCGATCCGGCGCTGATCACCCGCCGGGCCTGGGATGCCCTGCAGTCCGGAGCCCGCTGGCTCTACCCGGTCAAAAAGGCCGAGTCGGCGTCCTACGCCCTCGGCATCGTCGAGCGGGGCGGCCTGCACGTGCCCGCTGACGCGGAAGCCCTGGTCTTCCCGATGACCCGCGACCCGGTCGCCCTGGCCCGGGCCTGGTCGCGTGCCGCCACCCGCACGGTCGAGCTGCTGCGGGAAGGCCGCGACCTGGTGTTCCTGGTGGAAGGAGACGCCTCCACCTTCGCCACCTTCGGCCACCTGGCCCGGGTGGTGCGGGAGCTAGCCCCCGAGGTCGAGGTGGACACCATCCCCGGCGTCAGCGCCTTCGCCGCCGCGGCCGCCATCACCGCCACCCCGCTGGCCGAAGAGGACGAGACCTTCGCGGTGATCCCGGCCGCCTACGGTATCGAGGTGATCGCCCGCCTGATCGACGACTTCGACACCCTGGTGCTGCTCAAGGTCAAACCGCTGCTCGACGAGCTGATCGAGCTGCTGCGCCAGCGCGGCCTGTTGCAGCACGCCTGCTTCATCGAGAAGGTCGGCGCCCCCGAGGAACGCATCGTCCATGACGTGGCCGGCCTGGCCGGCGAGAAGGTCAATTACCTGTCCCTGCTGCTGGTCCGCAACCCGGAGCGCGTACGTGGCGAGCTGCGCCGTGGCTGCAGGAAGCGGCTGTAAGCGCGCTATGGGGACGTGCAAGGGCGGCTTCAGCCGCCCGCGGGTGTCAGATCAAAGCTGGTGTGCCTCTACTGGGCGGCTTTCCGTTTTTCAGCGTTGGATTGGCCGGGAGTTCGCCCCGGCGGGCGACCTCCTTTCTTGCTTCGCCAAGAAAGGAGGCAAAGAAGGCGACCCGCCTCCCCGGTCGTCCGCTGCGCGGACGACTCCCCTGCGCTGCTCACGCCAGGCGGCCGGCGCGGAACTCGCCCTTCGGGCTCAAACAGCCGCGCCGGACTACCCCGCCTGCCGTTCCGCTGCTCGGCGGGTCGGAACGGGCTTTTCGCAAACACCGCGCGTTTGCTGAAGCAGGGCGTGATGATCAACGCACAAGCAGAACCCCAGCGTCTCGCATCCACCGGTCTTTCCGTAGAGGCTTGGTGCTTGCTGAAAGCCCGTTCTGACCCGCCGAGCAGCACAGCAGCGGGCGGGGCTTTCCGGCGCGGCTGTCTGAGGAGGCGTAGCCGACGAGTTCCGCGCCGGCCGCCCGATGCGAGCAGCGCAGGGGAGTCGTTCGCAACGCGAACGACCGGGGAGGCGGGTCGCCTTTCTTGCTTACTTCTTTGGCGAAGCAAAGAAGTGAGTCGCCCGCCGGGGCGAAATCCCGGCCAATTCAACGCGGAAAAAGGGAAAACCGACCAGACAAAAGGCACAAACAGCGGGCTGAAGCCACCCCTACAACACCCTCCATATCACCCATCACACCCCCATGACCCAGCACCTGCCCTTTCCCTCCGAACGCATCGCCGTGGTGTCGATCACCCGCCACGGCATCGCCCTGGCCGGCCACGTCATTGCGGCCCTGCCCGGCGCCCGGCTGTTTGCGCCGGAGAAGTTCGCCGCTGAGGCCGAGGCCGCAGCACCCGGCGCCAACGCCTGCTACGCAGGCAAGACGGCCGAGCAGATCCCCATCCTGTTCTCCAACTTCGATGGCATCGTCGCCATCGTCTCCCTCGGGGCGATGGTGCGGCTGGTGGCGCCCTACCTGGCGCGCAAGGAGTCCGACCCCGGCGTGGTGGTGATCGACGAGGCCGGGCGCTTCGTGATCCCCATGCTGTCCGGCCACCTGGGCGGCGCCAACGCCCTGGCCGGCGTGCTGGCCGGGGCCCTCGACGCCACCGCGGTGCTCACCACCGCCTCCGATGCCCGCCAGACCCTGGCGGTGGACCTGCTCGGCCGCGAGCTGGGGTGGACCTTCGAGGCCAGCCACGACGAGATCGTGCGGGCCAGCGCCGCCGTGGTGAACGACGAGCCGGTGGCCCTCGTGCAGGAAGCCGGCAGCCCCGACTGGTGGGCCCGCCATGCCAACGGCCGCAATGGCCCGCTGCCGGGCAATCTGTTCCCCTTCTCGCGCCTCGAGGACGTGGAACCGGAGCGCTTCGGCGCCGTGCTGTGGATCAGCCACCGGGATCTGCCCGCCGCCCTGGCCCCACGCCTGGCCGGCAAACGGGTGATCTACCGGCCGCCGGTGAGCCCATGAGCGCAGCCCGGCCGCCCGAAGGCGCTCGCACCGAGGCCCGCCAGGGCGGAGGTCATCCATTCAGCAGCGTCGGGCCCATCGCCCTCGGCATCGGCTGCGACCGGGGCACGCCGGCGTCCACCCTGGCCTGGGCCGTGGTGGATGCCCTGGCGGCGTGCCAGGCCAGCCTGACGGACGTTGTCGCGGTGGCCAGCATCGACCTGAAGGCCGATGAACCGGGGCTGCACGCCCTGGCCCGCTGGCAGGGCTGGACGATCCGCTTCTACCCGGCTGCCGAGCTGGCGGAGGTGCCCGTCCCGCACCCCTCCGAAACCGTCCGCAAGTACACCGGCACGCCTTCGGTCTCCGAAGCCGCCGCCCTGCTCGCGGCCGGCACCGACATGAGCGGCTTACTGCTCGAAAAACACAAATACCGTGGCCCCGACGGGCGCCATGCCACTGTTTCGATTGCGAGGATTCCCCGATGAACGACATCACCACTCCCACTTCCACCCCGGGTCGCATCATGCTGGTCGGCCTTGGGCCGGGCAGCCACGCGCACCTGTCGGCCCGCGCCCGCGCCGCCATCGCCGAAGCCGACACGGTGATCGGCTACGTCACCTACATCCGCCTGGTGGCCGACCTGCTGGAGGGCAAGGAGGTCATCCGCAAGTCCATGACCGAGGAGCTCGACCGGGCCGTGGAGGCCTTCGAGCGCGCCCGTCAGGGCAAGCGGGTGGCCCTCATCTCCTCCGGCGACGCCGGCGTGTACGGCATGGCCGGGCCGACCTTCGAGGTGCTGTTCCAGGCCGGCTGGACGCCGGAGTCGGACATCGAGGTCGAGATCATCCCCGGCGCCTCGGCGATCAACACCTGCGCCGCGCTGGTCGGCGCGCCGCTGACCCACGACTTCTGCGCCATCTCCCTGTCGGACCTGCTGACCCCCTGGCCGGTCATCGCCCGCCGCCTGGAGGCGGTGGCCTTCTCCGACTTCGTGGTGGCCTTGTACAACCCCAAGAGCGGCCGCCGCACCCGCCAGATCGTCGAGGCGCGCCGCCTGTTCCTGCGCCACCGCAGCCCGGACACCCCGGTGGCCATCGTCAAGTCGGCCTACCGGCCCAAGCAGCGGATCGAATTCACCACCCTCGAGAAGATGACCGAGTGCGACATCGGCATGCTGTCCACGGTGCTGATCGGCAACTCCAGCACCTTCATCCGCCACGGCCTGATGGTCACGCCGCGGGGCTACGCCAACAAGTACGACGTGGACAGCGGCACGGCGCACGAGGGCGAGAAGCCCGGCCGCTCCCTGAGCAGCGGCCTCACCGGCTGGCTGGCCGGGATCCATGCCAGCGGGCTCGGCGCGGCCGAGCTGGCACGCATCCACCGCCTGCCCGAGGACTACATCGCCGCCCTGCTGGCCGAGCCCCTCGAATCCCCCGAGCCGCTGTCCGAAGCCGCCGGCGAGGAGGCCGGGGCATGAGCGAAGCGATCAAGCCGAAGATCGCCGGCTACCACCGCCACCTGCTGCTGTGCACCGGCCCCCGCTGCGCCGCCGACGGCGCCGCCCAGGCGCTCTTCGACAGCCTCGGCGCAAAGTTCAAGGCAGCCGGGCTGGACAGCGGCGAGCTGCGCGTCAAGCGCACCCGCGCAGCCTGTTTCGCGGCCTGCAAGGGCGGACCGATCCTGTGCGTCCAGCCGGACGGCACCTGGTACTACGGGGTCACCGACGCCGTGATGGACCGCATCGTCAGCGAGCACCTGGTCGGCGGCCAGCCGGTCAGCGATCACGTATTCCACCAGGCCACGGCCTGCCCTACATCCACCGCATCCGAGTAAGCCATGCTGTCACTCACGCGCCCCTTTGCTCTCCGTAATCCCGCCCTCGGCGCGGCCCTGCTCTTTGCCTTCGCGACGCCGGCCGCCCACGCCGCCGGCATCCCGACCCTGCAGGAAGTCACCGTCAGCACCCGCAACACCGACCTGATCGGCGTCGCCGACAGCGCCAGCGAAGGCACCGTCACCGCCCGCCAGCTGGCCAGCCGCCCCCTGCTGCGACCCGCCGAGGTGCTGGAGGTGGTGCCCGGCCTGATCGTCACCCAGCACTCCGGCGACGGCAAGGCCAACCAGTACTTCCTGCGCGGCTTCAACCTCGACCACGGCAGCGACTTCGCCACCCGGGTGATGGGCATGCCGATCAACATGGTGTCCCACGCCCATGGCCAGGGCTACATGGACCTGAACTTCCTGATCCCCGAGCTGGTGGGCAGCGTGAAGTACCGCAAGGGCGTGTACGAAGCCGAGGACGGCGACTTCGCCACCAGCGGCAGCGCCCGCATCGACTACCAGCGCCGCCTCGCCGCGCCCTTCGTGGACCTGTCCATCGGCCAGCACAACTACCGCCGCCTGCTCAGCGCCGGCAGCACCCGCCTCGACAACGGCTTCGACCTGCTGGCCGGCATCGAACTGGCCGGCAACGACGGCCCCTGGGACCAGCCCGAGAAGCTGAAGAAGCGCAACGCGGTGTTCCGCCTGTCGTCCGGCACTGCCGCCGACGGCTTTGCGCTGACCGCGATGCTCTACAAGGCCGACTGGACCGCCTCGGAGCACGTCCCCGAGCGGGCCATCCGCAGCGGCGAGATCGGCCGCTACGGCACCCTCGTCCCCAACGACGGCGGCCAGACCCACCGCTACAGCCTGTCCGGCGAATGGGCCCGCAGCGGCGAGCGGGACGCCACCCGGGCCAGCGTCTACGTGGTGGATTACGGCCTCAACCTGTTCTCGGCCCCCTCCGGCTACATCGGCGGCTTGCAGGGCGACCAGCACGAACAGGCCGACGAACGCCTGCTGTGGGGCGGTGAAGCCCGCCAGAGCTGGTTCCTCGGCCCCGAATGGAAGGACTCGGAAGTCAGCGTCGGCGCCCAGCTGCGCCAGGACCGCATCGGCAAGGTCGGGCTGTACACCACCGAAAACCGCCAGCGCAGCGCCACCGTGCGCGAGGACCGCATCACCGAGACCGCCTACGCCCTGTTCGCCGACGCGCGCACCCAATGGACCCCGTGGCTGCGCACCAGCCTCGGCGCCCGTTACGACGAGATCCATGCCGACGCCACGGCCCGCGGCGGTGTGTACAACATGGACAACGGCGGCAGCGTCCGCGCCCGCCAGACCAGCCCCAAGCTGGGCGCGGTGTTCGGCCCCTTCCCCCTGCTCGGCCCCACCGAGTTCTACGCCAACTGGGGCCACGGCTTCCACAGCAACGACGCCCGCGGCGCCACCGCCCGCCACAATCCCCAGGACGGCAGCGCCGCCGACCCGGTGCCCTTGATCGTCAAGGCCCGCGGCAGCGAGCTGGGCATCCGTACCACCCCCCTGCCCGGCTGGAACTCCAGCCTGTCCATCTGGCGCATGAAGCTGGCCTCCGAGCTGGTCTTCATCGGCGACGAGGGCATCACCGAACCCAAGGGTGCGTCCCACCGCTACGGCCTGGAGTGGTCCAACTACTTCGTGCCGGCACCAGGCTGGATCGCCGACCTGGACGTGGCCCTGTCCCGCGCCCGCTTCGACGCCGCCAACCCCGACAACGGCGGCCGCCGGGTCCCCAACGCCATCCCGCTGACCGCCTCGGCCGGCCTGGGCATGGACAACGGCGGCCCCTGGTTCGGCGGCCTGCGCTGGCGCTACATCGGCGCCTACGATCTGGAGGAGACCGGCGAACAGAAATCCCGCGCTTTCGGCATGCTCAACCTGAAAGCCGGCTACCGCGTCTCGAAGCAGCTCCAGGTGACTGTGGACGTGCTCAACCTGTTCGACCGCAAGGCCAACGACATCGAGTACTGGGGCGGCGCCTGCACCCGCAGCGAAGCCCTGGCCGGCACCGGCGGCTGCGGCAGCGGCGGCGCCATCGACGGCCGGCTGGTGCACCCGCTGGAACCGCGCAGCGTAAGGCTGAGCCTGCGCTTCAGCCTATAGGGGCGGATTCATCCGACACCCGCAAGTTGCCCCTGGAGCCCAGTCATATCGGCTCCGGGCCCAACCGGTTCGGCTCCGGGGGGAACGTGTTCGGCTCCGGAGGCCAGTGGGTTCCCCTCCGGGCCAAACTTGCTCAGCGCTGAGCCGAACTTGTTTCCCTCCGGAGGCAGTGGGTTCACCTCCGGACCGAACTTGTTCGGTTCCAAGCCGAACCTGTTTCCCCCCGAGCCCAGTGGGTTCATGTCCGGGCCCAACTTGTTGCCCTCCGGGGGAGACCGGTTTCCTTCTGAGGGTAAATTCCTTTACGCGCAGCGAGGCCAGGCAGGCTTTTTTGCCGTACTCCGCGGCTCGTCCATGAGCAGCAGCAGCCTCAGCTGAACGATGTTCGGGAGTAGTTCAAGCAACTCGAGGAGCGCCTGTCGCTAGACCGTCCCGTGAATGTGTAACTGGCCGGGGGGAATGCTGTCCACTTTGGGCCTGCGCTTCAGCCTGTTGGGGGCGGAGCCCTATCAGAACCAATACCCGAAACTCAAACGCCAGCCATTGGAATTCTTGGCCTGGACAAGTGCCAGCCCTCCCCTCAGATAGCTTGCCAGCCCCTTTGATTCGCGATCCGTCCCGACCGTGAAGCCCACTTCATTCTGGCTCTTGGTGTAAGTCTCCGAGCCGGTGAAGAGGGTATTTACGTAGGTGAATTCGGTGGCCATCTTGTGTCCGCCTGCCGAAAACGGAATCGTGTACATGACGCCATTACGGAACACCGTATTCGCGACCTTGGGATCGAACTCATAGTCGTCGACCTTCAGCTTGAGCGTCCGGTAATGCCCCACCATGTTGCCGATGGCAAGCGTATTGCCATCGGCAGAACTGGAGAGCACATAGGCACTGCTCAATGAGGCCGACATCTGCTGGGCGGCCTGCGCCAGATCAACCGAAGCGGCCAGCCCATAGCCGACAGCCGGCGTCAGCGTCCAGCTCTTGCTCACGGGGATACGGGTCGCCAGGCTGAACTGGCCCGCATAGGTGCTGGCCTTACCCACCGAACCCAATGTGATCGGTGCGGAGATGATGACCTGCCTCCTGGAATCGGAATCGGACCTCCACGTGTAGGACAAGGGAATCGTCTTGGTGGAGGTTTCAATGTCACCTTGCTTGAAATGGCCGTAGGTAAATCCAAGACCTATCAGATTCGGGATCCTGGCATCGCCATTCCCAGGAGAGATCACCCGCGAGGCAAGACTCGTGACCCCAAGGTCGAAATCGGCTGCAGCCTGAAGGGTCTGGATCGACCCCGGATTACCGGCGATGCTGCTGTTCGGAGTCTTGGCCACGACCCACTTCTGGATCTGCGTATACACGCTCCCCGAGTTGGCCTTCAGGTAATTCACCAACTGATTATAGGCGTCCTTGCGAGCATCATTGGCCGTGCCCCCCAACCCCACGAAAACCTCGCTGATGCCAAGCTCCGGCACCGAAAAGCTCAATGACTGGGCGTTGCCCGTATAGACGGAACTGGTGAAGTTCCAGTTCAGGCCCAGGTAGTTGATCGTGCTGGACGAAGCCTGATCCGCATTGAAGTTGATGGTGCCGAAACGTTGCTGAATGGCTGATTCGTTTTTGGCCAGGTCGAAGAGTTCGGATAAGGAAGAAAACCCTGCCGCAGCAGTCTGGCCGTTTTGAACGAAAGAGATGCTCAAAGGATCTGCAGCGTGAGATGCCACGGAAGACACAGTCGAAACGGCAACTGCAAGACCGATTAATTTATATTTTTTCATGATTTGATCCGTGCAAGAAATAGAGCTTTCGAGAGATCACTGAAATACCTATTCAGCGATCCGGATTCCAGACGCAGGGCTCCCGCGTCACGAAGATCAAGATTTATTCAAGACGTCCCCCGCTCTTGTGACACATTTTTAAAATTGAAAGCGGATTGAGGAACCCGCCCTTCATCCATGCCGTTTGATTTTCCCTGGACTTCAATATATCCACCATCCAATATGTACTCATCATCCATATGGATGAAGAACATAGCCACCTAACGGCATACCATTTGCTTAATAAGAACTGGCAATAGGAGGAGAGAATGAATCCGGACGATTACGATGAACTGGTTGGCCAGATCTACGAGGCTTCGCACTCACCGACGGCCTGGCCCGCAGTGTTTGCATCGCTGGAGAATTTGGTTGGGGTCGATGCGTGGACGATGATGCGGATAGCGCATCGGCCGGAGGAAGGAGCACATTTCCTTTCCATTGGCGGCACCCGCGTCAGCGCCGAGGCGCCAATCCGCTACGAATCCCATTACGGTGCACTGGACCCAAGGACCGACCTGGTGCGGCGGACACCACCGGGCGAGATCTACACCTGCGTGCAGCACTTCGACGAGCGCTTCGTTTCGCGCAGCGAGTTCTACCAAGACTTCCTGCTGCCTGAAGGCTTGCGCTATGTGATCGGGGGTTGCGCGTATCGGGCGGAGGACCACGACTACGTCTTCGGTCTGCAGCGCGGGGCAGACCGTGGTGTATTCACACCGGAGCATGAATCACTGCTCAGGCGCCTGACCCCGCACCTGGGCCGCTCCCTGCGGCTGATGGATGGCCTCCAGTCGCACCTGCAGGACGCAAACGCCGTATCCGCTGCGCTGGATACGACACCGATTGCGGTTATCGCTATTGATGGAGTGGGCCGTGTTCGCAGCAGCAACCGCCGTGGGGAGCAGATGCTGCGGGATGGCGATCTCGTTTGTGTGCGAAAGGGGGTGTTGTCGTGCGCAGACCCATCGCTTCGAAGCCATCTTGCGGCGATGGTCGAGCACTGTGGCCGGTCTGCAGAGCCCGTTTCCTTGCTGCTCGGCAGCGATGGGAGCCAGGTGCGGCGCTGCAGCCTGACCTTGCTCCGGGCCAAGCCGGCTTCCGTCTTCGCTGCGCTGGGTTCGGAGGGGCTGCTGCTGTGCCTGATCGCTCCCATCGAACGTCGACGCGTGGCAACAGCCAGACAGCTGATGGCCTTGTTCGGGCTGACCCCGGCGGAGTCCCGCCTTGCGAGGGCGCTGGCGGCGGGGGAGTCGTTGGAGGTCTATGCCGAGAATGCGGGGCTGAAGCTCCCCACGGTGAAGACCCAGTTGCGGGCGGTGCTGTCCAAGACCGGGACCGACAGGCAGGCAAGCTTGATAGGCTTGATCGGAGGGGTGCCGGTTGTGAGGGAATGATTCGGCAGATGGAATAGCCTGCTCTCTGCCGGGGCGCCGCCGGAAACAACGCTGTACACAGGGCTCACTCGCAATCCGCATCAAGCTTGCCATAAAGAGCTTTACTCCCAATAATGCTTTTCATGGCAAGCACAAAAACCCACCCCTGCCCTGATGAGGTTCTCCACATCGCCCAGCGCCTGGGCGGGCGAATCCGTGCCGCCAGGGTCTTCCGGAAATGGCGGCAGGAAGACCTGGCCGGGCGCAGCGGCTTGTCCCGCTCGACCATCCAGGCGATCGAGCGAGGTGAAGAGACGGTCGCCATAGGGAGTGTTCTGCAGGTCCTCTGGCTGCTCGGCCTGGCCGGCGAGGTCGAGCTGATCGCCGACCCGGGGCTGGATCGCGACGGTCTGTCCCTGGCGCTCGATGCGGCGAAGAAGCGCGTGTACGTCCAGCGGAAGGCGGACGATGACTTCTGACGATCTCTTCGTCTGGGTCTATCTCCCAGGCCGGCAAGCGCCGGTCGTGGCAGGCCGCCTCGGCCTGTCACAGACGGCTGCTGGCAAGGTGGGCCGCTTCACCTACGGACGCTCCTACCTGGAGCGCCCGGACGCAATCCCCCTCGACCCCCTGACGCTGCCGCTGAAAAAGGGGGAATACAGCTTCACTTCCCTGAGCGGCTTTCCCGGCGTGATCCTGGACAGTTGCCCGGACCGTTGGGGCGTCAAGGTGATAGACCGGCTGGTCGGGCAACAGGATTATCCGCGCGGCTACATTCTCAGAAACGATCCCGGCCGCGCGGGTGCCCTCGCCTACTCCACCCGTTCAACGGAAGCACCGCAGGAGCAATCGAGCCGGGAGTTTTCCCTGGCGCAATTGCTCACCGCGGCCGAGAACGTGGAGTCCGATCGCCCGGTGGATGGTGAATTGCTCAAGGCCTTGCACCCAGGCACCGGCGGCGCGCGCCCGAAATGCAATGTGTTCGAAGACGAGGCAGTCTGGATCGCCAAGTTTCCCAGCATTGACGACGCGCCCCTCGTCAGCATTCCGCGCCTGGAGCACGCGACCCTGCAACTGGGTCGGCTCTGCGGCATTTCGACGGCCGAGACCGTGATCCGGGAGGTGAATGGCCGGGACGTCTGCCTGGTCCGGCGTTTCGACCGGGAGGTGGCAGGCGGCCACATCAGTCGGCGCGGCTTCCTGAGCGCACGCAGCGTGTTCCATGCCGACCCGGCCTACGTCGGCGTCTCCACACCCTCCTATGCCCGCCTCTCCCGCTGGATGCCGCGCTATGGCTGCACGGCCGAGCAACGCCAGGAACTGTTCCGGCGCATGGCCTTCAACTGCGTCGTCAGGAACGTGGATGATCATGAACTGAACCACGGCCTGGTCCATGTCCGGGGTGACACCTTTGAACTGGCCCCGGCCTACGACATTGTGCCCAGCCTCCAGCGCCACGCCATCCACCATCACGCCATGCTTACGGGTGACTCCGGCGCCGGCACGATCGCCAATCTCGCCAGTGTGGCAGAGGCCTTCACCCTCAAGCGGGACGAGGCGCTGGCAACCCTCCACGATATCCAACGGAAGGTGCTGGATCACTGGCGGGACGTCTTCTACGAAGCAGGCTTCGACGATCAGGCTCTGCACGCGCTGGAGCACGTCTTCCAGGCGCTCCCGGCGGGGAACTGAACTGCAGCCCCCTGCCCCATCACCCCCCCTGCATCACGAAGCGGTAGCCCACCCCGGGCTCGGTCAGCAGGTGGTCCGGGTTGGCCGGGTCGGTTTCGAGCTTCTTGCGCAGATGCCCCATGTACACCCGCACGTAATGGCTGTCGTCGGCGTGGGAGGGGCCCCACACGGCTTTCAGCAGCTGCCGGTGGGTCAGCACGCAGTCCGGGTTGCTGACCACGTAGGCCAGCAGGCGGAACTCGATGGGCGTGAGATGCACCGGCTGGCCGTCCCGCTCGACCAGACGGCGCCCGAGGTCCACCCGCACCGGGCCGAAGACGATCTGCGCCGGCGCGTCCGAGCCGGCCCGGTAGCGGCGGCGCAGCTGGGCCCGCACCCGGGCCATCAGTTCGGCGGCACCGAAGGGCTTGGTCAGGTAGTCGTCGGCGCCGGCGTCTAGGGCGCGGACTTTCTCCTCCTCAGCGGTGCGCGCCGACAGCACGATGATGGGCATGTCGGACCAACTGCGCAGCTCACGGATCAGGTCGACCCCGTCGCCGTCGGGCAGGCCCAGGTCGAGGACCAGCAGGTCGGGCTTGCGGGTGCCGGTCTCGATCAGCCCGCGCTTCACCGAGTCGGCCTCGAAGACCTCGCAGCCTTCGGCCTCGAGGGCCAGGCGCACGAAGCGCCGCAGGCTGGCCTCGTCCTCGACGACGATGACCTTGGGGCTGGGTTCAGACATCCTTCATCCTCTCGTTGGTTTCCACTTCGGGGAGCCGCTCGTCGTCCATCAGGGGCGGTGGATGGCCCAGGGGCAGGGTGAACACGAAGCAGGCGCCGCCTCCGGCCCGCTGGCGCGCGTGGATCTCGCCGCCGTGGGCTTCGACGATGGCCCGGCAGATCGCCAGGCCGAGCCCGACCCCCGGCGTGTCGCTCTCGGCGCGGCCCCGCTCGAACTTCTTGAAGATCGCCTCCTCGCGCCCCTCCGGCAGGCCGGGGCCATCGTCCTCGACATGGACTTCCAGGCGCTGATCCACCACGAAGGCCCGGATGTCGATATGACTGCCCGGCGGCGTGTATTTGAGCGCGTTCTCCACCAGGTTGGAAAAGACCCGCTGCATCAGCACCGAGTCCATTTCGACCAGCGGCAGTGTCTCGTCCAGCCCGACATGCAGCACATGCCCGGCCAGGGCGGGACGCAGGCCTTTGAGGGCGCTGCCGATCACCTCCTCAAGCGGCTGCCACTGGCGGTTGAGCTGGACCCGGCCGGCCTGCAGGCGGGCCATGTCGAGCAGGTTGTCCACCTGGGCATTGATCCGCAGGGCCTGCTCCCGCAACTGGCCGGCGATGCCGGCCTGCTCCCCGGTGGGCGGCGGGCGGGTCAGGGCCAGGGAATCGGCCAGGCCGATCATCACGCTGAGGGGGGTCCGCAGATCATGAGAAATGGCCGACAGCAGCGAGTTGCGCAGCCGCTCCGACTCCATCTGCACCGTGGTCAGGCGGGCCACATCCACGTAATGGACCCGCTCCAGGGCGATCGCGATGAGGGACGCAAAGGTGTCCAGCAGGCGCCGCTGCTCGGGGATCAGCAGGCGCGACGGATCGCGCATCTCGAGGGCCAGCACGCCGCGCAGGCGCATCGGCGCCTTGAGGGGCAGGTAGAGCACCGGGCTGGCCGGCAGGGTGTCGGTACCCTGCCCGGCTGCCTCGCCGTGGTCGAAGGCCCACTGGGCAATGCCCGGTTCGACAGCGGGAAAGCCCGGCGAGGCAAAGATCGGCGCCTGCAGCCGGTCATCGTCATCGGCCAGCAGGAAGGCCGCCCGGGCCCCCATCTCGGCCACCAGGAAACGCTCGCCGATCTCGGTGATCTGCTCCGGCAGCAAGGCCCCGGACAGATCCCGCGACATTTCGTAGAGGGCCCGGACCCGCGCTTCCCGGCGCCCCGCCACCCGGGCCTGGTACTTGTAGCCGGCGGTGAGCTGGCCCACCACCAGCCCCACCACCAGCATCACCAGGAAGGTCATCAGGTACTGCACGTCACTCACCGCGAAGGACAGGCGCGGCGGCACGAAGAAGAAGTCGAAGATGGCGACGCTGAGGAAGGAGGCCAGCACCGCCGGGCCGCGTCCGCAGCGCACCGCCACCACCACCACACCAAGCAGGAAGACCATCACGATGTTGGCGAGATCCACCAGCGAGGTCAGGGGCGCGGCGATCAGGCCGGCCAGGCCGCACACCGCAGTCGCCAGCAGGTAGTCCCGCCATGCCAGCGTCGGCGGCTCAGGCTGGCCGGCGGCAGGCTCGGCGCGGGAGTCCTCGCGGCCAGCCAGCGCCACCTGGATCACGTCCATGTCGGGGGCGATGCGGCCGATCCGGTCGGCCACCGAGCGCTGCCAGAAGCGCCATGCCGGCGGCTCATCGCGCCCCACCAGGACCCGCGACAGGTTGTGGGCCCGGGCGTAGGCCACCACCTCCTGCTCGACCTGGGCGCCCGACAGGGTCGCGGTGCTGGCGCCCAGTTCCTCGGCCAGCTTGAGGGTGCGCAGGATGCGCTCGCGCTGCCCGGCGCCCAGCCGCGCGTGGGCAGGCGTCTCCACGTGGATCACATGCCACGGCGCCTCCAGGCGCCCTGCCATGCGGGCCGCCGCACGCACGATCTTCTCGCTGCCTGCGCCGGGCCCGACGCAGGCCAGCAGGGAATCCTGGGTCTGCCACACCGGCGCCACCAGCTGGTCGCGGCGGTATTGCTGGACATCCTCGTCCACCCGGTCGGCGGTGCGGCGCAGGGCCAGCTCACGCAAGGCCAGCAGGTTGCCCTTGCGGAAGAAGTTGCGGATCGCCCGCTCGGCCTGGTTGGGCAGGTAGACCTTGCCCTCGCGCAGGCGCTGCAGCAGCTCGTCGGGAGGCAGATCCACCAGCACCACTTCGTCGGCCTCGTCGAAGACCCGGTCCGGCACCGTCTCCCACACCCGGATGCCGGTGATGCCGCTGACCACGTCGTTGAGGCTCTCCAGGTGCTGCACGTTGATCGTGGTGTAAACGTGGATGCCGGCGGCGAGCAGTTCTTCCACATCCTGCCAGCGCTTGGGGTGGCGGGAGCCGGCCACGTTGGAGTGGGCCAGCTCGTCCACCAGCACCAGGGCCGGCTTGCGGGCGAGGGTCCGGTCCAGATCGAACTCGGCCAGGATCCGCCCCCGGTAGGGCACCGACAAGGGCGGGATGCACTCGATGCCGGCGGCCATTGCCTGGGTCTCGGCCCGGCCATGGGTCTCCACCACGCCGATGACCACGTCGACACCCTGCTCCAGCTGCTGACGCGCCGCGGCGAGCATGGCGCAGGTCTTGCCGACACCGGCCGAGGCGCCGAAGAAGATCTTCAGCCGGCCGCGCTGGGCCCGCGCCTCGTCCTGCTGCACGCGGGCCAGCAGCGCATCCGGATCGGGGCGGCCATCGTCCCGGGGATCCTTGCCCTTCATCGTGATTCGTCCGCCTTCCGGAACACCCGGACCAGTGAAGCCCACTTGGCCTTGCCGTCGAGACGCTCGTCGGACAGCGCTTCAAGAAAATCCGACAGGCGCTTGGAGCGCGCCACCGCGAACAACACCATGCACAGGGTGCTGCCGGTCACCACGCCGAACTGGAGCAGCTTGCGGGAGTCCGCCACCTCGGGGAAGTTGAACAGGTTCATGCCGAAATAGCCGGTCACCACCGTGGCGATCAGCCCGAAGATGGTCACCACGGTCAGGCGCAGCACGGTGCCCGACTGGCGCCGCTGGCTGTCGCTGTCCAGGTAGGCGCTCATCTCGCGCACCTGCTCCTTCACGTCGGCGAACAGCTCGTCATTGCGCAGCAGCCCGGTGGTGCGCTGGAACAAGGCCTGCACCAGGCCCTGCTCGGACACTTCGTGGAACCAATAGCGGTGGGTGAAACGCAGGAAGGCCTCGAAGGACAACCGGATGCGGCGCTTGAAGCGGCGCACCGACTCGGCGTCGCGCACGTCCAGGTCGTTCACCGCGTCAGCCAGCCCGTCGGAGAAGGACAGCAGCGCGGCCCGGTGGAAATGGGCAATCATGAAGACCAGGAAGTACTGGTGGCGGAAGCGCGCCAGGAAGCCGTGGTCGGGGTCGCGGAAATACTCGGAGCGGGCGTCGCCCACCAGCACCAGGGCGTTGCCGGTGCACAGGAAACGGCTGTTGGGCCCCTCCTCCGAATCGGTCCAGAAACGGTCCTCGCAATGCAGGCGCTCGAAGCGCAGCACGGACGGGTCGCGCACCGGCAGCGGGTCGCGGGCCGGCAGGTTGGCCACGAAGCCGATCCGGATGAAGTCCTCGCGGGTCAGGGCGCGCGGGTCATCGAGGGCCAGGAAGGCCATCATCGGCATGCGGTAGTACTCGATCAGGCGATAGCGCAGCGCCCCCGGCAGGTCCTCCTGGTCCTGCACCAGGGGCTGCAGCAGCCAGGCCCACAGGGCGCCGACCCGGGGCGCGCGCTTGGCGCACACGAAGTGCAGGTAGCGGTCGCGCTGCTCGGAGTCGGAGGTGGCGAGGATCTGCCCGTCGTGCCCCAGCAGCTCCGAACGATGCACGTTATGCACGCCCTGGCCGTTGGCATCCCAGCCGGTCGGGTAGGCGCGCCCGAAGCGGTACAGCAACTCCAGGGCGGTGGCCAGGGGCAGATCGTCGGCGGCCACCTCCACGTTGAGCAGGGCCACGTCCATGTCGAGGAAGAGATACAGGTCCACGTGGGCCACGCGCAGGGCGATCGGCGCCTCACCGGGCCTGAGGGTCACCCGCAGGCCGGCCACGTCGGTACGCCGGTAGACCGACATCGACGCCGGCCGGGCCGCCTCCGCCGCCACGCCGGAGCGGCTGTCGCCGTACAGGAAGCGCTGAACATAGGGCAGGAAGGCGACGAACTCCTTGTAGTGGCGCTCCTGGAAATCCGCCGGATCGGTGGTGAATTCGTCGTCCACCGGGGCCCAGCGGCCGTCGCCGGTTATCAGCTCGTGCAGGCGGCCGATCTCACCCCCGCTGAAACCCGGCCGTATCTGCACCGGCCAGACCAGGACATCCCGGAAATGGCGGACCACGTGATCCGGTTGTGACAGCATGGCGTCTCCTCTGCGTGTTCTTCTTGTTGTGCGGCCGGCCAGGTGGGCACCCGCGGCCGGATTGTCTGTCATTTCGGGGCGTCCGGGCACGCCTGCGTATCGCTCCGCAGCCTGCTGTCCCCAAGCGCAGCATGGCGGGCCCGGCGCAAGCGCCCGGCCGCCTCGGCCATCTCGGCGAGCGTTCGGAGGCGGACCAGCCCGGCCAGGGATGTCTTGCATTTCGGCGAGCAGGTCAGGAAGCGGCCATAGGCAAGACGGTCCAGCACACTCGACACTTCGTGCCGGCACCCGCATACCGGGCAGACATGGATAGGCATGACTCAGGGTGCCCGGGAGGCGTAGCGAGCCAGCTCGGCGGCCTGGTCCGCCACCCGGCGGGCCACGATGTACACATCGCGGTCCCCTCCACCACCGAGGCTGAGCGCGCAGCCCATTGCCGCATCGCCGGAGACGGCGAGCCGGAGATGGCGCTCCTGGCCGGCCAGGAAGACCTTCAGGACTGCCTGCCCCAGCGCCGACGGGGGAAAACCGTAGCTTGCCGGCGCGCCGCCTGCCTCGAGGGTGGCCACCTCATAGCCGCCCTCCCGGACCGCAATGCCGATACACAAATCAATGGGTTTCATGCGACTCATCTCCATGCTGTGAAAGATCGAGGTATTGCGCGCTGCGGGCGATGACCCCGGCCGCCGGGTCGGGCAACACCAGGCTGCCCTGGCTGTCCCGGGTCAGGATCTCGAGCAGCAGCACTTCCGGGCGTCGGGCGTCGACCACATGCACGGCCCCCACGCCCGCCCGCAGCGCCTCGGCCAGATGGCGGTGCTCGCCCATCGGAGCCAGAGCCTCGAACTCGCTCGCCGACAGGCGGTGCAGCACTCGCCCCCGCTCGCCCAGGATTCCCGGCGCGTCACCCATCACGATGAGCTTGGCGGCAGACAGCCGGGTGGCGATGGCCGCAGCCGTGCGCCCTCCATCGACGGGACACGCCTGGCCGTCCGGCCCGGTCGCCAGCGGACGGACGACCGGCAGCAGCCCGCGTCCGAAGTACATCTGGAGCAGCTCCGGATCGACCCGGACACTCTCCCCGGCATGGTCCCCCATCGCCGCCAGGGGGGCGGCGTAGGCCTGCAGGAAGCCGCCATCCAGCCCGGACACGCCCACCGCCCGGCCGCCATGGCGATTGATGAGGCTGACCAGTTCGCCGTTGAGGGCGCCGCCGCGGTGCACCACCACCAGTCGCAGGCCCACCAGGCTGAGCAACGCCAGATCCCGCCCCAGGCTGTTCCAGGCCGCAGGATCGCCGGTACCGCGCAAGCCGTAGTCCACGACAAAGATCTTGCTGTGATAGGCCCTCAGGTAAGGCAGGGTCTCGGCCAGGATGCGCGCCTGCAGCTTGCCGAAGGGGCGCACCGGGTCTGCCGCCGTGAGATGGGTGGGAGCCATGGGCGTCACGCTGCGGCCGGCAGCCAGGAGCGGAACAGGGCCCGCACACCATGGGGATCATCGCAGGCATGCAAGGCCGCGCGGAAGCGCGGATCCGTGAACAGGGCGGAGACTCCGGCCAGAATGCCCAGATGCTCCTCGGTGGCGCGCTCGGGGACGAGCAGCACGATGAAGTCCGACACGGGCTTGCCGTCCGGCGCATCGAAAGGCAGCGGGCGGCGCGGCCTGACATAGACCGCATGAGTCTGGCGCAGACCGGCCAGGCGACCATGGGGAATCGCCACCCCCTGGCCCAGGGCCGTGGAGCCGAAGCGCTCCCGCTGGCTCAGGGCTGCCGCCACCTGGACGCGGGGCAAACCATGCCAGCGCTGCATGTTCTGGCCGACCTCGTCGAAGAGTGCCGCGGCGCTGCCGACCTCCAGGTCGAGGAGGATGTCCTCCGGCAGCAGGATGTCCGAAAGCGTGATCATGACTTTTTCCTTTCCGTGCCCATGCTCAGAAGCTCCGGCTCAGCGACAGCACCGCCGTGCCGCGGCCGGCATCGCGGCTGCGCGATCCATTCCCCGTGCCGTCGCTCGCCATGCTGCTGCTGAAGCAGTAGAACTCGCCGTTGGCGCAGCGCCCCTGGGCCGTCGTTCCGACATAGGCCACGCCGAGGATCCAGCCCGACATGTCCCGGGTGATGCCGATGCGCCAGTCGGTGTAGCGGCCGTCGTAGGTGGAGCCGTCAGCATTCAGGTAGGCGAAGTCACGCATCAGCAGGCGGCCCACGTGCAGCCCGAGGCTGTAGCCGTCTCCCAGGTCGCGGCTGGCCGACAGATCGAGGTAGCCCGTGCCGCGGGTGCCCGGCATCGCGAAGTAGTCCGTCACCGCGTGGGAGTACTTGAGGGTGATGGCATTCCAGGTCGCGGCCACGTAAACCTCGCCGTTGTCCACGTTGCCGCTCGAGGTGCCGCCGGGATGACGGCGGTTGACGCCGGCATAGGCATGGTCGAGGCGGCTCCCCGGATAGGCGTAGTAGAGCGCTCCGACGTCCAGCCCCACGTCGCCCAGTTGATGGCGATAGCCGGCATAGAAGTCCATCTCGAGGCTTCCCTCCGGGTAGCCTGCCCCGCTGCTCACATTGGAGTTCCAGTTGCCCGCGTAGAGGCCGGACGGGTGGGTGTAATCAAAGCCGCCCTGTATGGCGGGCCGGCCGAAGCTCTGGTCCAGGCCCCGGAAGCGGTAGCTGCTGAACAGCCCCAGGTTGGCGACGAGGGGCGCCGGCGTCACGGCCTCAGGTGACTGCAGCGCTTCCGACGCCTCGGAAGCAGCCTGCGCGGCCCCTCCGCTCAAGGTCGCGGCAAGGCCGCAGGCGACTACTACAAGGGTGTGCGTGTAGAACAAGATCGGTGCTCCTCAGGGTGATTCGGTCAGCGTTTCAGCGCATCCAGCGCCAGGTTGAGTGCCAGGACATTGACCCGGGCCTCGCCCAGGAAGCCCCACTGGCGGCCTTCCGTATTGGCATCCACGAGCGCCCTGACCTGCGCTTCGGGCAGGCCGCGCGCGCGGGCCACCCGGCCCAGCTGCCAGAGGGCCGCGGCGGGGCTGATGTGAGGGTCCAGGCCGCTGCCGGACGCAGTGACGAGGTCGGCTGGAATGGGGGCGCCATTGCCCGGATCGGCGGCCCGCAGGGCGGCGATGCGCCCCTTCACCGCGTCTTCGAGGGCCGGATTGAGAGGCCCCTGGTTCGAGCCGGACGAGGCGGCGGCGTTGTAGGGCTGGGGCGCCGTGGCGGAGGGACGGCCCCAGAAATGCCCGGGGTCGCTGAACGGCTGGCCGATCAGGCGCGAACCGACCGGCTTGCCGTCCTTGAAGATCAGGCTGCCGGCCGCCTGCTCGGGAAAGACCGCCCCGGCGATGCCGGTGACGGCCAGGGGGTAGGCCAGCCCGGTGATGGCGCTGAGCAGTACGAACACGCTGAGGGCGGGACGCAGAAGGCTTTTCATGCTGGGTTCTCCGGATTCAGGCCAGGCCGGTGACGGCCAGGAAGACATCGATCAACTTGATGCCGGCAAAGGGCACCAGGATGCCGCCGAGGCCATAGACGGCCAGGTTGCGGCGCAGCAGGGTGGCTGCGCCGAGGGGGCGGTAGCGCACGCCCTTGAGGGCCAGGGGGATCAGGAAGACGATGATCAGGGCGTTGAAGATCACCGCCGACAGGATCGCCGAGGCCGGGCTGGCGAGGCCCATCACGTTGAGCGCCGCCAGCTGCGGATAGGTGCCGACGAAGGCCGCCGGGATGATGGCGAAGTACTTGGCGATGTCGTTGGCGATGCTGAAGGTGGTGAGGGAGCCCCGCGTCATCAGCATCTGCTTGCCGGTCTCCACCACCTCGATCAGCTTGGTCGGGTTGGAGTCCAGGTCCACCATGTTGCCGGCCTCCTTGGCGGCCTGGGTGCCGGTGTTCATGGCCACCGCCACGTCCGCCTGGGCCAGCGCCGGGGCATCGTTGGTGCCGTCGCCGGTCATCGCCACCAGGCGGCCTTCGGCCTGGTATTGGCGGATCAGGGCCAGCTTGGCCTCCGGCGTGGCTTCGGCCAGGAAGTCGTCCACCCCGGCCTCGGCGGCGATGGCGGCCGCGGTGACCCGGTTGTCGCCGGTGACCATCACCGTCTTGATGCCCATCCGGCGCAGTTCGGCGAAGCGCTCGCGGATGCCGCCCTTGACGATGTCCTTGAGCTCGATGACGCCGAGCACGCGCTTGCCTTCGGCCACCACCAGGGGTGTGCTGCCGCGCCGGGCGACCTCGTCCACCCGGTGGCTGACCGAGGCGGGAAAACTGCCGCCCAGGCTCTCCACCTGGCGCCGGATGGCGTCGGCGGAGCCTTTGCGGATCTGCTTGTCACCCAGGTCGACACCGCTCATCCGGGTCTGGGCCGAGAAGTGGACAAAATGGGCGTCCAGGGCATGGATGTCCCGTTCCCGCAGGTTGAACTTCTGCTTGGCCAGCACGACGATGCTGCGCCCTTCCGGTGTCTCGTCGGCCAGGGAGGCGAGCTGGGCCAGGTCGGCCAGTTCGGCATCGTCCCCCCCCTCGGCGGGCAGGAAGGCGGACGCCTGACGGTTGCCCAGGGTGATGGTGCCGGTCTTGTCCATCAGGAGCACATCCACGTCGCCGGCCGCCTCCACCGCGCGGCCCGAGGTGGCGATCACGTTGGCCTGCATCATGCGGCTCATGCCGGCCACGCCGATGGCGGAGAGCAGGCCCGCAATGGTGGTGGGGATCAGGCACACCAGCAGGGCCACCAGCACCGTGATGCTCACCGGCCGGCCGGCGCCGGACACCTCGACGCTGAACAGCGAGAAGGGCAGCAGGGTCACGGTGACGCCCAGGAAGACGATGGTCAGGGCCACCAGCAGGATGGTCAGGGCGATCTCGTTGGGTGTCTTCTGGCGCTTGGCGTTCTCCACCATGGCGATCATGCGGTCCACGAAGGTCTCGCCCGGGTTGGCGGTGACGCGCAGCACGATCCAGTCGGAGAGCACCCGGGTGCCGCCGGTCACGGCCGAAAAGTCGCCGCCCGACTCGCGGATCACGGGGGCCGACTCGCCGGTGATGGCCGACTCGTCCACCGAGGCGACGCCCTCGATCACCTCGCCGTCGGCAGGGATCACCGACTGGCCGATGTCGCCGGCCTCCACCACCACCACGTCGCCCTTGCGCAGGTCATTGCCCTGCACGAGCTGCCACTTGCCGCCGTAGTGGGGCTCGAGCAGCTTCTTGGCCCAGATCTCGCGCTTGAGCCCGCGCAGGGAGGCGGCCTGGGCCTTGCTGCGGCCTTCCGCGAGGGCCTCGGCAAAGTTGGCGAAGAGCACGGTGAACCACAGCCACACGGCAATGGCGAGGATGAAACCGGCCGGCGCATCGCCCTCCCCGCCCAGCGCCTGCAGCGCCAGGAGGGTGGTCAGGATGCTGCCGGCGTACACCACGAACATCACCGGGTTACGCCACTGCACCGCCGGGTTGAGCTTGCGGAAGGCCTCGCCGATGGCCGGCACGGCCAGGGCGGGGTCGAACAGCTTGAAGGTCTTCTTGGTCATGGTCTTTTCCTCAGGCACCCAGCCACAGCACGAGGTGCTCGACGATCGGCCCGAGGGCCAGGGCCGGTACGTAGTTGAGCAGCCCCACCAGCAGCACGGTGCCGATCAGCAAGGTGACGAACAGCGGGCCATGGGTCGGCAGGGTGCCGGCACCGGCAGGCAGACGCTTCTTGGCAGCCAGGGCCCCGGCCATGGCGAGCACCGGGACGATCACGCCGAAGCGGCCGAACCACATGGCCAGCGCCAGCAGCACGTTGTAGAAGGGGGTGTTGGCGGACAGGCCGGCAAAAGCGCTGCCGTTGTTGTTGGCGGCGGAGGTGAGCGCGTAGAGGATCTCCGAGAAGCCGTGGGCGCCCGGGTTGGCGATACCCGCCCTGCCCGCCTCGCTCATCACCGCGATGGCAGTGCCCAGCAGCACCAGCAGCGGCGTGACCAGGATGGCGATGGCGCTCATCTTCATCTCGTGGGCTTCGATCTTCTTGCCCAGGTACTCCGGCGTGCGCCCGATCATCAGGCCGGAGATGAATACCGCCAGGATGGCAAACACCAGCATGCCGTAGAGCCCGGTGCCGACCCCGCCGAAGATCACCTCGCCGAGCTGCATGTTCACCAGGGGCACCAGGCCGCCCAGGGGGGTGAAGGAGTCGTGCATGGCATTCACCGCGCCGCAGGAGGCGGCCGTGGTCACTGCCGCGAAGAGGGCCGAATCGGCACTGCCGAAGCGCGCCTCCTTGCCTTCCAGATTGCCGCCGGACTGCAGCGGGCCACCCAGCTGATCCACCCCCAGCGCGGCCAGGCGCGGATTGCCCTGCTGCTCGAAGCTCATCACCGCAGCGGCCGCCACCACGAACATCAGGGTCATCGCGGCCAGCACCGCCCAGCCCTGCCGGCCATCCCCGACCATGCGGCCGAAACTCACGCAGAGGGCGGCGGGGATCAGGAAGATCGCCAGCATCTGGACGAAGTTGCTCAGGGGCGTGGGGTTCTCATAGGGGTGGGCCGAGTTGGCGTTGAAGAAGCCGCCACCGTTGGTGCCGAGCATCTTGATCGCCTCCTGGGATGCCACCGGCCCCATGGCCAGGGTCTGCACGGCGGTCTGGGCCGGCTCGGTCAGCACCGCGCCCTTGTCGTCGGTCAGGGGTTGGCCGGCGGCGTCAAGCCGGGGGGCTTCATAACGGGTGACTTCGAGGGTCGTCACCTCCCGGTAGGGATCGAGGTTCTGGATCACCCCTTGCCCCGCCAGCACGATGGCGATCAGGAAGGACAGGGGCAGCAGCAGGTAGAGGGTGGCGCGGGTGAGGTCCACCCAGGCATTGCCGACGGTCGCGGCGCTATGGCGGGCCAGGCCGCGGATCAGGGCGATCACGACGACGATGCCGGTGGCCGCGGACAGGAAGTTCTGGACCGTCAGGCCAAGCATCTGCACCAGGTAGCCCAGGGTGGATTCGCCACCATAGCCCTGCCAGTTGGTGTTGGTGACGAAGCTCACCGCGGTATTGAAGGCCGAATCCGGCGTGACCGCCAGCATCTGCTGCGGGTTGAACGGCAGTGCCAGCTGCAGGCGCTGCAGTGCATACACCGACAGCACGCCGAGGGCGTTGAACAGCAGGATGGCGAGGGCGTAGCGCAGCCAGCCCATCTCTTCGTCGGGGCGCACGCCGGCGAGGCGGTACACGACATTTTCGAGGGGACGGCCAATGCGCAGGCGCCCTTCCATCAGGTAGGCGATGTAGAGGCCGAGGGGCTTGGCCGCGAGCAGCAGGACGGCCAGGAAGGCCCCCAGCAGGAGCCAGGCGTGGGTGCTCATGAGAAGTTCTCCGGTTTGAGGAGGGCTGCCACCAGATAGACCAGCAGCGCCGCGGCGATGCAGGCGCCAAGCACGTAGAGCCCGCTCATCGCCCGCCTCCCAGGCGGTCGCATCCGACCGCAAGGCCGATCACCAGCGCCACCATGGCGGCGGTGATCGCGAGGTATGTGAAGTCCATGAATGTCCCTTTCGAAGCACGGAATTGAGTACCGTCATGCTAGGCAGGGCGGTATCAAAACGTTCGCAAAAGGGATGGTGGCCTTGTAAAGGACCTGTAAAAAAGCCGGGAAAGCCCGCGAAAGGCTCACCCTGCCGGGCCCGGCATCCTCAGGCGACGGGCAAGCGCGCCAGGGCCCGGGCCAGCCCGTCGAGGCCGGCTTCGATCTCGGCCGGCGCCAGGCTGGCATAGCCCAGGCGCAGCCCCCCGGGCAGGTCGCCGGTGGCACAGAAAGGCCGGGACGAAGGAATCTGCACCCCCTCCTCCCGCGCCAGCCGGATCAGGGCTTCATCGTCCACGCCCGGATCAAGGCGCAACCACAGGGCCAGCCCGCCGGGCGGCAGGGTGAAATCCACCTGGGGCGGCAGCTGCGCCGCCCGGCCGGCGATCAGGCTCCGCCGCGCCTCATACACCCGCAGGGCGCGGCGGATGTGGCGCTTCAGTTCGCCGCTGTCCATCAGGTCGCTCACCGCCCGCTCCGTCACCGGATTGCCCTGCCGGTCGATCAGCAGGATCTCCGCCGCGCAGCGGTCGATCAAGGCCGGCGCACCGACCACGTAGCCGACCCGCAGCCCTGGCGCCAGCACCTTGGAGAGCGAGCCGACGTAGATCACCCGGCCCGAGCGGTCGACGCTGGCCATGGGGAACATCGGCCGGTGGGAAAAGTGGAACTCGTGGTCGTAGTCGTCCTCGACGATGGCGAAGTCGAACTGCTCGGCCAGCATCAGCAGGTGCACGCGCCGCTCGGCCGGCATCAGCCGGGTCGTCGGAAACTGATGGTGCGGAGTGAGATACACAGCACGGATGCGCGTGCGGCGGCACAGCCGCTCGAGTTCGTCGGGCCGCATCCCGTCGGCGTCCATGGCGAGGCCATGCACTTCCGCCCCGGCCGCCCGGAAAGCCTCCCGGGCCGGCGGATAGCTGAGCGCCTCCACCGCCACGTGGTCTCCCGGCCTCACCAGCAGGCGGGCGGCCAGGTAGATGCCCATCTGGCTGCCCCGCACGATGCAGACCTTGTCGGGCCCGGCCTGCAAGCCCCGCTCCTCGGCCAGCATGCGCGCGACGGACTGGCGCAAGGCCGGGTCGCCACGGGGGTCGCCGTAGCCCAGGCCGTTGTGCCGTGCCGTATCGATCAGGGCCCGCCGGTAGGCGCGCCCCAGCACGTCATAGGGAATCAGCCGGGCGTCCGGCACCCCATCCGAAAACGTGACTGCGGCCTGCTCCCCGACGGCCGGGGGGCGCTCCAGCGGCCGCCCGTACAGCCGGTAGGGCGGCTCACCGGAGGCCATCGGGCGAGCCGTGGCCGTGGGCACCTCCGGCGGCGGGCCGGGCAGTCGGGCCGCCACGAAGGTACCGCGGCGCCCCTGGGTGCTCACCCAACCCTGGGCCGCCAGCTCCTCGAAGGCCAGCACCACGGTCTTGCGATTGACAGCCAGGTCGGCGGCGACCTCCCGCGTGCCCGGCAAGGCCGAGCCCGGCACCAGGCGGCCGCGACCGATCTCGTCGGCCAGGTACTGGGCGATCTGCAGATGCACCGGCAAGGTGTGGTCGCGCTGGATCGCCAGCTTCATCTTCCAGGGGCGGAGCATGGAGGGCACCTGCTTGGGTTTTATCTGGACCAGTCATTTTCCAGAAACTGGCGGTTTTTGGTGGGCCAGCAGAATCCTAGCATGGGGGCCTTGATGAGCACCCGAGATCGCCCCCATGCCCCGCACCGCACCGCCACCCGATCAGGCCCGCCTCCAGCCCTTCCGGCTGGAAGCGCTCACCCCGCTCAACCATGAAGTCCTGCGCCTGGAACTGAGCCAGATCGCCGGCCCGCCACTCACCTATCGGGAGGGGCAGTTCGTCACCGTCCGCCTGCCGGACGGCACTGCGCGCAGCTATTCCCCCGCCGCTGCCTGCCAGGGCGACGGCCGCCTCGAACTGCACATCCGGACCTTGCCCGGCGGCCGCTTCTCCACCTGGCTGCGCAGCGATGCAGCCTGCCCCGGCGCCCTCCTGGACATCGGCGGGCCTTACGGCGACTGCGTGTGGACGCCCCCGGACACGGCCGGGGCCCCGCTCCTGCTGCTGGCCACCGGCACCGGCATCGCACCGATCCGCGCCATGCTGGCCCGCCACCTGGGCGGTGCGGGCGGGCATCCGGTGCATCTGTACTGGGGCGGCCTGGACCAGCCGGATCTCTACCTCGGCGAGGAATTCGCAGCCCTCGCCATCCGCCATGCCCATTTCCGTTTCACCCCGGTGCTCGCCGCACCCGCCGAGCCCTGGAGGGGCCGCCGTGGTTACGTGCAGGCGGCTGCAGCGGACGATCTGCCCAGGCTGGATGGCGCCCGCGTCATCGCCTGTGGCTCATCGGCCATGGTCGACGCGGCGCGGATGCTGCTGGTGGCCGCCTGCGGGCTCGCGCCGGATGCCTTCCACGCCGACGCCTTCGTGGCACAGGCCGCCGCGCCGATGTCCTCCAGCGACGCCAGCCTGAGCCTCGAGGTGGCGCTTCCACAGGCGCCCGCCCGCAGGCTCGCAGCCCCCCCGGGCAGCACGGTCCTGAACACCCTGGCCGCTGCCGGCCTGCTGCAGGGCGTGTGCGGCGGCCAGGCCGCCTGCGGCACCTGCCGGATCGGTATCGATCCGGCCTGGCGGGCCGCCCTGCCGCCGGCCGGACGCAAGGAGGCCCGTCTCCTCGCCGCCCTCGAGAGCGGCCCCGACCAGCGCCTGGCCTGCCAGATCTGCCTTGAAGCGCCCCTCGACGGCCTGCGCATCGAACTCCCCTGAAACGCTTTTTCCACCACCCAGTGAAAGGATCCACCCCATGACCACCCAAGCCATCAGCAGCCCGGACCAGGCCCGCCTCGAGGGCGTCGGCCCCGCCTTTGATCCGGAACGCCTCCTCCACGTCCGGACCCTGACCCGTCAGGCGATCGAGCGCATCGCCGCCGCCGTCCAGCCCGGCATGTTCGAGGAAGACGCCGTGGAGATGGCCCGCGACCTCCTCGCCGAAGCCGGCATGCTGCGCGGCTGGCACGATGTCTATGTGCGCTTCGGCAGCAACACCACCAAGACCTTCGGTGCGCCCTCCGACCCCGGCGTGGTGCTGGGCGAGGATGATCTCTTCTTCATCGACATCGGTCCGGTCTGGAAGGACTGGGAAGGCGACGGCGGCGACAGCTTCGTGACCGGCAGCGATCCCGACAAGGCCCGCTGCGCCGCCGATGCCCGCGCGATCTTCCACGAGGTGCGGCGCAAATGGCTGAGCGAAAGAGCGACCGGACGCGCCCTCTACGACTATGCGGTGTCCTGCGCCGCCGCCCGCGGCTGGGTCCTCAACATGGACCTCTCCGGCCATCGCATCGCCGACTTTCCCCATGCGGCGATCCATGAAGGGCCCCTGGCCGAGGCCGACTTCGCACCCTCGCGGCTGCTGTGGGTCCTGGAGATCCATATCCGCCACCCGAGCGAAGCCTACGGTGCGTTCTTCGAAGACCTGCTGCTGGAAGACAGCTACTTCTGATCGCCGGGACGGGCCGCACCCCGACGATAGACGGCGCTGCCGCTTTTGCGTACCATGCGCCCCGTCATTGGGGAGTAGCCGACCTTCTACCTGAAGGAGCCTGCGTCAACATACTTGGCCAACCAGCCATGGCGCAGGCAGTTCCCGAACCTGGCAAGACCTTTGACCACCCTCGCCCCCGGACTGGCCGGACGGGCGTGGTGGTCATCCGTCTCCGTCCGGCCAGGGAATCAGATCATGGAAGCCTTCCTCGTCTCCACGGGCATCGTCGCCCTCGCTGAAATCGGCGACAAGACGCAACTTCTCGCCTTCATCCTCGCGGCCAAGTTCCGCAAGCCCGTCCCCATCATCGTCGGCATCCTGGTGGCCACCCTGGTCAATCACGGATGCGCCGGTGCGGTCGGCGAGTGGATCACCCACCTGGTCAGCGCGCAGACGCTGCGCTGGGTGCTCGGCGTGTCCTTCATCGGCATGGCGATCTGGACGCTGATCCCCGACAAGTTCGAGGAGGAGGATGCCAAGCTGGCCCGCATGGGCGTGTTCGGCACCACCCTGGTGGCCTTCTTCCTGGCCGAGATGGGCGACAAGACGCAGATCGCCACGGTGGCGCTGGCCGCCCAGTACCAGAACCTGGCCGTGGTGGTGGCCGGCACGACGATTGGCATGATGATTGCAAATGTGCCGGCAGTGATTCTCGGCGACCGCATTGCCCACCGCATGCCGGTGCGCCTGGTGCATGGCATCGCCGCGGCCATTTTTGCGGTGCTCGGGGTGGCCACCCTGCTCGGTGCGGGCGAAGGTCTCGGCCTTTGAACACCGCCGGGCCGGCGAGGAAGCGGCGGAGCTTAGCCCGGCTGCACCGCGCCAGCCCGTGCCAGACTCTCCTGGCGGGCGGCATGCAGATGGTGAAGGGTGATCTTGCGCACCTCGGCCTTGCTCGCCTCGATATGCGAGCGCAGCAGGATGCCGGCCTGGGCCGTCTTGCGCTGGATCAGCAGGCGCAGCAGCTGGGCGTGCTCGTCGTAGGTCGCCTGGATGCGCGCCGGGTTGGTGAAGTCCAGGCGGCGGATGACGCGGATCTTCTCGGTCACCTCCTGGTGCACCGCGGCCATCTCGCGGTTGCCGGTGGCCTGCATCAAGCCCTGGTGAAAGGCTTCGTCGAGGGCCGCCACGCGCTGGCCATCGGGCAGGCGCTCGGCCTTGTCCACCAGCCAGATGTCGGCCAGGGCGCTCAGGTCCGCGGTCTCCGGCGCCTCGCAGATGCGCTGCACGGCGGCCAGTTCCAGCACCGTGCGCAGGTCGTAGAGCTGGTCGAAACGGTCGAAATCGAAATTGCGCACCGACCAGCCGCTGCGGAAATACACCTGCACGAAGCCCTCCCGCTCCAGGCGGTACAGGGCGTGGCGCACCGGTGTGCGTGATACGCCGTAGCGCTCGGCGATCAGGGTCTCGGTGAAGCGGTCACCCGGCAGCAGATGGAAGGAGAAGATCTCGTCCTTGAGCTGCTGGTAGATCCGGGAGGCAAGTGCGTTTTCTTTGGGGCGGCTGGTATTGCCCATGGGCTCAGGTCAGCATGCTCACGTGGGCCGAGACGACCCGCCAGCCCTCGGGAAACAGCACCCAGGTCTGGCTCTGGCGCCCCACGGGATCACCGTCGCGCAGGAACTCCACGTCGGCGGTGGCGAAGGTCTCGCCAAAGGTGGTGATCACCAGGTTGCGCAGCTGTCTCGGCATGTTGGCGGGGGGAACGAACAGCTCCCGATATCGGCGGATCGCCTCGGCGCCGTAATGGATCTCGGCGATGCCGAAGCGGACGGTCAGCGGATTGTCCCAGAAAAGTTCGTTGAGGACCGCCACGTCGTTGGCGATCAGCGCGGCTTCGTAGCGTTCGAAGACCTGGGCCATGGCTTTGGCAACGTGGGGCAGGTTCACTGCAGGGGACAGGCTCATACAGGCTCCTTCAGGTTTCGAGGCCCGCCGCGAGCGCCGCCAGCGGCGCCGTCCAGCCAACGATCGCGCCCTGGGCGCGGACCATCTCCAGGGTGGCCGCCTTGAAGGCCGGGAAATAGCTCTCGGTGGCGTCCTCGATCAGCAGGCATTCATAGCCCCGGTCGTTGGCCTCGCGCAGGGTGGTCTGCACGCAGACCTCGGTGGTGACGCCGGCGAAGATCAGGTGGGTGATGCCCTTCAGGCGCAGGATCTCGCCCAGCGCGGTGGCGTAGAAAGCCCCCTTGCCCGGCTTGTCGATGATGATCTCACCGGCCAGCGGCGCCACCGCCGGCAGGATGTCGTTGCCCGGCTCGCCGGCCACGAGGATGCGCCCCATCGGGCCGGGGTCGCCGATGCGCAAGCTGGCGGCACCCCGCTCCCGCTTGGCCGGCGGGCAGTCGGACAGGTCCGGGCGATGCGCCTCGCGGGTGTGGATCACGGTGATCCCGTGGCGCCGGCACAGGGCCAGCAGCGCGGCCACCGTCGGCACGATGGCGGCCAGCAGCGAGACGTCGTTGCCCAGGCTCTCGCCGAAGCCGCCGGGTTCGATGAAGTCGCGCTGCATGTCGATGACGATCAGCGCGCTGCGGGCCGGCTCAAAGATGTAGTCGAAGGGTTGGGCATGGATGATCGGCATGATTTCCTCAGTGGCCGTGGCCGGCCATGTAACGTCCGATGGCGGCCACATCGGCCTGGCCCGCCAGGGCCTCGTAGGCGATCACGCCCTCGGACATGACCACGATGCGGTCGGACAGCTCGAGCAGCTCATCCAGGTCTTCGCTGACCAGCAGGATCGCCGCCCCCTCGTTGCGGGCCTGGTCAAGGCGCCGGTGGATGGCCTCCGTGGCGGCGAAGTCCAGCCCGAACACCGGGTTGGCCACCACCAGCAGCTGCACCGGGCCGGACAGCTCCCGCGCCAGCACGGCTCGCTGCACATTGCCCCCCGACAGGTTCTCGATGGCGGCGGCGGGATCGTCCGGGCGCACGCCGAAGGCCTCGATCAGGGTCTTCGCCCGGCGGGTCAGGGCGCCGCGCCGCAGGAAGCCCAGGCTCAGCCAGCCGCCCGCATACGGGGCGATGTCGAAATCCCGCAGGCCCATGTTCTCGGCCACGCTCATGGCCGGCACGCAGGCATTGCGCAGAGGCTCTTCCGGCAGGCTGAAGACGCCGTGGCGGCGCATCTGCGCGCGGCTGGCCTGGTAGTCCTCGCCGGCCACCCGGACCTGCCCGGCGCTGGCCTTGCGCTGACCGAGCAGGACTTCGACCAGCTCCTTCTGGCCGTTGCCGGCCACCCCGGCCACCCCGACGATCTCGCCGGCCCGCACGCTCAGGTCGAGGCCGCGCACCGATGGCGTGCCCCGGTCGTTGTCGGCGTGGAGCCCCTCCACGTCCAGCCGGACCTCGCCGATGGCCTGGGTCTGGTCGGCGGCGCAGCGGCGCCTCCCCGAACTCACCGCGACGCTGCTGCCCACCATCATCTCGGCCATCTCTGCCGTGCTCAGATCGCCGACCCGCCCGCTGCCTGCCAGCTTGCCGCGGCGCAGGATGGTGACGCCGTCGCCATAGGCGCTCACCTCGCGGAACTTGTGGCTGATCATCAGCACGGTGAGGCGTCCGTCACGGGTCATGCCATGCAGCAGGCCGAGCACCTCGTCGGCCTCGCCGGGGGTCAGGACCGAGGTCGGCTCGTCGAGGATCAGCAGGCGCTGGCCCAGGTAGAGCTGCTTGAGGATCTCCAGCTTCTGCTTCTCGCCGGCGGCCAGATCGGCCACCAGGGCGTTCAGGTCGAGGCGGAAAGGGGTGCTGTCCAGGAAGGCGGCGAGGGCCGCCTTTTCGTGGCGCCAGTCGATGCGCAGGGGCAGGTCGCCGCGGGCCAGCAGCAGGTTCTCGGCCACCGTCATGCCCGGCGCCAGGGTGAAGTGCTGGTACACCATGCCGATGCGCAGGCGCTGGGCGTCGCGCGGGCTGCGGATGTCCTGCTCGCGGCCGTCCACCATGAAGCCGCCCTCCTCCGGCGGGTGGTAGCCCACCAGGCATTTGACCAGGGTGCTCTTGCCGGCGCCGTTCTCGCCCAGCAGGCAATGGAAGCTGCCCGCCTCCACCTTCATGGAGACCGCGTCGAGGGCGGTGAAGGCACCGAAGCGCTTGGTGACCCGGAAGGCCTCGACGGCAGCGCCGCGGTGCTGCAGGTCAGCCGCGGTGAGGGAGTGGGTGAGCGGATCCATGGCCTCAGCCCAGGGCCGCCAGCAGGCTGGCCGAGTCGGACACGGCACCGAAGACACCGCCCTGCATCTTGATCATCTTGAGCGCCGCCAGGTGGTTGCCGTGGTCGGTGGCGCCACAGCAGTCCTCCAGCAGCAGGCATTCGAAGCCCATGTCGTTGGCGTCGCGCATGGTGGTGTGCACGCACACGTCGGTGGTGATGCCGCTCAGGATGATGTTGCGGATGCCGCGGGTGCGCAGCACCAGCTCCAGGTCGGTGGCGTAGAAGGAGCCCTTGCCCGGCTTGTCGATGATCACCTCGCCGGGCAGCGGCGCGAGTTCGGGGATGATCTCCCAGCCGGGCTCGCCGCGCACCAGGATCCGGCCGCAGGGCCCGCTGTCGCCGATTCCCGCGCCGATGCGTTGGGAGCGCCAGCGCTTGTTGGGCGGCAGGTCGGCCAGGTCGGGGCGGTGCCCTTCGCGAGTGTGGATGATGAAGAAGCCCAGGCTGCGCAGGCGGGCCAGCACCGCCTTGATCGGCTCGATCGGGGCGCGGGTCAGGGACAGGTCGTAGCCCATCTTGTCCACGTAGCCGCCGACGCCGCAGAAGTCGGTCTGCATGTCGATGATGATCAGCGCCGTGTTGGCCGGCGTCAGGTCACCGTTCCAGGGCCAGGGATAGGGATCGGCCGCGAGGCTGAAGTCTGTCATGGTCGTACTCCGGGTTCAGCGTTGATTCAGCGTTGGGTTAGCGTTGAGTGAGGGACAACTCGCCCGGGGCCCCGGCGAGGCTGCGGCCGGGCGTCCAGCTGGCCGCCATCAGGGCCAGGGTCAGCACGTAGGGCGCCGCATTGAAGAGGTAGTAGCCGGCCGTGATGCCCTGCGACTGCAGGGCCGGACCGAGGGCCCCCGCCGCGCCGAAGAGCAGCGCGGCCAGCGCACAGCGCAGGGGGTTCCAGCGGGCGAAGATGACCAGCGCCACCGCCATCAGCCCCTGGCCGCTGGACAGGCCCTCGTTCCAGCTGCCGGGGTAATACAACGACAGGAAGGCACCGCCGACCCCCGCCAGGAAGCCGCCCGCCGCCGTCGCGCCGATGCGGATGGGCACCACCGGGTAGCCCAGGGCACGGGCGGCCGCGGCGTTGTCGCCCACCAGGCGCAGGGCCAGGCCCCAGCGGCTGGCCCGGAAGCCCCAGTGCAGCAGCAGCGCCAGCAGCAGGCCGAGGGGCAGCAGCACATTGATGCGCAGGGCCGACTGCAGCTGGGCGCTGTCGCTCCAGGCCCCCAGCTCGAGGGACGGCAGCATCGGCGCCTGGGGCTGGATCAGCGGCTTGCCCAGGAAGAAGGCCAGGCCGGTGCCAAAGAGCATCAGCGAGATGCCGACCGCAATGTCATTGACCTTGGCCAGGGAGCACAGGCCGCCATGCAGCAGCCCCATCATCAGCCCGCACAGGCCGGCCGCCAGCACCCCCAGCCAGGGCGAGCCGCTGGCCAGCGAGACGCCGTAGCCGCTCATCGCCCCGAGCACGAGGATGCCTTCCAGGCCCAGGTTGATGCGCCCCGACTTCTCGGTGATGCACTCCCCCAGGCTGACGAAGAGAAACGGCGTGCTGACCCGCAGCGCGCCCCCCAGCAAGGCCAGCGCCAGGCTGCCGAAAGCAAGGCTGTCACCACCATCAGACACGACGGACTCCTTTGCGGTTGAGGGTTTCGAAGGCCAGCAGGGCCACGAACAGGCCCCCTTGCAGCACCAGGGTAGCCGCGTCCGGCAGGTCGATGCGGCGCTGCAGCAGGCTGCCCGACGCGCCGATGCCGCCCACCAGGATGGCGCAGGCGATGATGCCCAGCGGGTTGTGGCGGGCCGCGAAGGACACCAGGATGCCGGCGTAGCCATAGCCGGCCAGCAGCGCGGCATTGGCGCTGCCGTGCACCGCCGCCACCTCCAGCATGCCCGCCAGGCCGGCCGCTCCGCCGCCGAGGAAGCAGGCGGTGAGGATCAGCCCGCCCACCGGCAGGCCGGCCATCATGGCGGCCCTGGGATTGCCGCCGACCACCCCGACGGCAAAGCCGAACACCGTCTGGCGCACCAGGAAGCCCATCGCAAGGCAGATCAACACGCCCCAGAACAGCCCCCAATGCACCTCCATCCCCGGCATCGCGCCGATCAGGAAGGGCTCCGCCAGGGGAGTGGTGGAGGGCTTGTTGAGACTGGCCGGGTCCCGCAGCACGCCTTCCACCAGGAAGTTGAAGAGGGCGATGCCGATGTAGGCCAGCAGCAGGCTGGAGATGGTCTCGTTGATGCCCCGCGCGTGGCGCAGCCAGGCCGACAGGGCGATCCAGGCTCCGCCCGCGATGAAGCCCGCCGCCGCCATCAGCAGCTGGACCGGCAGCGCCGGCCAGCCTGCGCAGGCCGCAGGCACCACGGCCGCCGCCAGCGCCCCCACCGCCAGGGCCCCTTCCCCGCCGATGATGACCAGCCCGGCACGGGCCGGCAGGGCCACGCAGAGGGCTGTGAGCATCAGTGGCGCCGCCCGCGACAAGGTGTTCTGCCAGGCGAAGGAGGAACCGTAGGCGCCCTCCACCACCAGCTCCAGCGCCTCCATGGCGGGGAAACCCTGGGCGGCCAGGAACAGGGCGAACAGCAGCGCCGCGGCCAGCACCGCCGCGGTGAAGGGCATGAAGGGCGCGGCAAGGGTCCGGACGGCGTTCATGGCGGCCCCCGTCGCTCAGATCTGGCCGATCACGCCATCGAGCAGGTAGTTCATGCCCTCCAGCAGCGGATCCTGCTGACCAAGCACCTTGCCGGCCGCCACCACCGTTTTGCCGGTGTTGTCCACCAGGGGGCCCTTGAAGATGGGGAAGTCGCCCTTCATCATCGCCGCCTTGACCGCGTCGGACTTCTTGCGCGCCTCGGCCGACACCGCAGGGCCGAAGGGCGAGGGCTTGACGAAACCGTCCTTCAAGCCACCGCGCAGGAAGTTGACCATCGGCTTGCCCTCGATGGTGGCCTTGATGATCTGGGTATAGGGCGTCTGCCAGTCCCACTCCGCGCCGGTCAGGTAGCCCTTGGGCGCCAGCTTGGCCTGGCTGGCGTGGTAGCCGCAGCTGAAAGCGCCCCGCCGCTCTGCCGTCTCGACGATGACCTTGGGGCTGTCCACGTGACAGGTCAGCACATCCACGCCCTGGTCGATCAGGCTGTTGGCGGCCTCCGCCTCCTTCACCGGCAAGGACCAGTCACCGGTGAAGATGACCCGCACCGTGGCCTTCGGATCCACCGAGCGGGCCCCCAGCAGGAAGGCATTGATGTTGCGCAGCACCTGGGGGATCGGCTTGGCGGCGATGAAGCCGAGCTTCTTGCCCTTGCTCGCCGAGGCCGCGGCGATGCCGTTGAGGTACTGGCATTCGTCGATGTAACCAAAGAAGCTGCCGACGTTCTTCGGGTGCTTGCCCTCGGTCCACAGCCCGCCGCAATGGGCGAAGCGCACGTTGGGATACTTCTCGGCCATCTTCAGCACATGGGGGTCGAAGTAGCCGAAGGAGGTGGCGAAGATCAGGGTCGCCTTGTCCTGGTTGATCATGGCCTCCATGGTCTTCTGCACCGCCACCGTCTCGGGCACCTTTTCCTCTTCGATGACCTTCACCCCGGGCAGCTTCTTGATCACCGCCACCGCCTGGGCCTGAGCCTGGTTGTAGCCGAAATCATCCCGCGGCCCGACATAGATCACCCCGACCACCAGCTTGTCGGCGGCAGCGGCCCGCCCGATGCCGAAGGGCAGCATGTGGGTGGCGGCGCCGGCGCCGAGGAGACGCAGCAGATTGCGACGATGAGACTGGATGCGGGATGCAGACATGGTTCAGCTCTCTTTCTGTCGGTTCGGAATGGGGGGACGGCTATCAGCGGTGACGGCCAGCGCCGTGCCGCAGCAAATCAAGGATTTCGCCTGCTGCCCGCCGGCTCGGCAAAGGGCAAGGGCGGCAGGCTCGCCGTGCAGCGCGGCGGCACCCGGAAGCTCACCCCCAGCCGGGCATGCAGGGCCGGCTCCCACTGGCGCGCGATCTCGGCCAGCAGGTGGTCGGCGCCGGCCGGGCCGATCAGGGTCACCCCCGCCGGCAGGCCGTCCGCCCGGAACGGCCCGGGCATGGCCAGGGCGCTCAGGCCCAGCAGATTGACGAAATTGGTAAAGCGCCCGAGCCGGGCATTGCGCTCGAAGGGGCGCTCGGCGACCTCCCGGCTCGTATAGGTGGTGGGCGTGGTGGGTACCAGCAGCACGTCGACATGCCGGAAGACGTCCAGGCAGACCGGCGTCAGCTCGTCGAGGCGGTAGCGCCCCAGGAAGGCATCGGCGGCGCTCATGCCGTCGGCCGAGGCGATGATGGCGGCCACCACCGGATCCATCCCGTCGCGGTGGGCATCGAAAAAGCTCCCGAGTGCGGCCCGGCGCTCGGCCACCCAGGGGCCGTCGTACAGGAGCGAGGTGACCTCGTGGAAGGGCGCCAGATCCACCTCCTCGAAGCCGGGCCCGTCCCCGTCGCCCAGTGCCACGAGCGCCGACTGGAAGGCATCCCAGGCCTGGGGGTCGAGCTCATCCTGCAACCCCGCCGGAACGCCCGCCACCAGCTCCCGCGGCGGCAAGCCCCGGGAAGGCGCAGTGCCGCCATCACAGGCAAGCCCCATGACCCGCCAGCCCTCCGCCACCGTGTGGGCAAATACCGACACGCAGTCCAGGCTGCGGCAGGCCGGCACCACGCCCTTGCTGGAGAGCAGGCCAGGCGTGGGCTTGAGCCCCACCAGGTTGCAGAAGGCCGCCGGGACCCGCCCCGACCCGGCGGTGTCGGTGCCCAGGGCAAAGGCCACGTGCCCCAGTGCCGTGGCCGCCGCCGAGCCGGAGCTGGAACCGCCGGAGATGTAGTCGGGATGAAAGGGGCTCTGCACCGCGCCATAGGGCGAGCGGGTCCCCACCAGGCCGGTGGCAAACTGGTCCAGGTTGGTCTTGCCCACCACAATGGCACCCGCCGCCTCCAGGCGCTGCACCACGTCTGCCGAGGCTTCGGGGAGGTAGGCAAAGGCCGGGCAGGCAGCCGTCGTCGCGAAGCCTGCCACGTCGATGTTGTCCTTGACCGCGAAGGGCACGCCGAACAGAGGTTCGGCCTCCAGCACCGCGGCGGGGCCGGCACGCAGCCGCGCATCCATCCCGGCCAGCCTTGCCCGCAGCCCGCTGTCCGTCGCCACGCTGATCCAGATCGTGGGGTCGTCGGCCGCGGCGATGCGGGCCAGCACCGCCCTGATCAGCTCGCTCGGAACGAAGCTTCCGTTCCGGTAGCCTTCAAGCACGAATTCAATGGTCAGAACCGGCGGCAGACTGGCATTCACTTGAGGACCCAATCTTGGATACAAGATGGAATCCAAATAAGCAGCATGCATGCCACTTGAAGCCTTTCAGGCTTCCTCATAGCAATCAGCTACTTACAAAACGAATGGAAAATCCGCCGGATGGTGCGCTGCACCGTCAGTGGGAGAGGCCGCGCCTTCAGGCACAAGCACAGTGCGCGGCCGGGCGCCGCACCCGACCGTCAGGCTGTCGTGGCGCTGCGCGAACGGGCGAGGCCCAGCTGCCGCTCGAACCAGGCGACTGTCCGCTCCAGCCCCTCGTCCAGTTCGACGGATGGCTGCCAGTCCAGCAGCCGCCGGGCCAGCCGGATGTCCGGCTGACGCAGCCGCGGGTCGTCACCGGGCAAGGGCTTGAAGACCAGCTCCGATGCAGCCCCGGTCAAGGCGACAACCTGCCGGGCCAGCTCGAGGATGGTGAATTCCCGGGGGTTGCCGAGATTCACCGGCCCTTCGGCTCCGGCCGGTGCCGCCATGAGCCTGATCAACCCGTCGATCATGTCATCCACGTAACAGAATGAACGGGTCTGCAGGCCATCGCCGAACAGCCCGAGGGGTTCACCGCGCAGGGCCTGGACGATGAAGCTGGAGATCACCCGCCCGTCCTCGGGCAGCATGCGCGGCCCGTAGGTGTTGAACAGCCGGGCCACCCGGATATCCACGCCGTACTCCCGGTGATAGTCGAAGAACAAGGTCTCGGCGCAGCGCTTGCCCTCGTTGTAGCAGGCCCGCGGCCCGGTCGGATTGACGTTGCCGGGGTAGCTCTCGGACTGCGGGTGCACCTCGGGATCGCCATACACCTCGCTGGTGGAGGCCTGCAGGATGCGGGCCTTGTGCGCCCGCGCCAGATCCAGCGTATGGAGCGCCCCCAGCACCGAGGTCTTCAGGGTGCCCACCGGATCGCTGCGGTAGTGCACCGGCGATGCCGGGCAGGCCAGGTTGTAGATCTCATCCACCTGCTCCTCCAGCACCAGGGGGCGGGTGACGTCATGCTCGACAAAGCGGTAGTCCGGATGGGACAGCAAGGGAGCGATGTTGTCGCGGCTGCCGGTGTGCAGGTTGTCAATGCACAACACCCGGTGCCCCAGGCCGAGCAGGCGCTCGCACAGGTGGGAGCCCAGGAAACCGGCCCCGCCGGTCACGACGATGTGCGACATGGCCGGTGCGTCCTTTGTGTTCATGGTGGTGTGGTGAGGCATCAATAGCCCTGATCGGCGGTGTGGCCGGCGGCCACCAGGTCGCGGTATTCGGCATAGCTGGTCTGGCGGTAGCGTTCCTCGGCCGGCAGCCAGACGTTCACCTTGGCGAAGTCGGGCAGCGGCAGCTTGCGCGACAGGTAGTGGATGGCAAAGGAGGTTTCGTAGTTGACCGTGGCCAGCGGCGAATGGACCCGGTGGGCGTTGCTCTTGCTCACCGCATCCCAGAACAGGCAGTCGCCGAGCCCACCGATGCTGCGCGTCACCTGCTGCGTCCGCAAACCCCAGGCGGCAAACAGGGAGAAGGCCTGCTCCATGACCAGGTAGCAGTTGGTGTCGTTGAAGCGGCGGCCGTCGGACTCGGCGCACAGCCCGAGCAGCTCTCCGTTATCCGGCCGCACCAGGCGCCGGGCGCAGGTCACGACCAATGCGGCATGGCGTTGCTGGACCCGCAACAGGGTCTCGATGTGATCGGGCTGGAACCAGTTGTCCGCATCCAGCAACAGCACGGCGTCGAAGGCCTGGGCCGCCGCCGAGGCACAACCTATCAGGCGGGGCGCGTCACCGGAATCGGCATGTGAGAGGGGCAGCGGGATGTGCTGGCAGCGCGGCCAGGCATTCACCTCGGCGCGCGGATAGCCGTCGGCCACCATGATGTGGGTTACATCGGCATGGGTCTGGTTGATCACACTGGCATGGCAGCGTTCGAGCTTCTCCAGCGGCTCGCGGTAATAGGGGGTGACGACGGCTACACGCATGAGGGCCTCTTCGGGTGAACGAAGGCACTCTACATCAGGGAGGCCGGGCACGCGCCCCCGGCCGCGGGCGTGAAGCCGCCACCGGACGAGCCGGGTTCAGTACGCCAGACGCCCCGACAACCGGTCCAGATCGCTCTCTTTCCAGCGCAACTGGTCACGCTCCCGTCGCAGGTCGCGATCCAGTTCGCGCAGTTCATGGCGCAGGCGGGCACGCCGCTCGTCGCTCAGCTTGTCACTGCGCAGTTCCCGCTCGATCGAATCGGACTGCCCGTTAAGGGTAGAGATACGCGCCCGGGACTCATGAACTTCGTAGGCGGCCCGGTGCAGGGAAACGAACGCCGCCTCCCTGCCGGGCGGGCAGACCCCGGCCTGATAGGAACGTCCGGCCAACCCCTCGCGCACCGCGTTGCGCGGCTGGCAATAGCTTTCCAGGCCGTCCAGGCGCCCGCGCGCATAGGCCCCAGGGTCGGGACGGATGCCGAATTCTGCGCAGGCCTCCTGGTGTTCGGCGAGCCGGCCCGCCGGATAGCCCATGCGGCCATCCCTGACTCCCAGCTCGCGCCAGCTGACGGAGCGGCATTCCTTTTCGTCGAGGGTCGCACAAGCACTCAAGGCAAGAACGGCAAGTATTACGGTACACGCAGCAGCAAAGGGGCGCATGGCGCAACTGGCTCCAGAGGGTCAGGACCAATCAGGGCAGCATCAGGAAGCGGCCTTCCTTCACCACCCGACTCATTTCACGGCCATCCACGCTGTAGGTGATCCACAGCTTCTTGTCCTGGCGTTCAGCGGGGTCGTCACCCGCCGTCTCGTTGTCCACCTTGACATTCAGGCGGCCCTGACTGACCCGTTGTTGCAGGCGATAGGTGATGTCGATCCTGCGGTTGCTGGCGCCGTACTCGGCGCGCAGGATCTGCAGGCCGCTCCGGCTGCTGTTGTCGTAGCCATTGCCATAGCCCGGCCGCTCGCCGCCCCAGCCACCGCGCCAGCCGCCCTGCCCCCAGTTGCCCCCCGACCAGCCGGAAAACTGGGCACCGTCCACCCAACTGCCTTCTGTGTACTCGAAGGTACGGTTGCGACCGTTGGGACCTTCCGTATAAATCCGCAGGACCTTGCGATGCCCCCGGTCCGGATCGACACCGAAGGTGTCGTTGCCCAGGCGGAAGCGCTCGTCGCGACGGGCCAGATCCTTGAGCCGCGATGTCACATCCACGTTGCGCTCGGCCGTGCCGTACTGGGCCTGGAGGATCCGGTACTCGCCATCACGACCATCCTGATGGCCCGGCCTGTCACCCCAGCCCGCATGCCCGTTGTCGTTGCGATCGCCGTCCCCCCAGGTGCCACCGCGCCAGCCTTCGAACTGGGAGCCATCCACCCAGCTGCCTTCGGTGTATTCGAAGGTACGGTTACGGCCATCGGGCCCCACCGCGTAGATGCGCAGGACCTTCCCACGCCCCCGGTCCGGATCCACGCCGAAGACACTATTGCCGAGCCGGAAGCGCTCGTCGCGCTGGGCCAGTTCCTTGAGCCTCGCGGTCACGTCCACATTGCGCTCGGCTGTGCCGTACTGCGCCCTGATGATCCGGTACTCACCCTGCTGCCACTCGGCCCAGGCCGGATGAATGGCCGCCAGCGACACCAGCACGCACGCACAGAAGTGCACGCAGGCGCGCATCAAAGCATGCTCAGACATGTTGTTTTACCTCCCCGAATAATTGATGCAGCCATCCCGAAAAAAGCATGACTTTGAAACTGGAGGGACACTAACAGAATTTGGCGGGTCCCAAGGCCGCAAACGCCCGCCCCCGCTCACGGTGGCTACCGAGGAGGCTCGCCGCCCAGCCATCGCCGCTTCAAGTGACCCAGGGTCCCCGTCCGCTGCATGTCGTCCAGGGCGGACTGCCAGCGCCTGACCACCGCTGCAGGCAAGTCGCGCGAAAAGGTCAGGTAACCAGTGTCGGGCGAAAGGGCAAACACGCGCTCGATAGCATCCGTGGGCACCCCCTCCTGCTTGAGCAAATCAGGCAGCATGAGCCTGTCCAGGACCATGACGGGCGCACGCCCGCCGAGGAGCATGCGCACACTGGCTTGCGGCGACGCGGTCAGGTACAGGTTCTGGAATCCTGCCCTTTGAAGATTGGGTACGGGATAGAAGTCCCGCGGGATCAGGACACTATTCACCCTGCGAGCCTCCTCCAGGCTGTCGATGCGGACGCGATCCTGAGTGCGCGCGAAGAACTCGGTCGAAGTGCTGTACAGGGGACCGACCCACTGGAAGAGCCTTTCGCGCTCTTCGGTGCGCTTCGGGCAGATCAATACGGTATTGGGCTCGCTGAGGCCTGTCTGGTAGGCACGCGCCCAGGGCAGGCTGACGATTTCACCCCGATCCCCCGTACGCCGCAGAAGCGCCCTGACGACTTCGACGCAGTAACCCGTGATGCTTCCATCCTTGTCCGTAAAGGCAAGGGGGGGAACCTCGGTCGTGTAGAAGTGGAGCACCTGCCCCTCGGCCTCAGCGGCCTGCACAGAGGTGGCAAGCGCAAGCAGGCTCGAGCAGGCCAGAACGATCCCTGCGACAAGCGCCCTTGAGACTTTCCGCACACCATTTGAGATAACCATTCACACAATATAGGCAATCGTCTCCTCGTCAAACAGGGGGTGGCCCCTCCATTCGACTGCCCCCCGTGAAGGTAATCACTGGGAGTGTGGCGTCGTCACCCTGGTGCCACTGCCCAGCAAGCGCCGGAAATCCTCTGCGCACAAGGGCTGGCTGAACTGGAAACCCTGGCCGTCGTGGCACTGGTGGGCACGCAGGAAGGCAAGCTGCTCCAGGGTTTCAACGCCCTCGGCGACGACCCGCTGCTTGAGACTGCGGCCCATGCCGATCATGGCACTGACGATGGTCGCGTCATCCGCGTCGGTGGCGACATCATGAACAAAGGACTGATCGATCTTCAGGGTGTCGATGGGAAAGCGCTTGAGGTAGCTCAGGCTCGAATACCCCGTTCCAAAATCGTCGATGGCCAGTTGCATGCCCATGCGCTTGAGAGCAGTCAGCACCAGGGCCGAAGCCTCCGCATCCTGCATCAGGATGCTCTCGGTGAGCTCCAGCTCGAGAAGCTCCGGGGACAGGCCGGTCTCCGAGAGGATCAGAGCGACGCCTTCCAGGAAGCTCTTGTGGCGGAATTCCACCGCCGAGATGTTGACCGATACCGGTACCGCCAGCAGGCCGGCATCCTGCCAGGCCTTGAGTTGCCGGCAGGCTTCGCGCATGACCCAGCGGCCGATCGGCACGATCAGCCCTGACTCCTCGGCAATGGGGACGAACTGGGCCGGCTGCATCAGGCCCAGTTGCGGGTCCTGCCAGCGGATGAGCGCTTCGGCGCCGGTCATCGTCCCCGAGTGCAGATCGATCTTCGGCTGGTAATACAGGAGGAACTCCCCCTGCTTCAGGGCCCGTCGCAGGCCGCTCTCGATGAACTGGCGCTGTACCGCACGGGTGTTCATCTCAGGCCGGAACAGCTGGCAGTTGTTCCGGCCCCGCGCCTTGGCGTGATACATCGCCGTATCGGCGTTCTGCATGACGGCTTCTGCGTTGTCACCATCGTCCGGATAGACACTGATGCCGATGCTCAGGGTCACGTGGAGTTCGTGCCCATCGATGAGCTGGGGCAAGGAGAAGACCTGGAGCAGTTTCTCGGCGACCCGGGTGGCGTCATCGATGTGTTCGACCTCCGACAGCAGGATCACGAATTCGTCGCCCCCCTGCCGGCACACCGTATCGGTCGTCCGTACGCAGGCGATCAGGCGTTCGGCCAGGGCCTGCAGCAGCAGGTCGCCGATCCGGTGCCCGAGGGAGTCGTTGATATGCTTGAAGTAGTCGACATCGAGAAACAGCAGGGCCACCTGTTTGTGACGCCGCCGCGCCAGGCCGATGGCCTGTGACAGGCGCTCCGTCAGCAGCGCCCGGTTGGGCAGCCCGGTAAGAAAGTCGTGATGTGCCAGATGCGACATCCTGGCCGCCATGGCGCGGGACTCGCTGACATCGTGGAAGACGATCACGGCTCCGCTGACCCGGCCGTCCCGGTTGTGGATCGGCGCTGCTGAATCCTCTATGGATGATTCCGAGCCATCCCGGTGCACCAGCACGCAGTCGGTTGCCAGTTCCACCGTCCGGTCCTCGGCCATGGCACGCCGTGCCGGATCCGCAGCCACCTCGCGGGTGAGCCCGTTGACGATGTGAAATACCTCGGCCAGGGGCCTGCCCAGCGCTTCGGCCCGCGACCAGCCGGTCATCTTCTCCGCCACCAGGTTCATGTAGGTGACCTTGCCCGGCATGTCGGTGGTCAACACCGCATCGCCGATCGAGTTGAGCGTGACCTGGGCCCGCTCCTTCTCGGCGAACAAGGCCTCCTCCGCCAGCCGCAGCACCTCGTCGGCGGCCTTGCGATCGGAGATGTCCTCGACCGTCAACACATGGCCGGGCCGGCAATTGGCGCCCGGCAGGACGGCAGCGTTCAGCCGGACCCACGACAGGCTGCCGTCGGCACACAGCCAGCGGGCCTCGAGACGGAAGGGGATGCCCTGCTGCGTGGTCGCCGTCCATGCGGCCGAGGCCTGCAGGCGATCCTCAGGGCAGAGGAAGTGGTGCCAGTCGCAGCCCTCCAGCGGCTCGCCCCCCGGCCCGGCAATCCGGCAGCAGGAAGGATTGGCATAGACACAGATTCCCTGCGCATCAATGGCAAAGATGCCCAGTGGCGAAGTTTCGACAAGCGCCTGGAAGTAAGGCTCGGCATCCTCCCGGCTATCGGCACCGTCTTCACCGGCCGGCGGTATGGCGGATTGCATGGTCATTGCGTCTCCTCGACTAGCCGGCATACCAGAGCACGGCAAAAAAATGGCAGCTGGTTCCCGCCATCACAAAGAGATGCCAGATGAAATGGCCAAACTTCAGCCGGGCGTCGGTCAGGTAAAAGACCACGCCTCCCGTGTAGGCCAGCCCCCCGGCGACCAGCCACGCCAGCCCCGTCGGGGAGACCCGCTCGATCAGCGGTACGGCGGCAATCACCACCAGCCAGCCCATCAGCAGGTACAGCCCGGTGGAGAGGTAGGGGTTGGACAAGCGGTCGAGGGCCTTGAGGACCAGACCGACTGCCGCCAGCCCCCACACCAGCCCGAGCAGCGTCCAGCCCCAGGCGCCGTCGAGCACGCCCAGCGCAAAGGGGGTGTAGCTGCCCGCAATGAACAGGTAGATCGCGCCGTGGTCCAGCTTTCCCAACAGCCGCTTGGCCCGGCTGTTGTGCGCCGGGGCTGCGTGGTAGAGCATCGAACTGAGGTAGAGCATCACCATGGTGCCGGCGAAGACACAGGCCCCCAGGATGTTCGCCGGCCTTCCCTGCTGGGCGCTGGAGGCGATCAGATCCGGCGCGGCAATCAGGGCCAGGACAAAGCCGAGCCCATGACTGATGCTGTTGGCGAGCTCTTCTGCAGCCGACTGGGGGCGATCACGCATCTTGCTTCCCTCCATTCATGTCATGCACGCCGCCGGAGCAAGGTGCGGTAACCGGCGAGCCGGCCGTTCTGCAGATACACGCAAAGACGCGGAACCTCCGTGGAAGTTGATCAGCCCGCCCAGTATGCGACGGGTCTCCGTCCCACTCTGTGCGCTGACGCACTCAGGCTACAGGGTCTCGGCGCCTGCCGCCTGCGCCAGGCTTGGTGCGCTGCCATACAGACGCAGCGCCGACAGGTGGGGATGATGGCTCGCGTCATCCTCACCCAGGAAAACGGAATCCTCATGAGCCATGTCCCCACTACCGGACTCCCCCTGCCGGGCGGCAATCTGGACCGCCTCACCCACGCCCAGCTCGCGCATCTGACCGGTGGCATCTCGCCCGCAGCGCTGGCCATGGCTTTTGAAGACTGGCTCATGCACCTCTCCCGCAACCCGGCAGAGCAGGCCGGACTCATCCGGGAGCTGGTCGAAGCCCTCATGCGGTTCCCCGGCCGCCTGCAGCAGGCCCCACGCCCTCCCGGCACCCTGGGCCTTGATCCATCCCTGCCCGACCGCCGCTTCACCCACCCGGGCTGGCAGGCGTGGCCCTTCAATATCTGGAGCCAGTCCTTCCTTCTCACCGAAGCCTGGTGGAAGAAGGCATCGACCGGCGTGCGCGGGGTGTCGCCCCATCATGAAAACGTCGTCAGCTTCACCATCCGCCAACTGCTGGACCTGATGTCGCCAGCCAACTTCCTGTGGACCAATCCGGAGGTGCTGGAACGTACCGCCCAGACCGGCGGCGCCAACCTGGTCCAGGGCCTGCACAACCTGATGGACGATGTGCAGCAACGCCAGTCGAAATCAGGTCCACCGGGAGCACAGGCCTTCCGCCCCGGACACGAGGTGGCAGTCACGCCGGGTCAGGTGATCTTCCGCAACCACCTGATCGAACTGATCCAGTACGCCCCCGCCGGCCCTCAGGCAAGGCCCGAGCCGATCCTGATCGTTCCGTCGTGGATCATGAAGTACTACATCCTCGATCTTTCGCCGGGCAACTCCCTGATCCGTTTCCTGGTGGACCAGGGGTATACGGTATTCACCATTTCGTGGGCCAACCCTGGCCATCAGGATCGCAACCTGGGCATGGATGACTACCTGCGCCTGGGGGTGATGGACGCGCTCGATGCGGTCTCCAGCGTCGTGCCGGGGCAGCGCATCCATGCCACCGGCTATTGCCTGGGCGGCACCCTGCTGACGATTGCCGCCGCAGCCATGGGGCGCGACGGCGACGAGCGCCTGGCCTCGCTGACGATGCTGGCGGCCCAGACTGACTTCACCGAGCCGGGAGAACTGGCCCTGTTCATCGACGACAGCCAGGTCAGCTTCCTGGAGGACATCATGTGGGACCAGGGCTACCTGGACACCACGCAGATGGCCGGCGCCTTCCAGCTGCTCAATTCCCGCGATCTCGTCTGGTCGCGACTGCTCAAGGACTATCTGATGGGCGAACGCCGCCCGCTGAGTGACCTGATGGCCTGGAATGCCGACGGAACCCGCCTGCCCTACCGCATGCACACCGAATACCTGCGGCGCCTGTTCCTCGACAATGATCTGGCCAGCGGCCGCTACCCCGTAGGCACCCTGCCGGTGGCACTGACCGACATCACCTGCCCGATCTTTTGCGTCGCCACCCTGCGCGACCACGTGGCGCCATGGCGCTCGGTGCACAAGCTGCACCTGCTCGCCGACGTACCCGTCACCTTCCTGCTCAGTTCCGGCGGTCACAACGTGGGTATCGTCAATCCGCCCGGCGTAGCGGGCCGCAGCTACCAGGTGCTCACCCGCCCCCACGACGGCCGCTATTTCGACCCGGAGGCATGGCTCAGGGCCGCCCCGATCCATGACGGATCCTGGTGGCCGGAATGGACCGCGTGGCTGGATGCCCGCTCGGGCCAGCCTGTTGCCGCACCGCCGATGGGCAAGGCCGGCGCCGGTTTCGCCCCCTTGTGCGCAGCCCCCGGCACTCATGTGCTGCAGACCTGAAGCGCACGGCCAGGGGCGGAGCAGCTTCCGCCCTCCTCCGTGGTCTTTCAGGTGCTCAGGCTTGTGACCCACTCCAGGAGCAGGCGCGCAACCTCGTCGGGCTGGTCGAGCGTGGACAGGTGCCCGCTCTTCTCCACCATGCAGAGCCGCGCGTGCCGAATCCCCCGGGCCATCTCCTCCGCCATTTCGGGCGGGGTGATGAGGTCTTCACGACCGCATATGACCAGTGTCGGGCACTCGATGCGCTCAAGGTCCGGACGGCTGTCAGGGCGAGTCATGATGATGCGCTGCTGGCGCAGGAAGACGTCCTTGCCGAGACCGGTCATCATCGAGTGGATGACCCCGCGTACCGCGGGCAGGTCCATCCGTTCGGGATGGGAGAGACGCGGCAGCATCTGTTCGAAAACGGCCTCGAGATCGGTTTCCGCGAGCTGCATCACGGCCTTGCGCGCTGCTGAAGCCTCGGTGGATTCGGGTCTGGCCGACGTATCGATGAGCGCCAGCGCACATACGCGCCCGGGAGCCCTGCGCATGATCTCGAAGGCCACGTAGCCACCCAGCGACAGGCCCACCAGCACAAACGGTTCTTTCGGAGCCAGGTCGAGCACGGCTTCTGCCAGCCCCGGGAGGGACTCGGCGAGGGTCAGATCGGCCACCGCAGTGGTCGCCACGGTGCCCAGGGCATCGAGCTGCGACTGGAAGAGACTGGCGTCGTTGAGCAGACCGGGCAGGAAAAGGACATGGGGTTTCGGTTTCATGGGAAAGCCTCGACGGCCGATGCGGGTGTGCTCATCAGTGACGGCCTGTACCGATGGCACTGGCTACCCACTTCAAGCCTTGTTGTCACAAATGATGGCCTCAACGTGGCGCTCCACCTCGTCGCGGATCACCGCGTGAATTGCGTGAGCCGCATCCAGCTTCGGCGCTGGCAGGCCGGGGTCCATGACCGCCCCTTCGGGCATCGGCTGGACCAGGACATCGCCAATGGCGTACCTGGCATGGAGCTCGGGGCGAGCCCTGAGGAATGTCCGGCCAGACTCCGCGGGGTCCGGCTTGCGACATTCGGGGGCGTCCATCGGGCCTTCGCCCGGTATGCGCGGTTCGACAGGCTGGTTCATGCTCATCTCCGGCTGAGTTCCGTGACCTGCGTGAGTGCGGTGCAACGGTGAAGGTACAGTGGCAGGGTTCGCATGGCTTGTCGGTACGCCATCGCACTTACCGGAGCGGGTGTCGCCCGGGATCAGTCCCCAGCCGGCGGTCCCAGAAGGCGGTCAGCGTGCCGAAGGCCATGGCGTCGTCGTCATGGTGGTGAAAGGCGTGGAGGCACTGTCGTCTGGCCAGCCAGCCCGCTCCCGGGCGCGTCGCCTGATGCATCCTGTGATGCGCGGACTCCTGCACCAGATGGCCCAGAAGCAAGCCACCGGAAAACGCCAGGGCGGAACCAGTGTCGGCCCAAAGAAGGAAAGGAACGATGAGCAGCACCAGCACGAATGCCAGGCTGAACAGCACCGGCGTGCGCATTGGCGCATCAGGTTCACGGTGGTGCTCCAGATGCCATCGCCGGAAGGGCTCGAGCCGGTGCAGGATGAAGCGGTGCGCGACATACTCCACCAACGTCCAGGTGATCAGTCCGGCCGCCAGCATGCCGCCGCCGAGGGCCCAGCGGACATCCTGCAGACGCAGCCAGAAGCCTGCCAGCACGCAGATGGCCACCGACGGAATCAGCAAGGACTGGGGAAAGACGGCCGTTGCCGCACAGAGCCGGAATTCACTCATATGTGGCGTGCCCCGACGTCTGGCCGGGGGCATGAATCCCGCCACCGACAGCAGACTGTCCGTTCGGCGGCGGCATGACTCAAAAGCGGGTCTCGGACATCAGGCTGCGTACATCGGACGACCATAGTAGGCGCGGATGCCTTCGGCCCATTCCGGGTTGGCCATGTCGGGCCAGGTCTCCTTGTCGAATCCCGGAGCACGCTCGAGCTGCTCCTTCTCCACATCGAGCACGAAGCGCTTGTTCATGGTGTCGAGGGTCAAGGCCTCCCACGGTATGGCGAAAAGCTTGTCGCCCATGCCGATGAATCCTCCAAAGGAGAGCACCGCGTAGGCAATCCGCCCGGTGCGCATGTCGAGCATGATCTCCTTCACCTCGCCCAGCATCTCGGCCTTGCGGCTATACACATCGTTGCCGATCAGCGTGTCGGCCCCCATCAGGGCCGGCCCGGGCCCCTTCCCTGCATCGAGTCCGATCCCTCCGCTGGTGTTGGCCTTGTAGATACCGTAAGGGTCGCGTTCTTCGTAGTTCATGACAAACTCCTGATAATCCGCTTGGGGAGACAGCCGGAACGTCATACCAAGCCGATGACGCCCCCAGAACCAGGATAGGCGCCCGGCACAGCGTGGTCTGTTGGGTAGGCCACATGCAGGGCGCAGGAACCGCCGATCGGCTCAAGAGACTTCGGTGGTCGTGCCCTCCCGGCCCCGGAATGAGGCTTCGAGGATGGCCCTGGCCAGGGTCCGGTCGGCCTCGCGGTGGGTGCGGACCACCACCACGGTGTTGCCGGCCTGGATCGCATCCGTCACCAGTTCGGAGAAACGACCTTCCTTGCGGTTGGCACCCACCGCCGCCCCGACAATGCCACCGAGGCCGGCGAACCAGCCGAGCATGGCGAGGGGAGCCACCACCGGGCTGGCCACAAACAACGTCATGCCGGAGACCGCAATGGCGAGGGCGCCGAGAGCGCCGACCCCGGTGCCCATCGCCGTACCGATGCTGCCATCGACCAGGATGTCCTTGAGTACATCGTCACTGACTTCACCCACCACCGGTCCCGGGGCGGCATGGAAGACCCGGATCTCCGCGGCAGGAATGCCCCGCTCCTCAAGCAGCTGGCGCACACCCTCGGCCTCGTCGCGGCTCGGATAGACGGCGGACAGCACATGGGTCTGGCGTTCTTCCGCCAGTTCCGGAGCCCCCTGGGAGGGCCCGCGGGTCGTACCCGATTCGATCAGATTGTTCATGAGAGACTCCTTGTGAATAAGGGTGAAACACCGGGCCCGGGCATCGCATGAGGCCTTACTTAGGGCGGGGTGGACGCAATCCTGCATCCGCCGCGGTCAGGCCACCGGTGCGTAACTTCGCCACGGTGCTTGCCACGGCGCTGGCCACGTTGAGGACCTCTTTCCGGACCATCGTGTCGAGATCCAGTGCCTCATGGCTTGCGGCGTAGGACTCGTAGTAGCCGATGAAGCGATCAAGCCGCGAGAGGGCTCCCGCGTCGATCAGGCCCATCCAGTCGAGCCAGTCAGACAGGCCCCGCCGGACACCTTCGATGCCGGCCACATCCCCGTGCACGACCAGGCCGTAGGCGCGGCCCGCCAGGTGCTTGGGATAGTCCCAGCCGGCCAGCTCGAGCGCCTTGGCCAATTCGGCTTTCTTGCCCTGCGTCGTGGTGGGGTCGGGATTGCCACCGTCGGCGCAGACCAGGCGGTCGATCATCAGTTTCAGGACGGCAGGCGTCTGATACCAATAGACCGGCGTGAGGATGATGACGCCGTGAGCGGCCACCCACTTCTCGTAGATTTCCGCCATCCAGTCGTTGGTCTGGCGCATGCCGTGGTTGGGGTAACAGCTGCACGGCCAGTGGCACAGCGGCATTGCCGTGGATACGCAGGCCTTGCAGGGGTGGATGTGAAGATCATAGGAAGAGGTCAGAAGACTGAGATCGAGCAGGTCGACCTCGATGCCGTCGGCCTCCAGGCACTCCCGCGCCCACTGACTCATCCGGAAGGTCTTGGATATTTCGCTGGCGCAACTCCCGTCATTGCGGGCGGAACCGCAGATCAGCAGGACCCGCGAGGGCGATGCCGGATCCTTCTGCTTCACCTCCGCCGCCAGCAGGCGGTCACGCGTGGTTTTCCATTCAACCGAGAGTGCATAGTCCGGGTCTGCAAATCCCGGGCCGGCCTTTTCGGTGAGGAGAACCTTGTGGCCCTTTGTGTAGTTGTCCCAGGCCACCTCCTCGACCGAGGCCAGTGCATCCCGGACTTCATCGAATGCAGCGTCGCGATGGCTGCGCTGAAACTGCAGATGGAATTCATCACGCCCGAGCTTGGCGGGTGCCTGACCCAGGCGGGGCTTGGGTGCGCTGATCATTGTGGCTCCAGTGTGTCTGCCGGGCGCCAGGCACACTCTGTGTACCTGGCTGCCTGACTGCGGGACTCGCCGTCTCGCCTACTTCTTGATCTCGTGGCCGATGATGCCGCCAACAGCGGCACCACCGACGGTTCCGGCGGTACTTCCACCCGTCAATACAGCACCTCCCACGGCGCCAATACCAGCGCCGACGGCGGTGTTCTTATCGCGTGCAGACATGCCTGCACAACTGGCCAGGCTCATGACCAGCGTCATTGCCGTGGCACACAGGGTGAGTTTTTGAAAACGTTTCATGACAGGACTCCTTTCGAGAAGAATCACCCGCCGGCATCAGCGCTTGATGCGGGTGATCTTGGTTCCTTCGATGCTGAGGCTGGCCATCAGACCCTGCTGGTCGAAAATGAAGGCATAGGCATCGTCCTTGAGGGTCGACGAAGAGAGGTTCTTGGCGATCCCCTCATTCACCACGACCACCGTCGGGCCCACGCCGATCTCCCAGCCCTGGGACTTGTCGAGATACGCCACGGCCTTTTCGCTCATCAGGAAGACCACGTAGCCATAGGATTCGGCCCCTGCCTGCAGGCCCCAGGACGCCGATACCGAGTTGTAGTAGTCGATGGTCTTGCCCTCCCGGGTCAGAACGCCCTCCCCGTAGCTGCCACCGAATACCAGGCCCGCCTTGATGATCTTGGGAAAAATCAGGATGGCCTGGGCCTTCTTCGACAACACCTCTGCCGCGGGGCTGGTCTTGTAGAGGGTCTGCAGGGCCTGGGCGGCGTCCTTGTTCAAATCGTCGGCACTGGCGGCCCATGCAGGGACACTCCAGGCGCCAAGGGAGAAGGAGGCGGCAGTCACGAGGATGAGCTTGTTGAAACTGCGTCTTACGGTCGGCATGGTCTTTTCCTTCACACGGTTCGGTCATCGGGTGCGGTGCCGACCAAGCGTAAGGTGGACCGGGCACTGCGAGCCTTCATGCTGCGCCACTCGCCGCAGCCATACCGTGCGCTAACGAACCGAGAGGCATGCCTGCCTGCCCCTGGCCCGGCCCTGGGCGCGATCAGACGCCGCGGCTCACGCTGTAAAGCACCCAGCGTGCGTCATCGCCGAACTCCAGCACCCGGCGGTGATAGAACCGCAGCGACGGGCGGTGGGCAACACTCACGTAGGTGATGCCGCTGGCGGCGAGCAAGCCATACAGGTGCTCTTCATTCAGGGCATCGAGGGCACTGCTCGCCTCGTCAAGAATGGCGTAGCGGGGTTGGGCGAGCAGCAGCCGTGCGAAAGCAATGCGCTGCTGCTCGCCCACCGACAGGACCTTGGCCCAATCCAGCTCGGCGTCCAGGCCGCCAAAGCGCTCGGCGATATCGGGCAGGTTGACCTGCCGGAGCATGGCCAACAGCACCTCGTCGTCGCGCCTGGGCAATTCCCGCGGATACAGGAGCTGGCTGCGCAGGCTGCCCAGCAGCATGTAGGGACGCTGGGGCAGGAACAGCATGTCGCCGGCCGGCGGGCGGGCAATGCGTCCGCGCCCGGAGGGCCATAGCCCGGCAATGGCACGCAGCAGCGAACTCTTGCCGCAACCGCTGCTGCCCACGATCATCAGGCTTCCGCCCGGCTCTATCACCATGCTCAGCCCGGTGATCAGGGTGCGTTCCCGTTGCGGGGTCCACAGCGTCAGGTTGTCGATAAGCACCCGCGTGTCCGTGGAAAAGCGGATGTGTTCCTCATCGCCACCCTCCCGCGCATCCATGAAATGGGCGAAGCTGTCCAGCCTCTCGATACCGGCCGCAAACTTGCTGAAACTGTCGAAGTTGTCGACGATCACCGTGAGCGCCGCCAGGATCGCCGCAAAGGCACCCGCGGCCTGGATCGCCCGTCCCACCTCGAGCTCGCCGGAAAGCACCCGGCTGGCGATGATCGCACTGGGCAGGATGACGGTCAGGAAGCTGAAGGCGTACTGGAACAGGTTGAGCCGGAGTTGAACGCGGATCAGCCGGAGATAGTTGCTGAACACCTCGCCAAAATGACGCTCGACCTGGCGTGCCTCCAGTTGCTCTCCCGCATAGAAGGCGATGGCTTCCGCGTTCTCGCGAATCCGTACCAGGCTGAAGCGAAAGTCAGCCTCCCGCTTGAGCTGGTAGAAGTTGAGTCCGATCAGCACCTTGCCGAACAGCAGGACGGTGACGATCGTCCCGACGATCGCATAGACGAAGAGAAACAGGACCAGCTCACGCGAAATCGACCAGAGCACCCCTGAAAAGGCCAGCAACTGGAGCAAGGCCCCGGCCACCACCAGCAAGAACTGGAGGGACTTCTGGGTGAATGTGCCGATGTCCTCGGCAATCCGCTGGTCGGGATTATCGATACCGGACCGGGCATCGAGCCTGAAATACACCTGCTTCGCCAGGTAGGCGTCGAGGTAGCGACGGGTCAGCCAGCGCCGCCAATGCACCCCGAGCCTGTCCCGCACGTAGTAATAGAAGGCGTGCACCGGCACACCCACCAGCAGCACGCCCAGGCATCGTGCGATGGAGGTCCAGAAACGCGACTCGTCCTTCGCCGCCAGTGCAGACGTGAATTCTCCGGTCTGCTCGTTCAGCAGCACCGCGAACACCGCCTGACCAAGCAACAGCAGCACCAGCAAGGCCAGCAGCCCCCGGGCCAGGCGCTTCTCCTCGCCCGACCAGTAGGGCGCGGCGATTGCGCAGAAGCGCTTCAGGAGAGCCCGATCAAGGACAATCATTAACGCGGGCCGGCAATATGCCCCGCAGTGGCACTCACTGGCGACTGATGAAGGACATCCGGACCAGACGCGCGCCCGCTCCCACCTGCAGCGGCTGGCTCCTCCAGGCGTCGTCGAGGCGGGCACTCATCCGGTAGCAGCCAGGCGGCAAGCGGAGATACAGGAACGGCCCCTCGCTGACATCGGCATGCACGGGGCGGCCGTTGCAGGCCTTCACCGCAAAGGGCACATCGGCGAGGTAATGCCCCTGACGGTCACTGAACACCATCAGCACGTTGTAGGAGCCCGCCATCGCGCGCAGCCGGTCACGATCCGGTGCGCCCACGCCGCCGCTCATCCACTCGACAGCCCTCGGTGATGGGCCGGCTGATCTGCCAGATAACCCGCCGGATGAGCAGTAGAGTTGCTGCATGCCCCACTCGCCGGCCAGGACGGGAAGGCCGGAAGTCAGCAACAGCAAGCCGAACAGGCCGGCACGCAGCGTGTGCCCGAGGGGCGGGCGGGCACCCTGGAAGTCAGATGCAGAAGTGTTGTCCATCACGGTGGCTCCTCCTTGAGAGGCCCCGACCCGATGGAGCGGGCACCCCGGTGGAATGAGCCTAGAGAGGAGCCCGGCGCCTGTCTGTCCGCTGACGAACACACGTGGCACAGCACACCCGGAGCTTCCCCGGGACGCCAGGGCAGCGTCCTGCCATCACGGGCTCCCGGCAGCCCTGGCCAACTGCAGGGTCAGTGCGTCAGCGTACCGACTCCGGCTGGCAGCGGCCCCATCCTTGCTCGACACCGGACTCATTCGAGCAAACCGGAACACTCCTGAAGGATCGATCATGAAAAACCTGCAATCAGCCCTCCTCGCCAGCGCCATGTTTCTTGCCTTTGGCAGCACCGCGATCGGCGCGCCGCTTTCGAAAGCCGAATACAAGTCTGAAAAGGAGGCCATCTCCCGACAGTATTCAGCCGACAAGGCCGCCTGCGACAGCAAGGGCGATAACGCCAAGGATATCTGCATAGAAGAAGCCAAGGGCCGCGGAAACATCGCGAAGGCCGAACTCGAGGCGAAGTACGAGCCGTCGGTCAAACACCACTACGAAGTCCGGCTGGCCAAGGCCGATGCCGCCTATGAAGTCGCCAAGGAAAAGTGCGACGACATGGCCGGCAACGCCAGGGACGTCTGCCGCAAGGAAGCCAAGGCAGCCCATGTAAGCGCCAAGGCCGATGCCAAGGTGGCCGAAAAGACCTCCGACGCAAACACCGCGGCGCGCGAGAAGACCAGCGAAGCCAACATGGCGGCGCAGGACAAGACCAGCAGCGCCCGCAAGGACGCAGCCTCGGACAAGCGTGATGCCGGTTATGCGGTGGCCAAGGAAAAGTGTGATGCCCTGTCCGGTGACCCCAAGGCTGCCTGCATCAAGGACGCCAAGAGCCACTACGGCCAGTGAATGAAGTCCGGCTGGCGGATGTCCGCCAGCCCCGGGGCGCAGTCCCGTGCCGGAAGGGCGCCCCATGAAGGGAGATCACCATGCTGCACACGCTCGTCGTTGTCCTGCCACTCCTCTGGCTGCTGGGCAAGCTCACAACATCAATCCAACAGCCTCAACGCTCTCCGTGTCGCGTCAGGCAGAACCAGCGAGCTGACACTTGGGACAGATCGCCCCGATCTCCACCTCCTGGCTCTCGAGCCGGTGCCCCGCCGCGGCAAGACTGTCCGTGAGGGCCTGGATCACCTGATCGTCCTGCAATTCGGTCACTCCGCTGCAGCGGGGACATACCAGGAACAACCCTGGCGAACGTTCATGGTGGCAGTGATAACTGCATGCGACAAAAAGATTCATCCGCCCGACCTTGTGAACAAGGCCCTGCTCCATCAGGAAATCGAGTGCCCGATAGACGGTGGGTGGTGAGGCGCCGGGTTTGTCCGCCTTGATCCGGTCGAGCAAGTCGTAGGCCTTGAGCCCCTTCGGATACCGGATCAGGATCGCCAGCACCATGCGGCGGATCGGCGTAAGGCTGGCACCACGGGAGCGGCAGACAGCCTCCACCTGATCAAGGATCGGGCTCTCGTCTGCAGGACCGGTTTCGGAAGGCGTGTTGTTGTCCATGGGCAATATTTGGCGATGTGGATGCAATGTTATAACATTGCATCCACACTATCATTCACGATTGAAGCCCAATGTTAGCCCGACTCGAGCATGCCCCCACGGGCAGCAGTGTTCCCCTCCCTGATTTCCTTGAGACCGTTCCCTGGAACGCGGACGGGCTCATCTGCGCGATCGCCCAGCAACACGACAGCGGCGACGTCCTGATGCTGGCCTGGATGAACCGGGCCGCGCTCGAGGAAACCCTGGCCACCGGCCAGGCCTGCTACTGGTCCCGCTCTCGCCGCGGCCTGTGGCGCAAGGGTGAAACATCCGGCTGCCGCCAGCGGGTGGTGGATATGCGTTTCGACTGCGATGGTGATGCCCTTCTGATGCAGGTCGACCAACTGGGTGGCGCCTGCCACACCGGCCGGCGCAGCTGCTTCTACAACGGAGTCCGAGGCGATCGGGTGGAGGTCCTGAGTGCTCCCCTGCCGACTCCCCCCTCGGCACTCCCCACCCCGGCTCTCCCCAACTTTCCCGAGGAATGCCCATGAGTCCCTCCCTCACGCTCCAGGACCGCCTGCCGGTCACCGTCTTGTCCGGCTTTCTCGGCGCAGGCAAGACCACCCTCCTCAACCACGTCCTGCACAACCGGCAAGGCATGCGGGTCGCGGTCATCGTCAATGACATGTCCGAAGTGAACATCGATGCCCGCCTGGTGGCCGAGGGTGGGGCCGACCTGTCACGCGCCGAAGAGAAACTGGTGGAGATGAGCAACGGCTGCATCTGCTGCACCCTGCGTGAGGATCTGCTGATCGAGATCCGCCGCCTCGCCGCCGAGGGGCGCTTCGACTATCTGCTGATCGAGTCCACCGGTATTTCCGAGCCCTTGCCGGTGGCCGAGACCTTCACCTTCCGGGACGAAACCGGCTCCAGCCTCTCCGATCTCGCCCGCCTGGACACCATGGCGACGGTCGTCGATGCCTACAACTTCCTGAGAGACTACGGCTCCACCGACTACCTGGCCGATCGGGGTGAGAGCCTGGGCGAGGAAGACAGCCGCACGGTGGTCAATCTGCTGGTGGACCAGGTGGAGTTCTGCGACGTCATCGTCCTCAACAAGACCGACCTCCTCGATGACGCAGAACTGCGCCGTCTGGAAAACCTGCTCAAGCGCCTCAACCCCCGCGCCGACATCGTGCGCGCGCAGTTCGGGCGGGTTCCTCTCGAGCGCATCCTCAACACCGGCCGTTTCGACTTCGCAGCGGCGGCCAGCGCCCCCGGGTGGCTCGCGGAACTGCGCGGAGAGCACGTTCCCGAAAGCGAGACCTATGGCATCACCAGCTTCGTCTATCGCGCCCGTCGGCCCTTCCATCCCGAACGCTTCCATGAGTGGATCAATCAGGAATGGCCCGGGGTGGTGCGCTCCAAGGGCTATTTCTGGCTCGCCAGCCGGCCCGCCATGGTAGGGAGCTGGTCCCAGGCCGGGCCGGTGATCCGCCACGAGCTGGGTGGTCTCTGGTGGGCGGCCGTGCCCCGCGAACAGTGGCCCGGAGATGCAGAAGGCCGGGCGGCGATCGAGGCCCGCTGGGACCCGGCCGTCGGCGATGCGCAGCAGGAACTTGTCCTGATCGGCATGCAGATGGACGAAGCCGCCCTCCGCGCCCGCTTCGACGCCTGCCTGCTCCATGAGACTGAATTCAACCACGGCCCGGAGGCATGGACACATCTGCCCGATCCCTTCCCCCGCTGGGCCTTTGCCCCCGACAGCGAGGCCTCGGCATGAGCGGCCAGACCAGCGACAGCCGGGTCCCCATCACGCTCCTCACCGGTTTTCTCGGGGCTGGCAAGACCACACTGCTCAACCACCTGCTCAAGCAGCCCGAGATGCAGAAGGCCGCCGTGCTGATCAACGAATTCGGCGAAGTCGGTGTCGATCATCATCTGGTGAAGCGCATCGACGACAACCTGGTGCTGCTGGATTCAGGCTGCCTGTGCTGCTCCGTGCGTGGAGAGCTCACCCGCAGCCTGGGCAACCTGTTCCTGCGGGCACTGAACAAGGACGTGCCGGTGTTCGACCGGGTGCTCATCGAGACCACCGGCCTGGCAGACCCGGCACCGGTGATCCAGGCCCTGATGAACGACTTCTTCACGGCCCAACGCTTCCGCTTCGACGGCATCGTCACCGCGGTGGACGCGATGTTCGGCCGCCAGCAGATCCAGCGCCAGCGGGAAGCCCTGCGCCAGATCGTGATGGCCGACCGCCTGCTGGTCACCAAGTGCGATCTGGCGAGCCGGGAAGACGTGGACGCGCTCGATCGGGATCTGGCCACCCTCAACCCGGGCGCCCCGCGGATCTATGTGCGGCGGGGCGAAGTGGCCGTTGCCTCGGTGGTGGATTGCGGCCTCTACGACCCGGCCGGCAAGGCACCCGACGTGGTCCGCTGGCTCGCCCCACCACCCACCGCAGGCCTGCGCTACACCCCCAAGGGCACCCGGGCCGCGGTTCCCTCCCCGCACGACGGGGACATTCACAGCTTCACCGTGATCTTCGACGCGCCCCTGCCCTGGGTGAGCTTCGCCGACACCCTGGGCGAGCTGCTGGAGACCGTCGGCGACCGCGTGCTACGTGTGAAGGGACTCATCAACGTGGTCGGGGACGACCGGCCCTGGGTGGTGCACGGGGTTCACAACATCGCCTATCCGCCCATTCCCCTGGACGCCTGGCCGAGTTCCCCCCCTTTCGACGACAAGCGCAGCCGGCTGGTATTCATCGTCCGGGAGCTCTCCCGCGACACCATCGAAGACGCCCTCTCGCCCCTGCGCCGGGTGCAGCCGGCCCAGGCCGGAGCCCGGATCCCCTCCCCCACTGCCAGCGACCCAGCCTGACCATGCCCTGCATCACCCTGCCCGATGGCAGCCAGCGCCATTACCCCCAAGCCGTCAGCGCCCTGCGCGTCGCCGAAGACATCAGCCCCAGCCTTGCCGGCAACAGCGTCGCCGCCCGTGTGGCGGGCCGCATCGTGGATGTCGGCGCGTTGATTGAAGAAGATGCAGCCCTGCAGCTCATCACCTCCGGGGATCCCGAAGGGCTGGCGATCCTGCGGCATTCCTGCGCGCATCTGCTGGCCATGGCGGTCAAGACACTCCACCCCGATGCGCAGGTCACCATCGGGCCGATCATCGAGGATGGCTTCTTCTACGACTTTGCCTGCGAGCACTCCTTCACGCCCGACGATCTGGAGCGGATCGAAGCCCTCATGCGCGAGCTGGCCACTGCCGACCTGCCGGTGACCCGCCGGGTTGTCCCGGGAGACGAGGCCATCGCCCTCTTCGAACGCCAGGGAGAGCACTACAAGGCAGAACTCGTGCGTGCCATTCCCGAAGGAGAAGCCGTTTCCCTCTATCGCCATGGGAGTTTTGAAGACCTCTGCCGCGGCCCCCACGTGCCGCGCACCGGGCTTCTGCGTGCCTTCAAGCTCACCAAGGTGGCGGGGGCCTACTGGCGAGGCGATGCGCGCAATCCGATGCTGCAGCGCATCTACGGCACCTGCTGGGCCGACGCGGAGGCCCTCGACGCCTACCTCGTCCGCCAGGAAGAGGCTGCCCGGCGGGATCACCGCAAGCTCGCTGCCGACCTCGATCTCTTCCATTTCGAGGACAGCGCGCCGGGCTCGGTGTTCTGGCACCCCAAGGGCTGGACGCTCTTCCAGCAACTGATCGCCTACATGCGTGCCCGGCACGACGCCGCGGGCTACGTTGAAGTCAACACCCCCGACGTGATGGACCGGGCCCTGTGGGAAACGTCCGGGCATTGGCTCAACTACCGGGACCACATGTTCACCACCGTCACCGAGGACGAGCGGGTGCTCGCCCTCAAGCCGATGAACTGCCCCGGTGCCGTCTCCCTGTTCGCCCATGGCCTGAAGAGCTACCGGGACCTGCCCCTGCGCATGGCCGAGTTCGGCAAGGTGCATCGCTACGAACCTTCCGGCGCCCTGCATGGCCTGTTGCGCGTCCGCCACTTCACCCAGGACGACGCGCACATCTTCTGCACGCCCGCGCAGATGCCCGGCGAATGTGCCCGGACCATCGCCCTGATCTTCGACATCTACAAGGATTTCGGCTTCACCGACATCACGGTCAAGTTGAGTACCCGCCCTGCCAACCGCATCGGCAGCGATGCCCTGTGGGACACGCTGGAAGCCGCCCTCGCCGGTGCGCTCTCGCAGATGGACATCCCCCACCGCCTCAATCCCGGTGAAGGGGCCTTCTACGGCCCCAAGCTGGAGTTCGTACTGCGTGACGCCATCGGCCGCGACTGGCAATGCGGCACCCTGCAGGTGGATCTGAACCTCCCCGAGCGCTTCGACATCGCCTACATCGACGCCGACGGCAATCGGGCCCGGCCGGTCATGCTGCATCGTGCCCTGTTCGGCTCCCTCGAGCGCTTCACCGGCATCCTGATCGAACATTTCGGCGGCCAGCTGCCTGCCTGGCTGTCCCCCGTACAGGCCATGGTCCTGACCATCAGCGAGGGCCAGGACGACTATGCCCGGCACGTACAGCGTGCCCTGAGACAGGCTGGCCTGCGTACCGGCATCGACCTGCGCAACGAGAAGATCAGCTACAAGATCCGCGAACACAGCCTGCAGAAGCTCCCCTTCCTGCTGGTCGTCGGTGATCGGGAAAAGGCGGAAGGGCGGGTCAGTCTGCGCCTCCGCGGCAACACCACGGCAAGCAGCCTCGAGCTCCCTGCCCTGGTCGCCCACCTGTGCCGCGAGGCCCGCCAGCCCGGCCTGGACATCGCCCCCCTCAACTGAGCACCGCCGCCACGATGATGCGCAAGAACCCCATCGAAGCGCCCTGCTGCGCCGCCACCACTACCGGGTCATCAAAGGACCTGGCACGCACCACCCCTTCGCGGGTGCAGGGCTGCAGGGCGCCGCGGAACGGGGCCTGAGCATGCAAGCACGACTCCTGATCCGCAACGCGCGCCTGGTCAACGAAGGCCGCATCACGACCGGCGACCTGCTGGTTGCCGACGGGCGCATCGACCGCATCGCCCCTGCCATCGACACCTGTGCCGACACCGAGATCGACGCGGCAGGCGCATGGCTGTTGCCGGGCATGATCGACGACCAGGTGCACTTCCGCGAACCCGGCCTCACCCACAAGGGCTGCATCGCCAGCGAATCCGCTGCCGCAGTGGCCGGGGGCATCACCAGCTTCATGGACATGCCCAACACCCGGCCCCCCACCCTCGACATGGCCGCCGTGGCTGCCAAGCGTCATCTCGCGGCGGCCTCCAGCCACGCCAACTTTGCCTTCCACCTTGGTGTCAGCACCGACAACCTGGATGCGGTGGCACGTGCCGACCCGCGCCTCATTGCCGGCGTCAAAGTCTTCATGGGTGCCTCCACGGGCAACATGCTGGTGGACGACCCCATGGTGCTGGAACGCCTGTTCGCCAGCGTACCGACCCTCCTGCTGGCCCACTGCGAGCACAGCCAGACCATCACCGCCAATGAGGCGGAGTGGCGGCGCCAGCATGGCGATGCCATCCCCTTCGCGGCCCACCCCCTGATCCGCAGCGCCGAAGCCTGCCTGCGCAGCACGACCCTCGCGGTGGATCTGGCTCGTCGCCATGGCACCCGGCTCCATGTGCTGCACCTGTCCACTGCCCGGGAGCTGGCCCTCTTCGAGCCAGGGCCGGTCACCGGCAAGCAGATCACGGCGGAGGCCTGTGTCCACCATCTGTACTTTGACGATGAGGATTACGAAGCGCTGGGCAGCCATCTCAAGTGCAATCCGGCGGTGAAGTCACGTGACGACCGCGTTGCCCTGCGGCACGCAGTGGCGACAGGCCGGATAGACGTGATCGGCACCGACCATGCGCCCCATACCCTTGCCGAGAAGGCCGCCCCCTACAGCCTCGCGCCGGCCGGCCTGCCCCTCGCCCAGCATGCACTTCCCGCCTTGCTGGAGCTGGTACATGACGGTCTCCTTGATCTGCCCACCCTGGTGGCCCGCTGCAGCCACGGGGTGGCCGAGCTGTTCCGGATCCGCGAGAGGGGTTACCTCCGGGAAGGCTACTGGGCCGACCTGGCATTGGTGGACGATGGGCATTTCGCGGTGGAGGCAGCCCCCATCCTCAGCCGCTGCGGCTGGACACCCTTCGCGGGCAGGCACTTTCGCTCCCGGGTACGCAGCACCGTGGTATCGGGGCGGCTGGCCTGGCACCGGGGATGCCTGATGCAGGGTTGCCGCGGCCTCCCTCTCGAGTTCACGCGCTGAGCGCCATGGCCATATCTCCCGCGCCCTTGCCAGCCGATCGCTCATCGGTGGCCCCCTACCATCCAGCCACCGAGACGGCGGTTCTCATCCGCAACCTGCGCTTCTGCTGGCCAGGCTGCCTCGTTCCCGCCGTGAATCTGCGTTCACTCGAACTGGCCGCCGGTGAGCATCTCTTCCTCCATGGAGAGAGCGGCGCAGGCAAGACCACCCTGCTCAACCTGATCGGCGGCCTGTTGCTGGCCCAGGCTGGCGAACTGCAACTGTTCGGTCAATCACTTACCCACCTCCCGACCAGCACCCGCGACGCGCTGAGGGCAGACCGCCTGGGATTCGTATTCCAGCAGTTCAACCTGCTTCCCTACCTCTCCGTACTCGACAACGTCCTGCTAGCCAGCCGCTTCTCGGCGTCACGCCACGCTCGCTGCATCCCAACCCCCCGTTCGGAAGCCCAGCGTCTCCTGGACACGCTCGAGCTGCCGCCCTCCCTCGCCGCCCGGCGCGCCTGCGAGCTGTCGGTGGGCCAGCAGCAGCGCGTGGCGGCGGCACGGGCATTGTTGGGCCGGCCGTCCCTGATCCTCGCCGATGAGCCCACCTCGTCCCTCGACGCACGCAATGCCGCCCAACTGTTTCGCCTGCTCCTTGATGAAGCCGGACGCTGTGGCGCTGCCGTCATCCTGGTCAGCCACGACCCAGGTCTTGCCGCCGGGTTCACCCATCACCTGAAGCTGCCATCCGCATGAGGGCCATTCTCGACCTCGCCCTGGCCAGCGCCTGGAACCGGCGCACGAGCCTGGCCCTGGCCTGCCTGTCAATCACCCTGGCCACCGCCCTGGTGCTGGCCGTGGGGCGGATGGGCGAAAGCGCCCGCCGGGATCTTTCACGAACGAGCGCCGGGGTGGATCTGGTGGTGGGCCCAAGAGGCGGCACCCTCCCGTTGCTGCTGCGGGCCTTGTTCCACATGGGTGAAGCCACCGCCACCATGCAGTGGGAGAGCCACGTGAAGCTGGCCCGCGATCCGCGTGTGGCCTGGAGCGTACCCCTGGCCCTGGGCGACACCCACGGGGGCTACCCGGTGATCGGTACGACCGCGGCGTATTTCCAGCACATGCGGAACGCGGATGGTGCCCCGCTCGCACTGAGTGCTGGCCGCCCCTTTGCCGGGCTGTTCGAGGCCGTCATCGGGGCCGAGGTAGCCCGTCGCCTCGGCTACCAGACGGGCACATCCCTCATCCTGAGTCATGGCAGCAGCCTGCCCGACACACATGACGGGCATGACGATCAACGGACCAGCACGCATCAGGACAAGCCCTTCCGCGTCGTCGGAGTGCTCGCCCCTGCGGCAAGCCCTGTTGACCGGAGCGTACTGATCGGCCTGGACTCCCTGACTGCGCTCCACCTGGACTGGCAAGGGGGCGTGCCGATTCCCGGATTGCACATTCCCGCCGAACAGGTCGGCAAATTCGACCTCAGACCCCGCAGCCTGGATGCGGTTCTGATCGGTCTGCACCAGCGGACCGACGCACTGCGTCTGCAACGGCAGATCGCCGAGGCCCCGGGGGAGGCTCTGATGGCCATCCTGCCGGGCCCCGGCCTGGATTCCCTGTGGCAACTGCTAGGACAGATCGAACGCACCCTGAAAGCCTTGGGCGGCCTTGTCACGCTGGTCAGCCTGACAGGGCTGGTCGCGGTGATCCTTGCAGGTCTCGGCGAACGTCGAAGGGAACTTGCCATCCTGCGGGCGGTGGGAGCCGGCGTCCGCCACGTGGTCGCCCTGCTGATGGTGGAGGCGTTTGCCCTCACCATCACAGGACTGCTGGCCGGGCTGGCACTTGTCGAAGCCGGCGGGCTCCTCCTCACCCCCTGGCTACGGTTGCACTACGGTCTGGGCTGGCACGTCGGCCCGCGCGGGCACGAAATCGCGCTGCTTGCCTTACTGCTGGCTGCCGGGAGTCTGGCCGGCCTGATACCGGCGTGGCGTGCTGCCCGCCTGTCCATCGCTGACGGCCTGACACCCCGTCTCTGAGCATGCGTCGTAACCTGCTGGCCCTGCTGCTGCTCGCCCCGCTGCTCATCACGTCCCGGGACACACCAGGCCCCCCGACAGACGGGTGGCTTCCGCTCACCCTCTCTGCGGGGCAAGGCGGCTACGCCCCCCTCGCCTGGACGGATCTGATCCCCCCGGGCTGGGACCCGATGGGCCCCCTCCGGGAACTTGATGTCTCCCACCTGAGCGACAACGACCCTCGCGCCATCGCAGCGCTGGAGCAGATCCGCCAGGCCTGGGACGAAGCCCCCGTGGAGCCGTCTCTGGACGGGCGCCGGGTGCGCCTGCCCGGCTTCGCCATCCCCCTCGACCACCAGGGAGAGCAGGCCCGCGAGTACTTGCTCGTACCCTACTTTGGCGCCTGCATCCACGCGCCTCCTCCCCCCGCCAATCAGATGATTCACGTGATCACCCGAGAGGCGCCAGACCGTCTGCAGACCTTCGACCCGGTCTGGGTGAGCGGTACGCTCCGGGTCGGGAAAACGGAAACGGGGATGGGCAAGGCCGGCTACCGCCTGATCGCCGACACGACCCGACCCTATGTACAGTGACGTCATCCCAGTTCCGGGCCCCCGGGCAAGATCAGGCCCTGCGACGTTGGCTCTTGCGTTCGTACATGCGTGAATCCGACAACGAGAGCAGTGCATCCAGAGAGCTTGCGTCTGAGGGATAGGTTGCCATACCTACGCTGCATCCCACCACGACACGGTGCGAGAAGATCTCGAACGGCTCTTCAAGCAGCCTGTTGATCTTGCCCTCGAGGGCAGCAAAGGCAGAATCCGAGATTGCTTCGTTCACTACAACGGCAAACTCGTCACCGCCTATCCGGGCCAATGTGTCGTCTTCCCGGAAGGCCTTCGCCAGCCGCCCTCCCACCTGTTTCAACAACTCATCCCCTGCGGCATGTCCATATCGGTCATTGACCGGCTTGAATCTATCCAGGTCGATGAACAGCAAGCTCACCCCCCCTTTGTGCCTGTGGGCGTGTGCGATCGATCGTGCCAACCTGTCCTCGAAAAGCTGACGATTTGGCAGCCCCGTCAGCACATCATAATTGGCTTGCCTCCACACCAGGCCATCCATCCGCCGTTTCTCGGTAACGTCACTGAACAAGGCGACGTACCGCCGCTCATGCCCGGGTCGTTCCGGTATGACTGAAATCCGGATGGACTCCACATAGTCCGTTCCGTCCTTCCGGCGGTTGTGCAGATCCCCTTCCCAGTGGCCGACGATATTCAGGCCTGCCCACATCTGCTCATAGAACGACCTGGAATGCTCGCCACTGGCAAGCAAGGACGGGTCGCGTCCAATGACCTCGTGCGGCTCGTAGCCGGTGAGCCTGGTGAACGCCGGATTGACGGCAATGATCCTGTTTGCAGAGTCCGTCACGATGATCGCCTCCAGGGCAGCCTCGAACACCGACTGGGACAGGCGCAAGGACTCCTCGGCCTGAACGAGATCCGTGATGTCACTGAAGGAGACCACAGCCGAACACTTCATCTCCAAGTCGCCCTCGAGCGGCCTGCTATTCACGATCACCCAGCGGTCAGCGCCATCCGGGCAACGAACGCTGAACATTGCCTGCCGGATGTACTCTCCGCGCAGGGTTCGGGCTGATGGAAAGTCATCCATGTCGAGCCGCGCACCATTGGGTCCTCGCAGCGCGTATTCCCGCGCCACCAATTGTTCCGGCGTGATACACAGGATTCCGAGTGCCGCTTCATTCCACGCGGTGATATCCCCTTCAGGGCCGACAACGATAATGCCCTCTGCGATGGTCTTGAACAGACTGCGGTGAAGGGATTCGCTCTGCAACAGCTTGCGCTGAAGAATGGCCCTCTCGGTAACATCGTGGATTATGGAATAAAGAACGACCTTCCCGTTCAGGCCCACCGGCCCTGTATACACTTCCACATCCCGAATTTCCCCGCTGGCGAGCCGGTGCCGGAAATTCCTGCAGACGACGTTTGCCGATGACGCATGCCGTAACTGCTCCCTCACCAGATCGGAGGCCTGCATGTTGATCTCAAAGATATGCATCGATCGAAGCGTGTCCAGATCGTATCCGTAATAGTGGGCTGCTGCCTTGTTCGCATCCAGGATCTGCCCTGACTCCGGGTCTACAACCAGTTTTATCGAAGTATTTCCATCGAAGAAGGCGCGGTACCTGCGCTCGCTCTCCTCAACGCGTGCCCGGCTCCTGGCGAGCCGATAGATGAAGGATGAAAGCAGGAACGAAACGAGTATGACGACCGTGGTCCAGACTTGCGCTCGCACCCGGGACCTTTCCAATTCATCCTCAACAGCGCGAAGTGCATTGACCTCATTGATTCCAACTACCGTAACGACTGGGTATGCGTGGCCTCTGCTCCAGGCATAGCTCCTCTGAATACCGTCTATTGGGGAACGAGCCCGGTAGAGCCCGGACCCCGCAGCCATTTCATCGAGAAAGGGGAGGTCTTGAGGAGCTCGACGCCCCAACACTGTTTCAAGGTGAATCGAGCGCACCAGGTATGCGCCGTCGGACAGAAAGAGGGCGACGACGTTCCCACTCTGCTTTGCAGCCTCCACGCCGATGCTCGAGAAGTAGGCGGGAGAAATTGAGGCTACGATTACTCCTCCCCGATACGGCCCAGCATGAATCCGTCGGCTGAACTGGATCGACCATTGATTGCTGGCCCGTCCCAATACGGGCTCGCTGATATACAGATCGTCGATCTTCCTGGTCTTATGGATGCTGAAGTGCCTCCGGTCCCCCAGATAGATCCTTGAGGCCACCCCAGAAGAATGGCCTGAAACCAAGGACGACCAGGCAAGATAGCCGTCACAATCGATCACGGCGATCTGGACAAGGCTTCCATTGGGAAATCGGCTTATGAGAGATTCCGCTGCCTGATTGCTATCCCGACCGGGTACGAACTGCTCCCTGAGTTGCATGAGAGCCAGATCGACGGACAGGATCATCGCCTCAGCCTTGGCTGCCTCAGCCAAAGCCAGCTCCTCCGCTCGCGAGGCAATCTGCCTGACTGACGCCGATCTCGTATGCTCGGCGGATTGCCAGAGGTGTGCCCAGAATACGAGACAGACTACGACGGACAGGAAGACCGGCATGATCGACGCTGCCAGCATTCCAATCCCCAAGCCGGAACTCACCAGTGCAGGGCTGCCCGCTTGGGACTCATGACTCATCTGGAACAAGACCATACGGTACTTCAGGACAACAGCAGGAGAGGGTACCGGGCCCCTCGATCATCTTACGCGCTCAACGTCGTGCTCTTCCGACTGCCGGGATACGCTGCCTGGAGCGGCGTATCCCGGCGCCTCCCGACCGGCCTAGAGCTTGAAACGCGAGACGCTGCTCTTCAGGCTGCTGGACACTGACTGCAGGGTATTGGCGGTGCGGGCCACCTCGCCGACCGCCGCCGAGTTTTCTTCCGACATCTGGGCGATGGACTCGACATTGCGCGCGAGGTCCGTGGACGCCCCGCGCTGCTCCCTGAGTGCATCGCTGATACCACCGATGGCGAGCTGCATCGTGCTCGCCGATTCGCGGATCTCGCCCATCGACTCGCTGGCCCTGGCCGCATCCACCACGACCGCACTGACCAGGCTGCGGCTCGATTGCATGCTGGCCACGGCTTCCGACGCCCCGTGCTGGATGGCGCCGATGACAGAACTGATCTCCTGGACCGAGCTGGTGGTGCGCTCGGCCAGCTTGCGCACCTCATCCGCCACCACCGCAAAGCCGCGCCCCTGCTCTCCGGCCCGGGCAGCTTCGATGGCCGCGTTGAGGGCCAGCAGATTGGTCTGATCGGCCACCTCGCGGATCACCACCGTGATCCTGTCGATCTGCTGGACCTGCTGGGACAGGGTCTGAATCTGTTGTGCCGTGTTCTCGACCTGGCTGGCCACCTGCCCGATCTGCTGGGCGGCGTCATCCACGCCCCGCCCGCTGCGGACAGCCAAACCCTCGGACTCCCTGGCGCGCCGGTTGGCATCATCGGCGCTGGTCCCCACGTGGTCGATGCTCACGGTGAGTTGCTCGACGGCCGCGGCGGCCGACGAAGTGGCACTCGACTGCTGCTCGCTGCTGATGGAGACCTGCTGGGCCGCACTGGAGAGCTGGCTGGCGGACTGTGCGACCTGCTCGGACTCCGAGGTGATCTCACCGATGGTTCTGGCCAGATCGGCACGCATCGACTCGAGTGACGAAAGAAGCTTGCCGATCTCGTCCTGGTTGCCCAGGGACAGGGTGCCGTCGCGGCCAAGATCTCCGGCGGCAATGCGTGCAGCCGACTGGTTGGCCCGTTCGATCCGCGAGGTGATGCTGCGAATGGTTGTCAGGCTGAGCAGGACCAGGCCGACGCTGGCAGCAAGCGACACCGCGAGACTGATCCAGGTTGCGCTGTCCCGCGTGGCGAGCGCCTGCTTCGCGCTGAGCCTGGCCAGGGATTCGTTGTACTTCATGTGGGCATTGAGCTGGTCCCCGAAATGTGCGGCATCCGGCGCGATGACAGCGAGTCTGGCGCGGGCCTCTTCCGTCTGGCCCTGTCGCGACAGGGCCAGGGCCTCATCGACACGCTTGTTGTAGGCGGCCAGCGCCTCACGTTCCGCCCGCAACAGCTGCTTGTCCTGATCATCGGAGAGGAGCGGCTCATACGCCTTGAACTGTTGCTCGATGGACTCGCGGGCACTGACGATTCCCTTGTCGATCTCGACCTTTTCCTTGGGATCCGTGCTCAGCACATGCCGATAAGTCTGCACGCGCAGCTTGCCTGTTTCCGCGATCGCGGCCGACAGGACCTCCATGCTGGGGATCACGTTTATGTTGCTGTAATTGGCATCATCGAAAACCCGCCCCATCTGGTAGTAAGAACTGCCGGTGATGACGGCGAGGGCAAGAATGGCGGCACCGACGATTGCGATAAGTCGTTGGGAAATGGTCATGAGTAGCGATCCCTTGTTCGATTGGCGTCCCCCTCCCTTGAGTCGGACCTCTGCACGACTTACGGCCGAACGGCAGAATAATTCACTTTATTTTTGTGATGTAAATCACAGATCACACTCACCCGCCCCACCACCCATGGCGTCCTGCGCCCGGCCTCGAAGGGGATCCCCGATGGACAGGCGGCGAGCCCCCACCTGCCGCAAGGGAGGTCGTTTCAGCCCCCGGCATTTCCCCGAAAAATCAAGGCACTGGGCCACTCCGATCAAGATTTCCCTTGATTTTCAATGACAGGAACACTACTAAATGTAGTAGAAAAAAAAGTTTATCCGCACTATTGATTTTTTTAAGTATTTGTTTTTAAACATTTAAAAAATTTGGTCTAATTTCTCCTTCGGGGTAAGCTATGCGCCGAATTAAATCGCTTCCAATCACTCATCCAAGAGGCCCGCAACGCGCCATGACCGCCACGACGAAACCCGCAAAAGTCCAGCCCGCCACCGCCGCCAATCTCGAACCGCAGGAGATCTCCGGCGAGGTTCTGCTCGAGAAATACGCCAAGGGCAACGAGCAGACCATTGCCGATGTTCGTCTGCGCGTGGCGCGTGCCCTGGCGGCCATGGAGTCGGAAGAAAAGCGCCTGTTCTGGGAAACCAAGTTCCTTGAGGCGCAGGAGCGCGGCTTCGTGCCCGCCGGCCGCATCAACTCTGCCGCCGGCACCAACCTGGCAGCCACCCTGATCAACTGTTTCGTGCAGCCGGTCGGTGATTCCATCACCGAATCCGTGGACGGCCGCTGCGGCATCTACACCGCCCTCGCCCAATCCGCCGAAACCATGCGCCGCGGTGGCGGCGTGGGCTACGACTTCTCCTCTATCCGCCCCAAGGGCGCGATGGTGCGCGGCACCCAGTCCAACGCCTCGGGCCCGGTGTCCTACATGCGCGTGTTCGACCGCTCCTGCGAGACCGTCGAGTCCGCCGGCTCCCGCCGTGGTGCCCAGATGGGCGTACTGCGCTGCGATCACCCGGACATCGAGGAGTTCATCCACGCCAAGGACCACGGCGACCTGACCAATTTCAACGTCTCCATCGCAGTGACCGACCTGTTCATGCAGGCCGTCGAAGCCGACGGCGACGTGGAGCTCGCCCACAAGGCAGAGCCCTCCGCCGACATCAAGGCGGCCGGCGGCTACCAGCGCGATGACGGCCTGTGGGTGTACCGCAAGGTGCGTGCCCGCGAGCTGTGGGACCAGGTCATGCGTTCCACCTACGATCACGCGGAGCCGGGCATCCTGTTCCTCGATCGCATGAACAAGGACAACAACCTCTACTACTGCGAGACCATCGAGGCCACCAACCCCTGCGCCGAACAGCCCCTGCCGTCCTACGGCTGCTGCTGCCTGGGCTCGATCAACCTGACCCTCTACGTCAAGGACGCCTTCAGCGACAAGGCCTCCTTCGACTTCGCCTCCTTCGGCAAGACCGTCGAAACCTCCATCCGCATGCTGGACAACGTGCTCGAGGCCACCCACTGGCCCCTGGAGCAACAGCACGCCGAAGCCCAGTCCAAGCGTCGCGTCGGCCTCGGCTTCACCGGCCTCGGCAATGCCCTGGCCATGCTGCGCCTGCGCTACGACACGGACGCCGCCCTGGCCATGGCCACGAAGATCTCCGAGTACATGCGCGACCAGGCCTACCTGGCCTCCGTCGAACTGGCCAAGGAGCGCGGTGCCTTCCCGCTGTTCAATGCCGACCTCTACCTGTCCGGCGGCAACTTCGCCTCGCGCCTGCCGGCCGAGGTCAAGGACAAGATCCGCAAGCACGGCCTGCGCAACTCCCACCTGCTGTCCATCGCCCCCACCGGCACGATCAGCCTGGCCTTCGCCGACAACGCCTCCAACGGCATCGAGCCGCCGTTCTCCTACACCTACACCCGCAAGAAGCGTGTGGCCGACGGCACCTTCAAGGAGCACGCCGTCGAGGACTACGCATGGCGCCTGTACAAGCACATGGGTGGTGACGTCACCAAGCTGCCCGAGTACTTCGTGACGGCCCTCGAGATCTCCGCCAAGGCCCACAAGGACATGGTCGCGGCAGTGGCACCCTACGTGGACACCTCCATCTCCAAGACGGTGAACGTGCCCGAGGACTACCCCTACACCGAGTTCGAGAACCTCTACCTGGACGCCTGGAAGTCCGGCCTCAAGGGCCTGGCCACCTACCGCCCGAACAGCGTCCTCGGCTCTGTGCTGTCGGTCAGCCCCAGCTCCGAGCAGAAGCAGCCGCAGGACGTGGAGATGTCTGACGACACCAACCGCCGCCTGTCCATCAAGAGCCTGCCGGCCCCGGTGCTGTCCTCCCTGCGCTGGCCCGGCCGCCCGGATCTGCCGGACGGCAACGCCGCCTGGACTTACATGCTCAACACGCCGCAGGGCAACTTCGCCCTCTTCGTGGGCCACATGGACCCGGTCGAGGACAGCCCCGCCCGTGGCGCCTTCCCCTTCGAGGTGTGGGTCAACGGCGCCGACCAGCCCCGCGGCCTGGGTGCCGTGGCCAAGACCCTGTCCATGGACATGCGCGCCAACGACCGTGGCTGGCTCAAGCTCAAGCTCGAGACCCTGGCCAAGACGGTCGGCGAAAAGTCCTTCGAACTGCGCTTCCCGCCCCATGGCGAGCAGAAGCTGATGCCTGGCGTAGTGTCTGCCTTCGCCCAGGTGGTGCGCTACCGCTGCGAAAGGCTGGAAGCCCTCGAGGGTGACCTGCCGACCCCGGTGCTCGACAGCGTGTTCAGCCTGCAGGAGCCCAAGACCGGCACCGATGGCACCCTGTCCTGGACGGTGGACATCCAGAACCCGGCCACCGGCGAAGACTTCGTGCTGGGCCTCAAAGAGATCACCCTGCCAGACGGCGTGACCCGCCCCTACTCCATGTGGCTGTCGGGCAACTACCCGCGCGCCCTGGACGGCCTGTCGCGCATCCTGTCCCTTGACATGCGCGTCATGGACCCGGCCTGGATCGGCATGAAGCTGCGCAAGCTGATCGACTACCCGGAACCCCTCGGCGACTTCATGGCCTTCGTGCCGGGCACCCGCCGCCAGCAAAACTGGCCGTCCACCGTGGCCTACCTGGCTGCGCTGATCATCCACCGCTACGCCATGCTGGGCGTGCTCGACGAAGCCGGCTACCCGACCCGCGAGATGGGCATCCTCGAGTCGCCCCGTGACACCAACGAGCCCAAGCTGATGCAGGGTTCCCTTTGCAACGAGTGCGGCAACTACTCGGTGATCCGCAAGGACGGCTGCGACTTCTGCACCGCCTGCGGCGCCGTCGGCACCTGCGGCTGACGGACACACCAAGGCGCGGCACCTGAGGCCCACCCCGCAAGGAGGTGGGCTTTTTTCTGCGCAGGACGATGACGAAGTGCAGCCTGGTTCTCACATGGACTTACGTAAACATATTGTTATATCGTCCTGTCTGGACACAGCGGCACTCACTCCATGCCATCCACCACAGGAGAACGACAATTGAAAGCCGTATTCATCACCGGTCACGGTGGCAATGAAGTGGTCGAGGTCGGCGAGCGTGAGCGTCCGGTGCGCCGTCCGGGCGAGGTGCTGATCCGCCTGCATGCGGCCACCCTCAACCAGGTCGACCTGTACATGCGCAACAGCGGTGCAGGCATCACCCACAGTCTGCCCCAGATCATGGGCCTGGATGGCGCCGGCGTGATCGAGGAGGTCGACGTGGACGAAGCCCTGCTCAAGCCGGGCCAGCGGGTCGTCCTGCATCCTGGCCTGAACTGCGGCCGCTGCGAGTTCTGCCTGCGTGGTGAAGGAGTGCTGTGCACCAGGATGCAGTTCCTCGGAGAACACCGGGACGGCAGCTTCGCTGAGTGGGTCAGCCTGCCCGCCCGCAACGTGTTTCCCATGCCGGTACACCTGGACTTCGTCGAAGCCGCAGCCCTGGGGGTCAATCACCTCACCGCCTGGCGCATGCTGTTCACCAAGGCCCGGGTGAAGCCCTGGGAGACCGTGCTGGTCTTCGGCATAGGGGGCGGCGTATCGCTGGCCGCACTGCAACTGGCCAAGGCCACCGGGGCCCGGGTCATCGTCACCTCCCGCGAGGACGCCAAGCTCGAACGCGCCGTGGCGATGGGCGCCGATCACGGAGTCAACAGCCGGACCGAAGACATCGCCAAGGCGGTGCTGGCCTTCACCGGTGGCCGCGGCGTTGACGTCGTCATCGAGAACGTCGGTGAAGCCGTCTGGCCGGCAGCCATGAGGTCCCTGGTACGCGGCGGCCGACTGGTTACCTGCGGCGCCACCAGCGGCGACCAGCCTCCGGCTGATCTGCGTCGAATCTTCATCAGGCAGTTGCAGATTCTCGGGTCCACCCACGGGGACTTCTCCGAGTTCAACGACATGCTGGCCTTCATCGAACAACAGGGCATCGTGCCGGTGATCGACAGCCGCTTCACCATCATGGGCATCCACGAGGCCCTGAGCAGGCTGGAGTCGGGATTACAGTTCGGCAAGATCGGACTGACGCTGAAACAATGAAGACTACCGCTTCGCGGGCCGCGGCCCGCCGGGGAGCCGCTTTTCAACGAATGGTGCTGGCCCTGCTGCTCGCCGTCAGTGCACAGGCTGCAGGGGCCGGCCCGCTCCGCGATCGCCTTCGCGAAATACGAGCCGAGCGTCAGGCCTCAGCTGCACCAGGCGAGGCAAACCTGCCGTCCGGAGCACAGCATCTGGGCAACATCGCCTACGGCTCCCACCCGGCACAACGTTTCGATGTCTATCTACCGGCCCGGACAGAGGCCGCCCCGGTCATCTTCGTGGTGCATGGCGGCGCCTGGAAATGGGGCGACAAGGAGATGGGGCGCGTCGTTGACGCCAAGGTCGCCCGCTGGGTGAGCCGCGGCTTCATCCTGGTGTCCACCAACTACCGGATGCTTCCGGATGCCGCACCCGACGCGCAGTTGCAGGACGTGGCCCGGGCGCTGGCGGTGGCTCAGGACAAGGCGCCCTCCTGGGGCGGCGACCCGCAGCGCTTCGTGCTGATGGGCCACTCGGCCGGCGCTCACCTGGTCGCCCTGCTCGGTGCAGCCCCGCGCTACACCGGTGAGCCCGGACTGCGCCCGGTGATAGGCACCGTCGCCCTCGACAGCGCGGCCATGGACGTGACGGCCATCATGAACCATCGCCACCTCCCGCTCTACGATGCCCCCTTCGGAAAGGATCCCGTGTACTGGCAGGCCATGTCGCCCATCCAGGCGCTCGCCCCAGGCGCCGCCCCCCTGCTGTCGGTCTGCTCGACCCGCCGCGACGACTCCTGCCTGCAGGCCGACCTGTTCGCTGCAAGAGCCGGCCAGCTTGGCGTCCGCGCCGAGGTGCTGCGCGAGGACCTATCCCACGGCGACATCAATGCACAACTCGGTCAGCCGGGCGCCTATACCAGTGCAGTCGAACGCTTTCTCGGCAGTCTGGACAACGGGATCGCACGCAGGCTCCAGTGATCCACATTGTGTTTTTGCCTTCAGAGACGCCCCTGCCTACCCCATGTCCCCCTGTACCGCCTTACCCTGCTCACAGCCCTAGCCTGCTCCTGCGCCGCCTCCCACGCCGCCTTCAAGGACGAGGACTTCAGTGGCATCTACGACTGCACAGGCCAGGACAGCCAGGAAGGCCCCTGCCGGCAGCCGGCAGGGTCAGGCCCGTCGGCTGCCCCGACCAAGAATGGCGCCCGGGATGTCCCTGAGAGGTAGCACCCGATCCACTCCGCCCATTTTCACCGCCTCCTTGGGCATGCCGTAAACCACGCAACTCGCTTCGTCCTGAGCCAGGGTCCAGGCTCCTGCATCATGCATCTCCTTCAGACCGCGGGCGCCGTCATCCCCCATGCCGGTCATGATGATGCCCACGGCGTTCTTTCCGGCAAAACGGGCAGCAGAGCGGAACAGGACATCCACCGAAGGACGGTGCCTGCTCACGGGCGGGCCATCGACGACATCCACCATGTACTGGGCGCCGCTGCGCTTGAGCAGCATGTGCTTGCCCCCTGGGGCGATCAGAACCCGGCCGGGCATCACCCGGTCGCCATGCCGCGCCTCGCGCACCGAGACCTCGCACAGGGAGTCCAGACGCTGGGCAAAGGCCCCGGTGAACTTCTCGGGCATGTGCTGCACCACGACGATCCCCGGGCACAGCCTGGGCAGGGCACGCAGGATGGCCTCCAGGGCCTGGGTGCCGCCCGTCGAGGTGCCGATGGCCACCACCATCTCGGTGGTCAATGCCATGGCACCGCCGGCGGGCAGCATCGCGTCCGCAGTCAGTCGCGGCGGTGGCGTGATCACCGGTGCTACTGCAAGACGGCGCACATTCGCCCGCGCCGCGGCCTTCACTGCAGTGACGAGATCGTCGGAGCTGTCGAGCAAGAACTGACGGAGCCCCATCCTGGGTTTTGCCACCACCGTCACCGCTCCGGCGGCCAGCGCCTGCAAAGCGGTCTCCGAGCCCTGTTCGGTGAGGGTCGAACAGATCACCACCGGAGTGGGTCGCTCCGCCATGATCTTGCGGAGAAAGGTGATGCCGTCCATGCGTGGCATCTCTACATCGAGAACAATCACATCCGGCCAGCGGACTTTCATCTTTTCCAGCGCGAAGACCGGATCCACAGCGGCACCGATCACCTCGATGGCATGATCTTCATCGAGGGCCGCGGAGAGCACCTGGCGGACCACCGCCGAGTCATCGACGATCATGACCTTGATGGCTGACATTGAGACTCCTTCTTTCAACGGCACGCCGTCACCCCGTCCTGGGGTCCGGTATGTTCAAGGGTGACCCGTCCGCTCCAGACATCAAACAGGAGGTGACGGTGACCGATACCCTCAACGTGGGCACCAATGCAGTTCAGACAGTGCTGCCTCATCAGGGCCCTCGCTGCGGCAACGTTCTGCGGGCCGATCGGGGCACGATTGCAACTCATGCCGGGGAACATGTTTCCACCCCCGAACATCCTCACCCGATACTCTGCAGGCAGGGTGTGCGCCGCACGGATCTCCTGCAGCATCAGGCAGAAGGCCTCGTCGCCATAGCGCCCGTCCAGCGGAGCAGGAGCAGGACGGCTGCGAGTGGGCAGGACGTAGTGGCACATGCCTCCAAGCAGCTTGAGGGGATGCCAGAACACCACCGCCACGCATGAGCCGAGAACGGTACGTAGACGGGTATGCCGATCCCCGAAATACAGTTCTCCGGGCCGCAGGAAGATTTCGACCACGTCATCGGGTCGGCGCACTCATCAGGCCTCCGGTTTGCAGTAGACGGAAGGCCGCACCGCCTTCAGCGCATCGGACACGCCATTGAGGTTCTCCGAGTGGGACACCACGAAATGCCCCCCCGGCCGCAACAGGGGCAGAATGCGTCGCACCACCTGCCGCTTGGTCTCGATATCGAAGTAGATCATCACGTTGCGCAGGAAGATCAGATCGAAGACACCGAGGTCGGGCAGACTGGCATTGAGATTCACCTGCCGGAACTCGATCCGCCCCCTCAATTCCGGCTTGATCATGAATGTGCCCTCCTGACTCCCGACACCCTTGAGGCAGTACTTCCGGAGCAGCGGCCTGGGAATGCCTGCCGCATCCTCGATCGGATAGCGCCCCTGCCGCGCGGTGGCCAGCACCCTGGAGGACAAGTCCGAGGCAACGATCCCCCAGGGCCGCCCGCCCAGGACTTCGGCCATCACCATGGCAAGCGTGTAGGGTTCCTCACCACTCGAGCACGCACCGCTCCACACCCTGACCGGCCCTTTCGACTTCAGGCCTGGCAGGATGCCGTCACGGAGAAAGTCGAAGTGCTTGGGCTCGCGGAAGAAATAGGTTTCGTTGGTGGTCAGCAGGTCGACCGCCGTCTGCATCTCCCCCCCATCGGCCTGAAGCCGGCGGAAATAGTCACCATAGCTGGACAGATTCAAGTGACGCAGGCGCTTGGCGAGGCGCCCCGCCACCAACTGTTTCTTGGCATCAGTCAGACTGATTCCGGCATGGCGATACATCAGATCCCGAAAGAGCCGGAATTCCCGTTCGTGAAGCGGGCCGCTTTCCCCGGCGACCCGGTCGACAGCAAGCGTCGTCACGATGACGTTCCGTCAAGCCGCGAATTCGACATAGTCGGCCTCGAGCACGCGACTGCCATTGCTGGCAGCAGAGCGCATTCCCGCATCCCGCTTCACCGCAGGGCGCCTGCGGGCCGCCTCCCTTGCGGCAGAAGCCTGCCGCTCGTCCCCATTGAGCCGGAAATAGGCCATGGCACGGTTCAACAGCTCGGCCTGAGCGTTCATTTCCTCGGCTGTCGCCGCGAGCTCTTCGGAAGCCGAGGCATTCTGCTGGCTGGACTGGGACAACTGCCCCATGGCCAGGTTGATCTGGCTGATCCCTGAGCCTTGCTCTTCGGATGCGGAGCTGATTTCCTGAACGAGATCCGAGGTCTTGCTGATGCTCGGAATGATCACTTCGAGGAGCGCCCCCGCCCGCTCGGCCAGGGCAACGCTGCCTTTCGCGGTCTCGGATATCTCCTGGGCTGCAATCTGGCTGCGCTCGGCCAGTTTGCGGACCTCAGCTGCCACCACGGCGAAGCCCTTGCCGTGCTCACCGGCACGAGCCGCCTCGATGGCCGCATTGAGGGCCAGCAAATTGGTCTGATAGGCGATGTCGTCCACGATGCCGATCTTGTCGGCGATGCTCTTCATGGCCTCCACCGTCGACCGGACCGCTGCGCCACCTTCCCGGGCCTCGGTGACCGCCTTGGAGGCCATGCCATCGGTCAGCCTGGCGTTGTCACTGTTCTGGCAGACCGAAGCCGACATCTGCTCGATGGACGCGGAGGTTTCCTCAATACTGGCCGCTTGCTCGCCGGCCCCCTGGGAGAGACTCTGGGCCGTCGCACTGACCTCCTCGGACGAGCTGCTGATTGCGTCGGATGTCACCCTCACCTCGGCGATCACCCCGGCCAGTTTGCGCAGCGTACCGTTGAGCGCCTCTTTCAGCTCACCCAGCTGCCCACGGTACTCGCCCTTCACACTGCAGGTCAGATCACCCTGCTCAAGGGCGGCTATCACCGTCATGACTTCGGCCAAGGGTCCGACGATGGCATCCAGGGTGCCATTCACCCCTTCCACGATGCGACGGAAGTCCCCCTGGTGCCGTGTCGCGTCGGCACGCGTATCGAGACAGCCCGCCGTGGCGGCCTGGGCCAGGGTAGCTGCGTCGGTGATCAAGGCCTTGATGTTGGCGCGGAGCTGCTCCACGTTGTCGTTGATGAAGCGCTTCTTGCCCGGGAATACCTCCAGCGGCGCGTCGAGATTGCCTTCTCCGAAGGCCCGGATGCAGGCCATGGCCTTCTTCTTCACTGCGATGTGCCCGGCCACCATGCTGTTGACGCCCTGGGCAACCTCGGCAAACGCCCCCTGGAGGACGGACGTGTCAATCACCACGTCAATATCGCCCCGGTCGTGCTCAAGGGACATGTGCTTCATTTCGTCCATCAGGCGCTGGAGTCCCAGGGTCATGCCCTTGAGAGCCGCCATCAGGCTGCTGGTGTCGCCGGGTTGGAGCGCGATGGGGGTGCTCAGGTCACCGGCCGCCACTCTCTTCGCCACCTCAACTGCCGCACCTGGCTCCCCACCCAGGAGGCGCATCAGCCCGCGAGTCGTGAAGAACCCCAGGCATCCCACACCGAGCACCACCAGCACAGCCGTCACCCCCAGAAAAAGGATCGCGCTGTCATGGATTCGCCGGGCCTCATCGGCAGACTGCCGGGCGAGCCCTTCAGCAAGCACCAGATGCTCTTCAAGCCGGGCCTTCAGCATGTCGCCCAGCGGCTGCGAGGCCTGGTAGGCCTCCTGCGCTTCAGTCCGGTGATGCGCGCGCTCAGCCTCAAGGAGCTCAACCATGCGTCGTTCGATCTCCCCGAAGAGTGCCCGCTCCTCCTCGAAGAGGCGGCGGCTACGCTCGTCGCTGGCGCTTGCCGCGCCTTTCTCAAGCCCGCTGCGCAGGCCCCTGGCAGCCTCACCCATCGACTTGGCGACTTCGGCAAAGCGCGAAGGCTGCTCTCCGGCGACCAGCTTTGCCATGGCCAGCTGGATCCTGCTGAACTGCTCGCGGTTGGTCACCACATCAAGCACACCGGGCAGACTGCGTGCCCCGCTTTCATCCGTCACGGCCAGCAGACGGCTCATCTGACTTGTGCTGATCATGGCCAGTCCCAGCACGCCCAGCAGGGCGACCAATACCAGCAGGGTCATTCTTCGGGTTACGCTCATGGTGATCTCTCCTTGGGCAGGGGCCGTAGCCACTGGGTGCTGACGGTGCAGCAGGTTCATGCGACAGGCGACGGCGTATGCTGAGAGGGCACTGCCTGGGCCATCTCCGACAACAGGGACAACTCGTCCGTGGACAGCACCGCGTGCACATCGAGCAGGATCACGAAACGTCCTTCGATCTTGCCCATGCCGCGAATGAAGTCGGCACGGATACGCGCCCCGAATGCCGGAGGCGCCTCGATATCGGCCGGAGGGATCTCCAGGACTTCGCTCACGGTGTCGACCACGATCCCGACCACCTGGTGATCGTCGTCGTCATCCAGTTCGATGATCACGATGCAGGTACGCCGCGTTGCCTCCGTGGCGCGCCCGCCAAAGCGGGCCTTCAGGTCGATGACCGGCACCACCGAACCGCGCAGGTTGATCACGCCACGGATGCTCGCGGGCATCATCGGGATGCAGGTGACCTGGCCGTATTCGATGATTTCCTTCACGCTCAGGGTTTCCACCGCGAACATCTCGCCGCCTATGGTGAAGGTCAGGTACTGCCTGGGCTCCGTGAGCCCTGCGCCGCTTTCGGGCGCCTTGATCAGCTCGCCCATGGCTCAGCCCTCAAACTGGACATAGTCCGATCCGAACAGCGGCGTGTTCGCCAGCGCGCTGCTGCGACGCTCGACCCGCGCCATCCGGCTCCGGCCAGCCCCTTGCGCCGGAGCGGACTCCAGCTTGAAGAAGGCCATGGTCTTGGTCAGTTGTTCGGCCTGGGCACTCATCTCCTCCGCAGTGGCTGCCAACTCTTCGGAGGCCGATGCACTCTGCTGGGTGGCCTGGGACAACTGCGTCATGGCCGCATTGATCTGTCCGACACCGGAGGTCTGTTCCTCGGACGCCGAGCTGATCTCCTGCACCAGATCCGAGGTCTTGGTGATGCTCGGAATGATGACCTCGAAAAGATCTCCGGCCTTTTCAGCGAGGGCCACACTGCTCCTGGCGGTCTCCGATATTTCCTGGGCCGCCACCTGGCTCCGTTCCGCCAACTTGCGCACCTCCGCCGCGACAACCGCAAAGCCCTTCCCGTGTTCGCCGGCCCGGGCGGCTTCGATCGCCGCATTGAGCGCCAGGAGATTGGTCTGGTAGGCAATGTCGTCCACGATGCCGATCTTGTCGGCAATGCTCTTCATGGCCGCAACCGTCGAACGCACCGCCTCTCCCCCCTCCACGGCTTCCTTCGCCGCTTTGGCCGCCATGCTGTCGGTGAGTTTGGCGTTGTCGCTGTTCTGCCCGACAGAAGCAGACATCTGCTCCATGGAGGCGGAAGTCTCCTCCACGCTGGCCGCCTGCTCCGTCGCCCCCTGCGAAATGCTCTGCGCCGTGGCGCTGACTTCTTCGGACGAGGAACTGAGCGAGTCTGCCGTGCTGCGCACCTCACCGATGATCCCCGAGAGACGCTCGACCATGCCCTTGAGATTGGCGGCCAGGCTGGCGTTATCCCCCGCACGGATGGGGATCGCCGTCGTCAGGTCGCCCCCGGCAATGCGCTGCACGGCCTGTGCAACCAGGGCGGGCTCGGCACCAAGCTGGCGCAGCAGGCTGCGGGTACTGGCGATCCCGATGCCGATGACGCCGACCAGGGTGATGAGGGAGATCACAGCCGCCAGCCAGACTGCACTGCTCTGGGTGGCGGCGGCATCCTCCGCCGATCGCTTGCCCAGCTCAGCGTTGTACTGGCGATGATCATCGAAGGCTTCGGCGATGCGCCCCAGCAAGGCCTGGTTGTCCATCAGCAGGTCACGGGCTTCGTTGTTGCGGTTGGCACGTGACAGGGCCATCACCTTCTCGCGAAGTTGATCGTAGTCCGCCACGGCCTTGTGGTCTGCTGCCAGCAGCGCACGGTCCTTGTCGTCCGACACCAGGGACTCGTACCGCTTGAGGACATCGCTCACTTTCTGCCGATTGGCCAGGATGCGCTGCTCGATCTCGGCCATCCGGCCGGAATCGCTTTGCGCCATGTGCTGCCAGACCTGGGTCCGCATGGTTGCAGCCGGAACAGCAGCTTCATCGATGAGGAGGATGCTCGGAACGGTGTTCGCGTTCGTGTAGTTCGTGACCTCGTAGATGCGCTTCATCTGGTACAGGCCGGTCGCGCCCAGGATCAGGATCCCCAGTGCCGTCGCAGTGAGCAGCACGACCATCTTTCGTATTACGGTCATTATTTTGTCTCCTCCAAAGGTGGTCTCAGGCGGTCGCGGCGAGCGAGCCTTGCCTGGAACGTGACAGGCCGGTCTCCCGGGCGGTCACATGCCGCACGAGACCGGGAACATCGAGGATCAGGGCAACCTCGCCGCTGCCCAGGATGGTGGATCCGCCGATGCAGCGGATATGGCTGAAGACCTTGCCGAGCGGCTTGATGACGGTCTGGAATTCGCCGAACAGCTGGTCCACCACCAGCCCTGCCCGCTCTCCGGCGTATTGCACGACCACCACGTTTTCACGGCGAGGCGGCTCTCCCGGGATCTCGAAGAGATCACGCAGGCGGATGAAGGGCAGCACTTCGCCCCGCAGATTCAGATAGTTGGCACCCGAGGCAAGCTGACCGGCAAGCGGGAGCTCGATGCACTCCACCACCTGCTCCAGCGGCACCACGTAGGATGAAGGTCCGGCACCGATCAGAAAGCCGTCAATGATTGCCAGGGTCAGCGGCAGGCGGATGCGCACGGTGGTACCGTGCCCCTCGCTGCTCTCCAGATCCACGGTGCCTCGCAGCGCCTGGATGTTGCGCTTGACGACGTCCATCCCGACGCCGCGCCCGGACAGGTTGCTGACCTGCTCCGCCGTCGAGAAGCCAGGCTCGAATACGAGGTTGAAGATGTCCTTGTCGGACAAGCCCTGCCCTTCAGCCACAAGCCCCCGCTCCATCGCCTTGGCGAGGATGCGTTCCTTCTTCAAGCCACCACCGTCATCGCTGACTTCAATCACGATGCTGCCTGACTCGTGGAAGGCGTTGAGCATCAGCCTCCCCTGTGCAGGCTTGCCACGCGCGACTCGATCTGCAGCCGATTCAATGCCGTGGTCGAGTGCGTTCCGGACGATGTGGGTGAGGGGATCACCGATCTTCTCGACGATCGTCTTGTCCAGCTCGGTTTCTCCCCCACGGATATCCAACTGGATGTCCTTGTCCAGCTCAATGGCCACGTCCCTCACCACACGCCGGAACCGGTTGAAGGTCGCACCGATCTGCACCATGCGCAGGGTCAGCGCGGAATCCCTTACATCCTCGACCAGACGGGACAGCACCCCGGTCGCCTCCACCAGGGCGGGAGCTTTGAAGCGACGCGCAGCCAGCTGGGCGCCGGCGCCGGCGATGATGAGTTCGCCGACAAGATTGATCAGTTGATCCAGCTTGGCCGCATCGACCCGGATCAGGGTCACTTCGGCCCCTTTTGTCTGGCGGACCTGCTGCTGCCTCTCGAGCGCAGCGTCAATGACTGGCTGTTCGACCAATTGCTGATCCACCAGTACCTCACCCAGACGCGGAGCGGGAGCCTGGCCGGCCTCGTCCTCCGCCAACCACTCCTGGGTCGCCAGCGCCTGTGCCAGCTCCGCCTGGGTCAAGGAACCGCAGCGCAGCAACATCTGCCCCAGCAGCAGGCTGTCCTCGGGCATGTCGGCAAACAACGCGCGGTAATCGGCGATCGGGCCGTATGGCGGAATCAGCCTCACCGTGCAATCGTCACGGACAAATGCAAAGGAATCCTCGATGGTCTGCGCATCGGCCTTGCTGGCAAAACTCAACTCGAACCCCATGTAGCAGGTCTCGGGATCAAGCTGATTCAGACGCGGAATACCCGCCAGCACCATCTCCAGGCTCACGATCTGGCCGAAGGTGCCCAGATAGCGCAGGATAGACAAGGGGTCCAGGCCGAAGCGCAACAGATCAGGACCACCACGCAAGGAGATGTGCCAGAGGCCGCTCGTCACGCAACCGGGGCCGAAGACGGGGGGGGCCACCTGGGCCGGCGCGCCATCAGGCCAGTCGCCCGCAACCGGGAAAACCGCGGTCCCTTCCAGATGGTGGCTCAGTTGGCGGGCCAGTTCATCGCTCCGGGCCTGCAACTCTCCATTCACCTCCAGGCCCGAGGCCACCCTTTCGACGAGGGCGCCCATCTGGTCACACACGTCCAGAAAGAGCCGAGCCAGAGCCGGATCCATGGCAATACGCTGCGCCCTGACCCTGTCGAGCACACTCTCGGCCACGTGGGTGAAGGCCACGATCGGATCCAGCGAGAAGAGTCCCGCCGAGCCCTTGATCGTATGTGCCGCCCGGAAAATCGCATTGATGTTCTCGGTGTCGTCACCTCCCTGCCCGATCTCCAGCAGTGAAGCCTCCATCGTCTGCAACAACTCGCGGCTTTCGACGATGAAGGTCTGAAGTGCATCGTCCATGTTCGTGCTCATGTTCGTCGCTCCTTGCATCAGGCCTGCGCAGGCAGCGCCTCCCGGAAAAAGTCTGTCAGGCGGCAGAACTCGAAGGCTTCGGTGATGCGCTCGGCAACCGCAACCAGGCGCAATGCGCGGTCCGTTGCCCTCGCCTCGAGGACCAGGGACACCAGCAGCTGAATGCCCGCGGCATCCACTTCGCTGACCATTCCCAGGTCGAGTTCCACATCACCCGGCGCTTCCATCGCAGACAGGAGACGGTCACGCCAGTCCCGTGCGGTGAAGATCGTCATTTCCCCAGCGATCGCCACGCGGCTGACGGCCAGGCAGGGCTGTTCCGATTCGTTCATGGGTGTTTCCTCCAGCAGGCCACACATGGATCAGGGGAGAATCAGCTTGGAGACCGCATTGAGCATCTGCGGCGGCTGGAAGGGCTTCACCACCCACGCCTTGGCACCCGCGGCCTGCCCTTCGCGCTTCTTGTCGTCACCGGCTTCGGTGGTCAGCATGATGACCGGCGTGAACCGGTAGGCCGGCAGTTGCTTCAGGGCCTTCACAAAGCTGATGCCATCCATGTTCGGCATGTTCACGTCGCTGATGATCAGATGGACCTTCCGGCCATCAAGCTTGGCCAGGGCATCCTTGCCATCACAACCTTCGAGCACCTCATAGCCGGCGCCCTTCAGCGCGATACCGACGACTTGCCGCAGGGAGGCGGAGTCATCGACGATCATGATCGTCTTTCCCATGTTTCTATCCTTTAAAAGAAGGTGATGCCCGCGGGCTCCGGGGCTGCATTGCCGTCTCCGTGCAAGGCGTGTTGCTCCGCAGTGGTGTAGGTCCGGCGCATTTCGCGTGTCCAGGTGTCGCCATCCAGCGCCTCGGGGCGCCGCCCCGAATGCAGATCGTCCTGCATTGCGCGAAGGCGCTCTTCCAGGCGGGCCATGTCTCCCGTGACATGCGCCAATACCTGGCTGACCCGGTCCTGGAACTGCAATCCGACCAGCACATCGCCGATCTCGGCACCCACCGCCTGCCCCTCCTTGGCCATCGCTGCCGATGAATCCACGAGCGCCGCTGCCGCGGCCCTCAGGCGCTGCACCACCTGTCCGATCTGCTGGCTTGATGTGCTTACAAGGAGTTCGTCACTTCGGGCCGAGTCACGGGAGACCTCAAGCGTCTCTCCGATCGTTCCGGTGACCGTTCTCACCGTCTCGGCGATCTTTCTGCCCATTTCGCCAGAAGCGGTGGAGAGCTTCCGCACCTCATCGGCGACGACGGCAAACCCGCGCCCCGCCTCGCCGGCCCGGGCCGCTTCAATCGCGGCGTTGAGGGCCAGCAGATTGGTCTGTTTTGCCAGGTCACCGACTTCACCCGCCATCCGCTCCAGGGTGGATGTCACGCCACCCAGTTCGACGACGTGGGCCAACAGCACCTCCTTGTGCTGAAGAGCCTGCCGCAAGGCACCGACAATCTCGTCCAGTTCGCTTTCGCTGGCATTGAGCAGGGAGACAAGGTCCTGCTCACCTGCACCGCGGGTGGCAAGGACCGAGGTTTCGACGCGGCGCGAGATATCGGCAAAACGGCGGGACAGACCCGTGATCGCATCCTCGGTCTGCCCTCGTACGACCTCGACCTCGCCGCGCCACAACGGGAGAACCCGACCGCACAGACTGTCGAGCCCGTCGATCCTGGGCGTCTCCTGCGCCTGGCACAGCGCCTGCTCACCCACGTGGCGGCGCTGCCGCTCAAGCGTTTGAGCATGACTCCGCTCACTGGCCATGCCGGCCAACAGCGCCACACCACACTGAAGCACGGCGCCACCCAGCGTCAGCGGCCCTATCCCTCCCAGTACAAGCAGGAGCCCCGCCCCGAAACCACCGATCGCCAGCCAGCCCCAAGGAATGCGCCTGCCCGACACACCACTATCAGCCACCAAGGTCATTGCATCCGAATAGCTCATCGCCCCTCCTCCAGCCCGCCACTGAACGTGCTCCTCTTGCGCCAGTTGCGCAGGAATGCCCTTACCAACTCTGCCAGTTCGCCTCCATCCACCGGGGTACGCACGATCACTGCTTCGTCCGGCAGGCGGGCCCGGATTCCGCTGCGTCCGGCGTCCGTATCCACCAGCACCACGATGAGCATCGCCCTGTCCCGTGCATGGCCCAGTAGCGCCCGGACCATGTGAAACACGTCCAGGCCACTCACCATCAAATGGGTGATCAACACTTCGGGACGGCTCTCGCCAATCCGGATCAACCCCTCATAACCGTCTTCGACAACCCACACCCTGCAATCGGGCAGTAGAGGCTGGACGCCATCCCTCAGTGCAGCGCCTTCATTGGGATCCTCATGAAGAATCATCACGTGGCAAGGCTGCTCCAGCACCCGACCAACCCGGAGTTGCTCATCGCGTAGCCGGGCAACCGAGTCCAGCAGAATCCGGCGATGCCCGCCCGGGGTCTTCCACGCCTGCAGGCGCCCTTCCTCCACCCACAACTGAGCAGTGCGGACACTGACCCCGAGTTGCCGGGCAGCCTCGCGGGGAGAGCACGTGGAGGTAGTAAAAAGAGGCTTGTTCATATATTTGTCAGTTTTTTTAATTTTAACGTTTTTGATATTAATGTAAATTATTTTGTTATTTATTGTTTTTATATGATTTACATCAATCTATCGGACGACTTCTTACAGCCAGAGTGGATTTTCGGAACGCACAAAAAACGCCTCAAAACATCTGAATAAATTAATTTATTTAATTTATTCATAGACTTGATACGTATAAAACGGAGGATGCCGTCTGAAATCGAGCCAGAACGCAGGCTGAGGACGCAGCAAGATCGACAAAAATCGAAAAGCCATTTTTATCGTTTTTGTCGTTTCATGGAAAAAGGGATGCGCCGGGGGGGTGGGCTTGCCCCCCGGAAACGACCGTCGGTCAGGGAGAGGGGGGTTTGCCGAGCAGGCGATGAGCGAAGTCGATGAGCTCAGCGTCGGAGCGCGCCCAGACCTCGGCGTCAAAGGTGGTGATGCGGTCGCCATTGCGGCGGAGGATGCGCTTGCCGTCGCTGCTGAAGCGGGCATCGCGCACGCGGTCGGCGCCGCCCTCCAGGGTGCTCAGGGCGTGGCGCTGCCAGTCCCACACCCGGGCCGCCCCGTCTGCGCCGGTGGAGATGATGTAAGCCCCATCCGGCGCCACATCCACGCTCACCACCGGTCCGGTGTGCGCGAGCACCCCGTCCGGGTCAGCCTTGGCATCGTCCATGGCGTAGAAGCGCAGATATCCGTCCGTGCCGCCAGTGGTCAGACGCCGGCCCCGTCGATCAAAGGCCAGGGCTGCGATGGGGCTGCCCGTGTCATCGAATTCGAAGGAGTCCGCAGCTCCCGTCAGGGAGACGACGCGCAGCCGGCCCGAATGCATGCCCAGTGCCAACCAGCGCCCATCCGGACTGAATACGGCTACACGCACGCTCTCGCCTGGCTTCAGCAGGTTGCGGGGTGGTGCGTCCCCCTCGCCGGCGAACAATTGCCCGGTGGCGGTGCGAAAACTGTGGCGCCGGTCGGCACTCAGTACAAGTCCGTTGCCCTGAGGGGTGAGGAGGTCGGTGACGGGCATGCGCCATAGTCTGACCCCGCCATCGGCCCCGGCACTGAGCACCCGCCCGCCGTCGGGTGAGAACACCGCATTGCGCATGGCAGCGCTGTGGCCGCGGAATTCCCGGGGCTGGAAGTGGAACGGCGCTTCCCAGACCCGCAAGGTATCGTCCGTGCCGAAGGAAAGGATGCGCTTGCCGTCCGGACTGAAGGACACGGCCAGCGCGGTCCCCGAGCGATTGCCCGGCAGCATCACGGGGCCATCCAGCGGCTTCTCCTCGCCGGGCTGCAGGGTCCACATGTACACACCACCGTCGGAGCTGGCCACGGCCAGCAGGCGGCCGTCCGGTGAATGGCGGGCAGCCGTGGCAAGGGCCGGCGGCAGATCGGCGCGCACCGGCAGCGGCAGCTCGAGCGGCCTGCCGAGCAGCCGCCCCCAGGGGGTCCAACGGTAGACACTGCCGTCCGCCACCGCCACGGCGATCTCCTTGCCGTCAGGCGAGAAGCTGGCGGACAACACCTCGTCCGGGTGAGTCAGGGTCGCCAGCAAGGAACCGAGCCCGGCGTCCCAGACCCGCGCCGTGTTGTCATTGTTGCCGAAGGACAGCACCCGGTCGCCGCTCTCATCGAAACTGGCCGAGGCAACGTTGCCGAAGTGCCCCGCCAAACGGGTGAGCTGGCAGGCCGCACCGGCAGAGGTGAGCAGCAGGTCTGGCGCCATACCGTCCTCCGACTCCCGGATTGCCACCACCCGCTTGCCGTCGCGGCTGATGTCGGCATCGGTCCACGCCGGCCCGCCAGCGTGCCCGCAGCGGGTCAAGATGCGCCCGGCGCTGTCCCAGACCTGCAATATGCCGTCCCGCCCGGCGGAGACCAGGCGGCTGCCATCGGCACTGGCGGCAAGCGCCGACAGGGGGCCGGCATGGGAGATCCGCGCCTGCAGCGCCAGAGTGCGGGCATCGATGAGTCGCGCCTCACCGTCCTCTCCGGCGCTGAAGAGCCACTTGCCGTCCCGGCTGAAGCCCGCCGCCACCGCCCCGCCCGGGTGAGGAGGCAAGGCCGGGTTCTGCAGGAAGGCTGCAATGGCCTGGCGCAGGGTCGTGCGCACGGCATGGTCAGCGGAGCCGTTGGCGAGGGTCAGCGCCTCTTCAAGGGCACGGCGGGCATCCACCTCGATGCGCTCGCTCACCTCGACGGCGCGGCGCCGGGCCTCCGCCTCGTCCCGGTCCCGGTCCAGCATGACGATGTTGAGGGCTGTCGCCAGCACCATGACGCAGGCCACACCGCTGCCGATCAGCCGGTTGCGCCGCTTGAAGCAGGCGTCAGCCCAGGGCCGCACGATCTCGATGAAGGCGTCGTGCTGCAATTCGTAGCTGACCCCGCCGGCGGCATCGCGGGTGCGCACGATGCGGTGTTCCCGCAGGATGTCGAGGACTTTCTGGGTGCGCTGCTCGGATGTCCCGGCCTGGGCCGCCAGGGCTTCCAGGGGGTAGGCGATCTTGACCCCGCTGCGGGGCGCCAGGGCCTTCAGCACCTGGGCCGCATCGAGGCGCTGGAAGAGCCCGAAGTTCCGGGTAACGCTCTGCAGATAAGCCGAGACGATGCCCTTTCGCCCGCCCAACGCGCGGTAATCGTCCATGCGCAGGCCGCTGTGCCCGGCAGCCCTGCCCCGCTCCCACAGGCTGCGGCAGATGAGTTGCAGGAAGGGTAGTTCGATGCCGCCGCGGAAGAGGCGCCCGGTGGACTTTTCCGGATCGCCCGGCGCCAGGTCGTCGAGGAGGCGGCCCACCAGTTCATCGTCGCAGACACCACCGTACTTGCGTGCCGGACAGACGATGGCCTCGCGCGCGCGCTCCCGGTCGAGATGCTCCAAGTGGTAGGTGGACGCGAACAAGGCCAGGACATGGCCGCGCAGGCAGGCATCCACGCTGGCCAGGAACTCCTCGCGGAAGGACAGCACCACGCGCACGTCCAGCGTCGTGCGCAGCAGGGCCCCGAGCGCCGCCGGCAGCAGCCCGAGATTGGCCGCATAGCGCTGCAGGTACTCCTCGAACTGATCGAGCATGATGACCAGCGTGCTGTCATCGCGGGCCAGGGCATCATGGGCCGCATCCACCAGCTGGCCCGGTCCGGGCGCGCCCGCCTCGCCCTGGCGGATGAGGGCAGCCAGGGCGCTGCAGGGGTCAGGAGTGTTCCACTTGTCGAAATACACCACCTGCGCCTCTTCGGCCTTCAGGTTGGGGATCACCAGCGCCCGCAGCAGGGATGTCTTTCCCACTCCTGACGGGGCGTACAGGAGTGTCAGGGGATGCGAGAACAGCTTGTTGATGAGGAGCTGGGCGTCCCGCTCCCGCCCGAAGAAGCGGTCCCGCTCGGCTTCGGTATAGGGCTTGAGGCCGATATAGGGCTCGTTCACATCGACGGGCAACTGGCTGAGCGGCGCATCAGACATGGCTCACCCTCTACTTGAACTGGCCGAGGGTCTGCACGAAGGCCTCGCAGTCCGACTGGAGCCGGTCCTCGGCGGCCACCAGCTGCGCCCAGAAGCGCTCCTCGATGGGCGACACGGCGGTGCGCACGGCGTAGCGGCGGCGCGGCCGGACCTGCCCTTCACTGCTGAAGATGTGCCCCATCAGCCGGTAGTGCCAGACATCGAGGTTGTAGCCTAGGAACAGCAGGGAGCTCTTCTGGAAGCGCCGGGAAAATGCGCTGGGCGGCTTGGTGTGCTCGTTCTCGAGACGGCCGAGGAAGGTCATGTGGTCGCTCTCGGTGATCACCACCGTATCGATGCCGGAGCGACGGTCGGCCAGCTCGTTGGCGAACGGCGACCCGACGATCTTGTAGATGATGCGGTCGCCGTGTTCGCCCAGGTCCGACAGCAGCCAGTTGTCGGCCAGCTGAATGTCCACGGACGGCGTCTGTCCGCCTCGCCGGATCACCAGCAGGCGACCGTCCAGCCCGTCCTCATCGGCGGTGAGAATGTGGGTCACCACTGTGAACGGCAGCCCGGCCTGCTCCAGCAGGCTCTCGAACACCCAGTCGTAGCTGGCGGAGACGATGATCCACGGGCTTGTCATGCCCGCCAGGAAGCGGTGGGTCTGGGTTGGCACGAAGCCGGCGCTCTGCTCCTTCAGCACCGCGGTGAGACGGCGGAGGAAGGCACCCCGCTCTCCCCCGAAGACCAGCAGCAGGTATTCGGCGGCTGTCGCCAGCGGATAGCGCTCGTCGAGTCGCATGCCGGCCTCCAGGCCGGCCGTCTCGATCAGCGCGCTGACCAGCCGGAAGGCACTTAGCGGCCCGCTGCCGAACACACCATCGCCGAGCAGGGGGACCAGGCGCCCCTCATCCAGTGCCCCCCGGATGGCCAGGAAGAACTCACGGTTACCCCGCAGGGCCGTTGCCGTCGGCGCCGCAGTGGTGCGCCGGGCGATCTCGCCACGGCTTGAATTGGTGTTGAAGCCCTTGCTGAGGGCCTGCAGCTCGGGCGCGTCCTGGTCGATGCGGCCCTGCACGTAGCGGCAGATCTCGTCGGCGGTCAGGATGTTGTCGCCATCATCGGCCTCGAAGGTCTCCACCCCATGGACGAACCAGCGCACCATGCGCGACACCCCGGCGCCCCGCTCCGCCACATCCTTGTCGAGCACCGTGCAGCCCGAGAGCACGTATTTGCCCTGGCCCTGCCCCAGGTTGGAGACCAGGATGGACGGGATATCCACCTGCCCACTGGCTTCCGGAACCAGGCTGAAGATACAGTCGAGCAGGATCACCAGCTGTGACGCACCGCTTTCGTTGAGGGCCCGCTTGGCAATCCACTCCATGGAGATCGCCGTGGCGTCCAGGTAGTCGAGCTCGGCATCGTTGGGGCACAGGTAAAGATCGCCCCGCGCCGAGAGCTTGGCGTGACCACAGTAGTAGAGCACCACGGTGTCGTTCGGGGAGGCATCCTTGAAGGCCTTCTGCAGGCTCTTCATCAGGCTGGTCTTTGCCGGATTGACCAGGGTCTCCACCTCGAAGTGGGCGTCCTCCTGCTCGGCCAGGAGGCGGCGCATCGCCTCCACGTTGGCCGAGGCCGAGGCCGGCGCCTGGAAGCCCGCCCCGTGGGCATAGGCATCGACGCCGACCAACAGGGCCGAGCGACTGCCACGTACCCGCTTCTCGATGGGCGCCACCACGAGGGCCTTGAGCCCAGGGTCGTCCGCCTCGCCGCTCCAGGCTTTCAGGTTGATCCACTGGGACTCGGTGAAGCCCAGGGGCACATCCTCTCCGTCCAGGCTCACCTGCAGCAGGGTCCGGCGCTGGGCCGCACGGCTGGCCTCCGAGCGGACGAAGTCGCTGCTGCGGGCGGCCTCGCTCCACAAGACCACCACGCAACGCGCGGTGTCGATCTGTTCCTCCAGCTCCTGGCGCCAGGCGCAGGCTGCATCCAGGTCCTTGTCCCACCACACCGAGAAATGCGCTGACAAAGCCTCCGCCAGGGCTTCCGCCCGAGCCTTGTCGGTATGTCCGTAGCTCAGGAAGATGTCGGCCATACGCCCTCCTTTATCGGGCCATCCCTACTGGGCCACCCCGGGGACCGCACCCCAGGGGGTATAGCAGGCGCAGGACGCGCCGACGGGCATGGCCACCGCCATCGGGCAGGGGCCGGCATTGGTCACGCACATGGAAGCGAAACGTGGCCGCGGCATCTGCTGGGGAAAGGGCACCGCCGGGGCCACCCCCTGCTGGGGTGGCGCGGCACAGAGGCGATCTATTTCCAGGGGGGGCACCCCCTCGTTACGCAGCTGGATCCGCTCGCGGGTGGTGCAGTAGGCGCCCGCCTCCCATGACACGCCCAGGCATGCCAGCACGACAAGGGGAAGGATCCGGCGGGCACGCCACTTCAAGAACATCATCCAGTTCCCCCTTCAATGCGCTGATTCATTTATATGGCGCAAACGGGGGAATGTCCATGGAATCGGGACTTCAGGCGCATTTGAATGCAACGAGGCCCCTGCCGGTTTTCCGGACAGGGGCCTCGTTTCACGCCGGGCGGGTCGCGACCCGCCACAGGTGGATGATGCTTACATCTCGACGGTATCCGCCACTTCGGTGAAGGCCGGGATCTGGTCGAAGTTCATGTAGCGGTAGATCTCGGCGGCCTTGGCGTTCACCACCTTGATCTGCTCCATGTACTCTTCCTTGGTCACGATCCGGCCGGCCAGGGCGCACATGGCGGCCAGTTCGGCGGAGCCCAGGTAGACACGGGTGTCGATGCCCAGGCGGTTCGGGAAGTTGCGGGTGGAGGTGGAGATCGCGGTGGAACCCTTGCGGATCTGCGCCTGGTTGCCCATGCACAGGGAGCAGCCGGGCATTTCCATGCGGGCGCCGGACTTGCCGAGGATGCCGTAGTAGCCCTCTTCGGTCAGGATCAGCGCATCCATCTTGGTCGGCGGCGCGATCCACAGACGGGTCGGGATGTCGGACTTGCCTTCCAGGACCTTGCCGGCAGCGCGGAAGTGGCCGATGTTGGTCATGCAGGAACCGATGAACACTTCGTCGATCTTGTCGCCGGCGACTTCGGACAGCACCTTCACGTCATCCGGGTCGTTCGGGCAGGCCAGGATCGGCTCGGTGACTTCGGCCAGGTCGATCTCGATCACGGCGGCGTACTGGGCGCCTGCATCACCCTTCAGCAGGGTGCCGTTGGCGATCCAGTCTTCCATGGCGTTGATGCGACGCTTGAGGGTGCGGGCATCCTCGTAGCCTTCGGCGATCATCCACTTCATCAGGGTGATGTTGGAACGCATGTACTCGACGATCGGCTCCTTGTTCAGGGCGATCGCGCAGGCGGCGGCCGAGCGCTCGGCGGCAGCGTCGGAGAGCTCGAACGCTTGCTCGACCTTCAGGTCGGGCAGGCCTTCGATTTCGAGGATGCGGCCGGAGAAGACGTTCTTCTTGCCCTTCTTCTCGACGGTCAGCAGGCCGGCCTTGATGGCGTACAGGGGGATGGCATTGACCAGGTCACGCAGGGTGATACCGGGTTGCATCTGGCCCTTGAAGCGCACCAGCACGGATTCCGGCATGTCCAGCGGCATTACGCCGGTGGCTGCGGCAAAGGCGACCAGGCCGGAGCCGGCCGGGAAGGAGATGCCGATAGGGAAGCGGGTGTGGGAGTCGCCACCCGTGCCGACGGTGTCGGGCAGCAGCAGGCGGTTCAGCCAGGAGTGGATCACGCCGTCGCCCGGGCGCAGGGACACGCCGCCACGGGTGGAGATGAAGGACGGCAGCTCGCGGTGCATCTTCACGTCCACCAGCTTCGGGTAGGCCGCGGTATGGCAGAAGGACTGCATCACCAGGTCGGCGGAGAAGCCGAGGCAGGCCAGGTCCTTCAGCTCGTCGCGGGTCATCGGGCCGGTGGTGTCCTGGGAGCCGACGGTGGTCATCTTGGGCTCGCAGTAGGTGCCGGGCAGCACGCCCTTGCCTTCCGGCAGGCCACAGGCGCGGCCGACCATCTTCTGGGCCAGGGAGTAGCCGGTGCCGGCATCCGACGGGTTCTGCGGCAGGCGGAACAGGGTGGACGGGGGCAGGCCCAGGGCTTCACGCGCCTTGGTGGTCAGGCCACGGCCGATGATCAGCGGGATACGGCCGCCAGCACGGACTTCGTCGAGGATGACGGGGGTCTTGAGCTGGGCTTCGGCGATCACGGCGCCGTTCTTGAGGGCGGTGACCTTGGCGGTGGCCTGGTCGACCTGCAGCTCGATCTCGTCGCCCATGTCCATCTGGCCGGCGTCGATTTCGATCGGCAGCGCGCCGGCATCTTCCATCGTGTTGAAGAAGATCGGAGCGATCTTGGAGCCCAGACAGACGCCGCCGAAACGCTTGTTCGGCACGAAGGGGATGTCTTCGCCGGTGAACCACAGCACCGAGTTGGTGGCGGACTTGCGGGAAGAACCGGTGCCCACCACGTCGCCGACGTAGGCGATCAGGTTGCCCTTGGCGGCCAGCGCTTCGAGTTGCTTGAGGGGGCCACGCGAGCCCGGCTCATCGGCTTCGATACCCGGACGCGGGTTCTTGAGCATGGCCAGGGCGTGCAGCGGGATATCCGGACGGGACCAGGCATCGGGCGCCGGAGACAGGTCGTCGGTGTTGGTTTCGCCGGTAACCTTGAAAACGGTCAGCTTCTGGGAAGCCGGAACTTCGGGACGGGAGGTGAACCACTCGCCGTCGGCCCAGGACTGCAGCACGGCCTTGGCGTTGGCGTTGCCCTTGTCGGCGAGTTCCTTGACGTCATGGAAGAAGTCGAAGACCAGCAGGGTCTTCTTGAGGCCTTCGGCAGCCACACCGCCCACTTCGGCATCGCCAAGCAGGTCGATCATCGGCTTGACGTTGTAGCCGCCGAGCATGGTGCCCAGCAGCTCGGTGGCCTTGGCGCGGGACACCAGCGCAACGGCCAGCTCGCCCTTGGCGACCTTGGCCAGGAATTCGGCCTTGACCTTGGCGGCGTCGTCTACGCCAGCGGGAATGCGGTAGGTCAGCAGTTCAACCAGGAAAGCCTCTTCACCGGCCGGCGGGCTCTGCAGCAGTTCGACCAGGGCTTGGGTTTGCTGCTTCGACAGGGGCAGCGGCGGGATGCCGAGGGCTGCGCGCTCGGCAACATGCTGGCGATAGGCTTCAAGCATGGGTAGATCCTTCCTAGACGGTGGTTACGTGACAGTGTTTGCTGACTGGAGCGACCGGCCGTTTCGGGCCCGGAGCGCCTCTCCCGAATGGACTGGCACCTTGTTGTTGAATCGGTGGCGCCAAGTCTTATATATATTATATTTTATTTCTGCTCCGATTGTGCGGGCGCACAAAAATCCTGCAAACCGGAGCTTGCCTGCCGGCTCAGGACTGGAGATAGTCGGCCAGTACGCTTTCGACGGCCTTGAGATTGATCGGCTTGATCAGCAGGTCGTCGAAGCCCGCCTCGACCAGGCTCTGCTTCTCTTCCGGCAGTGCATGGGCAGTATAGGCGATGACGCGCAGGCCATTGAATTTGACGTCCGCACGGAGCCTGGCCAGCACTTCCTCGCCGGACATGCCGGGCATGCTGATGTCCAGCAGCACGATGTCGAACCGCTCCGCCTCAAGGCGGGCCAGCGCGGCGGGGCCATCCTCGGCCTCCTCCGAGCTCATGCCCAGGCGGGTCACGAAGGCCACGGCGAGGCGGCGGTTGATGGCATTGTCGTCTACGACGAGTACCCGTTTTCGGGTAGAGGACGGGGAAGAGCTCATGGATCGCTGGCCTGTCAGGACACCTGTTCGACAACAGGCAGGTAAAGGATGAAGGACGACCCCTCTCCGGGCCGCGACTGGACCACCAGGTCGCCGGAAAGGAGATGGGCAAGCTCACGGGCAAGGGCCAGGCCCAAGCCGGTGCCACCTTGGTCTCGGGTCACAAACTGGTCCAATTGCCGGAATTTCTCGAATATCTGTTCCAGTGCATCGGGGGGAATACCCCGGCCGGTATCCGAGACCACGAAGGCGAGCCGATTGCCTTCGCGGCGGATACTCAAGCTTATCTGCCCATTGTCAGTGAACTTGATCGCATTGTTCAAGAGATTATTGAGAATCTGCCTTACCCGCTGGGCGTCAGTGACGATCTCGGCCGGCACGTCGTCGGCAATCTCCAGCTCAACGGCAAGCCCCTTGACCTGGGCGTGGACCTTGTGATTGTTCACCAGCTCGGATGCGAGGGTGACCACCTCCTGGGGCAGCAGCTTGAGCTCGATGCGGCCAGCCTCGATCTTTGCCAGGTCCAGCAGGTCATTGACGATGTCGAGCAGGTGCTCGCCGGAGCTGTGGATGGTGGCGGCAAACTCCTGCTGGGCGGGGTCCGTCAGCTCCAGCTGGAGCAGCTCGGAATAGCCCAGAATGCCATTGAGCGGCGTACGCAGCTCGTGGGACATGTTGGCCAGAAAATCGGACTTGAGCTTGTTGGCCTCCTCGGCGCGGGCCCTGGCTTCCTCGGAGCGCTTGAACGAGAGCTGGACTTCGTCGGCCATGCTGTTGAACGAACGGGCCAGTTGCCCCATTTCGTCATCCGAGCGGACATCCAGGCGGTGCGCCAGATCGCCTTCCTGGAAGCGCCCAAGCCCGTGGATCATGCCGGTGATGCGGCGGGTGATGAACTGGGCCATCCAGATCGCCACCACGATGACCAAGGCGATCATCAACACCGTTGACAGCGCCAGGGCGCCGGCGGTCTGGGTCAGATTCGATTCGATCGACGCCAGCAGGCCCTGGCGCTGAGCCTGGAAGGACTTGTCGCGCTCGGCGATGGTCAGGCCGATGCGCTTGGCGGACTCGGTCGCTGCCCGGTGGAAATCATCCACGTTGGCGCCGATGGTGACAAAGCCAAAGCCCCGCTGCGATGTTCCATACTGGCCGGTGTAGTAGGGAATGGCCGCCGCCGTGGTGAGCTTCCAGAGACCTGAAAAGAAGATCACGAAGGAGCCGGAGCCGCCTTTCTCGGTCAGCTGGTTCCAGCCCGCACACTGAGGGGAAAAGTTCAGATAGCGGCAGTCCAGCCCCACCGTTCCGGCCTTGACCAAGGCCACGGCCGGCTTCTTCTTGAGGGACTGATCATCAAACGCCTTCACGTCGGCCAGGAACTCCCGGGACGACTTGCCGGAGGCCTGCCAGGCCTCGTAGAGCGCCTGGTCGAGCCACGGCACCACCGGGTCACCGGTGGCCGGATCATAGCCTGGGATGAAATAGTCGCGGGGATGGGAGATCGCGCGGCTGCGGTGATCCCACATGAAGGCGTAGTTGCCGACGATGGCATCGTTGATCGGCGTGTAGCGGCTGTCGGTGGGGCTGATCCGGTCGGTGAACTGGCGGATGTGATCGTGATCCAGTGCCAGGGTCACATAGCCTGCGACCTTGCCCCCTCGCAGCACTGGCGTAGCCCAGCGCACGATGGCCCGGAACGGCTTGCCGACCGGGTTCTCGGTGCCGGCATAGGCCGACTCTTCCGGCTTGAACTCGACCCCGGCCTTCTGGGCGCTCGCCGGCAGATAGGGGCCGATCACCTTACTTCCGACGTAGGCGCCGATCACCTCGGAGACATAGATCCCCCCGGGTTTGAGTTTCTGCAGCTCGGGCCAGTAGCGCTCCGCCTTGAGAAAGGTCTCCGCCGGCTTGCTCACGTCACGCAGCTGACTCGAGGTGAGATCGCTGGTGGTGACCTTGATCTTCTCCCGGCCCTGCAGGTCGATGAAACTCATCTCAACGAACAGCGGGCGCTTCTCCGCATGGCCGATGAACTCCGGCGGGCGGGCACTGAAGGCCTTCGCATTGTCCGGCAGCGCCTGGGCGGGATCGGCGGCCAGGGCCTCGTCCCAGCTTTCTGGTGCGGCAGGCTGCCAGCGCTTCTGGTCCTCGGACAATTGCCAGTGCCCGTGCTTGTAGATGTTGCGCCTGCGGAACTGCAGGAAGCTCCGGTAGGCCGCTTCAGCGGGCTCCACCTGGGCTGCCTGCTGGATGTCAGCGTCCCGGTCATACAGGAAGGCGGCAACGGCGCGAGCGGTGTCGGTGGTCAGACGTTCGATGTCTTCCCGGGCACGGTCGTCGAGCGCCTTGATCGCATCGCCCGTCGCCTCGTCACCTACCTCCTTGATCGTGGCCAGCATGGACTCCGCCATCGCCCCGGCCTGGCTGCTGACCGTACTGCCCAGCTTCTGCGCCATGCTCCAGGCCAGCACCGCAAGCAACAGCAGGGGCACGACCTTGATGACGACGAAGATGGCGATCAGCTTGCCCCGGATTCCGCCCAACCAGCTCTTTGGTCCCATTGCTCTGTCCTCGGTCGGTCCCTCCTGCGGGGTGCCGATAATTGTGCGCATCGAACAGACCGCCCCGCTAACATTCGGGCCGATCAGCGCTTGTGTATCGGCCGGGCCCGGAAAATCTCAAGGGTTGAAGCACAAGCATGTCTTGATCGGCAGGCCGCCGCCGATCCAGAATGACGCTCCCTTACTGGACCACGCCCTGCGCAATGCCATCTCCATGCCCCTGCGGCGCCCCCGCAGAATACGCCCGCTGCTGCGGCCGCTACCTGGACGAGGGCCTTCCGCCCCCCGACGCCGAGGCCTTGATGCGCTCCCGCTATACCGCCTACACACTGGGCCGGGACGACTACCTGCTGGTCACCTGGCAGGCAGCGCACCGCCCTGCCGCCCAGGATCTGGGCCAGGACCCGCCGGTCAAATGGCTTGGGCTGCAGGTGAAGGCATTCCGGCCGATCGACGCGGATCACGCCTGCGTCGAGTTCGTGGCCCGCTACAAGATTGGCGGTAAAGCCCACCGCCTGCATGAAACCAGCCGCTTCGTCCGCGAGGACGGGCGCTGGCTATACACGGATGGCGACATCCACTCCAACTGAAGAAGAACGACAGGAAGACACAGCATGAAGCTCTACTATTCGCCCGGCGCCTGCTCCCTCTCCCCCCACATCGTGCTGCGGGAGGCCGGCTTCGACTTTTCCATCGAGCGGGTCAACCTGCGCGATCGGCAGACCGAGTCGGGGCAGGACTTCGCCGAGATCAACCCGAAGGGCTACGTACCGGCGCTGGTGCTGGACAACGGCGAGCTACTCACCGAAGGCCCGGCAATCGTCCAGTACCTGGCCGACCAGGCTCCGGAAAAGGGGCTGCTGCCCCCCGTCGGCACGCTGGAGCGGGCCCGCGTGCAGGAATGGCTGACCTTCATCGGCACCGAACTGCACAAGAGCTTCAGCCCGCTGTTCAACCCCGCCGCCACTCCGGAGATGCAGGAAGCCGCCCGCGCCATGCTCGCCCGCCGGCTGCCGGTGGCCGCCGCAGCCGTGGCAAGCCGCCCCTACCTCGTGGGCGAAGGCTTCACGGTGGCGGATGCCTACCTGTTCGTGGTGCTGGGCTGGGCCCCGATGGTAAAGGTGGATCTTGCGGCCTGGCCCAGCCTGGCTGAATTCTCGGCCCGCATCGCCGCCCGCCCGAGCGTTCAGGCGGCGCTGGAGGCCGAAGGCCTGAAGAAGGGCTGAACGCCCGGTTCCCGCTCAGCCCTGGGGGATGAGTTCGATCGTCTCTCCGGCGAAATCGACCCGTTGCCCGGGGCGCAGCTTGGCCCGCTTGCGATTCTCGATCTCCCCGTCCACCTGCACATCGCCATCGGCAACCCGCTGCTTGGCCTCGCCGCCGGAACCGCACAGGCCCACGGCCTTGAGGAGCTGGTCGAGCTGGATGAATTCACCTTCAACGGGAAAACGGATGGTCATGGGGCGGCTCCGATGGATGAAGTAATACTGAAAGAATCGGCGGATTGTGTCAGAGCCGGCACAATCCGCCAATCCTGTTCCGGCAGACGCCGGATCAGGCAGGATCAAGCAGGAATGCGCAGAGTCTGCCCCGGATAGATCTTGTCCGGATTGCCCAGCATCGGCTTGTTGGCCTCGAAGATCTTCATGTAGGCATTTGCATTGCCATAGTAGGTCTTGGCAATGGCCGACAGGGTGTCGCCACGTACCACGGTATGGAAGCGGGCTTCCGGCTCCGGGTTGAGCACCTGGAGGCCGTCATTCACATGCTCCACGCCATCCACGTTGCCGCAGCACAGCAGGATCTTCTCCCGGGTGGCCTGATCCGCCACCGTGCCGCTCACCGACACCGCGCTGTTGGCGCCATCGAAGGCAATGGCCAGGGCGCTCGTGTCGAAGCCCTGGGCAGCCACGTAGGCCGTGATCGAAGCCGCTGCCTTGGTGTTCAATTCGGCCAGCTTGTCGACCGCTGCCGCATCACCACCCGACGCCGAGGCCTGAGCCTGCTCCACGTCCTTGCGGCCGAAGAGCTTTTCGCCGGCATCCCGTACAAAACTAAGCAGACCCATGAAACACTCCTTGCACAAATGAGGGAGCGCCCAGCCTAAGCCCGTCAGGCTGACAATGACATCACGGTTTTGTGTCGGCATGTCACAGCGCCGCCCGGAGCGGCACTATGTCACGCACCCAGAGGCGCCAGGCCGTGGCGCCGGCGAGCCCGCGCGCAGCCTTCGTCACCGATCCCCAATGCCGCGTACGGCGCGAAATCCCGGCACGGCCCCGGACGGTTCGCGTAGATGCTGCAATGCGCCTGGTGGCCGACCTCTCCCACCAGGGCGATGCAGCGCGGCGGGCCGTCGTCGGTGCCGCGCATGCGCATCAGGCTCGCCGTGACCGGCACCGTCAGGGCGACCGGCACGCAGCCACCAGGCTGCGAATCCAGGTCGGAGACATGGAAGTCGACCCGGAAGCTCGCGCAGCAGGCGCCGCAACTGAGGCAGGGGTCAGCCATGGATCAGGACGCTCCGCAGCACTTCTTGTACTTCTTGCCGCTACCGCAGGGACAGGGCTCATTACGACCGACGGCCGAACCCGCCGCCTGGACGGCGGCGCCAACCTCGACCTGTTCCGGCGCCGGCAGGCCCAGGGCACGCCAGGCCTGGTAAAGGTGCTGTACGGCGATACCTTTCTGCTCGAGTTCGGCCAGCAGGGCATCCGTATCCGTGCTCACCGGCTCATCGTCTTCCTCGTCGGGCCCGAAAATGCTCTCCAGCAAGCTCTCGGCAATGCTCGTATCGCCGACACGGTCCGGCCAGTCGGAAGCCCACATTTCGAAGCCCTGCTCGAAGCCAGCAGTCCATTCCTCGCCGATCAGGGGGTCGTCATCGCCGCCCTGGGCATAGCAGAAAGGCTGCCAGCCTTCGGCCTCGCCCTCCTCGTCGCCTTCCGCGTCGCCGATGGCCGCGACTTGGTCGTTGTAGTAGCGCAGCACCAGTTCGATGGCCTTCTGCAAGGAGGCCCCGCCACCAAAGCCGGGCTCCTCCTCATCCGCGCTCCACACCGGCGGCAGCCATTTTTCGACGGGGATCGGCAGCGGCGAGGCGACGATGGCGGCCAGATAGCCGTCCAGCATCTCGAGGTTCATGCAGTCGGCCGGCACGTCGTCGGAGACCAGCAATTCCTCGAGCTGCTCGAGTTCATCGTCGTTCAGGGGCAGGGATCGGGGTGCGTTCATGACGGGTTTTCCTCCAGTTCTGGTTGGGGATCGAGCTCCACCACACACCGGTAAAGGGTCTGGCCGGAATCCCGGTACTTGCGTTCAAAGGGTGTCAGGGGCGACGGTGCCTCGAAAGATTCCCAGGGCACCGGCCGGCCGATCAACAGCCCCAGCGCCTCGGTGAATTCTTCCACGTAGATGTTCCAGTTGCTGCGGCATTCCAGGCGGCCTCCCAGGCGTGGCACGAAGGGGAAGACCGGGTGCGCGTGCCAGCGCCGGCTCAGGTGGCCGATCTTGGGCCAGGGGTTGGGATACAGGATGTAATGGCGGGCCAGGCGGATGCCGGCCTCGGCCATCAGGCGCCAGTAATCAACCAGGTCGGCCCGCACGAAGACCATGTTCTTCGGCAGCAAGGCATCGGGATAAGGCTTCTTGCGGCTGAGGCGGTCTTCCGATTGGTCGACGCCGATCACCCAGTGGTCGGGAAAGGCCCGGGCCAATTGGATGGTGCTGTGCCCGACCCCGCAACCGGCGTCGAGGATCAGCGGAGCGTGGCCATCCCAGCCGGCCAGGCTGTCGGCGAACGCGGCCTTGTTGTAATCGAGGAAGGGTTTGCGGAAGTCGGACCCAGCATGTTTGGCGACACGCTCGAGGAGGTGCTCGTGCACACCCGGCTGGGCGCTTTCGGGAATTCGGGAGTTGGCGTACATGGGCGGATTCTACGCGGCGGCCTGCTGCAGCGGGACACCATGGAGGCGCAGGAGCTGAGCCACCGCCAGCGGATCGCGCTCGCCGCGGACCAGGGTATACAGGGTTTCCGCCTGGGGGAAATTGCGACGCAGCAGGTTGAGCCACTGCTTGAGCCGCCCCGGGGCATGGCGCGCCTCCACCTTGGCCAGCACGCGCAGCCAGAACTCTCCCAGCAAGGGGAGCAGTTCGGTCCATTCGGCAGCGCGGTCGGGCGCTGCCCGCGCGCCCAGGCGGATCCGCCGCGCCAGGAAGGGGTCGGCCACTGCGCCGCGGCCCAGCATCACGTCCGTGGCGCCGCTCACCGAGCGGCAGCGCCGCCAGTCGTCCTCGCACCACACCTCGCCATTGGCCACCACCGGCACGCCGACCACGTCGGCGATGCGCCCGACCCACTCCCAGTGGGCCGGCGGGCGATAGCCGTCGGCCTTGGTCCGGGCATGCACCACCAGGCCATCGACACCGCCTTCAGCCAGGGCCCGGCCGCAATCGAGGGCCTTGCCAGTGTCCTCCACGCCCAGGCGCATCTTGGCCGTGAAGGGAATGTGCGGCGGTACCGCGGCCCGTACCGCCCGGGCGATGGCATGCAGTAATTCAGGTTCGTCGAGCAGGGCCGCCCCGCCCCGGTGCCGATTGACCGTTGGCGCCGGACAGCCGAAGTTGAGATCGATGCCCGGCGGATCCAGGCCCACCAGCTGGGCGGCGTTGTCGGCCATGCAGGGCGGATCCGAACCCAGCAGTTGGACCCGCACCAGCGTGCCGGACGAGGTGGCACCACCGTTCTTCAGCTCCGGCGACATGCGCGTGAAGGAACGCTTCGGCAAGACCGAACCGGACACCCGTGCAAACTCCGTCACCGCGTAGTCGTAGCCCGGCACGCGCGTGAGCACCTCGCGCAGAACATCGTCGGCGAGACCTTCAAGGGGAGCGAGAAGCAACCGGGACATGGCGCAGCGACAGAGGAAAGCGATACCGGAAAAGGCGGGCGGCACCACAATTCGGGTGCGCGGGCCGGGGCCGCAATGTACCGGAGTTTCGCGCCGCAACATAGGGCTTTGCGGCGCACCCGGATGCCGTGCAGGAGTAAGATGCGCGACCGTCCCCAATAGCCGGAACATCGCGCCATGCAACGCCTGATCCGCCCGAAGGGCGACTCGCCGGGTCGCCGCGACCTGCTGGTCCTCGCCCTGCCCGCCCTGCTGCTGGTGGTGGCCGCATTTGTGCTGGCCTGGCAGTTCGTGCGGCCGGCACCGCCCAGCCGCATCGTCATCACCACCGGCGCGGCCGGCGGCGCATATGACTACTTCGGCCAGCGCTACCGGGAAAAGCTCGCCCAGGAGGGCATCGAGGTCGAGCTGCGGCCGTCCTCCGGCGCGGTTGAAAACCTGCTCCGCCTGAAGACCGACGACGAGGTCAATGTAGGCTTCATCCAGGGCGGCATCGCCAACGAGCCGGAGTCGGAAGACCTGGCCACCCTGGGCTCCATGTATCTCGAGCCGGTGTGGGTATTCCACCGGGGCAAGGAGGATCTCGACAAGGTCGTGCAACTACGCGGCAAGCGCATTGCCATCGGCGTCCATGGCAGTGGGGGCCAGTTGTTCGCACTGCAGATGCTGGCCGCCAACGGTTTCAGGACGGACGATCCCGGGCTGGTGCCGCTCGGTGGCATGGACGCGGTCGAGGCCCTGCGCAAGGGCGAGGTGGATGCCTTCTTTGTGGTCGGCGCCCCGCAGGCTCCGGTGGTCGATGCCCTGCTGCACAGCGAGGGCATCCAGTTGCTCAACTTTGCCCAGGCGGAAGGTTACGGGCGCCATTTTCCCCACCTCGTCAAAGTCACCCTGCCCCGCGGGGCCATCGACATCCAGGCCGACCGGCCCCCGCGGGATATCCAGCTGGTGGCAGCCACCGCCAACCTGGTGGTGAAAGCCGACATCCATCCGGCCATCGTGACCCTGCTGCTCCGGCATGCCCGCGAGATTCACGGCGTGCCCGGGCTGCTCAACGGCCCCGGCGCCTTTCCCAGCCCGCAGGATCACTCCCTGCCGCTGCACCCTTCTGCCCGCCGTTTCTACGAGAGCGGCCCGCCCCTGCTGCAGCGCTATCTGCCGTTCTGGCTGGCCGTGCTGATCGATCGGCTGTTCGTGATGCTGCTGCCCCTGATCGCCGTGGTGATCCCCCTGACCAAGGTGCTGCCGGCCCTTTACAACTGGCGCATGCGCTCACGGGTGTATCGCTGGTACGGCGAACTCAAGTTTCTCGAGGCGGAGATCGACCGCAATCCCGTAGCCCGTCAGGACCTGACCGCCATCGAGGGCTTCATCGACCGCCTGGACCGCATCGAGCAGCGGGCAAGCCACCGCAAGCTGCCACTGGCATTCTCCAACGAGCTCTACACCCTGCGCGAACATATTGCCCTGGTGCGCCACCGTCTGAGGTCACTTGCGGAAACCGCCACAGGTGGCTGAAAGTCAAACCACTACACTCAACAACATGGCCGGGTCGCCCTGACACCGGTCCCCGAGACCCGCACAAGAGCTCCATCATGAGTCCGCACCTAGATCTGACCGCCCCCTACCCGCCCCTCGTCCGGCGCATCGAAACTGAAGCCACCGTCGAAAACGGTGAGATCCTGCGCATCGACCACTTCCTGAATCACCGCATCGAGCCGGCCTTCATCTTTGAAATGGCCCACGAGCTGGCCCGTCGCCTGTCTTATTTCCAGCCTAACGTGGTGCTCACGGCGGAGGCCAGCGGCATCGCCCCGGCCCTGGTGGTGGCCCAGACCCTCAGCGTGCCCCTTATATACGCCAAGAAGTACTCGCCCCAGGTGGAGTCGCCCTCCATCTCGCGCATCATTCCGTCCCCCACCAAGGGCGGACACACCCGGCTGGTCCTGTCGCAACGCTATCTAGGTGCCGGCCAGCGCGTGGTGATTGTCGATGACTTCCTGGCCAACGGCCGTACTGCCATCGCCCTGATTGAAATGGCCCGGGAGGCCGGCGCCGAGGTGATGGGTGCCGGCTTCATCGTCGAAAAGCGCTTCAAGCATGGCCGAGAACACATCCAGGCGCTCAATGTGCCGGTGGCAACCCTGGCCCAGGTGGAGCGCCTGGCCGAGACGCACGCGGTACTCACCCAGCCGGTCGAGGCCTGACTCTCCGCTGCCCGCCCTGCCCCTTTCGCGTCAGCGGGACAGAGGATAGAACAGCTGCTCGTTGCCGATCTTGTAAGCCGAGATCGCACGACGGCCCTCCGCGGAGGTGATCCACTGGATGAACTTTTCGCCCGCGCCCTTCTTTACGTGAGGATGGCGCGCGGGATTCACCAGCATCACGCCATAGGGGTTGTAGAGCTTGGGGTCACCCGCATACAGGATCGCCAGATCCTGGCGGTTCTTGAAGCTCGCCCAGGTGCCCCGATCGGCCAGGGTATAGGCGCCCATGCCGGCTGCCATGTTGAGGGTCGGCCCCATGCCGGCTCCCGCCTCCTTGTACCAGGGCTGTCCCTTGAGCTCGACGCCTGCACTACCCCAGAAGCGCAGCTCGGCCGCGTGGGTGCCGCTGCGGTCCCCCCGCGACACCCACGGACTGCCCTTGCGGGCAATCCGCGCAAAGGCATCGGTGGCATCCCTCGCCCCCTTCACACCGGCCGCATCGGCTGCCGGGCCGACCAGCACGAAGTCGTTGTACATCACATCCTTGCGGTCCACTCCAAAGCCGTCCTGAACGAATTTGTCCTCGGCGGCCCGGTCGTGCACCAGCAGCACATCGGCATCGCCACGGCGCCCCACGTCAAGGGCCTGGCCGGTGCCCAGGGCCACCACCTTCACGGCGATCCCGCTGTCCTTCTCGAAGATCGGCAGGATGAAGTTGAACAGGCCGGACTGTTCGGTGGAGGTGGTCGAGGCCAGCACGATGGTCTCCCCCGCCTGGGCAGGAGACACCCAGGCCATCACGCTGACGGCCGCGCAGCCGAGGAATTTCAGAAGGCCATTCGCCATGGTAGTTCTCCCTGGATATAGAGACGCGCGGCCTGGGAGGCCGGGCGGGCAAAGAAACGCTGGACCGGTGCGTGCTCGCACACCCGGCCGGCGTCGATGAAAACCACGTCGTCGGCCAGTCGCGTGGCCTGGCCGAGGTTGTGGGTGGTCATGAGGATGCGGGTACCCTCGGTGCGGATCTCGCGCACGATGCGCTCGATGCGGTCCACCGACGAAGGGTCCAGGCTGGCGGTCGGCTCATCCAGCAACAGCAGGCGCGGCTGGGTCACCCAGGCGCGGGCCAGGGCCAGGCGCTGGCGCTCGCCCCCCGACAGGGCCCGGGCGCTGTCCGCGGCACGCTGCGCCAGGCCGACCCGCTCCAGCACGGCCAGGGCCCGCTCCCTCCGCTCACCCGCCGCCAGGCGCGCCGGCAGCAGGGCCAGCTCCACGTTGCCGCACACCGAGTCGCGCAACATCCGCGCATGCTGGAAGACCATGGCCACGCCGGACTCCGGGCGCCGGCCACCGCCCCAGTCGATCGTCCCGGCCTGCGGTTCGAGCAAGCCGCACAGGGTGCGCAGCAGCACGCTCTTGCCGGCACCATTGGGGCCGAGCAGGATGGTGATGCCCTCGCCTGCCAGGTCCAGGTCGAGACCATCCAGGATGGCCCTTCCGCCCGCCTCCCAGCGCAAGTCGCGCACCCGCAACGGAAACATCGGCGCGGCATCGCTCATGGCCGTCCGCTCAGGCATAGCGCCGCATCGCCCACTGGCGCACCACCAGGGCAAGGCCGTTGAGGACGAGGATGACCGCCAGCAGCACCAGGCCCAGGGCCACCGCCAGGGGCAGGTCGCCCTTGCTGGTTTCCAGGGCAATGGCAGTGGTCATGGTACGGGTCGAGCGGTCGATGTTGCCGCCGACGATCATCACCGCGCCGACCTCGGACATGGCCCGCCCCAGGCCCGCCAGTACCGCCACCAGCAGGGAGTGGCGGCAGTCGTGGAGCAGCACCCGCACGCTGTCGATCCAGCGCAGGCGCAGCACCCGGAATTCTTCCTCGTAGTCGTGCCACGCATCTTCGATGGTCTGGCGCGCGATGGCGGCCATCAGGGGCGCCACCAGCACCGTCTGGGCCAGCACCATGGCGGTCGGGGAATACAGCAGCCCGAGGTCGCCTAGCGGCCCCGAGCGGGACAGCAGCAGATACACCACCACCCCCACCACCACCGAGGGCAGGCCCATGCAGCCATTGAGGGCGATCACCAGGAGTTGCCGCCCCCGGAAGCGCCCCACGCCCAGGCAGGCGCCCAGCGGCAGACCGATCAGGGTGCCCAGCAACACCGCCAGGCCACTGACCTGCAACGACAGGCCGACGATCTCGGCGACGCGATGGTCGAAACCGGCGAGCAGGGCAAAAGCCTCGGAAATGGCGAGACTGAACGCGTTCATGAATGGTCGGAAAGAGGCGCCGGAGAAGGCGCGAGGATCGGAAGGCGGCAGCGCAGTTCAGCCCCCTCCGCGCTGCATGGCCAGATCGAGGCGCGACAGCAGCCGGCTGCAGGCCTGCGTGTCGCCGGCCAGGAAACGCAGCCGGGCCCGGGTCACCGGAATGCAGAACTGGCCGATGCGCCGGTCTGGCATGGCGGTGAGGGCCACTTCGAGCACGGCCTCGCCGTCATCCACCCGATAGACCAGCGGCGCAGGTGAAGACACGCCACCGGGCAGTGCCAGGTACAAGCCTCGTTGGAATTCGGCCGGACTCGCCCCCAGCTCCCTCACGAAACCGCCATTCGCATCTTCATTCGCCTGAGCAGCCAAATCTAGCCCCCGGCGATCGGCGGCCAGATGGCCACCTCGTCATCGTCCTGCAGAACCCGTCCGGCACGGGCGGCCGGCGGAATGTAATGGCCGTTTATCAGGACCAGGTGGGCACTCTTCTCGGGCACCCGGTAACGGACGATCAGATCTCCCACCGTCGTCTCGGGCGCCACGTCGATTTCCACAATATTGCCGCGCCGCCCGGCCGGCAGGAGGTCGGCCAGCGACGCGAAGAGCTTGAAGACGACCCTCATGCGAAAGCGGCCACCGGGTGATGACGGGCCACCGCGTCCGGCTGGGTTGCCGCCAGGTAAGCCTCGAAGAAGCGCTGGGGCGCGCTGAGCAGGTGATCCTTCCAGGCACCGAGCCTGAGCTGCCCCTGGATAAGGCCGCGCAAGGCGCCTACATGCTGGGTCATGCCGATAGAGGTGGCACCGATCAGCACATCGCCCTTGAACTGCAGGCTCAGGTAGCGGAAGGCCGCCTCGTCCACCTGCTCGACCCCCTGCCCTTCGGGGTCTCCCCACCACTGGCCGAAGGAGGTGGAGATCAGGCCCAGGGTGTCCAGCACGTTGATGGCCAGCACACCCGGCATTCGCCCGTTACCGCCGGCCATGTTGATCGCCGCGACACGGGCCTGGTCAGCCGCATTGGGCTGGATCGCCGACACCAAGTGGGCACCGGTGAACAGGTCGGGAGCCTCGGCCACGTCACCCGCCGCAAAGATGCCCGGCACCGAGGTTTCCATACGGGCGTCCACGAGCACGCCCTTGGCCACATGCACCGGAGTCGCATCCAGGAAGGCCACGTTGGGCGCCACCCCAGCAGCGACGATGACCAGATCGCAAGGCAGCTTGTCGCCGGTGGACAGGCTCACCAGCAGGGGGGCATCACCGCCATCGGCACGTTCAATACGCTCCACGCCTGCGGAAGTGACAACCCGGATGCCCTTTTCCTCGACCCAGCGCTTGATCATGCCACCTGCCTTGGGGGTCATCATGCGCGGCACCATGCGGTCGCCCATCTCCACCACGGTGAGGGACACACCGCGCTTGGCCAGGGCTTCCATGATGATGCAGCCGATGAAGCCGGCCCCCAGCTGCAGCACACGCGCACCAGGCTTTGCGTGGCTGGCGATGGCACGGGCATCGGCGAGGGTCCAGCAGGTCTGCACTTCCGGCAGATCCACGCCGGGAATGGGTGGCCGCACCGGATGGGAGCCCGTCGCCACGAGCAGCCGATCGTAGGTCTCGAAATGACCGTCGGCAAACAGCACCTTGCCTTGCTGCGTATCGACCGCCACCGCACGGCCGCGCAACTGGCGCACCCCGAGACGATCAAAATGGTCTGGTGTCTTGCGCAGCCAGGTCCCCGATTCGTCGATATTGCCTTCCAGCAGATAGGGGATGGCCATGCGTGAATAGGACGGCTCGTCCTCGCTGCCCACCATCACGATCTCGTCGCGGGGGGCCGCCTTGCGCAGGGTCTCGGCCGCCACCACGCCTGCCGGGCCATTGCCCAGGATTAGGTGTTTCATGGGTGATTCCTCGAAACAGGATTGTGCCGATGCCGCCCCGCGGGACGGCATCGGCAGGCGAGCGTCAGGTCAGAGCCCCAGGCGTGCCAGCGTGGCGGCGGTGGGAACACCCTCTTCCGTCCAGCCACGGATGCTGTAGTACTCCGGCAGCATCTTGTCGATGCCGCTGACCAGCCCCTTGGCCGGCCCCACCTTGGCGGGCTCGGTCTTGAGACGCGGCGGCAGGTCATCGTCCTTGCGGGTCAGGCCAGCCGCGTTGTTGAAGAGGCGCTCCATGTTCCAGATGCGCTCACCCATTTCATTGAGCTTGTCCATCGACCAGTCGCCTTCGCAGGCGGCTTCAATCTGCGGCTGTACGTCGGCCAGTGTCCACGCGAACGAGGTGAAGACACAGATCCCCGCCGCGTCGAAGACCGCCGTGGCGTCCTGGAAGGCCTTGACCAGTTCGGGCTTGCCCTCGGTGGTGAGCGGATCGGTCTTGACCGGGATGCCCAGCACTTCGGAGGCCACGGTGTAGGAACGCAGGTGACAGGCGCCCCGGTTGGACGTGGCGTAGGTCAGGCCCATGCCCTGGATGCCACGGGCGTCATAGGCCGGGAACTCCTGCCCCTTGACGGTCATGGACAGCTCCGGGTGGCCGTACTGGGTGCACAGCCGGCGCGAGCCCTGGCCGATCTCCTTGCCGAAGCCTTCGCCCCGTGCGGTCATTTCGGTCAGGCGGGCCAGTGCCTCGGCCGAGCCGAACTCCGCCTCGATGCCGATCTGCTCCTTGGTGAGGATGCCCATCTCGTAGAGCTCCATCACCGCACCGATGGTGGCACCGAAGGAGATCGGGTCCATGCCCTGCTCGTTGCACAGTAGGTTGGCGTACTGCAGGGCCTCCAGGTCGCCCACCCCGTTGGCCGCGCCGAGGGCCCAGGCCGCCTCGTATTCCAGGCCGCCGGACGCCCCCCAGTACTTGGGGTTGTTGACCACGGTGAAGTGCCCCTTGTCAATCTCGGAGATGCGTCCGCAGGCGATCGTGCAGCCAAAGCATGCGGCGTTGGTCACCAGGTGGGTCTTGCCGTCAGTGGGCCGCTTTTCGTGCATCGCCTCGGCGGAGATCTTGCCAGCGTCCTCGAACTGCACGTCCTTGTGGTTGCGGGTGGGCAAGGCGCCCATCTCGTTGATCACGTTCATCAGCACCTGGGTGCCGAACTTCGGCAGGCCCTGCCCGGTGACGGCGTTGTCGGCGAGCACCTTCTTCTTCTCGGCGGTGATCTTCATGAAGGCCTTCATGTCCTTGATGCCGGACACGCCCTTCGTGCCACGCAGGGCCACCGCCTTGAGATTCTTGGAGCCCATCACCGCACCCACTCCGGAACGGCCGGCAGCGCGGTGCAGATCATTGACGATGCAGGCGAACAAGACCTGGTTTTCGCCGGCGAGGCCGATGGACGACACGCGCACCAGAGGATCCTGGTGGTGGTGCTTGATGGCCTCCTCCGTCTCCCAGCAGCTCTTGCCCCACAGGTCGGATGCGTCGATGAGCTGGGCCTTGTCGTTCTCGACGTAGAGGTAGACCGGCGTGGGCGAGCGCCCCTCCAGAATGATCATGTCCCAGCCGGCAAATTTCATCTCGGCGCCGAAGAAGCCGCCTGAGTTCGAGCAGGCAATGGCGCCGGTCAGCGGCCCCTTGGTGACGACCGTGTAGCGCCCGCCGGTGGAGGCCGGCGTGCCGGTCAGCGGCCCGGTGGACATGATCATCTTGTTTTCGGGCGACAAGGGATCGACCTTCGGGTCGATCTCCGACACCAGGTACTTGGTGGCCAGCCCCCGCGACCCGAGATACTCGTCGGCCCACTGCATGTTCAACGGCTCTTCCGTGCAGGTCCCTTCGGTGAGGTTGACCCGCAGTACTTTCCTGTTCCAGCCCATGGTCTCTCCCCTTATTCCGAAACGGCCGTATTGGCGCGGGCGGCCCACGCACGCATGCGGTCAAGGCCGGTCCAGTCGGCATCCACATAAGTGATCGCGCCGGTGGGACAGGCGGTGGCACAGGCCGGATCGCCGCCACACAGGTCGCATTTCTGGACCTTGCCGGTGTCCTGGTTGTAATTCACCGTTCCGAAGGGACAGGCAATGGTGCACACCTTGCAGCCCACGCAGACATCGTCATGGACCTCCTTGGCGCCAGTGGCTGCGTCGATACGGATCGCATCGACCGGACAGGCATTGAGGCACCAGGCCTCGGTGCATTGGGTACAGGTATAGGGAACCTTGCGCCCCTCGGTTTCGAAACTGAAAACCTTGATGCGGGACTTGGACGGATTGATGACCCCGGTGTGCTCGACCGAACATGCCATTTCACACTGCAGGCAGCCGGTGCACTTCTTGGGGTCAATGTGCAGGGATTTCCACATCGATCGACTCCTCCTCGTTGATTTCTGGACCGGTAGGCGCGATCACTGCTGGATCATCGGCTCGCAGTTGCCTGCGGCTGGCGGCCTCCGGGTCATTCTCCATCCAGTTCGACCTCACCCCGCCAAAAGGGGCATGGTTAAACCACCTCCGGATGCTTATCCCGCAACCAACGCTTGTCAATACGCGCCGCGTCATTCGAAACGGCCTTGACCAGGTCAATGCGCGAGGGCCGGCGAGTGTGCTATTAATCGGGCTCACCTTGATCCGGAGCCTTACATGAGTGTGGACAATGGCTGCGCCTCGCCGGGCGCCCGCAAGACCCTGTCGGTGGACGAAGCCCGGCAGATCATCCTGAGTACCGTCACGCCCCTTTCCGGCTGGGAAAAGGTGGCCATCCGCGCGGCCCTGGGACGCATCCTGGCCGCCGACGTCATCGCACCGTGCAATGTGCCAGCCCACGACAATTCGGCCATGGACGGCTATGCCGTGCGGGCCGAAGACCTCTCAGGCGACGGCGAAGTGCATCTGCAGGTCGTCGGCACCGCCTTTGCCGGACGCGGCTTCTCCGGCATGGTTGGCGCAGGACAGGCGGTGCGCATCATGACCGGCGGCGTCATGCCGATGGGTGCTGACACCATCGTCGTGCAGGAGATCGTCCGCACCGAAGGCAACACGGTGGTGGTACCGGCCGGCATCCGCAAGGGGCAGAACGTGCGCCGCGCGGGTGAGGACCTGGCGGAGGGTGCCGTGGCCATCCCCCGCGGCAAGCTGATGGGCCCGGCCGAACTGGGTCTGGCGGCATCCCTGGGGCTGGCCGAGGTGTGTGTCACCCGCCGCCTGCGGGTCGCGTTCTTCTCGACCGGCGATGAGCTGGCCACCATCGGCCGCCCCCTTGCCCCCGGCGAGGTCTATGACTCCAACCGCTACACCTTGCATGGAGCCCTGACGCGCCTGGGCTGCGAGCTGGTGGACATGGGCGTGATCCCGGACCGTCCCGACGAGCTCGAGGCGGCCTTCCGCAATGCTGCCGCCTGTTCGGACGTAGTCCTGACCACCGGCGGGGTATCGGTCGGTGAAGCGGACTTCATTCGCGAACTGATGGCCCGCCTCGGCGAGGTGAGCTTCTGGAAGATCGACATCAAGCCCGGCCGCCCCATGGCCTTCGGCAAGATCGGCGACACCTGGATGTTCGGCCTGCCGGGCAACCCGGTGGCCGTGATGGTCACCTACTACCAATTCGTGATGGACGCCCTGCTCCGCGTTGCCGGCCAGGATCCGCTGCCCCAGCGCCCCTTGATGCAGGCGAGCTGTACCAGCCCGATCCGCAAGCTGTCCGGCCGCAAGGAGTTCCTGCGCGGCCGGCTGTACCTGGAAGACGGCCAATGGCAGGTCCGTTCGGCCTCGGCCCAGGGCTCGGGGATCCTGCGCTCGATGTCGGAGGCAAACTGCTTCATCGTCCTCCACGAGCACCGGGGTGATGTGGTGCCCGGTGAGACGGTTCAGGTCCAGCTGTTCGACGGCCTGGTCTGATTCCCCCACGAGAGTACTGCACGCCGCGTGCTGATACGGCAGACACCACGGATCCCCAAAAATCAAAATGGCCAACCGGTCGCCCGGTTGGCCATTTTCACTTGCTTCGTAAAAAGCCTCAGGTCGTCAGCGCAGCCCTGATCTGCTCGAGGGTGCTCGGATCCTCGATGGTGGTCAGATCGCCCGGGTCACGGCCTTCCGCCAGTGCCTGGATGGAGCGGCGCAGCATCTTGCCGGAGCGGGTCTTGGGCAGACCGGAGATGAAGTGTACGCGGGCCGGACGGGCAATCGCGCCGAGGCTGCCATCGACCAGCTTCATGACCGCCTTTTCCAGGGCAGCAACCTTTTCGGCGGTATCCACGCTGGCCGGATCCTTGACCACGGCGAAGGCCATGGGCATCTGGCCCTTGAGCTGATCGGCCACGCCCACAACAGCCACTTCGGCAATCGCGGGGTGGGCCTGCACGGCCTCCTCGATCTCGCGGGTGCCAAGACGGTGGCCGGCGACGTTGATCACGTCATCGGTGCGGCCAAGGATCTTGTAATAGCCGGCATCGTCCTTGATACCCCAGTCGAAGCTGGAATACACCTGCGGCTCCTGGAACAGCGTGAAGTAGGTGGACACGAAGCGCTTGTCATCACCCCAGATGGTGGACAGGCAGCCGGGCGGCAGCGGCGGCACCACGCCGACGATGCCCTTCTCATTGGGACCGCACTCCGAACCATCGTCGCGGAACAGGCGCACGTCGTAGCCATACACCGGGAAACCGGGGGAGCCGAGCTGTACATCGTGCTTCTCGACACCAGGCATCAGCGACAGCATGGCCCAGCCGGTCTCGGTCTGCCAGTAGTGGTCGATGACCGGGATGCCCAGCTCGTCCATCATCCACTGGTGGGAGGTCTCATCCATCGGCTCGCCGGCGCAGTACAGGGCGCGCAGCCTGGAGAGGTCGTATTTCTTGAGCAACGCCGGGTCCTGCTTCTTGAGCACGCGGATGGCGGTGGGCGCGCTGAACATCACGGTGACTTCCTGATCCTGACAGATCTTCCACCAGATGCCGGCGTCGGGACGCAGCGGCGTGCCTTCATACATGATCGTGGCCATGCCGGCGATCAGGGGGCCGTAGATGATGTAGCTGTGCCCCACCACCCAGCCGATGTCGGAGGTGGAGAAGAAGGTCTCGCCGGCGTTGCCGCAGTAGATGTGCTTCATCGACGCGGCCAGCGCCACCGCGTAGCCGCCGGTGTCGCGCTGCACGCCCTTGGGCTTGCCGGTGGTGCCGGAGGTGTACAGGATGTAGCTGGGCTCGGAAGCTTCCAGCCAGGTAACGGGCACATTGGCATCCAGGTGCTTGGTGCGCAGGGTGGCGTAGTCTTCGTCGCGACCGGCGACCACGGCCATGTCCTTGTCGAGGCCACGATTGACCATCAGGACCTTGGCGGGCTTGTGCTCGGCCAGACTGATGGCTTCGTCCAGGAGGTGCTTGTAGGGCACCGGACGGCCGCCACGCATGCCGGCATCGGCCGACACGATCACGGTGGGCTTGGCATCGTCGATACGGGTGGCCAGGGAGTGGGAGGCGAAGCCGCCGAAAACCACCGAGTGGATGGCACCGATGCGGGTGCACGCCAGCATCGCGAAGCAGGCTTCGGCGATCATCGGCATGTAGATCAGGACGCGGTCACCCTTCTTGACGCCGAGTTCCTGGTAGATCGCCGCCATGCGCATGACTTCGGTGCGCAGTTCGGAGAAGGAGTAGATCTTCTCCTCGTCGGTCTCGGTGGAGATGTAAACCAGCGCCTTGCCGTTCGGGTTGGTTTCCGCGTGACGGTCGACTGCGTTGTAGCAGAGGTTGGTCTCGCCGCCGACGAACCACTTGACGAAGGGCGGCTTGGAAAAATCGTAGATCTGTTCGGGCTGCTTGTTCCAGTGGATCAGCTGGGCCTGCTCACCCCAGAAGCCGTTGCGGTCTTCAATGGAGCGCTGGTGAAATTCCTTGTATGAAGCCATGGGTCCTCTCCCTTTTTGAATAGTCAAACCACTGCCGTTGATGGCGTTGCGTCATGGCGCCCGCCTTTTTATTCATTTTTGGGTGCTGCATTCCCCTGCACGGCTTCTGCGACGCGTGCGAGGGTGGCAAGCGGCAGACCGGCGGAGAACTCGGATTCTATCAATTCCAGCAGGGGCAAGAGTGTCCGTATGGCATCCGGAAGTTGTTTGCGCAGCCGCGGATCCAGGCCGGCGGTGCGTAGTTGCAGCAAATACTGGTCAATGCTGACCGGCGACCGGGTGCCGGCGGGCACCATGTCCTGCGTGATCTCACCCTGCTCGCCCATGACCCGGTTGCCGCCTGCCGCCCGACCCGCGGCAATGCGCTGCACCGCCAGGCCGATGAGGTGGCTGACGGTCTGGTTCTTGCCGGGCTCGGTGGCCGCCAGGCCGATGGTGATCTGGATGCGGATCCGCTCTTCGCGGTAGGTCATCACGATGTGGTCGATGGCCGTGCGCAGGCGCATGGCGAAGGCACAGGCCCCCTCCATGTTGGTGCTGGGCGATACCACGGCGAAGCGGGCCGGCGCCAGTTCGGCCACGCTGTCTTCCTGGCGCAGCTTGGTGGCCAGGATCTTCGACAGCTTGCGGTTGATCAGTTGCGCCACATGGGCACCGTAACGGGCCACCAGCGTGTCGAACTGATCGATCTCGATGACCATCACCGACAGGTCGCCATGGCGGCGCTGAGCCAGGGACAGCTCCTGGGCCGCGTGGTAATGCAGATAGGACGGCGTCACCAGCCCGGACGAGGGGTCGACCGGGCTCGCGGTGGCCAGCGCCGCCCTGCTCTCCTCCAGGTCCCGCTGAGTTCGGGCCAGCTGGGTCAGCGCCTCGAGGCGGGCGAGCAACTCGACGTTGCCGATGCTCTTGGAGATGAAGTCGGTGGCCCCGGCACTCTTGGCCTTGACCCTCACCTCGGGCTCGTCGTCGCCCGAGATCACCACCACCGGCAGCGTGTTGATGCGGGAGATGCGGGACGTGCGGATGCGCTCCAGCAAGCCGTAGCCATCCAGGCGGGGCATGCCGATGTCGGTGATCACCGCCTGAATCGTCGGGTCCACCATCAGGGTCTGCCAGCCAGCCTCCCCATCCGCTTCTTCCCGCACCTCGAAGCGATCCCGCACATGCCGGATGATGGACGCACGCACCATCCGGGAATCATCGATGATCAAGACCCGCGGCAGGGCCTGATCGCTGTCTTCATTCATGCTGGGCTCGCTCAAGAGTGACTCTAGCCATTAACGGCAATCACCGTGCGCCCCTTGACCCGGCCGGCGATGAAGTCGTCGAAGACGCCAGGCAACTCGGCAAAGGGCACACTGCGGGTCATGGACGCCAGATGCCGCGGCTTCAGGTCCGTCGCCAACCTGTCCCATACCCGGGCACGCGTCGGGAAGCCCATGTAGCCGGAATCAATGCCAAGCAGGCTGACGCCACGCAAAATGAAGGGGAAGACGGTGGTGGGCAACTGGATGCTCTGAGCGTTGCCGATGCTCGCCACGGTGCCCGCCTGTTTCATGGTGGACAGCACCCAGGCCAGAATGTCACCGCCAACGTTATCCACCGCCCCCGCCCACAGGCCGGCATCCAGCGGACGGGTCTTGGCCGGGTCGATGGTATCGCGTAGCTTGATCTCTGCCGCACCGAGGGACTTCAGGTAGTCCTCTTCATGGGCTTTGCCGGTCAGTGCGACGACGTGATAGCCCAGGCCGGCCAGCATGTCGATGGCCAGCCCGCCAACACCGCCGCTTGCGCCGGTGACGATCACCGGGCCATTCTCGGGGCGCAGGCCGTTGTCCTCCATGCGCACGACTCCCAGCGCGGCGGTGAAGCCCGCAGTGCCAAGCGCCATGGCGTCGAACAGGCTGAGACCGGCGGGCAAGGGCACCACCCAGCCGGCCGGGATGCGGGCGTACTCCGCGTAGCCGCCGTGATGGGCAACGCCGATGTCGAAACTGGTGGCGATCACCTCGTCACCCGCCTTGAAGCGCGGGTCGCTGCTCTCCACCACCGTGCCCGAAAGGTCGATCCCGCCCACGCAGGGAAAGCGCCGGATGATCTTGCCCGCGCCGGTCGCGGCCAGCGCATCCTTGTAATTCACACTGGAGTAAGCCACCTTGACAAGAACCTCGCCCGCGTCGAGCGCATCGACCGCGAGGGTTTCCATGGCCGAAACGACCTTGCGGTTCTCATCCTGGCGAATCACGAACGCCTTGAAGGGGGACACTGCGCTGGACATGCATTTCTCCTCGTCAGCAGGCACCCGGGGGCGCCCTTGTTGTTTGTGGCCCGATTATAGCGCTGGCACCGACCGTCGATTCCGGGAGGTGCCGACAGCGCTCAATCCACGAGGCGCCGTGCCGTAAATGGAAACATCGCCCGCCGGACATCGACCATGACCCTCATCAATAGCCCGCTGGACAGTATCGAGTCCTACAACAGCTTTCTGAGCCGGGAGGCCATCCCCGTTCTCAAGCACACGGTCAAGGAACTGCAGGCCATGCGGGAGATGGAGGACAGCATCAACGGCCGAACGGTCGCGGCCCTGGTGCTGAGCGATCCCATGATGACACTCAAGGTGCTGATCCATATCGAGCAGCACCGGCGGGCACGCCAGAACCACGACATCACGACGATAGAACGCGCCATCATGATGATGGGGATCTCGCCGTTTCTGCGGGAGTTCTCCGATCTGCCGACCATTGAGAGCCAGCTTTCCGGCCACACCCACGCCCTGGTAGGTGTCCTGAAGGTGATCGGCCGGGCGCGCCGCGCTGCGCACTATGCCCGCGACTGGGCCATCGTGCGTCATGACCTCGATGTGGATGAGATCACCGTGGCGGCCCTGCTCCACGAAGTGACCGACATCCTGTGCTGGTGCTTCGCCCCGGAGCTGACCCAGCAAGTCTATGATCTGCAGCGCATGGACAAGAACCTGCGCTCCAGCGCCGCCCAGCGGGCCGTGTTCAACTTCTCGGCAAAGGAGTTGCACCTGGCGCTGGTCCGGGAGTGGCACCTGCCGGAGCTGCTGATCTCCATGATGGACGAGCGGCAGATCCAGAACCCCCGCGTGCGCACCGTACAACTGGCCAACAGCCTGGCCCGCCATACGGCCCAGGGCTGGGACAACCCCGCGATCCCCGACGATCTGGCGGCCATCGAGGAGCTGCTGCATATCGGCCGGGAGCACCTGCTGCATCGCCTGGCGGCGCCCCACGAGGCCATAGAAACCCTGCTCCAGGCCGGTGGCAAGGCAGAAGGCGCCCTGCCGCCGCTGTCCACGGCCACGCCGCCCCCCATGGCCTGAAGGCGGCGCCGGCCTATTTGCCGGCGGCCCGCGACTCCAGCTCTTCCCAGCGCAGCATGGCCGCCTCGAGTTCGTCGTCGATGGCCTGCAGCCGGGCGTTCATGCTTGGCACGTCCTGGCCCGCATCCTTGTAGGTCGCCGGATCATTGAGACGCGCCTGGATCACCCCTTGCTCCTCTTCCAGCTGGGCGATGCGGTCCGGCAGCGCGTCCAGCTCACGCTGCTCCTTCCAGGACAGCTTCACCGGCTTGGCAGCCACCGCCACCGGGGCCTCCTTGCGCACGGGCGCCGGCTTGGGTGTGGCGGGCGCCGCCGTGGCTACGGCCGGGCGGACCCTCAGCCAGTCCTCGTACCCCCCCGCGTATTCCTTCCAGCAACCGTCGCCCTCGGCGGCGATCACCTGGGTCACCACGTTGTCCAGAAATGCCCGGTCGTGGCTGACCAGGAACACCGTACCGTCGTACTGGGCCAGCAAGTCTTCAAGCAGGTCCAGGGTCTCGATGTCGAGATCGTTGGTCGGCTCATCCAGCACCAGCACGTTGGCCGGACGGGCGAACAGGCGCGCCAGCAGGAGGCGGTTGCGCTCGCCGCCCGATAGGGACTTCACCGGTGAGCGGGCGCGCTGCGGCGAGAACAGGAAGTCACCCAGGTAACCGATGATGTGAGTCCGGTGGCCGGCAATCTCCACGTAGTCGGAGCCCGGGCTGATGACTTCGGTCAGCGGCGCCTCGGGATCGAGCTGGGCCCTCAGCTGGTCGAAGTAGGCTACCGTCTGGCGCGTGCCCCGGCGGATCCGGCCGGCATCCGGCTCGAGCTCGCCCAGGATCAATTTGAGCAGTGTCGTCTTGCCGGCACCGTTCGAGCCCACCAGGCCGATCCGGTCGCCACGCAGGATGCGCGTCGAAAAATCCCGCACGATGCAACGATCGCCAAAGTGCTTTTCGACGTTCTCGAGCTCCGCCACCATCTGCCCGCTGCCGTCGCCCCGGTCGAGGGCCAGCTTGACGTTCCCGAAACGATCGCGACGGGCACTGCGTTCGCGCCGCAGGGATTCCAGGCGGCGCACCCGGCCTTCATTGCGGGTACGCCGGGCCTCCACGCCCTTGCGGATCCAGACCTCCTCCTGCGCCAGCAGCTTGTCGAAGCGGGCATTGGCCTTCTCTTCCGCATCGAGCTGCTCTGCCTTGCGGGCCTGGTAGTCACTGAAACGGCCCGGATAGCTGTTGAGTATCCCGCGGTCGAGCTCGACGATACGGGTCGTGATGTTGTCCAGGAACACCCGGTCGTGGGTGATCACCACGACCGCCCCGGGGAAGCTCCTGATCAGTTCCTCCAGCCACAGGATGCCATCGATGTCGAGGTGGTTGGTCGGCTCGTCGAGCAGCAACATCTCCGGCTCGCCCACCAGGGCACGGGCCAGTGCGACACGCTTGATACCACCGCCCGACAGGCTGCCGGTGATGGCCTCGCCCGAGAGCTTGAGCTGCGCCAGCACCTGCTCCACCCGCTGCTCCATACGCCAGGCCTGAGCCTCCTCGACACGGTGCTGCAGGGTTTCGAGGCGGCTCAGGGCAGCCTCACTGGCATCGTCGGCCACCGCGATCATGGCCGCGTGATAGTCCACCAGCAGCGAGGCGACCTCCCCCAGACCATCGGCAACAGTGTCAAAGACGCTCCGCTCCAGCGGAAAATCGGCCTCCTGGGGCACATAGGCAATCCGCGCCCCGGGCTGCCGCCAGAGTCGCCCATCATCCAGGCTGGCCTGGCCCGCGAGGGTCTTGAGCAGGCTGGACTTGCCGCTGCCGTTACGCCCGATCAGCGCCACCCGCTCGCCGGGGTCGAGCTGAAAGGCGGCCTTGTCCAACAAGGCTACGTGTCCAAATGCAAGGCAGGCGTCATCAAGAGTGATAAGTGGCATTTCGGAGCGGCTGGAAGGCTTGCGGAAAACCTTGCATTGTACCCGGCAAGCCCTACGACGCGGCACCCGCCCTGCACCGGACCGCTGTCAGCCCCCTCGCTGGCCCGACACATCCAGCCCGCAGCGCGCCGGGCACGGGCTCGAGGTACGACAAAAGCCCCACCACCATCAAAGCTGTTGACTTGCCGCCCCAGCACTAGTTAAATACGAATTATTCGCATTCTATTTCAACACCCGTGGAACGATCAGCCCCCCTCCCCGATACGCCCGGCACCACGCCGCCCGCCCGGCCTCCCGCAGGAGAGCTTGATGCACCGATCCGCAGCAAGGAACTCTTCAACAATCGCGCCTGCGTGTTCATCGAGCATGAGGGCATGGTTTATGCGTTGAGAGCAACGCGAACAGGCAAACTGATCCTCACCAAGTAAACGGGCCGCTCGAATCCGTTCCAACGCGACTGAGCGCTCCAGCCGCCGCGGACAGTACCCAGTACGGTTTGAAGGAAATACGACAATGTATGTATGCGTCTGCCGCGCAGTGACCGAAAAGCACATCGAAACCGCCGTCCACGGCGGAGCACGTCGCCTTCGTGATCTCCGCGAACAACTGGGCGTGACGGAAGAGTGTGGTCGCTGCGCCAAATGCGCAAAGCAATGTCTCGACGATGCGATTGGTCAGGTATGCCCGAACTCCCCCAATGCAGCGCAGAGCCCGGCCTATATCCTGCTCAGAAAGGCAGCCTGACGACCTTGCTGCTCATTCACGACGGGATTCATCCCGCAGGCTCATCCCGAACCTGCCGACCTTGACCCCGCCGGACTTCTCCCCCGCCCTACTGGCTTTGGGCAGCAAACTGCCTTGCTTCGCGCAGGCTGGCTGCAAAGCCCCCCTCATTAATGCACGACATGGGCAAGCTATATTTTTCCCATAGCGGTTTTCAGCCCTTCTTCAGCCTATAGTGACTTTGCGTCCAGCGTTTGATTGGACCTGTCAGGAGTACTGTCATGAACAAAGTGAAGAAGAGCAACAAGGAAACGAAGAAGCAACCCGTCATGAACCCAAAGGAAAAAAAGGCCGCTAAACTGGCCAAAAAGCACGCCCATGACGTCGTGCCGTTCATCACCCATTAGGCTCTCCCGCTCGCGGCGGACGTCAAGTCAGCCCTTCGTGCAAGCACGCTTCACGCGCACGACCGAGATCTTGAGGTGCTCGGTCGTCGCCTTGATGCTTGCGGAGTTCTAAACTCGCCAAGCCATCACGGCCGAGTCATCCCCCGTTCTCCTGCGGCCGAGGTGCTTGCCTTCGACCCGCGCCCGCTTCAGTCCAGCGCTCTGGCGCGCCTTGATATTCCCCGTTCCAGTTCGGCAACGGCCGCCAGCATGGTGAGCACGAGCTTGCCCGCAGGCGTGGACAGATCGAAGCCGTCCCGTCCCGCACGTAGGCAAGAAGCGCTGCGAGACCTTCACGCCAGGTAGCAGCGACCGAACCCGACACCCCATCACCCGAAAGCCACTTGCCTACGGCGTAGCAGGCCGAGATGGTGCTGCGCTGGCTCTCGCAGGTCTGAACATCAGTGGAGACACGGGAACCGGCAACGATGGCGGACACGGCAGGCCTCTATGTAACTCAAAGTCTCCGCGGACAGCCTGTAGGGCTTGTCGGCTGGGAGAGCCTTGCGGATGGCGGTATCAGCCAGGGACATGGGGGCCCTTTTTATCGCTCAGTGCTGGGGGCCTCTCAAGGGCCCCCGGAAAGGCCCCCAGAATGCGTGCGATTCGGTAAGGGCTCCTGACACTGCAGATACCCCTGAGCAACAAAAAAGCCCGCAATCGCGGGCTTCTTCGTGTGCTTCTGCTTCTACCTGACACTGCGTGATACAGCAGTGTGGTCCCCCGACAGGAATCCAATAGCAACTGAAAACCCTTTAAATATGCGGATCTTTCAATTAGATCTGTGATAAGTACCGTCAAAAATACCGTCACGGTTAAACCACGACCTCTCGGCCGCCTGAAGCTGCAAGGCCCATCGCTCTCCATTCGCGCCTGAAGGCTGCTGAGGATGCAGTTCAAAGAAACGACCACCGAGACAGACACTCAGCAGGCCGGCACACATGCGCGCTTCACGCTTGCGGCCGAGATACCGAAATGCTCAGCCGTCGCCTTGATGCTGGCCCCCTTCTCGGTCCGCCAGGCTCGAACATCGGCATCATCAATGGTCTTCTTCCGACCTAGGGGCCGACCTTCCGCCCTTGCTCGCTCCAAGCCTGCCATCTGCCGCGCCTTGATATTCTCCCGCTCCAGCTCCGCTACGGCGGCCAGCATGGTCAGCATGAGCTTCCCCGCAGGCGTTGCCAGATCGAAGCCCTCCCGCATCGAGACGACCGAAGCACCCTTGTCCTTGAGGGCCTCCACCGTGCTCAACACATCCAGGGTATTTCGGCCGAGGCGGTCGATTGCAGCCACCACGACCACATCCCCCTCCCGCACGTAGGCGAGCAACGCCGAAAGGGCGGCCCGCTGAGTCGCGGCGACAGCGCCCGACACCCCATCGTCAGAAAACCACTTGCTTACGGCGTAGCGGGCCGAGATGGTGCGGCGCTGGTTCTCGCAGGTCTGGTCGTCAGTGGAGACGCGGGTGTAGGCGACGATGGCGGACATGGCAGGCCCCTATGTGGATCAAAATCTATGGCTCACATATTAACCTAGCTCAAAATCCAAAACAACGATTTTGAACCATATCGCAGCGGGGTCTTCTGGGGCGGCTCAAAAGGTTTGGGTTTTGGTCCTTAATCCAACATGCTCAGTAAGAAATCCCACTGCGCGCCCAGGCTTGCTTCCGATGGCACACTTACGTCTGAATTTGCGCGCGCAGCATGACCCTGCTAAGTACATTGAATTGATTGAGTACGCGCGCGGAAAGATCATTCACCTCGGGCACCTTGATGCGGACGATCAACGCAAAGGGGAGCGCGCTCGGCTGCTGCTCGACGGGTAACGGTTCGCCATCCGCGTCTTTTAAGACGTCTGCATCAGGGGCCCCCTCGTCGCGCCCCTGATAACGGATCACGAAGCAGGGATCAGTCATTTCGCTGACCTCGATGCTGCGCTGATGATGCCTGCAAGTCTCCCATTTCAGTGCATCCCCCCGCAGGGTCTGCTCTGCATCGAACTTAGTTTTGCTGAAAAAACTCTTCGACTTTTTCCCATTTGGCTGGAAACGGATCTCGAGGCCCGCCCTGGTATAGCTCACGGGGTGGGCCGGATCCACAGGAGCCCGATAGGCAAACGTTGCCCCAATGATGATCCTGAGTTCCGGCGGCAATCCTGACGGCAGCGGAATCTTGGCCTTCAAGGGCGCTCCCTTTGCAATAAGGCCCTGATACATGACCACGACTTCGTCCTCAGGCGAATAGAGAATGCCATCGATATCGGCGGGAAGCACCCCCCAGCCGACCTCTGTCTGATCATGCCTGTGCGGATTGAACTGCGCGCGTGAAACCAGCAAGGCATGTAGCATGATCGGATCGATCGGCTCATGCACTGTCGCCCGTACGCCTGCAGCCAGCCGCAAGGCCAGAGGCGCTGCATAGCTGGTCCCGGCACGATGGCGGATGACGCGAGAAGCAGGATCGACAATACGCATCAGGTTAGTGGCTGATCCGCCGAAGGCCACCGCGTCGGGTTTGACCAAACCGGGGCTACGACCTGGCCCCACGCAACTATAAAAAGCCCGCGCCGCCTTGCCGTGGTGATCATCACTGGCGCCCACCGCAAAGGCATTGACAGCATCTCCGGGCGGCTGAATACGCCCCAGATCCGTGCCCTGGTCACCATCGTTGCCCACTGCCACGGTCATGAACAGATCTCCCAAAGACAGGAAGTCGTCCAGCCGCACTGTCCACTCGTGAGGATCATCATCCAGAATAGGAACACGAGGCCCCAGGCTCAAATTCGCAAGCGCATAGGGATACCCGCTATCCCGCGCTGCCTGCAGGGTGCTGATGATCCTGTCGATAACGTCGGCAGCCTGCATGTCGCCCGAGGTACTGGGAAGCACCCGCACATGGTCGACGTTGCAGTAAGGCGGCGCAATAGTGTGCTGCGTCGGCCCAATGGCGCCAAAAAGGAAGGCCGACGTTACCGCTTGGCCGTGCTCCAAATGACTAGGCTCGGCCGCAGCCAGATCCGGTGCATTGAGCGCGTTCACCCACGGCAACAGTTTCGGGGTGAAACCACCGTCGAAAATCACAGCCCTGAGAGACTCATCCATGGCCGCCGCCTCAGGAAGCGACGGGGCGAACGCCAGCGATCGGGTTAGCCCCTGATCCGGAGCGATGGGATCATCGGTCAGAACCGGCATGTTGCGAACGGCCCGCAAATGGGTGAAGGATTCGATGACGCCGACAAATTCCCGCGCAGCGTCTGCTCCGATCTGCAACGGCAAGAAGGTCAACCCACCAATTGTCCTGGCGCGCCGATCATCGAAGCGGGCGTTCAGCCCCCGCGCGAGGTCAAAGAAGGCACGGTTGATATCCGGATCGTGGACTGCGGCGTGCAGCACAACCTCAACTCCGCCATCAAACTTCGTGAAATCCAGCCCCTGTTTACGATCCTGCGGCAAAAACGGATCAATGCTCTCCAAACGAGCAAAGCCATCCTGCACCGTCTTGGGTGTCGCAGCGTCGGCAAGCAACGCTGATGCCCTTACAAAGTTTTCAGCGGTGCCCGCCACGATGAGCGTGGCGGTCGGCATACGCTTTGGTGGCTTTCCGTACACCATCTTGCGCGGCGTAACATCGACAGCGCGCGACCCCAAAAGCCTCAACCCAGTGTTTTTCAACAACGACTCAGGAAAATAGCTCTTGGCCAGAAATTCAGGATGGATGGTGAGCTTGGCGGCAATTTCTCTGCGCGGGGCAAGTTTCGGATCCTGGTGCAGCGCAGTCTGGGCCAGTTTGTCCAGCGTCGGCCCCAAGAGGGAGCGCTGATGCTCGATTGTGTAGGGCAGCGGCTTCTTCCGGCTTGATCCCGACCAGTCACCGTTTTCGAAGAGCTGTTCGCCCTTGCCAATCAACAGATTTCCCGTAGGCTCAGCCATGATTCTCTCCTTGGATTTCCTTCAGATCGCGCAAGACAGTGGTATGGGTGGTGCGCAGCTGGCGAGCAATCTGGTGAGCACTTTGTCCGTCGGCATGGAGCAGGCGAACCATCTCACGGCGGGCCTGCCTGCTTGATTTTTGCTGCTGCAGTTCCTGCGCGCACAGCTGCAAAGCCGTCGTGAAATTCATGCAATCCAGCAACGCGCGCTTTCTGGCCTGCGTGACCAAGCGGGTCACATCTGACAGCGGGCGCCCCTCGAGCTTTGGCGCAAGGGAAGTCGACAATGGACTAGGCACATCCAGCGCCCTGAGAATCTGAACGATCTGGTCGCGCGCAGGGGCCGGGAACCGGATGTTCAACTCGAAGCGGCGCAACATCGCCGGGTCAAGTAAGTCCTCAAAGTTGGTAGCCGCAATCAGGAGCGACGGGCCACTCCACGAATCCACCGCTTGTAGCAACACATTCACGACGCGCTTCAACTCACCCACATCTTGCTGATCATCGCGGCGTTTCCCCAAGGCATCGAATTCATCAAGAAACAGTACGCAAGGCGTCGTCCGTGCGTACTCGATAGCTTGAGTGATGTTCTGCCCTGTCTTCCCGAGATAGCTGCTGATGGTGGCGGATATGTTCAACGTGGCCAGCGGCAATCCCAATTTCAGCGCGACCCAACGTGCAGCCAGTGTTTTGCCAACGCCCGGAGGTCCATGCAGAAGGACGGTTCGCACAGGCAACAATCCGGCCTCTTGCAATATTGATAGCGACGACCACTCGGCTGTCAATCGATGCAAATTGCTCTCAACCATGTCGGGCCAGATGGGCTCCTGTGGCAACACAGGGCGCTCTTCGATAATCAGCACTTCTGGCGCATCTGATCTCGGAACAACATTTGGGGCAAAGCGGGTCAAGGAGCTCGGAGCAGCATTCAACCCCGCAGAAATTGCTTCTGAAAGGTCCGGGGCTATCTTTCGCATCAACTGAGCAAGCCGCATTCCGCGCAGCTTGAAGCGAGTGGCGTGACCGCTGGCGCCTTCCTGCATCAGCGCAAACCATTCCTTGCGTAGCTCTTCTTTCATTGTCTTATGGTTCAAAATGGAACTTGTTGGAACATTTCTAACATTATGTTCCATTTTAAAGCATGGCGCTAGAGCGCTCGTGCAAGAAAAGGCACTGCCGTCCATCCGGAAGCTGACTCATCGACGGATTCAAAGCCGAGAGCTGGTTACTCTCTGAGTTGCGGTTGCGCACAGGAACATACAAGGCAGCGGGCAGGCGCTCGCTGATCCGGTCCGAGAGGAGACGGCGGATGCGCCCGGCACAGGCCGGCCCGACGCCAGCAGCCTGCTGCAGACACCAGATGCGGTCATGAGCGAAGAAGGTCTGCGCCTCGGGCGGCAGATGGCTGACGACGGTACGCCGCTCGCCGGGCCGGAGGCTGCGGGCGTAGATGGCCGCCGGCTGGAAGTCCCGATGCACCGTGACCACGCTGTCGGTGGCGCGCAGCCACAGCCGCTTGCCCACCAACGCGAAGGGCACCGAGTAGAGCCCGCACTCGAAGCTCACATGGCAGTCCCTATGGTGCCCCGTGCGGCTATCTCGCACAGGCAGGGCGCAGGAATCACAATCCAGTGCTTTATCCGACGACAGGCTTCAATCCCGGATACGCGTCCTGCTCGCACTGCCAAAACTGCCAAAAGCCCCTTAAGACAGTTTTGGCAGCTCCACCCATGGCGTGCATGGGCAAAATATCCATCAGTGCCGTACAGGCATGGACTTCGGATTGACCACGTACATCGTCTTGACCCTCCCCCGGGTCGGCTCCTGCCACTCCTCCAGGTGCCCCAGCTCCACCAGCAGCCCGAGCCCTTCCGTCACGCGCTTCTGATCGGCAAGCCCTGACCACCCCGGCCGCCACACGTCCCGGCTCCCGAACCCATCCCGAGCCAGATCCCCCTTTCTCACCCGCTCCAGGATCCGCCGAGCCGTGTCCGCCTCGCCCGACTGGGCGACCCCATAGCAGCGCCGCGCATGCGTCTGCAGATACACGCTCCAGTGCAGTGCCCGCAGGGTGGAGGCAAAGCCCACCGGACCGTGGTGTCCGTCCGCCAGGTGGAAGGCTAGGGCCAGGGCCGGCACCAGCTTCCGGTATTTGGCGAGGTGCGACTCCAGGGCGGGATACATCTCCCCCGTGCGCAGCTCCGCCTCAAAGCCCGTGCGCCATTCGGTGAAGGCCTCTAGGGCTTCCGGGTCGAAGCGAAGGAAGGGCGGCCCGTCCGGGGCCTCCTGCTCGGCCCCGCGGGCCTGCGGATCCAGGGCGTCCAGCTCCTCGAAGACCTGGAAGGCGGCGTCCTTGGCTGGGCCGTCCGGGTAGCGATCAACGTTCTTCCAAGCCCCGCCGGTCTCGGGCCACACCAGCAGGCCGAAGCGGGCGAGCATGCCATCATCCGACGCCCCACCGCGCATGGCGGCCCGCAGGTATTCGCCCAGGGGGCCCGGCTGGGCGCCTCCGATCACACCCAAGCACACGGCCGGCACGCGCCGGTGGCCCCGCCCGATGCGGTCGAAGGTCCAGCCGTCCTTGCCATTCCAGCCGGTCATGAGGAAGGCACGCAATTCCGTGGCGTCCTCCCGGTCCAGGCCGGCAAGCCAGCCGGGCAGTTCGTCCCGCACCACCAGAAGCCCGCGGGGGTTTTCGATGAGCTTCTCGGCCAGGGCTTCCACGGTGGCGCTGGCCACGGTGTAGCGGCGCAGGACGGGGGCTTCGTCGGCATCGGGAAGGAGGAAGCTGGCCACGTCCACCAGGGCGTTGGGGTTCTTTCGGAGTGCCTTGGTGGCTTCGCTCTTGCGGGCTTCGGCCCGGGCCTTGGCAATCTCGGACTCGGCCCGCCACTGCCCTTGGGCGGCGGTCCATTCCTCCAGGGCACGGGCCTCCAGGCGCACCAGCGGGGCCAAGGCGGCCATCATGGCCGGGCTCTTCATCATCCCTGGCCTGCCCACGATGCAGCCCCACAGGTTGGGAAACTCCTGCCAGTCGCTCCTGGCCTGCGGGCGGATGGCGCAGCGGCGGCCGATCAGGTTACCCAGGGCGGCCACCATGGGCACGGCAACGAAGTCCGGTGGGCACTGCATGCGATCGGCCACGTCCTGCACCCAGGGGCGCAGGCGATCGGGCAACAGGGCGTAATCGAAGGGGGCCACCGGCGCCAGGCCCTCGGGCAAGGGCTGGGGATCGGGCCAGCTGGCAGTCGGCCAGGTTCGCGGGTCGCCCAGAGCCGGCGCCAGGGCCGCCCGCTCCTCGAGGCGGGCGGGCTCATAGGGCGGCGGGGCCTTCATGGCTGCACCTCCACCCCGTGGGCCTCGCTGATGATGAACTCGGCCGCCGGCACCTTGCCCGGGCGGAGCAGGATGAGCCGCTTCGGCCGGGCCGCCACCAGCTCCGCCAGGAGGTGGCGCAGGCGCTCCGGGTCCGGCGCCGGCTGGGTCACCACCAGCACCGACAGGGCCGCCAGATAGCGCCAGTCCAGGCGGCCAGGGTGGAAGTCCGGCGGGCAGCAGATGGCGGGCCCCAGGACCGTCACCGGCCCCGCTGGCCAGCGGTCCAGATAGACGACGACCTGGCGCTGGGCCGGGACCAGATCCCGGGCCCGGGCGTCCGCCAAGTCGCGAGCATGGGCAGGAAGGCGCCTACCGGGTGAGCATCGCCAGAAAGCATGGGGAGCCGTGTCGGGCATGGTCATGGCCAAGCCCTCCTGGCAAAGGTGAGGCGGTAAGCCCGAGCCGGGCCCGTGAAGCGGCGCAGGAGCCGGTACAGGGTGAGCGTGTTCATTCCGGCACCTCCTGGTCACGGAGAACCTGCGCCCGGTGCTGGGCAGCCTGACCCGCATCGATCATTCCGGAGATGACATCCAGACTATGCGCGAGATGGGACAACAGATCGGCCACACTCGCAGCCGACTGGAAATTGCCAGCCCCCGGGCCTTCTGAACCGCCGTCAGCAAGGACGAGCCCCGCCAGCCCCTCGCAGATGTGGGAGAGGTTTTGAGCCTCTTCACTAGCAACTCCGGCGAGGTTCGACAGCTCATCCAGTTCATCGAGCGTCAGGCGGTCTTCAGCGTGGCGGAAGAGCACCGCAAATGCGTCAGTAACCCAGCTCATGCTTCACCCCCTTCGCTCTCATTGACGCTGGCGCCCAAGACAATGAGTAAGGATCGGGGTACGCGCTCATGCCCGAGACTCAGCGGCGCTGGCTTGCCGTCCCAAGTGACGCACGCGGAGCCGTCCGGATAAACCTTCATCACGGTTCCCGCGCGGCCGGTGTGGCGGTCGCAAACGCGATCGCCAATGGCCAACGGTTCGCGGACGATCAGGCCGGGATGACGTGCAGTGGGCCGCCCAGCCCTGGCAGGTAGCGGAAGCGAAGGCCGCGGCATGGCGCCGTGAGGGTGACGGGCGTTCATTCCGGCACCCCCGGGGACGAGAGTTGATCGAGAATGCCGCAGACATGGTTTTCCATGTCACCCGCCACATGCCACCCCAGTTCCAGCAGTTTGCACAAATGGGAATGCTCTGGAGCCATGTTCTTGGCGACGAAGAACAGCGTGGCAAGCTGCTGGAACGCACTGAAGCTGCAGCGCAGACCATCTTCCAGGCGCTCTTCGAGCTGCGACGGCGCTTCGGCCATCACCTTGGTTGTATCAGCCATGATCAGCCCTCCAGCGCAGCGATGGCGATCTGAAACGCGGAGACGCGGCCTTCGTGATAGGTCCGCATCTTCGCCGTTCTGGCCTGGCTCGCCTTCTGGCGGCTGTCCTCGATGGCCTCCCGGAGGAAGCCGGCCGGATCGCTGGGAATGGCCTGATCTTCACGGACGATGGCATCGGCGGCGGCCCGGACGCAGCCCAGTGCCGTTTCAGCCAGATAGGCCGCAGCAAACGCGGTTGGCGTGCCGGCCTCGTCGGCCGTCCGGTAGGCGGCATCGACGGCCGAGGTCATCAGATGGGCGGCTTGCTGGAGCGCATCCGCAATGAGGACGCCTTCCCGAACCGCAAACAGCTCGTAGCCGGAAATGCCAAAGAAGTGATGAAGCGCAGTAACGCGTGTGGATGCTGCAGACGTACCATGGGTAGGGAGTGACATGGTGAAGCTCCTATTTGCGGTTTCTAACTCCGCTTCCCAGCCGCCAAGCTGGGGGGCGGAACCGTGCAGGTTGGCGGACCGGCAAATAGGAACCGGCAGGGTTTCCCCTCCCACACGGCCCGCCCATAGGGGCGACACCATGCTGCGGACGTAAAAAAACCGCGCGGAGCGGTTGTCCGCCTATTTCATCCGGGCCGCCAAGCCCGTACCGCTGTTGTCTCAGCGGTAGCAGGATGATGGGCGCCATGCCCCGGGCGTGTCAAGCAGGGCGAACATCAAAAAAACGAACGCCGCTGTCATCCTTTGGTGTCGACCGCCCGTTGAGCCGGCCAGGAGGTGTTCATCATGTCAATCAGATGGCCGGATAAAGCCTGCAAGCGTTGCGGGACGAAAGATCACTGGAACATCCGCCGCTGCATCAACCTGGGCGGTCAGAAGACGCACCTCTTTGTGTGTGCCCACTGCGGAGAACGCACAAAGGATTTCATCGATAAAGCCGCTGCTGCCGAAGCGCTGGCGGCCGGCATCGAGATTCTGGAGATCCCGCCCGCCTATCAGGCGAAGCGCCCGAAATGCGTAGTCTGCGGCGCCGAGGGCGCCGAGAACCACCATTGGGCGCCCTCTGCCCTCTTCGGGCTCGAGGCCGAGCGCTGGCCCCAATCCTATTTATGCCAGCCCTGCCACCGGCGCTGGCATGCCATTGTGACGCCCAACATCAGCGCCCAGCCGGGGCTTTGAGGCTTTGGGCCCCACGGGGGCTAGGAGCGTGCCGCCAATTCCTGGAGCGCAGACACCAGGCGCTTTGCATCGTCGGCTGAGCTGACGCTGATGCTCGACGTACCGGTATTGGTCGAGAGATCCACCTGGAACACCTGCACGTTTCGTACAACGGGCGTTGAGGCCTGTTGGGCACCGCGCCCCAGCAGGCGGTCGGCTTCGGCTTGAATAGCATCGTCCAAGAATCGACCGTAAGTGTTCTGCGTGTTGCCGTACTCGTCAAAAAACTGCCGGGCTGCTTGGTTGGCGCGCTTGTCATCGACGCCGAGCGACTTGAGCCGCTCAGCCACGGTCCTAGGGGTGTCCACCATTATTTCGAGCACATTGCCGGCAGAGTCCCGCACCATTCCGTCCCTGGCGGCCCCGGCCGAGCGGATTGAGGCAGTCAGGCCATCGTAGGATGCTGCTGCGTTATCGGCAGAGTCAGCGACCCGGTCGGTGCTCTCCGACAAGTCGTACATACTGGATTTGAGCTCCTTTGTTTCATAGGCCAGCCTCTTCATCCGATCCGCTATGAGATCGAACTTTTCCGCCTCCAACTGCTTGGCCTTGATGTTGGCATCCATCACCGCCAACTCTGCCTTTTTGGCTTCGGTCAGCTCTCCGGAGGCCTCAAGTTCTACACGCTTTGCCTTGGCGACCAGCAACATGGCTTCCGCCTCCAGGCGTGCAGCTGCTGCCTGAGCCTCACTGATCTGGAGCTCAATCCGCCACACGGCAATCTGCGCCTCGGCAATGTCCTTCTCGTTGCCCCGCTGCTTGGCCACCTCAAGGATGGTATTGGCCCGGTACAGATCGTTCTGCAGGGCCGATTGCTGCAGGCTGGCGGCCTGCCGCTCGGCGGCAACGTGCCGTTCCGCCGCGGCGGTGGCGTCGCTCAAGGCGTCGCGGTAGAGCAGCAAGGCCTTTGCCCTGGCTTCGTCGGCAGCCTTCATCTCCTCGGCAAGATTCACGCCCTGAGCGTTGAGGGCGACCAAGCGCTGGTATTCGGCCTCGGCCGCCTGCCAGGCATCCCGCAGGGCGTAGACCTGCTTGGAGTGGTCGGCATAGACGCTGGCCGCGGCTTCCGCCTGCAGTGTGGCCGAGTGCGCCGCCGCCGTGGCCTGGGTGGTCCGATCAGCTTCCGCCTGCTTGGCCTTGACCGTCTCTTCCAGCTTCTCGCGGAGCTTCTCCTTGCTCTCGGTGAGCTTGCCATCGGCGTCCCGCTCCTGCTCCAGGGATGCCAGCTTGGCCCTGGAGATTTCCAGGTCGGCCCGCACCTGGGCGTTCAGGGCGGCGAGCGCGCCCTCATGTTCCTTGGCCGCATTGGATGCAGCGTCCAGCTTCTCGACCTGGGTGCCGAAGGTGTCGGCATAGGCCTTCATGGACGCAGCCTCCGAATCCCGGGCCGCCGCCAGCGTCTTGAGGTTGTCGATCTGCTTCTTGCTGGACTGCTCCACCTGGGTATAGGCGTTCTCGATCTTCAGCCAGTCTCCTGCTGCAGAGGCCGCCTTCTTCCCAGATTCTTCGACTGCATCTGCAGCCTCTTTCTGCTTGTCGGCTGCGCCTTGGGCGGCTGCCTTTTGCTTGTCCAGACTCTTCTGGATATCGTCGGCAGTCTGGCTAACTGCGTCCCTCCACCGAACCATAGAATCAATCGGATGCTTCCAATCGAAGGTAGCAATAGCCCCAGCGGTGATCCCGAAGATCTTTCCGAGAAGTACAAAGGCGCCGGTAAGCCCCCCTACCGCAAGCCCGACCTGCTCGACGACAACGACTAGAGCACGGAACAGCCCGGTATCGCCAATAACCTGGAAGGTGTCAGTAATGGCGTTCTTCAGCCGCGCCCAGTTCGCCACGAAGGTGTCATTGTTGGCGGTGCCGGTCTTGTACATCTCATCCAGGCCTTTGGCCAGGGCCGGCAGCAGGTCCTCCGCCAGGACACCGCCGGTCTCCACCATCTTGGACAGCTCGGCCACGGTGAGGCCCGCGCCGTTGGCAGCCGCCTTCAGGGCACCGGGAAGGGCTTCACCCAGTTGCCCCTTCAGTTCTTCCATTTGCACGGTGCCCTTGCTGGCCATCTGATTGACGGCGCGCAGCGCATCGTTGGTTTCGGCGCTGCTCTTGCCCAAGGTTGCCATGGCACCGGCCACCGACTCGAAGACCTTCCGGGCGCCCTCGCCTTCGAGCGCGGTGCCCTTGGTTGCGGCAACGAGTTGAGTGTAGGACTTGGATGCTTCCTTGACCTCGATGCCCAGCCGATTGGCGGCATCACGCACATAGCCCATCTCGGCGGCGGCCTTCTCGCTCGATCCGGTGAGGAGCTGCATGGTCCGGGCGAAGCTCTCGGCCTGCGCGTTGGCGGTGACGAACATCCCGCCGGCCTGGAAGGCCAGATAGACGCCGCCGAGCTGGGCAACCAGGCCCTTGAACTCCCCCGCCAGGGTCTTGGTGGAGGCGCTCAAGCGCGAGGTGGCCGCGCCCGTCCCGTCCATCTCGGCACGCAGCACGGCAATGCGTGCCTGTCCGGACTCGAAGGCCCGATCGAAGTCGGCCCCCGAGACCTTGGCATTGGCGCCGAGCTTCAGCAGCGCCTGATTCACCTGCAGGATGTCGGCCTCAATCTCCGCCGTGCTCCGGGTGCCCGTCGTCGAGAAGGCGTCGGAAAGCGCTTTCTTGGTCCGGGCCGAGAAGGATTCGACGGCTTTGGCTTCCGCTTCGCGGGCAGCGGAGGCGCGGGCCGCGGCGGCTTCCGCTTCCGCATAGGCCTTGGTTTCGGCAGCAAGCAGTTCCTGGGCGGCCAGCTTCTGGCGGGTTTTGCTGACCTCCACGATCTCCGCCAGCCGTGCCTCTTCGTTTGCCTGCGCCCGGGCGGCCACCTGCACCGCCTCCAGCGCAGCCCGCTCGGTTTCGAGGGCGGCTTTCTGTGCCTCCACACGTTGCGTGACGCTGGCGAGGGCGCCAGACAGGCGGGCCTGCTCCCCGGCTAGGTTCCGGGTATCCACCCCCACGCCAGCGGCCGCCGCCCGCGTTTCGGCCAGAACATCCTTCTGCCGGCTCCAGGCCTTTTCTGAGGCGGCCAGCTCACCATTGGCGGCCCGTAGCTCCGCCTGCAGAACCCTGATGGCCTGACTGTTGGCGCCCGCGCCCTTGGCATCGGCCAGGGCTTTATCCAGGGCCTGGACTTCATGCCGGGCCTCACTGACCGCCGCCCATGCCTGCTTGGCACTGGCAATGGCCGCCTCCAGGCCGGCCACGCGGATCTGCTGCTGGCCGAGGGCTCGGACCTCATTGGCCAGGTCCTGGAAGTGCGGCGCGGCGTTGCCTGCATCAGCGGCAAGCGCGTCGATCTTGTCCGCCAGGGTGGTGACGCCACCGGCGCCGATGGTTTCGACTGAGAGCCTGAGTTTGACTTCGTCGTCGCTGAGTAAGGCCATGAGGATGACTCCAGAAAGGGAGGATAGGGAGGGAGAAAGGAGCTATAGGGGGCGCATTGCGCTACGCCCCGGTGGTGCGACGGGTGGCGCTTGCAAGGTCGCGGAGAATCTCCTCGCCCCGCTCAGGGCTGAAAGCACGCACGCAGGCCAGGTCGGACTTGATGTGCTCGAGCACCGCTTCTGGATGGCAGCGAAGCACCAGTCCGACAGCGATCCGCAGCGGGTTCTGAGAGGCGGTCAGCTCCAGGCCGAGGGCCCGGATGCTGTCCTGCAGGGTCGCGTCGATGACGGTCATCGGGGTGTCGTGGCGTGTGTTCATGGTGTGCATTCCAAGTGGGGAGATGAAGTCAAAAAAGCCGGGTGGAGGGGGTGCTGCGCCAGCTTGCGAAACAAGGGGCCGGAGCCCATCTGTTCCAAGTGTTCCAAGTTAACAATCAATAACCTGGAACACCCTGTTGCCCTTGGAAGCCAGTTCCGGCGCGGCTTTTCGGCTTGTGTTCCAGGTGTTCCAACTGTTCCAAGGGGTCTTTCATGCGTCGGGCTCCTTGTCCGCGGTTTGGGCTAGACTTGCGGGATCGAAAAGCGGGAGGCCATCAGGGGCCGGCGCCTCGTCCTCGGGGTCGGGGTCACCGTGGCGCAGCCCTTCCTGCGCCAGCCAAAGGAGGTACTCCACCTGAAAGCCGGGCATCCCGGCGTCCTCAAGCGCCTGGATCAGGCCACGATGGACTCGCAGGGCTTCCGCATGCCGGCGCTCCAGGTCGGCCAGGCGGATCCGCAGGGCCTGGGCGTCTTCGGCTGCCACCTTGAAGACCTTGGCGCGCAGCTTGGCCGGGTTGGTGTTCCTGATAACCTCTCGGGCCGCCCGCACCGGATCCAGCCGGCCATCCGGGAACACCGTCTTGATCTTGCCCAGCTTCACCCACTGGCTTACGGTCTGGCGGCTGACCCCGGTCATGCGGGCAAAGTCCGCTTGGGTCACCCGTACCCCCTGGGCCAGGTCGGCGGGATCGAATGCCAGCGGGGCCGAGGTTGACACCGCCGGCTTTGAAGCCCCACCTGGTTGCCCATAGACTGGGTCTGTCATCTCGTCATGCCTCCGGTCAGCCATTCACTAACTTCCCACCCCATTACCTACACAAAGGGCGGGGCTCTCCGTACCCTGAGTGAAATGCCTGGGGAGGACCCGCGGAAAACTCCAGTGCAGCACCCACCTCGGGCAGTCGGCACCTCCGTCGCCGGGCAGGCGGCGGAGCGGATGACCAGGACCATAGGCCGGAGGCAGGTCCAGTCGGTCACCCCCGCACAATCCGTCCGACAGGCCGGGGCGCTTGAGGTGTTCGCATGAGAGACAGGCCGGAATGGACCCGATGTCCGATGGCGCAGAGGGGCCTCTACCAACCTCCCCCGGCGCTCTCAAATATGACGCTGGCGCGTGATTTGCACACACATCCTCCCTCGTCTCTTCAAAACTGCATGGAACACCCGGTACACTTGGAACAGAAAAATTTTTCTCTTTTCTTTCAGCGCCTTGGGTGTGGAAATCTGTTCCAACCCCCTCGGGGTTTGTTCCAGGTTTTTCCTGGAACAAACGGCCGTCACCAGCCTTTTGCGGCGGATTGGGCATGATTTCGTCCATCAATGCGCCCCAGTCAGTGCTCATCGTCCAGGCTCCCGAGAATTGCCGATGGAATGACGTAGAACCACCCGGGCTTGGCAGCCCCAGGCTCCCGGAACTTCTGCATCAGGCTGTCCTTGCTGCGCACCAGCAAGCCGCGTCTGTCGAGCTCCTTTGCCACCGCTGATGGGTCGAATCCGTTGCAGAGCTCGGAGCGGAACACGGCCGGATAGATCAGGTACTCGAACACCTGATCAGGTTCGTTGAGGCTTGCGGTCTCCCTGGTCGGCCTCTTCCAACCGGCGCGGTTCATGGTCCGCGGGGCATGGGTGTCGGTGACGCTGGGCCGGCGGTGGTCCTCAAGCCGAGTGCCGGAGTTCGCTTGAATCCAAGCCTGGACCTGCTCAACCATGCGGCGAGGCTCCCGGTTCTCCTCGCCGCCAAAGGCTTGCAGCCAATCGCGAAAGAGACGGAAGGCGGCCTTGATCGCTTCCCCCTTGCTCCATCCGGTAATGCCCCACTCCGTCGCAAGCTCGCCGGCATAGGCCACCGCAGCAAAGCGCGTGGCGGCCCGAACGGCCTGGCCACCTGCCTTGCTGGTCAGTACGCGCTGTTCGAACTCCCGGCGCAGTTCTTCGAACTGGTGGGGCATCGCGTCGCGGTTCTTCAGAACGTGGCGGATGAACTCGGGATAGGCGCCGCCATAGTGTCGGCTCGCGTTCTTCTGCACGGCCTCGGTGAAGCGGGCGCCATCAGGCAGGCCGTGCAGATTCTCCCAGCAGCCGAACCCGGCCCCCGCATCGGCCGGCAGCTCGCAGAAGCGCACCTCCTGTCCGGCATAGGCCCGCTCCTGGTTCTCCTCGAGGAAGGCCGTGAGCCCAAGCTCTCCATTGGACATGAAGAGCTGCGTGAAGGCCGCGGTTTCCCGCAGGCCGCCGCCGGCCTGGCCGCGTCCTTTGCCCTGCCCGCTGGCGAGCATGTAGGCGGCCTGGGCCACGTCGCGGGGGTTACCAGCCTGCTTGAGTTCGTCCAGCAACAAAGGGGCATCACAGTGGCCCGCGGCCAGCATCTCTACGGCCGTGCCTGTCTGCAGCCAAGTCTTCCGGTATTCCTTGGGGCCGCAAAGGCTAGCCGCCGCGAACAGCAGGCCGGACTTGCCCAGGCTGCTCCCGCCGGTCCAGTGGAAGCCGCCGGGCACGTTCGGGTGCAGCCAGCACAGGCCCCCTGCGAAGGCCGCAGAGATGGCAAAGGTGAGGCGGGAATTGCCCACGGCCAGGGCCGCCACATGGGCGCGCCAGTCCTCAAGGGTGCCTGCCTGCTTGAACTGGGCGTGACCGCTGCCCGTGGCCTGGTGCAGCCACAGTTCTGCCCCCTCGGGAGCCAGCGGATCCCGATCACCACCCAGGACGAAGGACCAGCGCCCCGGCTCCTCCACGTCCTCATGCCAGCCGATACGGCTGGTCAAGCGTGCCCGGGTGGCCGGGCGGGAGCGGTTCACGTACATCTTCAGGAGCCCGCCTTTGTTGTCCCCGATGAACAGGCCTTGCGACCGCAGCAGCTTGGCCAGGGCAGCACCATCGCCTTCCAGCATCTCATCGGGCACCAGCACCCGCCGGCGCCGTCCGTCGTGGTCGTTGAAGGTCGCCAGGCGTTGCCAGTTCTCACCACGGGCATCCCGCACCATGTGGGTGATTTCCAGGGGCGCACAGACGAACTGCTCGACCTGCTCCCAGCCCTCGCCCCGGCGCTCCACCTTCAGGCGATACACCCCCCTGCCCTCGGCCCCGTCGCGCAGCTCAAAGAGTTCGCCGCCGGCTGCAGGCGTCTGCACGCTACCGGCCTTGCCCTTGGCCTTGCTGCGGGCTATTCGGGTGGGCTTCGGGGTTTCTTCGGCAAGCGGCGCCGGTACAGGCTCCGGCGCCTTGGCGTGGATGTCGGCGGCAGGTGCGGCCGCCTGCTGCGGCTGCGGTGGCTCGTCGCCCTCGAGGGCCGGCAGCGACGCCCGCGCAGCCTCCAGGATCCGGCGCACGGCATCCGGCCCCTCACCCTCATGGGTGCTGTTGGCCAGGTCGTTGAAGTCGGTCAGAGCCTTGCCCGTCTCCTGGTAGGCCTGCCACCGTCCGTCCGGATCAATGAAGGCCGGCAAGGCCACTACGCCACCAACCGCAGCAGCAGCCTCCCGGGCACGGATCTGCCCCGCGTTGCGGCACTTGTGGGGCTGGCCGCAGGCCGGGCAGGCGTCACCGTCTGCCACGCGAACAGGCGCCCCGCAGGCCTGGCAATGGCCGAAGGCATCGTCATCCGCACACAGGATGAACCGGGCCTGCGGATGGGCCTCCTGGAGGGCCTTGGCGGCGGCTTCGAGGCTGCCCGCGTCGAAGGCCACGGCCACTGTCCAGCCGGTCACCTGGTGGAGGCTTGCCGCGGTGGCGTAGCCCTCGGCCACGCACAGGGGCAGATCCGGGGAGATTTCGCCGACCAGGTGGAACTTGCCCGCCTTCAGGGCACCGGGCAGGAAATCTTTGTCGCGGCCGTCCACCTTGTCCGCGAAGATCGCCTGCAGGCTGTGCAGAGTGCCCGAAGGGCTGCGCATGGGCACCAGCAGGGCATTGGGGATGCGGCGCCAGTCCCGCAAGTGGTCATCCCACTTTGGCCAGGAGCCCACCTGCAGACCGTAGGACGGCACACCCTTTCGGAGCAGGTACGGATGATCGTCCTGGGCCGGCTTGGCGCCGTTCCAGATCGCATGCGCTCTTTTTCGGGCCTTGTCCCGCTTGGCCTTGGCTTCGGCCTCACGGGCGGCCCGCTGGGCTTCGGTCCGGGCACGGTAGGCGGCCTCCTCTTCGGGGGTGAGATGGCGGCCAATGTCGGCCCTCCAGTTCTCCCAATCCAGGCCATCCTTGAAGTTCTGGAAGCCACCGGCCGGCACACCATCCGGGTGAAGCAGGTAGGCACCATCCTTTTTCCCGCTGGGTCCGTCCCGCAGCTCGCAGCGGTGGAGCCTGCCATCCGCCTCGATGTGGTCAGGGAGACGGAGCCCACGGGCCTCTGCGGATTGGCGGAACTGGGCCAGGATCTGCCCAAGATCGATTGCGAGCATCACTCGGCGCCCTCAAGTTCCCCGAACAGATCCCAGAAGCGGCCAAGCTGCTTGAGACAAGCGGATGCAAAGAGATCCTCGGTGAGCTCGCCAGAAGGCGGGCAGGTGATCGTCAGGAGCACGGTGCAACCGCTGTCGTCGCTCCAACGGCTGACCTCCGCCTGGAAGCACGTGGTCGGCCCGTTCAGGTCGTCGATATCGTCGCCCCCCGCAATCGGGTAAGCCCAAAAGTCGAATTGCAACCCAACCCAGTGCCACTGCTCGCGGCAGCTGTCCCACTCGACAAGCACCTCATGAACCCGGCCATCCGAGCCTTGCAGTTGAAGGAGACTCACCGCCACGCCTCCCCGCGGAGGGCCGCACGGAGCTCACCAACGCGCCAGGCCGTGACGCCCACAGAGAGACGCCGAGGAGTTGGCAGCGCGCACTTTTTTACCCGACGCCACACAGTGGCCGGAGAGCAGGCAAACAGGCTCGCCACCACTGGAATACGGACAAAGGCCGAGTCCGGCAGGGCATCGAAGTTACGGAGTGCATCGGGGAGAGGTGCATCGGCCGGGGTGGGCAGGCCTGAGGCTGGCGCCATCGCAGAGGAGGCAGGGCGGAGCTTCACGATTGCCCCTCCTGCACACCCTCAGAAAGCAGGCGCCGGACTGCATCACCCGGCCAAAGCAAACGGCCGTTGGGGAGCTTCCGTGGAGTTAGCCCCAGGTATTCGCCTTTCACGCAATGCGCGCGGCGGATGCTGGCGGGCTTGATGTTCAAGCCCTTTGACCGGAGCAATTCAGCGAGTTCGGCGGTACCTAAACTGCTGGCGGCCGGGATGATTCGAAGGTTCATGTTCGTGTCGCCTCTTTGTGAGAACGACCCGAACATTAATCATCTATTTTCAATCAGTACTCTAGGGGAGGTTCCAAACTACCCCAGAGTACCCCAGAGCGGCTCTTTGAAAATCAATGATTTACGGCTTCATCTGTAGGGGCAAAACTACCCCAGGGTTGAGGATGCGAGACTCTGGGAAAAGGCGGGCGTACAGTGGCTTTGCAGACTTCGGCCGCCCTCCCGACCACTTGTACCGACCATCTAGATACGTTTCCAGGCTAGAAACTGTGTTCATATTCTCGAACTCGCGGTCGAGGGCCTTCAACAGCTCGAGGAACTCAGCCTTTGTTCCGGGCATTTTTGCCCTGTCGAAGAGTTCTCCAATATCTTTGGCGCGGCGCTCGCATTCGCGTATCCAGTCCTCTACAAGATCGCCCTTGGTTTTCCGCTTCACCTTATTTGCTTCGACACTTCCCTGGTGCGCCTCTTCAGCCCGCCCAAGAGGGCGAATCCAAGCCCGCACATGCTCGCTTTGCTTCTGATCGGGCAAACCTCCCCATGCAGCGAATGCCTCGCGGGTCACCACCTCATCAGCAACGATGGTCACATCCGGCTGAGCGTCGTAGCGAGCTCGAGCGGCCCTCTGTTCGTCTTGCCTGTCGAAATCACGTGACTGCCACGCCACGGAACCCAGGCCGGCCGAGGGTTGCGGGGCTTGGAACGCAGCCTTCTTGATTTCCTTCCTGCAGGTTTCTGCCTTGAGCGCTCCCGTGGCAATGCTCGCCTTCATCGCCTCGATCAAACGATCACGGGCGTCCTGTTGTTTTATGCGTAAGCGAAAGTCGTTGGCTGTAGTGTCTGGGTACTGCAGATACGCCAGATCATTCAAACTGAAAGCGCTAGGCCATCCGGCTGCGCGTATTTCGGAATCCCTTACCATCAAGATGTCAGCGGCTTCAAGCCATTCAAGAAAGCTTGATTCACTAGGCATTGATCGTGCTCCATCGGCACCCATCGAATAAGGTGCCGCGCCAGCGGGGGGATGGTGTCCCCGTTTTCGGTTGGCCGACCTAGGCGCGGCGTGCTGCTCGGCTAATCGTCAGGTCATGCGGCGGCATGCCCATGCAAGGGTATGACCTTGGCCCCACTCTTTGCAGCGTCCAGCCAGTCGGCCCACTGCTGCATCATCTTGCGGCGCTCTGCAAGGTACTCCGCCTGGTGGGAGTACGCTCCGAAGACCTCCTTCCGCTCCCGGTGCGCCAGTTGCCGGTCGATGACCTCCGGGCGCCACCCCATCTCCAGGAGCGCCCCGGTTGCGGTGGTCCGGAACCCTGCCCCAGTCACCTCATCCCCGGCGTAGCCCATGGCCCGCAGGGCGCTGTTGATGGTGCCGTTGCTCATGGGCCGCTTCGGATCGTTCCGGTTGGGGAAGACCAGATCCCGGAAGCCGGTGATGTTGTGCATCTCTCGCAGCACCGCCACCGCCTGGGAGGACAAGGACACGGTGTGGTCCTCCTTCATCTTCATGCCCACTAGGCCGCGAGTACGGTCCCGCTCGGCCGGGACGACCCAGACGCCGGCATCGAGGTCGATCTCCTCCCACCGGGCGCCCCGCAGCTCGCCAGGGCGAAGGAAGGTCAGCGCCAGCAAAGTGATGGCGTGCTTCACCATGACCGTGACACGGACCGCATCGAGGCGGATGAAGAACTCATGCAGGTCAGTTGAACGCAGAGCGGGTCGGTGTGTGACCGAGGCCGTCTTCAATGCCTTGTGCAGGCCGGTGACCGGGTTGTTCTCCGCCCGGCCGGTGGCGATGGCGTAGAGGAAGATATCGCTGGCCCGCTGGCGGACCCGCTTGAGGGTTTCGAGGGCGCCGCGTGCCTCCACCTTCTTCAGCGTGGCCAGCATCTCCGCGGCGCTGATCTCGCCGACCGGGCGCCGCCCGAGGCTGGGAAAGAGATCTTGCTCCAGAGAGGTGAGCACCTTGGCGGCGTAGGTCTCGACCCACTCCCCCTTCTGCTTCTCGTGCCACTCACGGCCCACCGCCTCAAAGGACGAGTCGGCCGCCACCTTGCGGGCGATCTTCTCGGTGCGCCGCACTTCGCTGGGATCAGTGCCGGCATCCAGGAGGCGGCGGGCTTCGTCGCGTTTCTGGCGGGCCAGCTTGAGTGGGGTCTCGGGATAGACCCCCAGCGCTAGAGTCTTCCGCTTGCCCGCAAACCGGTAGTCCATGCGCCAGTACTTCGCGCCCGCAGTGGAAACGAGCAGGTACAGGCCCTTCTCATCGGCAAGTTTCAGCGCCTTTTCGGCAGCCCTCGCCTGCTTGCACTGGGTGTCGTTGAGCATCGCATCCCCTGGTTTGACGGTACACAACACGCATCGCTGCGACGGTATCTGAAAGTACCGTCATGTGTACCGACAGAATCTGTGCGATGGGATGCGACCGCCTGACTCAAGATGATACGCCCGGAAAACAAAAAAGCCCGCAATCGCGGGCTTCTTCGTGTGCTTCTGCTTCTACCTGACACTGCGTGATGCAGCAGTGTGGTCCCCCCGACAGGAATCGAACCTGTATCTGGCGCTTAGGAGGCGCCCGTTCTATCCATTGAACTACGGAGAGGTGGACAGCCCAGCATTTTAGCCTGCTGGACTCAGGGCGCGCCACCCGAATTTTGGGTTCCATGCCGGGGATGAACGCAGCCGCGCTCATCCCCGTTGCTCGTCAATGCTTGACGACGCCACCGTTCTCCACTGCTTCAGGGGTTGCGGCGGCAACGGGGACCTCACCGGCGGGCGTTTCGGGCAGCGGTTCGGGCTTGCGCTCGAGGGCGTGCTCAAGAACTTCGTCGATCCACTTCACCGGGATGATTTCCAGGGCGTTCTTGACGTTGTCCGGGATCTCGGTGAGATCCTTGACGTTCTCCTGAGGAATCAGCGCCGTGGTGATACCCCCACGCACCGCCGCCAGCAGCTTCTCCTTGAGACCGCCGATGGGCAGCACTTCGCCCCGCAGCGTGATCTCGCCGGTCATGGCCACGTCGCAGCGCACCGGGATGCCGGTGAGCACGGAAACCAGGCCACTGCAGATGGCGATGCCGGCGGACGGACCATCCTTGGGAATCGCGCCTTCCGGCAGGTGGATGTGGATGTCGGACTTCTGGTAGAAGTCTTCCTGGATCCCCAGCGACCTGGACCGCCGACGTACCACCGACAGGGCGGCCTGGATGGACTCCTGCATGACTTCGCCGAGCTTGCCGGTCGTAATGATCTTGCCCTTGCCCGGCAGTGCCACGGCTTCGACGGTCAGCAGTTCTCCGCCCACCTCCGTCCATGCGAGCCCGGTCACCTGGCCGATCTGATTTTCCTTTTCAGCCACGCCGTAGGTGTACTTGCGCACGCCCAGATACTTGTCGATGTTCTTGGCATTGACGATGACCTTGGCCTTGCGTTTGCCCAGCACCAATGCCTTGACCACCTTGCGGCAGACCTTGGAAATCTCGCGCTCGAGGCCCCGCACACCCGCTTCACGGGTGTAGAAGCGGACGATGTCGCGGATCGCGTCTTCGGTGACCGACAACTCCTCGCGCTGGATGCCGTTGTTCTTCATCTGCTTCGGCACGAGGTAACGCTGGGCGATGTTCACCTTCTCGTCCTCGGTGTAACCCGACAGGCGGATGACCTCCATCCGGTCGAGCAGCGGCGCGGGGATATTGAGGGTGTTGGCGGTGGCCACGAACATCACATCGGACAGGTCGTATTCCACTTCGATGTAGTGGTCGACGAAAGTCGAGTTCTGTTCCGGATCGAGCACTTCGAGCAGGGCAGACGACGGATCGCCACGGAAGTCCTGGCCCATCTTGTCCACTTCATCCAGCAGGAACAGCGGGTTGCGCACGGCCACCTTGGACATGTTCTGCAGGATCTTGCCCGGCATGGAGCCGATGTAGGTGCGGCGATGGCCACGGATCTCGGCCTCGTCGCGCACACCGCCCAGGCTCATGCGCACGAACTTGCGGTTGGTGGCACGGGCCACGGACTGCCCGAGAGAGGTCTTGCCCACACCCGGGGGGCCGACCAGGCACAGGATCGGCGCCTTGAGCTTGTCCACGCGCTGTTGCACGGCAAGATATTCGAGGATGCGCTCCTTGACCTTCTCGAGGCCGTAGTGCTCCTTGTCGAGGACTTTTTCGGCCTCGGCCAGGTCCTTGCTGATGCGGGACTTCTTCTTCCAGGGCAGGCCGATGACGGTCTCGATGTAGTTGCGGACCACCGTCGCTTCGGCCGACATCGGCGACATCAGGCGGAGCTTCTTGAGCTCGGCCTGAGCCTTGGCCATGGCTTCCTTGGTCATGCCGGAAGCCTTGATCTTCTTCTCCATCTCCTCGAGGTCGGCGCCGTCCTCGCCCTCGCCGAGTTCCTTCTGAATGGCCTTGACCTGCTCGTTCAGGTAGTACTCGCGCTGGCTCTTTTCCATCTGGCGCTTGACGCGGCCACGGATGCGCTTCTCGACCTGGAGGATGTCCAGTTCGGTTTCGAGCTGGTTGAGGAGACGCTCAAGCCGCTCGCCGGCATCGAACATCTCGAGGATTTCCTGCTTCTGCTCGAGCTTGAGCGGCAGGTGAGCGGCAATGGTGTCAGCCAGGCGGCCCGGCTCTTCGATGCCCGACAGGGAGCTGAGGATCTCCGGCGGAATCTTCTTGTTGAGCTTAACGTACTGGTCGAACTGGCTGATGATGGCCCGGCGCATGGCCTCGACCTCGTTGTTCGGGGCTTCGGCAGGCGGCAGGGGTTGCGCCTTGGCGACGAACAGGGTGCGCAGATCTTCGACCGATATCACGCGGGCACGCTGGACGCCTTCAACCAGCACCTTCACGGTACCGTCGGGCAGCTTCAGCATCTGCAGAATGTTGGCGATGCACCCCAGATCGTACAGATCTTCGGCCGAAGGCTCGTCCTTGGCAGCCGACTTTTGGGCGACCAGCAGGATGCTCTTGCCGGCCTCCATCGCGTTCTCGAGCGCCTTGATGGATTTGGGGCGACCCACGAAGAGCGGGATCACCATATGCGGGAACACGACTACGTCGCGCAGGGGCAGCAGCGGGAGTTCGATCTGTTCTTCGGGGAGGTCAAGCGTGCTCGACATGATTTTTCCTTTAAAGGCACTAAGGCCCCATATGGGGCCCTAGTGACATCAATTCAAGCAGTCCTGCGAAAAACTTCTGCTTGAGGTCAGTTGGAGCCGGAGACCTTAGGTTGATCGGCGTAGATCAGGATCGGCTTTGCGCCACCTTCGATCATGCCTTCATCGATGACAACCTTGGAAACATTTTCCATGGACGGCAATTCATACATGGTGTCGAGCAGCGTTCCTTCAAGGATGGAACGCAGGCCACGGGCACCCGTCTTGCGCTTGAGGGCCTTGCGGGCAATTGCCTGCAGGGCCGCCGGGCGCACTTCGAGTTCGACGCCTTCCATGGAAAACAGTTTCTGATATTGCTTGATCAGCGCATTCTTCGGCTCCACGAGGATCTGGATGAGCCCTTCCTCGTCGAGTTCCTGCAGCGTGGCAACCACCGGCAGGCGGCCGATCAGCTCGGGAATCAGGCCAAACTTGATCAGATCGCCCGGCTCCACTTCGCGCAGAGCCTCGGAGATGTCCTTGTTCTCGCGACTCTTGACCTCGGCCCCGAAGCCGATGCCGAACTTCTCGGTACGGTTGCGGATCACCTTGTCCAGGCCGTCGAAGGCGCCACCGCAGACGAACAGGATGTTGGTGGTGTCCACCTGCACGAAATCCTGGTTCGGATGCTTGCGGCCACCCTGGGGCGGCACCGAGGCAATGGTGCCCTCGATGAGCTTCAGCAGGGCCTGCTGCACGCCCTCGCCGGACACATCGCGGGTAATGGACGGGTTGTCGGACTTGCGGGAAATCTTGTCGATCTCGTCGATGTACACGATCCCCTGCTGCGCCTTGTCGACTTCGTAGTCACACTTCTGGAGCAGCTTCTGGATGATGTTCTCGACGTCCTCGCCCACATAGCCAGCCTCTGTGAGGGTCGTCGCATCGGCCATCACGAAGGGCACGTTGAGCAGGCGGGCCAGGGTCTGCGCCAGCAGCGTCTTGCCGGAGCCGGTGGGGCCGACCAGCAGGATGTTGCTCTTCGACAGCTCGACGTCGTCGTGGGTCTTGGACAGGTGGCGCAGGCGCTTGTAGTGGTTGTAAACCGCCACCGACAGGATGCGCTTGGCCGGGGACTGACCAATCACGTACTGGTCGAGGATGGCGCTGATTTCCTTGGGCGAGGGCAATTCACCCTTTACGCCCTTGGCACCGCCCGTGTCGGCAGTAATCTCGTCGCGAATGATGTCGTTGCACAGCTCGATGCACTCGTCGCAGATGAACACGGACGGGCCCGCGATGAGCTTGCGGACCTCGTGTTGGCTCTTGCCGCAGAACGAGCAATACAGGAGCTTTTCGCCGCTCGTTTTCTTGTCCGCCATTACAGCCCTTTCTCTCTGTTACTTATTGCTCGCCGAAAGATGATCAGCCCACATCGCTGCGGCTGGAGAGCACCTTGTCGACGATACCGTAGCGCACGGCGTCTTCCGAGGACATGAAATTGTCCCGGTCTGTATCTCGCTCAACCTGCTCGACGGTCTGGCCGGTGTGCCTGGCCAGCATGTCATTGAGCTTGGCGCGCAGGGACAGGATCTCCCGGGCATGGATCTCGATATCCGAGGCCTGCCCCTGGAAGCCGCCCAGCGGCTGATGGATCATGATCCGGGAATTGGGCAACGAGAAACGCTTGCCCTTTTCACCGGCGGCAAGCAGGAAGGCGCCCATGCTGGCCGCCTGCCCGATGCACAGGGTGCTCACGTTCGGCTTGATGAACTGCATGGTGTCGTAGATCGCCATGCCCGCCGTGACGGAGCCCCCGGGGGAGTTGATGTAGAAGGAGATGTCCTTGTCCGGGTTCTCGGACTCGAGGAACAACAGCTGGGCGACGATCAGGTTGGCGGTCACGTCATTGACCGGCCCTACCAGAAACACCACCCGCTCCTTGAGCAGGCGTGAATAGATGTCGTAGGAGCGCTCACCGCGACCGCTCTGTTCGACAACCATGGGGATCAGGCCGAGGCCGACCGGATCCCATTCACTACGGGAAAACGGGGGTGTCAGTGGATTCATTTGCCGTTGCTCTCCGCGGAATTAAGCCGCATTACCCATCAAGTCGTCAAAAGAAGTGGCGACGTCGACCGTCTTGGTGTTGCTGACGACCCACTCCACCACGTTGTCCTCGATCACCAGCGCCTCGGCCTGGGCCAGACGCTGGGGCTGGGAGTAGTACCAGCTCACGACCTCGCTCGGGTCTTCGTAGCTGGCTGCAAAATCTTCGATGATCGCGCGGATCTGTTCGGGTTTGGCGTGCAGCTCCTTGCTCTTGACCAGCTCGGACATGATCAGGCCAAGCTTGACGCGACGCACGGCCTGCTCGGCGAACCAGGAGGTCTCGATCGGCAGGTTCTTGGTCTGCATCCCACGCGCCTCGAAATCCTTCTTGGCGTTTTCAGCAAGCTGGGCGGACTCCTGCTCGACCAGCGCCTTCGGCACTTCGATCGGGTGGGTCTCGATCAGCACGTTCATCACGCGTTCCTTGATCTTGGCCTGGATGCGGCGCTTCACTTCACGCTCCAGGTTGGCCTTGACCTCTTCACGCATCTTGGCCACGTCGCCGTCGGCGATGCCCAGGGTCTTGGCGAACTCGGCGTCGATCTCGGGGAGCTTGGGCTCCTCCACCTTCTTGAGGGCCACTTCGAACTGAACGGTCTGGCCGGCCAGGTGAGCAGCGTGGTAGTCCTCGGGGAAGGTCATGTCGAAGGTCTTGCTTTCACCCACGTTGAGACCCAGCACCGCGGTTTCGAAATCCTTGAGCATCTGGCCGCCGCCGATCACGAAGGGGAAGTCGGTCGCCTGACCACCCTCGAACTCCACACCGTCCTTGCGGCCGGTGAAGTCGATCAGCACACGGTCGCCGTCCTGGGCGGCACGCTCGGCGGGCACAAAAATGGTGCGTTGCTTGCGCAGCACGTCGAGGGTCTTCTCGACTTCGGCATCGCCAACCTCAAGCTGGGGACGCTCCACGTCCTGGCCGCTCACGTCACCGATGACGATCTCCGGGTAGACCTCGAAGACGGCGGTGAATTCCAGCGCCTCGGTGGAGGTGGACTCCTTCGGCTCGATGTTCGGGTAACCAGCCACGCGCAGGCTCTGCGAACGGATCTGCTCGCCGAGCGCCTTCTCGACAGCGGCGCCGATGGCTTCGGAACGGGCTTGCGGGCCGTAGGACTGGGCCACCATGCGGAACGGGACCTTGCCAGGGCGGAAGCCCGGCATCTTGGCGGTGCGGGCCATCTTCTTCAGACGGGCTTCCACATCCTTGTCGATCTCGGCCAGCGGCACGGACATGTCGATACGGCGCTCCAGCGCGCTCACGGTAACCTGGTTGCTCATGAAAATTCCCTGATCGGTCTTAACAATAACGCCTTACGAACAGGACAGGAAAAGCTTAGCAAGACATGTGCCTTCCCACGCATTCCCTTAATGAAACTGTTCGAACAGTCGTCGGAAAAACCTTTAGTCTAACACAGGCCCTGGGTCCGCTCGCAGCCCCCGCGCCAGTGCTTGGCTTCCGACCCTCATCTGTGAAAAACTGAACCAGCGGGGGTGGAACTCCCCTAGCCTTTGGATATCAGATGGGATGAAATAGATTCATGCTCGGCCATGTCTTCGGAAATGACCGGCCGGGCGAAGTGCTCAAGTATCAGCGTCACGAGCCGTCTGTTCACGGACAGACAATGGCGAGCCCGGCGCCCCGGTCCGGGTGATGTGCCCCAGGAGACATGAGATGAGTATCTTCACTAGCTTCCAGGCCCGTTTCGAGTCTGCCCGGGAAGAGGAAATGTCGGTCCAGGAATACCTGGAACTCTGCAAGACCGATCCCATGGCTTACGCCACTTCGGCAGAGCGTCTGCTGCAGGCCATTGGCGAACCGGAGCTGGTCGACACCCGGCTCGACCCGCGCCTGTCGCGCATCTTCTCCAACAAGATGATCAAGATCTATCCGGCCTTCCGGGACTTCTACGGAATGGAGGAGTCGATCGAGAACATCGTGTCGTATTTCCGACATGCAGCACAGGGCCTGGAGGAAAAGAAACAAATCCTCTACCTGCTCGGTCCGGTGGGCGGCGGCAAGAGTTCCCTGGCCGAAAAGCTCAAGAGCCTGGTCGAGAACATTCCCTTCTACGCCATCAAGGGGTCGCCGGTTCACGAATCCCCCCTCGGGCTCTTCAGCCCCACCGAGGACGGGGCGATCCTCGAGGACGACTACGGCATCCCCCGTCGCTACCTCAACACCATCATGAGCCCGTGGGCGGTCAAGCGCCTGCACGAGTTCAACGGTGACATCACAAGATTCAGGGTCGTCAAGCTGCGCCCCTCCGTGCTCCGCCAGATTGCCGTCGCGAAGACCGAACCGGGCGACGAGAACAACCAGGACATTTCCTCGCTGGTGGGCAAGATCGACATCCGCATGCTCGAGCAGTATTCGCAGGATGACCCCGACGCCTACTCCTATTCCGGCGGCCTGTGCCTCGCCAACCGCGGCCTGCTCGAGTTCGTCGAAATGTTCAAGGCGCCGATCAAGGTCCTCCACCCGCTGCTCACCGCGACCCAGGAAGGCAATTACAAGGGCACCGAAGGTTTCGGGGCAATTCCCTTCGACGGTATCGTGATGGCCCACTCGAACGAATCCGAATGGGTCGCCTTCCGCAACAACCGCAACAACGAGGCCTTCCTCGACCGGATCTACACCGTCAAGGTGCCCTACTGCCTGCGCGTCTCCGACGAGATCCGCATCTACGACAAGCTTCTCGCCAACAGTTCCCTGTCGCAAGCCCCGTGCGCGCCGGACACCTTGCGCATGATGGCCCAGTTCGCTGTGCTGTCGCGGGTCAAGGAGCCCGAGAACTCCAGCATCTTCTCCAAGATGCGCGTATACGACGGCGAAAACCTGAAGGACACCGATCCCAAGGCCAAGAGCTACCAGGAGTACCGCGACTACGCGGGCGTCGATGAGGGCATGACCGGCCTGTCCACCCGCTTTGCCTTCAAGGTGCTGTCCAAGGTCTTCAACTTCGATCACCGCGAGGTCGCCGCCAACCCGGTGCACCTCATGTACGTGCTCGAACAGCAGATCGCCCAGGAGCAATACCCGCCCGAGCATGAGGCCAAGTACCTGGCCTTCATCAAGGAATTCCTGGCGCCGCGCTACGCCGAGTTCATCGGCAAGGAGATCCAGACCGCCTATCTGGAAAGCTATAGCGAATACGGCCAGAACATCTTCGACCGTTACGTTACCTACGCCGACTTCTGGATCCAGGACCAGGAATACCGTGACCAGAACACCGGCGAGATCCTCGACCGCAATGCCCTCAACGACGAACTCGAGAAGATCGAGAAGCCGGCGGGCATCAGCAACCCGAAGGACTTCCGCAACGAGGTAGTCAACTTCGTGCTGCGCGCGCGGGCCAAGAACAACGGCAAGAACCCCAGCTGGACCAGCTACGAGAAGCTGCGGGCGGTGATCGAGAAGAAGATGTTCTCCAACACCGAAGACCTCCTGCCGGTCATCAGCTTCAATGCCAAGGCCAGTGGCGACGATCAGAAGAAGCACCAGAACTTCGTCAACCGCATGATCGAAAAGGGCTACACCGAGAAACAGGTCCGACTGCTCTGCGAATGGTATCTGCGCGTCCGCAAGTCGTCCTGACGCTTTGCCGGGCAGCCGACCACCCCGTCGGCCGCCCGGTGCACGCCAACAACCCGGGAGGCTCGAATGGTCCGTATCATCGACCGCCGGTTCGACAGCAAAAACAAAAGTGCTGTCAATCGGCAGCGGTTCATGCGCCGTTTCAAGAACCAGATCCGCGAGGCCGTGGCCGACGCCATATCCGGCCGCTCCATCAAGGATCTGGATAACGGCGAAAGCGTTTCCATCCCCGCCAAGGACCTCTCCGAACCCCAGTTTCACCATGGGCGCGGCGGCATATGGGAAACCGTATTCACCGGCAACGACCAGTTTTCATCCGGCGATCAGATCAATCGCCCCCAGGGCGGCGGAGGTGGAGGCACCGGCAAGGGCAAGGCCAGCAACGAGGGTGAAGGCGAGGATGATTTCGTCTTCAACCTGTCGCGGGAGGAGTTCCTCGACGTCTTCTTCGACGACCTCGCCCTGCCCAACCTGGTTAAGACTCAGCTCGCCCGGATCCACGAATACAAGAGCCAGCGGGCCGGCTTCACCAATGACGGCACGCCGGCCAACATCAACGTGGTGCGCTCCCTGCGCGGCGCACTGGGGCGTCGACTCGCCCTCGCCTCACCCTACCAAGGCCGGCTGAGGGAGTTGCAAAAGGAGCTTGAGGCCCTGCTCGAGACCAGCCCCCCGGACGACCCCGAGGTGCTGCGCCTGAAAGACGAGATTGGCATCCTGCGGGCCAAGATCGAAGCCATCCCCTTCATCGACACCTTCGACCTGCGCTACAACAACCGGGTCAAGGTGCCCAAGCCCACCACCCAGGCCGTGATGTTCTGCATCATGGACGTCTCCGGCTCGATGGACGAGGACAAGAAGGCCACCGCCAAGCGCTTCTTCATGCTGCTCTACCTCTTCCTGACGCGCACCTACGAGCACATCGAGGTGGTGTTCATCCGCCATCACACGGTGGCCAAGGAAGTGAACGAGGAAGACTTCTTCCACTCCCGGGAATCCGGCGGCACGGTGGTCTCGAGCGCCCTCGAGATGATGAAGGACATCCTCCACGCCCGTTATCTCAACGGGGCCTGGAATGTCTACGGCGCCCAGGCCTCCGACGGCGACAACTGGGAGAACGACTCCCCGCACTGCCGGGAACTCCTGGCCAACACCATCCTGCCCTTCGTGCAGTACTTCGCCTACATCGAGATCACCCCGGGCGAACCCCAGAACCTGTGGAGAGAATACGAAAAGCTCAACGGCGCCCACCCCAACTTCGCCATGCAGCACATCGAAGGCTTGCCGGACATCTACCCGGTCTTCCGTGAACTCTTCAAAAAGAAACTGGCATGAGCGCAAAAAAACAGAAGCGCAGGCACCCCCTGCCCGCTCCCGGTGAATGGACCTTTGAGCTGATCGAGGCCTACCACACCGAAATCGACCGGGTGGCCAGGGAATACGGCCTCGACACCTATCCCACCCAGATCGAGCTGATCACGTCCGAGCAGATGATGGACGCCTATTCGTCGGTCGGGATGCCCGTCAACTACCACCACTGGTCTTTCGGCAAGAGCTTCCTGCACACCGAAAAGGGTTACCGACGTGGCCAGATGGGCCTGGCCTACGAGATCGTCATCAACTCCAACCCCTGCATCGCCTACCTCATGGAAGAAAACACCATGACGATGCAGGCCCTGGTCATCGCCCACGCAGCCTATGGCCACAACAGCTTCTTCAAGGGCAACTACCTCTTCAAGCAATGGACCAATGCCGATGCGATCATCGACTACCTGATCTTTGCCCGTAACTACCTCACCGAATGTGAAGAGCGCTACGGCGAGGAAGAGGTCGAGTTACTGCTCGACTCCTGTCATGCCCTGATGAACGTCGGCGTGGACCGCTACAAGCGCCCGGCCAAGCTGTCCCTGTCCAAGGAACTGACCCGCCAGCGGGAGCGCGCCGAATACCTGCAAAGCCAGGTCAACGACCTGTGGCGCACCCTGCCCGCCCAGCAGATCAAGGCCCAGACCGTGGAAGAACGCCGCTTCCCACCGGAACCCCAGGAGAACCTGCTCTACTTCATCGAGAAGAACGCCCCCCTGCTCGAACCCTGGCAGCGGGAAGTCGTGCGCATCGTCCGCAAGGTCGGCCAGTATTTCTTCCCCCAGCGCCAGACCCAGGTGATGAACGAAGGCTGGGCCACCTACTGGCACTACACCCTCATCAACACGCTCTACGACGAGGGCCTGCTGACCGACAGCTTCATGATGGAGTTCCTGCACTCCCACACCAACGTCGTCTATCAGCCGGCCTACAGCGAACCCTGGTACCGGGGCCTCAACCCCTATGCGCTGGGTTTTGCCATGTGGCAGGACATCCGCCGCATCTGCGAGAACCCCACCGACGAAGACCGCTACTGGTTCCCCGACATGGCCGGCAGCAACTGGCGCGAAACCTTCGACTTTGCCATGCGCAACTTCAAGGACGAGAGCTTCATCGCCCAGTTCCTGTCCCCCAAGATCATGCGCGATTTCCGCCTGTTCGCCATTCTCGACGACGACAAGGAAGCCAAGCTCAAGGTCTCGGCGATCCATGACGAAGCGGGCTACCGGAAGGTCCGGGAGATCATGTCCGACAACTACAACCTGGGCAGTCGCGAGCCCAACCTGCAGGTCTGGAACGTCGATCTGCGCGGCGACCGCTCACTCACGCTACGTCATCAGGCTTACCTGAGGCGGCCTCTCAACGGGGAGGCCGACGAAGTCCTTAAGCACGTGGCAAGGCTGTGGGGCTTTGTGGTCCGGATGGAGGTGGCCCACGAGGACGGGCGCATCGAACTGCTCCACGAATGCCGCCAGGACCGGCGGCGCACCGACAAGAACTAGGGCCCGAGGGCACCCGGCGCCTCCCTCCGCCCTGCCGGCCGGGTACCCACAGGCAGCATGAGTTCCTGGTCCGGCAGCAACACAGGACCAGACTCCGCCGGACGCGACGGAACATGATCGCCGGCACCGGGCCGCAAGCCACGTTCAATCCACCCAGCCACCTGTGCGGCGTCATGCAATTGCAGGTTGTCCTCGCCAGACAGCCAGGTCCAGCCGGCGCCCGCATCCTCCTCGCGGCGGAACACCGCATCCGGACAAGGCCCGCCCACACAGCCGCCAAGCAGCAGGTTGTGTGCTGCGACAACATGGACACGCTCAGGTGCCCAGATGGCGACGAACTCGCCGCCCCCCGGCAGATCGTCGACCAGCGTATTGGCCACCATCACCAGCTCATGCCTGTCCCCACGCAGGCCTTCAGCCCCAAAGGCGATCAGGCGCCTGTTCTCGGTGGCCGCGCCCTGCCAGACGACATTGCCCAGCAGCAACACCTCTCCCCCTTCGGGAAAATCCATCTCGTAGCTGGCCTGTCCGCCCACCTCGTCGCTGAAGCGGCTGTAGCGGATCCGGCTTGCCGCCGCACGGCTCTTCAAGAGATGTCCGATCCGACCATGGTGGAAGTAACTGCCACTCACCTCGAGACGGTCTATCCGTCCCGCGTACAGCAAGTGACTGATCCGCGGCCTGGCGAGCAACACGCCATAGGCGAACTCCGAATCCTCCACCTCAAGACTCATCCCGGGCTGATTCGCCGTCAGAATCCCCATTTCGTTATCGACAAACAGGCAGTTGCGCACCTGCAGGTGCCCGGCCTCCAGCCGAATGCCCGAGCCATTCAGATTGGGCCCCCGCGCGCCCTCGAAGGCCACGTTATCCACCTGAATGTCACCACCGCGCATCACCCAGATGCCCTTGCCCTCGGCGATCCGGCCGTCGGCCACCAGGCGGGGACGACCCAACACGCCGCGGATCGTCAGCGTGCGCTGCTCCCAGACAGCAACATCTCCCCGGTAGGTCGCGGCGACAATCTCCACCACATCCCCATCCCGGGCCCGGCGGGACGCTTCGGCAATCGTTGCGATCGCCTCACCAGGCCCCACCCTGAGGGTCTCGGCGCCTGCCAGCCCCACCGCCAGGCAAGCACACAGGCCCGCCAGAATCTGCCGCCCTGGCACCATGATTTACCCTGCTCCATCCAAGAATCGGTCTCACCGCTTAGAATACCGAAATGTCGAGAATCGATTTCCACCAGATCCTGGGCGTCAAACCCGACGCCAGTGCCGCCGAGATCAAGCGGGCCTTCAAGCGCATGGCCATGCGCTGGCATCCAGACCGCAACCCGGATCCGGGCGCCCACGAACAATTCCGCCTTGCGCGGGAGGCCTTCGAACGCCTGACAGAAGCGCATTACACCGAACCGGACACCCCGGCGGACGACGCTCCGGCAGATGAAGCCCCTCCGCCCAGGCCAAGGGGTGAAGACCGCCACATGGAGCTGGAAGTGGATCTGGAGGAAGCCGCCCTCGGCGGCTCTGCAGAAGTGACCGTGGACGGCCGCGTACCCTGCTCTCCCTGCGAGGGAAGCGGACATCGCAGCTACGGGCGCACCACCATGTGCGGCGCCTGCCACGGCAGCGGACGCATCCGCAGCCCGCAAGGGCTGGAGCCCTGTCCGACCTGTAACGGAAGGGGCTACTTCACCGATACCCGCTGCAGCGAATGCGACGGGCGAGGCTGGCACCCGGCGGAGCGGCAACTCTCCGTCACCCTTCCTCCCGCCATGCTGCCCGGCGAAGAATTGAGAATCACTGGCCAGGGCGGCCCGGCACCCGATGGTGGCGTTCCCGGCGACCTGTATCTCGCACTCCGGGCACGACCCCATCCCCTGTTCCGCCTCGAGGGCCACGACCTGCACCTGTCCATGCCGGTCAGCGTCTTCCGCGTCCTGGCCGGCGGTGAAATCCGGGTTCCCACCCTCGGCACGCCCATCGACGTCCTGCTCCCCGAAAGCAGCACCGAGACCCGCATCGTGGTGCCCGGCGCCGGTTTTCCCGGGCGGCAAAAACGACGCACGGGTGATCTCGTCGTACACCTCCAGGTGCAGTACCCCCGTTTTCTGACCAATGAACAGAAAGCGCTGCTGGAAATGGCCGATCAGGTCATGTGCCAGCAGCTTGACGACCAGAGCCCGACCCTGGCCCGCTGGCGAGACCAGCAGCGCGCCGGCGCCTGAACCACACAACAACGAACATCCGAAAACCCACAGAGCAATGCCCCACAAGATTCCGGAACTCCTCGCACCAGCCGGCTCCCTGGCCATGCTGGACACCGCCTTTGCCTTTGGCGCCAGTGCCATCTATGCCGGCCAGCCCCGCTACTCCCTGCGAGTGCGCAACAACGATTTCGGCGACATCCCGGTACTGGCCGACGGCATCCGCCGGGCCCGCCTCCTCGGCAAGAAATTCTATGTCGTCGCCAACATCTACCCGCACGGGGCCAAGATCAAGACCTTTCTGAAGGACATCGCGCCCGTCATCGCCCTCCGGCCCGACGCCCTGATCATGTCGGACCCGGGCCTCATCCTGATGATCCGGGAGAATTTCCCCGAGATGCCCATCCACCTGTCGGTGCAGGCCAACACGGTCAATGCGGCTGCCGTGCGCTTCTGGAAGATGGCCGGCATCTCCCGGGTGATCCTGTCCCGGGAGCTCTCCCTCGACGAGATCAGCAGCATCCGCCAAGACTGCCCGGACACCGAGCTGGAAGTCTTCATCCACGGCGCCCTGTGCATCGCCTACTCCGGCCGCTGCCTGCTCTCCGGCTATTTCAACCACCGGGATCCCAACCAGGGCAGCTGCACCAATTCCTGCCGCTGGGACTTCAAGACTCACGAAGCCAGAACCTGCGGCGCCGGCGATGTGCACCTCATCGAGGAGCCCCACAAGCGTGCGGGCGAATACATGCCGATCGAAGAGGACGAGCATGGCACCTACATCCTCAATTCAAAGGATCTGCGCGCCATCGAGCATGTCCAGAAGCTGGTCGAGATCGGCATCGACTCCTTCAAGATCGAAGGCCGCACCAAGAGCCCCTACTACGTCGCACGAACCTGCCAGGCCTACCGCCAGGCCATCGACGACGCCGTGGCCGGGCGCGGCCTGGACCCGGTCCTGCTCGGACAGCTCGAGGGCCTGGCCAACCGGGGTTACACCGACGGCTTCTACCAACGCCATACGCCCCATGAAACCCAGAACTACCTGCGCGGGCATTCCGAGTCGGGACGCAGCCTCTACGTCGGCGACGTGGTGGGCTACGACGAAGCCCGCGGCCTGGCCGAGATCGCCTCGAAGAACGCCTTCAGCGTCGGGGACCGCCTGGAACTCATCCACCCTGCAGGCAATCGGGAAGTTCAGGTCACCCACATTTCCGACGCAACAGGCCAGGCCATCCAGCGGGTTCCGGGCAGCGACCACCGCGCCTGGCTGCCCCTGCCGGCCGACAGCGTGGGAGCCTTTGTCGCGCGCTTCATCCAGGCAGCCTGACCAGGCTGAAGAATCTTGCATAAAACGCTGAAATACTTCAGAATACCGAATTCTCGGGTGGCCAAATTCACCACCCACGGACCCAAAGGATAAAGTGATGAAAGCCGATACCCATCCGAAATACACCGAAGTTCAAGTGACCTGCTCCTGTGGCAGCACCTTCACCACCCGCTCCACCATGGGCAAGCCCCAGTACCACGTGGAAGTGTGCTCCCTCTGCCACCCGTTCTACACCGGCAAGCAGAAGATCGTTGACACCGCCGGTCGCGTCGAGCGCTTCCGTCAAAAGTACGGTTCCGTTCAGCGTCTGGGCTGATCACAGCGCAATCGCCGGGATCGACCGAAAAAGGCAGCCACGGCTGCCTTTTTTGTTGCCTGAATCCCCTACCCGCCACGCCATGCACAACGACGCAGCCAAGCGCTTCACCCTCCCCTCGCCCCTGACCGGCTGGCCGCTGGCAGTGCTGCTGGCCGTCTACCTGCTGGTCGGCACCACCGGGCATCTCCCCTGGCGGGGCGACGACCTGACCCACCTCGGGCCGATCCACGCCATGCTCCGCGGGGAAGGCTGGCTGCTGCCCGAGATTGCCGGCGAGGTCTACCGGGACTCCGGCCCTCTATATTACTGGCTTGGCGCGGCCCTGGCCTCGGCCCTCGGCGGGTTGATGCCGGTACACGACGCAGCCCGTCTGGCCAGCAGCCTGTTTTGCGCTGCCACCTTGTACTGGACCGCACTGGCGGCGCGCCGACTCTACGGCGAAGGCGCCTTCGCCCCGGCGATCCTGCTCGGCATGGGCAGCCTGGGACTGGTGGTTCATGCCCACGAAACCCAACCCGCCCTCGCTCAGATCGCCGGCGTGGCCCTTTGCCTGGCAGGCGCCGTCAACCTCGGCCGCCAGGGCCTGCAGGCCGGACTCCAGGCCGGGCTTGGCATCACCCTCGCCTTCCTGGCTGGCGGACTCTCCGGCCTGATCCTGACCCTGCCCCTGGTGCTCGCCGCTCCGCTCCTGTGCCCTGCCTGTAGAACCCCTGCCGTGTTCAGGAGCATTTCCCTGTGTTGCGGCATCGCTCTGCTCGCCGCCACCCTGTGGCTGGGCGCCGTAGCCGTGCAGGCGCCGGCCGAGCCGGCCCGCTGGTTGCAGGAAGAGCTGCGCTCGATACATCCCCACACGGAACACCTTGCCAGCCTGAGCAAGCTGCTGCAGCTGTTTGGCTGGTTCGCGTGGCCGCTGTGGCCGATCGCCGGCTGGGCACTCTGGAAGAACCGCCAAAGCTGGACTACGCCCCAGGTCGCCATCCCGCTGATCGCCAGCCTGTGCGCCATCATCCTGGTCGCCACCACCGGCAAAGGCCTGCGGCCTGCCGGCGCGCTCCCCCTGCTGCCCCCCCTGTGCCTGCTGGCAGCCTTCGGCGTCCAGAGCCTGCGTCGCGGCGCCGCCAATGCCTTCGACTGGTTCGGCGTGATGGCGTTTCTCTTCTTCGGACTCCTGGTCTGGCTGATCTGGGGGGCGCTCCATTTCAGCTGGCCGCCCGGCCTGGCCCGCCAGATCGTCAAGCTTGCACCGGAATTTCCCCGCGGAGACTTCCTCGCCAGCGCGCTCATCGGCGTACCGATCAGCATTGCCCTGCTCCTGCTGCCCGCAGCCACCGAACGCGTGCCGGCTCGGGCCACAAGCACCTGGGCGCTTGGCATGACGCTGCTGTGGTGTCTCGCTGTGGCCTTGCTGCAACCCTGGTTTGCCTATACCAAGAACTACCAGCCGATTGCCTCCAGCCTGCAGGACGCCCTTGCAAGCCAGCCGGCGGCCGCAGCGGGCTGTATCAAGCGGCGCGGCCTGGGTGACACCCAGCGCGCAGCCCTGGACTATTTCTCCAGCATCCGCACCGTGCGTTACAGCTCGGGTGATGATTGCCAGTTGCTGCTGACCTATGGCTCGGCCGGCAACAGCGTCAATGTGGCCAAGGAATGGAACAGTCCGGTGTGGGAGCGGCGCCTGGGCGGCGGCCGGAAGGCAGAGGTGTTCCGGCTGTATCGGAAGAACTGATCAGGACGGAAGGCAATCAAAAGGGGCTGACCCGCCAGGGCGCCCCTCTGACTTCAGAACTGCTTACTTGGACTGGGGAGTCTGGACGAAGATCTCATCCGGCTTAGTCAGACCGAGCTCGAAGCGGGCTCGCTCTTCGACGGCTTCGTAGCCGGTCTTGAGGTCGCGGACCTCTGCTTCCAGACCTGTATTGCGTTGCTCGAGCTTCAGATTGGCCTCCTTCTGGGAGGTCAATTGCTTTTCAACTTCCCAGACGCGCAGCCAGCCGCCCTTGCCGATCCACAAGGGATACTGCAAGAGAACGGCCAGCAGGGCCAGGATAAGGATGGGCCAGCGCATGACAAGGAGCCAGCGTGCCGCATCCACTGCGGCACGCTCCGGCTCAAACCTGCAATCAGCGATTGCGCAGGTTGTAGAAGGCCGACAGGCCCGGGTAGAAGGCGGTATCGCCGAGATCTTCTTCGATGCGCAGCAGCTGGTTGTACTTGGAGATGCGGTCGGAGCGGGACAAGGAGCCAGTCTTGATCTGCATGGCGTTGAGACCCACCGCGATGTCGGCAATGGTGGAGTCCTCAGTCTCACCGGAGCGGTGGGAGATCACCGCGGTGTAGCCGGCGCGCTTGGCCATTTCGACGGCGGCGAAGGTCTCGGTCAGGGTGCCGATCTGGTTGATCTTGATCAGGATGGAGTTGGCGATGCCCTTCTCGATGCCTTCCTTGAGGATGCGGGTGTTGGTCACGAAGAGGTCGTCACCCACGATTTGCACCGTCTTGCCCAGGCGGTCGGTCAGCAGCTTCCAGCCCGCCCAGTCGCCCTCGGCCATGCCGTCCTCGATGGAAATGATGGGGAACTTGTCCACCAGGGTCGCCAGGTAGTCGGTGAAGCCTTCGGAAGACAGGGAGAGGCCTTCGCCGGACAACTCGTACTTGCCGTCCTTGTAGAACTCGGAGGCCGCGCAGTCAAGGGCCAGCACGATGTCGCGACCCGGCTCGTAGCCGGCATTGGAAGCGGCTTCGAGGATCATGTTGAGGGCTTCGTCGGTGCCGGACACATTGGGGGCAAAGCCGCCTTCGTCACCGACGGTGGTCGGGTAGCCCTTCTTGTCGGTGAGCTTCTTCAGGTGATGGAAGATCTCGGCGCCACAGCGCAGGGCTTCGCGGAAACTCTTCACGCCGACCGGCATGATCATGCATTCCTGGATGTCCAGGGAGTTGTTGGCGTGGGCACCGCCGTTGATGACGTTCATCATCGGCACCGGCATGGCCATGCCGCCGGAACCGCCGAAGTAGCGGTAAAGGGGCAGACCGGCTTCTTCGGAAGCGGCCTTGGCCACGGCCATGGAGACAGCCAGCAGCGCGTTGGCGCCCAGGCGCGACTTGTTGTCGGTGCCGTCGAGGTCGATCAGGGTCTTGTCGAGGAAGGACTGCTCCTCGGCGTCGAGGCCGATCAGCGCTTCGGAGATCTCGGTGTTGACGTTTTCCACCGCTTGCAGGACACCCTTGCCCAGGTAGCGGGCGGCATCACCATCGCGCAGCTCGATGGCTTCGCGGGAGCCGGTGGAGGCACCGGACGGCACCGCGGCACGGCCCATCACGCCGGACTCGAGCAGCACATCGGCTTCAACGGTGGGGTTGCCGCGGGAATCGAGTACCTCGCGGGCAATGACATCAACAATTGCGCTCATGAACTTCCTCTTTCTTTAGCTGAATGCAAACCGGCGGCGCAGGGCCGCCCTTAACTTGAAACGGGTTCGGTCCGGGCCGCTCAGGGCCGCAGTTCCTCGAAGCCTTCCGCCTTGACCAGCGCGTCGAGGGCCTTGAGGGTGGCCAGCAGGCTCTTGAGCCTGGGCAGGGGCCAGGCATTGGGGCCGTCGGAAAAGGCCTTGGCCGGATCCGGATGGGTTTCCATGAACAGGCCGGAGATACCCACCGCAACCGCCGCCCGGGCCAGCACGGGAACGAACTCGCGCTGACCGCCGGACGAAGTGCCCTGCCCACCGGGCAGCTGCACCGAATGGGTGGCATCGAAGACCACCGGACAGCCGGTCTCGCGCATGATCGCCAGGGAGCGCATGTCGGACACGAGGTTGTTGTAGCCAAAAGAGGCACCCCGCTCGCAGACCATGATGTTCTCGGCGCCGCCATTCACCTCGCGGGCCTTGTCCACCACGTTCTTCATGTCGCCCGGCGCCAGGAACTGGCCCTTCTTGATGTTCACCGGCTTGCCGCAGGACGCCACGGCATGGATGAAATCGGTCTGGCGGCACAGGAAAGCCGGCGTCTGCAGCACATCGACCACCGCCGCCACATGGGGCACTTCGGCCTCGTTGTGCACATCGGTGAGGACCGGCACGCCAACCTTCTCGCGGACTTCGCCCAGGATCTCCAGACCCTTCTCCATGCCCATGCCACGGAAGGACTTGCCGGAGCTGCGGTTGGCCTTGTCGTAACTGGACTTGTAGATGAACGGGATATCCAGTTCGCCGCAGATGTCCTTGAGGCGGGAGGCCGTGTCGAAGGCCATCTCGCGGGACTCGATAACACAGGGTCCGGCGATCAGGAAGAAGGGCTTGTCGAGGCCGATGTCGAAGCCGCAGAGTTTCATGCTGTGTCCTTTCAGCCGGCCTGCTGGTGAGCCAGGGCCGCCTTCACGAAGGCGGTAAACAGGGGGTGACCGTTACGCGGATTGGAGGTGAACTCCGGATGGAACTGGCAGCCGACGAACCACGGGTGCACGTCGGTGGGCAGCTCGATCATCTCGCACAGGTCGGTGCCGGGCGCCCGGCCGGCCACGCGCAGGCCCTGCTCCTCAAGACGGGTCAGCAGGGTGTTGTTGACCTCGTAGCGGTGGCGGTGGCGTTCGGTGATCTCGGGCTTGCCATAGACCTCCCGGGCCAGCGAGCCATCGGCCAGGTTACAGACCTGACCGCCGAGGCGCATGGTGCCACCCAGGTCGGAATCCTCGCCGCGCTTCTCGATCTTGCCGGAGGCGTCGAGCCATTCGGTGATCAGGCCGATCACCGGGTAATCGGTGTGACGGTCGAACTCGGTGCTGTGGGCAGCGTTCATGCCGGCCACGTCACGGGCGAACTCGACCACCGCGAGCTGCATGCCCAGACAGATACCCAGGTAGGGCACCTTGTTTTCACGGGCGTAGCGGATCGCCGCAATCTTGCCCTCGGTACCCCGCCGGCCGAAGCCGCCGGGCACCAGGATCGCATCCATGGCCTTGAGCGCCCCGCAGCCGTCCTTCTCGATGTCCTCGGAATCCAGGTAATGGATGTTGACCTTGCTGCGGGTGTGCATGCCAGCGTGGTTGAGGGCTTCGATCAGGGACTTGTACGACTCGGTGAGGTCGACGTACTTGCCCACGAAAGCGATGTTCAGGTTGTGCTGCGGATTGTTCAGCGCGTCGAGCAGGCGCTCCCAGATGGACAGGTCGGCAGCGCGGGCCAGGATGCCCAGCTTGTGACAGACGATCTCGTCCAGCATCTGGTCGTGCAGCATGCCCGGAATGCGGTAGATGGAGTCTGCATCCAGGCACTCGATGACAGCCTCAGGCATCACGTTGCAGAACAGCGCGATCTTGCGGCGTTCGTCAGCCGGCACGGAGCGGTCGGCGCGGCACAGCAGGATGTCCGGCTGGATGCCGATCTCGCGCAACTCCTTGACCGAGTGCTGGGTCGGCTTGGTCTTCAGTTCGCCGGCAGTCGGGATGTAGGGCAGCAGCGTGAGATGGATGAAACAGGTGCCCTGGCGGCCTTCCTCGATGCCCATCTGGCGGATGGCTTCCAGGAACGGCAGGGACTCGATGTCACCCACCGTGCCGCCCACTTCGACGATGGCCACGTCGGCACCTTCGGCGCCACGTTTGACGTAGGTCTTGATCTCGTCGGTGATGTGGGGGATGACCTGGACGGTCTTGCCCAGGTATTCGCCGCGCCGCTCCTTCTTGATCACCGCCTCGTAGATCTGGCCGGTGGTGAAGTTGTTGCGCTTGCTCATCTTGGCGCTGGTGAAGCGCTCGTAGTGGCCGAGGTCGAGGTCGGTCTCGGCACCGTCTTCGGTCACGAAGACTTCCCCATGCTGAAAGGGGCTCATCGTGCCGGGGTCGACGTTGATGTAGGGATCGAGCTTGAGGTGGGTAACCTTGATGCCGCGGGATTCGAGAATCGCCCCGAGAGAGGCGGCGGCGATGCCCTTGCCCAGAGAGGACACGACACCACCGGTAACGAAGACGTATTTGGTCATGACACGGGGGACTTCTGGAAAGGGGAATGATAGCCGATTCAGCCCCTTCTCTTCAACGGGAGATACCTCCCGGCGAGTGCGTCAGACCGGTCCCGGGGCACAAACATCGCCCCGGGACCGGGTTTCCGGCCTCAATTATCCCGGATGAAATCCCGGTTCACCTGACGGAAGAGATCGTTGGCGCTGCGCTTGAGCCACTCAAAGGCCACCATCTCGCGGGTCACGATCTCCACCCCGTGGGCGCGCATCCTCGCCAGCGCGGCGTCCCGGTCGGCGGGCTTGCGGGAGCCGACGGCGTCGGCGACGACGAAGACCTCCTTGCCCTGCCAGCGCAGCTCCAGCACCGTCTGCATCACGCAGACATGCGCCTCGGTGCCGACCACCACCACCTGCCGCCGGGCTTCCACGGCCGTGCCGACGAGGCAGCCATCGGCCACGCAGGAGAAATGGACCTTCTCGACAACCTGGGCCCCCGCGGCCTCCAGCAAGGCCGGCGCGGTGGGCCCGAGGCCGGTCGGGTACTGCTCCGACACCACGATCGGCACCTCGAGCCGGCGTGCCACGCCCGCCAGCCAGATGCAGTTGCGCAACACAGCCTCGCCCTCGTTGATGGACGGCAGGAGACGCTCCTGCACATCCACCACCAGCAAGGACGACTTTCCACTATCCATCAACATGAGCGACTCCTCTCAGGACTGCAGCTCGGCGCGGTCGCGGAACTGCTCCAGCGCCGCCGGATTGGCCAGCGCCTCGACATTTTTGACCGGCTGGTTGTGCACCACCGAGCGCACCGCCAGCTCGACGATCTTGCCGCTCTTGGTGCGCGGGATGTCCTCCACCTGCACCACCCTGGCCGGCACATGGCGCGGCGTGGTGTTGTCGCGGATGGTGCGGCGGATCCGGTCGGTCAGGCTGCCATCCAGCTTCAGGCCCTCGCGCAGCTTGACGAAGAGCACCACCCGCACGTCGCTGGCATCACCCGGCGGCCATTGCTGGCCGATCACCAGGGATTCGAGCACCTCCTCGAGCTTCTCGACCTGGCGGTAGATCTCGGCCGTGCCGATACGCACGCCGCCCGGGTTGAGGGTGGCGTCGGAGCGGCCATAGATGATCAGACCATCGTGGACCGTGATCTCCGAGTAGTCGCCATGGCACCAGATGTTCTCGAAGCGCTCGAAATAGGCCGCCCGGTAGCGGGCACCGTCCGGATCGTTCCAGAAGCCCACGGGCATCACCGGGAAGGGCCGGGTACACACCAGCTCGCCCTTCTCGCCGCGCACCGGAATGCCCATCTCGTCGAACACATCCACCGCCATGCCGAGACCCTTGCACTGAATCTCGCCTGACCACACGGGCAGGGTCGGGTTGCCGAGCACGAAGCAGGAGATGATGTCGGTGCCGCCCGAAATCGACGACAGACACAGGTCGGCCTTGATCTCCCGGTACACGTACTCAAAACCCTCCGGCACCAGCGGGCTGCCGGTCGAGAAGATGGCCCGCAGGGCCGACAGGTCGTGGGTCTGCCCCGGCTTGAGACCGGCCTTGGCGATACCATCGATGAACTTGGCAGAGGTACCGAGATGGGTCATGCCCTCGGCCTGTGCGTAGTCGAAGAGGATCGCCCCGTTGCCGATCATCGGCGAACCATCGTAAAGCAGCAGCGTGGCGCCCGCAGCCAACCCGGACACTAGCCAGTTCCACATCATCCAGCCGCAGGTCGTGAAGTAGAAGACCCGGTCGCCGGGCTTCACGTCACCGTGCAGGCGATGCTCCTTGATGTGCTGCAGCAAGGCCCCGCCGGCGCAATGCACGATGCACTTGGGCACCCCCGTCGTGCCCGACGAATACATGATGTAAAGCGGGTAGTCAAAAGGCAGCCGTACGAAAGGGATCTCGGTGACGGCCTGGAAGGGCTTCACAAAATCGGCGAGCACCCGCGCGTGATGCACATGGGAGAGATCGTGCTTCGCATGCACATAAGGCACCACCACCACCCGCTTGACCGAGGGCAGGCCATCGGTGATGGCGGCCAGGCGGTCCATGCAATCGACGATCTTGCCGTTGTAGTAATAGCCATCCACGGCCACCAGCACCTTGGGCTCGATCTGGCCGAAGCGGTCGAGCACACCCTGCACACCGAAGTCCGGCGACGCCGACGAGAAGATGGCGCCGATGCTCGCCGCGGCCAGCATGACGATGATGGTCTCCGGCAGGTTCGGCATCCAGGCCGCGACGCGATCGCCCTGCCCCACGCCCATCTCCCTCAAGGCCGCCGCGAAGTGCGCCACCTGGCGGTACAGGTCACCGTGGGACATGCGGTTCTTGACCCGCTCCTCCCCCCAGAACACCAGGGCGTCGGAATCATCCCTGCTGCGCAGCAGGTTCTCTGCAAAATTCAGGCGGGCCTGCGGGAACCAGCGCGCACCCGGCATGCATCCGCCCTGCTCGAGCACGACCTCACCCCGCTCGCCGACAACCGCGCCGTAGTCCCACAGGGACAGCCAGAACTCCTCGGGCTGCGCCACGGACCAGGCATGCAGCGCCGGGTAATCGGGCAGCGAACGGCCCCAGCGGGCTTCGGCCTCACGGCTGAAGGCGGTGATGTTGGCGGCGGCAATGCGCTCCGCACCAGGACGCCACAGGGGCTCGGTGGCAACTGCGTAACTCATGGGCTATCTCCTCTACGTTCTTGTTTTGACTTCGGATCCTCGTCCGGATCCATCCGGCCTTGCGGCCCTTGCTAGCTTACCTTGGCTCGCAGGGTTTCCGGGATAGGGGCCGACTTGCCGGTCCGCGGATCGGTCCACACGACCTTGGCCGCTCCTTCCGCGTAAAGGCGCTCATCGCCTTCCACATATAGCTCGTACCAGGTCATCACGCTGCTGCGGCCGGGCTCCCCGGCAAACACCTTGATGATCACCGTGGCCGGGTAGCTCACCGGCAGCAGGAAGGTACAGCTGGCATTGATGATCACCGCCCCGCTGTCGGACTGCGGGCTGACGATGAAGCCCTCGCTCTCGATCCACTCCACGCGGGCCTGCTCGAAGAAGCGGAAGTACACGGTGTTATTGACGTGGCCGTAGAAGTCCATGTCGCCCCAGCGGACTGCTATCTGCGAAGTGTGCTGGAGCTTTCTCTGCGGCGGTTGAACGCTTGATTCCGAATTCATGATGCGCTGTCTCCTTGAGGCAAGAATTTCTTCTTGGAAGATCCCGGTGGGCGTGGATGCAATACCCCTCCCACCGGCATCCGGGCCAATGTAACATACGCATGCGTATGTTCTCATCAGCTGCGCACCGCCCGCCATCCGGGATTGCTCCGGATTGCCCTGAAGGGTTACCCTTCCACAGTTCGGGCGGATTAAAACAAATCCAATATTCTCAGGAGGAGGCAGCAAATGGAACGTGATTCCATGGAGTTCGATGTCCTTGTCGTTGGTGGCGGCCCCGCGGGCCTGGCTGCGGCGATCCGGCTCAAACAGCTCGCAACGGAAAAAGGGCAGGACTTCTCGGTATGCCTCATCGAAAAGGCTGCCGAAATCGGTGCCCACATCCTGTCCGGCGCGGTGCTCGACCCGCGCGCCCTCAACGAACTGATCCCCGACTGGAAGGAAAAGGGCGCGCCCCTCAACACTCCGGTCTCGGAAGACCGCGTGATCTTCCTCTCCGAGAGCGGCGGCCGCCAGATCCCCAACGGCCTTCTGCCGGACGCCTTCCACAACGACGGCAACTACATCGTCCGCCTCGGCAACGTGGTCAAGTGGCTCGGTGAGCAGGCCGAAGCGGCCGGCGTCGAGGTCTATCCCGGCTTCGCCGGCGCCGAACTGCTGTTCGATGACAAGGGTGCGGTGGCCGGCGTCATCACCGGTGACATGGGCGTCCTCAAGGACGGCAGCCAGGGCCCCAACTTCCAGCCCGGCATGGAGTTGCGCGCCAAGTACACGCTGTTTGCGGAAGGCTGCCGCGGCCACCTGGGCAAGCAGCTCGAGGCCAGGTTCAACCTGCGCAAGGACGCCGATCCGCAGACCTACGGCATCGGCATCAAGGAACTGTGGGAGATCCCCGCCGGCCAGCACGTGCCCGGGCTGGTCGTACACACCGCCGGCTGGCCGATGGACACCGCCACCTACGGCGGCGGCTTCTGCTATCACCTGGAGGACCGGCTGGTTTCAGTGGGCTTTGTAGTGGGTCTCAACTACACCAACCCCTACCTGTCGCCCTTCGAGGAATTCCAGCGCTACAAGACCCACCCGGAGATCCGCAAATACCTCGAGGGCGGCAAGCGCCTCGCCTACGGCGCGCGGGCCATCGCGGCTGGCGGCCTGCAGAGTCAGCCCAAGCTCGTCTTTGCCGGCGGCGCCCTGATCGGCGACGACGCAGGCTTCCTCAATGCAGCCCGCATCAAGGGCTCCCATGCGGCCATGAAGTCCGGCATGCTGGCCGCCGAAGCCGCCTACGATGCCCTCGCCACCGAGCGCGCGCAGGACGAGCTCGACGCCTTCCCGGCCGCCTTCAAGGCCAGCTGGCTGCACGCCGAGCTCCACAAGACCCGCAATTTCAAGCCCTACATGAAGAAGGGCCTGTGGCTGGGCTCCTTCCTCTTCGGCGCCGAACAGAAGCTCTTTGGCGGCAACGTGCCCTGGACCCTGCACAACAGCGCCGACCACACCACCCTGCGGCCTGCCGCCGAGTGCAGCCCGATCGCCTACCCCAAGCCCGACGGCAAGCTGAGCTTCGACCGCCTCTCCTCGGTGTTCCTGTCCAACACCAACCACGAGGAGGACGAGCCCTGCCACCTGCAGCTCAAGAACGCCTCGGTGCCCATCTCCATCAACCTGGCCAAGTACGACGCCCCCGAGCAGCGCTACTGCCCGGCCGGCGTGTACGAGATCGTACGCAGCCCCGAGGGTGACAACCCGCATCTGCAGATCAATGCGCAGAACTGCGTGCACTGCAAGACCTGCGACATCAAGGACCCGACTCAGAACATCAACTGGGTCGTTCCTCAAGGCGGCGAAGGTCCGATCTACCAGGGGATGTAGCCCGCTCGCTTCCCTGGCGGACAAAAGACAGACGGCCGGTGGAAACACCGGCCGTCTGTCCTTGAACCTGCAGCAAGGCGGGCGACCAGAGCCCCCCGCCCGCTTCATTACATCACCCCACCCACTTGCGGGCGTTGCGGAACATCCGCAGCCACGGCGAGTCTTCGCCCAGATCGGCCGGATGCCAGCTCATCTGCACGCTGCGGGCGGTACGCTCCGGGTGCGGCATCATGATGGTGAAGCGGCCGTCCGGCGTGGTCAGGCCGGTGATGCCCTCCGGCGAGCCGTTCGGGTTGAACGGGTAGCGCTCGGCCACGGCACCGCTGTTATCCACATAGCGCAGGGCCACCCGGGCATTGTCCTGGGCATCGACACCGGCGAACACGGCGCGCCCTTCGCCGTGGGACACCACGATGGGCATGCGGCTGCCGGCCATGCCGGCGAACAGGATGGACGGATTCTCCTGCACCTCCACCATCACGAAACGGGCCTCGAACTGCTCGCTGCGGTTGCGCTGGAAACGCGGCCAGGCCTCTGCACCGGGGATGATCTCGGCCAGGTTTGACATCATCTGGCAGCCATTGCAGACGCCCAGCGCAAAGGTGTCATCACGCTTGAAGAAGGTCTCGAACTGCTCGCGCAGGGCCGGATTGAACAGGATGGACTTGGCCCAGCCCTGCCCCGCCCCCAGCACGTCGCCGTAGGAGAAGCCACCGCAGGCGGCCAGGCCCTTGAAGTCGGACAGATGCACGCGGCCGGCCTGCAGGTCGGACATGTGCACGTCGAAGGGCGCAAAGCCGGCCCGCTCGAAGGCAGCCGCCATCTCGGCCTGGGAGTTCACGCCCTGTTCGCGCAGGATGGCCACCTTCGGCCGGGCCCCGGTGGCGATGAAAGGCGCAGCGATGTCCTCGGCCGGATCGTAGCTGAGGGACACCGACAGGCCCGGGTTGGTGTTGTCGGCCAGGGCCTCGAACTCCTCGCGAGCACACTCGGCATCGTCGCGCAGGCGGGCGATCTGGTAGCTGGTCTCGGACCAGGTCTGCAGCAGCTCGGCACGGGGCGCGCTGAACATCAGCTTGGCATTGCGCCAGAAACGCAGCTCGTCCCGGTCGTTGGGCTCGCCCACGAAGTGGTAGGACAGCCTGGCGGCGCGCAGGGCCTCGGTGAAGCGGCTGCGGTCGGCGCGGCGGATCTGGATCACGGCGCCCAGCTCTTCGGCGAACAAGGCCTTGAAGAGCATGTCGTTGAAGCGGCCCTTGAGGGCGTCCGGACGCTTGTCCAGACCGTCCACGTCATTCATGTACTGGTCGTAGGCCACCGTGTCGAGCAGCACCGACAGGCCGCATTTGGAGGCGAAGGCCATCTCGCAGAGGGTCGCGAAGAGGCCGCCGTCGGCGCGGTCGTGGTAGGCCAGGATCAGGTCGTCCTTGCGCCACTGCTGGATCAGGTCGAAGAAGGCCTTGAGCTGGCCGGCGTCCACGTCGGGGGCGTGCTCGGCCACTGAGTTGTAGGCCTGGGCCAGCACCGAGCCGCCGAGGCGGTTGGCGTTGTTACCGAGGTCGATCAGCAACAGCTCGGTCTCGACGCCCTCGGGGAACTGCAGCTGGGGCGTCAGGGTGCGGCGGACGTCCTGCACCGGCGCAAAGCCGGTGACGATCAGGGACAGGGGCGACACCACCTGCTTGTCCTCACCCTCCTCGTTCCAGGCGGTACGCATGGACAGCGAGTCCTTGCCCACCGGAATGGCAATGCCGGCCTGCTGGCAGAACTGGGAGACAGCCTCGACGGTCTTGTACAGCTTGACGTCCTCACCACGGTGGCCGGCAGCGGCCATCCAGTTGGCGGAGAGCTTCACATCACCCAGGCTGCGGATGTCGGCCGCAGCGATGTTGGTGATGGCCTCGCCGATCGCCATGCGGCCGGAGGCCGGTGCATCGAGGGTGGCCACCGGGGTGCGCTCACCCATGGCGAAGGCCTCGCCCAGGTAGCCCTGGTAGCTCATGGTGGTGACGGCCACGTCGGCCACCGGGATCTGCCACGGGCCGACCATCTGGTCGCGAGCGGTCATGCCGCCGACGGAGCGGTCGCCGATGATGATCAGGAAGTTCTTGCTGGCCACCGCCGGCATGCGCAGCACGCGGCGACAGGCGTCGGCGAGGTCGATGTCGGTGACGTCGAAGGGCGGCACGAAGACCTGGCGGGTGGACACATTGCGGGTCATCTTGGGCGGCTTGCCCAGCAGGACCTGCATTTCCATATCCACCGCGTTGTTGTCGAAATGGCGGTCGGAGACCACCAGCTGGCCATCGTCCGAGGCCGTGCCGACCACGGCAAACGGGCAGCGCTCGCGCTCGCAGATGGCCTTGAAGACATCCAGGCTCTCCGGTGCGATGGCGAGCACGTAACGCTCCTGGGACTCGTTCGACCAGATCTCGCGCGGGCTCATGCCCGGCTCTTCGATGTGCACCTCGCGCAGCTCGAAGTGCGCGCCCAGCTCGGCGGAATCGGCCAGTTCGGGGAAGGCGTTGGACAGGCCGCCGGCGCCTACGTCGTGGATCGACAGGATGGGGTTGGCTTCACCCTTCTGCCAGCAGGCATCGATGACTTCCTGGCAACGGCGCTGGATCTCCGGGTTGCCGCGCTGCACGGAAGCGAAGTCCAGGTCGGCGGTGTTGGTGCCGGTGGCCATCGAGGAGGCGGCACCGCCGCCCAGGCCGATCAGCATGCCGGGGCCGCCCAGCTGGATCAGCAGGGTGCCGGGGCCGAACTTGATCTTGAAGGACTGCTGGTCCTGGATGGAACCCAGGCCGCCGGCGATCATGATGGGCTTGTGGTAGCCCCGCATCTCGTCCTGCACGCTCTGCTGGAAGGTACGGAAATAGCCGGTCAGGTTGGGACGGCCGAATTCGTTATTGAAGGCGGCCGCGCCCAGCGGGCCTTCGATCATAATGTCCAGTGCCGAGGCGATGCGCTCGGGCTTGCCGTAAGCCTCTTCCCAGGGCTGCTCGAAGCCGGGGATCTCCAGGTTGGACACCGAGAAGCCCGCCAGGCCGGCCTTGGGCTTGGAGCCGCGGCCGGTGGCGCCTTCGTCGCGGATCTCACCGCCGGAGCCGGTGGAGGCGCCCGGGAAGGGGGAGATCGCGGTCGGGTGGTTGTGGGTCTCGACCTTGGCCAGGATGTGGGTCAGCTCGTCACGGTACTTCCAGGCGCCATCGGCGTCCGGGTAGAGCTTGGCAACGGTGGCACCCTCGATCACCGAGGCGTTGTCGGAGTACGCCACCACCGTGCCCTCCGGATGGGCCTTGTGGGTCTCGCGGATCATCCCGAACAGGGTCTTGTCCATCGGCCGGCCGTCGATCACCCAGTCGGCGTTGAAGATCTTGTGGCGGCAGTGCTCGGAGTTCGCCTGGGCGAACATCATCAGCTCCACGTCGGTGGGGTTGCGCCCGATGCGGGTGAAGTTGTCCACCAGGTAGTCGATCTCATCCTCGGACAGGGCCAGGCCCAGCTCGCTGTTGGCCACCACCAGGGCGTCACGGCCCTGCTCGATGATCGCCACCGTGGTGAGCGGCTGGGGCGCGTAATGGTGGAACAGCGCGTGGGCGGCGTCCGGGTTGTCCAGCACCGACTCGGTCATGCGGTCGTGGATGGCCGGCAGCACCGCCTCGCGGTCGCGTGCATCGAGCCCGCCGCGCAGCTCGAAACTGAGGGCGGTGCCCCGTTCGATCCGCACGATCTTGTCGAAACCGCACTGCCTGGCGATATCGGTGGCCTTGGATGACCAGGGCGAAATGGTGCCCAGACGCGGCGTGACCATCAGCATGCTGCCGGCAGGCGCAGCGCCTTCGGCGTGCGCACCCAGCAGATCCACCAGCCGGGCCAGTTCATCGGCCGTCAGCGGCGCAGTGAGCTCGGCGAAATACCAGTGCTCGGCAGCCAGGCCCTTGAGGCGCGGCAACACGGTTTTGACGGACTCGGTAAGGCGGGCGAGGCGGGAAGCGGAGACCGCGGGCGCACCGCGCAGCTTGAGGATTTCGGACATGGCAGGGATGGGCACGAAAGAATGACCGGCCCCTCCCACGGCTGGCGAACCGCAGGCAGGGCATCTGGAAAGCGCGGGATTATACCCGAGGTGGCGTACTCCTCCGACCTTCCCTCTTTCATCGCCGGACCGCTCCAAGATGAAAGCGCCCCCTCGGGGGGCAGCGAACCGCAAAGCGGAGAGCGTGGGGGTACCCTTTCATCGCCGGACCGCTCCAAGATGAAAGCGCCCCCTCGGGGGGCAGCGAACCGCGTAGCGGAGAGCGTGGGGGTACCCTTTCATCGCCGGGCCGTCCCAAGATGAAAGCGCCCCCTCGGTTGGCAGCGAACCGCAAAGCGGGAAGCATGGGGGTACCCATTGCGGGCGGCGGCGCAGGCTCCTGTCATTAGGACCGTGCAATAATTCACGGCTTGTTGCACTTGCGGACCATGTCACCATGTCCTCCCGTCGCACCCGCCCCCAGTCCTACCGCCCCACCCTGCTGCTGTGGGCGCTCACCGTCGTGTTCTGCATCGCCGAGGCCGGCATCCTCTTCCTGGCCTACCGCCACACCCTCGAATATCGCCAGCTGTCGACCCAGCTGGGACTCGTCCAGCAAGGCTCCGCGCTCGCCTACCAGCTCTCCGCAGGGCCCGCGACACCCGTCCTCAACCCGAGCAACGACCCCCGTCAGCGCTGGCTCACCGGTCTGCTGAGCGGCCTGCTGGCCGGCGGCACGTCACTGCACAGCCTGGAGAACATCCGCGTGGCCGTCGGCCCCGTGGAAGGGCAGGAAGCGCGGCGCATTCTGGCCGAACTCAACTCACGCTGGAGCGCCCTCACCAGCCAGACCCTCCTCAGCACGCTCAGCCAGGACGCCGCCGCCGACCTCGACGCCGAGCATCACGCCAGCCGCCTGGCCGCCGAGCTGGCCGCCATCGGCCCCGGCATGGGCCACCTGGCCATGCAACTGGCCCGCCAGCGGGACGAGGCGATGCGCCAGGCCGACCTGTTCGCCGTTCTCGCCGTGGCGACCGGCCTGCTCGCCTGCTTGGTCGTCGGCACCCTGCTCCTGCTGCAGCGCCGCCGCTCAGAGCGCTCCGGCAGGCTGATGCGTTCGATGATGAACCAGATCGGCGCCGGGGTTTGCATCCTCGGCAGCACCGACAAGATCGCCGATGCCAACCGGGCCGCCTGTCGCATGCTCGGCCGCCCCCGCAAGGCCCTGCGTGGGCGGCGCCTGGACGAGATCCTGAGCCTCAACGACGGGGTGTGGACCGGCGAGCGGCCGGACGGGCTGCCTCTCGCCATCGAACGGATCCCCGGCGTCATCGAAGGCTACAAGGGCCCGCTGCGGATCATGACCCTGCTCGACGTGACGGCCCGCCACCTCACCAACGAATGCCTCCAGCACCTGGCCAACCACGACCCGCTGACCGGACTGCCCAACCGGGGCTTCCTCGCGCCGCATTTCGAAAGGGAGCTGCAGCGCTGCGAAGAGAACAAGTCGGTGCTGGGCGTGGCGGTGCTCGACCTCGACGGCTTCAAGCCCATCAACGACACCTACGGCCACGCCATCGGTGACGAGCTACTGGTGCAGATCTCCCAGCGCCTGGGGGCGGCCCTGCGCAATGGCGATGTAATCGCCCGCATCGGCGGCGACGAATTCGCCGGCGTCTTCCCGGACATCAACAACCGGGACACCCTCAACTTCCTGGGCGAACGCCTGCTCGGCATCTTTGCCCATCCCTTCCACATCCAGGGCCAGCTCATCACCATCGGCGGCAGCATCGGGCTGGCCCTCGCCCCCGACGACGGCCTGGACCAGGACAGCCTGCTGAAAGCCGCCGACGCCGCCATGTACCGGGCCAAGCATGACGGACGGCCCGCCCTGCGGCTGGCCAGCCGCACCGGTGACAGCGTGGCGGCCTGAGCCGGGGCCCGGCCTGATCGGGTAAGATAGCGCGCTTTGTCGCCGCCGCCTTCCCGCACTTCCCTTGCACTCCATTCCCAACGACGATCCGGACACCCTCCCGCAGCCCGTCGCCGAGGCCTTCCCGGTCCGCTGGGCAGTGGCGCCTCCGGCGCTGCTCGTCGTGCTCGCCGCAATCGTCTTCCTGGGCGGCCACAACCAGGCGCTGTTCCTGCACGCCAACCAGCTCCTCGCCCGTGCCGCGTCGCCGGCGGTATGGTCGGCCATCACCCTCAGCGGCTCGGTGCTGGGCGTGATGGCCCTGCTCGCGCCCAGCCTCAAGACCCGCCCGCGCCTGCTTGCCTCGGCCTTCCTTGGCGCACCGCTGGCCATCCTGTTCAGTGAAGGCGGCAAGCAGGGCTTCGACCTGATGCGGCCGGCCGGCGTGCTCGCCACCGAGAGCTTCCACCTCATCGGCCAGAAGCTGTACGTGCATAGCTTTCCCTCCGGCCACGCCACCACCGCCGGCCTCGTTGCCGCCGTGATCGTGCTGGCCTGGCCCGAGCCGGCCAGCCGCCTGCGCGCGGCCATCGGTGGCCTGCTGGCCGCCGCCCTGATCATCCTGTCGCGTATCGCGGTGGGCGCCCACTGGCCCCTCGACGTACTGGTCGGTGCTGCCGGCGGCTGGGCCTGCGGCGCCTTCGGGGTGTGGCTGTCGAGCCGCCTGCGCTTCTGGGAACGCCCCGGCGGCGTGCGCGTGATGGCCACCATCGTGCTGGCCACCAGCCTCTCCCTGCTCTTCATCAAGCTCGGCTACCCCGACGCCCGCCTCTACCAGATCGGCCTGGGCGCCTGGGGCATCGGCGGTGCCGCGGCGGCCCTGATGCGCGACCGGGAGACATCCTCATGAACCTGAAACGTCTCCTCGCCGTCGCCGTCTCCCTGGCCCTGCTCGGCTGGCTGCTTGCCGACGGGCGCTGGCGCGGCGTCGGCGAACTGCTCGGACGCCTCGACGCTCCCGCTCTCGGGCTGGCCATGGCGGGCTTCGCCTTGTCCTACTGCTTGCGCGCGCTGCGCGTCTTCGACGAGTTCCGCACCCAGGCCGCCGGCCGCTTCGGCGCCTGCCTGCGCATCGTCCTGGTGCACAACGCCATGGTTAACGTGCTGCCCTTCCGCGGTGGCGAGGCAGCCTTTCCGCTGCTCCTGCGCCAGACCTTCGACGTGGCCCTGCCCCGCGCCGTGGCGTCGCTATTCTGGTTCCGCCTGCAGGACGCCTTCGTGGTGATGGCCCTCGCCGCACTGGTGTGGCCCGGCCTGCCCACCGCACTCAAGACCGCCGCGGTGCTGGGCGTGGTCGGCCTCGCCTGGTGGCTGCCGCGCTGGGCGCGGGCGCCGCATGACTGGGCAGAGGGCAAGCCCTTCACCGCCAAGCTGGCCAAGGTACGCGACGCCTTCGCCGAGAGCACCCTCCACGCCCGCTTCGGCTGGTTGTGGACCATCGCCAACTGGACCGTGAAATTCGCCGCCCAGGCCTGGCTGCTGTCCGCCCTGCTGCCGGCCACGCTGGCCATCGGTGCCACCGGTGCCCTCGGCGCCGAGCTGGCGGCCATCCTGCCGCTGCAAGGCGTGGCCGGCTTCGGCACCTACGAAGCCGGGGCCGCCGCCGCCCTGCTGCCTGGCGGCGTCTCCCTCGAAACCGGCCTGCAGGCTGCCCTGGCGCTCCATCTGTTCGTGATCGCCTGCGCGGTCAGCTCCGGCGCCATCGCCTGGCTGTTTCCGGTGGCGCGCAGCGACAACGCAAGCGCGAGCCCCTGAGCCGACATACAATCCGCCTCGTCCAGCGCCGACGGGGCGACCACCTCGACATTCAGCACACAGATCATCATGACCGACTCCACCAAGCTCTCTCCGCTCCCGCCGGCCCAGCCCGACATCCCGGCCGACCTGCCGCCCCATCGCCTGTCGGTGGTGGTCCCCCTCTATAACGAGGAAGACAACGTGGACCCGCTGCTCGAGCGCATCCACCTGGCCCTCGGCCCCTACCCCTACCCCTGGGAAGTGGTCATCGTCGATGACGGCAGCGCCGACGACACCGTGCCCAACCTCGAGAAGGCCGCCAAACGCTACGGCCCGCACGTGCGCATCGTCGCCCTGATGCGCAACTTCAAGCAGACCGCCGCCATGCAGGCCGGCCTGGATGCGGCCCGCGGCGACGTCATCGTGACCATGGACGGCGACCTACAGAACGACCCCATCGACATCCCGCGCATGGTCGGCCGCCTGCTGCGTGAAGACCTCGACCTGGTTGCCGGCTGGCGCAAGAACCGCAAGGACGGCATGATCCTGCGCAAGATCCCGTCCAAGATCGCCAACCGCCTGATCGCCCGCATCACCGGCGTGCACCTGCAGGACTACGGCTGCTCGCTCAAGGCCTTCCGCGCCAGCGCCATCAAGAACGTGCGGCTGTATGGCGAGATGCACCGCTTCATCCCCGCCTGGCTGGCCACCGTGACCACCCCGCGCAAGATCGCGCAGGAAGAAGTCACCCACCACGCGCGCATGTTCGGCGAGTCCAAGTACGGCATCTCGCGCACCTTCCGGGTCGTGCTGGACCTGATCTTCGTGTACTTCTTCATGCGCTTCCGCACCCGGCCGGGTCACTTCTTTGGTGGCATCGGCATGGGCCTGGGCGCGCTGGGGGTCCTCATCCTCGCCTACCTGACCGCCCTCAAGATCTTCACCGGCGCCTCCATCGGCACCCGGCCGATGTTCTTCGGCGGCTTCTTCTTCCTGATCGCCGGCATCCAGATGGTCACCACCGGCGTGCTGGCCGAGCTGCTCACCCGCGTCTATTTCGAATCCGGCCAGAGCCAGGCCTATGTCGCCCGCGACGTCCCGGCGCTGGACGACGGCGCAGGCTGGCAAGACAAGCCCCAACGCTGAGGCAGCCCGTGTCCGGGATCCATACCTCCGGCGGCCACCTGGCCGATAGCCCGCTCTCCGGCACTCTCCTCGGCCGCCTGATCCTCGCCCTGCCGTTGCTGGCCTTCCTGCTGCGCCTGGGCGGGGCGCCGCTGTTCGACGTGGACGAAGGCGCCTTCTCCGAAGCCACCCGCGAGATGTTCGAGCGCGGCGACTTCCTGTTCACCTACCTCAACGGCGCACCGCGCTTCGACAAGCCGATCCTGGTGTATTGGTTCCAGTGCATCGGCTACCTGATCTTCGGCCCCACCGAATGGGCCTTCCGCCTGCCCAGCGCGACGGCTGCCATCGTGTGGAGCTACGCCACTTACTTCTTCGCCCGCCGCCGGGTCGGCGAGGATGCGGCCCTGGTGGCCCTGGCGGTGGCCGCCACCGCCCTCGGCCCCTTCGCCATCGGCCGCGCCGCCACCGCCGACGGCCTGCTCAACTGCCTGCTCGCCCTGACCCTCTTCGACGTCTGGCGCCACCTGGAAAGCGGCGCCCGCGCCCCGCTGCTGCGCGCCTTCGTGTGGATCGGCCTGGGCGCCCTCACCAAAGGGCCGGTGGCCCTCATCGTGCCGGGCACCGTCAGCCTGCTCTACTGCGCCAGCCGCGGTGAATGGAAGATCTGGCTGCGCACCGTCTTCAACCCTCTCGGCCTGCTGATCCTCATCCTCATCGTCGCCCCCTGGTACGCCTATGCGCTGATGCGCCACGGCCAGGACTTCATCGACGGCTTCATCATGCGCCACAACGTGCAGCGCTTCTCCGGCTCGCTGGAGGGCCACGGCGGCAGCGCCTTCTACTACCTGGTCGCGGTGCCCCTGCTGCTGCTGCCGTGGAGCGGCCTGTTCTTCTCGGCCCTCGGCCGGCTGCGCAGCCAGTGGTCCGACCCGCTGATGCGCTTCCTGTGGATCTGGTTCGCCTTCGTGCTGGGCTTCTTCTCCCTGTCCGGCACCAAGCTGCCCCACTACGTGCTGTACGGCTGCACCCCGCTGTTCATCCTGATCGGCCTGAAGGCGACCGGCAGCGACGGCCCGCGCCGCGTCTGGCCGCAACTGATCGCCCCCGGCCTGCTCTTCCTGCTCTTCCCCCTGCTGCCCAACCTGTTCGACGCCCTGTCGCGCAGCACCCTGGGTGACGGCTTCTACCGGGCCCAGCTCGGGCGCGCGCTCGAGGTGGCCGACGCCACCTACATCGCCGCCACCGTGGGCGGGCTGGTGCTGTGGGCCGCCGTCGTGTTCTTCCCCCGCCTGGGCGCCGTGCCCAAGCTGGTGGTCACCGCCGCCCTGCAGGTCATCCTGCTGGCCGGCGTGGTGGTGCCCTACGCCGGCGAACTGGCCCAGGGGCCGGTCAAGGCAGCCGGCCTCAAGGCCCATGAACTCGGCGAGCCGGTGGTTTTCTGGCGTTTCACCACCGCCCCCAGCTTCAGCGTGTATCGCCAGGGCGTCACCGTGAAGGGCGACCCGGCTCCCGGCCAGCTCGCCCTCACCCGCATCGACCGCCTGCCGGCCGACGCGCCGGTGGAGCGGATCTTCACCCAGGGCGGCGTGGCCCTGGTGCGGATGAAACAGCCATGACGGCGCGCCGCGACTACCTCGGCCCGCTCGCGCTCATCGCCGCGCTGCTGACCGTCTATCGCCTGTGGGTGATAGGCCACCTCGGCATCGACCTTTACGTGGACGAGGCCTACTACTGGGGCTGGTCCCAGCAGCTGGACTGGGGCTACTACTCCAAGCCGCCGGTCATCGCCGCCCTCATTGCCGCCAGCACGGCCGTGCTCGGCAACAGCCTGGTCGCCATCAAGCTGCCCTCCCTGCTGATCTACCCGGCCACCGCCTTCGCCCTGTATGCCCTGGGCCGGCGCATGTTTTCGGCGCAGGTGGGCTTCTGGGCCGGCCTGGCCTTCCTGTCCATGCCCCTGGTGTCGGCCCTCGGCCTCTTCGTATCGACCGATGCGCCGCTGCTGCTGTGCTGGACCCTCGCCCTGATCTTCCTGCTGCGCGCCCTCGAGCGAGACGGCTGGGCCGACTGGCTGGCCTGCGGCGCCATCATCGGCCTCGGGCTGATGTCCAAGTACACCATGGCCGCCTTCCTGCCCTCGGCCCTGCTGCTGATCGCCCTCGACCCGCAGCAGCGTCGCTGGCTGGCCCGCCCGCAGCCGTGGGTGGCGGTGTTGCTGGCCTTCGCCATCCTCGGACCCAACCTCTACTGGAACTGGACCCACGACTTCCCCACCTTTCGCCACACCGCCGAGATCACCCGGGTGGGCCACGGTGAACGCGGCCTGCACCCCGGCCAGCTGGGCGAGTTCATCGGCGCCCAGTGGCTGTCGATCGGCCCCGTGCTGGGCATCCTGCTGGGCTGGGCCCTGTTGCGCAGCCGCAGCCTGTGGGCCAGCCCGGCGCAACGCACCCTGCTGATCTTCATCCTGCCGCTGCTGGCCCTGGTGAGCCTGCAAGCCCTCACCGGCCGCGCCAACGGCAACTGGGCGGCGCCCATCTTCGTCGCCGCCTGCGTGCTGATCCCGGCGGTCTTCCTGCCCGACCGGCGGCGCTGGCTGATCGCCGGGGTGGCCTTCAACCTGCTGGCCTCCACCGTCGCCTACCACTGGCCGGACATCGCCCGCAGCACCGGGGTGGCCCTCACCGCCAAGAACGATCCCTTCAAGCGGGCCCGGGGCTGGATCAACCTGGCCGACGGCGTGCGCCCCCTGCTCGAAAGCCACCCCGGCAGCGTGCTGGTGACCGAAGACCGGGAGCTGATGGCCCACCTGATCTACCGCCTCTCCCCCCCGGAATACGCCACCTGGCATCCCTCCGGCACGCCCATAAGCCACTACGACCTGGTCACCACCCTGGCCGACAAGAAGGGACGCGACGTGATCTTCGTCAGCCGCAAGGCCGACATTGCCGGGATCAGCGCCCGCTTTGGCAGCAGCGAAGCCCTCGGCAAGATCGTCGTGCCCATCCACAAGGACTTCCGGCGGGAGGTGTATGTCTTCCTGCTGCGGGACTTCCAGGGCTACTGAGCCTTCAATCAGTCAAGCAGCGGCAGAACTGAGTTTCTGATGGCTGACGAATCTTCTCCAGCCCTGGACGAAATTCGTCGAGAGCTGGACGAAACCGGTCAGACGCTGGACGAAATCCGTCGAGCCCTGCATGAAATCGGTCCAGGTCTGGGTGATTTTCATCCAGCCCTGGACGCGCCGCGTCCACCCGCTGACGGCGGGAGTCCAGGGCTGGACGCCATTCATCCAGGTCTGGACGGCGGGTGTCCAGGGCTGGAGTGGGATCGTCCAGGGGTGGATGAATAGTGTCCAGGGGAGTGTGCTGCGGGGGCGGGTGTGGCTTTGGCCGCCTGCTCGTGCCTTTGCTGGGCGGTTTTCCTTTGATTTACGTTGAATTGGCCGGGATTTCGCCCCGGCCAATTCAAGGTGGAAGAGCGGAAAGCCGCCCAGCAAAACCACCACGCGCGAATGAAAGCCCCCCACACACAAACAAGCCTCCCTACCCGCGTGATTGAGTCCGGAAGGTACCCCACCCCCATCAATGAAAAACGCGCCCCGGAGGGCGCGTTCTTCATTGCGATGCAGCGCTGGGATCACATCATCCCGAGCATCCGCGGGAACCACAGGGACAGGCCCGGCCAGTAGGTGACGATGCCAAGGAAGACCAGCATCGACAGCAGCCACGGCCACACGGCCACCGTGAGCTCGGTGATGCCCATCTTGGTGATGCCCGAGGCCACATACAGATTGAGGCCCACCGGCGGGTGGCACATCCCCACCTCCATGTTCACCACCATGATGATGCCGAAGTGCACCGGGTCGATGCCCAGCTTCATCGCCACCGGGAACAGGATGGGCGCGAAGATCAGGACGATCGACGAGGGCTCCATGAAGTTGCCGGCCAGCAGCAGCAGCACGTTCACCGCCAGCAGGAAGGCGATGGCGCCCAGACCGTTGCCGAGCATCCATTCAGCCAGTGCCTGCGGGATGTTCTCGTTGGTCATGATGAAGGAGAACAGCACCGCGTTGGTGATGATGTAGAGCAGCATCGCCGACATGTTGGCCGAGTTGAGGAGCACCTTCGGCACGTCGCGCAGGGGCATGTCGCGGTACACAAACACGGCCACGATGAAGGCGTACATCGCGCTCATGGCGGCCGCCTCGGTCGGCGTGAACATGCCCGTGTAGATCCCGCCCATCACCACCACGATCAGCAGCAGGCCCCACACCGAGTCCTTGAAGGCCTTGATGCGCTCGGCCACCGAGGCCTTGGGCTGGCGCGGGTAGTCGAACTTGCGGGCACGGTACCAGGTCACCCCGCCGAGCGTTGCAGCCAGCGCCAGGCCGGGCACCACGCCGGCCATGAACAGGGCGCCCACCGAGGTGTTGGTGGCCACCGAGTACATCACCATCACGATCGACGGCGGGATGAGGATGCCCAGCGCGCCGGCGGTGGTGATGATGCCCGCGCCGAACTTGTTGGGGAAACCCGCCTTGACCATGGCCGGCAGCAGGATCGAACCGATGGCCACCACGGTGGCCGGGCTGGAGCCGGAGACGGCGGCAAACAGGGCGCAGGCCAGCACGCCGGCCAGGCCCAGGCCACCATACCAGTGCCCGACCATCGAGCTGGCGAAGTTGATCATCCGCCGGGCCACGCCCCCATGGGTGAGGAAGTTGCCTGCCAGGATGAAGAACGGGATCGCCATGATCTCGAACTTCTCGATGCCGGTGAACAGCTTGAGCGCCACCGACTCGAGCGGCACCTGGGTCATGGTGAACAGGAAGCTCAGCACCGTGAGGCCGAGGGAGATGGAGATCGGCATCCCCGTCAGCATGAGGGCCAGCAGGATCCCGAAGATGATTGCGGCGTTCATTTGCGGTCTCCTTCGCGGTCGCCCAGGGGCTTGTGCTTCAAGTCGTGGGCGTGCAGGTTGTCGTCCAGCGAGTACGGGTTGGCGTCGACCGGCGGCAGTTCATCCTCCAGGCCGTCCACGTGTCCGTGGTCGTGGTGCGGCAACTCGCCGGTCCGCAGGAAACCCCAGGTGACCTGCAGGAAGCGGAAGCACATCAGGCTGGAGCCCAGGGGAATCGCGCTATAGACGATCCAGGTCGGCCATTCGAGATCGGGCGTGGTGGGGCCTTCGGGAATGTCCCCGAGCTCGGCACCGGTGAAGTGCAGGAAGGCGTAGTGGGCGCCGTTCTCCCACACGAAATGGCCACCGAGGGTGGCCACGATGCCGGTGAACAGCGCCCCGGCCAGCAGCCCGAAGACGATGAACTTGGCCCGGTTGCTGTCGTTCAGGCGGTTGATCATCACGTCGACACCGACGTGGATGCCGGTCCGCACGCCATAGGCGGCGCCGAACTTGGCCATCCACACGAACATGATGATGCAGAGCTCCTGGGCCCAGCTGAAGTTGAGGGACAGCAGCCAGTCCTGCAGGCCGGGAATGCTGATCCCGGCCAGATAGCGGTGCACCACGGACAGGAAGATGATGGCCGTGGCACCGCCCATCAGGAAGGTGATGATCCACTCTTCGAGACGATCGAGTATTTTCATGATGAGTCCTCGCAGAGGTATGCGATGGAGAACCCGGGACAAGGCGTCCCGGTCCGCGCCGAGCCCCCGGAACCGGGGGCTCGGCGCTCAGACAAGCGCTACAAGGTGTTCAGAGCTTGGCCGGATCGAAACCGGTTTCCTTGTAGATGGACTGGATCAGATCCTTGCCGATACGCCCTTCCATCTTCTGATGGACCGGCAGCATGGCCTTCTTGAAGGCCAGCTTTTCTTCCTTGGTCGGCACATAGACCTGGGTCTTGCCGCTCTTCTTGATGCCTTCCAGGGACTTGTCGTTCTCTTCCTGGGCGATCTTGTTGGCGTAGGCAGTGGAATCCTTCATCGCCTGTTCAAGCTGGCCGCGCACATCCGCCGGCAGGCCGTCCCAGAACTTCTTGTTGGCGATCACCGCATAGCCGAGGTAACCGTGGTCGGTCACGGTCAGGTGCTTCTGCACCTCGTGCATCTTCTGGGTGAAGGTATTGGAGTGAGGGTTCTCGGTGCCATCCACCACGCCCGTCTGCAGCGCCTGGTACACCTCGGAGAAGGCCATCACCTGCGGCAGGCCACCCACCGAGCGGATTTCCTCCTCGAGCACCTTGGAGGACTGGATGCGCAGCTTCTTGCCCTTCAGGTCGGCCGGCGTGCGGATCGGGGTGTTGGCGGAGAAGGACTTGAAGCCATTGTCCCAGTAGGCGAGGCCGACAATCCCCTTGGGCTCGAGCTTCTTGAGGATGCTGGCGCCCACCGGGCCCTGGGTGATGCGGTGCAGCTCGGAGTAGTCGTCGAAGATGTAGGGGAGGTCGAAGACCTCGAACTCCTTCACCCCCAGGGGGCCGAACTTGGCCAGGGACGGCGCCAGCATCTGCACGGCGCCCAGCTGGAGCGCCTCAAGCTCCTCCTTGTCCTTGTAGAGCGCGCTGTTGGCATAAACTTCAACCTTGACCTTACCCTTGGTCAGCTCTTCGGCGCGCTTCTTGAAATACTCGGAGGCCTTGCCCTTGGGCGTATCGGCAGCCACCACGTGGCTGAACTTGATCACGATGGGGGCCTGGGCCGATGCGCTGGCACAGAAGCCGATGGCGGCCAGGCTGAACAGAACAGTACGCAGCTTCATGTTTGTCTCCGTATAAGAATAATGGCAATCAGAGCGTTCCCCACCTGGAGAAGCCTGCCCCTGAACTATCGTCATCTGCCCGAAGTCCCGATATTGTGGTCATCCGCACTGTGGAAAGTTCCGATGGTGATGCCGGGCCTCTCCGGCAAACAATAAAAACGACCCGATCCGTGATCCTCAATCCCTTGCCTGAATCCGCAGCCCCCTCCCCGCCGCCCAGTTGGTACTGGAGCCTGCCCTATGTCGCAGTGGCCCTGTTCGTGGCCACCATGGCGGCCCTGCTGTGGCTGACCCACCGGCAGGATTCCGAAGAGCAACGCGCCACATTGATCAACGACGTGCTGTGGATGGAGCAGAACCTGTCCTTCCAGTTCGAACGCAACAGTGAGCTGCTTGCCCAGCTCGGCCCCAGCCTGCTCAAGAGCACCGCCCTGGGCGCCACCACCGAAGCCCGGCTCCGCCAGGCCCTGGACGCCGAAAGCGGCCTGGTCCGCCTGCTGTGGCTGCGGGAAGATGGCAGCGTGCGCGGCGCCCAGCCGCCCTACACCGACAGCCACCTGGTCGGCGAGGCCGGCGGCACCTTTCCATCCAGCGCCGCCTACCGCATGTCGCGCGCCCTGGGGCGCCCCAGCTACAGCGATGCCTATGCGGTCATCGACAACCAGACCCAGTTCGAGGTGCACGTTCCCGTCTTCGAAGGCGGGCACTACCTGGGGTCGGTGGTCGGGGTCTACTCGCTCAACAATCTCCTGAGCCGCCAGGTGCCCTGGTGGTTCTCCGAACGCTACCGGGTTTCGGTGACCAACAACCTGGGGGTCGAGATCGCCGCCAAGTCCAAGGTCTCGCCGCTCTCCTCGCTGACTTACGAGATGGCCCTGGACCCGCCCGGGCATGGCCTCACCCTGACGGTGACGGCCTACAAGAGCGAGGTACGCTGGATTTCGCTGCTGCTGATGGGCTCCCTGGGCGTGCTGGCCGCGGCCATCGTATGGAGCCTGTGGCAACTGCGCCGCCACATGCAGCGCCGCCAGGCCGCCGAACACGCACTGCGCGCCGAACACGCCTTCCGCAAGGCCATGGAGGACTCCCTCAACACCGGCATGCGGGCACGCGACCTGAAGGGGCGGATCACCTATGTGAACCCGGCCTTCTGCCGCATGGTGGGCTGGAGCGCCGACGAACTGGTCGGCCTGCTCCCGCCCATGCCCTACTGGGCCCCCGAAGCCCTCGAACACACCCTCACGGTGCATAACATGGTGCTCGGCGGCCAGGCACCGGCGCAGGGCATGGAAATCCGCCTGATGCGCCGCGACGGCGAACGCTTCGACGCCCTGCTGATCGAGGCGCCGCTGATCGACTCAGATGGCAAACACATCGGCTGGATGGGCTCGATGGTGGATGTCACCGAACAGAAGCGCGCCCAGGAACTCGCCCGCCAGCAGCAGGAGCGCCTGCAGGCCACCGCCCGCCTGGTGACCATGGGTGAGATGGCGTCCACCCTGGCCCATGAACTCAACCAGCCCCTGGCAGCCATCTCCAGCTACAACACCGGCTGCCTGAACATGATCGAACACGGCCAGCTGTCACAGACCGAGCTCACCGGCGTCCTCGAGAAGATCGGCAAGCAGGCCCAGCGCGCCGGGCAGATCATCCGACGGATCCACGCCTTCGTGCGGCGCTCGGAGCCCAAGTGCGAGCCGGTGGATCTCAACCTCATCCTGCGCGAGGCGGTGGGCCTGGTGGAGCCGGACGCCCAGCGCCGCGGCGTGCACATCCAGATCGACCTGGAAGAGCCGCTGCCCACCGTGGCCGCCGACCCGGTGATGCTCGAACAGGTGGCCATCAACCTGATCCGCAACGGCATGGATGCCATGGCGGACGTCCCCCGCGAGCACTGCATGCTGAGCCTGAGCACACGCCTGCAGGACGGCATGGTGGTCCTGTCGGTGGCCGACCGGGGCAAGGGCATCCCGCCCGAAGTCGCCGAAAAGCTGTTCGCACCTTTTTTCACCACCAAGGAGGAAGGCATGGGCATGGGTCTCAACATCTGCCGTTCCATCGCCGAATTGCACCGGGGCCGCCTCAGCTTCGAGCCCAATCCGGGTGGTGGTACGATTTTCAACTTCTCGCTGCCCACCCTGCCCTCATGAGCCAAGCCCTCGCCCATATCGTCGATGACGACGAAGCCATCCGTGACGCCCTGACCTGGCTGCTGCGCACCCGCAATGTTGCAGCCCGGACCTGGGCCTCGGCCGAAGAATTCCTGGCCGGCTGGCAGGCCGACTTCCACGGTTGCATCGTGCTCGACATCCGCATGAAGGAGATGAGCGGCCTGGAGTGTTTCGACGCCCTGCTGGAACGCAACAACTCCATGCCGGTGATCTTCCTGACCGGCCATGGCGATGTGCCGATGGCCGTGAGCACACTCAAGAAGGGCGCCTTCGACTTCCTCGAAAAGCCCTTCGACGACAACGCCCTGGTGGATGTGGTGATCCGCGCCATGGAAAGCGACGCGCGCAAGCAGGCCAGCCAGGAGACCCAGGCCACTGTCACCGGGCGCCTGGCCCAGCTCACCCCGCGTGAGCAGGAGGTCATGCAGTTGGTGCTGGCCGGCAAGTTCAACAAGGTCATCGCCGACCAGCTGAACATTTCGATGCGCACCGTGGAAGTGCACCGCTCGCGGGTCTTCGAGAAGATGGGGGTCCGCTCGGCGGTGGAACTGGCCCAGCTGCTGGCGCCGGGCCGCGACTGAATCAGAGCGCGCCGGTCCACCACGGCAATAAACCGGCCTCGCCCGGCGGGCAGCGGAAGGCCGCCGCCACGCCGACGCCGGCCACCCACGCAAGCTGCCCGTCGACCCACAGCAAGGGCAGGCCCGGCCGCTGCCACGGCGGCACGCCGGCTTCCTGGAAGAGATTCTTGAGGCTGCGCGAGGGGCCGCCCGGCTGCAGCACCATGCGCTCGCCGCCGGCGCGCCGGCGCAGCTCGCAAGCACCCTCCGCCAGTCGCGCCGCCGCCAGCCCCTCTCCCCGGGTTGCCAGGAAACGCAGGCTGGCGCCCTGCCAGTCCAGTTCCGCCTGCCCCGTCCAGAGACAGGCCCGGGGCGCCTCGTCAAACCCCCGCCGCTCTATCCACCAGGCGGCCCGATACACGCACACGGCCACCCCGCCCAGCTCGCCCCGCCATCCCTCCTGCGCCGAAGGCAGGCGGAACTGCCGTTCCAGTTCGCTCAGGCGCTCTTCGTCGGGCAAGGCTTCCCCGGCCATGGCCAGCACACGGCGCAGCACATTGCGCAAACGGGAGGCGCTCAGCGCCCATGCCGGCGCCACGCCATAGCGCCCGTCGGCCAGGCGCATGGCGGCCAGATCCAGGTCGGCCAGATCGTCGAGCAGCGCGGCCCCCTCGTCCAACAGCCGGGCACTGCGCGCCAGGCTGGCCGCCGCAGCGGGAAAGCGCGTCTCGAGCAGGGGCAGCGCCCGCAGGCGCAGGAAATTGCGGGAGAAGGTGTCGTCCGCGTTGCTGGGGTCTTCGATCCAGCCCAGCCCGTGGCTCAGGGCATAAGCCTGCAGGGTGGCACGCGGCACCTCCAGCAAGGGGCGCCACACCGCAGCCCCCTCCCCCCGCGAGGCAAAGGGGCGCATGCCCGCCCCACCCTTCACACCAGCCCCGCGCAAGAGCCTGAACAGCACCGTCTCGGCCTGGTCGTTGCGATGTTGGGCAAGGACCAGCAGGGCGTCGTCTCCCGGCGGGCTCAGGGCCTGCCGGCGTGCGTCGCGGGCGGCCGCCTCCAGCCCGCCGGGATGCCGGCGATCGACCTGCACGTCGAACTGCTCGAAAACCACCCCCAGCCCGCCGCAGAATGCCCGGCAATGCTCACCCCACGCCTCCGAGCCCGCCACCAGCCCATGGCTGACATGGGCTGCGGACAGCACAAAGCCGAACTCCTCGCGGAGCCCGGCCAGCACATGCAGCAATACGGTGGAATCGAGCCCGCCGCTGAAACCGACACGCAGTCGGGGAAACGGGCCCGGAAGCCGTCGCCATTGCGCGGCGACGGTGGCGTGCAGCTCAGTCGACGGCAATTTCCTTGAACTTGCCGTAGCTCATGAGGCGCTCGAAACGGCGCTCCAGCAATTCGGACGGCGACAGCTCCGAAACCTGGCGCAGGGCGTCCTGCAGGGCCCGCTTGAGGCTCTGGGCCATGGCACGATGGTCGCGATGGGCGCCGCCCACCGGCTCATTGACGACCTTGTCGATCAGGCCCAGGGATTTGAGGCGCGAGGCGGTGATGCCCATGGTCTCGGCCGCATCCGGTGCGCGCTCGGCGCTCTTCCACAGGATGGAGGCGCAGCCCTCCGGCGAGATCACCGAGTAGGTGGAGTACTGCAGCATCAGGGTCTGGTCGCCCACCGCGATGGCCAGGGCACCGCCCGAGCCGCCTTCGCCGATGATGGTGCAGATCAGCGGCACCTTGAGCTCGGCCATCAGGTAGAGGTTGTGGCCGATGGCCTCGGACTGCCCCCGCTCTTCGGCGTCGATGCCCGGATAGGCGCCCGGCGTGTCAACGAAGGTGAACACCGGCAGGCCGAACTTCTCGGCCAGCTTCATCAGGCGCATGGCCTTTCGATAGCCCTCGGGGCGCGGCATGCCGAAGTTGCGGAAGATCTTTTCCTTGGTGTCGCGGCCCTTCTGGTGGCCGATCACCATGCAGGACTGCCCGTTGAAGCGGGCCAGGCCGCCGACAATGGCCTTGTCGTCGGCAAAGCTCCGGTCACCGTGGAGCTCTTCAAAATCGGTGAAGATGTGCTGGGCGTAATCGAGGGTGTAGGGCCGCTGCGGGTGACGCGCCACCAGGGCGCACTGCCAGGGTGTCAGCTTGCCGTATATCTCCTTGGTCAGGCCGTAGTTCTTCTGCTCGAGGCGGGCGATCTCCTCGGAAATATCGACGGCCGAATCGTCCTGCACAAAGCGTAGTTCTTCGATCTTTGCCTCAAGCTCCGCAATAGGCTGTTCAAAATCTAGGAACGTGGTTTTCATCAGGGCAAGCTCGTAAAAAATTTGGCGCATTTTACCCCATCGTCCCCTTCCCGGGCGCCGAAGGCCGCAAGACGCGGAAAATCGCATTGCTGCGGAGCGGCATAAGCCGCTAACATCGTCCGCCTTTGCCCCCGGAAACCCGCCCCAATGGCCTCGATGAACCTCCTCCGCGCACTTGCCACAGTCAGCGGAATGACGTTGCTCTCCCGGATCCTGGGTTTCGTCCGGGATTTCGTGCAGGCCCGCGCCTTTGGCGCCGGTATCGAGATGGATGCCTTCGTGGTGGCCTTCCGGCTGCCCAACCTGCTGCGCCGCATGTTCGCCGAGGGCGCCTTCTCCCAGGCCTTCGTGCCCATCCTCGCCGAATACAAGAACAAGCGCGGACCGGATGAAACCCGCCGCCTGCTCGACCACGTGGCGAGCATCCTGGGTGTGGTGGTGCTGCTGGTGTCCGTCATCGGGGCCTTTGCCGCGCCGGCCATCATCTATGCCACGGCGCCGGGCTTCTCGGCCGATGCAGAGAAGTTCGAGCTCACCGTACAGCTTACCCGCATCACCTTCCCCTACATCTTCTTCATGTCCCTGGTGGCGCTGGCCGGTGGCGTGCTCAATACCTGGAGCCGCTTCGCCATTCCGGCCTTCACGCCGGTGCTGCTGAACCTGTCCTTCATCGCCATGGCCTTGCTGGCGGCGCCGTATTTCGACCCGCCCATCCTGGTCCTGGGCTGGGCCGTGTTCATCGGCGGGCTGGCTCAGGTGCTGCTGCAGATCCGGCCGCTGGCACAGATCGGCATGCTGCCGCGCTTCTCGCTGGACTTCTCCGACCCGGGCGTGCGCCGCATCCTCAAACTGATGGCGCCGGCGATCCTGGGGGTCTCGGTGAGCCAGATCTCGCTGCTGATCAACACCGTCTTTGCGTCCTTCCTGCCCAGCGGCAGCGTGTCCTGGCTGTATTACGCCGACCGCCTGATGGAGTTTCCGGCGGGTATGCTCGGCGTGGCGCTGGGGACCATCCTGCTGCCCAGCCTGTCCAAGATGCACGCCGACGAGAACCCCGCGGAGTTCTCCGCCCTGCTGGACTGGGGCCTGCGCCTTACCCTGATGCTCACCCTGCCGGCCTCCCTCGGGCTGGCCCTGCTGGCCGTCCCGCTGATCAGCACCCTCTTCCACCACGGCGCCTTCGGTGCCGAGGACGTGCTGCAGACCCGGACCGCCCTGATGGCCTACAGCCTGGGCCTCACCGGCCTGATCCTGGTCAAGGTGCTGGCCCCCGCCTTCTACTCCCGCCAGGACGTGCGTACGCCGGTGCGCATCGGCATCATTTCCCTGATCCTCACCCAGCTCATGAACCTGGTCTTCGTCGGCCCGCTGCAGCACGCCGGCCTGGCCCTGTCCATCGGCCTCGCCTCATGCATCAACGCCGGCATGCTCTACCGGGGCCTGCGCAAGCGTGGCGTGTACAACCCGCTGCCGGGCTGGGGACTCTTCACCGGCAAGCTGCTGGCGGCGCTGCTGGTGCTGGGTGTGGCGGTGTTCTTCACCTCCGGCAGCGACAGCCAATGGCTGCACATGGGCAGCGGCGAGCGGGTGATCCGCCTGGTGGCGCTGGTGGTGGGCGGCATCGGCATCTATTTTGCCGTGCTGTTCGCGCTGGGCTTCCGGGTCGCCGACTTCCGGCGCCGCAGCCACGCCTGAACACATTCACCCACCCTCGCCGGGATCGGCGGGGCGTGCGGGCTTCAGGGCTGCCAGCCCGGCAGGTGGGGCGGCTCCAGCGGCAGATCGAGATGCAGGTAGTCCGGCAGGCCGTCCACGAAACGGGGCGGATCCTCGCCGGCGATCAGAGGCCGGCACCAGGCCCGGAAATCGTCACTGACCCCAAAGCCATCCTTCGCAATGAAGTCCGGCGGCAGCTTGCGCTCCAGGTTGGCCACCTTCTCGAAAGGCAACTGGATGGTGCGCCAGCGGTAGGGATGGCCGGAGATCCGCTTGATGCCGATCACCCCGCAACTGCCAGCCAGCGCGCGCCTCACCGCGGCCTTCCCGACAGCGAAGGCCTGCGCCGTGTCGGTCTTGGAGGCGATGTGGCGGGCCGCCCGCTGCAGGTAGTCGGCCACCGCGTAATGCACCTTGTAGCCCAGGCTCGAGGCGATGCGGTCGGCGATCACCTCCCCCGCTCCCCCCAGCTGGATGTAGCCCTTGTTCTCCCGCTGCATGGCGAGGATCCGGCCATCCGGCCCGCGCAGCCCTTCCGCCACCACGATGGCGCAGGCACCGACCCGCTCCACCACCGCCTGCACCCGACGCATGAAGGCGGGCTCGTCGAAGGGCACCTCGGGCAACAAGATCAGGTGAGGCGCCTGTCCCGGGCCTTCTGCGGCCAGGGCGCAGGCCCCGGCCAGCCATCCGGCATTGCGTCCCATCACCTCGAGCACGAAGGCCCGCCCGCCGGAGGTGGTCATGGCGGCGAGGTCCAGGCCCACCTCGCGCACCGAGGTGGCCAGGTACTTGGCGGCCGAACCGAAACCGGGGCAGCAGTCGGTGTGTACGATGTCGTTGTCGATAGTCTTGGGCACCCCGACCACGGTCAGCGGGTAGCCACGGGCATCCGCCTCGGCCTGGATCTGCCGGCAGGTCTCCATCGAGCCGTTGCCGCCGTTGTAGAGGAAATACGCCACCTCATGGGCTGCCAGCACGGCAAATAGACGATCGTACTGGGCCGGATTGCGCTCCGCCGGATCGAGATCGAAGCGGCACGAGCCGAAAGCCCCGCCGGGCGTGGCCCGCAGGCGGGCCAGGTCGTTGTCGGAGATGCCGGCCGTATCCACCAGGATTTCCCGCAGGACACCGAGAATTCCATTGCGGGCAGCAAACACCCGGCCGATCCGCTCACCGACCTCCCGGGCCGTGGTGATCACACCGGCCGCCGACGCATTGATGACGGCGGTCACCCCACCCGATTGTGCGTACAGCAGATTCTTCGCCATGCCATCTCCCAGACCCGTTGCAGGGTGTGCAAAAAAGAAGGGCCGACCTTTTCAGGCCGGCCCCGCGCGCTGCTCGACGCAGATTACTTCAGCGCGTCGATGGCGCGGTCGCGGATCTCTTCGACCTTGCCCAGGCCGGCGATCTTGCGATATTTCGGTGCATTGGCGTCGCCATTGGCCGCCCAGTCCGAGTAGTAGGCCACCAGGGGCTTGGTCTGGGAGTGGTAGACGTCCAGGCGCTTCTTGACGGTTTCTTCCTTGTCGTCGTCACGCTGGATCAGCGGTTCGCCGGTTTCGTCGTCTTTGCCTTCCGCCTTGGGCGGGTTGAATTTGACGTGATAGGTGCGGCCGGAAGCCACGTGCACCCGGCGACCGGACATGCGGCCGATGATCTCTTCATCGGGCACATCGATCTCGAGCACGAAATCGATGGGCACGCCGGCGGCCTTCATGGCCTCGGCTTGGGGAATGGTGCGCGGAAAGCCGTCGAACATGTAGCCAGACTGGCAGTCGGCTTCCTTCAGACGGTCCTTGACCAGGCCGATGATGATGCCATCCGACACCAGACCACCTGCGTCCATGACCTTCTTGGCCTCGATGCCCAGCGGGGTGCCGGCCTTGACCGCGGCGCGCAGCATGTCACCCGTGGAAATCTGCGGAATACCGAACTTTTCCTTGATGAAATTGGCCTGGGTACCTTTGCCGGCGCCCGGCGGTCCCAACAGAATCAGACGCATGTCATTCCCTCCTCTGGTTATTGTCGATGCGACATGGGATTGCGAAACTATCGCGAAACTTCCGCAAGGTCAAACACCCGGCGGACACGTTCCAGATCTTCGGCGGTATCCACGCCGGCAGGCGGCGCGTGATCCAGCACCATCACCCGGATGGGATATCCATGGGCCATGGCGCGCAGTTGTTCGAGGGCTTCCCACTGCTCCAGCGGCGACGGCGCCAGCGTGGAGTAGCGCTTCAGGAAGCCGGCCCGATAAGCATACAGACCGATGTGGCGGTAGGCCGGCAGGCCCGCCGGCAGCACGCTGCGATCGGCGGCGAAGGCGTCCCGTGCCCAGGGAATCGGCGCCCGCGAGAAGTACAGGGCGCGATTGCGGGCGTCCAGCACCAGCTTCACCACATTGGGGTTGAAGAACTCTTCCGGCGACTCGAGGGGATGGCAGGCCGTGGCGATGGCTGCCTCCGGGTCGGCGGCCAGCTCGGCGGCGGCCTGCCCGATCAGGGCCGGCGGGATCAGCGGCTCGTCGCCCTGGACATTCACCACCACCACATCGTCGGCCCAGCCCAGGCGGGTTGCCACCTCGGCCAGCCTGTCGGTACCGGAAGGATGATCGGCGGACGTCAGGATGACCTGCCCGCCGGCCTTCTCGACCACTTCGGCTATGCCCGGATGGTCGGTGGCCACCCACACTTCATCGGCGCCGGCCTGCTGCGCCCGGTCGAGGACGCGCAGGATCATCGGCTTGCCGATGATGTCCAGCAGCGGCTTGCCCGGCAGCCGGCTCGAGGAATGCCGGGCCGGCACGACGATCTTGAAAGCCATCTTCAGCGCGACTGGGCGACTTCGTCGTCGCTGAGCGGGCGGGCCTCGTCCTCGAGCATCACCGGGATGCCGTCACGGATCGGATAAGCCAGGCGGGCGCTGACGCTCCACAGCTCCTGCTTGTCCTTGTGGAAGTCGAGCGGCCCCTTGGTAATCGGGCACACCAGGATTTCAAGCAGTCGGGGGTCCATCAAGCATCTCCACAATCAATTCTGCCGCGCCCGGCGCAATCTGCACACGGACCGGCCACACCCAGCAGTCCGCTGGGGCGAAAGCCCGGCATTTTACCGCATCCTTCTCGGTCATCAGAAGCACATCACCATCCGGAATGCTCAGATCCTTCGCCGTAAAAGCATGATGATCCGGAAAAGGACGCCGTTCGATGCTCAAGCCGAGCGTCTCGAGCTGCCGGAAGAAGCGTTCCGGCTGGCCGATGCCGGCCAGCGCGTGCACGCGTCGTCCATGAAAGGCCTCGGGCAGGCAACGCTCGGAGCGGTCGGCCAGGCGCTCGAAGAAGCGGCCCTGCAGATGAAAGGGGAACACCGGAACCGGCTGCAGGGCCGCCCGCAGGCCGGCTGACAGCGGGCCATGCGCCAGCACCAGCGCGCTGCGCCGAACCCGCCCCACCCCTTCCCGCAGGGGGCCGGCCGGCAGGGGCAGGCGGTTGCCCAGGGTGGTTTCATCCAGCACCACTAGTTCCACATCCCGGGCGAGTCGGTAGTGCTGCAGGCCATCATCGGCGATCAGCACATTCACTTGGGGGTGGGCGGCCAGCAGGGCCCGGCCCGCAGCGGGCCGGTCACGCCCGACAAACACCGGACAAGCGGAGAGCGCCGCCATCAGGACAGGCTCGTCCCCGAACAGGGCTGGATCGCCCGCCGGGTCGACCTCCGCCACACCCTCCACCGAACCGCCATAGCCGCGACTGACGATGCCCGGCCGGTAACCGCGATGACGCAGTTCGTCGGCCAGCCACAGGGCGACCGGCGTCTTGCCGCTGCCGCCGACGGCGATGTTGCCCACCACCACAACCGGTACAGGCAGTTGTCCAGTCTTCAGCATGCCCCAGGCAAACAGCCTGCGGCGCAGCCAGACCAGCCCGCTGAAGATCAGTGAAAGAGGAAGAAGACAGAGCGCCGGCACGCCCCGGTGCCGCCAGAAACCCGGGGCGCTGCGCGGCATCGGCGCGAAATCAGCGCTGGATCGCCTGGGTGGCGAAGGAGATATGCACGAAGCCGGCCTGCTGGGCCGCCTGCATCACGTCGATGACGCGCTGGTGGGCCGCCTTGGCATCGGCATTGATGATCACCACGGGGTCCTTGGCGCCGGGCGACACCACGGCCTGCATGGCGGCCGCGATGGCCCCGATGCCGGAGCCGCTGACCGGGCGCTTGTTGATCACCACCTCGCCCGCCGCCGTGACCGCCACGTTGATCTCCGCCGGCTTGTCGGCCGAGGCCTGGGCGTCGGCGGTAGGCAGGTTGATCTCGAGACCCGCGAAGCGCGAGTAGGTCGTGGTGAGCATCAGGAAGATGATGATCACCAGCAGGATGTCGATCATCGGGATCAGGTTGATCTCCGGCTCCTCGCGGGAGCGGCCACGGCCGAAATTCATGGCAGGACCTCAGCGGCGATCGCCGTGGACGACTTCGACCAGGCGGATGGCCTGCTGCTCCATCTCGATCACCATGCCGTCCACGGTGGAACGGAAGTGACGCCAGAAGATCATGCTCGGGATGGCGATCACCAGGCCGAAGCCGGTGTTGTAGAGGGCGATGGAGATGCCGTGGGCCAGCTGCTGGGGGTTGGAACCACCGGGCGCCTGGGAACCGAAGATCTCGATCATGCCCACCACGGTGCCGAACAGCCCCATCAGCGGGCTGATCGAGGCGATGGTGCCGAGGGTGGTGAGGAAACGCTCCAGGTCGTGACTGACGGCCCGGCCGGACTCCTCGATGGATTCCTTCATGATCTCGCGGGAGCTGCGGATGTTGCGCAGTCCGGCGGCCAGCACCCGGCCGAGGGGTGAGCTGAGGGCCACACGGTTGATCATCTCGGGCGTAGGGGCAGCCTGACGCAGCTCGCCCACCACCTTGTCGACCAGGCCATCGGGAAGAATGCGCTGGCGGCGCAGGGTGATCAGGCGCTCGATGATGAGTGCGGTGGCCACGATGGATGCAAACAACAACGGCCAGATCGGCCAGCCTGCGGCCTGGATGATGGCAAACACTCGAGCACTCCTGCGAATCGAATCAAGCTCGTGAATGTAACCCGCTCCGTGGGTGCTGGCAACATGGAGACAAGCCCAGACAATCCACAAAATCTGTGGATAACTTTGTGGATTGTTGCCCGGGGACGCCCCTAAACCCGCAGTTTGTAAGGCTTTTTAGTGGTCGGATCAAAAATTAAGCCGCAGGCACAATTCATTAAAATCAATTACTTAGCGTTTTTTCGGCAAGTCAAGGCCGAAAAACGGTTTTTTTTGTGAACGAAGCGCACGGTGTGGATTTCGGTAGAATCCACCCCCATGAATTTCCCTCAAAGCAGCGCTGCAAAAGGGGCCGCCGGGGCCACGGGGACGCCGGAAGTCGTCTCCGTGTCATGGCTGAACCGGGCCGCCCGCGAGGCCCTGGAAGGCAGCTTCCCGCTGATGTGGATCGCCGGCGAGGTATCGACGCTGACCCGCGCAGCCTCCGGGCACCTCTACTTCACCCTCAAGGACGAACAGGCCCAGGTGCGCTGCACCATGTGGCGCAACCGCGCCCAGAGCCTGCCCTTCAAGGTCGAGCACGGCATGCGGGTCGAGGTCCGCGCGTTGGTCACCCTGTTTGAGCCCCGAGGCGATTTCCAACTCAGCGTCGAGTCCATCCGCCAGGCCGGCATGGGCAACCTGTATGAAGCCTTCCTCCGCCTCAAGGCGCGCCTGGAGGCGGAAGGGCTGTTCGATCCGGCCATCAAGCGCACACCGCCGCCCTTCCCGCGGGGCATCGCGGTGGTCACCTCGCCCCAGGCCGCGGCCTGGCGGGACGTCACGGCCGCACTCGCCCGCCGCGCCGCCCATGTGCCGGTGACCCTCTACCCGAGCCAGGTCCAGGGCGACACCGCACCGGCCCAGATCGCCGCGGCCATCGGCCTGGCCGGCAGCCGGGCCGCCGCCGACGGAAACGAGGTGCTGCTGCTGGTGCGCGGTGGTGGCAGCCTCGAGGACCTGGCCGCCTTCAATGACGAGAGGGTGGCCCGCGCGATCCGCGCCTGTCCGCTGCCCGTGGTGGTGGGCGTCGGTCACGAGACCGACATCGGCATCGCCGACTTCGCTGCCGACCTGCGTGCCGCCACCCCCACGGCCGCCGCCGAACTGGTGACCGCCGCCTACATGGAGTGGCGGGAGCGCGCGGGGCAACTGGCCGTGCGTCTCAGGCGCGCAATGGAGCGCCGCGTGGAAAGCGCCGCCCAGCGCCTCGACCGCGCTGCAACGCGCCTCACCCACCCACGCCAGCGCCTCGAAGCCAGCCGCATGCGCCTGACGATTCTCGAGCAGGCCCTGCGCAGTCGCCTGGATCGCCGTCTCGGCGACGGACGCAGCCGCCTGGCCGCCCTGCAGTTGCGCCTCAGCGCCCGTCGCCCCACCCCGGAAGCCCTGACAGTGCGCCTGAACTCCCTGGCCGCACGTCTGCAAAGGGCCACCCGGCAGCAGCTCGACGTCCGCCAGGCCAGGTTGACGGCCCTGCAGCAGCACCTCGCCCACCTTGATCCGCGGGGCGTGCTGGCGCGCGGCTATACCATCACTCGCGATGCCCACGGCCGGATCGCCCGCAATGCAGACGCGCTCACACCGGGCAGCGCCATCCGGATCGAATTTGCCAACGGAGAAGTGGGTGCCACCGTCGATCCCCGGCAGGATCGCCTGGATCTCTGACTAGCCCCATGGAAACCCTTGCCTGGCGCCGATCGGCGGCAGACAATCGGCAATTCTTGGCGCATTATTGTGTAGAAAACCTAATCCCGACTAGAATAGTCGGGCAATTTCCCAAACCCCGGAGAACATCAACATGGCTCACACCCTGCCCGAACTGCCCTACGCCAAGAACGCCCTGGCCCCGCACCTGTCCGAGGAAACCTTCGATTACCACTACGCCAAGCATCACAATGCCTATGTGGTCAATCTGAACAACCTGATCCCGGGCACCGAATACGAAAACCTGTCCATCGAAGAGACCTTCCTCAAGGCCCCGGCCGGCGGCATCTACAACAACGCCGCCCAGGTGTGGAACCACACCTTCTTCTGGAGCTGCATGAAGCCGAACGGCGGCGGCGCTCCGACCGGTGCGCTGGCTGACGCCATCAACGCCAAGTGGGGTTCCTTCGACGAGTTCAAGAAGGCCTTCCAGGCTTCCGCCGTGGGCAACTTCGGCTCCGGCTGGACCTGGCTGGTGAAAAAGGCCGACGGCACCGTCGACATCGCCAACACCGGCGCTGCCGGCAACCCGCTCAAGACCGGCGAAGGCAAGCCCCTGCTGACCATCGACGTGTGGGAACACGCCTACTACATCGATTACCGCAACCTGCGCCCGAAGTTCGTGGAAACCTTCCTGAACAGCCTGGCCAACTGGGACTTCGCTTCCGCCAACTTCGCCTGAGCCCTGCGGCGGCCCGTGGATCCCGCGTGATCCCCGGCCACGCCGCAGCAGTCGATCCGACAGCCCTGCTTCGCCCCTGGCAGCAGGGCTGTCGACATTCAGCCCCCCCGCACAAGCGGGGATTGCGTCTCGCCCGCCGGGCATCGAGACCCGCCAGACAACGCCACTGCCGAGATGCCGGCAGGCGTGAAGATCCGACGAGGACACCCGCATGACCCCGACGACCATCCAGCTGCTTGGCGCGATCCTGTTCGCCATCGCAATCCTTCACACCTTCGCCACCAAGTTCTTCGAGCGCCTGGCCCATGCCGAACCCCGGCACGCCGGCCTGTGGCACCTGCTCGGCGAGGTCGAGGTGGTCTTCGGCTTCTGGGCGATGGTGCTGATGATCGCCTTCTTCGCCATCGAAGGCTCAACACCGGCCATTGAATACATCGAGTCGCGCAACTTCACCGAACCGATGTTCGTGTTTGCGATCATGGTCATCGCCGGTACCCGCCCCATCCTCAACAGCGCCTCGCTGATCGTCAGCCTGCTTGCCCGCGCCCTGCCCCTGGGGGGCTCCGCCGGCACCTACCTCACGGTACTGACCCTGGTTCCCTTGCTTGGCTCTTTCATCACCGAGCCCGCCGCGATGACCCTCGCCGCCCTGATCCTGCGAGACCAGTTCTTCACCCGCGGGTTGTCCGCGAGGTTGATGTACGCCACCCTCGGCGTGCTTTTTGTGAACATTTCCATCGGCGGCACCCTGACCCCCTTTGCCGCACCACCGGTGCTCATGGTGGCGGCCAAGTGGGAGTGGAACACCGCCTTCATGTTGTCCGCCTTCGGCTGGAAGGCCGCCATTGCGGTCGTGATCAACGCTGCCGCCACAACCCTGCTGTTCCATCGGGAGCTGTCCGCCCTGTCGCCGATCGGCCGCCAGGGCGCACGCAGCCCCCTGGTGCTGACGGCCGTGCATGTGCTGTTCCTCGTCGGCGTGGTGGTCTTCGCCCACCATCCGGCCCTCTTCCTGGGACTGTTCCTGTTCTTCCTGGGCGTGGCCCATGCCTACACCGAACACCAGGACCGCCTGATCCTCAAGGAAGGCCTGCTGGTGGCCTTCTTCCTGGCCGGGCTGGTGGTGCTGGGCGGGCAGCAGCAGTGGTGGCTCCAGCCCTTGCTGATGAGCATGAGCAGCAGCGCGGTGTTCGTCGGCGCCACGGTCCTCACCGCCTTCACCGACAACGCCGCGCTGACCTATCTCGGTTCGCTGGTGGAAGGCCTGTCGGACGACTTCAAGTACGCCCTGGTGGCCGGCGCCGTCACCGGCGGTGGCCTGACCATCATCGCCAACGCGCCCAACCCGGCGGGGGTCTCCATCCTCAAGGGCAGCTTCGCCGACGAGTCGGTCAATCCCGGTGGCCTGGCGCTGGCCGCGCTCGCTCCCACCCTGGTGGCGGCTGCAGCCTTCGCCCTGCTGTAGGGGCAAGAGGTCTATCCCTCCGTCCGGATAAGCTTAGGCGGATTAAATGGTTCATTCGCTGGTGGGAGCCGACTAGACTGCACAGCACGCGACCACCTCCGTCGCGGCGATCCGGAGCCTCCACCTTGCGGTACACCATTCTCATCGTTCCCGGCTTTCATGGCAGCGGCCCGGCCCACTGGCAGAGCTGGCTGCAAGACCGCGTGGCCCAGGCCCGGCGGGTGGACGGCATCGACTGGGAGCGCCCCGTGCTCGCCGACTGGGCGGCCGCGGTGGGCCGCAGCATCGACGCGGCCCCCGGCCCAGTGCTGGTGGTGGCCCACAGCTTCGGCTGCCTGGCATCGGTACGTGCCGCGGCCAGGCGCCAGCATCGGGTGGCCGGGCTGATGCTGGTCGCCCCGGCCGACCCCGAACGCTTCGGCCCGGCCGGTCTCCGCGACCAGGATCGGGAGCCCGGACAACAGAGTGTCGCCGCCCACATTCCCGACAGCCCCCTCGGAGTGCCCAGCCTGGTCGTGGCGAGCACCAACGATCCGTGGGTACGCCTCTCATCAGCCGCCTACTGGGCCGACCGATGGGGCAGTCTGCTGGTCAATGTCGGAGCGGCCGGCCACATCAACGTGGATTCGGGTCACGGCCCCTGGCCCCGCGGCCTCGAGCTGCTCGACGCACTTCATGCCACCTGCGACGGGCTGCCGCTGGGCAGCATCAACGAGCGTCCCGGCCAGCAGGCTGCTGCCCACTGATTCCGGAGGTCGTACCGCCATTGGTGGAACCCCGCCAGATGCGGCGAGGCCCGGACAGCAGGCATGCCGGTCCGGGCCTCGATGTGTGAGGGAACTCGCCCGGTCGATCAGAACTCCGGACCGTAGCCCTCCTTGTCCGGCCGCAGAGCGGCACGCACCACGACTTCGCTCAGGGATTCCGCGCACAACTCGATGAAACGGTAGGCAAAGCCGCGCAGGAAGTGCCCGCGTCGCACCGCGATGCGGGTGATGTTCTCCTCGAACAGGTGGCTGCTCGGCAACATGTGCAGGCCCTGGTCCCGGTTCGGGTCGTAGGCCATCGACGCCACGATCCCCACGCCCAGCCCCAGCTCCACGTAGGCCTTGATCACGTCCGCATCGAGGGCCGACATCACCACGTCGGGCGTCAGTCCGGCCTTGGCGAAGGTCTCGTCGATCTTCGCCCGGCCGGTGAAGCCTTCGTGATAGGTGATCACCGGATGCTCGGCAATCGCTTCCAGGGTGAGCGGCTCGACCGACTCCAGCGGATGGCCGACCGGCACGATCACCGAATGGTGCCAGCCGTAATACGGGAAGGACACGAAGTCGGGCACCCCTGCGAGGGACTCCGTTGCAATGCCGATATCGGCACGACCGTCCTGCAGCATGGTGACGATCTCCGTCGGGCTGGCCTGGTGCAGCACCAGGTGCACCTTCGGGAAGGCCTGCTTGAACTGGGTGACCACCCGCGGCAGCGCATAACGTGCCTGGGTGTGGGTGGTCACCACGGTGAGCTGGCCGTGGTCCTTGTTGCTGAACTGCTCGGCGATGCTCTTGATGTTGCGGGCATCCATGAGCATGCGATCCACGATGTGGACCAGCTCCTGGCCCGGCTCGGTCAGGCCGAGCAGGCGCTTGCCCTTGCGGATGAAAAGTTCGAGGCCGAGCTCGTCCTCGAGGTCCTTGATGTGCTTCGACACGCCTGACTGAGAGGTGAACAAGGCATTGGCCACCTCCGTCAGGTTGAAATTGCGGCGCACCGTCTCGTGGATGATGCGCAATTGCTGAAAATTCATCAGATCACCCAGTTTGGCGCCTGGCTGGCGCCACTTGCAGCAGCATTACGTTCAAAAACCCTGAGGCGGGAGGGTACCAGACGAACGGCCTGACCTTCCTCCAGCCCCAGTCGGGCGACCTCGGCGCGGGTGATCTCCACCTCGAAAACCTCGCCCGTGGAGCCATTCAGGCCATCCAGCTCGACCCGGGCCGTCACACCAAAGGCCAGGATGCGGCTGATCTTCGCGGCCACCCCACCGGCCTCGCTGCCATCCACCACGATGTCGATCTCGTGCGGGCGGGCAAAGGCGAACACCTCGGAGCCGTGGGCAAGGTCCACCTTGCCCGGCGCCAGCCGGTCCTCACCCACATGCACCGCCTCGCCTTCGACGCGGCCGTGAAAGAGGTTCACCGAGCCCAGGAAGCTGTACACGAAGGGCGATGCCGGGTGGCGATAGACCTCTTCCGGAGTGCCCACCTGCTCGACCTTGCCATGGTCCATCAGCACTACCCGGTCGGCCACTTCCAGCGCCTCTTCCTGATCGTGGGTGACGAAGATCGAGGTGATGTGCAGCTCATCGTGCAGGCGGCGCAGCCAGCGGCGCAGCTCCTTGCGCACCTTGGCATCGAGGGCGCCGAAGGGCTCGTCGAGGAGCAGCACCCGCGGCTCCACGGCCAGGGCGCGGGCCAGCGCAATGCGCTGGCGCTGGCCGCCGGACAGCTGGCTCGGGAAACGGTCGGCCACCCAGTCGAGCTGGACCAGCTTGAGCAGCTCCAGCACCTTGGCCTTGATCGCCTTCTCCGACGGGCGCGTGGCGCGCGGCTTCATGCGCATGCCGAAGGCCACGTTGTCGAAGACGGTCATGTGGCGGAACAGGGCGTAGTGCTGGAACACGAAACCCACCTGACGCTCGCGCACATGGGTGTCCGACGCGTCCTGCCCTTCCAGCAGCACCTGGCCGCTGTCGGCCGACTCCAGCCCGGCGATGATGCGCAGCAGGGTGGTCTTGCCGCAACCGGAGGGGCCCAGCAGGGCCACCAGCTCGCCGGTGGGAAAGTCGAGGGACACGTCCTGCAGCGCCGTGAAGCTGCCGAACTGCTTGCGGATGTTATTGACCTGGATGCTCATCTGTTCATTCCTCGCGTGTATTCGCTTCCGCCCCGGGGCGGTGGTTCATTCGTCGTCGTTGCCGAAGCTGGACTTGCCGGCCTGGCGCTCGACCCACCCCTTGATGACCAGGGTCACCAGGGCCAGCAGGGCCAGCAGGGAGGCCACCGCAAAGGCGGCCGCGAACTGGTATTCGTTGTAGAGAATCTCCACGTGCAGCGGCATGGTGTTGGTCATGCCGCGGATGTGGCCGGACACCACGCTGACCGCACCGAACTCGCCCATCGCCCGGGCGTTGCACAGGATCACGCCGTACAGCAGGCCCCACTTCACGTTAGGCAGGGTCACATGCCAGAAGGTCTGCCAGCCCCGCGCGCCCAGCACGACCGCGGCCTCCTCCTCCTCCTTGCCCTGGGCCTCCATCAGCGGAATCAGCTCACGGGCAACGAAGGGGAAGGTCACGAAGACCGTCGCCAGCACGATGCCCGGCACCGCGAAGATGACCCTCACGTCATGGTCAGACAGCCACGGGCCGAACCAGCCCTGGGCGCCGAACACGAGCACGTAGATCAGGCCCGAGACCACCGGCGACACCGAGAACGGCAGGTCGATCAGGGTGATCAGGAAGTGCTTGCCGCGGAAGTCGAACTTGGTGATGGCCCACGCCGCCGACACCCCGAACACCAGGTTGAGGGGCACGGCGATCAGCGCGGCGGTCAGGGTCAGCCGGACCGCCGCGAGGGCGTCCGGCTCCAGCAGCGCGTTGATGTAGGTATCCCAGCCCTTGCGGAAGGCCTCCACAAACACCGCCACCAGCGGCAGCAGCAGGAAGAAGGCAAAGAAGCTCATCGAGACTGCGATCAGCGCCCACTTCACCCAGGTCGGCTCGCGGGTGGCGGCCTTGGATTCAAAGCGGGCGGACTGGTCCCCCGCCCCATGCAGAACTGCAACAGCGCCAGCCATCAGCGGGCCCTCCCGGTACGTTTGGCTGTCCAGGCCTGGAGGCCGTTGATGATCAGCAGCAGGATGAAGGAAAAGATCAGCATCACCACCGCCACCGCTGTGGCGCCGGCATAGTCATACTGCTCGAGCTTGGTGATGATCATCAGCGGGGTGATCTCCGACACCATGGGAATGTTTCCGGCGATGAAGATCACCGAGCCGTACTCACCCACGGCACGCGCAAAAGCCAGCGCGAAGCCCGTCAGCAGCGCCGGGAACAGGGTCGGGAAGACCACGTAGCGGAAGGCCTGCCAGCGGCTGGCACCGAGGCTCACCGCAGCCTCTTCGTATTCGGTGTCCAGGTCCTCGAGAATCGGCTGGACGGTCCGCACCACGAAGGGCAGGCCGATGAAGACCAGCGCCACCAGCACCCCGAGCGGCGTGAAGGCCACCTTGATGCCCAGCGGCTCCAGCACGCTGCCGACCCAGCCGTTCTTGGCATACAGAGCGGTCAGGGCAATGCCGGCCACCGCCGTGGGCAGGGCGAAGGGCAGATCCACCAGGGCGTCGACCAGGCGCTTGCCGGGAAAGGAATAGCGCACCAGCACCCAGGCCAGCATCAGGCCGAACACTGCGTTGATGGCCGCGGCGATCAGCGAGGCGCCAAAGGACAGCCGGTAGGACGCCAACACCCGCGGCGAGGTGGCGGCATCCCAGAAATGCTCGAACCCCAGCGAACCCGCCTTGAAAAACACCGCCGCCAGCGGGATCAGCACGATCAGCGACAGGTAGCCCAGGGTGTAGCCCAGGCTCAGGCCGAAGCCGGGCAGCACGCGGAAGGAAGTCGACGACGAAGCCATCAGCGTTTCACCACGATCTGGTCATACACACCGCCATCGGCAAAGTGGGTCTTCTGCACCGCATCCCAGCCGCCGAGCTTCTCTTCCACGGTGAAGGTCTTCACCGCCGGGAAACGGCTGGCGTACTTCTTCAGGATCGCCGGATCACGCGGGCGGAAGTGGTGCCGGGCGATGATCTCCTGGCCTTCCGGGGCGAACAGGAAGTTCAGGTAGGCTTCAGCGGCCTTGCGGGTGCCGCGCTTGTCGACCACCTTGTTCACCACCGCCACCGGCGCCGCGGCCTCGATGGACAGGGAGGGGTAGACCACGTCGAACTTGTCGCCGCCCACTTCCTGGTCGATCAAGGTGGCTTCGTTCTCGAAGGTGATCAGCACGTCGCCGATATCCCGCTGGGTGAAGGTGGTGGTGGCGCCGCGGCCGCCGCCGTCCAACACCGGCACGTTGGCAAACAGCTTGGTGACGAAGTCGCGGGCGCCCGCCTCGTTGCCGCTCTTCTGCAGCGCGTAGCCCCAGGCCGCCAGATAGGTGTAGCGGCCGTTGCCGGAAGTCTTGGGATTGGGCACGATCACCTGCAGGCCGGCACGGGTCAGGTCGGACCAGTCCTTGATACCCTTGGGGTTGCCCTTCCGGACCAGGAAGATGGTGGTGGTGGTGTAAGGCGCGGCATCATGGGGAAAGGCCTTGCGCCAGGCCGGCGACACCAGGCCGTTCTTCACCAGGGCCTCGATGTCCGGCGCCTGGTTCATGGTCACAACGTCGGCCTCCAGACCGGCCACGACAGACTGAACCTGCTTGCTGGAGCCGCCATGGGACTGATTGATGCCGAGCTTGTCGCCACCCGCCTTCTGCCACTTGGCGATGAAGGCCGGATTCACATCCTTGTAGAGCTCCCGGGACACGTCGTAGGAGACATTCAGGAGGGTGGTATCCGCCTGGGCCGATACCGGGCCCAGCGCGGCGATAGCCAGGAGTGCAGCAGCCAGGGGGCGCAGAATGATGCGGGTCGGGGACATGGAGCTTCTCCTTTTATTCGAGTAGGCCTCGAGTCTAGGGAGGAGCCGCAACGCACCAAACCAATAAAAACGGCTTTATATATTCCTCAATGGAAAATGCGACAACCTCGATCCGTTCACATGGTTATAAACAAACCGCGCCGCTCCCGAAAACACCCCTGAAACCGAACCCAACCCCCCATCACCGAGAGCCCCCATGAAACCCCTCAGCCCGGCCTCCACCCTCGCAGCCCTGTGCCTGAGCCTCGCCGCCTGCGCGCAACTTCCACTGGCAGGCGACCCTGCAGCAATCCGCAGCCTGGCCGATGCCCGGCGCATCCTGGGCGACCCGGCCCTGCGCTGGTCCAATCCGGATGGCGGCGAACAGCTCGCCTTCCCCCAGGGCCCGATGGGCTACCGGACCTGGATGGTGCATACGGCGGCCGACGGGCGGGTCCTGTCCATGGAGAACGTGATGAGCATGGCTCATTTCGCCCGCATCCTGCCCGGCATGAGCCAGGACGAGGTGCTGCGCATCCTGGGGCCGTCCTATCCCGGCTGGACGGTGTATTACAAGGCGCGGGACGAGCTGGTGTGGGAGTGGCGCTACTGCGACGTGTGGGCCGAGCCGGCGCGCTTTGACGTGCTCTTCGACGGCCGCAGTGCCACCGTGCGCAGCACCATGAGCCAACCCGAAAGGTTGTCCCAACCCTGGGGCCGGGGCGACCGGCGGGAGTGGTGCAGTCCCTGAGGGTACAAGCCCCGGGTATCCCTCTGGAGTGCAGCCGCCATGACCAGCGGGGGGGCTAGTCCTCTTCCACAGGTGCCAGGGCCAGTGACATCAACACCTTGTCCACCCGGTTGCGGTCCATGTCCATGACCTCGAAGCGCCAGCCCAGTACCTCAAAGTGATCGGTGGCCACCGGCACACGGCCCAGGCTATGCATGATGAAGCCCCCCAGGGTGTTGAAGGAATGCTCCTCTTCCCCGGGCAGGTCATCGAAGATATCCAGCTGCGACTTGAGGCGCTCGATGCCCACGTCGCCATCCACCAGCCAGGAGCCGTCCTCGCGCTGCAGCATGTCGCGGTCTTCCGGCGCCTCGGGCACCGACAGCTCGCCAACGATCGCAGCGAGCACGTCGGTCAGGGTCACCAGGCCCTGCACATCGCCGTATTCGTCAATCAACAGGGCGAACTGCAGACGGGCCCGCCGGAAGCTCTCGAGCAGCTGGGTGGTGGACACGGTCTCCGGCACGTACAGCGGCGGGCGCAGCATGGTCTCCAGATCGGCCAGCTTGAGACGTTCCCCGCGCAGGGTCTTTTTCAGCAGATCGCCGGTCTGGAGTACCCCGAGGATATGCTCAAGGCCGTCGCGGCATACCACGACACGGGAATAGCAGGTATCCACCAGGCTCTGCCATACCGTCTCTTCATCCTCATCCAGGTCGATCACGAACATCTCCCGGCGGGGCGTCATGATCGCCGAGATGCGCTGTTCATCCAGGCGCAGCACATTGGAAACGATTTCCTGCTCGCTCTCGTGGAAGACCCCAGCTTCGGCCCCCTGCTCCATCAGCACCTTGATCTCGTCATCGGTGACCGGCGGCTCTTCCTTGCGACGGGCGCCCAGCAGGCGGAGGATGGCCGCCGAGGTGCCGGACAGCACAGTGACCAGCGGATGGGACACGCGGGCCAGGATTATCATCGGCCGGGCGATCAGGGTGGCAATGCCCTCGGGCGCCAGCAGGGCCAGGCGCTTGGGCACCAGTTCACCGACCACGACCGAGAAATAGGTCAGGCCAATCACGGTCAGGGTGAGGGACACGCCCCTGGCGTAGGGCTCCACCAGGGAGAAGTGGGACAACCACTCAGCCAGCGGATCGGAGATTGCCGCTTCGCCGATGGCACCGCTGAGAATCCCTACCGATGTGATCCCGACCTGGATGGTGGACAGGAAGCCCGAGGGTTCCTGATGAAGCTGGAGCGCCGACTCAGCGCCAGGGCTGCCGTCGTCGGCAAGGTTCTGAAGACGGGACTTGCGGGATGACACCACCGCCATCTCGGACATGGCGAACACGCCATTGAGGAGAATGAGCAGCAGCAGGAGGAGTAGATCCATCAGTTGAGCGGGCCGCACATGCGGTACGACCCGGGGGTTTAACGAGCCGCCATTGTAACGGCTGGAGGCCTTTATACGAAAAGGGCCTTCCCTCCGTCCCGTGGGGCCTGAACAGTGCGCGCGCCGCCAAACGGGGAATTCCGTTACAAAAAGCATCCCGGGCTGGCAGACGCCGGTCTAAAATCCGGGCGATGTCGGCTGTACCCCACCCTTCCCCGTCGCGGTCCCTGCGCCTGGCGATCGCGATTTCGCTGGTCGTCCATGCGCTCGTCCTGCTGATCCCGTCCAGCCCCCCTGAAGGGCGGGACACCTCGGCCTCGCCACTGCAGGCCCGCCTCGCGCCCCGGCCCCAGGAGCAGCTTGCCCGGCAGCCCGCCTCGCCCGCCGAGATCCGCCCCGCCAAGCGGACGCCCAGCAAGGAAACACGCCAGGCCAAGGCCCCTGAATCACGGCCGCGCGTCATCACCGCCCGCAAACCCTCCCCTTCCAGCCTGCCCCAGGCCGAGTCGCCGCCCACCTGGAGCGTCGCCCAGAAAGAGGAGATGAACCGCTTCCTGGACGAACTCTCCAGTGAAGCCAAGGCCCGCCCGCAACCCAACCTGGCCGAACGCTCCATGGCCATGGCCCGCGAGATTGCCCGGGAGGGCGTGCGCGACGGCGGCAGCCGTCGCCGGGACGACTCCGGCGAGCTCGTCGAGCGCATCCCCGACAGCCCCCCGGTCGATCCCTTCAGCCTGGAGTTCTACCTGGACGCCCTGGTCAAGAAGCTCAACCGCAGCGCCTCCTTCGTCAAGAACGACCCCCGCACCCGGGGCATCCACGGGGCCGCCGTCGAAGTCCGCCTCAACCCGGACGGCAGCCTGAAGAGCTTCAAGATCGTCCAGGCCGGCGACCAACAGGAAGAGATTGCCTTCGTCCGCTCGGTGGTCGAGCGGGCCGTACCCTTTGCGGCCTTCCCGCCCGACATCGTCAAGTCGGCCCGCTCCCTGGCCCTGATGATCTGCATCCAGCCAGCCGGGCTGGGCGGCGATGGTTTCGGCTTCACCCGCCGCCCCGAAGGCAGCCGCTGCTCCTAGCCCGCGGTATCATCGGCACACCCCCACAGCGGAGGTGTCGCCATGTCCTTTCTCCTCGCCCTCGACCAAGGGACCAGCAGCAGCCGGGCCATCGTCTTCAACGACAAGGGTGAGGCCCTCGGGCTGGCCCAGCAGGAATTCAGGCAGTCCTTTCCCCAGCCCGGCTGGGTCGAGCACGACCCTCTCGAGATATGGCAGACCCAGCTGGCCTGCGCCCGTGAGGCGCTGCGGGCAGCAGGCCTGGCCGCCGGCCAGATAGCCGCCATCGGCATCGCCAACCAGCGGGAGACCACCGTGCTGTGGGAGCGCGCCAGCGGCCGCCCCCTGGCCCCCGCCATCGTCTGGCAGGACCGCCGCGGCGTGGGCCATTGTGAACGCCTGAAGGCAGACGGCCACGCGGAATGGATCCGCGCCCGCACGGGGCTGGAGCTGGACGCCTATTTCTCGGCCACCAAGCTGGCCTGGCTGCTGGCACATGTGCCTGGCGCCCGTCAGCAGGCCGAAAGAGGCGAGCTCGCCTTCGGCACCATCGACACCTGGCTGGTATGGCAGCTCACCGGCGGCGCCCGCCATGTCACCGACCCGGGCAATGCCTCGCGCACCCTGCTCTTCGACATCCATCGCCAGGTCTGGGATGAGGACCTGCTCGCCCTCTTCGGCATTCCCCCCAGCCTGCTGCCCGAGGTCGTGGACAGCAGCGGCGTGATGGCCGAGACCCTGCCCACGCTCTTCGGCCATTCCATTCCGATCGCAGGACTGGCCGGCGACCAGCAGGCCGCCACCTTCGGCCAGGCCTGCCTGCAGCCTGGCATGGCCAAGAACACCTATGGCACGGGCTGCTTCCTGATGCTCAACACCGGGCACCAGCCGGTGGAGTCCCGCCATCGCCTGCTGACCACCCTGGGCTGGCGGCGGGGCGGTGAGACCCACTACATGCTCGAAGGCAGCGTCTTCGTGGCCGGCGCCGTCGTCCAATGGCTGCGCGACGGGCTCGGGCTCATCGATACGGCGGCGGACATCGAAGCGCTCGCCGCCAGCGTGCCCGACAGCGGCGGCGCCGTGCTGGTGCCGGCTTTCGCCGGCCTGGGCGCCCCCTGGTGGGACGGCCACGCCCGCGGCATCCTGGTCGGCCTGACCCGTGGCGTCACCAAGGCACACATCGCCCGCGCAGCCCTGGACGCCATCGCCCTGCAGACCGTCGACCTGGTCGACGCCATGGGCCGGGACGGCGCCGGCCCCCTCACCGAGCTGCGGGCCGACGGTGGCGCCGCACGCAACGACCTCCTCCTGCAGATCCAGGCCGACCTGCTCGGCGTGCCGGTGATCCGCCCGCGCCAGACCGAGACCACCGCCCTCGGCGCCGCCAGCCTGGCCGGCCTGGCGGTGGGCGTGTGGAGTTCCACCGATGCGCTGGCCAGCCACTGGCAGGCCGAACGCGTATTCGAACCGACCCGCTCGGCCGACTGGCGCGCAAGCCAGCTGAACACCTGGCACCGGGCCGTGGAACGCTGCCGCGACTGGGCTGCAGAATGAAGCGCCTGGCCCTGCTTGAACGCCTGCGCGCCACGCCCCGCTGGGACGTGCTGGTGGTAGGCGGTGGTGCCACCGGCCTGGGCTGCGCCGTGGAGGCCGCCTCCCGTGGCTATTCGACGCTGCTCCTCGAAGCACGGGATTTTGCCAAGGGCACCAGCTCCCGCTCCACCAAGCTGATCCACGGCGGGGTGCGCTACCTCGCCCAGGGCCGCATCGGCCTGGTCCGCGAGGCGCTGGCGGAGCGCGCCCTGCTGCTCGCCAACGCCCCCCACCTGGTCCACCCGCAGCGCTTCGTGGTGCCGGTGTATCGCCACCTCGACCGCCTCACCCTGGGCATCGGCCTGAGCGCCTACGACTGGCTGGCCGGACAACGCAGCCTGGGGCCCAGCCGCCTGCTGTCCGCGGGCGAGACCCTGACCCTCCTCCCCACCGTGGAAAACCACGGCCTGCTCGGCGGGATCGCCTACATGGATGCGCGCTTCGACGATGCCCGGCTGGCCATCAGCCTGATGCGCACCGTCATCGGGCTGGGTGGTCTGGCCCTCAACTACCTGCCGGTCGAGCAGCTTCTCCACGACAAGGGCCGGGTCAGCGGCGTCAGCGCCCGTGATGCCGAGAGCGGTGAAGCCTTCGAGATCCACGCTCAGGTGGTGATCAACGCTGCGGGGGTGTGGGCCGACCAGCTGCGACGGCTCGACGACGCCGGCCTGGCCGGCCGGCTGCGCCCCAGCCAGGGCGCCCACCTCGTGGTGGACCGGGATTTCCTGCCCGGCGATTCGGCCCTGCTGATCCCGCGCACCCGCGACGGCCGCGTGCTGTTCATGATTCCCTGGAAAGGCAAGGTGCTGCTGGGCACCACCGACACCGCCCGCCAGGACCTGCCCGAGGAACCCCGCCCCTTCAGCGAGGAGGTCGACTTCATCCTCGACACGGCGGGCCGCTACCTTCCCCGCGCACCGGCCCGACATGATGTCCGCAGCGCCTTTGCCGGCCTGCGCCCGCTGATCGGTGGTGGCGCAAGCAACACCGCAAGCCTGTCGCGGGAACACGTCATCGAGGTGTCCCACCAGGGCCTGGTGACGGTCGCAGGCGGAAAATGGACGACCTACCGGCTCATGGGTGAGGAGATCATCGACCGCGCGGCCGCATCGGGCGGCCTGCCCCCCCGGGCCGGTCGCAGCCGCAACCTGAGCTTGCACGGCAGCACCGCCAGCCCCACCGAAGACGTACATGGCTGCGAGCGGGCCGCCATCGACGCCCTTCCAGGCGCCCAAGTATGTCTGCACCCCGGCCTCGACCTGAGCGAAGCCGAAGTCCGCCATGCCGTGCGCCACGAGCAGGCCCGCAACATCGAAGACATGCTGGCCCGCCGCCACCGGGCGCTGTTCACCGATGCCCGGGCGGCCCTCGACTGCGCCGCGGCGGTGGCCGCCGTCATGGCCGAAGAACTGGGCTGGACGCCGCCGCAGACCCTGGAAATGCAGGAAGCCTTCCGCCGCGTGGCGGAAGGCTTCCTGGTCGAAACCTGACTATCTGCTCAGGGGGCTGGTCAGCCCGCTTCGGCAATCCGCTTGGCGATGTGCTCCAGAGCCTCCTCCACCTGGTCGATCAGGATCAGGCACAGGTCACCGCTGGACAGTTTGGCCAGGGCCGCGTCGATGGCCAGGAACTCACCCCGGATCTCGCCGATGTCGGTGGTCCGCGGCGCGCCGACCAGGCCTTCGCGCAGCAGCGCCAGCACCTCGCCGTCGGCGCGGCCACGCTGGCACTCGTCCTGGTAGAGCACCACCTCATCGAAGACCTTGCCGAGGATGCGGGTCTGCTCGCGGATGTCTTCGTCACGCCGGTCGCCGGCACCGCTGATCACCACCGAGCGGCGCTTGGCCGGCATGCTCTCCACCGCCTGCACCAAGGCCAGGATGGCATCCGGGTTGTGGCCGTAGTCGGCGATCAGGGTCGCCCCCTTGTAGTCGAAGACGTTGAAGCGTCCCGGCGCGCTGGCGGCATCGTTGATGAAGCTGCCCACCCCTTCCAGGATGTTCTCGATGGACAGGCCCAGGGCCCAGGCCGCGGCGATCGAGGCCATGGCGTTCTCGACCTGGAAGGAGATGCTGCCGTTACGGGTGATCGGGATGCCGGCCAGGGGTACGCGGAACTGCTCCTCGCCCTGCACCGCCACGATAGCATCGCCCTCGACGAAGACCACCCGATGACCCTGCACCCTGTGGGTCGCCAGCACGGGGTTGTTCGGATCCAGGGCGAAATACAGCACCTTGCCCGGGCAGGCTGTAGCCATCTTGACCACCATCGGGTCGGCGGCGTTGAGCACGGCGGTGCCATGGGGCGCCACGTTCTGCACGATGACCCGCTTCACCACCGCCAGATCTTCCACGGTGCTGATGTAGGACAGGCCCAGGTGGTCGCCCATGCCGATGTTGGTCACCACCGCCACATCGCAGCGGTCGAAGGCCAGGCCCTCCCGCAGTACGCCGCCGCGCGCCGTCTCGAACACTGCGGCATCCACGTCGGGGTGCAGCAGGATGTTGCGGGCGCTGCGCGGGCCGCTGCAGTCACCGGTGTCGATGCGGCGCTTTCCCACATAGACACCGTCGGAATTGGTCATGCCGACCCGCTTGCCGGCCACGCCCAGGATGTGGGCGGTGAGGCGCACCGTGGTGGTCTTGCCATTGGTGCCGGCCACTGCCACCACCGGAATGCGGCCGTTCTCGCCGGGCTTGAACATGTTGGCGACGATCGCCTCGCCGACCGGCCGGCCCTTGCCGTAGGAAGGCTGCAGGTGCATGCGCAGGCCGGGGGCGGCATTGCATTCGACGATGCCGCCGCTCTGGGTCTCGAGGGGCTCGAGCACGCTCTCGCAGACCACATCCACACCGCAGATGTCGAGGCCGATGTTCTTGGCCGCGGCAATGGCCCGCTCGGCCACTTCGGGGTGGACGTCATCCGTCACATCGGTGGCCGTGCCACCAGTGGACAGGTTGGCGTTGTTGCGCAGGATCACGCGCTTGCCCTTGGGCGGCACGGATTCGGCGTCGAAGCCTTGCTTGGCCAGGGTGGCCAGGGCAATCTCGTCGAAGCGGATCTTGGTCAGGGAGGTGGCATGGCCGACGCCCCGGCGCGGATCGCTGTTCACGTGATCGACCAGGGCACGGATGCTGCGCTTGCCATCGCCCACCACCAGCGGGGGATCACGGCGGGCCGCCGCCACCAGCTTGTCGCCGATGACCAGCACACGGTAGTCATGGCCGGGCAGGTAGCGCTCGACCAGGATGTCGTCGCTGAACTCGACCGCCACGTTGTAGGCGCGCTTGACCTCTTCCTCGGTGCGCAGCTTGACGGCCACGCCCTTGCCCTGGTTGCCGTCGCGAGGCTTGACCACCACCAGGCCGCCGATCTCGCGGGCGGCCTGCCAGGCGTCGTCGGCGCTGCTCACCGAGCGCCCCAGCGGCACCGGCACGCCAGCGGCACGCAACAGGGTCTTGGTGAGTTCCTTGTCCTGGGCGATGGATTCCGCCACAGCGCTGGTCAGGTCGGTCTCGGCGGCCTGGATGCGGCGCTGCTTGCTGCCCCAGCCAAACTGCACCAGGCTGCCCTCGGTGAGGCGCCGGAACGGGATGCCACGGGCCACGGCGGCCTGCACGATGGAGCCGGTGGAAGGGCCGAGGCGCACGTCCTCGTCGAGCTCCTGGAGGCGGCCCAGCGCCGCGGCCAAGTCGAAGGCGCCGTCTGTCTCGGCGGCGCGGCACAGTTCGATGGCCAGCTCGAAGGCCAGGCGGCCGACCTTTTCTTCGGTGTATTCGACCACCACCTGGAACACACCCGGCTCCAGGGTACGGGCAGTGCGGCTGAAGGTCACCGGGCAGCCGGCGCTGGACTGCAGGCCCAGGGTGGCCATCTCGAGGGCATGGGCCACGGAGATCTGGCCCAGGTGAGCATCTGCCTCCAGGAAGCCCATTTCCGGAAAGAGGTTGCGCAGGCGCTCCTCGTAACCCGGAATGGAATCGATGTCGCCCTCGGCCTCGGAGCAGGTCACGATGGCTTCGATGGCGGTGTGGCGGCTCCACAGGTTGGGGCCGCGCAGTGCCCGGATGCGTGAAACTTCCATGAATGTCGGTCCTTGTCTTTTTATGCTGCCGGCGCCCATCAGGCGCGCCGGCCAATCTCATGGTTCTGGCTAGCGCCCGGGATGCTCAATAGTCGGCGCGCAGCGGCGCGGCGGGGTCGTAGGGCTTGATGCCGGCGCGGATCATCGCCGGGGAAATACCCAGGGCCCACGCTCCGGCCACCGCCGCAAGCAGGTTCGAGAGCACGCCCGGCGCGGCATCGGCACCGTTGGCGAGCATCACCACCTCGCTCATCGGGGCCAGGACTTCCTCGCTCTCGCCGGTCGCCAGGATCAGCTTGCCGTCACGGGCATAGACCGAGCGCTTGCCCTCGGTACGGGCCGCGGCAAGCGCCTCTGCGGCGCTATCCACCCCGTAGAAGATCACCTCGCCGTCGGACAGGGGGGCCATCTCGACCACCGCCGGGTCTTCGGCATTGAGCACGGAGGCGCCGTAGGGCAGCACCAGGTCGACCTGGGTGCGGAACACGTTCCAGACCTTCTCGGGGCTGTCCATGTAGAACTCGCCGTAATGCAGTTCCGGATCGACATTGGTGACCACCCCCACCAGGCAGCGGTCGTAAACCGTGCCGTCGGCCAGGATGCTGCGGCAGCCGTTCTCGAAGACGGCCGCTTCCACGGAGCGGTTCATCAGCACCCGTTCGGCGGCATCCCAGTTGGTGCCCTCGGCGGTCTCCACCTGGCGGCCGTCCAGGAACACTCCCTGGCTGCAGGCCAGCCCGGTGTATTGGCCGGAGATACGCAGCAGGTGGGCGATCAGGCGGGCCACCGGGGTCTTGCCGCGGCTGCCGCTGACGCCGACCACCGGGATCCGGGAGTCCGCATCCTTGGCAAACAGATGGTCGACGATGGCCTCGCCCACCGGGCGCGGCTGGCCGACGCCCGGCTTGATATGCATCAGCAGGCCGGGGCCGGCATTCACCTCGACAATGGCACCCTGCTGCACGTCCAGCGGCTTGGAGATGTCTTCGCAGACCAGGTCGACGCCGGCGATGTCCAGGCCGACGATGCGCGCGGCCAGGCAGGCCAGTTCGGCGGTGTCCGGGTGCACCTCGTCGGTCACGTCGAAGGCCATGTTGCTGGTGCGGACGATCATCACCTCCTGCCCCGCGGGCGGCACCGATGCGCCGGTGAAGCCCTGGCGGGCCACCTCCATCTGGGCCGCCGGGTAGCGGTCGAGCTTGATCAGGTAGAGGGGGAATTCATGCTCCACGCCACGCCGCGGATCGGAGTTGATCTGGGTCTCGATCAGCTCGTCGATGCTGTGCTCGCCGTCGCCGACCACGGACACCATGTCGCCCTTGTTGGCCGCCACCATCTTGCCGCCGACCACCAGCAGGCGGTGCTCGGCGCCACGGATGAAGCGCTCGACGATGACCTCCGAGCCCTCGGCTGCAGACAGGGGATACAGCTCGCGGATCTCGTCAGGGCTGCGCACATTGGTGAACACGCCACGGGCATGATTGCCGTCGCTGGGCTTGATCACCACCGGGAAGCCGATGTCCCCGGCGGCCTCGATGGCATCCTCGATGCCATCGACGATACGCCCCTCGGGAATCGGCACGCCGCAGGATTCGAGCAGGGTCTTGGTGAGATCCTTCTCCCGCGAGATGCTCTCGGCAATGGCCGGTGTGCGGTCGGTCTCGGCGGTCCAGATGCGGCGCTGGCGCGCACCATAGCCGAGCTGCACGAGGTTGCCCTCTGCCAGCAGGCGGATAAAGGGAATGCGCCGGCTCTTGTCGGCCGCCGCCTCGACGATGCAGCGCGTGCTCGGGCCGAGCATGTGGGTATCGACCAGGTCGCGCAAGCGCGCCACCGCGGCATCCACGTCATAAGGACGGCTCTCGATGGCCGCCATCAGCAGATCGTGGCCCATGTTGAGGGCCGCCATCGACACGTCCTTCTGCCAGGCGCGGATCACCACCTTGTACACACCGCGTAGGGAGGTTTCCCGCGCCTTGCCGAAACCGCCGGTCATCCCGGCCAGGTTCTGCAGCTCCAGGGTCACGTGTTCGAGGATGTGGCCAGGCCAGGTGCCGTCCCGCAGGCGCTGCAGGAAGCCGCCCCGCTCACCGATGCTGCAGCGGTGCTCGATCAGGGTCGGCAGCATGGCGGTCAAGCGCTCGTAAAACCCGGGGATGACGTTGGACGGACAGTCCTCCAGGTCGTGGATGTCGACCCAGGCTTCAAGGACGGACCGGTAAGTCCAGATGTTCGGTCCCCGCAGATGGAGCACGTTGAGGAATTCGATCGTTTTGTTGGTCATGGACGAGGCTATTGAAAGGACGGGCTGGATAGCGGCACGGTGCGGAAAAAACTGAACATCCACCTAACGCAGCAAAGCCGGGTTGGATTACCGCTGTAAAGAATATACACAACCTGACCATACTGCCTGCCACCGGGTGTATACGCGCCTGTAACGAGTCAGTAAACTTCGATCGCAATTTTGCCCCACGCCGGCCCTTTTCTGTGGCCTTATCGCGTCCCCGAGATGAATTCCCAATTGAATTCCCAATCAGCGCCCCTGCCTTCCGCCTATTCCGACTATCTCGGCCCGGCCGTCCCCGATGCCTGGCGGACCCGGCTTGATCCCGCCCTCGAGTCCGGCGAAAAAGTGCTCGCCAGCCTTGTTCTCGACCTGGACAGCCAGCTCCACTTCCGGAACGGCCTGGTCGCCCTGACCAACCGGCGCCTGATCGCCTGGTCCGAGGCCGGCGAGACGTGGCAATCCTGGCCCTTCCGCGACAGCCAGAGCCTGCGCCACAAGGACCACGCCGGCGTGGCCAGCCTGGACCTGGTGGACGTCGATGGCAAGCTGGCCGGCTGGCGCTTCACGCTGGCGCAGGACCCCGCAGCGCGCAACCTGGCCGACCGCTTCAAGGCGCAGCTCGAATGCGTGCTGGCCGGCCGCCAGCCGCAGCCGCCGGAGCCCCTCACCTGCCCCACCTGCGACGCACCGCTGCCCCCGGGCACCGACGAATGCCCCACCTGTGCGCGGGAGATCCACACCCCGCCGTCCACCTGGACCCTCTTCCGCCTGTGGCGCTTCGCCCAACCCTACAAGAAGCAGCTGCTGGCCGGCTTCATCCTGACCCTGGTGTCCACCGCGGCCACTCTGGTGCCGCCCTACCTCACCATGCCTCTGATGGACGAGGTGCTGATCCCCTTCCAGAACGGCCAGCCCATCGACAGCGTCAAGGTCATGACCCTGCTCAGCGGCCTGCTGGTGGCCGCCGTCTTTGCGTGGGGCCTGGGCTGGGCCAAGACCTTCATCCTGGCCCTGGTCAGCGAGCGCATCGGCGCCGACCTGCGCACCACCACCTACGAGCACCTTCAGGGACTGTCGCTTGAATATTTCGGCGGCAAGCGCACCGGCGACCTGATGTCGCGGATCGGCGCCGAAACCGACCGGATCTGCCTGTTCCTGTCGATGAACCTTCTGGACTTCGCCACCGATGTGCTGATGATCACCATGACCGCGGTGATCCTGGTCTCGATCAACCCCTGGCTGGCCCTGGTCACCCTGGTTCCCCTGCCCTTCATCGCCTGGCTCATCCACACCGTGCGCGACAAGCTGCGCTACGGCTTTGAGCAGGTGGACCGGGTCTGGTCGGAAGTCACCAGCGTCCTCGCCGACACCATTCCCGGCATCCGGGTGGTCAAGGCCTTCGCCCAGGAGAAGCGTGAGGTCGCCCGCTTCCGCGAGGCCAACGCCCGCAACCTGGCGGTGAACGACCGGGTGAACAAGGTCTGGTCGGTGTTTTCACCCACCGTCACGCTGATGACCGAGATCGGCCTGCTCATCGTCTGGGGCTTCGGCATCTGGCTGGTTTCCAAGAACGACGTCACCGTCGGTACCCTGGCCGCCTTCATCGCCTACATCTCGCGCTTCTACACCCGCCTCGACTCCATGAGCCGGATCGTCTCCGTAACCCAGAAGGCCGCCGCGGGCGCCAAGCGCATCTTCGACATCCTCGACCACGTATCCAGCGTGCCCGACCCGGCCACCCCCCAGCACCTGCCCAAGGTCACCGGCGCCATCGAGGTCAAGCGGGTGGGTTTCCGCTATGGCAACCGCACCATCCTGCGCGGCGTGGACCTGAACATCGCACCGGGCGAGATGATCGGCCTGGTCGGCCACTCCGGCTCCGGCAAGAGCACCCTGGTCAACCTGATCTGCCGCTTCTACGACGTCACCGACGGCTCGATCCGCATTGAGGGCATGGACATCCGCTCGGTGCCGGTGTCGGAATACCGTCGCAACATCGGCCTGGTGCTGCAGGAGCCCTTCCTGTTCTTCGGCACCATCGCCGAGAACATCGCCTACGGCAAGCCGGACGCCACCCGCGAGGAGATCATCGCCGCCGCCCGTGCCGCCCACGCCCACGACTTCATCCTGCGCCTGCCCCAGGGCTACGACTCCCTGGTCGGCGAGCGCGGCCAGGCCCTGTCCGGCGGCGAGCGCCAGCGCATCTCCATCGCCCGCGCCCTGCTCATCGACCCGCGCATCCTGATCCTCGACGAGGCCACCTCGGCGGTGGATACCGAGACCGAGATGGAAATCCAGGCGGCCCTCGAGAACCTCATCCGCGGCCGTACCACCATCGCCATCGCCCACCGCCTGTCCACCCTGCGCAAGGCCGACCGGCTGGTGGTGCTCGACCGGGGCCAGATCGTCGAGATCGGCAACCACGACACCCTGATGGAAAAGCAGGGTGCCTACTTCCGCCTCTACGAAGCCCAGACCCGCAAGCTCGACGACGACGCCATCGGCGGCGAGCCCCGTGTCCCCGAGCACCGCGAACATGCTTCCGCCTGAAGATCACACCATGTCCCAGCAGAATCTGCCCCTCACCCGCAACAGCTTCGGCCACCTCATGTTCACCGACGGCGAAGGCAAGGCCCATCTGATCACCCCGGTACGGGCCTTTCCGATTGCGGCCCCCGCCGAGAACATCGGCCTGATCAACAGCGACGGCGAGGAAGTGGCCTGGATCGAGCGCCTGACCGATCTGGACGAGGCCCCGCGCCGCCTGATCGAAGAGGAAATGGCCAGCCGCGAGTTCATTCCGGTGATCCAGCGCATCCACCGGGTTTCCAGCTTCGCCTGCCCGAGCACCTGGGAGATCGAGACCGACCGGGGCGCCACCAGCATGGTCCTGAAGGGCGAGGAGGACATCCGTCGCCTCACCTCGCCGGCCCTGATGATCGCCGACAGCCGCGGCATCAACTTCCTGATCCGCGACCGCTACGCGCTGGACGCCCACAGCAAGCGCCTGCTCGACCGCTTCCTGTGACACCCGCGGCGGCGGCCCCGGCCGCCGCCCGCCCACGCCAGCTCAGTCGCCCCCGCCGCAGCCTCCCCCGCAACCGCTGCCGCCGTCGCCCGCTCCATCTCCGCCGCCGCCCCCTCCGGCACCATCCGAATCCCCCGCGCAGCCACTCCCCGAGCCGCCGCAACCCATGTCGGTGGCGCAATAGGCATCCCCCGAGCGGGTGCCATCCGGCCCCATGCAGTTCAGGGCATAGCGGAAGCCGTCGGGGATCAGCAGCAGCCCGTCGAGGGCGAACAGCATGGGCAGGCGCGCCGGCTTGCGCGGGTCGATGCCCTCCAGGCGGCAGGCCTGCAGCCAGGTGCGGCGCAGGCCGGTCTGCGCGGTTTGCGGCGTGGCCATGTATTCGGCTGGCGTATGGTCCAGGAAGCGCCCCAAGCCCTGCCGGCAGAACAGCCGGTAGCCCTTGGTGAACAGGATGAACTCGTGCCAGGCCACATCCACCGCCTGGCTCGGCATCGACACCATGCGCCCCTGTGCCGCCAGGGCCACGCGGAAGAAGTTGCGCAACTCCCGGACGACCATCTCCGCCTGGGCCTCGCTCAGGTGGGGATAACGCTCCCTCACCTTGCGCGCCAGCCCCGACGGAAAGCGGAAACGGGCCAGGAAGCGGGCCCTGGCCCCTTGGCGCCGGCTGCGCCAGATCAGGCCGAACAGGATCAGCACGCTCCCACCCAACAACAGACGGGGTATCCAGGGATTGGCGTCAGGCTGGGCGTGGATGAAAAAGGCAAGTGCCACCGCCCCAAGCAGGATGATCGCCAACCGGCGCGACCCGTTCAGTCCCCTCATCGCCCCAGCCCTCCCATGGCTCCGGATATCAGCGCGGCATTCTACCCGGAGCCCGCTGCGCGCCATCGCTGCCCGCAGTCGGAGAAGGCCCGGCGCAGGGCATCACGACGCCTTAACATTTCCGCAGCCGCCCGGTAACGCAGGCTTCTTAGTCTTGCCTTGAAGGCCATTTCGCCGACTCGAGGAGACTTCATGAAGGACTTTCTGCGTGCGCTGGAACTCCAGCGCTGGGACGACCACCGCTTCTATCACCACAGCCGGGTCAACCAGACCCTGCACTTCATCAGCGCGGTGAGCTTCCTCATCGCCTATTCACTGGTCTTCGTCGAACCGGTGAAGGCGGCGCTGATCGGCTGGCTCGTTTCGATGGTGACCCGCCAGTCCGGCCACTTCTTCTTCGAGCCGCTGGGCTTCGACGAGGAGAACCAGGTCAGCAACGAATACAAGGAAGCCGTGAAGGTTGGCTACAACCTGAAACGCAAGATGGTGCTGCTGAGCATCTGGGCCTTCATCCCGGTAGCCCTGTGGATCAATCCGGGCTTCTTCGGCCTGTTCGAGGCCCACAGCGAGATCGGCGGCTTCATCGACCACCTGGGCATCCTGTGGCTGGCGCTGGGCGTCATCGGCCTGCTCTTCCGCACCGTGCATCTGTTCTTCATCCGCGACGTGCAGACCGGTCTGGTATGGCTCACCAAGATCCTCACCGACCCTTACCACGACATCAAGCTTTACCACAAGGCGCCGCTGCACCTGCTGCGCGACCTGCGCGCCCGCCAGGCCGTCTGAGCCGCCCTCCGCCGCTCCAGCCCTGGCCAGGGCGGAGCGGCGTTTTCACGTCTACTTCCCGGAAAAACGATGGCGCACCATCTCCTTGAGAATCCGCCGACGGATGCCCTTGTCGGTCAGCTGGCCGTCATGCCACCACCAGCTGTCCTGCTCCATCTTCCGGGCTGCCGCCACGAAGCGGTCGGCCACGGCATCGAAATCCGCATCGCCGTAGTTGAGGCTGAAGATGAAACGACCTGTCCCCACCCAGCTGAGGGCCAGCCCCTCAAGGCGCAGGTAATACTGCAGCATCCAGTTGTAGCGGCTGGGGCGGGTATACAGGACCGTCCAGATGGTCGACAGATTGGCCACCCTCACCGGCAGGCTCTCCGCAGCCAGGCGCGCATTGAGCCGCATCGCTCGGCCGTTCCAGATGTCGTCGAGGCCGTCGTACAAAGCCTGTACTGCCGGGGTGTCAATGCGCTCGAGGAATTCCGCCATGGCGCCCATCACGTGGGGATGCGAATTGAAAGTACCGCGCGCAAAGCAGATGTCCGCCGGCCGGTCGTCCCGGTAGCGGCGCATCAGCCCGGCGCGGCCGCACACCACGCCCACCGGCAGGCCACCACCCAGGGTCTTGCCGTAGATCACCATGTCGGCCTTCACCCCGAAGTACTCCTGGGCGCCCCCCGGAGCCAGCCGGAAGCCGACGAAGACTTCGTCGAAGATCAGCGGAATACCCTTCTCGGTGCACACCTCGCGCACGGCCTTCAGCCAGGCCGTGTAGGCCGCCCGGTCGAAAGCGGCGCGCCGGCTGCTGTCCACCAGCGACGAATCTCCCGGCGCCGAGCCGTTGGGATGCAGCGCCTGCAGCGGATTGATCAGCACACAGGCAATATCCTTGCGCCGACGCAGCACCCGCAGCGCATCCGGGTGCATGTCCTTCAGGGTGTAGGTCTGCTCCGCCGCCACCGGATTGCCGACCCCCGGCTGCACGTCGCCCCACCAGCCGTGGTAGGCACCGCAGAAGCGGACCAGGTGGGTGCGCCGGGTGTGGTAGCGGGCCAGGCGCACGGCCTGCATCACCGCCTCGGTGCCGGACATGTGGAAGGACACTTCGTCCAGCCCCGAAATGGCCTTCAGCCGCTTCACGTTGTAGGCCAGCAGCGGATGGTAGGCGCCCAGCACCGGGCCCAGTTCCTCCACGCGGGCGCTGCCCCTGGCCATGCACGACTTGTAGAAGTCGTAGCCGAAGACATTGACACCGTAGGAACCGGTCAGGTCGTAGAACACGTTGCCGTCCAGGTCGGTCACCGTGACACCCCGCGACGCAGCCACGAAAGAGCCCCCCTGCAGGTGACTGCGGACCACACGGCTGTACTGGAAAGGCACCCGGTAAGCGCCGGTGAATTGCAGGTCCGACACCCCGTCGCGGACGGCCGCCGTCTGCGCAGCGCTGACCGGAAAGCGCTCCCGGTAGGCGTCCGCCAGCCGGAAGAAGCCCGCCCGGCGAAGCGCTGCCACCTCGGCAGGCGCATCGTCCGAACGAAAGAAGGTCGCCTCGTCGTATTCATAGAAGGGCAGCAGCCTGGCCACCCGGCGGGACATCTTCGAATGGCCGGCCAGCGAAGGATGCTTGCCCTTCGACAACTCCAGCCGGCGCTTCGCCTTCAACACCAGGCCCGGCAATGCCATCACGCCCAGCCCGGCCAACATCCATGCATCTTCCACGCGTGTGCTCTCCACAACTGAAAGATGACTGATTTAACCGAACCCGGTTACAACGCCATGAAAGACACTCCGCCCTCCCCTCGCCTGCTGTCCCGCCTGCTCGATCAGGAAGACCTCAACTTCCTGCTCACCAACCGCCTGCCGCGTGCCCTGCTGACCCGCTTCATGGGCTGGTTCAGCAAGATCGAACAGCCCCTTGTGGCGCGGCTGTCCATCGCCGTGTGGCAGCGCTTTGCCGACCTGGACCTGAGCGAAGCCAGGCAGCAGGAATTCCGCAGCATGCACGCCTGCTTCACGCGGGAACTGAAGGAAGGCGCGCGCCCGATCAATGCAGAGCCGGACATCCTGGCCAGCCCCTGCGACGCCATCGTCGGCGCCTGCGGGCCGATTGACGGCACCACGGTGCTGCAGGCCAAGGGTGCCCCGTATCCGCTGGTCGACCTGCTGGGTGACGAGGATCTGGTGGCCCACTACCGGCAGGGCAGCTACGTGACCCTGCGCCTGAAGTCGAGCATGTATCACCGCTTCCACGCCCCGGCCGACCTGCAGGTCGAACATGTGACCTACATCTCGGGCGATGTCTGGAACGTCAATCCGCCCGCCCTCAAGCGGGTCGAGCGGCTCTACTGCAAGAACGAACGGGTGGTGATCCGCAGCCGGCTGAATGCCGACGGGGCACTGCTGACCCTGGTGCCGGTGGCCGCCATCCTGGTCGCCAGCATCCACCTGCACTGGCTGGATGTGCTGCTGCACCTGCGCTACCGGGGCCCCAACGAGATCCCGACCCGGGCGGGCTTCCGCAAGGGTCAGGAAATGGGCTGGTTCGAGCACGGCTCGACGATCATCGCCTTCGTCCCGGAAGGCTACGGGCTGTGCGAGGGGGTTGGATCAGGACGCGCCATCCGCGTGGGTGAGGCGCTGCTGCGCCGCCTGTCATAGGTGTGCCAGCTGCCCGGATCGCCCCTGACGGCTGGCAGGCACAGCCCGAAACAAAGCCCTCCTTCAGTCGAAGAGAGGGCTTAAGGTTTTACTCATCACCGGGTAGAACCGGCGGACGGCAGATCGGATCAGCGATCGGCGGTCAATTGTGCGATGAAAGCGGCTTCCTTCTCGGCGGGGAAGGCATGTTCGGCCATCACACGCTGCACGGCGCGGGGGTCACCACCCTGGCCGGCAACTGTGAACTCGATGCCGAGCAGACGGCCATTGGCGGCCAGGGTCATGAAGGCGCTGCGCCAGCGCTGGGACTCTGCCAGACGTTCGCGAACTTCGTCTTCGTTGCGGATCACGACACCCGCGGCCTTGAGGGAATCCAGAAACTCTGCGTAGGACTCGTTGCAATAACTGCCCATCGACTTCTCCTGTGAAAACCGGCGATCTCTCGCCTGTTCTTCCTTAACGCCGACATCCACACTCCGGATGACACGATTTCCAAATTTTTTCGGCTTTTTTCAGCGCCCCCGGAAGTTGCCGGCAAGCGCCCCTGCCATCCGGCCACGGAGCCCGCCCTCGACCATCCGCTACAAACGCAACGGCAACATCAGCTTTGAAGTATCGGAAGGTCCGCCGTGATCTTTAGGCAGGAGCAAGCACCGTCAGATGTCCAGGTGCCTGAGGATGGGATTCAGCATGGCTGCGCCGAGGCGCTTGCTGCGTTCGCCGTTCCAGCCAGACAGACCGTCGGGAAGGTTGGCGTTGTCCTTGAAGGGCATCTCGAGGGTCAGCGAGACACAGCCGAAACGGTGCGCCACCCACTTGGAGGCGAGGGTCAGCAATTCGTCGCGGAAACGGCCTGAGAGATAGCCGTGCTCGGTCTGGAAATCCGGGCTGGCGGCCTTGAAGGCCTCCACGAAGCGGGCCTGACGCACCCGCTGGGCGTCGCTGAAGCCCGGCACTTCCTCGGCGGTGGAAAAGAAGACATAAGGCAAGGCCTCGTCCCCATGGATGTCGAGGAACAGATCAACGCCACTGGCTTCCATGGCCTGCCGCACCAGCAGGACCTCGGGACTGCGCGCCGGGTCCGGCTCACGCCATTCCCGGTTGAGGTTGGCCCCCGCCGCGTTGGTGCGCAGATTGCCGCGGACGGCGCCGTCCGGGTTCATGTTGGGCACCACGTAGAGCACCGCCTTCTCGCGGATGCGCCGGGCCACCGGATCTGCACCATCGAGAAGCCTTTCGAGCAGCCCTTCGACAAACCACTCCGCCATGCTCTCTCCCGGATGCTGGCGGGCGATGATCCATATCGGCAGCTTGCCCGGCGCCGCGCGGCCGACGGTCACCAGGTCGAGGTCGCGGCCGTCCACTGTGGCACCCAGGTTGCTCACCGAGGCGAAGGGCGACATCTCTACCCTGCCCAGCAGATCGAGATGGCGCTCGTGGGAATACGGTTCGAAATAGGCGTAATAGATGCTGTTGCGCTCGGGCGTGTGCTCGACGATCAGTTGCCCGTTCTCGTAGCGCGTGCTGCGGATGCGGAACCAGTTGCGACGATCGTAGGACGCCACGCAGCGGTAGTCGGGCCAGCCATCCGGATAGGCCGCATCGGCGGCATTCTCGAAGACCAGGCGAACCGCCTGGCCGGCCGCGCCGTGCAGGCGGAAATGGAACCACTGGCGAAAGCCGCCATCGCCGGCAATCCCCTGGTCGGCGCGCAGGCGCAGCCGGATGTCGCCAGCCTGCTCGAGGGAAAGCACCTCGATGGCGCCAGAATCGAAGTTGCTGCTGATGCGAAGTGTCATCGGATGCTCACGGGAAGAGTTGGGTCAGTGCATGCAGGGCCAGTCCGATGCCGCCGCCGACGAAGGTGCCATTCAGGCGGATGAACTGGAGATCGCGGCCCAGGCTGACCTCGATCTCGCGGACCAGGTCGTCGTCGTTCCAGGAACGTACGGTTCCCGCAATGTGCTGGGCCAGGCCGGCGCGCAGCTCCGGGGCCAGGGCTTCGACGGTGCGCTCGATGTGCTCATTGAGCGATTCGCGCAGGGCCGGGTTGTCGGCCAGGCTCGCCCCCAGGGCGGCGGCGGCCGCAGCCAGCTTGCGCCGGACCCGCGATTCCGGCCGCCCCATGTCGCGGGCCAGCCAGTCGCGCAGATCATTCCACAGGCCGCGCAGGTAGTCCTCGATGCCGGGCTGGGCCAGGAAATCCCGCTTGGCTTGATCCACCCGGCTGCGGAAGGCTTCATCCTGGCCCAGGCGCTCGATGTAGCGGGCCAGCAGTTCATCGACTGCCTGCCGGCGCGGATGCTGGGGGTCGCGGGCGATATCGTCGAGCATGCCATGCACCGCACCGATGAGGCCGGTGGACACCCGCTCGCCCAGTTCTTCAGCGTTCATGCCGACCAGGCCCAGCATCGCCACCACTTTCGGGTACTCACGGCTCGCCACATCCACCACCATGCCGGCAAAACCCTGGCGGACCGAGGGCTCGTCCAGCCAGTGGGACAAGCGGCGCAGACCTTCATCGAAGAGCGCCTGGTGCCGCCCCTGATCCTTCAGCGTGTCCAGCACCTGCCCCATGCTGTCGGACAGGTCCAGTGCGCCGGCGCGCCGGCGCAGGGCGTGCAGGAAGAGACGCCGGACCCGCGGGTCCTCCATGAAATCCACCGACTCGGCCAACACCACCACCAGACGCCCCGCCAGCAGCCCGGCGTTCTCCGGTTTGGCCAGCCAGCCAGCGAGGTGGCGGGCCGGATCCACCGCGCGCAGGCGCGCCACCAGGGCGCTGGTGTCGAGAAACCTGTCGCGGATGAACTCGGCCAGGTTGTCGGCAATGCGCGCCTTGTTGCGCGGCAGGATGGCCGTGTGCGGAATGGGCAGGCCAAGCGGATGGCGGAACAGCGCCACCACGGCGAACCAGTCGGCCAGGGCTCCGACCAGGGCCGCCTCGGCGAAGGCGGCCAGCCATGGCCAGCCCTGGTGCCGGGCCAGCACCCACAGCAGGCCGACCACCACGGCCAGAGCAGTCGCGATGGCCTTCATGCGGCCGAGGGCCGCCAGCTTGTCCGGATGTGCCATCGCCTCAACCCTCCCTGCGCCGGAAAACCCAGCGGTTGTCGTCCGACGCCTCCGCGGCGAAGGCATAACCATCCCGGTCAAAGCCGCGGAGCTGCTCCACGCTGTCGATCCGCTGGTCGATGGCGTAACGGGCCATCAGGCCGCGGGCCCGCTTGGCGTAGAAACTGATGATCTTGTAGCGGCCGCCCTTCCAGTCTTCGAAACCGATGTTGAGCAGGCGCCCCTCGAGCCTGGCCGGCTTGACCGACTTGAAGTACTCCTCGGAGGCCAGGTTCACCAGCACGGCCTCGCGCCCCGCCTCATCCTCCGCCGCCAGCAAGCGGTTGAGGGCATCGGTCTGGGTCATCCCCCAGAAGGCGTACAAGTCCTTGCCACGCCGGTTGGCGAAGCGCGTCCCCATCTCCAGGCGGTAGGCCTGCATCAGGTCGAGGGGCTTGAGCAGGCCATACAGGCCGGACAGGATGCGCAGATGCTGTTGGGCGTAATCCAGATCGGCTTCGGAAAGACTGCGGGCATCAAGGCCGTCATACACATCCCCATTGAAAGCCAGCAGCGCCGGGCGGGCATTGTCCGGCGTGAAGGGCCGCGACCATTCGCCATAGCGCGCCACATTGAGGGCGGCCAGGGTGTCGGAGAGATCCATCAGGCCGGCGACTTCGACGTGGGACAACTGGCGCAGTCCGGCGATGAGTTCGGCCGCATCGTCGAGATGATCGGGCTCGGTGAAACGGAGTGTGGGGAGAGGCGACGTGTAGTCGAGGGCCTTGGCGGGAGACAGGACGAAGATCATCGGGAGAAACCGGGAAGACGGAACAGGACGAACGGTAAGGCAGCAAACGCCGCATCTTAGCAAAGGCCGCCCGTCCGGTTCAGGGCAAGGGCTCCAGGTGGGTCGTCACCTCGGTGCCGGGGAGCGCCTCCTCGAGCGCCTGCTCCAGCTCGTCGAGCAGATCATGCCCCTGGCGCACCGTCCATTCACCGGGTACCAGCACCACCACCTGCAGAAAGGATGAGGCACCGGCCCGGCGGGTGCGCAGTTTGTCGAACCCCACCCCGCGCGTCCGGAAGCCGCTCAGCACGGTTTCGGCACGGCTGACCGACAGCGGATCCAGGCTGCGGTCCATCAAACCATCCACGGACTCCTTCAGCAGGGCCCTGGCCTCCCAAGCAATGTGCAGGCCCACCGCCATCGCGATCAGCGGGTCGAGCACCAGCCAGCCGGTGAGCGCCACCAGCGCCACCCCGGCGATCACCCCGACCGAGGTCCATACGTCGGTCATCAGATGACGGGAGTCGGCCCTCAGTGCAATCGAATTGAGGCGTTCCCCTGCCCGGGCCAGGATGCGCGCGACCACAAAGTTGAGGAAAGTGGCGGATGCCGACCAGGCCAGCCCCCAGCCCGGCGACTCGATCGGCCGGGGCGCCATCAGCCGGTCCACCGCCGTCCAGACGATGCCGGCGGAGGCCCCAAGGATCAGGAGCCCCTCGAACCCGCTGGAGAAATACTCTGCCTTGCCATGCCCGAAGGGATGATTGCCGTCAGGCGGATCCCGGGTGATCAGGATCATCCACAAGGCAAAGGACGCGCCAGCGAGGTTGACGAAGGACTCCAGCGCATCCGACAGCAGCCCCACCGAGCCGGTGAGCTGCCATGCCAGTGTCTTCAGAGCGATCGTCGCCACTGCGGTGACGATCGACAACCAGGCAAAGTGATGGCGGTCCAGGAGGGTCATCCGGGCTTCTCTCAGCCCCGCTCTACATCGGTGACGCCCTTCACCTCGCGAATCAGGGCCAGGGCCCGCTGGATCTGGTGGACGCCCTGCACCTCGAGGGTGAAGCGCATGCGCGCCGCGCCCTTGCGGCTGAGTGTATTGACGGCGATGACGTTGAGCTTTTCCCGCGACAGTACTTCCGAGATGTCGCGCAGCAAGCCTTGCCGGTCCATCGCGTGGACCAGCACATCGATCGGGAAGACCGCCTCCTTGGGCGAGGCCGCCCCGCCCCACTGGGCGCTGATCAGGCGCTCCGGATGGGAGCGCACCAGTTGCTGGAAGTCACGGCACTCGACCCGGTGGATGGACACGCCACGCCCCCGGGTCACATAACCCTGAATGGCGTCCGGCGGCGCCGGCTTGCAGCAGCGGCCGAGGGAGGTCATGAGCTTGCCGACGCCGACGATCAGGATGGTGTCGCCGGCATCGCCAGAGTGGCTCTGCCCGATGATCACCTCCGGCGTCTGCGAGGGCTCGTCGACGGCGTCGGCACCCCGCAGGGCCACCTGGATGGCGCGCGGCCCCACCTCGCCGCGACCCGCGGCGATGAACAAGGCATCCTGGTTCTTGAAGCCGAGGCGGGTCGCCAGATCGTCCAGGTTCACCTGTCCATGGCCTTCCCGCTGGATCTCGCGGGTCAGCACGCTGCGGCCACGGACCAGCAGCTCTTCCTCTTCGAGGGCACTGAAGTACTGCTTGATCTTCTGCCTGGCCCTTGGCGTAGCCACGTAGGCTTGCTGGGCATTCAGCCAGTCGCGGGACGGACCCCCCTCCTTGGTGGACATGATCTCCACCGTCTGACCACTCTCGAGAGGCGTATTGAGGGTGACCAACTGGCCATTGACCTTGGCCCCGCGGCACCTATGGCCCAGGTCGGTATGTACCCGGTAGGCGAAGTCGATCGGCGTCCCGCCCCGCGGCAGATCGATGACCCTGCCCTGGGGCGTGAGCACGTAGATGGTGTCGTCCAGCGAGGCCCGCTTGAACTGCTCGAGCCAGTCGGCCGAGTCCGTCACCTCGTCACGCCACGACAACAGGCTGCGCAGCAGGGCGATCTTCTCGTCGTACTCGCCTGCCGACGCGCCGCTGCCTTCCTTGTAGCGCCAGTGGGCCGCGACGCCAAGCTCGGCGTGGTTGTGCATGTCGTGGGTGCGGATCTGCACCTCGAGAGCCCGCCCATCCCCGGCATACACCGCGGTGTGCAGAGACTGGTAGTTGTTGCCCTTGGGCATCGAGATGTAGTCGTCGAACTCCTTGGGGATGGGCGTCCAGATCTGGTGCACGATGCCCAGCACCGCGTAGCAGTCCTTCACCTCGGCGACCAGCACCCGCAGGGCGCGCACGTCATAGATCTGCGAGAAATCCAGGCGCTTGGCGCGCATCTTGTTGTAGATGCTGTAGATGTGCTTGGGTCGCCCATACACCTCGGCCTTGATGCCGAGGGCCGCCACCTCGGCCTTCAGGCGTGCCACCGCGTCAACGATGAACTGCTCGCGCTCCACCCGGCGCTCGTCGAGCATGCGGGCGATGCGCTTGTAGGTTTCCGGCTCCAGGAAGCGGAAGGACAGGTCTTCGAGCTCCCACTTGAGCTGCCAGATCCCCAGCCGGTTGGCCAGCGGCGCATAAATATCGAGGCTCTCCCGGGCAATCGCGTCGCGGGTCTTGCCGGGGTGGTCGGTGAAGTAGCGCAGGGTCTGGGTACGCGAGGCCACACGCAGCAACACCACGCGGATGTCCTCCACCATGGCCAGCAGCATCTTGCGCAGCACCTCGCTCTGGGCGCGGATCTCGGGGGCGCTGGCGGTGGTGGTCATGCGGGTGATGACGCGCAGGCCATTGAGCCGGCGCAGGCCATCGACCAGGCGCGCCACGCCTTCGCCGTAACGCTCGCCGATCTGCTCGTTGGGATGATCCAGCACGTCGCCCACCGCGAAGCACAGCGCGGCGATGCGGGTATCCGCATCCAGGCGCAGGGAGGCGGCGATCAGGGCCGTGCCGAGGGCATGCTCCCAGACCGGCTCCTGGGTGCCCAGGCTGCGGATGTCGTACAGGGGCTGGACCCAGGCAAGGGCGTCGGCGATCCGCCCTGCGTCTGCGGGGGTGACACCCTCGCAGAGCAGTTCACTGGACGAGAGCGCAGAAGCGGACTGGGAAATCGAATGCGTGACGGCGACCATGGCCGCATTATCCTATAGGCTGGGTGGTGAAAGCTTGATCTTGATCGCCCTGCGAGCAACCGGTCACGCAGGATCGACGCCCTTCGACGACATTTACACCCCTCCGTTCCATCCATCCGGCCCCCACCATGTTCGCTGCCCTCCGCCGCTGGCGCCGCCGCCGCACCGCCGACCGCATGCAGGTTTCTCCCGAGCGCTGGCAGCAGGTCGAAGCCAGCCTGCCCTTCCTCGACTACCTGCCCCCCGACGAACGGCCCCGCCTGCGCCGCCTGGCACTGGAATTTCTCGCCGACAAACAGATCCATGGCGCGGAAGGCCTGGTGCTCGGCGACGATATCCTGCTCTCGATCGCCTTGCAGGCCTGCCTGCCGGTACTCCACATCGGCCTGGACGCCTACGCGGACTGGGTCGGCATCGTGGTCTATCCAGGCGATTTCGTCATCCCGCGCAGCTTCGCCGACGACGATGGCGTGGTGCATGAATACGACGATGAAGTCCTCGGCGAAGCCTGGGAGGGCGGCCCCGTGCTGCTCTCCTGGTTCGAGCCCGGCGACGCCCTGGAAGGCGTCAACGTGGTGATCCACGAGTTCGCCCACAAGCTCGACATGGGCAACGGCGAGGTGGATGGCTACCCGGTTCTCCCCGCCCACATGCCGGCGGCGGAGTGGGCCGGCGCCTTCAAGCCCGCTTACGAAGACCTCTGCGCACGGGTGGACCGGGACGAAGACACCGGCTTCGACCCCTACGCAACCGAGAACCCGGGTGAGTTTTTTGCGGTCATGAGTGAAGCCTTTTTCGAGACACCCGGCCTGCTCAAGACGGGCTACCCGGCGGTATATGACCAGCTGGCGCGGTACTACGGCCAGGACCCCGCCGCGCGGGCCCGGACAGCCCAGGAAGCTCACACGGAAGACGCCAAATTGTCACTTTGATTTAACAGAATCCGCTGTCTAAAGTGCCTAGGCCGCTTCGGCATTCATGACAAAAAGTGGAGAGCGTATTCATGGCAATTACCTGGATTCTTGTCGCCAATGCGAGTCTTGCCCGTCTGTATGCCAACCTGGGTCCCAACAAGGGGCTCCAGCTGGTCAAGGAAATCGCGCACCCGGAGAGCCGCATGAAGAACGCCGATCTGACCTCCGATCGGGCCGGCCAGATGCAGGCCGCCGGCAGCGGGCACGGCGCCCGTGAACAACAGACTCCGCCCAAGCTCAACGCCGCCCGAAGTTTCGCCCAGCGCCTGGCCAGGGAACTCTACATGGGGCGCAGCCGCAACCTGTTTGCCCGGGCCATCCTCGTCGCCCCGCCTGGCTTCATGGGCATGCTCAACGCCACCCTGGACCGGCCCACCGCCCAGATGGTGACCGACCGCTTCGAGAAGGATTACACCAAGACGTCCGAACCCCTGCTGTGCGGACGCCTGGAAAGCTGCCTCTACGTTTGACCTCCCCACGGTGGCCCGGCCCCCTCGCCCCCCCACGCAACCGCGTAGAGGGTAGACGGGTGACACCGTACTTGCAGGCGCCTGTGACTGGAGTCGCAGCCGCCTGCTCTTTTGCCCCGCCCCCCCGTCAGACCGTGAGGAAGTCCCTCTTCCCGGCGGCATCCCGCCCCTATTCTTGCAGCCATCCCTTACAGATTGGTGTGCAAGATGATCAACAAGAAATCCTTCGCCAGCATCGCCCTGAGCCTCGCCACCGGCGCCCTGTCCCTGCCTGCCATGGCCGGCTCCATGACCATCGACGGCAACTTCTCCGACTGGGGTATCCAGAACAACGGCACGGTTGCCGGCTGGACGCCGAACAGCGGCATCACCTACGTGGTCGAGGATCAGAGTAACGCCAACAGCGGCTACCTGAGCCCGGGCTGGGGCGGCCAGGCCTACGACGCGGAAGCCATGTACCTGAGCTGGTACACCCGCGCCGACGGCCAGACCTACCTGGCGATCGGCATGATCACCGGCCATGACCCCAACACGGTGAACGGCGCCAACAGCTACGGCCGCGGTGACTTTGCCATCGATTTCGGCCGCGACGGCACCTGGGACTTCGGCGTTCTCACCGCCGATCGCACCGCAGGCCTGCACCAGGGTGATGTGGTGAGCACCAGCAACTCGAATTGGGCCACCGGCCTGTGGAGTTCTCCCGGCGTCTATGACCCGGCCAACTCCAGTTACGTCACCAGCGTGACCGGCGGCACGGATGTGGGCAACGCGAATCTGGTGATCTCGAGCGCCTTCGGCAACATGGGCACCCTGGGCGGCAACCACTGGTTCTACGAACTGGAGATCCCCGTGGCGGCATTTGGCCAATACTGGGGTGCCAATGGCCCGACCGAAGCCTTCGACCTGCAATGGACCATGCTCTGCGCCAACGACCTGATCACGCTCGATCCGGTGGCCTATGTCTCCGAACCCGGCTCCCTGGCCCTGGTACTGGGTGCCCTCGGCCTCGGCGGGCTGGTCCGCCGCCGCAAGAGCCGCAACTGAATCAGCCCGGTAGCGGAGCGGTCGGCCAGCCCGCCAGCCGGTGGTAGGCCGCGCCGCCCGCATCACGCCGGGACTCCACCAGCAGCCACTCCCCCACCGGCCAGGCAATCGGCTCGGGCTCGGGTAATGCTTGCGCCACCTGCGCATTGCGCAGCAGGGTGATGTGAGGAAAGAAATCCGGCCGCGTGGGGCGAAGTTCCACTCGCTGCAGCGCGGCATGGACACCCGCCACCAGATCGCCGAGCTGTACCGGCGGCTGGCGGCAGCCTGCCCACAGGATGTGATTGGCGGGCCAGTAGCCCAGCTGGTCAATCTCCAGCTGGAAGGGCTCTGGCCGGCAGTCCGCCATCACCGCGCACAAGTCGGGAATCCGGCTCTCCGGCACATCCCCGAGAAAGGCCAGGGTCATGTGCAGGGTCTCCGGCCGCATGCGCCGCCCGCCCCCCACAGCCTGGGCGACGCCGGCCAGGTGGTCCAGCCGGCACACCTCCGCCTGCCCCGGCCACAAGGCCAGGAACAGCCGGCGCACGGGCTCAGCCATCCACCCGCATCATCAAGGCCACCGCCTGGGCGGCGATGCCCTCTCCACGCCCGGTGAAGCCCAACTTCTCGGTGGTCTTCCCCTTGATATTCACGGCAGCCGGCTCGACACCCAGATCGGCGGCGATGTTGGCGACCATGGCCGGCACGTGGGGCAGGATCTTCGGCGCCCGGGCGATCACGGTGGCATCCACATTGACCGTCTGCCAGCCCGCGGCGCGGGCGGCGGCGGCGGCTTCGCGCAGCAGCACGCGGGAATCGGCCCCCTCGAAACGGGGATCGGTATCCGGGAAGTGCCGGCCGATATCGCCCAGCCCGGCCGCACCGAGAATCGCATCGGTGATGGTGTGCAGCAGCACGTCGGCATCCGAATGGCCGAGCAGGCCCTTGTCGAAGGGAATGGTCACGCCGCCGATGATCAGCGGACGGCCGGGAACCAGGGCATGCACGTCAAAACCCTGGCCGATACGGAACGGAACACTCATTCATTGCCCTCGCGATGCTGCAGGATCCACTCGGCCAGGTGCAGGTCGAGGGGATAGGTGACTTTCAGGTTGGTGGGGTCGCCCCGCACCAGGCGCGGCCGCAGTCCCATGGCCTCGATGGCGCTGGCCTCGTCGGTGACGTGGCGGGCACTTTCGAGAGCGCGCTTGAGCATCACGTAACGGAACATCTGGGGCGTCTGGGCCTGCCACAGGCCTTCGCGGGGGACCGTGGCGGCAATGTGGTGGCTGCCGTCCGCCTGCTTGAGGGTATCCGCCACCGGCACGGCCAGGATGCCACCCACCTCGTCGTGGATCAGCTCGCGCACCAGCGCGTCGATATGCCAGGGCGCCAGGCAGGGACGGGCCGCATCGTGCACCAGGATCCAGTCCGACTCGGCTGTGTCGTCGGCGATGCTGCGCAAGCCGTTCAGGACACTGTCGGCCCGCGAGGCGCCACCGCAGAACAGGGGCACCAGCCGGTCACCGAACTCGGTCCAGTCATGGCGGTCCCACTCCTGGTCGCCGACCGACAGGACCACGTATACCCTCTCGATTCGCGTAGACGCACACAAGGCGGCCAGCGTGTGACGGATCAGCGGCTGGCCAAGCAGGGACAGATATTGTTTGGGCTGTTCGCTGCCCATGCGGCTGCCGCTTCCGGCGGCGGGCACGAGGGCGAAGCAGCGGGTCATCGGAGTTCGCATGGCGCGATTCTACTCAATGTCCCCCACCCTTCTGCCGCTGATTGCACTGTTCACCCTGCCATGAGAGCCGCCATGCTTTTTTCCCTGCCCTTTGAACCCCGCCAGCTGGAAGCCCTCGCCCTGGCCACCGCCATCGGCCTGCTCATGGGCCTGGAGCGGGAACGCCGCCCGGCGGCGCTGGCCGGCGTACGCACCTTCGGCCTGACCGGCCTGCTCGGGGCCATCGCCGGCCTGCTCACCGAGCAGCTCGCCACCCCCGCCCTGTTGATTGCCGGCTTCGTACTGGTCGCCGCCATGATCATCGCCGCCAACTTCCGCCAGCCGGAGCCCAACGACCCCGGCACCACCTCGGTGATCGCCTTGCTGGTGTGCTACAGCCTGGGCGCCATGGTGTGGCTCGGCCACGGACGCCTTGCCGTCATGGCAGCCGTCGGCACCACCATGCTGCTCTACTTCAAGTCCGAACTGCGGGGGGTCGCCTCCCGGCTCACCGCCCAGGACTGGCGCTCGATCCTGCAGTTCTCGGTGCTGTCCCTGATCGTGCTGCCCATCCTGCCGAACCAGGGATTCGGCCCCTACGAAGCGATCAACCCCCACCAGGTGTGGCTGATGATCGTGCTGATCTCCGGCGTCAGCCTGGCGGGCTATGCGGCCCTGCGCCTGGTCGGCGCCCGCTACGGCGCGCCCCTGCTCGGGCTGCTCGGCGGCATCGTCTCGAGTACCGCCACGACCATGGTGTTCGCCCGCCATGCCCGCGAGAACCCGGCGATGAATGCCACCGCCACCCTGGTCATCCTGCTTGCCAACCTGATCATGATCCTGCGCATCATGGCCATTGCCGGCGCCCTGTCGGCCCCGGTCCTGCCCCTCCTGGCGACGGGCTGCGTGCTGGCCGTGCTGATCGGCATCGTGGTGGTCGGACTCAACTGGCGGCAATTGAACGGCAGCGATGCCCTGCCCATCCCGCAGACCCGCAATCCGACCGAGCTGCGCGCCGCGGTCGGCTTCGGCCTGCTCTACGCGGCGGTGCTGCTGTGCGCCGCCTGGCTGTCGGACATCGCCGGGCAGGGCGGCCTCTACCTGCTGGCCCTCGCCTCGGGCCTCACCGATGTGGACGCCATCGCGCTGTCCACCCTGCGCCTGCATACCACCGGCAAGATCGAAAGCCTGCCTGCCGCCATCTCCATCCTGCTGGCCATGCTGGCCAACCTGAGCTTCAAGGGTGGCCTGGCCTTCGCCCTCGGCGGCGCCGCACTCGGCCGGAGGGTTCTGGGCGGCATGCTGGCGGTCGGCCTCGGGCTGGGCGGCGGCATCGCGTGGTTGCTCCACTCCTCCCTATAATGGAAGCAGGCATCCACCGACTCACCTGAAGGACATCATGGCTCACGCGTCCCAGCGCCCGCCCGCCGTAGCAGGGCTTTTCTATCCGGCCGATCCCAACAGCCTGCACGCCCAGGTGGCCGGCTTCCTGTCCGCCGCACTGCCGGCCGAGCACATCGACGCCCCCAAGGCGCTGATCGCACCCCATGCAGGCTATATCTATTCCGGTGCCGTTGCCGCCTGCGCCTATGCCGGGCTGGCCCAGCGCCGTGACCTGGTCCGCCGCGTCCTGCTGCTTTGTCCGACCCACCGGGTCTCCGTGCGGGGCATGGCCCTGCCCGCCGCCCAGTCCTTCATCACCCCGCTGGGCGCCGTCCCGGTTGATCGGGAGGCCTGGCTCCAGGCACGGGAGCTGCCCGGCGTGATCGTCGACGACCGCCCGCATGCCGAAGAGCACGCCATCGAGGTCCAGCTCCCCTTCCTGCAGAGCACCCTCGACCATTTCGCCATCCTGCCCGTGGCCGTCGGGCACGCCGACCCGCTCGACGTGGCCGGCCTGCTGGAAGCCCTGTGGGGCGGGCCAGAGACCCTGATCGTGATCAGCTCCGACCTGTCCCACTACCAGCCCTACCGCCAGGCCCAGTGGCGCGACAAGGCCACCATCGCGCAGATCCGCCAGCTCGACGCCAGCCTGTCCCCCGATCAGGCCTGCGGAGCCGGTGCCATCAATGGCCTTCTGCTGGCAGCCCAGCGCCACCGCCTCACGCCGCATGTCCTCGACCTGCGCAACTCCGGCGACACCGCGGGCGACCGTGAGCGCGTCGTGGGTTATGCCTCCATCGCCTTTTCCGAGGATCTCGACCGTGCCCACCATTGATGAAGACCTCGGCCATGTCCTGCTGGACCAGGCCCGCCAGGCCATCAACGTAGCCCTCGGCCAGCCAGCCCTGCCAGCCCTGCCAGCCCGCCAGGACCCGCGCCTGGCCGAGCGCGGCGCCACCTTCGTGACGCTGACCATCGACGGCGGACTGCGTGGCTGCATCGGCAGCCTCAATGCCCACCGCGCCCTCGGCGACGACGTCCGCGACAATGCGGTGGCCGCAGCCCTGCGGGACAGCCGCTTTGCGCCCCTGTCGGCGGATGAGCTCCAGCACATCCGGATCGAAGTCTCCCTGCTGACCGAACCCGATTTCATCGACTTCAAGGATGAAGCCGACGCCCTGGCCCAGCTGGAACCCGGCCGGGATGGCGTGATCCTGTTCAATGGCTGCCAGAAGGCCACCTTCCTGCCGCAGGTCTGGGAGCAACTCCCCGAACGTCGCGCCTTCATGGCGGCGCTCAAGCAGAAGGCCCGGCTGCCGGTGGATTTCTGGAGCCCCAACATCATGCTTGCCCGCTACCACGTCAATAAATGGAAAGAGCCCGCCCCCGGGGAGTAAGACCATGAGCAGCCATCCCGCCCGCTACTGGCATGCCCTCGACGATGGTCGAATCCAGTGCGACCTGTGCCCGCGGGATTGCCGGCTCCACGAGGGCCAGCGCGGCGCCTGTTTTGTACGCCAGCGGGAAGGCGCCGCGATGGTGCTCACCACCTATGGCCGCAGCTCCGGCTTCTGCATCGATCCGATCGAAAAGAAGCCCCTCAACCATTTCTACCCGGGCAGCAGCGTACTGTCCTTCGGCACCGCCGGCTGCAACCTCGCCTGCAAGTTCTGCCAGAACTGGGACATCTCGAAAAGCCGCGACATGGACCGGCTGATGGATGCCGCCTCCCCCCGGCAGATTGCCGAGGCGGCGGCCAGCCACGCCTGCCGCAGCGTCGCCTTCACTTATAACGACCCGGTCATCTTCGCCGAGTACGCCATCGACACCGCCGCGGAATGCCGGGCCCGGGGTATTGCTTCGGTTGCGGTCACCGCCGGCTACATCCACGCCGCCCCCAGGCGCGATTTCTATGCGGTCATGGATGCCGCCAACGTGGACCTCAAGGCCTTCAACGACGACTTCTACGTGCATCAGACCGGCGCTCGCCTCGCGCCGGTGCTCGACACCCTGCTCTATCTGCGCCACGAAACCGCGGTGTGGTTCGAGATAACCACCCTGCTGATCCCCGGCCTCAATGATTCCGACGCCGAACTCACCGCCTTGACTCGCTGGGTGGCCGACGAACTGGGCCCCGACGTGCCATTGCACTTCACCGCCTTCCACCCCGATTACAAGCTCGACCGCCTGCCCCCTACGCCTCCGGCCACCCTGACACGGGCCCGCCGGATCGGCCTGGATGCCGGCCTCCATCATGTCTACACGGGCAACGTTCACGACGCAGCAGGCGGCACAACCCACTGCCCGGGCTGCGGCGCCGCGGTGATCGAACGGGACTGGTATCAGATCCTGGCCTACCGCCTCGATGCGACGGGCGCCTGCCTCTCCTGCGGCCACGCACTGGCCGGGCGTTTCGAGTCTTTCAAGGGTGCATTCGGCGCACGTCGTGTCCCAGTGCACATCGGAGCGCACTAGAAGAGCGCATCGGCTTGCCGGCCGGGTCCGCCACATGCCATCGTCGACACAAAGAAAAATACCCGCCCGACTGACCGCCATGATGAAACTGCGCCACACCGCCCTGAGCATTCCTGCCGGCCCTGTCTGGCTCGAAGCGCTGCTCGCCCACTCGCCGGACGCAGCCGGCCTGGTGCTGGTTGCCCAGACCGCAGTCGGCAATCACCGGGACTCGCGGGAAGCCCACTTCACCCGCCGCCTCCAGGAAGCCGGCTTCGCCACCCTGCTCTTCGACCTGATGACCCATTACGAAGAGACCCGTGACCCGGACTCGCGCTTCAACACACCACTGCTCGGGCAGCGCATCCGCGCCGTGTTCGAATGGCTGCGTCACCAACCGCCCCTGGCCCACCTCCCGGTCGGCTTCGTGGCCAGCGGAACAGGCTGCGGCGCCGCGGTGCGCGCGCTTTCCCACGAACCGGAAATGGTCGATGCCCTGGTCTGCCGGGGCGGACGGCCCGGCCTGGCGGGTATCTCGCCGCTGCGCCAGATCCCCTTCCCCACGCGTTTCATCGTCGGGGAGAAGGACGAGGGCCTGGCCAATCTTCGTCAGGCCTACGACCTGCTGGCCTGCCCCAAGGACTGGCGGACGGTAGCCGGTGCCGATGACGGCTTTCGCGAGCCGGGCACCCTCGACGACGCAGCCACCCTGGCCGCCGACTGGTTCCACCACCACCTGATCCGGCGTCGCCCGCCCGCGCCGCCCGCGGCCCCGGCCTGAGCGCACCGGCCACTCAGCCGGCAAGGCGCTCCATGGCCTGATGGGGCAGCCCGGCTTCCTCGTACTCCGCCCCCAGCGGCACAAAACCGAAACGGGCATAAAACCCCACCGCATGGGTCTGCGCACTCAGCGCCAGACGCTGCATGCCCCGCCGCTCCGCCTCCCCCATCAAGGTCAGCAGCAGCGCCTGCCCGATTCCCCGGCCCCGCCACTCGGCGAGGACGGCCATGCGCCCGATGTGGCCGTCGGGCAGCAGGCGACCTGCGCCGATCACCCTTCCCTCCAGCACGGCTGCCGCATGGCAGGACTGCTCGTCGAACTCGTCGAGCTCCATGTCCGAGGGCACACCCTGTTCGTCCACAAATACCTGGAAGCGGACCGGCGTCACCAGGGACGCCAGGGTTGTCCATGGGCCGATCCGGATCTCCACTGCGGGCGGCTCCTTCATTCGATGATCTCCACCAGCGTGCCGACAGGCGCCAGGTCGAACAGCTCGGCCACATCCCGGTTGCGCATGCGCACGCAGCCGATCGAGCGGGGCTCGCCCATCGGCTCGCTGTCGGGGGTGCCGTGGATGTAGATGTAGCGCTGCATGGTATCCACCGCACCCAGCCGGTTGCGCCCCGGCTCCAGGCCGGACAGCCACAGGATGCGGGTGAGGATCCAGTCCCGCTCGGGGTTGGCCTCGGCCAGCTCGGGGGTCAGCACCTCGCCGGTCGGGCGCCGGCCGCGAAAGACCGCGCCCAGCGGCTCCCCCGCCCCGATCCGTGCCCTGACCAGATGCCGGCCACGGGGGGTACGGTAGCTCCCTTTCTGTTCCCCTGCTCCGCGGCTGGCCGTCGATACACGATAACGGCGTATGCAGGCGCCATCATCACCGAAGAGCTCGAGCAGCTGGGCTGGAATGTCGATGCGGATCCGGTTCATTGGGCAACTCCTGCGGGACGCTTGCGCCGGGCGGCGAAAAAGGCGCTCAGCAGCCCCCCGCATTCATCGGCAAGGAGGCCTCCCTCTACCCGGGCGTGATGATTTAGGCGTGTCTCGCCGAAAAGATCGATTACGCTACCTGCGACGCCTGTCTTGGGATCCCGGGCGCCGAAAACAACGCGCCCGATGCGCGCATGCATGATGGCTCCCGCGCACATGACGCAAGGCTCCAGGGTGACGTACAGGGTGCAGCCCGGCAGACGGTAGTTGCCAAGCCGGGCCGCTGCATCACGCAAGGCCATGACCTCGGCATGCGAGGTAGGATCGTGGCGGAGAATGGGCTGATTGAAGCCGCTGCCGACAATCCGGCCATCCGCGGCAACGATCAGTGCACCGACCGGGACTTCTCCGGCGCGGCCAGCCTCCAGGGCCAGATCGATGGCAGTACGCATGTGAAGGATATCCTGCTCGGGACTCGGGAAGCTCATCGTGATTGCTAAGGATTGTTGGATTTCAGGATCTATAACGGATTTTAAATCAACGACGTGGAAATACCCGCTTTGATGACGACCGGGCCGGCCGTGACCGCGCCCTCCCCCTGACCACCATGCCGAGCCCTGAGCCGATACAACAACCGGAGATGTCTCCACCATCCGCCTACCCGTCACGCCGCCACGCCGTCGCGCTGGTTGCCGCCCATGCGCTGGTGGGCATCCTGCTCGTCGTCGTGGTTCCACGGCTTGCCGGGATCTGGCAGGCGGTCAGCGCAGTCGCGCTGATCACCCTCTCGTCGGCGGGCCTGCTCTTGGCACTTCGCCGCAGGACGGCAGCAGCGCAGCCACATCCATCCTCCGGCGGGGACACGGCAGCGGAGCACCCCCAGGCACTCGCATCACCAAACCAGGCAGGGCAGCATTTCGAGGAAGCCCTCACCCGGATCCAGCACGTGCTCTACCGCTTCGATCCCGAGAACGAGTGCTACGACTTCATCTCCGTCCGCATCGAAGACTGGCTGGCCACGCCGGTACATGTACTGTGCGCACCGGGCGGCTGGCAGCATCTGGCACGCCGGATCAACACTGACGACCTCGGGCGCATGTGGGACACCATCCGCGAAGCCCTGCAGAAGCCAGGCAGCGCCCCCGTCGAGATCAGCGTCGAGTACGAGCTGGAATCACCCCGCGGCCCGCTGTGGATCCACGACTCGATGACCCTCCTGCGCCACCCGGACGGCCGTCTTGCCGCAATCATCGGTGCCGCCTCGGACCAGACCGCCCGTCGCGCCACCCGTGAATACCTGCGGGTGACCCTGCGCAGCATCGGTGACGGGGTCATCGCCACCGATGCCGACGGACGGATCTCCGTGATGAGCCGCGTCGCCGAGGACCTCACCGGCTGGAGCGAGGTGGAAGCCCGCGGGCTGCCCCTCGATACCGTCTTTCGCATCGTCGATGAAGCTTCCGGGCTGCCGGTGCCCAAGCCTGCCGAGCGGGTCCTGCGCGACGGCCGGGTGGTCGGGCTCGCCCAGCACGCCCAGTTGATCGACCGGCACGGCGTCAGGCGGCCGATCTCCGCCAGCGGCGCCCCCATCCTCACCCCCCATCACGACACTCCGCTGGGCATCGTGCTGGTCTTCCGCGACCAGTCGGAAGAGCGGCGCACGGCACGGGCCATGGCCGACCAGCAGGCCCGCTACCAGGCTCTGGTGGACAATTCGCCGGTGGGGATCTTCCACTTCGGCCCGGACCTCAAGGTCCGCTACTGCAACAGCCGCATGGCGGAGATCCTCAACGTCTCCAGGGAGCGGCTCGACGGCATGGACCTCCACTCCCTGGGGGAGGAAGCGATCCTGGCCGCCCTGCGTGACACCCTGGAAGGCCGGCGCGGAACCTATGACGGGCCCTTCGTATCGCCCCTGTCGACCCAGGTGCAGATCCTGTCCCTGCGGGCCTCGCCGGAATACGACCCGGACGGGCGCGTCTCCGGCGGCGTGGGCATCGTCGAGGACCGCACCTCCCTCCTCGAGACAGAGGCGCAGCTGCGCGATACCCGCGAACGCTATGTGCTGGCCCAGCGCGGCGCCAACGAGGGCCTCTGGGACTGGGACCCGCAAAGCCGCCACCTGTATCTTTCCGCGCGCCTGCTGTCGCTCCTCGGCCTGAACAGCGACACCCTGCAGACCACCGGCGACGAGTGGCAGAAGCTCATGCACCCGGACGACCGCCAGCGCGCCCGGGACGACCTGATCGCCCACCTCAAGGGTGAGACGGACCACTTTGAAACCCAGTACCGCATTGCCGACAAGGATGGCAAGTTCCACTGGGTGCTGGCCCGCGGCCTGGCCCACCGCAACCAGGCGGGGCGCGCCGTGCGGGTGGTCGGCTCGATCGGCGACATCACCGCCCGCAAGCTGGCCGAAGAGCAGCTCAAGGCCGAGCGGGATTTCTCCCGCGGGCTCATCGACAGCCTGCCGGCCCCCTTCTTTCTGTTTGACCGCCAGGGCCGGCTGATCCTGTGGAACCGCTTTGTCAGCGAACTGACTGGCCTGGCCGACGAAGCCCTCTACCATGCCGAGGCGGAAAGCCTGGTGATCCCCGAGCAGGAGCCGGTGATGGCCCACCGCATCGAGGCCGCGCTGATCTCCGGCGAAGCCTCTGCCGAGATCATGCTGCGCCGGGACGGCAAGGATCCTGTGCCCTTCCTGGTGGTCAGCCGCCGGGTCCTGCTCGACGGTGAACCTCACATCGTCGGCGTGGGCACCGACCTGACCGAAAGAAAGTTTGCAGAACGCGCCATCAAGCGCCTCAACACCGAACTCGAACGCCGGGTGGCGGAGCGCACCTCCCAGCTCAGCGCCGCACTCAACGAACTCGAATCCTTCAGCTACTCGGTGTCCCACGACCTGCGCGCGCCGCTACGGGCCATCGAGGGCTATAGCGCCATCCTCGGCTCTGACTACGCCGAAAGGCTGGACGACGAGGCCAAGGAGTTGCTGCGCCGGGTCCGGGCGGCGGTCCACCGCATGGGCCAGCTGATCGACGATCTGCTGACCCTGTCACGGGTCAGCCGCAAGGAACTAGAACGCCGCACCGTGGACCTGTCCCAGCTCGCCCATTCGATCTGCGACGAATTGCGGCAGCAGGAACCGGACCGGGATGTCTTGATCCGGATCGCCCCGGATCTGCGCGTGGAGGGCGACCCCAGCCTGATGCGTACCGTGCTCGAGAACCTGCTCGGCAATGCCTGGAAATTCACCGGCCGGGTCGCCACCCCTGAAATCCACTTCTCGGCCACCCGCCACCAGGGCCTGGACGCCTTCATGGTGCGCGACAACGGGGCGGGCTTCGACATGCGCTACCGGGAAAACCTGTTCCGGCCCTTCCAGCGCCTGCACACCGATCGGGAGTTTCCTGGCACCGGCATCGGCTTGGCCACGGTAGCCCGCATCGTGCGTCGCCATGGCGGCGAAGTGTGGGCAGAGGGCGAGGTTGGCAAGGGCGCCTCCCTCATCTTCAGCATCGGCCAGTCGGGTGGCGCGCAGAGCGGCAGCTGATATTCAGAGCAACACCGGCCGATCGGGCAACTCGTTGGGGTTGTCGGGCCGCGCCGGGAAGTACTCCGTCAGCAGGCGCCCCACCTCACGCACCGCCTCGCAGGCGCCCTCCCGGCAGCGTCCGCTCCGGAAAGCCACCTCGAGGCCGCGGCACAGCGCAGCCCAATGCGCAGGCGCAATCCTCTCCGCAGCCCCGCGGTCGGCCACGATCTCGACGCGGCGGTCCAGCCACTGCACGTAGATCAGCACACCGGTGTTTTCTTCGGTATCCCAGACCCTCAGGCGGGAAAAGACCTCGACGGCACGCTCCCGAGCGTCCACACCACGCCACAGGTCGCCCAGGTCGAGCCCACCCTCGACCACGAAACGGATCTCGCCCCTGTGCAACCGTTCGGTCTCCCCGATCGCCGCCTCGATCGCCTCGAGCACCGCCGGAGAAAAACGCCGCCGCAACAGCCAGGGAGGCGCCAGCAGGTGTCGTATCGCGCGCAGGACGTCCATCACCAGCCTCCCGAGGCGCCACCGCCACCAAAGCCACCGCCGCCACCGGACCAGCCGCCGCCACGCGAACCAAAGCCGCCACCACCCCCACCGCCGATCCAGGGCCCCCCCATCCCGCCTCGCCCCCCTGCGCCCATGGCCAGCACGAAGACAAAGGCGAGCGCGCCGCAGCCCAGCGCAATGAACAATGCGCCGGTGATCATCCAGGCCCCGACACCTACCAGTCCGCCAGCCAGCCCGGCCCCCAGCAGTTTGCCGAACAGCGCACGCAGCACACCGCCCCCCACCACCGTGGCAACCAGGCCCAGCACTAGCCATTCTTCGGCGCCGCCCTCCCCGCTTCCATCCGCGGCACGCGGCGGCGGCAGGGCCTCACCGGACAGCAACGCCAGGATCGCCCCCACCCCCGCCTCGATCCCGCCGGGATAATCGCCCGCCTTGAAGCGTGGCGTCACCACATCGGCAATGATCTGTTTCGCCCGGGCATCGGGCAAGGCACCCTCGAGACCCCGGCCAACCTCGATACGCATCCGCCGGTCGTCCCGCGCCACGATGAACAGCACGCCATCATCCACGCCGACGCGCCCCAGGCGCCATGCCTCGACCACCCGGATCGAGTAGGCCTCGATGGGCTCCGGCGCGGTGCTGGCAACCGTCAGCACCGCCACCTGGGCACCCTTCTGCTTCTCGAAGGCGGCCAGTTGCGCCTCAAGGGCATCGCGCTGGGTTGCGGACAACAGCCCCGCGCCGTCGTTGATCCGCGCCGCCAGGGGCGGCACCGGCTGCAGTTCCTGGGCGCGGGCAGGCGCCACCAGGCACAACAGCACGAGCAGGATGCGGATCAACACGATTCCGCCACCAGTGGCCGGCCAAGCCCCGTGGATCAGCGTGCCGGCGCCACAGCACCGAAATCGACCTTCGGCGGCTCGCTGAGGGTCTTTTCGTTGTCCACCGAGAAATTGGCCTTGGTCTTGGCACCGGTCACCATAGCGGTGAGATTGTTGGGGAAGGTCCGTACCGACACGTTGTAGTCCTGCACCGCCTTGATGTAGCGGTTGCGCGCCACAGTGATGCGGTTCTCGGTACCCTCGAGCTGTGCCTGCAGGTCCCGGAAGTTGGCGTCGGCCTTCAGGTTGGGGTAGTTCTCGGACACCACCAGCAAGCGCGCCAACGCACCGGACAGCTCGGCCTGAGCCTTCTGGAAGCGGGCCATGGCCTCTGGATCATTGACCAGCTCTGGCGTCACCTTGATCCCGGCCACATTGGAGCGGGCCTCGGTGAGCCGGGTCAGCACATCCTTTTCGTGACTGGCGTAGCCCTGCACGACCTGCACCAGGTTGGGAATCAGGTCGGCACGGCGCTTGTACTGGTTGAGCACCTCGGACCAGGCCGCGTTGACCTGCTCGTCGTTGATCTGGATCTGGTTGTAGCCACAGCCGGTCAGAAGCAGCAGGGACAGGATCAGGGACAACAGAGACTTGATGGACATGCCACACGCCCTCGAAAGATGAAATTAAGCGGAAACCCGGAGAAGGAGGATAACGCGTCGGCATCACCACCGGCTCTCCACGGCAGTCACGAAGCACTAGCTTGCATTCCGCAACTCGGCCATCCGGGCACGGGCAAAACACAGGTCTTCCCAGGCCTTGGCCTTGTCGGCCAGGTTGCGGAGCAGGTAGGCCGGGTGATAGGTGATCACGACGGGGATGCCCTTGTAGCTGAAGAGCTTGCCCCGCGATGCAGCGATGCGGACTTCCTCGTTCAGCAGGGCTTGCGCTGCAGGCCGGCCGAGAGCCACGATGAGGCGCGGCCTGACCAGTTCGATCTGCCGCTGCAGGTAGGGGAAACAGGCGGCCAGCTCGGCGGCATCGGGTGTGCGGTTGTTCGGCGGCCGGCATTTGACCGCGTTGGCGATGTAGACGTCGTCGCCCCGCCGCAGATCAATGGCGGCCAGCATGGTGTCGAGCAGCCGCCCGGCCTGACCGACAAAGGGCTCGCCGCGCTCATCCTCCTCGGCCCCCGGGCCTTCGCCGACGAAGAGCCAGTCGGCCTCCCGGTCACCAACACCGGGCACGGCCTGTTTGCGCCGCTTGCACAGCACGCAGCCCTCGCAGCCGCGGATGCGGGTTTCCAGATCGTCCCAGCCGAGGTTGCCGAGATCGCCCGCAGGCTGCACACGGGGCAAGGGCTCCGGGCTGTGCGGAACAGCGGACTCACTTCGCGGTAGAGGCGGGGTTGGCAAGTTGCGGGGTACAGACCGGGACTCAGGCTCACGCCGCACTGTGGCCACCACCACCGGTGCCTGGGCGGCCAGAGGCTCGACGGCGACAGGTTCGGCCGGCTGCTCATCCGCGGCCTGCACCTCCCGGCTCCGCAAACGCCACAGCGGAGCCAGGCCCATCTCCCTCAGGATCGAATCACGCCGCGGCGTCATCAGGACAGTCTCCCAGGGAAAGTCTCATCACGATCGCGTCCTCCCGGCCAGCCTGCGCCGGGTAATAGCCTTTGCGCCGGCCTATCGTCTCGAAGCCACGCCGGGCATACAGCGCCAGCGCCGCCGTGTTCGAGGGGCGCACCTCGAGGAGCAGTTGCCGGGCACCAGCCTGACGCGCCACCCGCGCCAGGTGATCGAGCAGGCGGCGCCCCAACCCCCGGCCCTGGCATGCCTTGGCCACGCTGATATTGAGAATGTGGGCCTCATCGATCACCATCATCAGCACTGCGTAGCCCACGGGCAGGCCCTGCTCGCGCATCAGCCAGCAACCATAGCCTGCCTCCATGGAGTCAGCAAAATTGCCTGATGACCAGGGGAAGGGGTAAAGCAGCGTGTCCTGCCCGGCCACCCATTCGAGGTCATGCTGTTGCATCGGCTCAAACACGGGCCCCACGACCGCCTCTGCGGCTGTCTCGCCGGCCTTCATGCCCGGCCTCCGCGGGCGAGGCGCTCCTCGGTCGTAAGCGCCACCTTGTTCCGCACGTACAAAGGCGCCGCCAGAACGGGATCGATACCCTCACCACGCAGGAAACGCCCCGCGGCGACCCGGGCAATGGCCCCTGCCTGAGCCTGCGGCGCTCCGTCGAAACACACAAGGCGGGCGCCAAGCCCATCCACCAGAACTTCCCGGTAGGCCTGGAAAGCCGAGCCGAACCCGGCCCAATCACCTTCCGCGGGCAGATGAACGACATCGGGTGGTGCGCAACCGGGGGCAAGCACTTCGACCAGGTCGCCGTCCCTGCGCCGATAGGCCGCGAAATAGACCTCCGACATCCGTGCATCAATGGCCACGAACACCGCGTCTCCCGGACACTGACTGGCCAGCGCCTCAAGATTGCTGATGGGAAGTACCGGCTTGCCAGCCCCCAACGCAAGCCCCTGGGCAACGCCGCAGGCCAGACGCAGGCCAGTGAAGGCCCCCGGGCCGGCACCGAAGGCGATGGCGTCCACCTCGGCAAGGCTCACGCCGCAATCACGCAGCAGCGCCACAGTTTCGGGAAGAAGGGTTTCGGAATGCCCGGGACGGCCGATCACCGGCCTTTCGGTAAGGATGTCATCATCAAGCAGGGCAACGGAACCTGCCTGGGTGGACGTTTCGAGGGCGAGAATCTTCATAGCGGGCGCATTCTACCGCCCCAGGCCCCTGCAAGTCCGCTACACGGGAGGAACTTCAGTCGGGGCGACGGGGCGGCTGGCCGTAAACATCGCGCCCCGCATCGTGTACATCGCGCCGCAACTGGCGACGTTCCTCCGGCGACCAGCGACGTGGATTGCGGACCTCATCCGGCTCGGGGCGACGCATGGGCTCCAGGGCCATGGCCGGCGCCAGCCGCTCCTGAGGCAGCGCCTGCTGCCTGAGAAAAGGAGTCAGCCGGACATTCGGCTCCGCGTGGGCGCCCGCTGCAGCGATCAAGGCAAGCACCAGCAAACTAGCCCTGACAGGCCCGCCTGGTTGCATGTCCTTGCGTAAGAAAATCTCTTTGCGCATGGTTTCTATCCTAACCCGGTCCGCTTGCTTGCGACATCCCTTCATGGACCACGACCTGATTCTGGCAGTCGAGCGCCACCCTGAAACAGGCCTTTGTAAGGAATTGTTAGACGCCCCTGCGCTCTTACGTTTACTTACCCGCGGCTAGCCGGGCCGTCGGGGAGCCGCTAGGATTGCGACCATGGAAAAAGAAAGCTATCGAATTCTCGTCGTCGATGACGACCTGCGCCTTCGCGAACTGCTCAAACGCTATCTGGGCGAGCAGGGATTCAACGTCAAGGTGGTCAATGACGCCACCCAGATGGACCGCGCCATCCTGCGCGAACACTTCGACCTGATGGTCCTCGATCTCATGCTCCCCGGGGAGGATGGTCTTTCGATCTGCCGCCGCCTGCGCGGCACCGGCAACCAGATGCCGATCGTGATGCTGACCGCCAAGGGCGATGACGTGGACCGCATCATCGGCCTCGAGATGGGCGCCGACGACTACCTGCCCAAGCCCTTCAACCCACGCGAGCTGGTGGCCCGCATCCACGCGGTACTGCGCCGCCAACCTCAGACGCCGCCGGGAGCGCCAGCGGCCGATGACGAGGACGTCAGCTTCGGCCAGATCGTCGTCCAGCTCGGCAGCCGGATCCTGGTGCGCAACGGCGAGGAAACCCTGCTCACCACCGGCGAGTTCGCACTGCTCAAGGTGCTGCTCCAGCACCCCCGGCAGCCGCTCTCGCGGGACCGCCTGATGGAACTCGCCCGAGGCCGTGAATACGACGTCTTCGACCGCTCCATCGACGTACAGATCTCGCGCCTGCGCAAACTCATCGAGGAAGACCCGGGCAAACCCCGCTACATCCAGACCGTCTGGGGATTCGGCTACGTATTCGTTCCGGACGGCAACAAGCACGCACCCTGATCCCTGTCCATGGCGCCAGCCCGCTACAGATCGTTCCTGGTCGGTGCGCCACGCACCCTGCTATGGCGGATCTTCCTGGTAGTCACCTTCCTGATGCTGGCCTCGGTTGCCACCTGGTCGGCCATCTTCAACCATTTCGACGTGGCAAGCCGGGCCGGCCAGATGGCCCAGACTGTGGTCAGCATCATCAACCTGACCCGCACGGCCCTGCTCAACGCCGACCCAGCGCTGCGCAAGGATCTGCTGCTCGACCTGGCGACCCTGGAAGGCATCCGCATCTATCCTGCCGAAAAGCAGGATCGCACCGCTCCGCTGGAAGACAGCGCACTGATGCAGATGCTGACCACCGAAGTCCGCCAGCAACTCGGTCCTGAAACCCGGTTCGCTTCGTCCTGGGAAGGGCTCGCCGGCTTCTGGGTGAGTTTCCGCATCCAGGCGGATGACCCGGAAGACGCCGGTGAATTCTGGGTCATGCTGCCGGTGGAGCGCGTCATGCGTCCGCACACCAGGGAATGGATCGGCTGGGGCGCGGCCGCGTTGTGCCTGGCCTTGCTTGGCGCCTACGTAATCGTGTCGCGCCTGAGTCGCCCGCTGAAGGATCTGACCGTGGCAGCGCGAACTGTTGGTCGCGGCGAAATCCCTGCCCGCCTGGACGAAGACGGCCCGACCGAGCTGTCGGAGCTGGCCCACGCCTTCAATCAGATGTCGCGGGATCTGCAGGAACTCGACGCCGACCGGGCCCTCATCCTCGCCGGCGTCTCCCACGACCTGCGTACGCCCCTGGCCCGTCTGCGCCTGGGGGTCGAGATGTGCGGCGCCGACGCTGCCGACGTGGACGCCATGGTGTCCGACATCGAAGACATGGACAGAATCATCGGGCAATTCCTGTCCTTCTCCCGGGAAAGCGGCGATGAGATTCTGACCCCCCTCGACCTGACCGGCATGGCCGAAGAGCTCGCCGCCCTGTACACCCGCCGCGGCTTTCCCCTGACCCTGCACACCCGCGGCATCGCCATTGCCGAAGCCCGCCCACAAGCCCTTAGGCGTGCCGTCACCAACCTGATCGAGAACGCTCTGCGTTATGCAGGTCATCCCCCGGAACTGGAAGTAGGCATGGTCGACGGCCGCCCTGCCATCGAGGTCCTGGATCGTGGCCCCGGCATTCCGCCAGCCGATGCAGAGCGGGTCAAACGCCCTTTCACGCGGCTGGAGTCAGCCCGCAGCAACACCAAGGGATCGGGCCTGGGGCTGGCCATCGTCGACCGGATCGTTCGCGGACAACAAGGCGAGTTCCGCCTGGCCCCGCGGGAAGGAGGCGGCCTGCGCGCCAGCATCATCCTGCGATCTGCGCCAAGAGCCTGAGTTGCGGCTAAAATCGCAGCTACCATCCTGACGGCAAGTCATCCCATGATCCTGTTCCATCAGTTCTTCGACACCAACAGCAGCACGCTCACCTACCTCCTCGCCGATCCCGTCACCGGCGATGCAGTCATCATCGACTCCGTCCGGGAGCACGTGGGTGCCTATGTCAGCTTCCTGCAGGAGCAGGAACTGCAGCTGTGCTGGATACTGGAAACCCATGTCCATGCCGATCACATCACGGGAGCCGCAGGCCTGCGCGAGCTGACCGGCGCCCACAGCGCTGTCGGCGTGGCGGGTGGCGTGGGCTGCGCCGATCGCCTGCTGGAAGATGGTGACAACATCGTCTTCGGCAACGAGGTGATACGAGTCATCCCCACGCCCGGCCATACTCCGGCCTGCGTCACCTACCAGTGGCGCGACCGCCTGTTCACCGGCGACAGCCTGATGATAGCCGGCTGCGGCCGGACAGATTTCCAGGGCGGCGATGCAGGTGCCCTCTACGACAGCATCACCGGCAAGCTCTTCCCCCTGCCCGATGAAACCCTTGTCTATCCGGGCCACGACTACCGCGGCGCCCGGGTTTCCTGCATTGGCCAGGAAAAGTCCATCAACCCCCGACTCGCCGGGCGTAGCCGTCAGGATTTCATCGAGCTGATGAACAATCTGAATCTGCCACAGCCCCGCATGATCGACGAAGCGCTGCCCGCCAACCTGCGCTGTGGCCACAATGAAATCTTCGATGTCCATGGAACCTGAGCACACCACAAGCCCCTACACAGAAATGGGCGGTGCAGAAGGCATCCGCCGTCTTGTGCACCGCTTCTACACTCTGATGGACACCATTCCTGAGGCATGGGATGTCCGCCGCATGCACCCGGAAGACCTGTCGGGCTCCGAAGAGAAGCTCTTCAAATACCTCAGCGGCTGGCTCGGTGGCCCACCGCTCTATGAGCAGGAATTCGGCCATCCCCGGCTCCGTGCGCGTCACCTGCCGTTCACCATCGCCAGCCCCGAGAGGGACCAGTGGCTGATGTGCATGCGCATCGCTTTCGACGAATGCCTGCCCGATACCCCGCTCAGATCCCGGCTGTGGGATGCTGTTGAAGGGCTGGCCGACCACATGCGCAACCGCGCCGACCCCGCTGCCTGATTCCCAGCCCCCTGCTTCACACGCCTCGTCCGACCCATGAAATTCCTTTTCGACCTGTTCCCCATCATCCTGTTTTTTGCGGCCTACAAGTTTGCCGGTATCTTCACGGCAACCGCCGTAGCCATCGCGGCAACGATCGGCCAGATTGCATGGGTGTGGTTCCGCCACCGCAAGGTGGACACCATGCTGTGGGTCAGCCTGTTCATCGTCACAGTCTTCGGCGGCGCAACCCTGCTCTTCCGTGACCCCACCTTCATCAAGTGGAAGCCCACCGTTCTCTACTGGTTCTTCGCCGTAAGCCTGCTCGTCTCCCAGCGACTCCTCGGCAAGAACCTCATCCGGGCCCTGTTGGAAGCCCAGATGAAACTGCCCGACCCTTTATGGAAACGGCTGAATTTCATCTGGGCCGCTTTCTTCCTGGCAATGGGCGTCATCAATCTACTCGTTGCTTACAATTTTTCCGAAGACGCCTGGGTTAACTTCAAGCTGTTCGGCGGCATGGGCCTGATGCTCGTGTTCGTCCTGGCCCAGGGCATGATGCTGTCCCGCTATCTCGAAGAGGAACCGAAGTAATGCTGTATGCACTGATCGGCGAAGACGCCCCCAACACGCTAGAACAACGCCTCGCCGTACGTGGCGCACACCTGGCGCGGCTGCAGGCCCTTCAGGCCGAAGGCCGGCTCGTCCTGGCCGGCCCCTGCCCTGCCGTCGACTCACCCGATCCAGGCCCCGCAGGCTTCACCGGCAGCGTGATCGTGGCTGAATTCGACTCCCTGGAAGCCGCCCAGGCCTGGGCCGCCGCCGACCCTTACAGCACCACTGGCGTGTTCATCCGCTGCACCGTCAAACCCTTCCGCAAGGTTCTCCCATGAGCGTGATGGACAAAATCCGCGAGCGGCTCACGCCGCTTGCTCCGCAGCAACTCGAGCTGATCGACGACAGCCACCTGCACGCAGGCCACGCAGGCGCCCGCTCAGGCGGCGGTCACTATCGTCTCATCATCGTGTCGGCAGCCTTTTCCGGCAAAAACACCGTTACCCGCCACCGCCTCGTCTACGAAGCCCTGGGCGACATGATGCGCAATGACATCCATGCCCTCGCCATCCAGGCCCGGACGCCAGAAGAACACTGAGCACCACCCGCAACACCTTCACCTACACCACCAAGGAAACCTGATGAAGATCGTCCCGAGCCGTCTGGCTCTGTCCATCGCAGTGGCTCTCGTTGCGGCTCCCGCATTTGCCCAGACTGTTGCAACCGTCAATGGCACGGCCATCCCCCAGGCGCGCGCCGACGTCATGATCAACGAACAGCGTAGCCAGGGCGCGCCCGACTCCGAGCAACTGCGCACTGCCGTCAAGGAAGAGCTGATCCGCCGCGAGGTTCTGTCCCAGGAAGCGCGCAAGAAGGGTTTTGAGAAGGGTGCAGCCGTGCAAGCGCAGATCGAAATGGCCCGCCAGGCCGTAATCGTTCGTGCCTACCTGCAGGACTTCGTAAAGAGCCACTCAGTGACCGAAGCCGAGATCAAGGCAGAATACGACAAGATCAAGGCCCAGCTGGGCGACAAGGAATACAAGGCCCGCCACATCTTGGTTGAAAAGGAAGACGAAGCCAAGGCCATCATCGCCAAGCTCGAAAAGGGCGAGAAGTTCGACGAACTGGCCAAGCAGTCGAAGGATCCCGGCTCCAAGGACAAGGGCGGTGAGCTCGGCTGGGCAAACCCCTCCAACTTCGTCAAACCCTTTTCCGACGCTCTTGTGAAGCTCGAAAAAGGCAAATACACCTCCACGCCTGTGAAGACAGACTTCGGCTACCACGTGATCAAGCTGGAAGACAGCCGTCCGGTCAAAGCCCCCAGCCTCGAAGAGGCCCGCCCGCAACTCAAGCAACGTCTCGAGCAGGGACGCGTCGAACGCCACATTGCAGAGCTCCGCAGCAAGGCCGCAATCAAGTAAGGAAGGTCCTTGCCACGCGTTTCAGAAAGGCCTCGCCCGAAAGGGCGGGGCCTTTTTGCACTGGCGATCAGAATGTAGTGCTGTTCGAACCGCAGGCTTACAAAGCGGCTTTGTAGACGCAATAAACCCCCTGAACGCATTTGTTCAGGGGGTTTTTGTTGGTGAGTCTGACGATGACCTACTTTCACGCACGCGTGTGCACTATCATTGGCGCGGTCCCGTTTCACTGTCCTGTTCGGGATGGGAAGGAGTGGTTCCAAGACGCTATGGTCGTCAGACTGTAACTTGTCCGGTGCTGGCTGTGGCCTGCACCGCAAACTGGAAGAAGTGTTTTGTGTGTTCTTTGGGGTGTGTGACTGTATTTTCTTGCGAGCGTTTCTATTGATGCAAGGTTATA
>NZ_JABBGA010000010.1 GCF_012927165.1 Zoogloea dura
ACGTTGGTGCGGATGAAGTCGCCGGGGCCGTGGATGGAGCGGTCCACGTGGCTTTCGGCGGCAAAGTGCACCAGGGCGCGGGGGCGGTGCTCGGCCAGCAGCCGGTCGATGAGCGCCCGGTCGCAGATGTCGCCCTGCACGAAGAGGTGCCGCGGGTCGCCCGCCAGCGAGGCCAGGTTCTCCAGATTGCCTGCGTAGGTCAGGGCATCCAGGTTGACCACCGGCTCGTCGCTTGCGCGCAGCCAGTCCAGAACAAAATTTGCGCCAATGAAGCCGGCGCCGCCGGTTACGAGAATCATGGAGGGTCCTCTGGAAAATCGGAATCTGGGTGCGCGTGCACAAAAGCAAGTCCGGCTTGCAGCACTGACTTGAAGCACCTGAACCTGGCCGGACAAGGTCACCCCTTGCGCCGAGGCCTCGATTTTATACGACAGGCATGACCACCGGATTGACACTGCGCGGGCATTCTCCACGATCGGGATCAAACTCACCGGATAACTGCCGTTAAACACGCTGGAAAGACTCGGGACTTCCTGCATGCGCGCAAACGCCAAAGCTCCAGGATCGGACCCCCCATTGCCGGCCGACAGCAGTGGCGCCGGGCGCGGCTGGCTACGGACGGTGCTACTGCCCACGCTGGTCATCTGTGCGCTGGCGGTGCTGGTAGGCATCCAGGCGGTAAACCGGCTGAACGAGGTCAATGCCCAGGCCCGGCGCGATGCCTTCACCCTGAAGACCTCCGAGATAACCTTGCGCATCGAGGAGCGCTTCAAGGCTTACCGGCAGGTGCTCACCGGCGCCCGCGCCCTGTTCCATGCCTCCCGCGAAGTGTCCCGTGGTGAGTGGCAGACCTACGTGGATGCCCTGCGTCTTCCGGCAGCCTACCCGGGCATCCAGGGCATCGGCTTTGCCGCCTACATCCGGCCTGCCGAGCTGCGGGCCCATGAGGAGAACATCCGTGCGGAAGGCTTCCCGGACTACCGGGTCAGCCCTCCCGGCCCACGCGCCGAGTACAGCGCGATCGTCTTCATCGAGCCCTTCGACTGGCGCAACCAGCGGGCCTTCGGCTACGACATGCTGGCTGAGCCGGTGCGTCGCGAGGCCATGATGAAGTCTCTCGAGCTCGGCCTGCCGGCCCTCTCCGGCAAGGTCCGCCTGGTCCAGGAGACCGCCAGCGTGCCCCAGGCCGGGGTCCTGCTCTACCTGCCGCTGTTCCGCCAGGACGCAGGCCTGCACACCCCGGGCCTGCGCGAGAAAGCCCTGCTGGGCTGGATCTACAGCCCGTTCCGGATGGGTGACCTGATCACCGGCACCCTCGACAACTCGGACACGCTGGTGCGGCTGCGCATCTACGATGGCCATGAAACCACGCCCGAGAGCCTGCTTTACGACAGCCACCCGGAACGCCCGACCGCAGGCCGGCTGCAGGACAAGACCCAGTTGGAGCTGGACAGCCGGATCTGGACCCTGGTCTTCGACAGCCCTCCCGATCGCGGCGGAGACGCCCCCGCCTACCTGGAGCAGGGCGCCATCGTGCTGATCTGCGGCCTTTTCGTGCTGCTCGCCGCCTCTTTCTTCGCCGCCCGCAACCGGGCCCGTGAGCTGGCCCGGATCGGAGCCTCCCTCAGTGCCAGCGAGGCGCGCTACAGCACCCTCGTGAACCAGTCCTTCGAGGGCATTGCCGCGCTCGATGCCGGGCTGCGCTTTTCCTTTGCCAACCCACGCCTGCAGGACTTGCTCGAAGCGCCCGGAGAAACCCTCATCGGTACCCCGTTCACCCGTTTCTGGCCCGACGACCCGCCCCGCGTCCGCCACTTCACCCAGCGCCTGCAACAAGGTCGAGCGGGCACCTTCGAGCAGGAGCTGCTGACCCGCGACGGGCGCAGCCTCACCGTGATCGTCACCGACTCCCCGCGCCTGGACGCCGACGGCCACCTCCAGGAGGTGATCCTCACCCTGACGGACATTTCGGAGCGCAAGACCTCCGAGGAGCGCATCCGCTTCCTGGCCAGCCACGACTCACTGACCGGGCTGGCCAACCGGGCCAGCTTCATGGAGCGGATGGGCGACAGTCTGCTGATGGCCCAGCGCCACCACACCCGGCTCGCCCTGCTCTACCTGGATCTGGACCACTTCAAGGAGGTCAACGACACCCTCGGCCACGCCGCCGGCGACCTCCTGCTCGTCGAAACCGCTCGCCGCATGCGCCAGTGCCTGCGTGCCAGCGACCTGCTGGCGCGCCAGGGGGGTGATGAGTTCATGGCCCTTCTGCATGACATCGGCACCATGAACGAAGCCATGGGCGTCGCCGAGAAGATCCGCCGGGCGATCAACACGCCCTACCTGATTGATGGCCGCGAATGCCGGGCCTCGGTGAGCATCGGCATCGCCCTTTACCCGGACCACGGCCTCAACCTGGACAGCCTGGCCCGCCAGGCCGATGCAGCGATGTACCGGGCCAAGTCCATCGGCCGCAACAGCGCCGCGCTGGCCCCCGTGGTGACCTCCGGCGCTGCGCCACCGGACAGCCCGCCGCCCTTCGAGCCCTGAGCCGAGCCGCTCACAGGCCCTTCGCTTGGCCTAGAATGCCGCAGTCCCACGACACGGCCCTGCCGCCCATCCCACCCTGGAGACCCCATGTCCCGCCACACCAAGATCGTTGCCACCCTCGGCCCCTCCTCCTCCGATCTCAACACCCTGGAGCGCCTGGTTCAGGCCGGCGTAGACGTGGTTCGCCTGAACTTCTCCCACGGCAAGGCGGAGGACCACATCGCCCGTGCCCGGCAGATCCGCGAAGCCGCCCAGCTGGTCGGGCGCCCGGTGGGCATCCTGGCCGACATGCAGGGCCCCAAGATCCGGGTCGGCAAGTTCGAGGAAGGCAAGGTCAACCTGGTCAAGGACGCGGCCTTCATCCTTGATGCCCAGTGCGAGTTCGGCAACGCCCAGCGGGTCGGCCTCGACTACAAGGACCTGCCCCGCGACGTGAAGCCCGGTGATGTGCTGCTGCTCGACGACGGCCGCCTCAAGCTCGGCGTCGAACGCGTGCTCGGCCACGAGATCCACACCAAGGTAAAGGTCGGCGGCGAGCTCTCCAACAACAAGGGCATCAACCGCCAGGGTGGCGGCCTGACCGCACCGGCCCTCACCGCCAAGGATATGGAGGACATCAAGACCGCCGCCCTGATCGGCGTGGACTTCGTCGCCATCTCCTTCCCCAAGGGCTCCGCCGACATGTACATGGCGCGCCAGCTGCTGCGGGCCGCCGGCAGCAGCGCCGTACTGATCGCCAAGATCGAGCGCACCGAGGCGGTGGCCAACCTGGACGAGATCCTCGACGCCTCCGACGGCATCATGGTGGCGCGTGGCGACCTCGCCGTGGAGGTGGGCGACGCCACCGTGCCGGCCCTGCAGAAACGCATGATCCGGGCCGCCCGCGAGAAGAACAAGCTGGCCATCACCGCCACCCAGATGATGGAATCCATGATCCACAGCCCGGTGCCCACCCGCGCCGAAGTCTCCGACGTGGCCAATGCGGTGCTCGACGGCACCGACGCAGTAATGCTCTCCGCCGAGACCGCCTCCGGCAAGTTCCCGGTGGAAGTGGTCGAATCCATGTCGCGGATCTGCCTGGAGGCGGAGAAATCCGCCGAGGTCACCATGGACCGGGATTTCCTCGACCGGGTGTTCACCCGCATCGACCAGTCCATCGCCATGGCCGCCATGTGGACCGCCTACCACCTCAAGGTCAAGGCCATCGCCTCCCTCACCCAGACCGGCTCCACCGCCTTGTGGATGAGCCGCCTCAACAGCGGTGTACCCATCTACGCCCTGACCCCCGAACTCTCCGCGCGCAACCAGATGACCCTCTACCGGGAGGTCTACCCCCTGCTCATGTCCCAGGTCCACGCCGACCGGGACGTGCTGCTGTGGGAGGCCGAGCAGATCCTGCTGGAGCAGGGGGTGGTGGACTACGGCGACCTCATCGTGCTGACCATCGGCGAGCCCATCGGCGCCGCCGGCGGCACCAACACCATGAAGATCGTACGGGTCGGTGAGACCCGCAAGCCCGGCAGCGTGTGACCGGCGACACAAATTGCGCTTCCCGGATGCCTGCCCGCTGCGCAGGCATCATGCTGCCTTGGTAGAATTACGGTTTTACGCCTATACCCGGCCGGGCTCCCGGCCATCGGAGAAAACACCATGTCCCTCGTTTCCATGCGTCAGCTTCTCGACCACGCCGCCGAGTACGGCTACGGTCTGCCCGCGTTCAACGTCAACAACCTCGAACAGGTCCAGGCCATCATGGAAGCCGCTGCGGAAACCGACAGCCCGGTGATCATGCAGGCCTCCGCCGGCGCCCGCAAATACGCCGGCGAAGCCTTCCTGCGCCACCTGATCGATGCGGCTGTCGAAGCCTACCCGCACATTCCCGTCGTGATGCACCAGGACCACGGCCAGTCGCCTGCCATCTGCATGGGCGCGATCCGCTCCGGCTTCTCCTCGGTGATGATGGACGGCTCCCTGCTCGAGGACGGCAAGACCCCCTCCTCCTACGAATACAACGTGGACGTGACCCGCCGCGTGGTCGAGATGTCCCACGCCATCGGCGTCAGCGTCGAAGGCGAACTGGGCTGCCTGGGCTCCCTCGAAACCGGCCAGGCCGGCGAGGAAGACGGCGTCGGCGCCGAAGGCACCCTGGACCATTCCCAGATGCTCACCGATCCCGACCAGGCCGCCGACTTCGTCAAGCAGACCAACTGCGACGCGCTGGCCATCGCCATCGGCACCAGCCACGGTGCCTACAAGTTCACCCGCAAGCCCACCGGCGACATCCTTGCCATCGAGCGCATCAAGGCCATCAACGCCCGCATCCCCAACACCCACCTGGTGATGCATGGCTCCTCCTCGGTGCCCCAGGAACTCCTCGAGATCATCCGTCAGTACGGCGGCGACATGAAGGAAACCTACGGCGTGCCCGTCGAAGAAATCGTTCGGGGCATCAAGTACGGCGTGCGCAAGATCAACATCGACACCGACATCCGCCTGGCCATGACCGGCGCCGTGCGCAAGTTCTTCATCGAGAACCCCTCCAAGTTCGACCCGCGCGACTTTCTCAAGCCCGCCCGCGAAGCCGCCAAGCTGGTCTGCAAGGCCCGCTTCGAAGCCTTCGGCACGGCCGGCAACGCCAGCAAGATCAAGCCGATCTCCCTGGAGAAGATCGCGGCCGGCTACAAGAGCGGCGCCCTGAACCAGGTCATCCGCTGATCCGGCGCCACACGGCGCCCACCCACCTGCGGGGCCGGCTTGCCGGCCCCGTTTGCTTTCCCGAGGAGATCTCCGATGGCACTTCCCTGGTCCACCCTGGTCAAGGCAATTCCCTGGTCCGACGTCATTTCCAAAGCCCCCGATCTCGCCCAGGGCGCCCGCAAGCTGTGGCAGAAGGCCTCCGGCCAGTCCGGAGCCGGGGAGCGGCAGGCCGAAGCCGCAACGCCGCTCGCCGACACGGACGCCCGCTTCGCCAGCCTCGACACCCGGCTCGTCGAACTGGCCACCCGCCAGCAGGAAGTCACCGAACTCCTGGCCGCCCTGGCCACCCAGAATGCCGAACTGGTGAGCACCGCCGACACGCTGCGCCAGCAGTTGCGCCGACTGTGGGTCGCCGTCGGCCTGCTCACTGTGCTGAGTGTGGGTAGCCTGATCCTGCCCTTCCTCACCCGGTGAACTTGTTGCAGCGCAGCAACGATATGTGATCCAGGGCACGACCCTCAACGCCCTCGCCCTTGCCAGCCTGGCTTCCGTAACGGCAAGATTGCTTCCCGACCATCCTCGCGAGCGCGCCGTCGCCCCGCCACCATGACCCTGCCCGACCATTTCGCCGAGCACGCGCAGCGCCACGCCCTCAACGACGAGTTCCACGCCCGGCCTCCGGTTCCGCTGGAAAGCCCCCAGCTCATCAGCTATCTGGCCATGCACCACGACGGTTGCGAACCCGGCGCGGCGTTGCAGCACCTGATCGCCCTGGGCAAGCTGCTTGGCCAGCCCATCGACGCGGAGGGCAGCCATCGGCTGATCGATTTCGGCAGCTTCCAGCTCAGGTGGGAACTCCACAACGAATTCTCCAGCTACACCTTCTTCAGGCCGGTGGCCCGCGGCGAAGGCCTCGATCACAGCACCTCGGCCCTCGCCGCAGCCCCCCAGGCCTGGCTGCAGAGCCTGCCCGGCAAACTGATCGTGGCCACCCACGTGGAGCTGCGCTCCGCCGCCGAAGTGACGCCGGACAGCGTGATGGACAAACTGTCGCCCACCGGCACCGCGATGGTCGGCGCCCAGGTGGCCGACGGTGCGGCCTGGGTGTTCACCGACTTCCTGTTTGAAGAAGGCTTCTCCCGCTTCCTCGTCATCGACGTGTCCCTGACCCGCCGCCAGGCCGGCCGTACCGTGCAGCGCCTTGTCGAGATCGAGACCTACCGCCTGATGGCCCTGCTGGCCTTCCCGGTAGCCAAGGAGGTCGGAAAAATGCTCGGCACCGCCGAACAGACCCTCGCCGATCTCATGGTCCGCACCGGCGCCGCCCGCTCCCCCGACGACGAGCGCAGCGTGCTGGCCGACCTCACCAGCCTGGCCGCAGAAGTTGAACACTCGGTGGCCCGCACCACCTTCCGCTTCGGCGCGGCGCGGGCCTATCACAGCCTGGTCATGCAACGCATTGCCGAACTGCGCGAGCAGCGCATCATCGGCCTGCCCACCTTCCATGAATTCATGGAACGCCGCCTGCTACCGGCCATGCACACCTGCGAGACCATGGCCCGCCGCCAGGAAGACCTGTCCAGCCGCGTGGCCCGCAACAGCCAGCTGCTGCGCACCCGGGTCGAGGTCGAACTCGAACGCCAGAACCAGGAGCTCCTGGCCCAGATGAACCGCCGGGCCAAGCTCCAGCTACACCTCCAGGAAACCGTGGAAGGCCTGTCGGTGGTGGCCATCACCTACTATGCCTCGCAGCTGGTCCAGTACATGGCCAAGGGCGTCAAGCACTACATCGAGCCCTTCACCCCGGAAGGCCTCACCGCCGCCGCCATCCCCGTCATCGCGGGTCTTGTCGCCTTCAGCATGCACCGCATGCGCAAACACCTCGCCGCCGCCGACGGCGGACACTGACCGACCCGCGCCACCCCGCTATAATCGCTTTTTGACCGACGGACTCTCGACCGTGACCACTCCGCTCTTCGAATCCTCCATCCGCAGCCTGCCCCTGCTGGGCCGTGGCAAGGTGCGCGACATCTACGCCATCGACGCCGACAAGCTGCTCATCGTCACCTCCGACCGCCTGTCGGCCTTCGACGTGATCCTGCCGGATCCGATTCCCCGCAAGGGTGAAGTGCTCACCGCCCTGGCCAACTTCTGGTTTGCCCGCCTCGGCCACATCGTGCCGAACCAGCTCACCGGCATCGACCCGGAAAGCGTCGTCGCCGCCGACGAGCGCGACCAGGTGCGCGGCCGCGCCCTGGTGGTGAAGCGCCTGGCGCCGCTGCCCATCGAGGCGGTGGTGCGCGGCTACGTGATCGGTTCCGGCTGGAAGGACTACCAGGACACCGGCGCCATCTGCGGCATCGACCTGCCGGCCAACCTCAAGCAGGCCCAGAAGCTGCCGTTCCCGATCTTCACCCCCGCCAGCAAGGCCGAGGTGGGTGATCACGACGAGAACATCAGCTTCGAGCAGGCCCAGGAGCGTACCGACACGGTGCTCGCCCAAGCCCTTGAAGGCACCGGCAAGACCGGCGCCCAGCTGGTTGCCGAAGCCCGCGACGCCGCCATCCGCTTGTATTCCGAAGCCGCCGACTATGCCGCCACCCGGGGCATCATCATTGCCGACACCAAGTTCGAGTTCGGCATCGACGCCGCCGGCACCCTGCACCTGATCGACGAAGCCCTGACGCCCGACTCCTCCCGCTTCTGGCCGGCCAGCAGCTACGCCGAGGGCATCAGCCCGCCGAGCTACGACAAGCAGTACGTGCGTGACTACCTGGAGACCCTCGACTGGGGCAAGGTCGCCCCCGGGCCCAAGCTGCCCGACGAGGTCATCGCCCACACCGCCGCCAAGTACGTGGAGGCTTACGAACGCCTCACCGGGAAGACCCTGTAAAAGGGCTTTCCGGCGACACAAAAAAACCCGCCTGCCGGCGGGTTTCTTCATGGCCCCAGGTCCTTACACCTGGAACAGGCTGATCATCGCCTGCTTCTCTGTCGCCGACTCCTCCAGCACCGCCTTCAGACGCTCCTCGTCCAGCCCCAGCGTGGCGGCCTTGGCGAGGCCATGGCGGAAACCCTCGTCCTCCTCGGAGAAGGGATTGGGCGTCTCGGCCAGCAGGTGGCCGATGAAGACCAGGTCGGTGATATTGGTCGGAGGCCAGTCGCCGCCGTAGATTTCCGGATTGTCGACCACGTCCACCAGCTCCCGCGGCATGTTCATGGCCGCCAGGACAGCCCGCCCTATGGGTGGATGCCAGACCCGCACGAGGTCGGACAAGGGGCTGTCATCCTGCAGCATCTCGGGATACTCCCAGACCCTGGCCAGCAGGAAGAACTGGCCGATGTCATGCACGATGCCGGCGAAGAAGGCCGCATCCCGGTCCAGCGAGGTACAACGGCGTGCCAGCACGCTGGCCGTTGCGGCCACATCCACGCTGTGCGCCCACAGCTTGCGGACAAGGGGCTGGTAAGGGCCCAGCACATCCCGATGGATCAACTGTTCGGCAGCCACCGCCATGGCCAGCGCCCGCAGCTTGCCGAAGCCGATGCGCACCAGGGCCTTGGGCACATCCGCCACCAGACGCCCGCCGGGGTTGTACCATGCGGAATTGGCCAGGGCGACGGTACGCGCCGCCAGCAAGGGTTCCGCCGAGACCATGGACGACATCCGGGTCAGATCGGTGTCTGGATGGTCGAGGGCCTCGAGTACCCTCAGAGTCACCTCCATGGAGGTGGGAAAGCGCAATTCGCCACGCTCCAGCTCCTGGGTAATCGTGTGCAGGAAAGCCTGCTCGCCCAGATTCAAAGCCTTGTCGCTCACAACCGTCCCCTTTACGCTTCCATCGTCCAGCCGGAATCCGTCGCTCCAGGCGACACCCCGCACGGAATTCGGCAAAATGAAACCACTCAACCGACTGCACCCCCAACCATGACCACCACCACCGCCTCTCCCCTGCTTGAACTGTCCGGCCTGCCGCGTTTCGACGCCATCCGGCCGGAGCACGTGGAGCCCGCCGTGCGTACGCTCCTCGAAGCTCTGCGGAACACTGTCGAACGCCTGCAGGACGACCCCGCCACCCCCACCTGGGCCGGCTTCGTCGACCCGATCGAGATCGAGGGCGAGCGCCTTGGCCGGGCCTGGGGTGTCGCGGTGCACATGCACAGCGTGATGGACACCCCCGAATGGCGGGAGGCCTATAACGCAATGCTGCCCGAGGTCACCCGCTTTTACGCCGAACTGGGGCAAAACCTTAAGCTTTTCCAAAAATATAAAGCGATTGCCGACGGCCCGGAATACCCTTCCCTGTCGCCCGCCCGCCGCCGCATCATCGACAACGAACTGCGCGGCTTCCGCCTCTCCGGTGCCGAGTTGCCCGACGACCTGAAACCGCGCTTCCAGGCCATCCAGGAAGAACTCGCCGGCCTCGGCGCCAAGTTTTCCGAGAACCTGCTCGACGCCACCAACGCCTACAGCCACCTGGTCAGCGACAAGAACGACCTGGCAGGCCTGCCCGAGGACGCGATCGCCGCCGCCGCCGAAGCCGCCGAAAAGGCCGGCCAGAGCGGCTGGAAATTCGGCCTCAGGATGCCCTCCTACCTGCCGGTCATGCAATACGCCGACAACCGGGTCCTGAGGGAGACACTCTACCGCGCTTACGCCACCCGCGCAGCGGAGATCGACAACGGCTACAGCAAGCCCGAATGGGACAACAGCCCGCTGATCAAGCGCCTCCTCGCCCTGCGTGCCGAAGAAGCCCACATGCTCGGCTACGCCAACTATGCCGAAGTATCCCTGGTGCCCAAGATGGCCGACACCCCGGCGCAGGTCCTCGGCTTCCTGCGCGAACTGGCCGCCAAGGCCAAGCCCTTTGCCGAGCGCGACCTGGCCGAACTCACCGCCTTCGCCCGCGACGAGCTCGGCCTGACACCGCTCGAGCCCTGGGATGTGGCCTATGTATCGGAGAAGCTGCGGGTCGCCCGCTACGCCTTCTCCGAACAGGAAGTGAAGGAATACCTGCCCGAGCCCAAGGTCCTCGACGGCCTCTTCGGGGTCATCCAGAAGCTCTACCAGGTGAGCATCAAGCCCGACAGCGGCCCGGTGTGGCACCCGGATGTGCGCTTCTTCCGGATCGAGCGGGACGGCCAGCTGGTCGGCCAGTTCTACCTCGACCTGTACGCCCGCGACACAAAGAAGGGCGGCGCCTGGATGGACTCCGCGATCACCCGCCGGCGCCTCGCCCAGGGTATCGAGACCCCGGTGGCCTACCTGGTCTGCAACTTCCCCGGCCCGGTCGGCGGCAAGCCCGCCACCTTCAGCCACGACGACGTGATCACCCTCTTCCACGAAAGCGGCCATGGCCTGCACCACCTGCTGACCCGGGTGGACGACCTCGCCGTCTCCGGCATCCATGGCGTGGAATGGGACGCCGTCGAACTCCCCAGCCAGTTCATGGAGAACTTCTGCTGGGAGTGGGACGTGGTCCGCGAGATGACCGCCCACGCCGACACCGGCGAGCCCCTGCCGCAGGCGCTCTTTGACAAGATGCTGGCGGCCAAGAACTTCCAGAGCGGCATGCAGACCGTGCGCCAGCTCGAGTTCTCCCTGTTCGATCTGCTGATCCACATGGACTTCGACGCTGAAAAGCAGGATGTGCTCGAGCTGCTCGCCGAAGTCCGCAAGGAAGTCGCCGTGCTGGTGCCGCCGGCCTGGCACCGTTTCCCCAACAGCTTCAGCCACATCTTCGCCGGGGGCTACGCCGCGGGTTACTACAGCTACAAGTGGGCCGAGGTGCTGTCCGCCGACGCCTTCGCCGCCTTCGAGGAAGCCGGGCGGCCCAAGGGCAGCGTGCTGGACGCAGAGACCGGCGCGCGCTTCTGGGACGAGATCCTGGCCGTCGGCGGCAGCCGCCCGGCCCTCGACTCCTTCAGGGCCTTCCGCGGCCGCGAACCCCAGGTGGACGCCCTGCTCCGCCACAGCGGCATGGTGCCTGCGTGACCGCCCGCGCCGGCCTCGCCGCGCTGCTGCTCGCCGCCGCGCTGCCGGCGGCGGCGCAGAGCGCCTACCGCTGGGTGGATGAGCAGGGTCGCGTACAGTACAGCGACCAGCCGCCGCCCCAGTCGATCAAGAAGTTCGAGGAGCGCAAAGTCCAGCCCAATCGGGGCGACGCCCTCGAGGCCTTCGAGAACCGCAAGGCGGCCGGCAGCTTTCCGGTGACGCTCTACACCGGCAAGGACTGCGGCAAGCCCTGCGACGACGGCCGGGCCCTGCTCAAGAAACGGGGCATCCCCTTCAGCGAGACCACCATCGAAACCGCCGAGCAGGTGGCCGAGTTCAAGAAACGCTTCGGTACCGAGCCCTACGTTCCCGCCCTGGTGGTCGGCCGCAAGATCGAATCCGGCCTCGCCGAAGGACTCTGGCACAGCCTGCTCGACGACGCCGGCTACAAGGCCAAACGCTGACAACCACCGTGCGCCGGCCCCTTCAAGCCCGGCCCGGCGCACGCCTTGCCCCAACGCTCTACCCCTCTCCCCATGAAAATCGCCACCTGGAACGTCAACTCCCTCAAGGTCCGCCTGCCCCACGTCGTCGACTGGCTCGCGGCCAATCAGCCGGATGCCCTGTGCCTGCAGGAGCTCAAGTGCGAGAACAGCGCCTTTCCGCTGGCCGAGATCGAAGCCGCCGGCTACCAGGCCGTGTTCAACGGCCAGAAGACCTATAACGGCGTGGCCATCCTGACCCGCCAGTCGCTGGCGGACGTGACCCACAACATCCCGGGCTTCGCCGACGAGCAGAAGCGCATCATCGCCGGCACCCTGGACGGCGTGCGCATCGTCTGCGGCTACTTCCCCAACGGGCAGGCGGTCGGCTCCGACAAGTTCGCCTACAAGATGGCCTGGCTGGAGGCCCTCACCGCCTGGCTGCAGGATGAACTCAAGGCCACGCCCCGGCTGGTGCTGGCCGGCGACTACAACGTCGCCCCGGAAGACCGCGACGCCCACCCCGACTGGAAGGACGAGATCCATGTGTCCGAGCCGGAGCGCGCCGCCTTCCGCCGCCTCATCAACCTGGGCCTGACCGACGCCTTCCGGATGTTCGAGCAGGAAGAGCGCGCCTTCTCCTGGTGGGATTACCGGATGGGCGCCTTCCGCCGCAATTTCGGCCTGCGCATCGACCACCTGCTGATCTCCGCGCCCCTGGTGGAGCACTGCACGGCCTGCTACACCGACAAGGCCCCACGCAAGCTCGAGCGCCCCTCCGACCACACGCCGGTGGTGGTGGAACTGAAGTAAGGCCTGACCGGAGCCCTGCGATGATCGATGCCCCCGCCGGCGATGCGCTGTTCGCCCTCTACCCGATCCTCGCCAGGCTGCCCGAGGCCGCGCGCGATCGCCTGCGCAGCCGGGCGCGGATCATCGGCGTGCCGGCCGGCACCACCCTGTTCGACGAACGCCAGGCCTGCCAGGGCTTTCCCTTCGTGCTGTCGGGGAGCATCCGGGTCATCAAGGCAGCCCCCAACGGCCGCGAGCTGCCCCTCTACCGGGTCACGCCCGGGGAGACCTGCATCATCTCCTCGGCCTGCCTGCTCGGTCAGGCGCCCTACAACGCCCGGGGCGTCACCGAAGCCGAGACCCGCCTGCTGCTCCTGCCAGTCGAAGACTTCCAGGCCTTGCTCGCCGAAACCGCCTTCCGTGACTTTGTCTTCCAGCTCTTCTCCGAGCGCATCGCCGACCTCATGCAGCTGATCGAGGAGGTCGCCTTCCGCAAGCTGGACCAGCGCCTCGCCGCCCTGCTGCTGGGCAAGGGCACCCGCATCCACACCACCCACCAGCACCTGGCCGACGAACTGGGCAGCGTGCGCGAGATTGTCAGCCGGCTCCTCAAGGGGCTGGCGGAGCAAGGGCTGGTGGCCCTGTCACGGGAGCAGGTGGAGATCCTCGACCCCGCCGGCCTGCGCCGTCTCGCTGGCGGCTGAAGGGAACTGAGGGGAGGCTGTGTAACCTTGGTTACAGACGCTCGCCATCCCTGAATGCTGAAATGGGCCCACATCAACCCATTCCTGCCCAGGAGGCAATCATGAAAACGAATGTAGGTGGTATCGACAAGGTCTTGCGGATCGGCGGCGGCGTGGCCCTGGTGGCCTGGGCTGTCATGGGCGGCCCCGTCTGGGCGTGGATCGGCGTGGTGCCCCTGGCCACCGGGCTGACCGGCTTCTGCCCGGTCTATCCCCTGATCGGGCTCAACACCTGCCCGCTGAAGAAGGACTGAGCCTCAGCGCAGGACACGGTAGCCCACACGATCCCGGCCCTGCCCGGGATCGCTGCCGTTTACGCCGGAGCGCCGCCCCTGCCGGCCGCAGCCAGGTAGTCGGCGATCCGCACAAACTCCGCGACGCTCAGCTTCTCGCCACGCAGGCCGGGGTCGAGGGCCAGGGCCGCAAAGTCGGCCTCGTCGAGCCAGCCCCGCAGGGTGTTGCGCAAGGTCTTGCGGCGCTGGCCAAAGGCTGCGGTGACGATCTTGCCGAGCAGGGCGTAATCGGCCGCGGTGCATTCCGTCACCGGGCGCGGCACCATCCGCACAATGCTGGACATCACCTTGGGCGCCGGGCGGAAGGCCCCCGGCGGCACATCGAACAGCCGCCCCATGTTGAAGCGGTACTGCAGCATCACCGACAGGCGCCCGTATTCCTCCGTGCCGGGCTCCGCCACCATGCGCATCACCACCTCCTTCTGCAGCATGAAGGTCATGTCCTTGACCCGCTCGGCGAAGTCCGCCAGGTGGAAGAGGATGGGCGTGGAGATGTTGTAGGGCAGATTGCCCACCACCCGCAGCGGCGTTCCATCCGCCGCCAGGCTGCCGAAATCGAACTTGAGGGCATCACCCTCGTGGATGGTCAGCCGCTCGGGCGGATGGGTCGTCTTCAGGCGGGCGATCAGGTCGCGGTCGATCTCCACCACATGCAGGTGGCCCAGACGCTCCATCAGGGGTTCGGTCATCGCCCCCAGCCCCGGGCCGATCTCGACGATGCGCTCGCCCTCCACGGGACGGATGGCGTCGATGATCTTGCGGATGATGTTGGGGTCCGACAGGAAATTCTGGCCGAAACGCTTGCGGGCCTGGTGTTGTTCACTCATTCGATGATCCTCAACCGTTTTTCTTGTCCCAGGCCGCGATGGCCTCGCGGACCCGCGCCACCGCGGCGAAGCCGACCTTCTCGCCCTCCAGGATGGCTTCGTGGCGCTGCTGGAAGTTGGTGGCCGGCAAACCGCGCAACTCGGGGCGGATCACCACGTCGGCGTCCGCCAGTTCCACCTTGCCCAGGGCACCGCCCATGATGGAGATGGTATCGAGGAGCACATCCACGCTGCCCTGGTTCTTCTTGCCGCTGGGGCGCCCCGAGATATCCACGGCGATGACCAGGTCGGCGCCCATGCTGCGCGCCTCCCGCACCGGGATCGGCGCCACCAGCCCGCCATCCACGTACTCGCGGCCATTGATCGCCACCGGCGGAAACACCCCGGGGATCGACGAGGACGCGCGCACGGCGGTGCCAGTGTTGCCGCGCTGGAAGATGATCGGCTCGCCGCTCTGCAGGTCGGTGGCCACGGCCGCAAAGCGGCGCTTCAGCCCCTCCAGCGGCTTGTTGCCGACATGGGTGTTGATGAAGCGCTCCAGCGCCTCGCCCTTGATCACGCCACGGTCGAAGAGGCTCCAGTCGGTCACCGACGATTCATCCAGCTGGATGGCAAGCTTCTGCAGGTCGAAGGGGCCGTGGCCGGCGGCATACAGCGCACCGACCACCGAGCCGGCGCTGGTGCCGACCACAATATCTGGCAGGATGCCATTGGTTTCGAGGGCCTTGATCACCCCGATGTGGGCAAAACCTCGGGCGGCACCGCCCCCCAGGGCCAGGGCGATGCGCGGCTTGCGGCCCACCCTGGCGGCCACCGGCTCGGGACGTTTCTGCAGTTCGCCACAGGCGGCCAGGCCGAGGGCCGACAGCCCTCCCAGGATCAGGCGACGGCGATCGGTCACGGGCGGCGTCCCTTGGCCATGGCGATGGCCAGCTCGACCGCCGCGAACAGGCTGCCCGGGTCGGCCCGGCCGGAGCCGGCCAGATCCAGCGCCGTGCCATGGTCCACCGAGGTCCGGATGATGGGCAGGCCCAGGGTCACGTTGACCCCGCCGCCGAAGCTGGCGTGCTTGAGCACCGGCAGCCCCTGATCATGGAACATGGCCAGCACCGCGTCCCCCTGTTCGAGGGTGTGCGGCACGAACAGGGTATCGGCCGGCAGCGGGCCGCGCAGGTCCATGCCCTCGGCGCGCAGCGCCTCCAGCACCGGCGTGATCACTTCGATCTCCTCCATGCCCATGTGGCCGCCTTCGCCGGCATGCGGGTTGAGACCCGCCACCAGGATGCGCGGCGCGGCGAGGCCGAAGCGCGCCTTCAAATCCTGGTGCAGGATGCGCAGGGTGTCGGTGAGCAGCGGGCGGGTGATTGCGGCGGGGACGTCCTTGAGGGGCAGATGGGTGGTCGCCAGCGCCACGCGCATACCGCCGCCCACCAACATCATCACCACCAGCGGGGTGGCCGTGGCCTCGGCCAGGTATTCGGTGTGGCCGGAAAAGGGCACACCGGCGTCGCAGATGATGCCCTTGTGCACCGGCGCAGTGACCATGCCGGCAAACTCTCCGGACTTGCAGCCGGCGATGGCCCGGTCGAGCACATCGAGCACGTAGCGGCCATTCAGGGGCTCGAGCCGGCCGGCCGTAGCGGCCACCGCCAGCGGCACATGCAGGACTTCCAGCGCCCCCGGCCGGGGGGCGCCGTCGGGCTGGTAGGCGAGGATGTCGAGGGCCGGCTCGACGGCATGGATGCGCGCCGCGATCATCTCCCGGTCGCCGATGACCACCAGGCGGGCGGGCCATTCGCGGCGGGGCAAGGCGGCACAGAGATCGGGGCCGACACCGGCAGGTTCGCCGCTGGTGATCGCAAAGGTGGGCAGACTCATGATGCGGAATTCCAGGTACGGAAAAGGGATGGGAGCCAGTGGACAGCCGGGCAGGGCCGCGGGTTCACCAGGCGGGGTCCCCAAAAACACAAAGGCCGCCGGCGCCGGGTGAGACCCGGCCACCGGCGGCCCGGAGGACTGCCTATCGCTCTTCCTGGCGATACTCCACGTAGGCCCGGTCGCGCAGCTGGCGCAGCCAATCCTGGTAGGCCTCGTCGGACTTGCGCTCTCGCAGGGCATTGCGGGCGGCGGCGCGCTTGCGCTCGTCGGAGACGTCCTGGACCCGACGATCCTCGACGAGGATCAGGTGCCAGCCAAAGGGCGACTGGATCGGCTGGCTGACCTCGCCGGGCTTGAGGGCGTCCATGCCCTGCTCGAACTCCGGCACGGTGTCACCCGGGTAGATCCAGCCCAGGTCCCCGCCCTTGGAAGCGGACAGATCGGCCGAATGCATGCGGGCCAGCTCGCCAAAGTTGGCCCCGCCCTGCACGACGCTTTCACGCAGGTCGGCGAGACGGCGGCGCGCATCCGCGTCGGTCACCACTTCGCTGGTCTTGATGAGGATGTGGCGGGCGCGGGTCTGCTGCACCTGGGCCGGCACACCGGACTGCCCGCCGCCCTTGCGATCGACCACCCGGACAATGTGGAAACCGGCGGCGCTGCGCAGGATGGCGGTGGTTTCACCAGGCTTCAGCCCGGTAACCGCCTCGGCGAACAGGCTGGGCAGGCGATCGGCGCCACGCCAGCCGAGATTACCGCCGGTCAGGGCATCGGGGGCATCCGAGTAGCTGGCCGCCAGCTTGTCGAAGGGCTCGCCACGGGCCACCCGGGCCGCCACGTCCTCGGCCTTGGTGCGCAGGCGGGCCAGTTGTTCGGGGGTCGCGCCATCCGGCGCCCGGAACAGGATGTGGGAGAGGTTGTACTCCTCCTGCCCGCCGGCGCTCTCGGGATGGGTGAGGAAGTTGCTCACCTCTGCGTCGGACACCACGATGCGGCCGTCCACCTCGCGCTCGCGTACCCGGGTCAGCAGCATTTCGTTGCGCACCTCCTCGCGGAAGCGCTCCCAGGAAAGGCCGTCCTGCTCGAGTGCCTTGCGGAACTGGGTCATCGACATCTTGTTGCTATCGGCGATCCGCCCCACTGCGCGGTCGAGGGTGAGGTCGTCCACCCGCAGGGAGGTTTCATTGGCCAGCTGGATCTGCAGCCGCTCCATGATCTGGCGCTCGAGGACCTGCTTTTCGAGCACGTCGGCCGGCGGCAGCGTGGTGCCCTGACGGGTGAGCTGGCGGGTCACCTGGGCGACGCGCTGACGCAGGTCGGAGAGGGTGATGACTTCGCTGTTCACGACCGCCACGATGCGGTCCACCTCGACGGGGCCGGCGGCAAGGGCCGCACTGGAAATGACGGAAGCGGCGATAAGGGAAACGATCAGTTTCATGGGTCGAGGGAGCGCTTTCAGAATTCGTCGTCGTTGGCGAAGGGGTTGGAGCCGTCGTTGATCTTCCCATAGCCGGGAACGCTGCGGCGGAGCACGTTGAGGGGGCTGGACCCCAGGCTGCCGGCGCCGTTGAACTCGAGCTGGAAGAAGAAGGCACGGGTGACGTCGGTGGCACTGGTGGTGAGGTGCTGCACCACACCGCGGAAGACCCAGCAGCCGGCGTTGTATTCGACGCCTGCAATACCCTGGGTCAGGCGGTGGTCACGCAGGTTGCGGTTGTAGCGCCCGACCCCGTACCAGTTGCCCCACAGGGGCCATTGGCCGGTCAGGTCGATGTCCCGGAAACCGTTGGGGTTGGCCGGGTCGGTGGAATAGTTGCGGCGGTAGCGCCAGCTCACGCCGAGGGTCTTGGCATAGGCCGGCTGGAAACGGAAACCGAAGTTGAAACGCTCGGTCCAGTTGTCCCGCGGGTTGTACTGCCAGGCGGTGTCGAGCTGGGTCTTGGGCGCAATGGTGAGGCCCAGGGCGGCCAGCAGGTCGGCCTGCTTGCCGGTGCGGGCCGGGGTGTCCTTGTTCAGGGTGACCCGCTGGTCGACCAGGTAGTAGCGCTGCCCCAGAGCCGCCCGCACGGTCTCGGCGCCGGTCTGCGGATCGATCAGGCGGCTCTGCACCGCGGTGGTGATCTGGTTGGCGTTGGAGATGCGGTCGCCACCGGTGTAGACGTTCTCGGCGAAGATCTGCGCGAAGTTGAAGTCGTAGAAGCCCGAGTCGAAGTTCGGGATGGTCGACTGGTCGCGGTAGGGCACGTACAAGTAGTAGATACGCGGCTCGAGGGTCTGCACGAAGTCCCGGCCGCCGAACTGGGTGTCCCGCTCGAAGGTCACGCCGCTATCCACCGACACGATGGGCAGCGTGCGGGTCAGGGAGTTGTCCCCCGCGCTGAGGCGCCGGTCAAGCTCGTAACGGGTGGTGTGCACGCCGATCTTCGGGGTCACGAAGAAGGAGGCCGTCTGCAGCGGCAGCGAAAGCTGCGGATAGAAGGTCAGCCGGCGCCCTTCGTCGAAGGTCGGGTGGCTGAAATCCACGTATTCGCTGGCCAGCTGGAAGGTCACACCACCGGGCAGTTCAGGGCGGTTCGCCGTGAGCGTGAGCTGGGGCAGCCGCTTGTAGGGCGTGGCGATCGTGGCCCCCGTCTTCGGATCGGTGAGGGTCTGGTAGGCCTGCAACATGCCGGTGGCCGACCACCAGCCACCGCCGGCGTAGGTCACCGAGCCTTGGCGCAGCAGGTTGACCTGGGAGGTCAGGGTCAGGCGCGAACTCAGGTCGATGAAGTAACGCGGGTCGGACACCCCGTTGAAATTGACGTTGCTGCTCCAGCCGCCGCCAAAGTTCTGATCATGGCGGATCGAGCCGGCATACCGGCTGCGCCCTTCGACCTGGTCGTCGGGCATGTATTCGACATAGGCGATACCCTTGTACATCGGGTCGATGTAGCGGGCCTCGTTGCGGAACTGCAGGCCACGGCGCCCCATCAGGCGGGTGGTCAGGGTGTCGTCGTAGTTGGGCGCCAGGTTGAAGTAGTAAGGCACCGTGAGGTCGAAGCCGACCTTGTTGGACGTGCCGAAGGTCGGCGACAGCAGGCCGGACTTGCGGCTCTCGCCGAGGGGGAAGTCGGCCCAGGGCAGGTAGGCGATGGGCACATCCTTGAACCACATGGTGCCGCTGCGGGCCTCCCCCACCTCGGCGTCGTAGTCGAGGTCGAGCTCCTTGGCCTTGAGATACCAGTCGGGGCGGTCGGGCTTGCAGCTGGTCCAGGTCGCATTGAACAGGCGGAACTGGTTCTCCCCCTCAAGCACCAGCGAATCGGCATCGCCGTGGCCGCTGATCGGCTGCTGGCTGGCGGGCAGGGCCTGACCGGGGAGCAGCGGCGCCTGGCCCGGCCGTGGCGGACGCGCCGGGCGGCTGATGGCATAGCGCGGGGAATCAAACACCCCGACCTGCTCCTGCACCTTCATGCGGGCATGCGGGCCGCTCATCTCGTCGGTACCGCGGGTCACCTTGACGTTGCCGGTGGCCTCGACCTCATCGGTCAGCTCGAAATACTGCAGTCGGTCGGCACTCACCCGGGTGGCGTCACGCACCAGCACCGCCGAGCCTTCGGCCGCCACGTCCGTATCCTGGCGGCCGAACACGCGGTCGCCGGTGATCCGGGTTGCCCCGGGGAGCAGCTCGGGATCCTGGGGCGCCGGCGGCGCAGCCTTGCGCCCCGGCCTGGCCGGCGTGGCAGCTGCGGCAGCACGACCCGGCGCCGCGGCCGCGGACCTGGCTGCTGCAGCGGCAGGCGGCTGCGTGGCTGCGGCTGCAGCGGGCGGCTGCGTGGCAGCCCGGGGCACGGGCCGGCTGGCCGCGGGCTTGCCCAGCAAGGCCGGCGACACCACGAAGGGCGGGAGATCCTCGGCCCCCGCTCGCCCCCACAGGGCGAACAAGGCAATGGACAGGAAGCGCAACTGGGTACGTGGTTTCATCCGGGGACTGGAACCAGCCGGCGAGCCGACCGCATGGTTTGATAAACTGCGCGATTTTACACGAACGCATCTCCGACTCCCGTGGAACGACGCCAACAACTCCAGTCCTGGATCGCCGCCGAATTTCCCGGCCGCCCCTTCGAACTCGCCCCGGCCAGCGCCGACGCCAGCTTCCGACGCTATTTCCGCGTCACCTTCGCGGACGACCCGGTCACCCTGATCGCCATGGATGCACCGCCGAGCCACGAAGACTGCCGTCCCTTCGTGCATGTAGCCGAGCTCTTCGGCGCCGCCGGCGCCCATGTCCCCGCCCTGATCCGGCAGGATCTGGAACAGGGCTTCCTGCTGCTGTCCGACCTGGGCAGCACCACCTATCTGCAGGCTCTCACCAAGGACAATGCCCACAACCTGTATGCAGACGCCCTCGGCGCCCTGATCTGCATCCAGAAGGCCAGCCGCCCCGACGCCCTGCCCGAGTACAGCCGCGAGCTGCTGATGCGCGAGCTGGAACTCTTCCCGGTGTGGTACGTGAGCCGCCACAAGGGCGTCACCCTCACCGACAAGCAGGCGACCCAGCTGTACGAGGTTTTCGAGCGCATCCTGGACGTCAACATGGCCGAGCCCAAGGTCTTCGTGCACCGTGACTTCCACAGCCGCAACCTGATGCTGTCCAGCCCCAACCCCGGCGTTCTCGACTTCCAGGATGCCGTGTACGGCCCCATGAGCTACGACCTCGCCTCCCTGCTCAAGGACGCCTACATCCACTGGGAAGAGGATTTCGCCCTCGACCTGCTGGCCCGCTACTGGGAAACCGCCCGCGCCCTCGGCCTGCCGGTGCGCGAGAACTTTGCCGAATTCCACCGGGACTACGAGTGGATGGGCGTGCAGCGCCACATCAAGGTACTGGGCATCTTCGCCCGCCTGTACCACCGGGACGGCAAGGACGGCTACCTGAAGGACATGCCCCTGGTCATGCACTACCTGCGCAAGGCCTGCGAGCGCTACGGCGAGCTGCGGCCGCTGCTGCGCCTGCTGGAGCAACTGGAACCGACCGTCACCGAAATCGGCTATTCCTTCTGAGCGCCCCATGAAAGCGATGATCCTCGCCGCCGGCCGCGGCGAACGCATGCGCCCCCTCACCGACCACTGCCCTAAACCGCTCCTCGAGGCGGGGGGCAAGCCGCTGATCGTCTGGCACATCGAACGCCTGGCCGCCGCGGGCTGCCGCGATCTGGTCATCAACCACGCCCACCTGGGTGCGATGATCGAGGCGGCCCTCGGCGACGGATCCCGCTTCGGCGTGCGCATCCGCTATTCGCCGGAAGGGAGTGCCCTGGAAACCGCCGGCGGCATTGCCCGAGCCCTGCCCCTGCTCGGCGACGGGCCCTTCATCGTGGTCAATGGCGACGTCTTCTGCGATGCCGACTTCGACGCCCTGGGTCGTGCCGCGGCCGGTCTGGGCGGCGACGGCCGCCTCGCCCACCTGCTGCTGGTGGCCAACCCGGAGCACAACCCCGCAGGCGACTTCGGCCTGCAGGCCGACGGCCTGGTGCGCGACGAAGGCGGCGAACGCCTCACCTTCTCCGGCCTGGGGGCCTACCACCCGGCGCTCTTCGCCGGCCTCTCGCCGGACGCCCCGGCCAAGCTCGCCCCCCTGCTGCGTGCCGCCATGGCCCGCGGCCAGGTCAGCGGCAACCGCCTCGACGGCCGCTGGGTGGATGTGGGCACCCCGCAGCGCCTGCTCGACCTCGACACCAGCCTGCGCACCGGCCGGCAGGCAATCGGCTAAGCTCGCAACGTTCCGCGCCCAGCGCAGTCAATCCCAGAACACCGCCACCGGACACCGCCATGCCCCTCGACATCACCCCCTTCCAGGCCCGTCGCACCCGGCTGCTCCAGACCATGCAAGCTGCCGGCGGCGGCGTCGCCATCATCGCCACCGCCCCGGAGCGCATCCGCAACCGGGACGCCCACTACAGCTACCGCTTCGACAGCTACTTCTACTACCTGACCGGCTTCCGTGAACCAGAGGCGGTGCTGGTGCTGGTGGCCGGCGAAGCGCCCCGCAGCCTGCTGTTCTGCCGCAGCAAGGACATCGAGCGCGAGATCTGGGACGGCTACCGGCACGGCCCAGAGGCCGCCCGCGAGACCTTCGGCTTCGACGAAGCCCACCCCATCGCCGAGCTGGACGAGCAGCTCACGACCCTGTTCGCCAACCAGCCCGCCGTCTTCCACTCGGTGGGCTACGACGACGCCTGGGATGCCCGCGTCACCGGGGCCCTCAACCGGGTCCGTGCCATGGCACGCAGCGGCGCCCACGCCCCGTCCCTGATCCGCGACGTGCGCAGCCTCGTCGACGAGATGCGCCTGATCAAGGACGAGGCCGAACTGGCCATCATGCGCCGTGCCGCAGACATCTCCGGCGGCGCCCACCGCCGTGCCATGCGCGCCACCCGCCCGGGCGCCTGGGAATACGAGATCGAGGCCGAGTTGCTGCACGAATTCCGCCGCCACGGCAGCCAGGCCCCCGCCTACAGCTCCATCGTTGCCGGCGGCGCCAACGCCTGCGTGCTGCACTACGTCGAGAACGACGCCCTGCTCAAGGACGGCGACCTGCTGCTGATCGACGCCGGCTGCGAACTCGACGGCTACGCTTCCGACATCACCCGTACCTTCCCGGTCAATGGCCGCTTCAGCGGCCCGCAGAAGGCCGCCTACGAACTGGTGCTGGCCGCCCAGGCCGCAGCCATGGCCGTGACCCGCGCCGGCGCCGGCTGGAACGACCCCCACGATGCCGCCACCCGGGTGCTGGCCCAGGGCTTCATCGACCTCGGCCTGCTCGAAGGCAGCCTCGACGGCGTGCTCGAATCCGGCAGCTACCGCCAGTTCTACATGCATCGCACCGGCCACTGGCTGGGCCTGGACGTGCACGATGCCGGTGAGTACAAGCTGGCTGGCGAGTGGCGCCCGCTGGTCGCCGGCAACGTACTGACCATCGAACCCGGCTGCTACATCCGCCCGGCCGACGGCGTGCCGGAAGCCTTCTGGAACATCGGCATCCGCATCGAGGACGACGCCCTCGTCACCGCCGACGGCTGCGAGCTGATCACCGGCTCCGCGCCCAAGAGCGTGGCCGACATCGAAGCCCTGATGCGGGAGGCCTGATGGAGCGCCACGACCTCGCCATCATCGGCGCCGGCCCGGTGGGCATGACCCTCGCGCTGGCCCTCAAGGATGCCGGCCTCGACATCGTGCTGCTGGACGCCCGCCCCCGCGGCGCGGCGCGCCAGGACCCGCGCGTGCTGGCCCTGTCCCACGGCACCCGGCTGACCCTGGAGCGGCTGGGCGTCTGGTCGCGCCTGCCGGCCACGCCCATCAAGACCATCCACGTGTCCCACCAGGGCGGCCTCGGCCGCGCCCTGCTGCGGGCCGACGAATACGGCCAGCCCGCCCTCGGCTACGTGGTCGCCGCCGGCGACCTGGCCGCGGCCCTCGACGATGCGCTCGGCGCCACCGGCATTCCGGTTCGCGACAATGCCAGCGTCAGCGGCCTGGCGGCCGGCGCCGAGGATGTGCTGATCAGCCTCGCCGACGGCAGCCACCTGAGCGCCCGCCTCGCCGCCTGCGCAGAAGGGGCCATCCAGGGCAGCGATGACACCGGCCTGATCGAGCGCGACTACGGCCAGCACGCGGTGATCAGCATCGCCACGCCGGCCGCAGCCCATGGCCAGCGGGCCTGGGAACGCTTCACGCCACAAGGCCCGCTGGCCGTCCTGCCCTGTGGCAGCGGCTGCGCCATCGTGCATACCGCCGCACCCGACGACGCCGACGCCCTGATGGCCCTCGACGACGACACTTACCTGGCCCGCCTGCAGGCCCACTTCGGCAGCCGCCTGCGCTTCGCCTCGGTGGGGTCGCGCGCCCGCTACCCGCTGCTGCTGCGCTACCGCCCCAACCCGGTCGGGCAGCGCACCGTATGGCTCGGCAACGCCGCCCAGACCCTGCACCCGGTGGCCGGCCAGGGCTACAACCTGGCCCTGCGTGACGTCTGGGCCTGCGCCCAGACCCTGCTCCGAGCCGGTGGCGACCCCGGCGCAGCCGACACCCTGGCCGCCTACGCCCGCGCCCGCCAGCTCGACCGCCAGGGCACGATCCGCTTCACCGATGGCCTGGTGCGCCTGTTCAGCACCGCCGCGGCGCCCCTCAAGCACCTGCGCGGCGCCGGCCTGTTCGCCCTCGACCTGCTGCCGCCCGCCCGCCATTTCGTGGCCAAACGCATGATGTTCGGCGCCCGCGCCTGGCCCTGAACAAAAACTTCCGGCTGGCGTGACAAAGCTCGTCGCCGCGGCGCAACAAACGCCGTAGAATCCGCTCCCTGCGCGCCACCCGGCGCCCCGCCGCCCACGGGACCAGCACCATGGCCGAAGCCGACGACCTCCAGCAACACGACGACCTGGACATCCACCTGCGTGAGGTGCAGCACCTGCTCGCCCGCCACAAGCTGGTCGAAGACCTCGTCCATCGCCAGGACATGCCCAAGCACGACCTGGTGGAGAACCTCGTCCACAAGCAGCACATCAACGAGCTGACCCACAAGCTCGACAGCCTGCACTCGGCCGACGTCGCCCACATCCTCGAAGCCCTGCCGGTCAGCGAACGTCTGTTCGTATGGGACCTGGTCAAGGCCGAACGGGACGGCGAGATCCTGCTGGAAGTCTCCGACGCGGTCCGCGAGTCCCTGATCGAGGCCATGGACTCGGCCTCCCTGCGCGCGGCGGCCGAACAGCTGGATGCGGACGAGCTGGCCGACCTGGCGCCCGACCTCCCCCACGAGGTGATGGAGGCGGTGTACCAGGGCCTCGAACCCGAGGAACGCGAGCAGTTGCGGGCAGCCATGTCCTACCCCGAGGATTCGGTCGGCGCGCTGATGGATTTCGAGATGGTCACCGTCCGCGAGGACGTCAGCCTCGAAGTGGTGCTGCGCTACCTGCGCCGCTTCGACGAGCTGCCCGATCACACCGACCAGCTCTTCGTGGTGGACCGGGACGAACACCTGCGCGGCGTGCTTCCGATCAACCGGCTGCTGCTGAACGACCCGGAAACCGAGGTGAGCGAGATCATGCTCACCGACACCCTGACCCTCGAGCCCGCCGACGAGGCCGAAACCGCGGCCCAGGCCTTCGAGCGCTACGACCTGGTGTCAGCCCCGGTGGTGGACTACCACCGCAAGCTGGTCGGCCGGGTGACGGTGGCCACGGTGGTGGACTTCATCCGCGAAGAAACCGAAAGCGAACTGCTCAACCAGGCCGGTCTGCGCGAAGGCGAAGACATCTTCGCGCCGGTCTGGGACTCGGTGAAGAACCGCTGGGCCTGGCTGGCCGTCAACCTGGTCACCGCCTTCATCGCCAGCCGGGTGATCGGAGCCTTCGAAGGCTCCATCGAAAAGCTGGTGGCCCTCGCCGCACTGATGCCCATCGTCGCCGGCATCGGCGGCAATTCGGGTAACCAGACCATCACCATGATCGTGCGCGGCATCGCCATGGGCCAGGTCCAGGACGAAGCCCTGACCCGGCTCCTCAAAAAGGAAATGGGCGTCGCCCTGATCAACGGCATCGCGTGGGGCGGCCTGCTCGGCGTGCTGTCCTGGATCCTCTACGGCAGCGGCAAGCTCGGCGCCGTGATGACCGCCGCCATGACCCTCAACCTGCTGCTGGCCGCGATCGTGGGCGTGATGGCACCGATGATCCGCCACCGCTTCGGCCAGGATCCGGCGGTAGGCTCCAGCGTGATCATCACCGCCGTGACCGACTCCGGCGGCTTCTTCATCTTCCTGGGCCTGGCGACCATCTTCCTGATGTAGGGGCGGATTCATCCGCCCCTACAAGCAGGCCGCTCAGCCGGCGTTGGCCGCGAACCAGGCGTCCGCAGCCGCGACGGTGCTGTCGATGTCTGCTTCGGAATGGGCCGCGGACACGAAGCCGGCCTCGAAGGCCGACGGCGCAAAATAGTGGCCGGCATCCAGCATGGCGTGGAAGAAGCGGTTGAAGCTCTCCTTGTCGGAGCCCATCACCTCCGCGTAGCTGCGCGGCACCGCGGCGGCGAAGTAGAGGCCGAACATGCCTCCCACCGAATCGGCCACGAAGCGCACGCCATGCCTTGCCGCAGCGGCGTTGAGCCCCGAAACCAGGCGCTCGGTGCGCGCCGTGAGGGTCTCGTAGAAACCCGGCCGGGCGATCTGCTCGAGGCTGGCCAGCCCTGCGGCCACGGCCACCGGGCTGCCCGACAGCGTCCCCGCCTGGTACACGCCCCCCAGCGGGGCGATCTTTTCCATGATGTCGCGACGGCCGCCGAAGGCGCCCACCGGCATGCCGCCACCGATCACCTTGCCCAGCGTAGTCAGGTCGGGCGTGATGCCGAACAGGCCCTGCACGCCCCGCGGCCCGACCCGGAAGCCGGTCATCACCTCGTCGAAGATCAGCACACTGCCGTACTCGGTGCACAGGCGACGGAGCAGGTGCATGAACTCGGCCGAGGGCTTGACCAGGTTCATGTTGCCGGCCACCGGCTCGATGATCACGCAGGCGATCTCCGCACCGCGAGCCTTGAAGGTTTCCTCGAGCTGGGCCGGATCGTTGTAGTCGAGCACCACGGTGTGCTTGGCGAAGTCTTCGGGCACCCCGGCGGAGGACGGATTGCCGAAGGTCAGCAGACCGGAGCCGGCCTTCACCAGCAGGCTGTCGGCGTGACCGTGGTAGCAGCCCTCGAACTTGATGATCGCATCGCGGCCGGTGAAGCCCCGGGCCAGGCGGATCGCGCTCATCGTCGCCTCGGTGCCGCTGGAGACCAGACGCACCATCTCGAGGCTGGGCAGCAGCTCGCACAGGCGCTCGGCCATGTCGATCTCGCGCTCGGTCGGCGCGCCGAAGGACAGGCCCTCGAGGGCCGCCGCACGCACCGCCTCGACCACCACCGGGTCGGCGTGGCCGAGGATGGCCGGGCCCCAGGAGCCCACGTAGTCCAGGTATTCCTTGCCATCCGCGTCCCACACCCGGGCGCCCAGCGCCTTCTTCAGGAAACGCGGGGTACCGCCCACCGAGCGGAAAGCCCGGACCGGCGAATTGACGCCGCCGGGGATGGTGCGCTGGGCGCGGGCAAAGAGCTCTTCGTTGCGACTGGTCATACGGGGACTTTCCAAGAGGTCATTCAAACAGCCCGGCGAAGGCCGCCGCGCGGGCGGCCGGGTCGGGCGCGGAAAACAGGTCGCTGATCACCGCCGGCAGGTCGGTGCCGGCCTGGATCAGGGGGCGCGCATTGTCCAGGGTGATGCCGCCGATGGCCGCCACCGGCAGGCCCAGCTCAGCCTTCGCGCGGGTGATCAGGCTGACCGGCGCGCACGGCGCCAGGGGCTTGGTGGACGAGGGATACATGGCCCCGAAGGCCACGTAGTCGACACCGGCAACCGCTGCGGCTTCGGCCCGCGACCACTCGCCGTAGCAGCTCGCCCCGAGGATGCGGCCCGGCCCCAGCGCGCGCCGCGCCTCAGCCAGATCACCGTCATCGCGCCCCAGGTGAGCACCATCGGCGCCGAGCTCGAGAGCCAGCGGCAGGTCGTCATTGATCAGCAGCGGCACCCCGGCTGCACGGCACAGGGCCAGCAGCCGCGAGGCCTGCTCCCGACGCAGGGCCGGGTCGGTGGCCTTGCTGCGGTATTGCAGCAGCGCCGGCCGGCCTTCAAGCACGCGGCCCACGGCATCAAGGAGGATGGCGGTGTCCAGCCAGTCGGGGGTCACCGCGTAAAGTCCGCGCAGGGCCATCAGGCTTCCTCGTCGTCACGGCCCGGATGGGCCCAGAAAAAACGGTTGGGAATATGCTGCCCCATGCCAGGCCGGAAGGCGCTGGCCAGGGACTGCCAGGTGAAGCCCTGGGCCTCGAAGACCGCCTCGGGCATCTCCAGCCCGTGGGCCAGGGCTGCCGCCACGGCGGATGCCAGCGTACAGCCCGAACCGTGGTAGCTGCCCGGCAGGCGCTCCCAGCTGTCAGCGCGGATCACCCCGCCGGCACCGTAAAGCGTATTCACCACCTGGGGCGTCTGGGCGTGGGAGCCGGTGATCAGCACGTACTCGCAGCCCGCCTCCAGCAGATGCTGGGCGCAATCAGACAGGGTGCCGCCGCCGTCCTGGCCGTCCGGCAGGCTGGCCACCAGGCGGCGGGCCTCCATGGTATTCGGCGTGATCACCGTGGCCTGCGGCAGGATCAGCTCGCACAGCGCCTCCAGCATGCCCTCGGAAGCCAGCTCGTCGCCCCGCCCGGAGGCAATCACCGGATCGACCACCACGGGGATGTGCGGGTAGTCGGCGATGATTCCGGCGATCGCCGCCACGTTGTCGGTACTGCCCAGCACACCGAGCTTGAAGGCTTGCACGGGCATGTCCTCGAGCACTGCACGGGCCTGCTCGGCGACGAAATCGGCATCGATGGCGAGCACATCCTCAACGCCAGTAGTGTCCTGGACGGTCAGGGCGGTGATGACCGTCAGGGCGTGACAGCCCATGCCTGACAATGTCATGATGTCGGCCTGGATACCGGCGCCACCCGTGGGATCGGCGGCAGCAAAGACAAGAACGAGGGGAGGGTGGGGATCGTTGCGGTTTATAGTCATTAGGAAGGTCGAGGACGCACAAATTTAACTGCGACTGCGCTACCATTCACGATCCAGTCGATTCTAGCCGAAATCATCGCAACGCACTCAAATGGCCAATTCCCCATTCCGGACCTGGATGTGTCTGATCTGCGGTTATATCTACGACGAGGAAGTCGGATCCCCCGAAGAGGGCATCCCCCCCGGCACCCGCTGGGAAGACATCCCCCCCAACTGGACCTGTCCCGAATGCGGTGCCCGCAAGGACGATTTCGAAATGGTCGCCATCTGACCCCCCGTCGCCCCCCTTTCGGCTCCCCGTCAGCCCCGGCCCGTTCCACCCGCAACGACATCGGTATGCCTCCTGGAGAATCAAGGTGAATCTCAGCGGAATAAAAGTCATGGTCATCGATGACAGCAACACCATCCGCCGCAGTGCCGAGATCTTTCTCGCCCAGGCCGGCTGCCAGGTGGTGCTCGCCGAAGATGGCTTCGACGCCCTTTCCAAGATTGCAGACCACGCGCCCGACCTGATCTTCGTGGACATCATGATGCCCCGCCTCGACGGGTATCAGACCTGCGCCCTGATCAAGAAGAACGCACGCCTCAAGTCCACCCCGGTCATCATGCTCTCCTCAAAGGACGGCCTCTTTGACCGGGCCCGTGGCAGGCTCGCAGGCTCCGATGAATACCTCACCAAGCCGTTCACCAAGGAAAGCCTGCTGCGCTCGGTGGCTGCCCATACGGCCCATACCCAGGCAGCCCGCCAGACCACGGCCAACGACTGATCAGCCCGAGACGGACCCATGACGATCAAGAAAATCCTCGTCGTAGACGATTCCCCCACCGAAAGACTCGCCCTCTCGGAAGTACTGGTGAAGAGCGGCTACCAGGTGGTCACCGCCGAAAGCGGCGATGAGGCGGTGGTCAAGAGCAAGACCGAGATGCCCGACCTCATCCTGATGGACGTGGTCATGCCCGGTACCAACGGCTACCAGGCCACCCGGACCATCGTGCGCGACGACGCCACCCGCAACATCCCGGTGATCATCTGCACCAGCAAGGGCCTCGAGACCGACAAGATCTGGGGTTTGCGTCAAGGGGCCTACGATTACATGGTCAAACCCCTGGACCACGCGACACTCCTCGAGAAAATCCGGGCCATGGGCTGAGGACGGGCGATGGCCAAGCGGATCAGTCTCCACGAATTCCAGGCCGGCCTCGCCCGGCGTCTGGCCGAGGCCCGCGACACCCGGGCATCGGCACTGCTGGCCATCCAGGCCGGCAAACGCAACTGGCTCGTCGACCTCACCGAAGCCGGCGAGATCCTGGCGGTCCCCCCGCTGGCGCCGGTCCCCCTCAGCCAGCACTGGTTCCGGGGCCTGGCGAGCGTGCGCGGCACCCTTTTCGGCGTCGTCGACTTTGCCTCCTTCCACAATGACACACCGATTGCCGCCGCCGGGCATGCCCGCCTGCTGCTGGTCGGCGTGCGCCACGACCTGAACTGCGCCATCCTCGTCAGCCGGGCCCTCGGCCTGCGTGCCATCGAGGACTTCGAAGCGCTGCCCGCCTCGCCGGACCCGGAGCAACCCTGGATCGGCGACCAGCTCCGGGATTCCCGCGGCACCCACTGGACGCGCCTGAAGGTCGCAGACCTGCTGAATCACCCTAGCTTTCTGGACGCAGCACAATCATGAAAATCCATTCGGGAGGAGCAGCGGACTTCATCCGCTGAGTGAGGAAAAAAATGGCATTCAAGTTACCCGGACTGTCCCTCGGTGGCAGCAAAGCAGCCGCCAGCAACGTGGACACCATCCTCGACTCCGGCGACGGCGCCCCCACCACCGCCCCGCTGCCTTTCCTGGCCGGCAAGAGCGCCGCCGAGCAATTGCGCCTGTTGCGGATCCCCTTCCTGATCTTCGCCGCACTGACCATTGCCTTCGTGCTTTACCAGATCCGGGTCAGCAGCTTTGGCACCGCCTACGTCACCGCAGCCGGCCAGATGCGCACGCTGTCCCAGCAGCTCGCCAAGGCCAGCCAACTGGCCCTGCAGGGCGAGGCCTCGGCCTTCGTCGAGCTCAAGAACAGCCGCGAACAGTTCAATGCCCTGCTTAACGCCGTCACCAACGGTGGCGACGTGGAAGGCACCTCGGTGCCCGGCGGCAGCAGCGCCGTGGCTGACGAGCTCAACACCGTCACCGAACTCTGGCAGAAGACCGACAAGGACGCCGGCAACCTGCTCGACCAGGAAAAGAACCTGGCCGGCCTGGGCAAGGCGGTGAACACCATCAACACCAAGAACCCCCAGCTCCTTGAGCTCTCCGAGCAGGTGGCGGCCCTCAAGCTGCAAGGCGGTGCATCGGCGCGCGAGATCGCCATCGCCAACCAGGTCGTGATGCTGACCCAGCGCATCGCCAAGAACGCCAACGCCCTGCTGGTGGCCAACGCGATCGACCCGGAAGTGGCCTTCCTGCTCGGCAAGGACACCAACACCTTCCGCGAGCTCATCGAACAGCTCCAGAAGATGACCGCCGACGGCAGCGACGCCAAGGCCAAACTGGCCGAACTCGAAGCCGTGGGCAAGGACAACCTGGGCTCCGTCACCGCCATCCTCGGCAGCATCCAGCGCCTGGTCCAGGCCAAGCAGGCCGGCAGCCAGATCTTCCAGAACTCCGGCCCGCTGCTCACCAGGACCACCGCCTTGGCCGATGGCTACACCCGCGCCTACACCGGCTTCTTCACCTGGGTCAGCCTGGCGATCATCCTCTGTGCCCTGATCACCGTGGCCTGCCTGGTGCTGATGGCCAAGACCTACAACGACGACATCGCCCGCCGCCGCCAGGCCGCCGAGCGCCTCAAGGAAGCCGCCGAAGCCGAGCGCAACGGCACCCAGCAGGCCATCCTGCGCCTCATGAACGAGATGGGCGACCTCGCCGACGGCGACCTCACCGTGCGCGCCACCGTCACCGAGGACATCACCGGCGCCATCGCCGACTCGGTGAACTACACCATCGAGGAGCTCTCCGTATTGGTGCGCCGCATCAACGACGCCGCCATCCGCGTGACCGCCGCCACCGAGTCCGCCCAGCAGACCTCCGACGAACTGCTCGCCGCCACCGAGCGCCAGGCCCAGGAACTGCGTCTGGCCGGCGAGACCGCCCAGAGCATGGCCAGCTCCATGAGCGCCGCCTCGGAAGACGCCCTGCAATCGGCCCAAGTGGCCCGCCGCTCCCTCGAGGCCGCCCAGAAGGGCGCGGTCGCGGTGGAGGACACCATCAAGGGCATGAACGAAATCCGCGAGAAGATCCAGGAGACCTCCAAGCGCATCAAGCGCCTCGGCGAATCCTCCCAGGAGATCGGCGAGATCGTCGAACTGATCTCCGACATCACCGAACAGACCAACGTGCTGGCCCTCAACGCCGCCATCCAGGCCGCCTCCGCAGGCGAGGCCGGTCGCGGCTTCTCGGTGGTGGCAGAAGAAGTGCAGCGCCTGGCAGAACGGTCCGCCGAAGCCACCAAGCAGATCGGCGCCATCGTCAAGACCATCCAGACCGACACCGGCGACGCCGTGGCGGCCATGGAAAACGCCACCCGCGACGTGGTGGACGGTGCCCACCTGTCCGAAACCGCCGGCCAGGAGCTGGCCGAGATCGAGCGGGTTTCCGCCGAGACCGCCCAACTGATCGAACGCATCTCGGTCAGCACCGAAGTCCAGGCACGGGCGGCAACCCAGGTGGCCGAGAAGATGAAGGGCATTCTCGCCATCACCGACCGCACCACCGCCGGCACGCAGCAGACCGCCGTGTCGATTGGTGAACTGGCCGACCTGGCCGTCGAACTCAAGGGCTCGGTCTCCGGCTTCAAGGTCTGAGCCCCCCGCCTGAACGGAACCCGAGCAAGAACGATCGATGAGCTCTGCACATGAACTCGACCTCGGTCCGCTGACCTGGGTCAAAGGCGAGATCGACCTGGCCCTCGAACGGGCCGTGTCGGCGCTTGCCGAAGCCGGGAGCGCCCCGGACCGACTGGGCAGGATCAAGTTTGCCCAGACCCATGTGCACCAGGCGCACGGGGCCCTGTCCATCGTCGGCCTGGACGGCCTGACCCAATTCTCCGAGCAGCTGGACCGCCTGCTGGGTGACATGGCGGGTGGCCAGATCGCCTTCACGCCGGAAGCCACGCAGCTGGCGACCCGCTCTATCGCGGCGATCGGCAACTACTTGGAAGAGCTGGCCCACGGCCAGCCCGACCAGGCTCTGCGCCTGTTCAGCCTGTACGCCGAGCTGGCAGCGGCCCGTGGCCAGGAAGCGCCGACCCAGGGAGAGCTGTTCTACCCCGATCTGTCGCGCCGCCCCGCCTTTGCCGCCCCCGTCGACACCAGTGAAGACCCGAAGCGCCTGCGGGCCCTGCGCGGCCGCTTCGAGCGCGGCCTGCTCAAGTGGTTCCGCAACGGCCAAGACCCGGCCGGCCCCCTCGAGATGCGCGAAGCCGTCGCCGGCATCGAACAGCTCCAGGGCAACCCTGCCTCCCGCGCCTTCTGGTTCGCCGCAACCGCCTTCTTCGACGCCCTTGCCCAGCTCGCCCTGCCAGTGGATGCCGGCACCAAGCGCCTGTGCGGCCGGATCGACGCCCAGATGCGGCGCGTCCTCGAGGGCTCCGGCATGGTGGCCGAGAGGCTGATGCGTGACGTGCTGTACCAGGCCGCCGTCGCCACCTGCGAGACGCCGGTCATCAACACGGTCCGCGAGGCCTACGACCTGCAGAGCCTGATCCCGGGCAACAACCGCCAGGTCAGCGACACGCCGCAGGCGCCGCTGCTGCGCTCCCTGCGCGAAGGCATCAGCGAGGCCAAGGAGGCCTGGGCCCAGTTTGCCAACGGCAGCGCCATCGGCCTGCCGCGCTTCCAGGACATCCTCGGCAACCTCCCGGAACAGGCCCGCCAGCTCGACCAGCCCGAGATCTCGGAGCTGCTCGAAGGCCTCGGCAGCCTGGCCCGCTGGCTTCGCCAGGATCCGCTGCAACTGAGCGACGCCCTGTCGATGGACGTCGCCACCGCCATGCTGCTGGTGGAGAACCGCCTCGAGCTCCACGGTCAGGCAGACCTGGCGGGCACAGCCCAGGAGAATCTCCTCTGCGAGCGCCTCAAGGCGCACCAGCGGGGCGAGCGCCTCCCGCCCCTGCCCCTGGCCAAGCCCGAAGCCCAGGCCCGCCAGCTTGGCCGCCAGCTGGCCCACGAGATCCTCAGCAGCCTGGCCGAAGTCGAACAAAGCCTCGACGGCTACTTCCGGGCCCCCAGCGAAAGCGACGTGCTCAACGCGGTCCGCGCGCCCCTCAAGCAGATCGAGGGCGCCCTGTCGATCATGAACGAGGACGGCGCGGTCCGCCTGCTGCAGGACGCCGCGGCCCGCATCGGCGCCCTGTCAGGCTCGGAATCCGCCGCTGACATTACTGCCTTCGAAGAGATCGCCCACCGCCTGTCGGCCCTCGGCATCTACATCGAGGCCCTCCAGCACGGCCCCGCCGACCTCGAGCGCATCCTCCACCCCGAGCAGGACGAGACTCCCGACGGCACCAGCATCGAAGCCGAACTCGACCAGCAGAAGCGGGACACCGCCGCCCTCGCCGCCGCCCTCAAGGACAACCCGGACGACGACGGCCTGCGCACCGAGCTTCAGGTCAACCTCGAGAACCTCCGCCAGGACGCCTCCCTCACGGCCAACACCGAGCTCGAGAAGCAGGCCCGCCAGACCCTATCCCTGCTCGACGCCGGAGAACTCTTCGGCGCCGAGGTCCCGATCGCCGCCGAGCCGGAGGCCCCCGCCCTGTCGGCGGAAGCCAGCCGCCTTCTCGCCGCCAGCGAGGAGGAACTGGACGCCGAGCTCCTCGGGATCTTCATCGAAGAAGCCGTCGACGTCCGCGCCACCATCGCCGAGCACCTCGCCCTGCTCACCCGCGATCCGGACGACACCGAGGTCCTCACCACCATCCGGCGCAGTTTCCACACCCTCAAGGGCAGTGGCCGGATGGTCGGGCTCAAGGACTTCGGCGAAGCCGCCTGGGGCATCGAACAAACCCTCAATCACTGGCTGCGGGTCGAACTGCCGGTCAGCAGTGAGCTGCTGTCCTTCATCGGACACGCCCTCGCCGAGTTCTCCGCCTGGATCGACCAGCTGCAGGCCGGCGCGGGCACCCAGCGTGACGTCACCCGCCTGCAGGAAGAAGCCGCCCACCTGCGCGACGAGGGCAGCAGCGCCTCGCCACGCCACGCCCCTGAGGTGGAAGCCCCCGCAGCGGAGGCCCCTGCCGCCCCCCCGGAAGCCGTGTCCGGGCACCCCGTGGCACCGGAGGAAGACGAAGACCTGCAGGACGTGGCCCTGCTCGACGAATCCCAGGAGGTGGACCTCGAAGCCACCCTGGTGATGACCGAGGTCGACCTCGCCGCCACCAGCATCAACCTGCCCATGTCGATGCGCGAGGACGAGGAAGCACCGTCCGAAGCCATCGAGCTGGACTTCCCCGAGCTCAGCTTCGATGACCCGGCCCTCGCCGGCGTCGCAGCCGCAGCAGTCACCGGGCTGCCGGCCGAAGCACCGCCCGCAGCAGCCCTTCCCGGAACACCGGACGAAGCGCTCACCGATCTCGCTGACGCGCCGCTCGAAGCATCCCTCCCCGATCTTCCCGAAGCGGGTCCGGATGAAGCCCTCGAGCACACCGAAGCCCTTGAACCGGACGAGAGCTTCGAACTCGGCGAACCATCAAGCCCCGCCGAACACCCAGCACGGGGCACGGGGCTCACCACGGCCGAAGCAGACGCCTTCGATTTCGACTTCGAGCTGACCCCAGACACGGCCCAGATCCCCGACATCGAGGCCGCCGAGCTCTTCGATGCCCTGCGCGAGACCCGCGCCGCCGAGGCCGGCGCACCGGAATCCCTCGAGTCTGTCCCGATCGCCCCCCCCTCCGTCGAAGCCCTCGACATCGAGGCGATCCCCTTCGACGAGGACGTGCTCATCGACGAGGGTGCCCTCCTCATCGAAGACGCCCTTCCGCCGGTCGGTGCCGAGCTTCTCGAAGCCTCCGCCCCCCTGGAGAACATCGACTTCGCAGAGGAAGGCTTCGAAGCCACTGAGCTGGAACCCCTGGACGACCTTCTGACAGAGGAATTCGCTGCAGAGAGCATCGATTTCCCTGTGGCAGGCTCCGGCGCGGCACCGCCCGACCTGTCCATCGAGTCCGCAGAACCCTCGCTCGCCGAGCTCGAGGCCCTGGAGAAGGCCGAGGCCGCAGCCCTCGGCAGCCCGGATGCCGGAATCGTGGTCGAGGAAGCCGCCGAGCCCCTCGCCGCAGAAGACCCCGACGAGGTCCGCCTCGGCGACGTCAGCCTGTCGCGCCCGCTCTTCGACCTCTACCTTGCCGAAGCCCGGCAGCACGTGGCCACCCTGCGCCACGAGCTGGCCCGCCTGGCCGTCAACCCGAGCCTCGTTCCTCCCACCACCGCCATCCGGGCAGCCCACACCCTGGCCGGCATCTCGGGCACCGCCCGCTTCAGCGCCCCCCAGCAGCTCGCCAAGGCCCTGGAGCTCGCCGAGCAGCGCCTGGCCGACCACGACCGGGCCCCCACGGCCGCCCAGACCGCCAGCCTGACGGCCGCGGCCACCGCCCTGGAAGGCATGCTGGTCACCCTTACCACACGCCAGCTGCCGGCCGCCGAGCCAGCCCTGGTCGCCGCTCTCGACGGCATCCTGGTGTCGCACCTGGCCCAGGTGATCAGCCTGCACCCGGCCAACGCCCCGGCACCTGCGCGCGAGCCGGAAGCCACCGAAGTGCGCGAAAGCGCGGCCGCTCCGCGCACGCCCGAAGCCACGCCGGCGCCGCCTCCGCTGCGGGACGAGCTCGACCTGGACCTGCTGCCGATCTTCCTCGACGAAGGCAGCGAGCTGCTCGACAGCCTGTCGACCGCCCTCCGTGCCTGGCGCGACGATCCGGACGAGGCCGCCCACGCCAGCGGCGTGGCGCGCCTGCTGCACACCCTGAAGGGCAGCGCACGGATGGTCGGGGCCATGAACCTGGGCCACCACCTCCACGAACTGGAAACCCGGTTCGAACGGGCACGCAACCAGAACACCCCGACGGAAGCCATCATCGAGGACCTGGAAGGCGCCCTCGACCAGGCCCGCCAGACCCTCGACGGCCTGCAGCAGCCGGGCAGCACAGCCGCGGCCTCCACCGACACACCGGTCGCCACCGATGACGCGGCCACCGCCCAGGGCGGCGACACCGTCACCCAGGCCGCCCGCACCCAGTTGCGGGTCGAGGCCAGCCGCATCGACCAGTTCGTGAACGAAGCCGGCGAGATCAGCATCGCTCGCACCCGCATCGAGGGCGAGATGCGCACCCTGCGGCGCTCCCTGCTCGATCTGACCGAAAACGTGATCCGCCTGCGCAATCAGCTGCGGGAGGTGGAGATCCAGGCCGACACCCAGATGCAGTCGCGCCTGTCCCAGGTCGAAACCCAGCACACCGAGTTCGACCCCCTGGAAATGGACCGCTACACGCGCCTCCAGGAGCTCACCCGCATGATGGCGGAGAGCGTGGGCGACGTGACCACGGTGCAGCAGAACCTGCTCAAGAACCTCGACGGCGCCGAGGCGGCCCTGCACGCCCAGTCCCGCATGGCGCGGGAGCTCCAGCAATCGCTGATGCACGTGCGCATGGTGCCCTTCGACAGCCTGGCCGAGCGGCTCTACCGCCTGGTCCGCCAGACCGCCAAGGAAGTCGGCCGGCGCGCCAACCTTGACATCGTCGGCGGCCAGATCGAGATCGACCGCAGCGTCCTCGAGGCCATGACCGGCCCCCTCGGCCACCTGGTCCGCAACGCCGTGGCCCACGGCATCGAGACACCGGAACGCCGCCGTCAGGCCGGCAAGCCCGAGATCGGCCAGATCACCCTCAAGGTCTCCCACGAAGGCAACGAAGTCGTCATCGAATTCCGCGACGACGGCGCAGGCCTGGACTTCGACCGGATCCGCACGCACGCCCTCGAAAGCGGGCTGATCAGCCGTGACGAGGACGTGGACGACAAGCGCCTCACCAACCTCATCTTCGTCCCGGGCTTCACCACCGCCACCCTGTCCAGCCTGGCCGGCCGCGGTGTCGGCATGGACGTGGTGAAGAGCGAGACAGCCGCCGTCGGCGGACGCATCAGCGTCGAGACCGAGAGCGGCCAGGGCACCTGCTTCCGCATCCACCTGCCGCTCACCCTGGCGGTCACCCAGGCCCTGCTGGTCAAGGCCGGTGGCCGGACCTTCGCCATCCCCTCGTCGATGGTCGCCCAGGTGCTGGAGCTCAAGGCGCCGGCCCTCGAGAAGATCCGCCAGGAGCGGGGCACCGAATGGCTCGGCGAGCACTACGGCTACCGCTACCTGCCGCGCCTGCTCGGCGACTACACCTCGCATCCCCAGGTGGAACGCTTCAACTGGGTGCTGCTGCTGCGGGCCGGCAGCGAAACCCTGGCCCTGCACGTGGACACCCTGCGTGGCAACCAGGAAGTGGTGGTCAAGAACGCCGGGCCGCAATACGCCCGGATGGTCGGCTACTCGGGCGCCACAGTGCTCGGCGATGGCGAGATCGTGCTGATCCTCAACCCGGTGGCACTGGCGGCCCGCAGCCCGGTCGTCGAAGGCGACGACACGCCCCTGCGCCTCACCACCCCGGCCGTGCCGAGCCAGCCCCTGGTCATGGTGGTGGATGACTCCCTCACCGTGCGCAAGATCACCGGCCGCCTGCTCGAGCGGGAAGGTTACCGGGTCATCACTGCCAAGGACGGCGTGGACGCCCTGGAGCAGCTCCAGACCGCCCGCCCCGACGTCATCATCGCCGACATCGAGATGCCGCGCATGGACGGCTTCGACCTGACCCGCAACATCCGGGCCGATGCCGCACTCAAGCGCGTGCCCATCATCATGATCACCTCCCGCACGGCCGAGAAGCACAAGCGTTATGCGGAAGAGATCGGCGTCAACCACTACCTGGGCAAGCCCTACGACGAGGACGTGCTGCTGGGCCTGATCCAGGGCTACGTCACCGGCAGCAGCACCTGACCCGGACGAAAGCCACGCTTTCGTCCGGCCGCCGGGCCGGGCTTGGCTATAATCGCGTGTTTTCCAGCCTGGCCTTCCCATGAATCTGCTCTTCGAAGAGGACGGTGCCTTCAAGACCGGCACCATCCTGACCGACAACGACGCCTCCCTGCAGGTGGAAACACCCTACGGCAAGCGCCTCAAGCTGAAGAGCAAGGACGTGCTGATGCGCTTCGCCCAGCCGTCCGCGGGCGAACTGCTCGAGCGCGCCGAAGCCGAGGCGGAAGGCCTCGACACCGAGTTCCTGTGGGAAGTCTGCGGCGACGATGAATTCGGCTTCGCCGAGTTTGCCCAGGAGTACTTCGGCCATACGCCCAACACCGTGGAATCCACCGCCGTCCTGCTGCGCCTGCATGCGGCCCCCATCTATTTCCATCGCAAGGGCCGCGGCCGCTTCCGCAAGGCGCCGGCCGAGATCCTGCAGGCCGCCCTCGCCGGCCTCGAGAAGAAACGCCAGCAGGCCGCAGCCATCGAGCGCATGCGCGACGAACTCCTCGCCGGCCGTCTGCCCGAAGAACTCAGGCCCCTGGTCCGCCAGCTGCTGTACAAGCCCGACCGCAACCGCCTCGAGACCAAGGCCCTGGAAGCCGCCTGCGCCGAGAACGGCAAGTCGCCTGCCCGCCTGCTGCTCGACTGCGGCGCCCTCGCCTCCTCCCACGAGCTGCATTTCGACCGCTTCCTGTTCGAGTACTTCGCGGCCGGCACCGACTTCCCGGCGGTGGACGAGCCCGTGGAGCCGGCCGACCTGCCCCTCGCTGCGGTGCGCGCCTTCTCCATCGACGACGCGGCCACCACCGAGATCGACGACGCTTTCTCGGTCACCCCCACCGACACGGGCTGGAGTGTCGGCATCCACATCGCCGCGCCGGGCCTCGGCTTCGGCCGCGGCTCCGGACTCGACGGCATCGCTCGCGAGCGCCTGTCCACGGTGTACATGCCGGGCAACAAGATCACCATGCTGCCGGACCACATCGTCGGCCGCTTCACCCTCGGCGAAGGCCGCGACTGCCCGGCCCTGAGCCTCTACCTCGAGGTCAGCCGCGACCTGATCGTCACCGGCAACCGCTCCTGCATCGAGCGCGTACCGGTGGTGGCCAACCTCCGCCACCACGACATCGAGCCGGTGTTCAACGAGACCACCCTCGCCGACGGCGGGCCGGACTTCCCCTGGAAAACCGAGCTGACCCTGCTGTGGGAGCTCGCCACGGTGCTCGAGGCCGGCCGCGGCAAGCCCGCCGCCAACCAGAACCTGGTGGACTACAACTTCAACGTAGACTGGAACGTCGTCACCGAGGACGGCCCCGGCCGCATCGAGATCGGCCGCCGCCCACGCGGCTCGCCCCTCGACAAGCTGGTCGCCGAGCTGATGATCGCGGCCAACAGCACCTGGGGCAAAGCCCTCGCCGACGCCGGCATCCCGGCCCTGTACCGGGCCCAGACCGGCGGCAAGGTGCGCATGACCACCGCCGCAGCGCCCCACGAGGGCTTGGGCGTTGACTGCTACGCCTGGTCGAGCTCGCCGCTGCGCCGCTACGTGGACCTGGTCAACCAATGGCAGCTCATCGCCTGGCTGCAGGGCAGCACGCCGACCTTCCCGCCCAAGTCCGCCGAGCTGATCGCCGCCATGCGCGACTTCGAGCTCACCTACGCCGCCTACGCCGAATTCCAGCGCGGCATGGAGCGCTACTGGTGCCTGCGCTGGCTGCGACAGGCCGGCCATCCGTCGATGAGTGCCCGCGTGCTGCGCGAGAGCCTGGTCCGCCTCGAGAACATCCCGCTGATCTTCAAGGTCCCGTCGATGCCCACCCTGCCCCCCGGCACCCGGGTGCAGCTGTCCATCGACAGCACCGACCTGATCGACGTCGAAGTGCGTGCCACCTACCAGGAGACCCTCGCCGCAACGGGCAACGAGCAGCCCGTTGAAGAAGAGGACATGCCCGAACTGGCCGCCACCGAAACCCCGGAAGCCCCGCCGGCTGCGGAGACGCCCGCAGCGGAAGCCTCCTGAGCCTCATCCATGGTGTCGGTGCTCCCGCGCTTCTTCCGCTCCGCCGCCCCGCCCCGCCCGGCGGGCAAGGCCCTGCGCGACTGGCCGGTGTTCATGGGCAAGACCGCCCGCTACGCCCTCGAGTGGGGCGTCGGCTTGTCCTTGGGCCTGCACGCCCTGCTGCTCACGGTGCATTTCGTGATGCCGGATGCCAGCCATTTCAAGCTGCGTGACCGGGGGCTCGACGTGGTGCTGGTCAACTCCCGCCACGCCCAGCGGCCCGACAAGGCCGACCTGCTGGCGCAGAGCAATCTGGACGGCGGCGGCACCGGCGAGAAGGGCGACAAGCTCGCCACCCCCCTGCCGCCCCAGGACAGCAGCCAGGCCGGCACAGGCCTGGTGGAAGCGCAACGCCGCAGCGAGCAGGCCGAAACGCCCCAGATGCAGGCCATGACCACGGCACGCAGCAAGGCCTCGATCGCGTCCGACACACGCCAGACCAATCCCGTCGACACACCCCGCCAGGCTTCCGGCTACGACCTGCTCGACAGCTCCGCCGCTGTGGCCCGCATCGAGGCCCAGATCGACAAGGACCTGGTGGACTACGCGGCCCGCCCGCGCAAGAAGTTCATCGGCGCCCGCACCGAGGAATACCGCTTTGCCCAGTACGTGGAGGACTGGCGCCAGAAGATCGAGCGGGTCGGCAACCTCAACTACCCGCCGGCCGCCCGCGGCAAACTGTATGGCAGCCTGCTGCTGTCGATCAGCATCCGCGCCGACGGCAACGTGAAGCACGTGGAGATCCAGCGCTCCTCCGGCAACAAGATCCTCGACGACGCGGCGGTACGCATCGTCCAGCTGTCGTCCCCCTTCCCCTCCTTCCCCGACGCCATCCGCAAGGACACCGACGAGATCGTGATCACCCGCACCTGGAAATTCACCAATGCGGACGTGGTGCGGACGGAAAACACCGAATAAGCCAGGGAACCCTCCATGGACCGCTACGCCGTGATCGGCAACCCGATCGCCCACAGCAAGTCGCCCCGCATCCACAGTCTGTTCGCCGCGCAGACCGGCCAGACGCTGAGCTATGAGGCCCTCCTCGCCCCCCTCGACGGCTTCGCCGCCACCATCGCGGCCTTTCGCGCCGCGGGCGGACGCGGCCTCAACGTGACCGTCCCCTTCAAGCTCGAAGCCTTCGACCTGGCCGACCGGCACACCCCCCGCGCCCTGGCCGCCGGAGCCGTCAACACCCTGGCCTTCGGCCCCGACGGGGTGCTCGGCGACAACACCGACGGCGCCGGCATCCTGCGCGACATCACGGTCACCCTCGGCTGCCCGGTGGCAGGCAGGCGTACCCTCCTGCTGGGCGCCGGCGGCGCCGCCCGGGGCACCATCCTGCCTCTGCTGGAGGCCGGCCCGGCGAGCCTGACCATCGCCAACCGCACCGCCTCACGTGCCACCGAGCTGGCCGACGAATTCGCCCGCGCCGGCACCCTGCGCCCGCAGGGCTGCGGTTTTGCCGAGCTGGCCGGCCAACACTTCGACGTGGTCATCAACGCAACCAGCGCCAGTCTCTCCGACGCCGCCCCCGACCTGCCCGCTGGCCTCTACGCCCCCGGCAGCCTGGCCTACGACATGATGTACGGCAAGGGCGACACGCCCTTTCTGGTGCAGGCCCGCCAGCAGGGTGCCGCCCGGCTGGCCGACGGCCTGGGCATGCTCGTCGAGCAAGCCGCCGAAAGCTTCTTCCTGTGGCGCGGCGTGCGCCCGGACACCACGGCGGTGCTGGCCGGGCTGCGCGCGGCCCTCTGAACCCGCAGCCCGTCGATGAAGATCTTCTGGCGCTGGATCCGCCGGGGCCTGCTGGCCCTGGTGCTGCTCTTCATCGCCTGGCACCTGTGGCTGCTCGGCAACGTGCTGTGGTGGAAGTGGGTCCCGCCGTCGGAGACCAGCTTCATGAGCCTGCGCCTGTCCGAACTGAACCAGGCCAAACCCGACGCCGAGCTGCACTACCGCTGGGTGCCCTACGAGCAGATCTCGGTGCATCTCAAGCGCGCGGTGATCGCCGCCGAAGACGACAAGTTCGTGGACCACGAAGGCTTCGACTGGGACGGCATCCAGAAGGCCATCGAGAAAAACCAGAAGAAGGGCAAGGCGGTGGCCGGCGGCTCGACGATCAGCCAGCAGCTCGCCAAGAACCTCTTCCTGTCCCCGTCCCGCAGCTATTTCCGCAAGGCCGAGGAAGCCATCATCACCGTGATGATCGAAGCCCTGTGGGACAAGCGGCGCATTCTCGAGGTGTATCTCAACGTGGTCGAATGGGGCAACGGCATCTTCGGCTGCGAGGCCGCCGCCCAGCGCTACTACCGGGTGCCGGCCTCGCGCCTGGCCCCCACGCAGGCCGCCCGGATGGCCGTGATGCTGCCCAATCCGCGCAAGTACGAGACCCGGTTCGGCCCTCGCCTGGCGGCCCATGCCGCCCGCATCCAGGGGCGCATGCAGTACTCCGAAGTTCCGTAACGACAGCTCCCGGCCCGCCATTGAGGGACTTCGGCCCCTGCCCTCGCGAGGGCCCTTGGGGTAGAATGCGCTGCTTTTCCCCAGCCGCGCCTCCCCGATGCAATTCGCCGGATTCACCTTGCGAAACAATCTGTTCGTCGCCCCCATGGCGGGTGTGACAGATCGTCCTTTCCGCCAGCTATGCAAGAAGCTGGGGGCGGGGCTCGCCGTCTCCGAGATGGTCACCTCCAACTCCCTGCTCTACGGCAGCGCCAAGACCCAGCGGCGCGCCAACCACGATGGCGAGGTGGACCCGATCTCCGTGCAGATCGCCGGCGCCGATCCGGCCATGATGGCCGAGGCCGCCCGCCACAACGTCGACCGCGGCGCCCAGATCATCGATATCAACATGGGCTGCCCGGCCAAGAAGGTCTGCAACGTGATGGCCGGCTCCGCGCTGATGCAGGACGAGCCCCTGGTCGCGCGCATCCTCGAAGCCGTGGTGAGCGCCGCCGGCAGCACCCCGGTCACCCTCAAGTTCCGCACCGGCTGGAACAAGGCCAACAAGAACGCGCCGATGATCGCCCGCATCGCCGAAGAGTCGGGCATCCAGCTCATCGCCATCCATGGCCGCACCCGCGCCTGCCAGTACACCGGCGACGCCGAGTACGACACCATTGCCGACGTGAAGACCCGGGTGCGCATCCCGGTCATCGCCAACGGCGACATCACCACCCCGCAGAAGGCGAAGTTCGTGCTCGACTACACCGGCGCCGACGGCGTCATGGTGGGCCGCGCCGCCCAGGGTCGCCCCTGGATCTTCCGCGAGATCGAACACTTCCTGAAGACCGGCGAGGAGCTGCCTCCCCCCCTCGTCTCCGACATCCAGCTCGTCTGCAAGGAGCACCTGGCCGACCTCTACGCCTTCTATGGCGAGGACACCGGCGTCAAGGTCGCCCGCAAGCACATCAGCTGGTACACCAAGGGTCTGGTCGGATCGGCGCAATTCCGCCGCATCATGAACACCCTGCCGACCGTACAAGAACAGATTGCCGCCATAGACGAGTTCTTCGGCCGGCTCGCCGACAGAGATAGCCGACTGGTCTACGCAGACCCCGAAGAATTCCCCCAGGAGCTTGCCGCATGAGCAGTACCAGCAACGAGATCGCCGATTCCGTGTGTCGCGCGCTGGACACCTATTTCCGCGATCTGGACGGTGAGAAGCCCAACGCCCTCTACGACATGGTGATCAAGAACGTCGAGCGGCCGATGCTCGAGTTCGTCCTCCGCCAGGCCGGTGGCAACCAGACCCTGTGTGCGGAGATGCTCGGCATCAACCGCAACACCCTGCGCCGCAAGCTCACCGAGCACGAGCTGCTCTGAGACTGCATCCAGCGCTTTCCCGAACTCCCTCTTTTGCGCCGCGGCCCGTCCGCGGCTTTCCCGAGAAGCCCCATGAAAGTCACTCAAGCCCTGCTCAGCGTCTCCGACAAGACCGGCGTCATCGAATTCGCCCGTGAACTGTCCGCCCTCGGCATCGCCCTGCTGTCTACCGGCGGCACCGCCAAGTCCCTGCGCGACGCCGGCCTGCCGGTCACCGACGTATCCGACTACACCGGCTTCCCCGAGATGCTCGACGGCCGCGTGAAGACCCTGCACCCCAAGGTGCACGGCGGCATCCTGGCCCGTCGCGACCTGCCCGAGCACCTGGCCAAGCTGGAAGAGCACAGCATTCCGCGCATCGACCTCGTGGTGGTGAACCTCTACCCCTTCCAGGCCACCGTGGCCAAGCCCGACTGCAGCCTGGAGGACGCCATCGAGAACATCGACATCGGCGGCCCCACCATGGTCCGCGCTGCGGCCAAGAACCACGGCAATGAAGCCGGCGGCGTCGGCATCGTGACCAACCCCGAGGACTACGCGGGCATCGTCGCCGAGCTCAAGGCCAACGCCGGCGCCCTGTCCTACCAGACCCGCTTCGACCTGGCGCGCAAGGCCTTCACCCATACGGCCCGCTACGACTCCGCCATCTCCAACCACCTGACCGCCCTGGCGGAAGATGGCACCAAGAAGGCCTACCCGGAGCGCTTCCAGCTGGCCTTCGACAAGGTGCAGGACCTCCGCTACGGCGAGAACCCCCACCAGACCGCCGCCTTCTACAAGGAGTCCGACACCCCGGCCGGCGCCATCGCCGCCTACACCCAAGTGCAGGGCAAGGAGCTGTCCTACAACAACATCGCCGACTCCGACGCGGCCTGGGAGTGCGTGAAGGCTTTCGACGGTGGTAACGGCACCGCCGCCTGCGTCATCGTCAAACACGCCAATCCCTGCGGCGTGGCGGTTGCGGCCAGCCCCCTGGAAGCCTACAAGAAGGCCTTCTCCACCGACCCCACGTCAGCCTTCGGCGGCATCATCGCCTTCAACACCACGGTGGACAAGGCTGCTGCCGAAGCCGTCAGCGCCCAGTTCCTGGAAGTGCTGATCGCCCCCTCCTACACCGAGGAGGCCCTCGAGCTGCTCAAGGCCAAGCAGAACGTCCGCGTGCTGATCGTCCCGCTGGGCACCGTCAAGCAGCCCGACTACAAGCGTGTGGGCGGCGGCCTGCTGGTGCAGAGCGCCGACTTCGCCCCGATCACCGCCGCCGACCTGAAGGTCGTCACCAAGCGCGCCCCCACCGAGCAGGAGCTCGGCGACCTGCTGTTCGCCTGGCGCGTGGCCAAGTACGTCAAGTCCAACGCCATCGTCTACTGCAAGGACGGCATGACCATCGGCGTCGGCGCTGGCCAGATGAGCCGCGTGGACTCCGCCCGCATCGCCAAGATCAAGGCAGAGAACGCCGGCCTGGTGATCCCCGGCTGCGTGGTCGCCTCCGATGCCTTCTTCCCGTTCCGTGACGGCCTCGACGTGCTGGCCCAGGCCGGCGCCACCGCGGTGATCCAGCCTGGCGGCTCGATGCGCGACGCCGAGGTGATCGCCGCCGCCGACGAGCAGGGCATCGCCATGGTCCTCACCGGCTTCCGCCACTTCCGCCACTAAGAGCAGGTTCCGCAGCATGAAGATCCTCGTCATCGGCTCCGGCGGGCGCGAACACGCGCTGGCCTGGAAACTCTCCCGCTCCCAGCGTGTGCACAAGGTGTTCGTGGCACCCGGCAACCCGGGCACCGCCCGCGAGCCCGGCCTCGAGAACCTGCCCATCACCGCGATCCCCGAGCTCGTGGACTTCGTGCGCAAGGAACAGATCGGCCTCACCGTCGTCGGCCCCGAGGCCCCCCTCGCCGCCGGCGTGGTGGATGCCTTCCGGGCCGCCGGTCTGCCCATCTTCGGGCCGACCCGCCTGGCGGCCCAGCTGGAAAGCTCCAAGGATTTCGCCAAGCAGTTCCTGCAGCGTCACCACATCCCCACCGCCCGCTACCAGACCTTCTCCGACCCCGCCCAGGCCCACGCCTACGTGGACGCCGAAGGCGCCCCGATCGTCATCAAGGCCGACGGCCTCGCCGCCGGCAAGGGCGTGGTGGTGGCCATGACAGTCGATGAGGCCCACGCCGCCATCGACGCCATGCTGACCCACAACACCCTGGGCGTGCAGTACGACGAGCGCGGCCCGCGGGTGGTGATCGAAGAGTTCATGGACGGCGAGGAGGCCAGCTTCATCGTGATGGCCGACGGCCGCCACGCGCTGCCCCTGGCCACCTCCCAGGACCACAAGCGCCTCAAGGATGCCGACCTGGGCCCCAACACCGGCGGCATGGGTGCGTATTCGCCCGCTCCGGTGGTAACCCCCGAGGTGCATGCCCGCGCCATGCGCGAGATCATCATGCCGACCCTCGCCGGCATGGCTGCAGAAGGCCTGCCCTACACCGGCTTCCTGTACGCCGGCCTGATGATCGACAGCAAGGGCGCGCCCCGCGTGGTGGAATTCAACTGCCGCATGGGCGACCCGGAGACCCAACCGATCATGATGCGGCTCAAGTCCGACCTGGTGGACCTGGTCGAGGCCGCCGTAACCGGCAAGCTCGACAAGATCGAGGCCGAATGGGACCGCCGCTTCGCCCTCGGCGTGGTGATGGCAGCCGCCGGCTACCCGGACAGCCCCCGCAAGGGTGACGCCATCCACGGCCTCCCCGCCGCAGCCGCCGACGATGCTCACGTCTTCCACGCCGGCACCACCGAGGCTGATGGCGAGATCCGCACCAGCGGCGGCCGCGTGCTGTGCGTCACCGCTCTCGGCGACAACGTCCGCAGCGCCCAGAAGCGTGCATACGAGCTGGTGGACCAGATCCACTTCGACGGCATGCAATGCCGCCGCGACATCGGCTACCGGGCTGTCGGCCGCAAGGGCTGATCCGACCATGCCCCACCTTCGCGTCGAGTACAGTTCCAACATGGCGGGCCGCCTGGATGGCGCCAGCCTCGCCCAGGCAGCCTGCGACGCCCTGCTCTCCAGCGGCGTCTTCAACCCGCCCGACTCCATCAAGGTACGGCTGATCCCGGTGGAGCACTTCCGGGTCGGCAGCGGGGCCGATCACGGTTTCGTGCATGCCGAGCTGGCGATGCTGTCCGGCCGCGACAAGGCCACCAAGCAGCGCCTCACCGAAGCCCTGGTGCTGGCCATGAGCGCCTGCATCGGCCCAGGCCCGCAAACCGTCCAGGTCACGGCGGACGCCCGCGACATGGACCGGGACGTCTACGCCAAGCGCCTGCTGCCCGCCACCTGATGCCCGTCCGGCTCCCCCGGGAGCCGCTCACGTTTCATCCCGAGAGACTTCCCATGCCCGACCGCGCCGCTGTCAAAGCCTACCTTCTTGATCTCCAGGCCCGTATCGTCGCAGCCCTCGAAGCCTTCGACGGCAAGCCCTTCGTCACCGACAGCTGGGAACGCCCCGCCGGCGGCGGCGGCCTCACCCGCCTGATCGAGGAAGGCGGCTTCTTCGAACGCGGCGGCTGCAACTTCTCCCACGTGATGGGCGAAGGCCTGCCCCCCTCGGCCACCGCCGCCCGCCCCGAACTGGCCGGCCGCAGTTACGAAGCGATGGGCGTGTCCCTGGTGCTGCACCCACGCAATCCCTATTGCCCGACGGTGCACATGAACGTGCGCTTCTTCATCGCCTCGGCACCCGGCAAGGACGACGTGTGGTGGTTCGGCGGCGGCATGGACCTGACCCCCTACTACCCCTTCGAGGAAGACGTCCGCCACTTCCACGCCACCTGCAAGGCCGCCGTGCTGCCCTGGGGCGAGGCCGAGTACCAGCGCCTGAAGGACTGGTGCGACCGCTACTTCTTCCTCAAGCACCGCAATGAACCGCGCGGTGTCGGCGGACTGTTCTTCGACGACCACGGCGCCGACGGCCAGGTGGATTTCGACGCGGCCTTCGCCATGACCCGCAGCGTCGGCGACGCCTTCCTGCCCGCCTACCTGCCTGTCGTCGAGCGCCGTCGCGACACCGCCTACGGCGAGCGGGAGCGTGACTTCCAGGCTTACCGGCGCGGCCGCTATGTCGAGTTCAACCTGGTCTTCGACCGCGGCACCCTGTTCGGCCTGCAGTCCGGCGGCCGCACCGAGTCCATCCTGATGTCCATGCCGCCCATCGTGAAGTGGCGCTACGACTGGCATCCAGAGGCCGGCAGCGCCGAGGAGCGGCTGTACAAGGAATTCCTCGTACCTCGTGAGTGGACCTGACCCGCTGCAGGAAGCCCCCATGAAAACAGCCGCCGGCTCTCACGAACCGGCGGCTGTTTAACTTATGAACGGGCATGCGCCCGTCCGGGATCAGTTGCGGATCAGGTGGTCGAAGGCCGACAGCGAAGCCTTGGCACCGTCCCCCATGGCGATGATGATCTGCTTGTAGGGCGTGGTGGTCACATCACCCGCGGCAAACACCCCCGGCACCGACGTGCGGCCGTGGTCATCGACGATGATCTCGCCGCGGGTCGACAACTCGACCGTGCCCTTCAGCCAGCTGGTGTTGGGCAGCAGGCCGATCTGCACGAAGATGCCGGCCAGCTCGACCTTGTGCACATCGCCCGAGACACGGTCCTTGTAGGTCAGGCCGACAACCTTCTGGCCATCGCCGTTTACCTCGGTGGTCTGGGCGCTCACGATGATCTTCACGTTGGGCAGGCTCTCGAGCTTCTTCACCAGCACCGCATCCGCCCGCAGCTTGCTGTCAAACTCCAGCAGGGTCACGTGGGCGACCACACCCGCCAGGTCGATGGCGGCCTCCACGCCCGAGTTGCCACCGCCGATCACCGCGACCCGCTTGCCCTTGAACAGGGGGCCGTCACAGTGGGGACAGTAGGTCACGCCCTTGGTCCGGTATTCGGTTTCGCCCGGGACGTTCATGTCGCGCCAGCGGGCGCCGGTGGACAGGATCACCGTCTTCGACTTGAGACTGGCGCCGCTGGCCAGCTTGACCTCGACGTAGTCCTTGCCCGGCACCAGGGCTTCGGCCCGCTGCAGGTTCATGATGTCCACGTCGTACTGTTTGACGTGCTCTTCGAGGGCCGCCGCCAGGCGCGGGCCTTCGGTCTCCTTCACGGAGATGAAGTTCTCGATGGCCAGGGTGTCCAGCACCTGGCCGCCGAAACGCTCGGTGACCACACCGGTGCGGATGCCCTTGCGCGCCGCATAGACGGCCGCTGCTGCGCCGGCCGGCCCGCCGCCCACCACCAGTACATCAAAGGCTTCCTTGCCGGCGATCTTGGCGGCCGCGCGGGCTTCGGCGCCGGCATCCACCTTGGCGAGGATCTGCTCGAGCTCCATGCGGCCCTGGCCGAACTCCTTGTCGTTGAGCAGGATGGTCGGCACCGCCATGATCTGGCGCTGGGTCACTTCGTCCTGGAACAGGGCGCCATCCACCGTGGTGTGGCGGATCTTCGGGTTGAGCAGCGCCATCAGGTTGAGGGACTGGACCACCTCAGGGCAGTTCTGGCACGACAGCGAAATATAGGTGACGAAGTTGAACTCCCCGTCCAGGTCGCGGATCTGGGCAAGGACTTCCTCGCTGACCTTGGGCGGATGACCGCCGGTCTGCAGCAGGGCCAGCACGAGGGAGGTGAATTCATGGCCGAGGGGAATGGCAGCAAAGTGGATGCCGATGTCCATGCCCGGGCGGGTGATCTGGAAGGACGGCTTGCGCTCGGCGCTGCCGCTCACTTCGACGTAGGACAGCAGGGGCGACAGGCTGACGATCTCCTGCAGGAGTTCGCGCATCTGGCGGGCGGAATCACCCTCATCAAGGGACGCCTTGATCTCCACCGGACGGGTCACCTTGGTCAGATAGGCTTGCAACTGGGTCTTGAGGGTGGCATCCAGCATGATGATCTCCTTGATTCTCGAATTTCGGATGTAAAAACGCCCGAGCGCCGACGGACGCCCGGGCGTTCTGGAACGACTTGCAGCTATTGGCGGCGGATCAGATCTTGCCGACCAGGTCCAGAGACGGCTTCAGGGTCTCGGCGCCTTCCTGCCACTTGGCCGGGCACACTTCGCCCGGGTGGGAGGCGACGTACTGGGCAGCCTTCACCTTGCGCAGCAGCTCGGAAGCGTCACGGCCGATGCCCAGGTCGTGAATCTCTGCAACCTTGATCTGGCCTTCCGGGTTCACCACGAAGGTGCCACGCAGGGCCAGGCCGGCTTCTTCGATCATCACGTCGAAGTTGCGGGTGATGGCGCCGGTGGGGTCGCCGATCATCGGGTAGGTGATCTTCTTGATGGTCTCGGACGCATCGGCCCAAGCCTTGTGCACGAAGTGGGTGTCGGTGGAAACGGAGTAGACCTCGACGCCCAGCTTCTGGAATTCGGGGTACACATCAGCCATGTCGCCCAGCTCGGTCGGGCACACGAAGGTGAAGTCGGCCGGGTAGAAGAAGAAGATGGACCACTTGCCCTTGACATCGGCTTCGGTCAGATCGACGAACTTGCCATTGTGGAAGGCGCTGGCTTTGAACGGCTTGATTTCGGTATTGATCAGGGACATCGCGTTTCCTTAACGGGTTGATGAGAGGTTGGTGAAACTTGGAGATCACATGATAGGGCGGCCGACCATATCGTTCAAATTGATTGATGAAATGATCTGGATTGTTAAAACCTATCGGCCGCCAGAACCCGGTCCCGATGGGGACACGGGCCGGAGGCAGTCAATCTTATGCCGTTAACTTGAAACAGAAAAGACAGGCCGGCAGAACACCGGCCCGCGATCAACGCCGCGACAGCTCGGCCGCAGCCCGGTAGTGGCGGTTGGCATCATCGGTCTTGCCGATACGCTCGGCCAGATGGGCCAGCTCCACGTGGGCCTCCCAGCCCGGCTCGATGGCCAGCGCCGCCCCCAGGTAGCTCTCGGCCTTGCCCCACAGCTGGGACTGCACGCACAGGCGCCCAAGGCTCAGCAGCAGCTGCGGATCCCGCGGATGGAGCTTGAGCCACTCCTCGGCATGGGCCAGGCGGCTGCGTACGTCACCCTCCTCGCAGCGACCATACACACCGGCCAGGATGGAATCCCAGGCCGATGCCAGCTGGACCTCGATGACCTTCTGCGCCGTTGCACTGTCGCCGGCGGCGATAAGGGCCCGGGCCAGCTCGGTGACCAGGCGCGGGTCGCGTTGCTCGTCGCGGGGCACCGCCTGCCAGTAGGTCTGCAAGGCCAGGGCATCGCCGGCGCGCTGCCGCAGGCCTTCCTGGTGGGCCCGCCGCTTGACCGGATCGGCCTGCTCGGCGGTCATGGCCCGCACCTTGACCAGCTGACGCACCAGGCGGACCGCCTCGACCCAGTCGCCACGCGCCTGGGCGGTGCGGAGCGCCAGACGCAGCGCCGCGATGTGACGCTGGCCACCGGCCTGCAGATCGGCGATCCGTTCGGCCGCCTCGTCGAAACGGCGCCCCTCGACGGCCAGCTCGGCCTCGGTCATCAGGCGTGCGACCCGCACCTCCTCGTCGTGGGCGGCCGCGCGGGTCAGCCACTGGCGGTAGCGTTCGTCGTCGCGCAGCGAATGAGCGGCCCGTGCCGCCAGCAAGGCGGCCAGCCCGGGGGACTCACCCGCCTCGTACGCAGCGGTGGCCTGCTTGAGCGCCTGGCCGAAGCGCCCTTCGATGCGCAGGCGCGTTGCGTCATAAATGGCCTGGGAGGCCCGCTCGCGACTCTTGCGGGCGCGGAACTGCTGCACCGCGCGGGGCAGGGCCAGGGTCCGCGCCACCAGGCGCGACAGACCATATAGGGCGGCAAAGCTGGCGATGAAGAGGAGGATCAGGAGGTTGAGGGAAATCTGCAGCCGGTACGGCGGCCACACCATCAACACGTAACCTTCGTTATAGCGCCCGGCCACCGCAAGGCCGGCAGCCAGGGCAAAGAGGCCGAGCAACCACAGCAATCCACGCATGGCCGGCCTCAGTTCTTGCGGGCGGAACGCGCCGCCCTGGCCGGCGTCGCCGCGGGGATCGGCTCAGCGCGCCGCTCCGAGACGGAGAGCAGGCTGCGCAAGGCGTTCTGGCTGGCATTGAGCCCTGGCAGGTCTACACCGACCGGCGACTTCTGGAGCGCCAGCAGCTCGGCCCGGGCGGCGGCCACGGCCGGGTTGCGGACGTCGAAATAGCGGTCCAGCCATTCTGCCGAGATGCGCATGTCTTCGCGGAAGGTGTTGCCGTCGCGGGTGAGCAGGGCCAGGCGGGCGTTCATCAGGCGCAGCTTGAGGTTCTCGCGCAGGAAGACCGCATTGCTCGGCGCCAGCAGGGCCGGGTCCGGGCGGTCCATGCGCTCGATGCGGATCAGCTGGCTGAACTCCTGCCAGAAATCCTGCCACAGGGCCTGCAGCCAGCCCTGCTCGGCCACCGCGGCCGGCGCCTCGCTGCGCGGACGGGCCTCGAAGGCCAGCGGCAGGCGATCGAGACGGCCGATCAGAGTTTCGAGCTTGAGGGCCACCCCGGCACCATCCACCTGGGGCAAGGCCTTGAGGGTTTCCAGGTCTTCGGTGATGGCCTTGCGCAGTGGCAGCCACTGGGGCCGCTCGACGCTGGCCAGGCGGGCGTCGGCGGTTTGCAGTGCCGCCAGCGCGTTATGCACGTTGCCAGCCAGCTGGAGCTGCTGCACGGCGATGGTGAGCGCCTGCTCGACCTCGGACAGGACCCGGTCGTCGCGGGTGCGGGAGAATTCCTGGTACATCGCCTCCAGGGCGACCTGCTGGCCCTGGGTTTCCGAGAAGCGTGCCTCCAGGGCGCCGAGCTTGCCCTGCAGGTCCTGCAGGTTTTCCTGGGCCTGGCGGGCCAGGACACGGGCTTCGGAGGCGGCGGTGTCACCCTGGGCCAGGCGACGGGCCAGCTCTTCCTGCAGGTCGGCCATGCGGCTGCGGGTCTCGACCCACTGCCAGCCGAGCAAGGCCACGGCAAGGGCGGCGATGATCGCGGAGGGGCGACGCCAGGAAGAGGAGGACGGGGCCGGTGCGGGCAGGACGGGCTGCGCGGCGTCAAGAGACGGCAGGCTGGGGATTTCGCTACTCATGGGCGTGAGTTTAACCCGGATACGTGTTGTGGTTACGGGGGGCGAAGTGGGCGACGAGGCCGGCGACGAGACCGGAATCTCCCGCTTCGGTGACGATCACCCGGGAAAAACCGGTCTCTCCGGCCCGTTCGGCAATCCGCGGATGGGGCACGAACAAGGGCAGGTCGAGCAGGGCCTCGGCCCCCGGCAGGGCCCGCAGGTAGCCCAGCCCCTCGCTGCTGGTGATGGTCAGGGCCGACAGGCGGCCAGCCCTGGCTGAGGCCAGCAGGGGCGCGGGATCGGTGGCCGGGCCACTGCGGTGATAGCAGGTGAGGTAGTCCACCCGGGCGCCCCTCTCGATCAGGGTCTGGCCAAGCAGATCGCGTCCGCCGTCACCGCGCAGGATCAGGATGCGCCGCCCCGCCACCGCGGCCGGCTGGAAGGCCGGCAGGGCGAGCACGGATTCACTGTCGAAGCCCTGCTCGGGGGCGATCACGCCCTGGAAGCCGCGCTCGGCCAGCACGGCCTGACTACCCCTGCCGACGGTTGCCACCGCCACCGCGGACGGCCAGGGCGCCACCGGCAGCATCACGTCGAGCGCATGGCGCACGGCGTTGGGGCTGACGAAGAACACCATCGAATAGTCGGCCAGCTGCCCGGCCATGGCCTGCAGGGGCGCGGGATCATCCACCGGCGCGACGGTCAGCAGGGGGAAGCGCAGCGGCTCGGCTCCCAGCGCCGCCAGCGTCGCGCACAGCGCGTCCGCCTGCCCGGCAGGGCGGGTGATGGCGATGATCCGCCCGGCGAGGGGCTGCCCGGCCATGCCTTCCGCGCTTACAGGCCGGCGAGGATCTCGTCGGCGCCGTCGGCGCGCAGATCGGCCGCCAGGGCCAGGCCGAGGGCCTCGGGCTGGTCGAGGGGGCCACGCCGTTCGGCACGGGCGATGCGGGAGCCATCGGGCAGGGCGACGAAGCCGCGCAGGCGCAGCTCGCCATCCTGTACTTCGGCATAGGCACCCAACGGCACCTCGCAGCTGCCCGCCAGGGCGCGGGAGGTGGCTCGCTCGGCGCGCACGCAGGCGGCGGAGTGCGGATCGACGAGGGGGGCCATCCAGGCGGCCACTTCGGGTCGATCGGCCAGGGCCTCGATGCCCAGGGCGCCCTGGCCAGCCGCCGGCAGGGACACCTCGGAGGGCAGGGTGGAGCGGATGCGCTGGCCCAGTCCGAGGCGGCTCAGGCCCGCGGCTGCCAGGATGATCGCGTCGTACTGCCCTTCGTCGAGCTTGCGCAGGCGGGTGTCGAGGTTGCCGCGCAGGCTGCTCACCGCCAGCATCGGGTACTGGGCGTGGATCTGGGCCTCGCGGCGCAGGCTGGAGGTGCCCACCACCGCGCCCGGCGGCATGTCGTCGAGGCTCTCGTACTTGTTGGAGACGAAGGCATCGAGCGGCACCTCGCGCTCGGAGATGGCCACCAGGGCGAACTCCGGCGGCAGCTCCATCGGCACATCCTTCATGGAATGCACGGCGATGTCGGCAGCCCGGTCGAGCAGCGCGGTTTCGAGTTCCTTCACGAACAAGCCCTTGCCGCCCACCTTGGCCAGGGGCCGGTCGAGGATCTGGTCGCCGCGGGTGGTCATGCCCAGCAGTTCAACCTTGCAGGACGGGTAGAGGGCCTCGAGGCGGGCCTTGACGTGCTCGGCCTGCCACAGGGCAAGGCGGCTTTCACGGGTGGCGATGACGATGCGGTCGGGCGTAGGTGCGCTCACGGTGTGGGGACTCGGCGGCGAAGGGTGGAAGAAAGTGATCGGCGAAGGGCGCGGATATGGACAACTACCGGGAAACCGGGGCACTCTGCAGGCTTCCTGCAGTGCAGCATCAGGGTAGGCACCTATGGCGATCTTTCGGGTCGCGATTCTAGCATGGGGCCTTGATGCGCCTTTCGCGCGAACGCAACCCACAGGACCCCGCCCCGATGAGCGACCAAAGAAACAGCGAAGACAAGGATCTGCCCCTCCGTGACGACATCCGCCTGCTCGGCCGGGTGCTCGGCGACACCGTGCGCGCCCAGGAAGGCGAAGCGGTGTTCGACCTGGTCGAAACCATCCGGCAGAGCTCCATCCGCTTCCGCCGCCACGAGGACCAGGGCGCCCGCCGGGAGCTGGAGGCGACCCTCGACTCCCTGTCCCGCGACCAGACCATCGACGTGGTGCGGGCCTTCAGCTATTTCTCGCACCTCTCCAACATCGCCGAGGACCAGCACCACATCCGCCGCTCCCGTGCCCACCAGATCGCCGGCTCGGCGCCCAAGGAGGGCAGCCTCGCCCACGCCCTGCAGCGGGCCTTTGACGCCGGCATGGGCAGCGCCGAGCTGACCGCCTTCTTCGACAGCGCCAACGTGGTGCCGGTGCTCACCGCCCACCCCACCGAGGTGCAGCGCAAGAGCATCCTCAACTGCCAGATGGTGATCGCCCGCCTGCTCGACGAGCGCGACCGCATGCAGCTCACCCCCGAGGAACAGCAGGCCAACGACGAGGCCCTGCGTCGCGCCGTGCTGACCCTGTGGCAGACCCGCATGCTGCGTACCGAGAAGCTGTCGGTGATGGACGAGGTCAGCAACGGCCTGTCCTATTTCGACTACACATTCCTGCGCGAGCTGCCCCGCCTCTACGCCTGTGTGGAAGACCGCCTGGCCGCCCATGACCGCAGCTGGGGCGCCCTCGAGCTGCCCAACTTCATGCGGGTCGGCAGCTGGATCGGCGGCGACCGGGACGGCAACCCCTTCGTCACCGCCGAGATCCTCGAGAAGGCCCTGGCCACCCAGGCCGAGAAGGTTCTCACCTATTACATGGACGAGGTGCACACCCTCGGCTCCCAGCTGTCCGTGGCCCAGGGCCTGGTGAGCGCTTCCGATGCCCTGCTGCGCCTGGCCGAAGCCTCGCCGGACGGCTCGCCGCACCGCAGCGACGAACCCTACCGCCGCGCTCTGACCGGTGTTTACGCGCGCCTCGCCGCCACCTACCTGCAGCTCCTCGGTCACCAGCCGCCGCGCCACGCGGTGGGCCCGGCCGCCCCCTACGTCAGCCCGGACGAGCTGGCCGACGAGCTGGAGGTGGTGCATCGCTCCCTCACCGCCAACGGCCTCGGCGCCCTGGCCCGCGGCCGCCTGCGCCACGTGCGCCGCGCGGTATCGGTGTTCGGCTTCCACCTGGCGCCGATCGACCTGCGCCAGAACTCCGACGTGCATGAGCGGGTCGTCGCCGAGCTGCTCAAGGCCGCCGACCCCGCCAAGGACTACCTGGCCCTGGACGAAGCCGGCCGCTGCGCGATGCTGCTCGAAGAGCTGGCCACCTCGCGCCCGCTGGCCTCACCGTGGATCGACTATTCCGAGGAAAGCCGCGGCGAGCTGGCCATCTTCCGCGCCGCCCGCGCAGCCCACCTGCGCTACGGCAAGGCAGCCGTGCCCAACTGCATCATCTCCAAGACCGACGACGTCTCCGACATCCTCGAGGTTGCCGTGCTGGCCAAGGAATCCGGCCTGCTGCGCCCCGCCGAAGGGGTGCTCGACGTCAACATCATCCCGCTCTTCGAAACCATCGGCGATCTGCAGAACGCCGCCGGCGTGATGGACCGCCTGTTCGCCATTCCCGCCTACATGGCCCTGCTGGAATCCCGCCGCAAGGAGCAGGAGGTCATGCTCGGCTATTCCGACAGCAACAAGGACGGCGGCTTTCTCACCTCCGGCTGGGAGCTCTACAAGGCCGAGATCGGCCTGGTGGACAGCTTCGCCCGCCACGGCGTGCGCCTGCGCCTGTTCCATGGCCGTGGCGGCTCCGTCGGCCGTGGCGGCGGCCCCAGCTACCAGGCCATCCTGGCCCAGCCGGGCGGCGCGGTGCAGGGCCAGATCCGCCTGACCGAGCAGGGCGAGGTGATCGCCTCCAAGTACGCCAACCCCGAGGTCGGCCGGCGCAACCTGGAGGTGCTGGCCTCCGCCACCCTCGAGGCCACCCTCTTCGCCCCCCGCGACCCGGCTCCCCGGCCCGAATACCTCGAGGCCATGGACGAGCTCTCGGATGCGGCCTTCAAGGCCTACCGCAATCTGGTCTACGAGACCGACGGCTTCGAGCGCTATTTCTGGGAGTCCACCGTGATCTCGGAAATCGCCGCGCTGAACATCGGCAGCCGCCCGGCCTCGCGCAAGAAGTCCACCGCCATCGAAGACCTGCGCGCCATTCCCTGGGTCTTCAGCTGGGCCCAGTGCCGCCTCATGCTGCCGGGCTGGTACGGCTTCGGCAGCGCGGTGAAGGGCTACCTGGACACGCACGGCGACGCCGGCCTGGCCCGCCTGCAGGCGATGCACAAGGAATGGTCCTTCTTTGCCACCCTGCTCTCCAACATGGACATGGTGCTGGCCAAGAGCGACATCGCCATCGCCAGCCGCTATGCAGAGCTGGTCAAGGACACGGCCCTGCGCCAGGCCATCTTCCCGCGGATCGAACAGGAGCACGAAGACACCGTCGGCATGCTCCTGGCGATCACCGGCCAGGAGGCCCTGCTCGACGCAAACCCGCTGCTCAAGCGCTCCATCCACAACCGCTTCCCCTACCTGGACCCGCTCAACCACGTGCAGGTGGAGCTGCTCCACCGCTACCGCGAAGGCCACCAGGACGAGCGCGTGCGGCGCGGCATCCTGCTGTCGATCAACGGCGTCGCCGCGGGGCTGCGCAACAGCGGCTGAGCCCGCTCCCCGGTCGACCAGGCGTAACACAGCCGGCGCAGGCTCGCCCCTGCGACCGGCTTTTTTACGCCCATCCCCGACCGGAGACCCCATGGATCAACAGGAAATCGGCGACCTGCATCGTCGCCTGGAACGCGAACTCCTCGACAGCTACGACGAGGAACTGGAACTCGAGCTGGACGACCGCCGCTTCGACGAGATCGGCGCCGGCGAGGTCCACCCACCCACGGACGCGGAGAAGGCCCAGCGCCAGCGCTATTTCAAGGAGTTGCTGCGCCTGCAGGGCGAGCTGGTGAAGCTGCAGGACTGGGTGGCCACGACGAAACACCGGGTGGTGATCCTCTTCGAAGGCCGCGACGCGGCCGGCAAGGGCGGCGTGATCAAGCGCATCACCCAGCGCCTCAACCCGCGGGTGTGCCGCGTGGTGGCCTTGCCCGCCCCCAACGACCGGGAGCGCACCCAGTGGTATTTCCAGCGCTACGTGCCACACCTGCCGGCGGCCGGCGAGATGGTGCTGTTCGACCGCAGCTGGTACAACCGGGCCGGTGTGGAGCGGGTCATGGGCTTCTGCTCGGACGACGACTACGAGGAGTTCTTCCGCTCGGTGCCTGAATTCGAACGCATGCTGGTGCGCTCGGGCATCCAGCTGATCAAGTACTGGTTCTCGATCACCGATGACGAGCAGCACTTCCGCTTCCTGTCACGCATCCATGACCCGCTCAAGCAGTGGAAGCTCAGCCCGATGGACCTGGAATCCCGCGCCCGCTGGGAGAAATACACCGAGGCCAAGGAGATCATGCTGGAGCGCACCCACATCCCCGAAGCCCCGTGGTGGATCGTCCAGGCCGACGACAAGAAGGCCGCCCGCCTCAACTGCATCCACCACCTGCTCGGCGAGATGCCCTACGAGGAAGTCCAGCGCCCGCTGGTGGACCTGCCGGAGCGGGTCCGCCACCCGGACTACGTGCGCCACGAAGTACCGCCGGAGATGTTCGTGCCGGACTACTTCCGCCTGCCGGACGGAAGCTGAAGCCCGCGGGCCGAGGCTTCAGCCTTTGCCGCGGGCCTTACCGGCAGCCGGCGTCCGGGGAGTACCCGGGCGCGCGGCGGGCGGGGCACGCCGGGCGCCGACGGGGCTGGCGAACTTGCCCCCCGTCTTGAGGGAGCGGCCCGTCGTGTGATCCTTGCCGGTCGTGCTCCGCTCGAGGATCACCGGCTGGTCGCGCGGCACGAGGTGCCGGGGCTGGGCACCGATCAGGTCGGCCCGGCCCATGGCCCGCAAGGCTTCGCGGATCAGCGGCCAGCCCTCCGGGTCGTGGTAGCGCAGCAAGGCCTTGTGCAGGCGGCGCTGGCGACCGGACTTCGGGGTATCCACCGCCTCCGAATCGGCCGAGACCTTGCGCAGGGGGTTCTTGCCCGAGTGGTACATGGTGGTGGCCATGGCCATCGGCGTCGGCAGGAAGGTCTGTACCTGGTCGAGACGGAAATTGCCGGCCTTCAGCCACAGGGCCAGGTTAACCATGTCTTCGTCGGTGGTGCCCGGGTGGGCGGCGATGAAGTAGGGGATCAGGTGCTGCTTCTTGCCGGCCTCCTTCGAGAAGCGTTCGAACATCTCCTTGAAGCGGTCATAGGTACCGATGCCCGGCTTCATCATCTTGTTGAGCGGCCCCTCCTCGGTATGCTCCGGGGCGATCTTGAGCAGGCCGCCCACGTGGTGGGTGACCAGCTCCTTCACGTATTCGGGCGAACGCACGGCCAGGTCGTAGCGCAGGCCGGAACCGATCAGCACCTTCTTGACCCCGGGGATCGCCCGGGCCTTGCGGTACAGGCTGATCAGGGGGCCGTGGTCGGTGCCCAGGTTTTCGCAGATGCCCGGAAACACACAGGACAGGCGCCGGCACGAGGACTCGATCTGAGGGTCCTTGCAGGCCATCCGGTACATGTTGGCGGTGGGCCCGCCCAGGTCGGAGATGGTGCCGGTGAAGCCCGGCGTCTTGTCGCGGATCTCCTCGATCTCCTTGAGGATGGACTGCTCCGAGCGGCTCTGGATGATGCGCCCCTCGTGCTCGGTGATCGAGCAGAAGGTGCAGCCGCCAAAGCAGCCCCGCATGATGTTGATCGAGAAACGGATCATGTCCCAGGCCGGGATCCGCGCCTCGCCGTAGGCCGGGTGCGGACGCCGGGCATAGGGCTGGCCGAAGACCCAGTCCATCTCCTCGGTGGTGAGGGGAATGGGCGGCGGGTTGAGCCACACGTCGCGGCAGCCGGGGCCCACCCCGTGGGCCTGGACCATGGCCCGGGCGTTGCCGGGGTTGGACTCCAGGTGGAAGGTGCGCGAGGCATGGGCGTACATCACCTTGTCGTCCTTCACCACCTCGTAGGCCGGCAGGCGGATCACCTGGTGGGCGCGGGCGGCCTTGCGGGCGGCGACGCGCTCGGCGGCGGGAATGATGCGGATGGGCTGGGCCGACGGCGGAGCCTGCGGGGCCGCTGGAGCCGCCCCGACAGGCTCCATGGCGTAGGGGTCGGGGTGGGGCTCGACGGGCCCGGGGCGATCGATGGCCACGGAGTCGACCTCCACATAGCCCTCCGGCCGCCAGCCGGGCTTGACCATGAAGGCCGTGCCGCGCAGATCACGGATGGCCTCGATGGGCTCGCCGGCGGCCAGGCGGTGGGCCAGGGCCAGCACCGCCCGCTCGCCGGAACCGAAGACCAGCAGGTCGGCCTTGGAGTCGGGCAGCACCGAGCGGCGCACCTTCTCGGACCAGTGGTCGTAGTGGGCGATGCGGCGCAGGCTGGCCTCGATGCTGCCGACCACGATATTGGCGTCGGGAAAGGCCTCGCGGGCACGCTGGGCGTACACCACCACGGCCCGGTCGGGGCGCCTGTCGGGCAGGGCATCGGGCGTGTAGGCGTCGTCCGAACGCGGTTTACGGTCGGCGGTGTAGCGGTTGATCATCGAGTCCATGTTCCCGGCCGTGATGCCGTAGAACAGGCGCGGCTTGCCGAGCGCCCGGAAGGCATCGGCAGACTGCCAGTCGGGCTGGCTGATGATGCCGACCCGGAAGCCCTGGGCCTCGAGAGTGCGGCCGATCAGGGCCATGCCGAAACTGGGGTGGTCGATGTAGGCATCGCCGGTGACGACGATGATGTCGCAGACGTCCCAGCCAAGGGCATCCATCTCCGCCCGGGACATGGGCAGGAAAGGCGCCCGCTTCAGGTCGGGACGATAGCGGGGGTAAGAGAGCAAAGAGGGGGCGGTGCCGGGGTTTTCCATGGGTCGCAATTCTACGGGAGCAGACCTTGGAACACCCGCAAAACCCGACGTTCCCTGCGCGGCAAACGGGCGCTCAGACGCCCAGCGCGTCCTTCACCTGGGGCCACTGGCGGCGGCTCACCGGCAGCTGTTCGGCCAGCCCTTCCAGCAACACCACCCAGTGGGCCTCGCCGTCCTCGCCGGTGGTGGCGCGGGCCACGCCCTTCACGCGGCGGGGCGCGATGAGGCAATTGCGGTGGATGCGCAGGAACTGGCCGGGAAACTCCTCCTCCAGCTGCACCAGGGATTCGTCGAGCAGGTATTCGCGGTCGCGGGTACGCGCCACCACGTATTTCTGCTCGGCCTTCAGGAACAACACGTCGGCCACCGGCACCAGCAGGATGCGCCCGCGCTCGCTCACGCTGAAATGGCTGCGCACCGACGGTGCGATGCGGCGCAGGATCTCGTCGGCCGGTGGGCGCAGGCGCCGCGCCTTGGCCAGCGCCTCGGCCAGCCGCACGGCGCGGACCGGCTTGAGCAGGTAATCCACCGCCGCCAACTCGAAGGCCCGCACCGCGTATTCGTCGTAGGCGGTGGTGAAGATCACCGCCGGCGCCGGATCGAGGCGGGCGACGTGGCGGGCCAGCTCGATGCCGTCCATGGCAGGCATGCGGATGTCGGTGAGGATCAGGTCCACCCCGCCGCCGCCGAGCATCGACAAGGCCTCGATGCCGTTGGCGGCCAGCCCCACCACCCGGTTGGGCTGCTCTGCGGCGACATCCCCGAGCACGTCGCGCAGACGCTCACGCGCTGGGGCCTCATCGTCGACCACCAGCACGGCCAGCGGCGCCGGGAGCGGGCTGTCAGTCATGGCCGGCTCCGGAAGGGCAGGCGGATCCGCACGCGGTAGACACCGGCTTCCTGCCAGGTGTCGAGGGAGGCCTCAAGGTCGAAGAACAGCATCAGTCGCTCGCGAATATTGTCCAGGGCCATGCGATTGCCGGCATGGTGGCGCGCCGGATCCTGCAGGGGATTCGAGATCCCGATGTGCACCTCCGGACCGTGCCGGGCGATGGTAATCGAAACCGTGCCCGGCTCGGCGCCGGGCTCGATGCCGTGATAAACCGCATTCTCGACCAGCGGCTGCAGCAGCAGGGGCGGCACCCGCGTCGCCTCGGCCTCCGCGTCCCTCGACCACTGCACTTGCAGGCGCTCGCCCAGGCGCAGGCGCTCGAGGCTGAGATAGCGCTCGCACAGCGCGATCTCCTCGCTGAGCGGAACCAGCTCCCGGTTGTCCTGCATCAGGGCACGGAACAGGTCGGCCAGCTCTTCGAGCGCCTCCTCCGCCCGCCGCGGATTGGTGCGCAGCACGCCCAGCACGCCATTGAGGCTGTTGAACAGGAAATGCGGCCGGATCCGCGCGGTCAGGGCCAGCAGGCGCGCCTCGGCCAGGGCCGGCGCGTGGGCGGCGCTGCGCTGCTGGAAATAGGCCAGCACGCAAAGCGCCACCACCAGCGACCACAGCACCGGCCACATCACATCACCGCCCAGCGGCGCCATCAGTCCATGCACCAGGGAGGTCATGCCCACCACCAGCAGCACCGTCGCAGCCTGCCCTGCCACCGGTGCCAGCCGACTCAGCAGCGGCGCCGCCAGGAACAGCACGGCGACGCACAGGATGAGCGGAAACTCGACCCGCAGCGCCATGTCGAGGATTTCCCCGCCGAGGCGGGACAGCTCTCCGTTGCGCACCAGCACTGCCGCCATGGCGAGGGCATTGACCAGCACCACCACGCGCAGCACCACCCCAAGATTGCGGAAGTCGGGAAGCGGAGGCCGATGCGCCCCACGGCCGGCGCGCGGCAGGTTTTGATTTATACTCATGGGTCACAATCAGGGCCAAAACCTTGAATCCACGGGTTTCTCCCCGGGGCAAGACAGCCCCCTTACACAGCTGAGAGCACCACCGAATTATGGCAGATCAATCCGCGCCGCAGGACGGCACCGCCAAGGCCTGGTCCGGCCGTTTCTCCGAGCCCGTGTCCGACCTGGTCAAGCGCTACACCGCCAGCGTCTTCTTCGACAACCGCATGGCCGGGCAGGACATCCGCGGCTCCCTGGCTCACGCAAAGATGCTGGCCCGGCAAGGCATCATCGCCCCCCAGGACCTGGCCGACATCGAACGCGGGATGAGCCAGATCGTCGGCGAGATCGAGCGTGGCGAGTTCAACTGGAACCTCGACGACGAAGACGTCCACCTGAACATCGAGAAGCGCCTGACCGCCCTGGTGGGCGACGCCGGCAAGCGCCTGCACACCGGCCGCAGCCGCAATGACCAGGTGGCCACCGACATCCGCCTCTGGCTGCGCGACGCCATCGACAGCATCCTCGGCCTGATCCGCGAATTCCAGCTGGCCGTGCTCGACCTGGCCGAACACCACGCCACTACCCCGCTGCCCGGCTTCACCCACCTGCAGGTGGCCCAGCCGGTGACTTTCGGCCATCACCTGATGGCCTACTACGAGATGACCCGCCGCGACGCCGAGCGTTTCGCCGACTGCCGCAAGCGCGTCAACCGCCTGCCGCTGGGCTCGGCGGCCCTGGCCGGCACCACCTTCCCGATCGACCGGGAATACGTGGCCGAGCTGCTGGGCTTCGAGGAGGTCTGCTTCAACTCCCTGGACGCCGTGTCCGACCGCGATTTCGCCATCGAATTCTGCGCCGCCGTGTCCCTGCTGATGACCCACCTGTCGCGCCTGTCTGAAGAGCTCATCCTGTGGATGAGCCCGCGCGTCGGCTTCATCGACCTGGCCGACCGCTTCTGCACCGGCAGTTCGATCATGCCCCAGAAGAAGAACCCGGACGTGCCCGAGCTCGTCCGCGGCAAGACCGGCCGGGCCAACGGCAACCTGGTCTCCCTGCTGACCCTCATGAAAGGCCAGCCGCTGGCCTACAACAAGGACAACCAGGAAGACAAGGAACCCCTCTTCGACTCCGCCGACACCGCCATCGACACCCTGCGCATCTATGCCGACATGATGGGCAGCCGCGTCGACGCCGCCACCGGCGAGAAGGTCTTCAACGTCCGCGTCAAGCGCGACGCCATGCAGGCAGCCCTGACCCAGGGCTACGCCACCGCCACCGACCTCGCCGACTACCTGGTCAAGAAGGGCCTGCCCTTCCGCGACGCCCACGAGGCCGTTGCCCTGGCCGTGCGTGCCGCCGACGCCAAGGGCTGCGACCTGCCCCAGATCGCCCTCGACGAGCTCAAGGCCGCCATGGCCCATGTGGCCGGCGCCGTCGAACGTCTGGACGAGGACGTGTTCCAAGTACTGACAGTCGATGGCTCCCTCGCCGCCCGCGACCACATCGGTGGTACGGCCCCCAACCAGGTCCGGGCAGCCATCGCCCGGGCCCGCAGCCGCATCGCCTGAAAGGTCGCACCATGGACAGGATAGGCAAGTACGAGATCCGCCAAAAGCTGGGCGAAGGCGCCACCAGCGAGGTCTTTCTCGGCTTCGATCCGTTCTCCCAGCGGGAGGTCGCCATCAAGCGTCTCCACGCCGACCTGCTGCGTGGCAGCACCCGGGCGGCCCTGTATCACCACCTGCTGCTCAACGAGGCCTCCCTGGCCGGCAAGCTGCAGCATCCGCATATCGCACAGATCCACGACGCCGTCATCGGCGACACGGACGCCTACGTGGTGATGGAGTACGTGCCCGGGGGCACCCTTGAGCCCTACACGCACCCGGACCGGCTGCTGAGCTTCGAGCACTTGGTCGAGATCGTCTTCAAGTGCACCCGGGCCCTCGACTACGCCTACCTGCACGGCGTCACCCACCGGGACATCAAGCCGGCCAACATCCTGCTCACCTCACCCGGCGGGCAGGACATCAAGATCTCCGACTTCGGCGCGGCGCTGTTCACTGCCAGCGAAACCACCCAGCTGGCCGGGCTCGGCTCACCGGCCTACATGTCCCCCGAGCAGGTCCGGGAGATGCCTCTCGACCACCGCACCGACATCTACTCCCTGGGCGTGGTGATGTACCAACTGCTGACCGGACGACTGCCCTTCGAGGCCAGCTCCAACGTCAACATGATCTACCAGATCGCCCACCACACGGCCCCGCCCCCGTCCAGCCTGCGCCCCGAGATTCCACCCGAGCTCGACGCCATCGTGCTCAAGGCCATGCACCGGGAGCCCTCCCAGCGCTTTGCCACATGGATGGAGTTTTCGCACGACCTGGCCCAGGCCTACCGCAACCGCAACCTGCTCGCCACCGGTTCCGAGCCGCCAGACAGCGCGAAGTTCGAGCGCCTGCGCGGCTTCCGCTTCTTCCGCGAATTCAGCGACATCGAGATCTGGGAGATCGTCCGCTTCGCTGAATGGCGCCTCATCCAGCCGGGCACGGTGGTCATGAAAGAAGGCGAGCCGGGCAATTATTTCTGCTTCGTGGTGGACGGAGAGCTGCGCATCGTCAAGAACGGGCACCTGCTCAACGTGCTCTCCGCTGGCGACTGTTTTGGCGAAATGGCCCTCTTTGCCGCCGGACGCGGCGCGCGCACGGCATCCGTCGAAGCCCTGCAGGAAACCCGCATCCTCACCATCCGCGCACCGGCACTGCTGCGCGCATCCAGTCTGTGCCAGATGCACTTCTACAAGGGCTTCCTCGAAGTCCTGTCGACGCGTCTGTCACTTGCCAACAGCCGCATCGCCAATGTCTGACCGGCCCAAACTGCCGATGATCTGTCGGATTATTTGACACGAAGCCCAGCCCCTCCGCCCCCTCTCTAAAAAAGGGGGCATTTAGTTTTTTACTTTCAATGGCTTACAATAATTCGCAAAAAGGAACATTATTTGCTTATAGGTAAGTAACCATAAAGCGGACCTCCGTCACAGACGTGCCACGAGGCCCCGCCTATACTGCAAATTCACGGCGCCAGTCATGGCATCAGTTCAACGAGGATCAGCATGAAGCCGGAACACTCTCAAGAATCTGTCGCGCCCCTTGGCAGCGACACAGGCACGATGCCGAAAGAAAGCCGTCGCCGACTCATCCAGGGCGGCCTTGCTGGCGCTCCTCTTCTGATGGCCCTGACCAGCGTTCCGGCCTTGGCCGCCGAATGCAAGCAGCCATCCGGCTTCTCTGCTTCGGGCAATTTCAGCCAGAACGGCACCACGGCCTGCTCGCCCAAGATGAACGGCGTGAAGTTCTGGCAGGACTTCTGCACGGCCACTCCGGCACCAACCACGCACCCGGTTGACACCAAGACCTTCTCCGGCGTTTTTGCGGCGACCACGGGCGTGACGGCCACCTTCCGCAACATCCTGATGACGTCCGGAACCCCCATCCAGAAAAAGATCGTCGCAGCCTGGCTCAGCGCCAACGCAGGCAGCTCCCTGTTCACCGCAAGCACGGCCGTCAAGATGTGGAACGACGGGATCGTCGGGGGAGCCTTCCATCCGAGCGCAACCATGCCCAGCGTGACCTGGAACGCCGCCCAGGTCGAGCTGTACCTGGACTACGTACTGGCCTGATCACCGTAGCGAGTCTTGCTTTCGAACGACCATCACTACCGCGCCTGCGATGCCCTGTTTCACGGGCTTGCCGAGGTACGCTGGAAAGAAGTTGACGAAGGCTGGGTTCGTTACGACCCTGCCGCCGGTCAGACCTTCCTGATTGCTCCAATAACCCGCTTTGTTCTTGACCAGCTGGCGCATCCAGGGCGCCATCTAAGCTTCAGCCAGCTCCTCGCCTGCGTCCTGCAGGAAGAACCAGACGCCGATCCGGATGACTGCCGGCAACTCGTGGAGTTTGCCATCGAGGCCTTGATCGGGGCCCGCCTGATCCTCTCCGAGCCGAGACCCAGCCTTGCGAATCCGTGACCTGTCACCCGCCGAGTTCCGCCAGCGGCTAACGGGGGACGGTATCCGCCTTGCAGCCGGCCCCTTCCATTGCCGGCTGCAAAGTGGCATTCCCGATATTGCCCACGAGCTAGCCCGCCTTTACGCCCATCACACGCTGGTCGGCAGCCAGGACTTCACGGATTTCCATGTCTCCGTGCAACCTGGCCGGGGGCTGCGTCGGTGGCTCGCCCCCCAGGCCCGCTTCGTGGTCGATGCCGTCGAGCCCTTCACGCCCCTCCCCCGCAACCAGGCGCTGCCAATGCTGGAGTGGGGGCTGAACTGGTGCATCACCGCCTACAGCCATCACATTCTCGTCATCCACGCCGCTTCAGTGGCCCGGGATGGACGCGCAGCAATCCTGCCGGCCCCGCCGGGCTCGGGCAAGAGCACCCTGTGCGCCGCCCTGGTCAACCGCGGCTGGCGACTGCTGTCCGACGAGCTGACCCTGATCCGCCTCGACACAGGGCAGATCATGGGCCTCGCCCGACCGGTCAATCTCAAGAATGCCTCGATCGACATCATCCGCGCGTATGCGCCGGATGCATTCCTGACCCGCCCCGTCCTCGACACCACCAAAGGCACGGTGGCCCTGATGGCACCCAGCCAGACCAGCGTGGAAGCCGTCGACGAATGGGCCGACCCGGCCTGGATGATTCTGCCCCGCTACCGGGCTGGCGCCGAGGCCGAACTCAGCCCGATGGGAAGCGGCACGGCCTTCCTGCAGCTTGCCGACAACGCGATGAACTACCACGTCATGGGTTCGCGCGGCTTCGACACGGTGGGGCGACTCGTCGACCGTTGCCGCAACTACCGCTTCGAATACAGCCGGCTCGACGACGCCATTGCCGTTTTCGACCGCCTCGCCAGCGGCGCTGCCTGATGAACCTGCTCCTCAATACCTACCGCCGCCCCGGCTCGATAGGCCTGCTGGACGCCGGCCAGTGGGATCTGCTGGTACGCCAGGCCCGCCATGCCAATCTGCTTGGGCGCCTCTTCCTGCGCCTGCAGGCCGCCGGTGTCGAAGACAGGATTCCCGAGCGTCCCCACAACCACCTGCTCTCCGGCGCGGTGATGGCGGGCGAGCAGCGCCACGCGATCCGTCGCGAAGCCCGCTACCTGCAAGAAGCGCTCGAGCCTGCCGGCATCCCGGTGATCCTCCTCAAGGGCGCGGCCTATGTGGCTGCCGAGCTGCCCGCCGCCCAGGGCCGGCTCTTCTCGGACGTGGACATCCTGCTGCCCAGGGCCCGCCTCGCCGACGCCGAATCCGCACTGCAGCTCAAGGGCTGGGTGAGCACCGCCACCGACGCCTATGACCAGCGCTACTACCGCCAGTGGATGCACGAGCTCCCTGCAATGCGCCACGTCTTTCGCGGTTCAGCCCTGGATGTGCATCACACCATCCTGCCGCCGACCTCCCGGCTCAAACCCGATGCCAGCCTGCTCATGGATGCCAGCGTCGAGCTGGGCAAGGACCTGCCGGGCATTCGCACCCTATCCCTGCCCGATCTCATCCTGCACAGCGCCTGCCACCTCTTCCACGAGGGCGAGCCCAACAACCTGCTGCGCGACCTGACCGATCTGGACCTGCTGCTGCGCCATCTCGCCCGGGACGATGCGGCTTGGGACGAACTGCTCGAACGTGCCGGACTTCTACAGCTGGACGCCCCCCTGCGCCTCGCATTGCGCTACTGCCACAGCCTGCTCGAAACCCCCTTGCCGAGCCACGTGCAGACCCGCACGGGCTGCCTCCTCGGCGGCGACTGGGTTCAACGCCTGCGCGACGCCATGTACGCCCGCGTGCTGCGCCCTCAACACCCCAGCACTGCCGACGCACTGACGCCCCTCGCCCGCCGGGCTCTGTACATCCGCGCCCACTGGCTGCGCATGCCGCCCCAGCTGCTTGCCTATCACCTGGCCCACAAGGCCATCTTCCCCGCCAGGCAGGACACCCACCCCCTGTCCACCGAGAAGATCGAGCTTGCGACAGGCGAAAAAAAAGCGGCCTGAGCCGCTTTTTTTGGACCAACCACCTCTTCAGGCCTGGACTTCGTCGAGCAGCTTCTTCAGCTCGCCCGAGTCGAACATCTCTTTCATGATGTCCGAACCACCGATGAACTCACCCTTCACGTAGAGCTGGGGAATGGTCGGCCAGTTTGCGTATTCCTTGATGCCCTGGCGGATGTCTTCGTTCATCAGCACATCCACGGCCAGGTAGCTTTGCACGCCACAGGCCTTGAGGATCTGGGAGGCCATGGAAGAGAAACCGCAGCGGGGCATGGCCGGGGAACCCTTCATGTAGAGCACGACCGGGTTGGTGGTGACTTGTTCTTGAATGACTTTCTGGACGTCCATCGTGGTCTCGCTAAATAGTTGAGCAATTCAGTCGGGAAAGAATAGGCCTGCAGACGCAGCCCGTCAAGGGCGTCGCCCGAAGCCGATCCGCTCGATGCCGGCCAGGTCCCGCGCCGAGGCCACATCGAGAAAGCCCCGGGCCAGCAGCAGATCCCGCACTGCAGCACCCTGGTCGTAGCCATGCTCCATGAGCAGCCAGCCACCGGAGTTCAGGTAAGCAGGGGCCTCGGCGGCAATCCTGGCCAGGTCGTCGAGCCCTGCAGGGCCGGAGGCCAGCGCCCCCGGCGGTTCGAAGCGCACGTCGCCCTCTTCAAGGTGAGGATCACCCGCGGCAATGTAGGGCGGATTGCTGACGATCAGGTCGAACACCTCTCCCTGCAGCGCGGCAAACCAGTCGCTCTCGAGGCAGCGGAGCCGTGCCCCGAGGCGCTGCGCATTGGCAGCAGCCACCGCCAGCGCCGCCGGCGAGATATCCACCGCGGTGACCTGGGCCGCAGGCAACTCCAGCGCCAGGCTCACCGCCAGGGCGCCGCTGCCGGTCCCCAGGTCGAGGATCCGCAAGGCGGCATCCTTCACCACCCGGGCCAGCACCGTATCGACGATCAGCTCGGTCTCCGGACGGGGGATCAGCACTGCCGGCGACACCCGGAAGCTGCGGCCATAGAATTCCCGTTCACCCAGCAGATAGGCCACCGGCTCACCCTGCTCCCGGCGCACCAGCATGTCCACAAAACGCAGCGCCAGCCCGGGTTCGAGGCCACGCTCCGGGTAGGCGGCGATCTGGGCGGTGGATGCGCCAGTCAGGGCCCCGAGCAACAAACGCGTCTCGGCGGCGGGAATGCGTCCGCGGGCCAGCGTCAGGGCGGCACCGAGCGTGTCCGGCAACTTCAAGTCAGTTGCCCTCTTCGGCCAGGGCAGCCAGCAGTTCGGCCTGGTGCTCGGCGGTCAGGGCGGCCAGCACCTCGTCCAGGTCGCCCTGCATGATCGCGTCCAGCTTGTAGAGGGTCAGGTTGATGCGGTGGTCGGTGAGCCGCCCCTGGGGGAAGTTGTAGGTGCGGATCCGCTCCGAGCGGTCGCCGCTGCCCACCAGGCTCTTGCGGGTGGCGGCCTCGCGGGCCTGCTGCTCGCGCACCTGGATGTCCTTGATCCGCGCCGCCAGCACGCGCAGGGCCGAGGCCTTGTTCTGGTGCTGGGAGCGCCCGTCCTGGCATTCCGCGACAATGCCGGTGGGCAGGTGGGTGATGCGCACCGCCGAGTCGGTCTTGTTGATGTGCTGACCACCGGCGCCGGAGGCGCGGAAGGTGTCGATGCGCAGATCGGCCGGGTTGAGCTCCACGTCGCCCACCTCGTCCGCCTCGGGCATCACCGCCACGGTACAGGCCGAGGTATGGATGCGCCCCTGGGTTTCGGTGGCCGGCACCCGCTGGACCCTGTGCCCACCAGACTCGAACTTGAGGCGCGAGTAGGCGCCGTTGCCGGCGATGCGAATGATCACCTCCTTGAACCCCCCCAGCTCCGAATCGCTGGCCGAGATGGTCTCCACCTGCCAGCGCTGGCGTTCCGCGTAGCGGGTGTACATGCGCAGCAGGTCGCCGGCGAACAGGGCGGCCTCGTCGCCGCCGGTGCCGGCCCGGATTTCCAGGAAGAGATTGCGCTCGTCGTTGGGATCACGGGGCAGCAAGGCCTTCTGCAGATCATCCTCGATACGCGCCTGGGCCTCGCGGGCAGCCTCCAGTTCGGCCGCCGCCAGCTCCTTCATCTCGGGGTCGGCCAGCAGCTCGCGGGCGCTGGCCTCGTCTTCGACAGCCCGGCAGAAATCCCGGTACAGACCGACCACCGGCGTGATCTCCGCATGTTCGCGGGTCAGCTTGCGGTAGTTGTCCATATCGGCGGCCGCCTCGCTGGTGGCCAGCAGGCGGTCCAGCTCCTGCAGACGGTCAGCAAGGTTCTCGAGCTTGTCGCGGATACGCTGTTTCATGGGAATACCCGCCCGCCGGAGCAGGCATGAACGACCCGGCCGTGAGGCTCAGTGGTCCTTGGAAAGATTGAAGAGACGCTGGACCAGGCCGGCGCAGTCGCCCCGGTGATCACCGTCTGCGTCGTTGAGAAAGCGGGTCGGGCCGTGCATGAACTTGTTGGTGAGGCCGTGGCTGAGCGCCTCCAGCACCTTCAGCGGATCCTCGCCCCGGGCCAGCAGGCGCTGGGCCCGCTCAAGTTCGGCCAGGCGAAGCTGGTCGGCATGCTCGCGCAGGGCCCGGATGGTCGGCACCGTGCCGCGGCTGTCCAGCCAGTGCAGGAAGCCATCGACCCGGTTGTCGATGATGCCTTCCGCCTCCACCACCGCCGCCTGACGGGATTCGAGACCGGAGTCCACCACCTGGGCCAGGTCATCCACGGTATACAGAAAGACGTCGTCCAGCCCGGCCACCTCCGCCTCGATGTCGCGGGGCACGGCCAGATCCACCATCACGATGGGACGCCGGCGGCGGGCCTTGAGGGCGCGCTCCACCGTCCCCAGCCCGATCACCGGCAAGGGGCTGCCGGTGCAGGAGACCACGATGTCATAGCCCGGCAGGGCCTCGCCCACCTGGTCGAGGCGCAGCACATCGCCACCGAAGCGTGCGGCCAGGGCTTCGGCCCGGGACAGCGTACGGTTGGCAATCGAAATGCGCTTCGGCTTTGCACCGCCGAAGTGGGCGGCGCACAGTTCGATCATCTCGCCGGCGCCCACGAACAGCACCCGCTGATCGCTGACCCGCTCGAAGATCCGCTCCGACAGATGCACCGCCGCCGCCGCCATCGACACGATGTTGGCACCGATGGCAGTGGTCGAACGCACCTCCTTGGCCACCGAGAAGGTGCGCTGGAAGAGCTTGTGCATGGTGGCGCCGAGGGTGCCGGCCTCCTCCGCCTGGCGCACCGCGTCCTTCATCTGGCCGAGGATCTGCGGCTCGCCGAGGACCATCGAATCCAGCCCGCTGGCCACCCGGAACACATGGCGCACCGCATCCCGCTGGGGCAGGGTGTACAGGTAGGGAGAGAGCTCCGGCAGGGCCAGCCGGTGGTACTCGGCAAACCAGTCGGCCGCGTGCTGGGGCTGCTGGGTGGCGAAATAAAGCTCGGTCCGGTTGCAGGTGGACAGGATGGCAGCTTCCTTGACCGGCTTCTCCTTCACGAAGTCGGCCAGGGCCTGCACCAGACTCTCCGGACGAAAAGCCACGCGCTCGCGGATGGCGAGCGGCGCAGTATGGTGATTCAGTCCGAGAGCAAAGAGCTGCATGGGTCAGGCCAGGCAGGGGCGGAATTTTTCAGCCGGCGATTATATCACCCGGTCTTTTTCCTGCATGACCGGGGAAAAGCGCAGGCCCGTCCCCTCAGCCCACCTCCACGCCATCGGCCTTGGCTACGGCAGGCCGGGACAGCCGGCGGGCCACTTCGGCGCGGCTCTCGCGCTCCTCGTGCAGAGCACGCGCCACCATGCTCTCGGACACAAAACCGATGTGGCGGAGCACGGCCGCACGGGCCGCCTCGGGGTCACGCTTGCGCAGCGCATCCCAGATCGCCCGGTGCTGACCACGCAGCTCCTGCCAGTCGTCTTCCTGGCGGCGCAGGTGCTTGAGGTTACGGTCGATGTGGTCGTGGATGACACGGAACAGACTGGCCGTGAGGTGCCCGAACATCACGTTGTGGGCCGCCTCGGCAATGGCCTGGTGGAAGGCCAGATCCGCCGCAACCTGCTCTTCGGAACCGGACGGCCCCTGGGCGAACAGACTTTCGAGACGCTCGAAGGCCTCGCCGATGCGCTGGATGTCGGCGTCGGTGGCACGCCGAGCCGCCAGCCCGGCCGCCTCGCACTCGAGCATGCCGCGAAATTCGAGCAGATCGTCCTGGATGTCCGGGTGCTGGCGCAGCATCTCCTGCCAGTGATCGGTGAAGCCCGCATCGAGGCGGTCGGTGACATAGGTTCCGCCCCCCTGGCGACTCTGCAGCAAGCCCTTGGAGACCAGCTTCTGGATCGCCTCACGCAGCGACGGGCGCGATACGCCCAGCTCGGCGGCCAGCTCGCGTTCGGGCTGCAGACGATCACCGGGCTTCAGGGCGCCATCCAGGATGCGCCGCTCGAGCTCGCGAGCGATGGTGTCGGAGAGTCGCTGGACAGCCAGCTTGCCACTTGCCATGGTGATGAGAGACAAAATTGGTAAGACCAAAATTCTAGGCCAGAGCACAGATCCGGACAATACACCCAACACCCAAAAACATGGGGGAAACCCTTATAACCCCAAAAAATCAACCCTTTGAATCATCTACAAGATTGACTTGGCTGATGACTGAGCGTAAATTTTCGACATGCACGGCAAATTGGTCTTACCAATTTACCGAATGATTGGACCACATAACCGGAAGCCGCCCCCGAAGAACACCTTCTTCGACCACGGCAAGACGGGAGAGGAGACCCATGAGCAGCCCAAGCCACGGCGCGAACACCCCGCGCACCTACCCGTCCCGCCCCCAGGCGGTGTACTTCTATGGCACCTGCCTGGTGGACATGTTCGTCCCCGAGGCCGGCATGGACGCCATCACCCTCCTGGAACGCGAAGGCATCCGCGTCATCTTCCCGGACAACCAGACCTGCTGCGGCCAGCCGGCCTTCACCAGCGGCTTTCCGGACGAAGCGCGCCGGGTGGTCGAAGCGCAACTCGACCTGTTCCCCGGCAACCACCCCATCGTGGTGCCCTCCGGCTCCTGCGCCGGCATGATCCGCTGGCACTGGGAAAAGGTCTGCGCCGGCGACCCAGCCCTCAAGGCCCGCGCCGAAGCGATCTCCGCCCGCACCTATGAGCTCGCCGAATTCCTGCTCCATGTGCTCGGCTTCAACCGCAAGGACGAAGGCCCCGCCACCACCGTCACCCTGCACACCTCGTGCTCGGCGCGCCGCGAGATGGGCACCCACCTTGTGGGCCGCGAGCTGTTGGCCCGCCTCGGCAACGTCACGCTGGCCCACCACGATCACGAATCGGAATGCTGCGGCTTCGGCGGCACCTTCTCCCTCAAGCATCCCGACGTCTCCACCGCCATGGTCAGCGACAAGGTCGCCTCGCTGAAGGCAACGGGCGCCAGCCAGCTGGTCACCGCCGACTGCGGCTGCATGCTCAACATCACCCAGCGCGCCGCCCGTGAAGACCAGGACGCCGGCCGGGCCTGCGCCTCCCTGCCCGGCGAGCACCTCGCCACCTTCCTGCTCCGGCGCACCGGCGGCAGCCCCTGCGGAGATCAGAAATGAGCGCCCGCGAACGCATCCTGGCCAAGCTGCGGAAGGCCCAGCCTGAACTGCCGCAGCACCTGCCCAGCCTCGACGCCCACTACGCCCCCCGCGTCCGTGGCGAATCGCGGCAGGAGCGCCTGGCGCGCTTCCGCACCGGCATCGAGGGCTTCCATGCCGACGTGCACATCAGCACCGCCGGCAACTGGCCCCAGGTGCTGGCCACCCTGTGCGCCGAAAAGAACATCCAGACCCTGATGTACGGCGCCGCCACACCGGCCGCCGCGCAGCTTGAAGCAACGGCCTTCGGCGGCACCACCCTGCGGCCCTGGGCCGGCCAGTTCGAGGATCTCAAGGCCGACCTGTTCCACCGCGTGGATGCCGGCTTCACCCTGGCCCGTGGCGCCATCGCCGAAACCGGCTCGCTGATCCTGTGGCCGTCGGGCGACGAACCACGCACCCTGTCGCTGATCCCGCCGATCCACTTCGTGCTGCTCGACGCGGCCACCGTCCACCCCACCTTCTACGATGCCCTGGTCAACGAGAACTGGGCTGCCGGCCTGCCCACCAACGCCTTGCTGATCTCCGGCCCGTCCAAGACCGCCGACATCCAGCAGACCCTGGCCTACGGCGCCCACGGCCCCAAGGAACTGATCGTCATCGTCATTAACGTGGAAGGAGGCACTGTATGAGCAGCCCCGCCCAGCAGAGCGCCGGCAAGCCCGTCGCCTTCGTCTCAGCGCAGGCCCTGCGCGCGCGCATGCACGATGCGGTGAACGACCCTCACCTGCGCCAGAGCTTCCGCGGTGCCATGGACTTCCTGATGGCCAAGCGCGCCGCCCAGTTTCCCGACCAGGGCGAACTGGACTCTCTGCGCAGCCTGTCCGAATCGATCCGCCAGTACAGCCTGTCGAAGCTGCCCGACCTGCTCGAGCAGCTCGAAGCCAACCTGACCCGCAATGGCGTGCAGGTGCACTGGGCCGAAACCCCCGAAGAAGCCAACGCCATCATGCTGGGCATCGCCCAGCGCCACGCGGCCAGGCTGATCGTCAAGGGCAAGTCGATGGTCAGTGAGGAGATCGAGTTCAACCACGCCATGGAAGCCGCCGGCGTCGGGGCCCTCGAGTCGGACATGGGCGAGTACATCGTCCAGCTCGCCGGCGAAAAGCCCTCCCACATCATCATGCCGGCGATCCACCAGACCAAGCAGCAGATCGCCAAACTGTTCGCCGAGCACATCCCCGGCGTGGATTACACCGACAACGTGGATGCCCTCATCCAGATCGGCCGCCGGGTACTGCGCGAAAAGTTCGAAGTCGCCGACATCGGCCTCTCCGGCGTCAATTTCGCGGTGGCCGAAACCGGCACCCTGTGCCTCGTCGAGAACGAAGGCAACGGCCGCATGTGCACCACCGTACCCAAGGTGCACATCGCCATCACCGGCATCGAGAAAGTGGTCGAGAAGCTGGAGCACGTCGCCCCGCTGTTCTCCATCCTCACCCGCTCGGCCACCGGTCAGGCCGTGTCCACCTACTTCAACATGATCTCCGGCCCGCGCCGGGGCGAAGACAAGGACGGCCCGGAAGAGGTGCACCTCGTCCTCCTCGACAACGGCCGCAGCCAGGCCTATGCCGACGAGCAATTGCGCAAGACGCTGCAGTGCATCCGCTGCGGCGCCTGCATGAACCACTGCCCGGTCTACACCCGGATCGGCGGCCATGCCTACGGGACCACCTACCCCGGCCCCATCGGCAAGATCATCTCGCCCCACATGATGGGGCTCGAACAGACCCACCTGCTGCCCACCGCCTCCAGCCTGTGCGGTGCCTGCGGCGAAGTCTGCCCGGTGAAGATCCCCATCCCCGAGCTGCTGATCCGCCTGCGCGGCGAAGCCAACAGCGCCCCCCACGCCAATCCGGCGATGGTCGGCCAGGGCGCCGCCTACGATCCCAAGATCAGCCTGTTGTGGAAGCTGTGGGCACGCCTGTATGCCCGCCCCGCCACCTACCGGGCCTTCACCTGGCTGGCGACCCGCTTCCGGGCCCTGACCCCGACGCAGCAAAGCGGCTGGACCGCTGCCCGCACGCCGCTCAAGCCCGCCTCGCGAAGGTTGAGAGACATGGTCAAGGACCGACGCTAGCGCCAATCAGGCGCTGTATTCAGGCGCCGAGGGCGGCTGAAGCCGCCCCTACATCACCCCCAAGAGTTCAACCCTAATCCCTGACGGGAGGACCCGCCATGTCCGCTCTCATCGACGCCCTGCGCCAAAGGCTCTCCGCCGAGCGCGTCATCACCGACGAACTTCGCCGCCTTGCCTACGGCACCGACGGCAGCTTCTACCGGCTCATCCCCGAAGTGGTGGCCGTGGTCAACGACGAAGCCGAAGTGCGCGACGTGGTGGACATTGCCCGCCGCAACGAGCGCCCCGTCACCTTCCGCGCCGCCGGCACCAGCTTGTGCGGCCAGGCGGTGACCGACGGAGTCCTGGTGCTGCTGGGCGAGGGCCTGGCCACCTGCCGCATCAGCAGTGACGGCCTCAGCGTGGCAGTGGGCCCGGCCATCATCGGCGCCGAGGTCAATCGCCGCCTGGCCCCCCTGGGCCGCAAGATCGGCCCCGATCCGGCCTCGATCAACGCCGCCAAGATCGGCGGCATGGCCGCCAACAACAGCTCGGGCATGTGTTGCGGCACCGCCCAGAACAGCTACAACACCCTGGCCTCGATCCGCGTCATCCTCGCCGACGGCACCCTGCTCGACACCGGCGACGCCGCCAGCGTGGCCGCCTTCCGCAGCAGCCACGCGGCCCTGCTCGCCCACCTCGGCAGCCTGGCCGCGCAGGTGCGCGCCGACGCCGCCCTGGCCAACCGGATCCGCAGCAAATACAAGATCAAGAACACCACCGGCTACAGCCTCAACGCCCTGGTGGACTTTGCCGACCCGGTGGACATCCTCGCCCACCTCATGATCGGCTCGGAAGGCACCCTCGGCTTCATCGCCGGCGTCACCTACAACACCGTCCCCGAATACGCCCACAAGGCCAGCGCCCTGGCCTTCTTCCCCGACATGGAGACCGCCTGCCGCGCCGTGGCCGGCCTCAAGTCCCGCCCGGTGGATGCGGTGGAGCTGCTCGACCGCGCCTCCCTGCGCTGCGTCGCCGACAAGCCGGGCATGCCCGCCCTGCTCAAGACCCTGCCCGACGGCGTCACCGCCCTGCTCATCGAGACCCGCGCCCCCGGCGCCACCGAGTTGCAGGTCCGCATCGCCTCCGTGCTCGAAGAGCTGCACGCCTACCCGCTCATCGAAGCCCCCGCTTTCACCACCGACCCGGCCGAGATCGAGCGCCTGTGGAACGTGCGCAAGGGCACCTTCCCCGCCGTCGGCGCCGTGCGCAAGCCCGGCACCACGGTGATCATCGAGGACGTGGCCGTCGCCGTGCCCGACCTGGCCGCCGCCTGCCTCGACCTTCAGCACCTTTTCGCCAAGCACGGCTACCACGAGGCCATCATCTTCGGCCACGCCCTGGAGGGGAACGTCCACTTCGTGTTCACCCAGGACTTCGGCATCGAATCCGAGGTGGCCCGCTACGCCGCCTTCATGGATGACCTCTGCGCGGTGCTGGTGGCCAAGTACGACGCCTCCCTCAAGGCCGAGCACGGCACCGGCCGCAACATGGCCCCCTTTGTCGAACTCGAATGGGGCGCCCAGGCCTACGCCCTGATGAAGGAGATCAAAGCCCTGTTCGACCCGGAAGGCCTGCTCAACCCCGGCGTCATCATCAATGACGACCCCCAGGCCCACCTCAAGCACCTCAAGCCCATGCCTGCCGCCGGCCAGCTCTACGCCCCGGTGGACCGCTGCATCGAATGCGGCTTCTGCGAGCCCCAGTGCCCGTCCCACGGCCTCACCCTGTCGCCGCGCCAGCGCATCGTCGGCTGGCGCGAACTGTCCCGCCGCCAGGCTGCCGGCGAAGCCCCCGGCCAGCTCGGCGAGGACTACCTCTACATGGGCCTCGACACCTGCGCCACCTGCGGCCTGTGCTCCACGGCCTGCCCGGTGGGCATCGAGACCGGCGCCCTGACCCGTGCCGTGCGCGGTGAAAAGCTCTCCAGCGTGGCCCGCAGCCTCGGCCAGGTGGCCGCCAACCACTTCGGCGCCACCCAGGCCCTGGCCCGCACCGCCATCAAGGCCGGCCACCTCGCCGAAGCCATCGTCGGCACCAAGGCCTTGTCGCGCCTCACCGGCGGCGCCTGGAAGGCCCACATGCCGACGCCCCAGCCGCCGGGCCGCGCCTCGCGCAGCAGCGGCGACAAGATCGTGTACTTCCCCACCTGCGCCGGCCGCATGTTCGGCGCCGACACCCCCGAACACGCCCTCTCGGCCACCGTCATCCGCGTGCTGGAGCGGGCCGGCTACGCGCCCATCGTGCCCGACAACGTCAACAGCCTGTGCTGCGGCCAGTCCTTCGCCAGCAAAGGCCTCGAAGCCGACGCCGACCGCAAGTCCGCCGAACTGGAAGCCGCCCTGCTCAAGGCCAGCAACAACGGCGAGTACCCCGTGGTGCTCGACGCCAGCGCCTGCTCCCTGCGCATGAAGACCTTCCTGGCCCAGCGCCTCAAGGTGTACGACCTGGTGGAGTTTGCCCACGACGCCCTGCTGCCGCGCCTGATGCTGCACAAGAAGGCCGACCCGGTGCTGGTGCACCTCAACTGCTCGGCCCGCCGCATGGGCTTCGAAAGCAAACTCCGGCAGCTCGCCAGCGCCTGCGCCGACCAGGTGGTGCTGCCCGCCGAGGTGAAGTGCTGCGGCTTCGGCGGCGACCGCGGCTTCGTGGTGCCCGAACTCAACGCCCACGCCCTGCGCAAGCTCCACGCCGACGTGCCGGCCGGCTGCTGCGGCGGCTACTCCAGCAACCAGACCTGCGAAATCGGCCTCACCAACGCCACCGGCCTGCCCTACCGCTCCATCGTCCATCTGCTCGACGAATGCAGCGCCGAAGCCACCCGCCTGGCCACCTGCTGACTGAACACCCTTGCAACCCAATAAAAGCAGCAACACAAGCCGTACCGACGACACCCGTAGCCAACCTTCGTAGCAATAGCCAAAGCCATACCCACCGCATTCACCAAGGAGGAAACACGAATGCAACCCTGGATGCAGATTTACGACCCGCTGGGCAACCTCTGGTTGTCCTCGCTGGTCGCCGCACTACCCATCATCTTCTTCTTCGTCGCGCTCGCCGTACTGCGCCTGAAGGGACACGTGGCCGGCACCATCACCGTGGCCATCTCCTTGGCCGTGGCCATCTTCTTCTACAAGATGCCGGTGCAGATGGCCCTGGCTTCGGCCGGCTACGGCTTCCTGTATGGTCTGTGGCCCATCGCCTGGATCATCATCGCGGCGGTGTTCCTCTACAAGATCACCGTCAAGACCGGCCAGTTCGACATCATCCGCGCCTCGGTCGTCTCCATCACCGATGACCAGCGCCTGCAGATGCTGCTCGTCGGCTTCTCCTTCGGCGCCTTCCTGGAAGGTGCGGCGGGCTTCGGCGCCCCGGTGGCGATCACCGCCGCCCTGCTGGTGGGCCTGGGCTTCAACCCGCTCTACGCCGCCGGCCTGTGCCTCATCGCCAACACCGCCCCGGTGGCCTTCGGCGCCATGGGCATCCCCATCATCGTGGGTGGCCAGGTGACCGGCATCGACCCCTTCAAGATCGGCCAGATGGCCGGCCGCCAGCTCCCGCTGCTGTCGGTGATCGTGCCCTTCTGGCTGGTCGCCATGATGGACGGCTGGCGCGGCATCAAGGAAACCTGGCCCGCCATCCTGGTCGCCGGCCTGAGCTTTGCCGTGACCCAGTTCTTCACCGCCAACTACATCGGACCGGAACTGCCGGACATCACCTCCGCGCTGGTCAGCCTGATCTGCCTCACCCTCTTCCTGAAGAACTGGAAACCCAAGCGCATCTTCCGCTTCGACAACCAGCACCACGCCGAACTGGGCGAAGACAGCCACCACAGCTTCGGCCAGATCGCCAAGGCCTGGTCGCCCTTCGTCATCCTGACCATCATGGTCACCATCTGGAGCCTCAAGCCCTTCAAGGCCCTGTTCGCCAAGGACGGCCCCCTGTACTCGCTGGTGTTCCAGTTCCCGGTGCCGATGCTCGACAAGCTGGTCATCAAGATGGAGCCGATCGTCGCCAAGGCCACGCCCTACGCCGCGGTGTACAAGCTGGACATCCTCTCCGCCACCGGCACCGCCATCTTCCTGGCGGCCATCATCAGCATGCTCGTGCTGGGCATGCGCAGCAGCGACGCCGCCAAGGCCCTGAAGGAGACCGTGGTCGAGCTGAAGCGCCCGATCTACTCCATCGGCATGGTGCTGGCCTTCGCCTTCGTGGCCAACTACTCCGGCCTGTCCGCCACCCTGGCCCTGCTGCTGGCCGGTACCGGCGCGTTGTTCCCCTTCTTCAGCCCCTTCCTGGGCTGGCTGGGTGTGTTCCTCACCGGCTCGGACACATCGTCCAACGCCCTGTTCTGCTCCCTGCAGGCCACCACCGCCCACCAGGTCGGCGTGTCCGACACCCTGCTGGTGGCGGCCAACACCACCGGCGGCGTGACCGGCAAGATGATCTCGCCGCAGTCCATCGCCGTGGCCTGCGCCGCCGTGGGCCTGGTTGGCAAGGAGTCGGACCTGTTCCGTTTCACCGTCAAGCACAGCCTGATGTTCGCCACCATGGTCGGCATCATCACCACCCTGCAGGCTTATGTGTTCACCTGGATGATCCCCTGATCACCAGACCTTTCTCTTCAGTATGGGGGTGATGCGTCCCCTGGGAGCCTTGACGGCGGCCGCACAAGCGGTCGCCGTTTTTTTATTGGCGGGCTTTCACATCCTGCAGCTTGCGGCAAGCACCATCCATCGGCGATGCTACACACGGGCCCCCGCCCCTGCCCCAACCACACGCTGCCGATAAGGTCTGACACCTCCTGCGCATGGACCAGCCCCTGCAAGACCGCCTCCCCAACTATGTGGACCTCCTGCTCGACGCGGTCTTTCTCGTCGATGCCGCAGGCCACATCATCTATGTCAACCGCGCCTGCGAGCGCATCTTCGGGTACACCCAGCGCGAGATGACCGGCCAGCTGATGGTGAGCTTCCTGCACCCCGAAGACCTGGTCCGAACCCACGAGGAATCCCTGCAGGTCATGGCCGGCTTTCCCCGGGTGGGTTTCGAGAACCGCTACATCCACAAGCACGGCCACATCGTCAACATCATGTGGTCGGCGCGCTGGTCCGAAGCCGACCAGCTACGCATCGGCGTGGCCCGCGACGTCACCGGGCAGAAGCTGGCCGAGGCCCTGCAGGCCGCCACCTACGCCGTGTCCGAAGCCGCCCACAGCGCCAAGGACCTGGACAGCCTGTTCTCCCTGATCCACGCCATCATCGCCCGCTGCGTACCGCTGGCCGGCCTGGCCGTGGCCACCTGCATGCACCACCCCGACCGGCTCGAGTTTCCCTATCAGCGCAACGACGATGGCGACAACGGCGACGACCTGCTCCTCCATGAAGCCACCGCCCGCAAGCTGTGCGAAGAAGTCCTGCACAGTGGCCAACCCCTGCAGCTCACCCACGACGCGCTGGCCGCGCCCTCCGGCGTCGATGCCGCCGCCAAGGGCGCCAGCGCCTGGCTCATCCTCCCCCTCGTCGCCCAGCACGAAACCATCGGCGTGCTGATCCTCAAGGCCCGCCCCGGCGCCCGCTATTCGGACAAGGACAGGGAGCTCCTGCACTTCGTATCGGCCCAGGTCGCCACTGCCATCGAACGGGGCCGGCTCAAGGCCAGGCTGCTGCGCGCCGCCCAGTACGACGACCTCACCAATCTGCCCAACCGCCGCCTCTTCCACGACCGCCTGAGCACCGCCCTGGCCCGCAGCAAGCGCCGGCAGCACCCGATGGCCCTGCTCTACATCGACATCGACGACTTCAAGCACGTCAACGACACCCTCGGGCACAGTGCCGGCGACCGCCTGCTGCAGCACATCGCACGCAGCCTCGAAGGCTGCGTGCGCAAGGCCGACACCGTCGCCCGCCTGGGCGGCGATGAATTCGTGATCATTCTGGAAGACATTCACGGCCCCCACGACGCCCTCGCCGTGATCGAAAAGATTCGCAGTGCCCTGCACGCCGCCTGCGTCATCGACGGCACCACGCTGCACACCGCCGCCAGCATCGGCCTGGCCCTCTACCCCGAACACGGAAGCGAGGCCGAAGAACTGCTCAGGCACTCCGACAGCCGGATGTACCACGAGAAGACCGGCCCGGCCCCCTGACCGACCCGTACTTTCATCACATAAGCTAGTCCAATAATGTTGGAAATTGTTTCTTACCTGATATTCTGTGAACAAATTCACTACATACAGGGAACAAAAAATGCGTGTCGCGATCGGTGGCGTCCTCTTTGCAAGCGCTCTTGGCATGGCCTCTGCCGCCAACGCAGCGGTCACTGTCACAGGGACTTTTGACGGAACCGAAGCCACCATGAATGGTCGGCTCTTCCGCGACGGGACTGCCTCGACCTGTTCTCCCACCAAAGCCTACCCCGGGATCAGCGGCGCAGGCAGCGCCCGCGCCTACCGCACCGACACCGTCTACAACAACGGCCCCGCCCAGTGCGTGACCGTCGCTTTCGATGTGGGCACCTGCGGCACCAACGTTCACCTCGTCGCCTACGCCGGCAGCTTCAACCCTGCCGACCTGTCGCAGAACTTCATCGGCGACGTGGGCAGTTCGTCATCCCAGTCCTTCAGCTTCACGGCCCCCGCCGACAGCGCCATCGTCATCATGGCCCAGGACAACAACGGCGTGGCCGCTCGCTGCACCTACAGCTTCACCTCGACAGAACTGTTCCCGACTCCGGTGCTGTCCCCGACGGCCATTCCGACCCTGTCCCAATGGGGCATGATCATCATGTCCGCCATGCTTGGCCTGGCCGCCTTTGGCGCAATCCGCCGCAACGACCGCTCCTGAACGAATCCCCACGGCCGGGCTGGGCCCGCGCCCATCCATCGCGCGGCTTGCCCGGAAGCGGCAACACAAAGGGGGCGATCATCGCCCCCTTTGTCCATCCATCCCCTGCCCCCCAGCCCACCTCACTGCGGCGCCATCACCACCCGGTTGCGGCCTTGCTCCTTGGCTTCGTACAAGGCTTCATCGGCCAGGCGGATCAGCCGCTCGGCCACCTTGTTGCTGTCCGGCACCAGCACCGCCACACCGAAGCTCGCCGTCACCACGCCGCAGGGCGACCCGGCGTGGGGGATCTCCAGCTGCTCGACGCCGGCGCGCAGCCGCTCGGCCAGCACCGCCATCCCCGCCGCGTCCGACGACGCCGCGATCACCGCGAATTCCTCGCCGCCGTAGCGCGCGCACAGATCCCCCGGGCGATGCACGCCGGCCTCCAGCACCGCCGCCACCCGGCGCAGGCAATCGTCGCCGGCCAGGTGCCCGTAGTAGTCGTTGTACTGCTTGAAGTGATCCACATCGATCATGATCAGCGCCAGCGGCCGGCGCGCCCGGCAGGCCCGCGACAGTTCGCCCTGCAGCGCCTCGTCGAAGCAGCGCCGGTTGGCCAGCCCGGTCAGGCCGTCGGTATCCGAACGGCGCGCCAGCTCCAGGTTGGCCTCTTCGAGTTCGGCGGTGCGCGCCGCCACCTCGTGCTCCAGGTTCGCCGTGTGATAGCGCACCCCGTCCGCCATCAGGTGCAGGGCGCGCGACAAGGCTTCCACCTCGGCGATCGCGCTGGCGCCGGGCGCCACCTCGCGCCACTCGCCATGCCCCAGGCGGGCGGCCCAGGCGCCCAGCGCTTCGAGCGGGCGCGCCACCCGGCGGCTCACCACCAGGGCCACCGCCACGCTCAGGACCAGGATCGCCGCGCTGAACAGCGCCGTGTTGAAGAGCAGGCTGCGCGACGGCGCGTCCACCCGGCTCTGCGGCAGCACCACGCCTATCGTCAGCGTCGGCCCGTCGGGCAGCGGATAGGCCCACCAGTCGAGCAGGTAGGTCTGCCCGGCCACATCCCGGAAGGCCCTCCCCTTGAGCTGGTCCGCTTCCTTCACCACCCGGCTGGCGGCACTGATCAGCGGGTTGGGGCTCTCGGTTGCGCGGATGCGGCGGGTCTGATCGGCCTGCAGCTCATACAGCGGCTCCAGCGTGGAAGCCGCCAGCAGGTCTCCCGCCTCATCCATCAGGAAGGCCGTGCCGCCCAGGTCGCGGGTGATCCCGGCGAGCAGCTCGCTCAACTGAGTCAGGGCCACGTCGGCCGTCACCACGCCGATAAAACGGCCCGCCGCATCATGCAGGGGCGACGCCATCCCGATCCCCATCGCATCGTAGGCACCCTTGGGGTCATTGATCGCGTAACGGTAGGCCGGATACCAGCGCAGGCTGTCGCGCCCCATCGCCGCCTTGAACCACGGCCGGGTGCGCGCATCGAAGTGCGGATTGCCCCAGGCGATGAACTCGCCGCGCCGGTCGTCGGCGCTCACCCGGTACAAGCCCATCTGCCGGCCATCCACCTGCGTCGCCTGCAACAGGCGCAGAGCCCGGTCCTCGCCCTGCACCGGGCGGCTGGCCGAGAAGTATTCGCCCTCCGCCGTGCCCACCGACAGGAAGGTCAGCAAAGGCTGCTGGCGCAGCTGCAGCAGGAAGTTGCGCTGCATGCCCTCGCTGTCCGCCGGGTTCAGCACGCCGGCCCGGAACTGCTCGGCATTGAAGCGCACCACCCGCTGCGGCACATCGAAGAACTGCAGCACCTTGTCGTACACTCGCGCGCTCACCTCGCTCGCCAGCTGCTCCTGGAACTGCACGGCCGAACGCTGCGCGGTGAGGTAGTAGAACCACGCCTGCACCGCCACCATCGGCACCACCACCAACAGGAGCGCCAACACCAGGAGGCGTTGCAGGGTGATCGGGCGGGAACGGGAAAACATGGAAGCAGCTCGGGTCGCAAAGTCGTCCCGAAGGTAACACGATGGCGCAGCGGCAAAAACCAACAAAGGCGCACTTCCGGCCCGCGCAGCGCTTACATTTCAGGTTTGCCCCACACCGCAACTGAACACGCATGAAACCCTCGAAGCGCCCCGAACAGATCGACCTGCTGCCCTACCTGGGCAAGTGGATCCTGCTGGCCACCGCGGTTGCGGCCCTGGCGGGCTCGGCATCGGCCTTCTTCCTCATCGCCCTGGAGTGGGCCACCGACACCCGCAACGCCCATCGCGGACTGATCTGGCTGCTGCCGCTGGCCGGCTTCGTGGTGGGCTGGCTCTACCTCCGGTTTGGCCAACAGGTCGAAGCCGGCAACAACCTGCTCATCGACGAAATCCACGACCCCAGGAAGATCGTGCCCCTGCGCATGGCGCCACTGGTCCTGGGCGGCACGCTCATCTCCCACCTCTTCGGCGCCTCGGTCGGGCGGGAAGGCACGGCCGTGCAGATGGGCGGCGCGCTGGCCGACCAGCTCACCCGCCTCTTCAAGCTCAAGCATGAAGACCGCCGCATCATCCTGATGGCCGGCATCAGCGCGGGCTTCTCGTCGGTCTTCGGCACGCCGCTGGCCGGCGCAGTGTGGGCGCTGGAGGTGCTGGCCATCGGCCGCCTGCGCTACGACGCGCTGCTGGCCTGCACCGTCGCCGCCATCGTCGCCGACCAGGTGTGCGCTCTATGGGGCGTGCACCACACCCACTACCTCATCCCCCAGATCCCTCACCTCAGCGCCTGGGGCTTCTGTGCCATGGTGCTGGCCGGCATGGCCTTCGGCCTGGCCGGCAAGCTCTTTGCCGACGCCACCCACCTGCTCGGCGGCTGGGTGAAGAAGACCATCGCCTACGCGCCCCTGCGCCCCCTGCTGGGCGGCGCCATCCTGGCCGCGATCATCATGTATGGCAACACCGACCGCTACATCGGCCTCGGCATCCCGGTCATCCTAGAAGCCTTCGACAAGCCGCTGCCCGCCTACGACTTCCTCGGCAAGATGGCCTTCACGGTGTTCTCCCTCGGCGTCGGCTTCAAGGGCGGCGAAGTGACCCCGCTGTTCTACATCGGAGCCACCCTGGGCAACGCCCTCGCCCCCATCCTGCACATGCCCTTCCCCCTGCTCGCCGGCATCGGCTTCGTGGCGGTGTTTGCAGGCGCCGCCAACACGCCCATCGCCTGCACACTGATGGCCATGGAGCTGTTCGGCGCCGAGGTCGGCGTCTATGCCGGCATCGCCTGTGTCGTCAGCTACCTGTTCTCCGGGCACACCGGCATCTACCGCTCACAGCGCGTCGGCCAGGCCAAGCACAGCCCCGCCCCGGAAGGCATCAAGCTGGGCGAGCTGCCCGCCTACCGCAAACAACTCAAGGCCCAGGCCGCACAGGAAAACCGCAGCCCCGACGAAGCGGACAAATAGCCGCCCGGCCAGCCGCCGCCGTCACCCCCCACGCCAGCCCCGCAGCGCCCAGGACAACGCCACGAAGCCGGCAACATTCCCCAGCACCGACAACCAGAAGCGGGCCCGGAACGACGCCTTGCTCGACTTGTGACGCAACAACTGCTGCGCCACGATCGCCCCCGGCCAGCCCCCCAGCAAGCCGAGCCTCAGCAAGGTACTCTCCCGCACCCGCCGCCGCCCCTCCACCTGCGCCGCCGACTTGTCCTGGCCATACACCACGAAGCACACCAGGCTCATCAGCCCATACCAGCCCATCACCCAGGCCGGCAGCTTGAAGAAATGGGCCACCACCGCAGCCCCCACGAAGAATGCCGGGATCGCAAACAACGTCGCCGTCCCCCAGCGCACCGGGCTGCCGGACGGCGAAGGCCCGGCACGCCGCCGCGCCTTCAACAGCTCGACCCGCTTCGCCCGCTTCTTGCCCTCCGCGCTCAACTCCACCTCGAAACTCAAGGCCACCCCCACCTCCGGCCGCGCCGCGCGCGCCGGAAAGGCCTTGATATGCACAAAAACCTCCTGGCCGCCGTGCACAGGCTCGATAAAGCCAAAGCCACGGTCGTCGTTCCAGGTCTTGAGGATGCCTTCTTGGCGCATGGGGGTATGTGGAGCGGTTGAGGGGGTATTGGAAGACATTACAAAAAAGGGAGGGTCATGCTCCGGCATCGCAGCACGGGCGGGCGTGGCTTCATCGACTCACCCCCCGCCTTGCGCGCTTCAGGTCTTTCAAGCGTATTTGAAACTCAGATAAACCGCCCCGACAATCATCGCCACAAACAGCAAGCCCACAACGGTTCTGACAACACGCACCCACGCGTGACGCTTCGCCGCCTTCTCGGTCGCCACATCAAGGCTCGCCTCAATGGCGAGTTCAGTGATTTCATCGATCATCGTGTATTCCCCAACCCGTAGGTCGGGTTAGCGCAGCGTAACCCGACACCCCGCACCCAAACCTACTCATGCCCCACGCCTTCAAAACCCATTGCCCCGCGGCCCCAATCCGTCACGATGGTGAAAAAGGCACCGCCAAAAGCAATCGCGCGTCGATATTGCATGGGGAGATGTCGGGTTACGCTGCGCTAACCCGACCTACCGGGACTGACCCATGATGATCAATGGGAGTGATGACCACATGGCCTTGGAGGATTGGATGCGGGCACTACCGTGACAGCCCCCCGCAATCGCCTGGGCTTGGCAGACTCTCCAAAGCTCAGATCCACCAACAAGCTCTCACGGTCGAACCGGGCTGAACCCACCGCCTCTCGCACGCGCACACCACAGTGCCAGAGTTCCGCGCCAGGCCCGAAATTCGCCAGACTCTCCACGGGCCCCTTCAGCAGATAGGTCGTCTGCGTCTCATACACAGTGAAATCAAAAGGGATGTGCAGGTTACCCGTCCACCACGTACTCTCGCGCAACTCTATGGACATCACGGAAGGTGAGTCCGCGTGAAGGTATGCCGTTCCCTCCAGACCACCGCCCGACCAGAAGAAGCACGCGCTCAAGGGCAGGCACAGCAAAACGACAATGACACCTTGCACACCACGCATCACACTCTCCTCTCAGTCGCCAGCCCCGTAGGTCGGGTTAGCGCAGCGTAACCCGACACCCCGCACCCAAACCTACTCATGCCCCACGCCTTCAAAACCCATTGCCCCGCGGCCCCAATCTGACGCATACACTCCCGCCTCCACATAACGGCCGAAGCTGGAATAGGCCCATTCCAGCGGCGACAAGGCCAGGCCGTGCTTGACCGGGTTGTAATGAACGTAATCGACGTGCCGGGCAAAGTCGGCTTCGTCGCGTAGCTGATGTTCCCAATATCGATGCTGCCACAGGGCTTGCTCGCCCTTCTTCAGCCGCGCAGCGTCGGGCGCGCGCCGGAGTGTTTCCGGGCAATGTTTGGTGAATCCGGTCTTCATCAGGCGCCAGCGGGTAGAGAAGTCTGTATCGCCAGGCGGCAAGGTCCAGATGCAGTGAAGATGATCGGGCATGACGACGATGGCATCAACATGGAACGGACGTGACTGGCGGACGGACCGGAAGGCATCGCGCAAGGCATCGACAGCTTCATCCGAAGCCAGCACAGGACGCCGCCGATCCGTCACGACGGTGAAGAAGAAGCTGCCGCCGGGAACGATCGCGCGTCGATATTGCATGGGGAGGGTGTCGGGTTACGCTGCGCTAACCCGACCTACTTGGGCTCAAAAACTGACCAAAAATCGAGCCGGAGAGTAATTCCTGTTTTCGATAACAATCTCATCCCCACTTTCTATAACAGCCCCTTCTAGATGCCCCAGCAAGGTCGTACAGCACGGATCAACATGCAACTCAAAACTCTTCGTTGTTCCTAGGGCCGCACTGTTAAGCGTCACTAGGATCGAAACATTCTCCTTCACCGTCGTATTAATAACTGCAACATTTCCTGGCCCAAGAACAGCCTTGCGAAATGAAACTGTAATTGGAAGACTAGGCTTTTTCTCGACCTTCTCCTGCAACCTCGCATTGCGCGCCTCGACAGCTTCCTTTTCAGCCTTCACCGTCTCAACCTCGGCCTTCAACCTTTCAGATTCAACCTGCGCAGCCGCTGCTTGCACCTTAATCCGCTCGGTTTCAGCCTGCATTGCGCTGGTTTGAGCCCGAAGCTCTGCGAGCTTGGCTGCAGTCTCATCGGCGTTGACATGCTGATCACATCCACCAACCACCGTTACACAAAGAAGAACACACAGAACAAACCGCACGGCCCACCTCATCAAATGTGATTCACAAAACAAACACCATTGTCGATCAAGCACCAACTTTAAATCATCGCAAGCATGAGAGGAGCACAGAAAACGCTTCTTCATCACAGAATGAGCAAGTAATCATTGGGAAGCTCTTTTGAGAAACACACTAATTCAAAAATCTAGCCTCATCATCTTGACCGGATCTTCAACACCAAAAGGCAGAAGCTTAAACTAGAAAATCCAATTTATTCAATCAAGCTCTGCGACTCTTACACGCTTTTGATCTCAGCGCTCCTCGACAAGATGACGAATTTGCTCACGAAGGCTTTTTTCATCCTTAACGGCAGCCCCGTAGGTCGGGTTAGCGCAGCGTAACCCGACACCCCGCACTTAAACCTACTCATGCCCCACGCCTTCAAACCCCATTCCATCGCGCCCCCAATCCGTCACGACGGTGAAGAAGCTGCTGCCGCCGGGAGCGATGGCGCGTCGATATTGCATGGGGAGGTGTCGGGTTACGCTGCGCTAACCCGACCTACCGGGAGCAGATGGCGCGTGCCGCATAACGGTAGTTCTCGCGCGCAGGGACGGCAGCGACATTTGCTTTGAATTTGGCTGCACAAGCACCAAACATAAGGAAATTCTTTCGGCCGTCATGAAGCGTGAGGCCATGATTTGCGCAGGAGGCCTCATCAGGCTCCGAAACGCCAAAAGCGTCCTGCTCCCAGAAGCAGACAGGACAGATTTCATAGTCGTTGCCTTTCGGGATAGTGAAGTAATCACAGCAGTCGCATTGAGCAAGAGATTCGGACATGACGGGTTCCAACGTAAAGTGGATGTCAATTTTGCAGAGACTCTCGGGTTCGTGACGGATAACTTAATGGCGTTGATTGGTGCAGTACATTGCTTCCAAATTAGATTGTCGGACACTGCCAGTCCGCGTCCGGTACTAGATATTTCGCCAAATCCTGGAGGCGCTCCAAAAGTGCCAATGGCACCATGCGACTGCTTTCGGGTGACTTGACCACTGGCCGCCTCCGCCCCCTACCCGCCCCGCCCCTCAAACCTCTCCCCTTCCTCATTCCCCCTGCACGCCAGCCAATAAAACAACGGAATCAAGCCGATCACCGTCAGCGACAGCAATTGCCACCAGCCGCTTCTCCCGGTGTCATGCAGGCGTCGCGTCGCCGCAGCCAGGGAGGGTAGAAGAATTGCGAGGTTGATGAGGTTGGAGAGCTTGCCGGAGCGGTCGATGAGTTGGGCGCCCCAGATAAGCAGCCAGCAGAACAAAGCAAACCACCAGTATTCCGGCCGCCCTGCCCGTCCCTTGAAGTCCGCGTATTTGGATAGACAAGTCTTGATGGACTGGCCGAAGGTCATTGGTTCGGCGGCGTTCAGCGGAATGAGGCCGGGCTGCAGCGTTGTGCCGGCGGCCTGGAGGCTTGCGCCGCAGTGGGTGCAGAACTTTGCGTTATCGGGGGTTTGCTTGCCGCATTCGGGACAAAACATGTTTTCTTCCTGCCCCGTGTTGTGGTGCCAGGCAGCAAGCGGGGTCGTGTTGCCTGGGGGATGACATGCAGCGCGGTTTGTGGCGGCGCCTTGGTGACGGATTCAGGCGCTCACCCGCACCATTGTCTTTCGCAGGGCACGCCGTCGTTATTCCCATCCATCTTCACCCCCGGGCAATTCCTCAGGAACCACGTGGCCTCTGCGCAGGAGGTCATCTGCGTGCAATGGATGCGGCCGTCGCATTTGTAGGCCGGGGTGGCGGGGGCGTCGATGCGCGGGGTGCTGACGGGCCGGACAGGCGCCGCGTTGTCTTCCGCGGGGCTGACGAGGCTGTGCCCGGCCGTGGCGTGGCGGGTGTAGTAGGTGTAGGCGGCGTAGGCCAGGAGGCCGAAGACGATGAGCAGGATGAGCTGGCTGAAGAAGCCGCGGCTGCGCTTTTCGGGGTGGCGGGGGGAGGCCGGGTGGGGGTGGCTGCGTGGTGGCCGGTCGGGGCGTTGGAGGGCGTGGGCGCGCTTGGTGCCGTCTTCGCCGGTGATGATCTCGAAGCTGAGGCGTTCGCCCTGGACGGGGCGGCTGCCGTCGAGGGGGAAGGCGGAGATGTGCACAAAGACGTCGGGGCCGCCGTTGGTGGGGGCGATGAAACCGAAGCCGCGTTGGTCGTTCCAGCGGGCGAGGATGCCGTCGATGCGCATGTTGGGAGGCGGGCCGGGTTCCGGCGCTTGGCCGGGAGGAGTTTGGGGCTGAATATGTTTCAAGATGTTGGCCCAATCTTGGCACAGGGTTTGATGGGGGCTCTATGCACTGAGTCACTCGATGATGTTGCGCTATGCGATAGTGGTATGGGCAGATCAGGGGGTTGGAGGTGCCTGCCTGTGCAGGGGATGGGTGGGCCGATTGACGAGGCGGGCGGTCGAAGCCGCCTCCGTCGGGCCCTGTGGAGCCCGGCGAGGCCGAGGCGGAGCTTGCGATCAGGTGGTGGGTTCCGGGGGCGGTGCGACCGCCTTCGGGATGCGGACGGCGGCCTTGCGTTCGGATTTTTTCTTGAGGCCGAGGGCGGCCAGTTGGTCTGAATCGGGGCCGTAGAGGGCCTTGACCTGGTTCTTTACGCCGAGGATGGCGTCGTGGAAGGCCCACTGGGCTGCAATGGCGGCATCGCGAGCCGCGGCATGAGCATGCTGGGCGTGGAGTTCGGCCTCCTGGGTGGCCAGCAGGCGTTCATGCAGGTTGGTGACGTTGGGAAGGCTGAAGTCGGGGCTGAAGGGCTGGTAGTCGGGCATGACCTTGAGGGCCAGGTAGGCCTCGATGTCGGCCTGGGCGACCGCTCCGGGGAGCCAGCTGTTGCGGGTATTTGCCATGTATCCTCCGGCGCGCATTGTGGTTGATGGGATGAGGCGCGCCAGGGAATCCTACATGCCAATGTCTTTTATCCTCAATATGGCGAAATGCAAACAAGTGCTTCCATTCGATGTGGACGCCGCCAGGTTTCATGTTGCGGGCGCCATGAAGCACCTGGCGGTGTCTACATTGAATGCAGGCGCCGCTGGGAAGCATGTAGACCGGTCTACATTGAATGCAGAGACCGATATGTTCGATGCAGTGCTGTCTACATTCGATGTAGACAGCACTGGGAAGCATGTTGACCCGTCTACATTCAATGTTGCCCCGTCCACATCGAATGTAGACGGGGCAACATTGAATGTAGACGTCACCATGAAGCATGTAGACGGCGATGGACAATCCCCAGCCGCCGCCCCGCCTCATCGCTCACAGTTATAAGGTTATGAGTAATATCTGCTGCAGATTCAAGGCGCAATGGCGGATAATCACCGGCTTTCCGTTTGCAGCTCTTCGCCATGGCCGCGTATATCACCGAAAAAGTTCTGAGCGTTCACCACTGGAACGACACCCTGTTCTCCTTCACCACCACCCGCGACCGCTCGATCCGCTTCGAGAACGGCCAGTTCGTGATGATCGGCCTGGAGGTTGAAGGCAGGCCGCTGGTACGGGCGTACTCGATCGCCAGCGCGAACTACGAGGAGAACCTGGAGTTCTTCAGCATCAAGGTGCAGAACGGCCCGCTGACGTCGCGCCTGCAGCATCTGCAGCCGGGTGACGACCTGCTGGTGTCGCGCAAGCCCACCGGCACGCTGCTGCTGTCCGACCTGCTGCCGGGCAAGCACCTGTACCTGTTCTCCACCGGCACCGGCATGGCCGCCTTCATGAGCGTGATCCGTGACCTGGATGTGTACGAGCGCTTCGAGAAGGTGATCCTGGTGCATGGCGTGCGCCAGGTGAGCGAGCTGGCCTACCACGACTACATCACCAAGGAACTGCCCCACCACGAATACCTGGGCGAGGCCATTTCCGAGAAGCTGATCTACTACCCCACCGTGACCCGCGAGCCTTTCCGCAACCAGGGCCGCCTGACCGACCTGGTGGAGAGCGGCAAGCTGTTCGAGGACATCGGCCTGCCTCCGCTGGACCCGGCGGTCGACCGCGCCATGATCTGCGGCAGCGCGCCGATGCTGAAGGACAGCCGGGCGATGCTGGATGCACGCGGTTTCCGCATGTCGAAGCGCATCGGCGATCCGGCCGACTACGTGATCGAACACGCCTTCATCGAGAAGTAAGCCACGCGCCTTGCGGCGCGAAGCAAACGGGGGTGCTGCCTGGGCAGCACCCCCGTTGTGCTTTCCGGCACCCCGGAGGGGCAGTGGTGCCCCTCCGGGGTGCATGGTCAGAAGGCCTTGGCGATGCTCACGAAGAACTTTTCCTTGGCGATGTCGTGCTTGGAGGTGCCGTCGCTGAGGCTGTAGTAGCTGTCGTAGGCCTTGGGCTCGCTGCTGGCCGAGAAGAAGGCGCCGGCGCTCCAGCCGTCGGGCAGGGCGCGGGTCACGCCGACCTTGTAGTAGGAGATGTTGAGCCCGGTGGTGTTGGAGATGTACTGACGGCCGATCTGGCCGCTGAGGTTCCAGCCCTCGGCCACGTCGTAGGCGGCATTCAGCTCGAAGAAGTGCGAGCCGCGGGTGCTGCCGGTGACGCCGGCGGAGGAATCGCCGAAGAAGCCGCCGTTGGTGGGGGAGTTGTTGGTGCTCCAGCCGAAGTATTCGGTGAGCTGGCGGCCCGTCTTGAAGGTGAGCCATTCATAGCTCACCGCCAGGTAGGCCTCGAGGGTGTTGAGGCTGTTGGAGCGGTTGTAGCCGGCAAACACCGAGTCGGTCCAGTTGCCGCCCGGGTAGGTGTAGTAGATGAGGCCGGCGTCGTAGCCCACGGTGTCGGCGATCTTGCCGCGATAGCCGCCGTAGAAGTCCATCTCCACCGCGGCGCCGGGCAGCCAGTGGTCGGCCACATTCGAGGCGAAGAAGCCGGCGTAGGCACCCGAGGTGTGCACGGCCTCGACGCTGAACTGCAGGGCGGGCTTGCCCCAGGTCTGGGTCTGACCGCGGAAGATGTAGTCGCTGACAAGGCTCAGGCTGACGGGCACGGTCCACTCGGGGGTCTCGTCGGCGGCCAGTGCGGGCGTGGCGGCAGCCAGGCTGGCACAAGCGAGACAGACGGCGGTGGAGGCGCGCAGGCGGCGCAGGGGGGTGTGAAGCATGAACATCTCCTGGGAAGTAACAACAAGCTCGAAACAGTTAATAAGCTAAAGGCGTGCCAGGCTGGAATGCAGCCCGGACGGGGCAGGCAGGGGGGCGGCAGTATCGCTGTCATCCTTGAGATCGACACCAGTGCGCCCCAACTTGAGTGCACCAGCGATCAGGAAGGCCAGCTTGCGGGCGGCGTCCTGGTAGCCGAGGCCCTCCGGGCGCACATTGGAGATGCAGTTGCGCTGGGCATCGGTGAGGCCGGGCCGGGGGCCGGCGGTGAGGTAGAGGCCGAGGCTGTCGGGCGATGAGAGGCCCGGGCGCTCGCCGATCATCATCACCACCTGTTCGGCACCGAGCAGGTGGCCGATCTCGTCGCCCAGGGCGACGCGGGCCTGGCTGGCGACGATCACGGGCTGGCTGCGCAGGTCGGGGAAGTAAGGCAGCAGGGCTTGCAGCATGTGCAGGCCGTGGCTGTCGGTGGCCAGGGACGACAAACCATCGGCCAGCACCAGGGCCAGACGGGGCCTGGGCGCCCACAGGGTCGGTGCATCCTCGCGCAGCAGGCGGGTGCTCTCCGGCGCGAGGCTGCGGCCCCAGTCGGGGCGGCGCAGATACACGCTGCGGTCGGCCGCCTGACTGTGCACGGCCAGGGAGGCGAAGCCGGCGTTCTCCAGGTCGGCCTGCAGGGCGGCCACGTCCAGGGCCTGATGCACGGCGTCGCGGGCCTGGGCGTGGGCGGTGCCAAAGCGCAGCACTTCGCGGGTGGGCAGGCTGGCGCCGCTGCGCCCCAGGGCGATGCGGGCGCGGGTCAGGGCTTGCAGGCGCTGCCAGGGGTCGGCGGTGACGATGGCGGGTTTGCTCATGTTGCGCCCCTCCCCCTACAGGCTGCCGGCCAGGGCCAGCAGGGGCTGGGCCTCGCTCTGCGGCAGCAAGTTGCCGCCAAAGTCGGCAATGTTCATGCGCTCCAGCCAGTCTTCGAATTCGGGGGCGCGGCGGCGGTCGAGCACGCGGCGCAGGTAGAGGGCGTCGTGGAAGGAGGTGCTCTGGTAGTTGAGCATGATGTCGTCTGCACCGGGCACGCCGATGATGAAGTTGATGCCGGCTACGCCGAGCAGGGTGAGCAGGGTGTCCATGTCGTCCTGGTCGGCTTCGGCATGGTTGGTGTAGCAGATGTCGCAGCCCATCGGCAGGCCGAGGAGCTTGCCGCAGAAGTGGTCCTCGAGGCCGGCGCGGATGATCTGCTTGCCGTCGTAGAGGTATTCCGGGCCGATGAAGCCGACCACGGTGTTCACCAGCAGAGGTTTGTAGCGCCGCGCCAGGCCATAGGCGCGGGCCTCCAGGGTCTGCTGGTCGGCGCCATGGTGGGCATTGGCCGACAGGGCGCTGCCCTGCCCCGTCTCGAAGTACATGACGTTGTCGCCCAGCGTGCCGCGGCCCAGCTCCAGGGCCGCGATGTTGGCTTCGTCGAGCAGGTCGGCAGAGACGCCGAAGCTGCGGTTCACCGCCTCGGTGCCGCCGATGGACTGGAACACCAGGTCCACCGGCGCGCCCTTCTCGATGGCGCGCACGGTGTTGGTGACGTGGGTGAGCACGCAGCTCTGGGTGGGCACCTCGTACTGCTCGCGGAAATCGTCGATCAGGTGCAGCAGGGTGGTGATGGCGGGCAGGCTGTCGGTGGCCGGGTTGATACCGATCACTGCATCGCCCGCGCCGTAGAGCAGGCCGTCGAGCATGGAGGCGGCAATGCCCCGCGCGTCGTCGGTGGGGTGGTTGGGCTGCAGGCGCACGGCCAGCCGCCCGGGCAGGCCGAGGGTGTTGCGGAAGCGGGTGATCACGCTGCACTTGGCGGCCACCAGGATGAGGTCCTGGTTGCGCATCAGCTTGCTCACCGCGGCTGCCATCTCGGGGGTGATGCCGGGGGCCAGGGCGCTGAGGGTGGGGCCGTCGGCCAGGTCGGAGAGCAGCCAGTCGCGGAATTCGCCCACGCTCAGGCCCGCCACCGGCGCAAAGGCCGCCGGGACGTGGCTGTCGAGGATGAGTCGCGTGACTTCGTCATGTTCATAGGGCACCACGGCTTCTTGCAAAAAGCGCGCCAGCGGTATGTCGGCCAGCACACAGCGGGCGGCCATGCGCTCCTCTTCCGAGGCCGCCGCCACCCCGGCCAGCATGTCGCCGGAACGGGCCGGGCTGGCCTTGGCAAGCACCGTCTTCAGGTCGGGGAAGACGTAGCGCCGGAGTCCGAGGGTGCAGGCGTAGTTCATGGGGGAGATCCTTGGGGATGGGGGTGGGACAGGGGCGGCAGATACCGCCCCTGCGCGGGGTCAGCCTTCCGCTTCGGCCAGCCCGGCGAAAGGCAGCGCTTCACGCTGCTTGTGGGTGAGCTGGAAGTAGCCGTAGCCGACCAGCAGGATGAGCACGAAGAGGCCTGCCAGGAGCGGGTTGAACCACGCCACGGTGCCCAGGCAGATGAGAGCGCCGGCCAGGGCGATGGCGGGAAACACAGGGTAGAACGGGGCCTTGTAGGGCCGCGCCAGGCGGGGTTCGGCGGCGCGCAGCTTGAACAGGGCTGCCATCGACAAGGCATACATCAGCAGCGCGCCGAACACCGACATGGTGACGATGTTGGCGGTGAGGCTCTGCCCGCCGAAGGACAGCCATTCGTCGCTGAAGATGGCCGCGATGCCCACCGCGCCGCCGCCCAGGATGGCCCGGTGGGGCGTCTTGAAGCGCGGGTGGATCTTGCCAAACCAGCCCGGCAGGTAGCCGGAGCGGGCCTGGGCGTAAATCTGGCGGGAGTAACCCAGGATGATGCCGTGGAAGGACGCCACCAGGCCGAACAGGCCCAGCCACACCAGCATGTGCAGCCAGCCGCTGGATTCGCCGACCATGGTCTTCATGGCCTGGGGCAGCGGGTCGTTGATGTTGGCGAGCTTGGTCCAGTCGCCCACGCCGCCGGCAAACACCATCACGCCCACGGCCAGCACCACCAGGGTGAGGATGCCGCCGGTGTAGGCGATGGGGATGGAGCGCTTGGGGTCCTTGGCCTCTTCGGCGGCCATGGCGACGCCTTCGATGGCCAGGAAGAACCAGATCGCAAACGGGATGGCCGCGAAGATGCCGGGGATGGCCGCCAACGAGAAGCTGTCGGCACCGCTCCAGCCGCCCTTGGTGAAGTTGGCCAGGGAGAAGCCCGGCGCCACCACGCCCATGAACACCAGCAGCTCGAAGATGGCCAGCAGCGTGACGAAGAGCTCGAAGGTGGCGGCAATCGTCACCCCGACGATGTTGAGGCCCATGAAGACGATGTAGGCCCCCACCGCGGCGAGCTTGGGGTCGAGCGCCGGGTATTGCACATTGAGGTAGGCGCCGATCGCCAGGGCGATGGCCGGCGGCGCGAAGACGAATTCGATGAGGGTGGCCATGCCCGCCAGGTAGCCGCCGGTGGGGCCGAAGGCGTGGTAGCTGTAGGCGAAAGGCCCGCCGGCGTGGGGGATGCTGGCGGTGAGTTCGGTGAAGCTGAAGATGAAGGTGCCGTACATCACGGCCACCATGATGGTGGTGACGAGGAAGCCGAGAGTGCCGGCGGAGGCCCAGCCGAAGCTCCAGCCAAAGTACTCGCCCGAGATGACCAGGCCGACGGCGATGCCCCACAACTGCCAGGTGCCCAGGCTGGCCGAAAGGCCGTGCGGGGCTTGATTGGATGCGCTCATGATTGACTCCGGGAGGTTTGATGACTGCATCGTGGCTCACCGGAAGGGGGTGCATCTAGCAAGATTCGGCACGCCGATAGCAGGATTCGGCACCGCCGCGCAAACGTGCCGAAAGCTGCCATGCGGCCTGCACCAGGCCTGTGCCCGAGCCTTGTGCAACGCACCAAGACAGATCATTTTCGCCACTGGGTAATACCGGGCGGCGGGCTTGAAGCACGCACCGGCGCGCACATCCTTCCAACGGTACGGCGCTTGCTTCGCAGGCAGGATGATCCCCTTGCAGGACGCCACCATGAGCGCCACCCTCCTCTCTCCGCCCGCCCCGCCCCGGCCGCTGCGGCGCGTGACCCGGGCCCGGGACGCCGACGAGCAGGCGCACAACCTGTCCCAGTGGGACCAGCGTTATGACCAGCTCTCGCCGGGGCACTTCGAGGGTTCGGTGACGGAGTTGTGGCTGCCCAGGAGCCAGGTCTTCGTCGAGACGGCCAACCGCCAGCTGCGCCAGACCTGCGCGGCGTGGCCCCGCTCGGTGTGGTTCGGCATTCCGGCGGCGCGGGACGGCATGATGTCCTTGGGGGGCAAGCCCTTGTCGTCGCGGGCAGTGTGCATCCGGGACGGGGGCGCGGAGTTCGACCTGCTCACCGCACCGGACTTCAACCTGTTCGGCATCGTGGTGGACCGGCTGGCCTTTGCCGAGCATGTGGACCGCCACGCCCACCGGGATCTGGACCGCCTGCTGCAACAGGGCGACGTGCTCAACCTGGAGCCGGCACGCAAGAACGCCCTGTGCGCAGCGCTCACCGCCATCCTGGCCGACGCCGAAGGGCCCGACGCCGCCGGCAGCTCGGCCGACGCGCTGCAGCTGCGCATCTTCGATGCGCTGGCCGACATGCTGATGGGCCCGGACACCGCGCCCGGCCACGTCAGCCGCAGCCGCCTGGCCCACCAGCAGACGGTGGAGCGGGTGCGCCAGTATGTGCTGCAGCACCCCGACCAGCCGCCCTCCATCCCCGAGCTGTGCGAGCGCCTGCACCTGAGCCGGCGCGCCCTGCAGAACTGTTTCGAGGATGTGGCCGGCATGCCGCCGCTGAGCTACATGCGCAGCCTGCGCCTCAACGAGGTACGCCGCGAGCTCAAGCACAACCGCGGCCGGCGCCCCATCTCGAGCATCGCCTACGACTGGGGCTTCACCCACATGAGCCAGTTCGCGCGGGACTACCGGCGCATGTTCGGGGTGCTGCCTTCAGAGTCCGTCCGCGAGGTGTAAGCCGCCGGCGCCACCGCTGCCGGGGAGCAACATGCTAGGATTGCCGTCGATGGGGCTTGATCGCCCCTTTATCCGACACCCGTCTGCCCTGCCGGCCTGCCCGGTTTGCAGCAGCCCGACGCAACAGAAGATCCGAACATGTCCGCATCACCCGAGCCAACCCGTCATTCGGAATGGCTGGCCTATACCGACCTGCCGACCACGCATGGTGTGTTTGCCATGCACATCTTTCGCACCACCCTGCCCGACCCCACCCAGGGCTTCCAGGAACATGTGGCCCTCGTGCATGGCCAGGTCGAGGGCGTCGCCGGCCTGCCGGTGCGCGTGCACTCCGAGTGCCTGACCGGTGAAGTCTTCGGCTCCCTCAAGTGCGACTGCCGTGACCAGCTCGATCTGGCCCTGTCGGAGATCGTGCGCCGTGGCGCCGGCATCGTGCTCTACCTGCGCCAGGAAGGCCGCGGCATCGGCCTGACCAACAAGGTGCGGGCCTATCATCTGCAGTCCCGCGGGCATGACACGGTGGATGCCAACCGCCTCCTCGGCCTGCCCGACGATGCCCGGTCGTATGAGATGGTCCCCGAGATGCTCGCCCACTTCAAGGTGCCGAGCATCCAGCTGATGACCAACAACCCCGACAAGCTGGCCAAGCTCACCGCCCTGGGCGTGAAGGTCGACGGCTGCCTGCCGGTCATCACCCAGCCCAACACGCACTCCATCGGCTATATCAAGACCAAGCGCCAGCGCATGGGGCATTCGCTGCCCGACCATGGTGACAAGGCGCCACTCGCCAGCGTGGGCGCCAGGCTCAGCGAAGACTAGGCAGCGGCGGCCGAGCCTCCGCAGCGCCGGCCTCAGCCAGCAGCCAGGCCCGGAAATCCCTTATCAAGGGTCGATCGGCCAGGGCCTCGGGCACCACCAGGCTATACACGTAGCGCGATGGCATTACGGTGGCAAAGGGCATCACCAGCCGGCCGGCGCTGACGTCGGCCTCGACCAGCGGCCATAGCGCCAGCGCCATGCCCTGCCCGCCCAAGGCGGCTTCAAGCACCAGCACGGCGCTGGAGAAGCGCGGCCCCCGGCTGGCATCCACCTCGGCCACACCGGCCAGCCGGAACCATTCAGCCCAGCTTGGCCGCACGGCCTCATCGGGAATCGATTCGTCGTGGATGAGAACGTGCTGGCCCAGATCGGCCGCGGTGACGAGTGGCGCGCTTCGTGACAGCAGCCCGGGGCTGCACACCAGCACGTATTCGGGTGCCAGCAGCAGGTCGCGGCAGAAGCCCGGGTAATCCACCATGCCGAAGCGCACGGCCACTGCGCTGCCGGCGTCGCGCGGATCGGTCAGCAGCGTCTCCGGCCCGCGTCCCAGACCGTCGATGTTGCCCACGTCGTCGGCCAGGCGCAGCTCCACCTCCGGATGCAGGGCACCAAAGCGCGACAGGCGCGGCACCAGCCAGCGCAGGGCAAAGGAGGGCGGCGCATGCACGGTGAGCGGCCCGGCCGGACGTAGCTGTGCAACGCCCACGGCCGCCGCCAGGCAATCCAGGCCTTCGCGCAGCTTGGGCAACATGGCCTGCCCCTGCTCGGACAATTCAAGCGCCCGCGGCAGGCGATGGAACAGCGGCACGCCGAGATAGCTTTCGAGGGCCTTGATCTGCTGACTCACCGCGGCAGGTGTGACGAAGAGCTCGTCGGCCGCTTTCTTGAAGCTCAGATGACGCGCCGCCGCCTCGAAGGCTCGCAGCGCGGGGAGCGGCGGCAAACGGTAGCTCATGATGGCTTCGATTAAGTAAAGCTTAATCGTAGCATCAGAAAACCTAGCTTGCTGCAGCGCAACATCAAACCTAGAGTGACATCAGGCGCACAGCAAGGTCCGGTGTCAGGCAACCCCTCCCCTCTGCCTGATACCGAACCGCGCCATCCCGGCAACACGCACAAGGAGAACAAGATGAACCTCGACCACCTCCGCAGACTCTTCAGCCGCTCGCTCGACGAACGGGTCACCGAAGAACGTCGCACCCTCGTCGGCCATGTCTCCGACGCTTTCGAATACGACTGTGAGTCCTACTTCAAGGAAGTCTTCGCCGGCCAGGTCTTGTAAGCAGCGACCGGCACCTGCCAGCCCATGAAAAAACCAGCCTGCGACGGCTGGTTTTTTTGTGGACTTCAGTCACCTTCCGAAAAGCGGAAGTCGCTTTCGATCCACGCCCTGGCCGCTGCCGCGGTGAGCCGGAAATCTGCGGCCACCTTCTGCCGGGCAGCTGACTCGCCCGACTCGTCAAAAGCCTCCAGCAGGGCGTGGGGGTCGTACTCGTCGGGCACGATGTCCAGCGTCACCTCCCATTGGGCGTCGCCCGCCCGTACCGTCACCTGCTTGTGCAGATGCGCCTGACGCTGCGCCGTCTGGCGCTGCAGGACAGCCGACGCCTGCCTGAGCAGCGCGCTGAACGCCGACGCCCCGAGCGGCTCGGGGCTGTCGCCGGCCATGCGCCAGGGCTGCACCAGGGCGGGTTCGGATTCGCCATCGCGGCGCATCTCGACGGCCCAGCCTTCGGCGTCATCCGACTTGATGACACGCGCGCTCCAGCCGTCTTCGCCCCACTGCCGCGCGTCCCGAACGCCTGCAACAGCCTCGGGGACGACCGGGGCCGGCGCGGGAACAATGATGGGCAGCCTGCATTCGATCAAGGCTGGGGCGTCCGGCGATTCATCTGCGCCCATCAGGGCCAGCTGCGACGGGATGAGCGCACCGGCAGGCAGGGACGACAACGTGCGCCTGCGTGCCTGAGGCACCCGGCCCGCCATTGCGAAGGATCCGTCGAGCGGAAAGTTGAAACTCATCTGGTTGTTCATCTGCGCATTGCCCGCTTGATTCAGCACGCCGCAAACTGTACAAAAATACACTAATTAGTTCAAGTCAACCGCGCGCTCTTACCCGGCCCGCCCATCCACGTCCGGCAACGCAACGTCCGACGCAAGCGGGAGGCGGCCGCTGCTTTCTCGACGCCTTGCAGATCACCGCCACCCGAAGCCCAACCATCGGTCCGGGACAGGCCGCGCCTTCGACATCGGAGTCTGTGGAAGCGGTCATGCCGGAGGCAGGACACGACGAATGAAGACAAGCGTAAGGAACGCCACGGAGAGGATCTATTTGTCATAGAACGTTAAATATACCTTATCGATATCATGGCAACCACCAGGCGGCCGGGCCACCTGAAAGACAACGATATAATCAATTGTCGTATCCCATTGAATTTATCAACTACACACTTATTACCTGAAAGCCATGAACAAACTGGTCAAGCTTCTCCTCCTGCTGTGCATCACAGCCGCCATCACAAGCGGCTGCGCCGTCAATCGCGCCACGGCCCACATCGATCCGGCCACCAACCTCTCTGCACTGAAGACCCTGCACGTCAGGAAATTCGCCGACGACAATGCCAATACCGAGACCCTGATCGCAGACCGACTGCGCGCCCAGGGCGTCAAGGTCACGGCGGACCCGCAGACGCCCCCGGCCGGGGTCGATGGCGTCGTCACCTACGTCGAAAAGTGGATGTGGGACATCACGATGTACATGCTTGAACTCACCGTCGTGATCCGGGATCCGCAGAGCGACTTCCCCCTCGCCACCGGCAACTCCTACCACACCTCGCTGACCCGCAAGTCGCCCAAGGAAATGGTCGATGAGGTCATTGGCAACATCTACAAGGAGCAAAACAAATGATCCGTCAGAACCATATTTGCAAACACGTCGCGGCCCCGGCGGCGGCCCTGGCCCTGTTGCTGGCAGGCTGCGCGTCGCCGGCAAACCGCCAGGCGATGATTCCGCAGGTGCTCGGCCCCCTTCAGACCCATCCCTATAGCGTGCGCGTACAAAGTAGTGGGGGCAGCGATACCGGCGCGCTGGACAGCAGCAACATCTCGGATGCCGACTTGAAGTCAGCCATCGAGGAGGCGGTGGTCAGCAACAAGGTGTTCAAGAGCGTCGTCCAAGGCAAAGACGGCGACTATGAGCTCTCCGTCCGCGTGACCAGTCTGAGCAAACCAATCATCGGCTTTTCGTTCACGGTGGATATGGAGGCGGCCTGGTCCCTGCTCAAGGTTTCCGACCGCTCCGTGGTCATGCGCAAGTCCATCAAGAGCTCTGGCACCGCAACAGCCGGTGATTCCCTGGTTGGCGTCACCCGGCTTCGCCTTGCAGTCGAGGCCTCCGCCCGCGACAACATCAGCCAGGGCCTGCAGGCCGTCTCCGCACTGAAGCTCTGAGGTGGGAACTGCCGCCTGCCGGCGGAGCGCCATACGGGCGCACAAAAGAAAAACCCGAGGGCCTGTGGGCCGCTCGGGTTAAATCCACACCAATGGAGGAGAGGGTGGAGGAGACGGATCAAGAATACACCCTCCTCGTTGTGCGGCGCAACAATTCGCGTGTATCAAGCTGTGACGGAGATCACAAACACTGAACCCGGCCGCGCAACCACCTCGAAGGTGCATTTACCCTGCGCCGCGCGCCATGGCGACGCCTTGAGCATGGCGCGCCAGGCCTCCTTTCACATCAGGGCAGTGAGCAGCTCCCTCCGCGGGCTGGATGGCGAAGCCCCCTACCATCAAGAAAGCACATCCCATCCAGATGACCCGAAGCGGTCAGTCATGCAGCGGATCGCCGCCCCACAGCATCGAAGCGTCTCCCCCTCACGCCTCGCCTAAGGGGCCACCCAAGCCGGGGTATGTTCCAAAATACTATAAACAGGGACGAGGGACGGGCAATGAAACTCAAGAGGTTCAGTGAAACGACCCGATGGCTGCCAATAGGCGTATCGATTTTCGCTGGAATGTCGAACTACAGCCTCGCGCATGGGGCCACGACCATATTCTCGTACTCCGGCCCTGCCACGCCGATCCCAGACGGTATCGATCTCTCGGGCTCCCTTCCAGGTGCAGAGGTTGGGACGCCGATTACCGTATCGGGTCTCACCCCGGCCTGATCGGCAAGATAACCCTGAGCATAGACGGGACGGCGTGCTCGGCCACAGGGGCTGCACCACCGTCGGCATCGATCATACTTTTGTGAATGACTTGCGGATCAAGCTACGCTCACCAACCAGCACCGGGGTCGTGGTAATCCAACACTCACGGAAGTGGCAACAATCTCTGCCAAGTCGTGCTGGATGACGCTGCGGCCACATCCATCCAGACCGCGGTTACGGCCCCGGCACCTTTCACCGGAACGTGGGCCCCCAATGCACCGCGGTCGGCCTTTGCCGGGCAAAGCGCAACGGCATCTGGACCTTGCTGGCGTTCGGGAGCATCGTACTGATGCATCGCTGTCACTAGCCAAGAAAAGCAAGATGCTCAGCCAGGAAGCCCACCCCACGGTGGACTTTTCTATTGCCCGCGACGAGCCCTGGTGAGCCCCAATTCCGTGGAGGTCCCGCCCGCGTGAACGCAAAAACGCCGACCACATGGATCGGCGTTTTTACTTAAATATCTTGGTGGCCAGTCGCGGAATCGAACCACGGACACGCGGATTTTCAATCCGCTGCTCTACCAACTGAGCTAACTGGCCTAAGAGAGAGCGCATTATAGGAGCCATTCCCGTCTTCGTCAAGAGGAATCTGAGCTTTCTCACAATTACGCGAGCTCGATCACCATTCAGGACGCTCAAGCGGGCGGAAACTGCTCCCGTACGGCAGCAGGCAGCGGAGCATCTGTATCGTCAGCCGTTCCACGGCTACGAGGAAACACAACCTGTGCGATGGTGCCCTTCCCAGAGGGGTTGGGGATGAGGCTGACTTTTGCGCGGTGCAGTTCGGCAATCTCGCGGACGATGGGAAGGCCGAGACCGGAGCCGCTTTCGGTGCTCCCCAGGACGCGGTAAAAGCGCTCGAAGACACGTTCCCTGTCGGAGTCCGGCACGCCGATCCCGGTGTCCTCCACCTCAACGATGGCACGCTCGGTGGCGATGGTTCGCACGGTGACGCAGCCGCCTTCGGGGGTGTACTTGATGGCGTTGTCGATGAGGTTCTTGAGCAGTTCGCCAAGCAGGACGGGGTTGCCATCGATGACTAGGGGAGCCTCGGTGGTTTCCAGGCCGAAGTCGATGTTCTTCTGGCGGGCACGCGGCACGAAATCGCTGAGCATGGTGCGAAGCAGGCTTTCCAGGTCGACACGCTCGACCGCGTAGATCTTCTCGTAGCTGGCTTCCGCGCGGGCCAGTGACAGCAGCTGATTGATGAGGTGCCCCGCGCGCTCGGCGCTTTGCGAGATATGCACCAGTGAGCGGTGCACCTGTGTCGGGTCTGTTTCCATCAGGGCAAGGTCGGTCTGCATGCGCAGGCCGGTGAGGGGGGTGCGCATCTGGTGGGCCGCATCCGCAATGAAACGCTGTTGCGCCTGCAGGTTTTCCTCAAGGCGCGCCATCATCTCGTTGAAGGCGATGATCAGTGGCCGCACCTCTTCGGGCACACCGGAGACCGAGATCGGCGACAGGTCGGACGGGCGCCGCCGACGGATCAGGCGCTGCAGGTTATTGAGGGGTGCGATGCCGCGCGAGAGGCCCATCCAGACCAGGATGACGGCAATCGGAATGATTGCGAACTGGGGCAGCAGCACCCCCGTGACGACACGGGATGCGAGGGTGCTGCGCTTGTTGCGGGTTTCAGCGACCTGGAGCAGCACCAACTTGCCCGGCTGACTGTCGATGGGCTGCAGAAACTGGTAAGCGACACGGACCTCCTCGCCGGCGATGCTCTCATCGCGGAACATGACCAGGTCGGGCACCACGCTGTCGGGCGAAGCGATGGGAGGGATGTCCTTGTCACCGGCCAGGAGCTCGCCCTTGAAGCCGATGACCTGATAGTAGACCGTGTCATCCTCGTCCGCGCGCAGGATCAGCCTGGCCGGAGCAGGAAAATTGACGCGGGCCTGCCCTCCCTCCAGCTTGACCAGCCGAGCGATGGCCCGCACGTTGACGGCGAGCGCCTGGTCGTAGGGCTGGTTGGCAATGCTGTTGGCGACGTTGTGGGTGACGATGATGGAGATGGGCCACAGAAAAAGCAGCGGCGCCAGCATCCAGTCGAGGATTTCCCCGAACAGCGAGTTGAAGGCCTTGCCGTCCCCCTCACCCTCATCTGCCGCCTTGCGCCACCTAGGCGACCACATCAGGCTTTTCCAGGCAGTATCCCAGCCCTCTCACCGTCACGATCTGCACGCCACTCTGTTCTAGCTTCTTGCGCAGACGATGGACATAGACCTCGATGGCGTTGTTGGAGACTTCCTCACCCCAGCCACACAGGTGGTCCACCAGTTGCTCCTTGCTCACCAGGCGGCCCGCGCGCAGGAGCAGGACCTCGAGCAGCCCGATCTCACGGGCGGAGAGTTCGATCACCTGGCCATCGATCTTGGCCACGCGATCGGCCTGGTCATAGACGAGGCGCGCATATTCGATGCAGCGGGCCTGCCCCGTACCGCGCCGGGTCAGGGCACGCACACGGGCTTCAAGTTCAGGGAGGGCAAAGGGCTTGGTGAGATAGTCATCCGCACCGGCATCCAACCCCCGCACCCGGTCTTCAACGCCATCCTGGGCAGTGAGTATGAGTACCGGCAAGGCGCACTTGCGCGCCCTCAGGCGACGCAGGACCTCGATGCCGGAGAGCTTGGGCAAACCCAGATCAAGGATGAGCAGATCGAAAGTCTGGCTCATCAGGGCCGCATCCGCACCGGCGCCGTTGGGAACATGATCGACGGCATATCCGGCTTTTTTGAGGGCACGGCACAGGCCGTCCGCGATGATCGGGTCATCTTCAGCCAACAGGATCCGCATGGCGTCCTTCGCAGGGGCAGGAGTGTAAGTTTGAAGTAAGCGGACTGGAGCACATTAGGCCCGCTGTTCTCCTTTTACTCGGTCTTGGGGGCACGTCTGCTGCGCAAGCGGCGACAACGCCTCGGGGGCTGGCCCGCCCGACGGGCCAACCCCCGCCGTCTTTTTTTGTCGCTCAACAAGTCCCGACATCCTCACCCTGACGCGCGCTGGCGCTGGTCGGGGCATTGTTACATCCCAAGACAAATCCGCCTGAGTCTAGCACAGGGCAGTAGGCCCAATGGCAGCAGGGCTTTCACGCCGCCTGCTTCCCCGGATAACGCCCGCACAACAAACAAAACCCCGGCTGCCTTTCGGCGAGCCGGGGTTTTTCACCTGCACCCGCCCGGTCACGCCAGGCAGGGGAAGGACAGGACTTAGTGGCCGGAAGCGCCCGAAGCACCAATGCCGGTCTCGGAGCGGATCAACTGCGCCGCGAAGTCGGCACGCTCCTGCTCGGCGTTCTTGCTGCGGTCGAGCACCGAGAAGAGCCAGATCCCGACAAAACCGATGGTCATCGAGAACAGGCAGGGCGAGGTGTAGGGGAACCAGGCGGAGCCCTTCGGATTGCCAAGGGTGGCTTCCCAGACAGACGGGGAGACCACGGTCAGCGCCACGGAAGAGATCAGACCCAGGAAGCCACCAATCACCGCACCCTTGGTGGTGCAGTCCTTCCACAGCACGCTCATGAAGAGCACCGGGAAGTTGGCGGACGCGGCGATGGCAAAGGCCAGGGACACCATGAAGGCGATGTTCTGCTTTTCGAAGGCGATACCCAGAACCACGGCAACGATGCCCAGCACAATGGTGGTGATGCGGGAGACGCGCAGCTCGGAAGCAGAGTCGGCATTGCCCTTCTTGAACACCGTGGCGTACAGGTCATGGGACACAGCCGATGCGCCGGACAGGGTCAGACCGGCAACCACGGCCAGGATGGTGGCAAAGGCAACCGCGGAGATGAAGCCGAGGAAGATGTTGCCGCCAACCGCATTGGCCAGGTGAATGGCCGCCATGTTGCCGCCGCCCTTCAGGGTGCCCTTGGCATCCAGGAAGGTCGGATCGGTCAGCACGAAGCAGATGGCGCCGAAGCCGATGATGAAGGTCAGGATGTAGAAGTAGCCGATCCAGACGGTCGCCCAGCCCACGGACTTGCGTGCTTCCTTGGCATCCGGCACCGTGAAGAAGCGCATCAGGATGTGGGGCAGACCAGCGGTACCGAACATCAGGGCCATGCCGAAGGAGATGGCAGAGATCGGATCCTTCACGAAGGTACCCGGACCCATGATGGAATCGCCCTTCTTGGCAGCGGCGACGGCCACATCGATACCCTTGGCGGCCGCTTCCTCGATCAGCTTGGCATCCTTGGCAGCCAGGGCAGTCTTGATCTCGACGGCCTTGGCAAACATGGCTTCAGGGCTGAAACCGAACTTCACCAGCACCATAAAGGCCATGAAGGACGCGCCAGCCAGCAGCAGCACGGCCTTGATGATCTGCACCCAGGTGGTGGCGGTCATGCCACCGAAGAGCACGTACACCATCATCAGGGCACCCACGATCACCACGGCCATCCAGTATTCCAGGCCGAAGAGCAGCTTGATCAACTGGCCGGCACCGACCATCTGGGCGATGAGGTAGAAGGCCACCACGACCAGCGTGCCGGACGCCGCAAAGGCGCGGATCGGGGTCTGCTGGAAGCGATAGCCGGCCACGTCGGCAAAGGTGAACTTGCCGAGGTTGCGCAGACGCTCCGCCATCAGGAAGGTGATGATGGGCCAACCCACCAGGAAGCCGATGGAGAAGATCAGGCCATCGTAGCCGTTGGCCATCACCGCAGCGGAAATACCCAGGAAGGACGCAGCGGACATGTAGTCGCCGGCGATCGCCAGACCGTTCTGGAAGCCGGTGATACCGCCGCCTGCCGTGTAGAAGTCAGCCGCCGACTTGGTCTTGGAGGCCGCCCACTTGGTGATGAACATCGTGCCGGCAACGAAGATGCCGAACATGGCGATGGCAGTCCAGTTGGTGGCCTGCTTTTCGGCAATCCCCAGGTCGGCACCGGCCGCCAGCACGGCACCGGATGCAAGGAGTGCCAGCAGGCCGGCAACGAGTTTGGAAGAGCGCATCACTTGGTGGCCTCCTTGATGACTTGTTCCTTCAGCGCATCAAATTCGGTGTTGGCGCGGCGGATGTAGATACCGGTGATGATGACGGTGAACAGGATCACGCCGACACCGATGGGGATCCCCACGGACGTCACGCCAGCCCCCATTTTCTGGGCCAGGAACTCCTTGTTGAACGCAATCAGCACGATATAGCCGTAATAAACGACAAGCATCAGGATTGTCATCATCCAGCCATAGCTATTGCGCTTAGAGACCAGCTCCTGGTATTTCGGATTTGCCCGGATGCGGTCGCCGAGGTCGTCTTTCATATCTCTCCTCCTCTTCGAATTAACCTGTGGGGAGCCAAAAGGACTCCTCTAGGGGTGATTGAAAGTTACAGAGCAACGCTTACGTCGACCTTACGCAGGCAAAAACTACCAAAAACCTTGATCTGCGCGGGTTTTCGCCAACAAGTACATTACCGGAACAACATGCAGGATATGCTGCATGGCACAAAAAAGTAGACGAAAAAAAGGCGCGATGAACGCGCCTTTTTCTCCCCCTCTACCCCCGGCCATACGGCGCCGGGTTCCTCCCCTGTTATTCCTTTGTCTCAACCGGCATTGATTTTTATATTTCCGGCAATTCGGGGGAATTGCCGGCCGCCGGTTTGCCCGGTCGCGGACCGGGACGGTGAGTTTGATTAGCCCTTCAGCTGGTCCAGGATGGCCGGGTTTTCCAGCGTGGAGGTGTCCTGGGTGATTTCCTCGCCCTTGGCCAGCTGACGGAGCAGGCGGCGCATGATCTTGCCGGAACGGGTCTTCGGCAGGTTTTCACCGAAACGGATGTCCTTGGGCTTGGCGATCGGGCCGATTTCCTGGCCGACCCAGTTCTGCAGTTCCTTGAGCACCTTGGCCGCCTCGTCGCCGGTCGGACGGGCACCCTTGAGCACCACGAAGGCCACGATGGCTTCGCCGGTCAGATCGTCCGGACGGCCAACCACGGCAGCCTCGGCCACCTTCTCGTGGGCCACCAGGGCGGATTCGATTTCCATCGTGCCCATGCGGTGACCGGAGACGTTCAGCACGTCATCGATACGACCGGTGATGGTGAAGTAGCCTGTGTCCTTGTCGCGGATCGCGCCGTCGCCCGCCAGGTACAGCTTGCCCTGGAAGTCGGCCGGGTAGTAGGACTTCACGAAACGCTCCGGATCGCCCCAGATGTTGCGGATCATGGACGGCCACGGACGCTTCACGACCAGGATGCCGCCCTGGCCCCAGGGCACTTCGGTGCCGGTTTCGTCGACCACGGCGGCCTGGATGCCCGGGAAGGGCAGCGTGCAGGAGCCGGGGATCAGCGGGGTGGCACCGGGCAGCGGGGTGATCATGTGGCCGCCGGTCTCGGTCTGCCAGAAGGTATCCACGATCGGGCAGCGGCCGCCACCGATGTTCTCGTGGTACCACTCCCAGGCCGCCGGGTTGATCGGCTCGCCCACGGAACCCAGGAGACGCAGCGAAGTGAGGTCGTACTGCTTCGGATGCACGGCCGGGGTGTTGTCCGCGGCCTTGATCAGGGAACGGATGGCGGTCGGCGCGGTGTAGAAGATGCTGACCTTGTGGTCCTGGATCATCTTCCAGAAGCGGCCGGCGTCCGGATAGGTCGGAACGCCTTCGAAGACGATCTCGGTCGCACCGCAGGCCAGGGGGCCGTAGGTGATGTAGGTGTGACCCGTGACCCAACCGATGTCGGCGGTACACCAGAAGACATCGTCCGGCTTGATGTCGAAGGTGTATTGCATGGTCAGGATGGCGTGCAGCAGGTAGCCACCGGTGGAGTGCTGGACGCCCTTCGGCTTGCCGGTGGAACCCGAAGTGTAGAGCAGGAACAGCGGGTGTTCGGCTTCGACCCACTCGGGTTCGCAGACATCGGACATCTGGGCGACGATTTCATCGGCCCAGATGTCGCGACCGGCAACCATGGCGGTCTCGGCGCCGGTGCGCTTGACGACCAGCACGCTGGTGATGGTGGGGCAGCCGCTGGCCAGCGCTTCGTCAGCGATGGACTTGAGCGGGAGCGCCTTGCCACCACGGTTCTGGCCGTCGGAGGTGATCAGCAGCACTGCGCCGGCATCGTTGATGCGGTCGGCCAGCGACTGGGCGGAGAAGCCACCGAAGACGATGGAGTGAGTCGCACCGATGCGGGCGCAGGCCTGCATGGCAACGACGCCCTCGATGGACATCGGCAGGTAGATGACGACGCGGTCACCCTTCTTGACGCCTTGCGCCTTGAGGGCGTTGGCAAACTTGGAGACGCGGGTCAGCAGGTCGGAGTAGGTGACCTTGGCGATGTCGCCCTTGTCGCCTTCAAAGATCAATGCAACCTTGTCGCCCAGGCCCTTTTGGACCTGCCGATCCAGGCAGTTGTAGGACACGTTGAGCTTGCCATCGGCAAACCACTTGAAGAACGGCGCATTGCTTTCATCCAGGACCTGGGTGAAAGGCGTCTGCCAGTCGATCAGCTCCTTGGCGCGCTTGCCCCAGAAACCCTCGTAGTCCTTATCGGCTTCGGCAACCAGCGCCTTGTACGCTTCCATGCCCGACACGGCCGCGTTCTTCACCACCTCTTCGGACGGATAGTAGAACTTCTGGGTGGTTTCGCTCGTCATTTTTTCACCTCTCCTCGTGTTATGAGTGTGCAACGTGGGTAGCTCTGAAACCTGTTCTGGGCGGGGAAGCCTGGCCGCTTGTGCCTGTTTTTCTTGTTGCTTGCTGTGGATGCACGCGCCGTTTCTGATTTTTCTTGGAGTACCGGGCCCTGGGTCCGAGCGGCATTAGAAGCGATCAATCTTACACATGACTTACACCTGCCGAGTTTGGTCCGGCATGGCCACGCCCTCCCCGGCGACCAGCCCCTCCGGCCCGGTGCGGAATGTGTCTGACGGTCAACTAATGGAACTACAGCTTTACAGGCCTCATTATTCCAATAGAATTAATCCAAATGACATCCAAGAACCCGCTCCCCAATGCACATTCCAAACCGGTTCCTGCTGCCTGCAAGCCTGTTGCTGGGTGCCTGTGCATCCCCGCCCGACTTCCCCCCGGGCTCCGGCCATCTCGGCCCCCTGGTGCCTGACCGCCCCATGACGGCGCAGGCTCCGGCATCCCCCCGGCCGCCACCCACGCCGCCCAGCCAGGCACCGGGCTCCGCTTTGCCGCTCGAGACCTATTCTGTCGTCGTCACCGGCGTCCGGCTCCAGGACCTGCTCTTCGCCCTCGCGCGGGACGCCCACCTGAACGTGGACATTCACCCAGGCATCACCGGCAGCGTCACACTCAACGCGATCGACCAGACCCTGCCGCAGATCCTGGCCCGCATTGCCCGTCAGGCGGATGTGCGCTTCGAGTTCGATGGCCCCACGCTACGGGTGATGCCCGACACCCCCTTCCTGCGCATCTACCGGCTCGACTACGTCAACCTGAGCCGCCAGATGTCGGGCACCGTCGCCACCAACACCCAGATCGCCACCAGCGGCGCAGGCAGTGTTGCGGCGGGGCAATCCGCCAGCGCCAATCCGATCGGTGGCGGCAACATCTCGGCAACCCGCATCGAAAACACCTCCCGCAACCAGTTCTGGGACTCCGTCGAAAAGAACCTCAAGGATCTGCTGCGGGAGACGGACAAGATTCTGCCCGAAGGCTCCAGCGAAACCCTCATCGAGAACTCGGGATCCAGCGTCACGACAGGATCTGCCGTGCCTGCCGCACCAACCCAGCCGCCACCGGCCCGGGGGCGCAGCACGACGCCCCGCAGCACGGCCCAGGGTGGCCCGTCCGCAGCCCAGAGCACCACCACCACGCTGGTCCAGCAATCCACCTTTCGCGAAGCCGCCGCCGTGATCGCCAACCGCGAGACCGGAGTCCTGACGGTCCGCGCCACCGGACGCCAGCACGGGAAGGTGGAGGAATTCCTGGAGCAGGTCACGCAGGCGGCCCGCCGGCAAGTCCTGATCGAGGCCACCATCGTCGAGGTCGCCCTGGGAGACACCTACCGGCAAGGCATCGACTGGAGCCGGGTACTGGCCGGAGGCACCCGCTTCGGGCTGACCGGCCCGGGCCTGGGCAGCACGGCCGGCAGCGGCACCACGCCATTCAGCATCGCCTACCAGAGCCGCGACGGGATTGACTCCACGGTGAAGCTGCTGGAGAGCTTCGGCACGGTCAAGGTGCTCTCCAGCCCCAAGCTCTCGGTGCTCAACAACCAGACCGCCGCGATCAAGGTCGTCGAGGAATACGTCTATTTCACGGTCAAGGCCGACACATCCCAGACGACCAACGCCGGCGTCCTGACCACCGTCACCACCACGCCCCAGGCGGTGTCGGTGGGACTGGTGATGACGGTCACACCACAGATCAGCGAGACCGACGAGATCATCCTCAACATCCGGCCCACCATCTCCAGCATCTCCGACTTCCGCCGGGATCCCAACCCCAACATCCCGGCGACCATCCCCAACCTGGTGCCCCAGATCCGGACCCGCGAGATCGAGTCGATCCTGCGTATCGAAAACGGTGAAACCGCCATCCTCGGCGGCCTCATGGAAGACCGGATCGACTACCGGACCGGCCGCGTTCCGCTGATCGGCAGCCTGCCCCTGTTCGGCGAGGTGTTCACCAGCCGGGACAACGGGGTCCAGAAGACCGAGCTGGTGATCTTCCTGCGCCCGATGGTGGTCCGGGAAGCCCGGCTCCTCGCCCGGACACCGCAGCTGCGCGAACACCTGCCGGGCGAGGACTTCTTTCGGAATACCCCACCGCCAGGGCAGCGCAACTTTCCGGGGACATCCCTGCCACTCGAGGCCAGGCCATGACCCGCCCCCCCCACCTCTCCTTCACGCTCGAGGAAGCCGGGCAAACCCCGGATCCCGGACTGAGCTTCGAATCCTCCGCAGCCCAGGTCATGCCGCCCGCAGAGGCCCGCCCGGCCGCCCCTGCCGCTCCACCTGCATCAATGGTCCGTACCCAGCGCCGCACGCTGGCAGACAGGTCGGCGCCATTTGCCCTGGCCGCTGCTGCACTCGCGCTCGCAGCCCTGGCCGGTCTGCTGGGCTACGAGTGGATGCTTCTCCATGCCGACCAGGCACCCCCTCCCGCCTCGCCAGCGAGCACCGACCACCTCCGGGCCCACACCAGCAGGAGTCCCAGCCAATGAACAGCGCCGCCCCTTCCCCGCCCATCGGCCAGACCCTCATCAGCATGGGCCTGATCAGCCCGGACCAGCTGCGGATCGGTCTACAGGAACAGGCCCGCAGCGGCCATGCGATCGGGCGACAGCTGGTCGGCCTGGGCTTTCTCTCCGAAGCGACCCTGCGCGACGCCCTGGCCCGCAAGCTCGACCGGATCAGTGTCGACCTGTCTGCCCTGCTGCCCGACCCGCAGGCCATCGCGCAGGTTCCCCGCCAGCTCGCCAGGCGCCTGGGCCTGATCCCCCTCAGCTATGACCCCGGCCAGGGCCGGCTGGTGGTGGCCTCCGCGAACCTTGACGACATCCTGGCCCAGGATCAGCTGCACGCCCTGCTGCCGCCCGGTACGCACATCGACGTCCGCCTTGCCGGCGACTCCGAGATCGCCCGCGCCATCGACCAGATCTACGGCCATGAGCTCTCCATCGACGGCATCCTCCAGGAGATCGAGACCGGCAGCATCGACACCGCGGCCGGGCGCGGCGACAGCTACGCGCAACCGGTAGTCCGCCTGATCGACGCCCTGCTTGCTGACGCCGTCAAGCAGGGCGCTTCCGACATCCATTTCGAGCCGGAGGCGGCCTTCCTGCGCATCCGCTACCGCATCGACGGCCTGCTCCAGCAGATCCGCGCCCTGCACCATGCCTATTGGCCGGCCATGGCGGTGAGGCTCAAGGTCATGGCCGCCCTCGACATCGCCGAGACGCGCAGCCCGCAGGACGGACGGATCTCCCTGAGTGTCAGCGGCCGGCCGGTGGACTTCCGGGTCTCCACCCAACCCACGCTGCATGGCGAGAACATCGTGCTACGCATCCTCGACCGCCAAGGCGGCCTGGTTGGCATCGACGAGCTGGGCCTCGCCCGGGCCCAGCTCGACCTGCTCAAGCGCATGATCCTCCGTCCGGAGGGCCTGATCCTCGTTACGGGCCCGACCGGCAGCGGCAAGACCACCACGCTGTACTCGGTGCTCAAGCACATCAACACCGAGAGCATCAACATCATGACCCTGGAGGATCCGGTCGAGTATCCGCTGGCCCAGATCCGCCAGACCGCCGTTTCGGATGCCGCCAGGCTGGACTTCGCCAGCGGGATCCGCGCCATGCTGCGCCAGGACCCGGATGTCATCCTGGTCGGCGAGATCCGCGACGGCGACACCGCCCGCATGGCGCTCCAGGCGGCCATGACCGGGCACCAGGTCTATTCAACCCTGCACACCAGCTCGGCCATCGGGGCCATTCCCCGCCTGCTCGACCTGGGCATCGTCCCCGAGATCCTCGCCGGCAACCTGATCGGGATCGCCGCCCAGCGCCTGGTACGCCGACTCTGCCCGGAATGCCGCGCTCCGGCGCCGGCCAGCGACCAGGAGATGCGCCTGCTCGGCCTCGGACAAGCCCGGACCAGGCCGGTGCTGCACCACCCGTCCGGCTGCCCGCAGTGCGCCTTCCGTGGCTACAAGGGGCGCATGGCCATCATGGAGCTGCTCCGGGTCGGCCCGGAGCTGGACGAACTCATCGTCCGCCGCGCCACCCCGCGTGAGATTTTCGAGACCGCGCAGGCACATGGCTTCACCAGCCTCGCCGAGGACGGCACCCGTCGCGTGCTGGAAGGCAGCACCTCGCTCGAAGAGCTGGCCCGGGTCATCGACCTGACCGGCCGCCTGGCATCCTGAGCGGCAGCAGGACTCATGGGCCTCTTCACCTATCGCGCCATGGATCCCCACGGACAGATTGTCCGGGGGCACATGGAAAGCAGCAGCCTGGCGGAGCTCGAAGCCCGGCTCCAGCGCCTCGAGCTGGATCTCATCCACGGCAGCGATGCCCGCAGCCACTGGCGCTGGCAACCACGCCCGGTGCCGCGCCGTGAGCTCATCAACCTGTGCTTCCAGCTGGAACAACTGCTGGGCGCTGGCGTGCCCGTCACCGACAGCCTGAACGACCTTGCCGACGCCATCCGGCAGCCCCGGCTGCGTCAGGTAGTGGCCGACCTGGCCTCGGGCATCGAGGGTGGCGCCAGCCTGAGCCAGGCTCTGGCACAACACCCCGACGTCTTCGATGCGGTGTTCTGCAACCTCGTCCGCGCCGGCGAATACAGTGGCCGCCTGCCCGAAGTCCTGCGGGCCCTTTGCGAAGCCTTCAAGCGCGACGACGAACTGGCCGCCTACGCGCGACGCATGGCCATCTACCCCGCCATCGTCGGCCTCATGGTGCTGGCCGCGCTTGGCGTGGCCTTGGTTTATGTGGTGCCCGAACTCGCCCGCCTGTTCCAGACAGCCGGCCTCCCGCTACCCTGGCAGACCCGGCTGCTGATCGCCCTCTCCCGCGGCGTCACCCACTATGGCGCGCTCCTGCTCTTCGCCACCGCCGCCGCCGCGCTGGCTCTGCGACAGGCGCTAGGCCGCCCCGCCCTGCGCCTGCGCTACGACGCAGCCATCCTGCGCGTGCCGGTTCTGGGGGCGCTCCGCAGCAAGATCGCCATGGCCCGTTTCAGCGGCCTGTTCGCCATGATGTACGCCTCCGGCATCACCGTGCTGGACGCCCTGCGGGCAGCCGAGAACGTGGTCGGCAATACGGCCCTGCAGGCAGGGCTGCGCCAGGCCGGACGCAGCATCGAGGACGGGCGGAGCGTCTCCGAAGCCTTTGCGGAAGTCAGCCACTTCCCACCCCTGGTCACCCGCATGATCCGGGTCGGCGAGCGCACCGGCGGGCTCGACAAGGCCTTGTCCAATGTCAGCTACTTCTACGACCGCGACGTGCGCGAAGCCATTGAGAAGCTCCAGGCCGGCATCGAACCCGCTCTGACCCTGATCCTGGGCGGACTGCTGCTGGCGGTCATGAGCGCAGTGATGATGCCGGTTTACGACATCGTCACCCGGCTCAAATTCTGACCATGACCAGGCCGCACCACATCCTTTACCTGACCAGCACCAGCCTGACCCCCTGTACGGTCGTGCGGGGCCAGATGAAAATCGAGCCCTCCTGCCCGCCGACCGCAGAAGGCTTCGCCCGCTTCGAAGCCTTTCTGCAGGCGAACCCGCCGGGCAGCCGCATGACCATCCTGGCCGACCTGGCGGACGAAGCCCACCACCTCGAATCCCTGCCCTTCGCCCGCGGCAGGGACCGGCGCAACATGCTGGAGCGGCGGCGGCAGCACCTCTTTGGCGACACACCTTTCGTGCTGACACGCTCGCTGGGGCGCAGCCCGGAAGGCCGCCGGGACGAACAGGTCCTGTTCGCAGCCCTGCCCCGCCCTGCCGTCATCACCCCCTGGCTGGAGCGCATCGTGCAGGCCGGGCATGTGCCCGGAGGGATCACCTCGGTCCCCTTCCTGACCCGCCACCTCGTGCCCGCAGACATCTCCGGCCCCATGGTGCTGGCCCACGCAACACCCGCCGGCTTCCGGGTCAGCTGCTTCGAGAAGGGCCAGCCGAGGTTCAGCCGCCTGACGGCACTCGCTGCCGCTCCGGGCCAGTCGGGCAACACCTGGCAGGACGAACTGCGACGCAGCGCAGACTACCTGCTCAACCAGCGCATCCTCCCACGGGATCCTCCGACGCCGGTGCTGCTGATCCTCACGCCGGAACTGGGCCTGTCCCCGGATGCCAACCTGAGCTCCCTTCACCCAGGCCTCGCCATACGCATCGAGACCTCGCCGACCGGGGCCGCCGCGCAGCCTGGCAGCCCTCTTCACGGACTGCTCGAAATCCTGTCACGCCACCCCGGTGAGCCCCAGTTTGCGCCGCACGCCATACTGGCCCGCCGGCGCCACCTGATCTTTGCGCAAGCCGCCTGGGTACTCGCCGCGGCGGGCATTCTGGCCTGCGCCGGCGTGTCCCTTCATGACCTGGGCAGCATCCGCGACCTGCGGCAGCAAAAAGAGACGAACCTGGCCCGGAGCCGGGCACTCGAAGCTCAGGCCAGTGCCCTGCGTGGCACACTGCACACAGCCCCCAACCCCCTGCCTCAGCTGGAGCAACTGGAACTGGATCTGGCCAACCTGGAGGCCCTGCAGCAGGCGCCGCAGGGCCCCGAAACCGACCTGCGTCGCCTGGCCGATATCCTGTCCGGCAACCCGGCCATTCAAATCGAGGCCCTGGATTGGCGGCGCCTCCCGCCTGTGGGGGAGAACAGCGCAAGCCGCAGTCTCGAGATAAAGATTGCCCCTCCGCCCCAGGAGCTGCAGGCAGGCGTGGCCCCCCCGCCGCTCATGAGCCTGCTCCGTGCATTACGTCAGTGGCCGGAAACTGAAGTCCGGCAGACAAGCGGGACGCTTGCGCCCGAGTCGCCGGCCCCGCGGGCAGGCGATGTCGCGACGGACGACAGGGCTGCACCGGACGACCATCCCAGCATCCAGGTCCGCTGGCTGCCACGCCAATGAAGAATCCCCTCACACGCTCCACTGCGCGGCTCGCCATGTCGGCCCTGGCGCCCGCCATGCTTGCACTCGCGGCTGGCGCGCTCCTCTTCTTCAGCCGCCACACGCTGGAAATCGCGCAAAGCCAGCTGGATTCCGCCCGCACAGCCCTGGCGCGCGCTGCGGCGGAAGTCTCGATGGCCAAAGATCTGGTCCGCCGACACGAGCTCGTGCAGGCTCATCTTGCCACCCTCCACGAACGCGGCCTTGACCAAGCCATCGATGAACTCCGCTGGCACGAGACCCTGACCAGGGCGCGCCGGGACCTCCACGTATCGTCCCTGCGCTACACCCTACCCCCCGAGAGCCCGGAGGAACGTGCAGCTGACGCACCGCCATCCTCACTCCGGATCTCCAGCCTGCGCTTTGAGGCGGAACTGCGGCACGAGGGAGATTTCCTGGCCCTGATGCACCGACTCGAACAAGTCAGCGCAGGTGTGCGTACCCGCCACTGCAGGCTGACACTGACACAGGAGGAGGATTCAGCCCCCCGCCTGAAGGCCCGCTGCGAACTCGAGCGGGCCTACGTTCAAGCAGGGGAAGGGGACATACAGCAGGCGGACCAAGGGCGCGGCGCCCTTCCGTCAAACCGGGGGGCGCCGCTCCGGCAGGATCAGGAGCGGTAATCCGCGTTGATCTTGACATAGTCATAGGAGAAGTCGCAGGACCACAGGGTGGCTGCCGCAGAGCCGCGCGCGAGGTCAACCCGCACGGTGATCTCGGCCTCCTGCATCACCCGGGCACCTGCCTCCTCCCGATAGCTCGCAGCGCGTCCGCCATGCTCAGCCACCAGCACCTCCTCACCGGCGCTCGCCAACCAGACACGCAGGCGGGACACGTCGAGATCGTCAATACCCGCATAGCCAATGGCGGCCAGGATACGTCCCAGGTTGGGGTCCGACGCAAAGAAGGCCGTCTTGACCAGCGGCGAATGGCCGATGGCATAACCAACCTTGCGGCACTCATCGCGGCTGGCACCGCCCCCCACCTGCAAGGTGATGAACTTGGTCGCGCCCTCGCCATCCCGGACAATGGCCTGGGCCAGCCAGATGGAGAGGTCCAGCACCGCTGCACGGAAGGCAGCGTAATCCGCCGAGGCTGCATCCGACAGGGTCGGGTTGCCGGCCTGGCCAGTCGCAATCAGGATGAAGCTGTCGTTGGTCGAGGTGTCGCCGTCCACCGTGATGCTGTTGAAGGACAGGTCGGCCACGTCCTTGACCAGCGCGTCCAGCAGGGGCTGGGCCACGTCCGCATCGGTGGCCAGGAAACCCAGCATGGTCGCCATGTTCGGCTTGATCATGCCGGCGCCCTTCGACATGCCGGTGAGCGTCACGGTCTTGCCGCCGATGCTCACCTGGCGGGAGGCCGCCTTGGGCACGGTATCCGTGGTCATGATGCCGTGGCAGGCATCGAACCACCCATCCGCCCGCAGCGCCTCCCGGGCAGCAGGCAGGCCGGCCACCAGGCGCTCGACCGGCAGCGGCTCGAGGATCACCCCCGTGGAGAAGGGCAGCACCTGCTCCGCCGACACGCCCAGGAGCGCCCCCACGGCCTCGCAGCTCGCACGGGCGGCAGCCAGGCCAGGCTCCCCCGTGCCGGCATTGGCCACTCCGGTATTGATCACCAGCGCCCGGATCCCGCCAGCCGGCAGATGGGCCTTGCATACCTGCACAGGCGCCGCGCAGAAACGGTTCTGGGTAAACACCCCGGCCACGCGGGCGCCCGGCGCCAGCTCGATCAGGGTCAGATCCTTGCGGTTCTGCTTGCGGATGGCGGCCTCGGCCACACCGAGGCGGACGCCGGTGACAGGCAGAAGGGCAGCGGCTTCAGGGGCACACAACAGGACAGGCATGAAAGACTCCGGAGATTCCTAGTTTTATGAGGATGAATGACACATACGCTGGCGCATCAGAATCGAGGCCAGCCTTGACGCGGATGATAGCGCCTCAAGGCTGCCAGGGGTTTGCACGCACAGGCGTCCCGTCCCAGCCCTCAGGGCCAGCCGCAGCCAGCCTTTCACACAGGCGTCTACACCATGACGAGCGTGCGTCGGCCAGTTCACCGGCATGTCGAATTTTTTTACACATCCTTGCACTCAAGTCTTCAATGAAATATTTTCCATAAAAAAAACATGAACTTACAGACGTAAAAATAGCTGGCACAGGACGTGCTAGATGGTTAGCGCGTCTTACTGCTGGCTCACAGCAACAGTCTGTTAGCAACCTACATCTGCAAAAGGAAATAAAATGAAACTCTCCAAGATTGCTCTGGCCACTGCTGCTACGCTGCTCAGCGGTGCCGCCTTCGCCGATTTCGTTCCGCTGCCCGTCGGCGTTGGCATCCTCGAAGATGACAACATCGAGTACGTTCTGGACGCTCAAGGCAACTTCAAGACCAGCGGCACCCTGGCCGTTGGCGACCGTCTGCGCGCTGTCGTGAAGTTCAGCAACGTCCTGAACCCCGACAACTCCGTCTTTACCGCCCTCGGCGCCCCCGGCCTTGAGCTGACCGGCATCTCCGAAATCGAAGTGAAGTCGATCAACGCGGTTACCGGCCTCTACACCTTCGGCACCTCCGCCGCCTTCACTTCCGTGTATGGCGCCGGCGCCATGGCCGCCATGTTCGCCCAGACCACCGGCGACTTCTTCACCTCCTGCAACGGCACCAGCATCGCTGCCTGCGAAACCGCCGCCACCAACGGTACCAAGTGGGCTGTTGCCGGCCTGTCGGATGCGGACGACTTCTGGGTTGCCAGCAGCGCCATCGCCGGCGTTCCCCTGAACACCATCGACGTCAGCACCCTGTCCGGCTCCGCCGCGACCACCAAGGTTGCCGTGGCCAACTTTGCCCTGTCCATCCTGTACAACGGCACTGGCTACGAGTTCAACGAACAGACCTCGGCCCTGTCCCCGTTCTACACCGTTGGCGGCGATGGCAAGACCGACGTTATCGGCTCCGGTGACATTCTCGGTGGTCAAGGCCTCGCCAACAACTACGTTGCTCGCAGCGACTTCGACTTCCAGGTGAGCCGCGTGCCGGAACCCACCAGCATGTCCCTGATCGGCCTCGGCCTGCTGGGCCTGGGCGCTCTGTCCCGCAAGCGCAAGGCTTCCTGATCTCCTGACGGAAATCACGTGCTGCCCCTGCAGCACGCAAGCCTGAACAAGCCCCCGGTTTTCCGGGGGCTTGTTTTTTTATGCCCATCACCCGCGGTATCCTCTTCTCCTGATCACTGGCATCCGTGTAATACGCAGCCCAAGGATCGGATCATTCGGTTCCACGCCGCCCATGCACCCCGCATGTAGCGGTCTTCAGTTACCGCAATCTGCCCGGAGAAGGCCTTACCCATGGACATTCTGGAACTACTGCGCCTGGCCACCCGCGCCCCATCCGCGGACAACTCCCAGCCCTGGACCTTCACCCAGCAAGCTGACGTCCTGAGCTGCCGCTACGCCCACCCGGGCAACTTCCGCGATCCCTTCGGTCCCAACGGGCATGCATCCCTGCTGGCAGCAGGCGCGCTGCACGAAAACCTGGACCTGATCACCGGCGGACAGGTCGAGTGCCGCCTGGATACCGGCCGCGAAGACATACCTTGGGAGTTGAACATCAGGCCTGCAGGTGCCTCCAGCCCTTCCAGCGCGTTACGCGGTCAGATGGAGAATCGCCATACCAACCGCCACCCCTTCGCCAGGCGCCTCCCGGGGCCACTCCCCGACTGCCAGGCCAGCCCTGGCGTGCGGATCATCACCTGCACGGAGAGCCCCCGCATCCATGCCCTGGGCGAGGCACTGCAACTCTGCTCGCGGGCCCGTTTCAATCAACCGGAACTCCATGAATGGTTGTTCACCAGCCTGCGCTGGAACGATGACGAGATCGCAGCAGGCGACGGGCTCGACATCAATACGCTCCACCTCCCGCCGGGCGGCCAGCACTTCATGCGCTGGATCAAGCCCTGGCACAGGATGGAAATGCTCAACCGGCTGGGTGTCGACAGGATGATGTCGATTGCCGATACCGTCATGGTCAAGCAGGCGCCCGCGGTCATTGCCCTGTGCGGCAGCGACGAGGCGCAAGACGTCTGGAACGCGGGGAGAACCCTGCAGCGCCTGTGGCTTGGATTGAACGATGCCGGCCTGGCCGTTCATCCCTACTACGCCGTGACCGACCTCGGCAACCGGCGCAAGGCCGGTCGCCTTCTGCCTGGCTGGGATGCCTCCGTCCAGCGCGGCGAGGAAATCTGCGCCGACACCCTCGGTCTCGAGCGAGGCGAGCAGGTCCACATGCTGCTGCGCGTCGGCCTCGCCCGCCACGAGGCTGTCCGCGCCAGGCGTCGCCCCGCACAGCGCTTTCTCTCCGCGGACAACAGAGCATGAATCCCCGCGCGGGTCTAAAGTCCGCCCGTTCCTGTCCGACATAGATCTGACGGGCATTTTCCGGAATCCCACCCGGCAGCCGCCATCCGCCGAGGAAGGTCTTTGGGCTACCATGTCGGCATGGGCGTCCGGGCGTACCTTTCGCTCACGCCCTCATTCAACACGCCAGGAACAGGAATCGACCCCCATGGCACGCATGCATAGCTCCAGGCACCTGCCAGCCCCCGGTGGCGCTCACCCTGCAGCGAGGACAAGATGAAACTGAATCTTGGCATCCTCCGCGGCATCGTCGACCTGGCCTCACGCAACCTGACGCGCCAGCGGAGACGCTCCCTGCTTGCGCTAGGCACTGTCTGCGGCGGGGTGGTGGCCTTCCTGCTGGCGGGCGGCTTCATCCACTGGATCTTCCTGCAGATGCGGGAGGCCACCATCCACGCCCAATTGGGGCACATCCAGATCACCCGGCCAGGCTACTTCAAGGAGGGCATCAGCGACCCCTACCGCTACCTGTTGCCGGACGACACGTCCGCGGTATCGGCCATCGCCCCCGATCAGATCAGCGCGGTCTCGCCCCGCCTGGCCTTCAGCGGCCTGGTCAGCAAGGAAGACTCGACCGTATCGTTCATCGGGGAAGGGATCGACCCGGTGCGCGAAGCACCGATCACCAGTGCAATCTCGATTGTGTCCGGCAAGGACCTGACTGCCAGCCCACCCGACTCCGCCATAGTCGGCGAAGGACTGGCGGCCAACCTGGGGGTTGCCGCCGGTGATCGCATCGTCCTGCTCGTCACCACTTCGAACGGCAGCATCAATGCGGTGGAGCTTACGGTCGCCGGGCTCTTCGCCACCAGCACCAAGGCTTATGACGATACCGCCCTGCGGGTTCCCATTCCGGTCGCCCGCAAGCTGATGCGGGTCCAGGGCGCCACGAGCTGGGTGGTCCTGCTCCACGAGACATCCCAGACCCAGCCCACCGCCGAGCTCTTCCGCTCCAAGCTGCCCCCGAAGGAGTTCGAAGTCGTTCCCTGGGAACAGCTGGCCGACTTCTACACCAAGACGGTAACGCTGTTTTCAAAGCAGGTGGGCGTCGTGCGCCTGCTGATCGCCATCATCGTCATCCTGACCATCTCGAACACCCTGTCGATGGCCGTCGCCGAACGCACGGGAGAAATCGGCACCTCCATGGCCCTGGGTGTCCGCCGCAGCGGGATCATGGCGCTGTTCATCTGTGAAGGCCTCCTCCTCGGCACCATAGGCGGGCTGCTCGGCATCGGTCTGGGTTATCTCGTCGCGGCTGCGATCTCGGCCGTCGGCATCCCGATGCCGCCACCGCCGGGCATGGCGCGCGGCTATATCGGTGCGATCCTGGTCTCCCCGGGCCTCGCCCTGGATGCCTTCCTACTGGCGTTCGTGACCACCCTCCTCGCAAGCATCCTGCCCGCCTGGAAGGCCTCACGGATGAACATCGTCGACGCACTGCGCCACCAGCGCTGACCGCCATGCTGCTCAAACTCGCCTCCCGCAACATCCTGCGCCAGAAGCTGCGTACCGCCATGACCCTGGCGGCGATCGTGATCGGCGTGGCCGGCCTCATCCTGTCCGGTGGCTTCGTCCAGGACATCTTCATCCAGCTCGGCGAAGCTTTCATCCACTCCCAGACCGGCCACATCCAGGTGTTCCGCAAGGACTACCTGGAGAAGGGCAGCCGCCAGCCGGAGCGCTTCCTGATCGACGCCCCCGACAAGCTGGCCGCAACGATAGCCGCCAGCCCCGGCGTGGAGTCCGTCTCCTCGCGCCTCAACTTCGCCGGTCTGCTCAACAACGGCAAGCGTGACCTGGGCATCATCGGGGAAGGCGTGGAACCCGACAAGGAAGCCCGTATCGGTACCTATGTGAAGGTCACCGCCGGCCGCCCCCTGACGGACAAGGATCAATACGGCGTATTCATCGGCCAGGGCGTGGCCCACTCCCTGAACCTCCACCCGGGCGACACGGTGAACCTCGTGATGAACACCTCCGACGGCGCGCTGAATACCCTGGAGTTCACGGTCATCGGGATTTTCCAGAGCTTCTCCCAGGAGTTCGACGCCCGCGCGGTACGCATTCCCCTGCGCGCCGCCCAGGAGCTGCTGGCAACCAAGGGAGCGAACCTGCTGGTCGTCTCGCTGAACCGGACCGAAGACACCGACACGGTCTTCAAGGGCCTGCGCGGCCAGCTCGACCCGGACAAGCTCGATGTCAAGACCTGGCGCCAGCTGTCCGACTTCTACGACAAGACCATCGTCCTCTATGATCGGCAGTTCGGGGTGTTGCAGCTGATCATCCTGTTCATGGTCCTGCTGTCGGTCATCAACAGCATGAACATGAGCACCTTTGAGCGCATCAGCGAGTTCGGCACCCTGCAGGCGCTGGGCAACCGCGAGAAGGATGTCTTCCGCCTGCTGATGTACGAGAGCTGCATCCTCGGGGCGATTGGCGCCACCGCCGGGGTCATCGTCGGCATACTGCTCGCGCTGATCATCTCCGCCATCGGCATCCCGATGCCGCCGCCCCCCATCGGCAATGTCGGCTACACCGCCTACGTCCGGCTGGTGCCCTCGACCATCGCCAGCGCCTGGATCATCGGCTTCCTGGCAACCGTCCTCGCCTCGATCCTGCCCGCCAAGCGCATCGTCCGCATGCCCATTGTCGATGCCCTGCGGCAGAGCATCTGAACACGCCCTGACACGAAAGGGAAACACACCATGATGAACCCTGCCCTGATCCCGGTCTTTCTGCGGGAGCTCCTGGTGGAACGAAGCCTGCCTCGCGAACCCGAGCCCGACCTGGTCATGGACGACCCGGAGCAGGTCGCGGCCTATGCCGAAGCCGGCCGCATCGATGGCGTGATGGCGGCGTCCTACCTGTTCCATTCGGCGCGGATCAGCCAGACCATCCAGGGTGCCCGCAGCGTGCTGGACCTGGGCTGCGGGCCTGCCACCCAACTGAGCCAGATCGCCCAGCTGAACCCGGACATCCAGTTCACCGGCATCGACCTGTCCCCCACCATGCTCACCGACGCGGAAGCCCATGTCCGCAATCTCGGGCTGAAGAACGTGCGCTTCATCGAGGGGGACATCTCCACCCTGGAGAAAGTGGGCGACGCATCCATGGACGGTGTGATCAGCACCATGGCCCTGCACCACCTGCCCAGGCTCGAGCTGCTGGCCAACACTTTCCAATCGGTACGCCGCGTGCTCACGCCTGGCGGCGCGGTATACCTGACAGACTTCGGGCGGCTCAAATCACTCAAGTCGGTGATCTTCTTCGCCTACATGAACGCCCGCTACCAGCCCCACCTGTTCTCCCTCGACTACGAACGCTCCCTGCGGGCAGCCTTCATCAAGGAAGAATTCGAGACCCTGGCGAGCCAGTTCCTGCCCCCCGGGATCAAGGTCCATTCGACCTTCAAGGTTCCGTTCCTGGTGATCGTCAAGTCGCCGGACCGGGGCTTGCCGGATGCATTGCGCAGCCATATCGGGAAGCTCTACCGCGAGCTGCGCCCCCGCTACCGCCGCGACATGGACGACATGCGCCGCTTCTTCGGCATGGGCGGGCTGCCCAACGATCCGTTCTGAACGAAGCGCCGCCGCCCCGGCGGCCTCCGGTCTTGCCTAGCCCTCGCCCCTCAGGCTGACCGCCAGGGACACCTGCATGGCGAAATGGCGCAGCGCCAGCCAGCGCTCCTCATCCCCGGGCTTCCCGTTGAGGTCGGCGTACAGGACACCGATCTGTCGATAAGGCGTCCCGAAAGGCACCAGGAAGGCCTCGTCACAGCCGGTGACCCCGAGCAGCCGTTCCATACCCGGCAGCTCCATGCGAGCTGGCTGGATGCGACAGGCCTGGGCACTATCGATGGCGGCGTCCAGCACATCATCCGGCTCACCATCCATCGAGAACACGAAACGGGCGCACAAGGCCTCTGCCCCCACGCCCAAGCCGAGCCGCCCCTTCAACTGGCGGCGGTCTGGCGTCAGCATGGCCAGGATCACACGATCGCAGGCCACCCCACGGAACACGCCCTCCACGGCCAACTGGAGAATCTCGGAGATGTCCGACCTGCCCACCGTCATCGCCGCCAGATCGTGCAGGATGCGCAACTGCAAGGCCGGATCCGGACCAGAAGGGGGGGCAACCACCTCGGGGGGGGGCGAAACCGGAAGATTTCCCTGCGGGATCAAGCCCGCTGCAGCCGTGGAGCCAAAAGTCGAGGCGATACGTGCCGCCACGGCTGAATTGGCCACGATCTCCTGCCCGACCACTGCCGGCGACATCTCAAGGTACTCGGCCAGCTCCCTCAGCAGCTGGCGCCCGGCGAGCGACTCCCAGCCTTGCTCCGCCACACGGGCGATCTTGTGCCCAAGCACGACGGCCCGCTCCGGCCCGCTGGCCCGCGGACGCCCCTCGAGCGCCGCCGCCACGAGGGGGCCAAGCCGCCACTCCCGCACAAGGCCAACCGATAGCTGTCGCAGCGGGAAGCCCGGGACCACCTGCTGCGCTTCATCCTCCTTGAGGCCGGACTGGATCATGCAGCGATCCAGACTGCGCGCCTGCCCGCCACCAAAGCACCAGAAGGCCATTTCACCCACACGCATCAGCAGGGCGGCAATGAAGACCTCTTCACCCTGGCTGCCACCACGCTTCATCGCCACCCAGCGAGCCTGCACCGCCGCATGGAAACTCCGGGCCATCTCCTCGTGCACCCGGCTGCGCACGCCACCGCTCAGCAAGGAGTCAACCAGGGACACCGAAAGAGCCAGCTCGGCGACCGGATCGAAGCCCAGCACGACGATCGCCCGCGACACGGTGCTCACACCTTGATGGGCGTGGTTGAAGAACGCGCTGTTGGCCAGCCGCAAGACCTTGGTGGTCATCGCAGCATCCTTGAGGATGACCTGGGCCAGCGCGGAGGCCGATGCCTTCTCATCCTCCATGAGGGTGTGCAGGGCATCGACAGTGCGGCCGAATACCGGCATCTCGCAATTGCGGATGTGCGCTATCCAGCCGGTCAGGTCGAGATTACGGTCAGTGGAGTTCATGGATTCACCTGCCCGGATAACGGCAGGCAGGCTGCCTGCCTTGAGGCTGATCGGGGCCGATCGGGGCCGTCAACGGCCGAGGCCGGCACTCTGCGCCGGCCTCGGAGAAGTCTCGCCAAGCGGGAAGATCAGCTCAGCTTGCCGTGGCAATGCTTGTACTTCTTGCCCGAGCCGCAGGGGCAGGGATCGTTGCGGCCTGCCTTGGGAGCCAGGTTCTGCACCGGCAGCGAGTTTTCGCGATCCGGGTTGGCCGCCGCCAGGGCTTCGTCGTAGTCGGCGTGGTGATACTGCACGTTCTCCAGCTCCGGCGGCGCTTCGACGTCCTCCAGTTGCGCCTCGGAGCGCACCTGGACGGTCATGAGCAGGCGGGTCACTTCGGTGCGGATGAGCTGCAGGAGGTTTTCGAACAGCTCGAAGGCCTCCCGCTTGTACTCCTGCTTGGGGTTCTTCTGGGCATAGCCACGCAGATGGATGCCCTGGCGCAGATGGTCGAGGGCCGCCAGGTGCTCGCGCCAGTGGGTGTCGAGGCTCTGCAGCATCACGTTACGCTCGAAGCCGTGCCAGGCATTGGCGTCCACCAGGGCCACTTTGTCGGCGTAGGCCTGGGCTGCCAGCTCGAGCACCCGGCGCATCAGGTCTTCGTCGCTCAGACTGGAATCGGCCTTGACCCATTCGGCCACCGGCAGCTTGAGCTGGTACTCGGACTCGAGGGCCAGTTCAAGGCCGGAGAGATCCCATTGCTCCTCGACGGAATCGGCCGGCACATAGATGCGGAACAGGTCGTGGAGCACGCCTTCGCGCATGGCGGCGACGGTCTCGGAAATGTCGGTGCTTTCCAGCAACTCGTTACGCTGCTGGTAGATCACCTTGCGCTGGTCGTTGGAGACGTCGTCGTATTCGAGCAACTGCTTGCGCATGTCGAAGTTGCGCTGCTCGACCTTGCGCTGGGCAGTTTCCAGCGAGCGGGTCACCATGCCGGCCTCGATCGCCTCGCCTTCCGGCATCTTGAGGCGGACCATGATCGCGTTGAGGCGCTCGCCGGCGAAGATCTTCATCAGCGGATCTTCGAGCGACAGGTAGAAGCGGCTTTCGCCCGGGTCGCCCTGGCGGCCGGAGCGGCCACGCAGCTGGTTGTCGATGCGGCGGGATTCGTGACGCTCAGTACCGATGATCTTCAGGCCGCCGGCCTTCAGGACCTGCTCGTGGCGCAGCTTCCACTCCTCACGGAGCTTATTGACCTGGGCATCCTTCTCCGCATCGGAGAGGCTTTCGTCCTCCCGGATGAGGGAGACGGGCTTCTCGACGTTGCCGCCCAGCACGATGTCGGTGCCGCGACCGGCCATGTTGGTGGCGATGGTGATCACTCCCGGGCGACCCGCCTCGGCGACGATCTCGGCCTCCCGGGCGTGCTGCTTGGCGTTGAGCACGTTGTGGGGCAGCTTGGCGCGGGTCAGCAGCTCGGACAGCAGCTCGGAGTTCTCGATCGAGGTGGTACCCACCAGCACCGGCTGCCCGCGGGACACGCAATCCTTGATGTCGGCGGTGATGGCGTCGTGCTTCTCCTTCATCGTGCGATACACCTTGTCGTTCTGGTCCTTGCGGATCATCGGACGGGAGGTGGGCACCACGACGGTTTCGAGGCCGTAGATCTGGTGGAACTCGTAGGCTTCGGTGTCGGCCGTGCCGGTCATGCCGGACAGCTTGGCGTACATCCGGAAATAGTTCTGGAAGGTGATCGAGGCCAGCGTCTGGTTCTCGGCCTGGATCTTCACGCCTTCCTTCGCCTCCACCGCCTGATGCAGGCCTTCGGACCAGCGACGGCCCGCCATCAGGCGGCCGGTGAATTCGTCCACGATCACGACTTCACCACCCTGCACCACGTAATGCTGATCCTTGTGGTACAGCGCGTGGGCCCGGAGGGCGGCGTACAGGTGGTGGATGAGCAGGATGTTGCCCGGATCGTAGAGGCTGGAGCCTTCCGGCAGCAGGCCCAGGCGGCCGAGGATCTCCTCGGCGTGCTCATGGCCCTGCTCGGTGAGCAGCACCGAGTGTGCCTTGAGGTCGACGGTGTAGTCGCCCGGCTGGGTGATCTCCTCACCCTCGCCCTCCTGGCGGGTCAACAGGGCCGGCACCGCGTTCATGCGCACGTAGAGCTCGGTGTGGTCCTCGGCCTGGCCGGAGATGATCAGCGGAGTACGGGCCTCGTCGATCAGGATGGAGTCAACCTCGTCGACGATGGCGTAGTTGAGGCCGCGCTGGACCCGCTCGGACAGGTCGTAGACCATGTTGTCGCGCAGGTAGTCAAAGCCGAACTCGTTGTTGGTGCCGTAGGTGATGTCTGCCGCGTAGGCCGCCTTCTTCTGGTCGTGGGGCATCTGAGACAGATTGCAGCCCACGCTCAGGCCCAGAAAGCGGTAGATGCGCCCCATCCAGTCGGAGTCGCGGCTGGCCAGGTAGTCGTTGACCGTGATGACATGCACGCCCTTGCCGGACAGGGCATTGAGATACACCGGCAGGGTGGCGGTGAGGGTCTTGCCTTCACCGGTCCGCATTTCGGCGATCTTGCCGTCGTGCAGCACCATGCCGCCCACCATCTGCATGTCGAAATGGCGCATGCCATGAACCCGCTTGCCGGCTTCACGGACCACCGCGAAGGCTTCGGGCAGCAGGGCATCGAGGGCTTCGCCTTGGGCGATGCGCTGACGGAATTCATCGGTCTTGCCGCGCAGCTCGTCGTCGGACAGGGCCTGAATCTTCGGCTCGAGGGCGCTGATGGCACGCACCGTCTGGGAATACTGGCGAATCAGCCGGTCGTTGCGGCTACCGAAAATTTTCTTGAGAAGGCCTGCGATCATTTGATTTCGAAGGGAAAACGCGGCAAAACCGCGATTCTATCATGGCACCCGGACCCGGCCGTGACGGACAACCGGGCTGCACGCATACTTGTCCGCCCCGGCACAAGTTCATACCATGGGGACGCTTTCCTGTTTTCCAAGCCCCCATGAGCACCAGTTCCATCGACAACTTCCTCGGCAGCGGCGACGCCCTGTCCCGCCTGCAGGCTCACGCAGCACGGCTGATGCGGCTGCAGCAGATGCTCGCCGGCTTCCTGCCCGACTACATGGGGGAGGTATGCCGTGTCGCCAACCTGAAGGGGGAAGAGCTGATCATCCACGTGGAAAGCGCCGGCCTCGCCGTGAAGCTCAAGCAGGCGGTGCCAAGCCTGCTCGTCGACTTCACCCGGGCCGGGGTGCTGCTGCGCGACATCAAAGTGAAGGTGGCGGTGAAGGACTATCGCCCGCCCCCTCCGCCCCCGCAGGAACGCCACGTCAGCACGACGACCCGCGAAGGTCTCGGCAGCCTGGCGGACACCCTGCCCGCCGATTCACCGTTGGCCAAGGCCCTGCGGCGCTTCGTCAAACGGGCAGGTTGACTGCAGCGGGCTATACGAAGGGAACGAAGACGCGCTCGAGGATCAGCAGCGCGAAGAACACCAGGGCTGCGATGATGGCGTAGCGGAACATGCGCCAGCCCAGCGCCAGATAGCGCCGGTCCCCCGTGAACACAAAGGCGGCCAGGGAGCCGCCGATCCCGATTGCCAGCAGCACGGCAACGAGGCGGAGCAGCAGCATGCCCGCCTCAGGCGCTGGCCAGATCGAAGAGACGCGCCACTGCCGGCGGGGTCCGGGCGTCTTCTTCGAAGGTAACGATCTCCCAGGCCGACTCGTCTTCGAGCAGCACCCGCAGGATCTGGTTGTTCAGGGCATGCCCCGACTTGTAGGCACTGTAGGAGGCCAGCAGGGAGTGCCCGGCGAGGTACAGGTCGCCGATCGCGTCCAGCACCTTGTGCTTCACGAATTCGTCGGCGTAGCGCAGGCCATCGGCGTTGAGGACCCGGTACTCGTCCATCACGATGGCGTTGTCGAGACTTCCGCCCAGGCCCAGACCATTGGCGCGCATGAACTCCACGTCCTGCATGAAGCCGAAGGTACGGGCCCTGGACACCTCGCGGACATAGGAGTGCTCGGCAAAGTCGATGACCACCGAGGTACCGGTGCTGTCGATGGCGGGGTGGTTGAACAGGATCGAGAAGCTCAGCTTGAAGCCATCGTAGGGCTCCAGGCGCACCCACTTGTCGCCCTCCACATATTCCACGGCCTTCTTGACCCGCAGGAAGCGCTTGGGGGCATTCTGCTCCTCGATGCCGGCGGACTGGATCAGGAAGACGAAGGGACCGGCGCTGCCATCGAGGATGGGGATCTCGGCCGCATCCACGTCGATGTGCGCGTTGTCTACGCCCAGACCGGCGAGGGCCGACATCAGGTGCTCGACCGTATTGACCTTGGCGTCACCTTGAAGCAGGCCGGAGCACATGCGGGTGTCACAGACTGCGTAGGGGTCAGCGGGCAGATCAACCACAGGCTCCAGGTCCACACGGTGGAAGACGATGCCCGTATCCGGTGCCGCAGGGCGCAGCGTGAGGGTGACCTTGGCGCCGCTGTGAAGCCCAACGCCCGTGGCACTGACGACGGTTTTGAGGGTGCGCTGCTTAAGCATGGTCCGGATCCGCTTTCAAGTCATTGAATATTAACACGTCCAGAGTGCGGCACTGCAGCATCCCGCGAAAACGGCCCGCCAATGAAAAACGCGCAGCGGATGGAGGCGACCTCCCGCTGCGCGTTCCCAAGGCCCGGAGGCCCCGCGTCAGTCCGCCTGCTTGCGCAGGAAGGCCGGGATGTCAAGGGTGGACATCCCGTTGGCGCTCATGGCTTCCACGGTGGTGCGCGAGGTGCGACGGATCACGGCCGGCATTTCCAGGCTGCCGTAGTCCACTTCCATACCGATGTTGTCGGTACCGGTACGGATCACCTGGATCTCCGGCTTGCGCATGACCGCGGCACGCACGGCACCCAGGCCGGTGGCCACCACGGTGACGCGGATGCGGTCTTCCATGGCCTCGTCGAACACTGTGCCGTACTTGACGAAGGCTTCGGAGGCGGCAAAGGCCTGGACGGTCTTCACGGCGTCACGCACCTCGGACATCTTCAGCGAGCGGCTGGCGGTGATGTTGATCAGCACGCAGCGGGCGCCAGACAGTTCGGTGCCTTCCAGCAGCGGGGACACAGCGGCCTGCTCGGCGGCGATGCGGGCACGGTCGAGGCCAGCGGCCTGGGCAGACCCCATCATCGCACGGCCCATCTCGGCCATGGCGGTGCGCACGTCCTGGAAGTCCACGTTCACCAGGCCCGGGACGTTGATGATCTCGGCGATGCCGCCCACCGCGCTGGTCAGCACGTTGTCGGCGGAGCGGAAGCAGTCCTCGAAGCCGGCGTCATCACCGTACACTTCGAGCAGCTTGTCGTTGAGCACGACGATCAGGGAGTCGACCTGCTTGGAGAGCTCCTCGACACCGCTTTCCGCCACGCGGATACGGTTCTCGAAGTCGAAAGGCTTGGTCACCACGGCCACGGTCAGGATGCCCATTTCCTTGGCGATCTCGGCCACCACGGGGGCGGCACCGGTACCCGTGCCACCGCCCATGCCGGCGGTGATGAAACACATGTGGGCGCCTTCCAGGGCCGCAGCGATGGCATCGCGGGACTCCTGGGCGGCAGCGCGGCCCGCTTCGGGCTTGGAGCCGGCGCCGAGGCCGGTCTTGCCGAGCTGGACCTTGGTGGGCGCCAGGCAGCGCGACAGGGCCTGGGCATCGGTATTGGCGGTGATGAAATCCACCCCCTGCACACCTTCACGGATCATGTGGTCGACGGCATTGCCGCCCGCACCACCCACGCCGATCACCTTGATATTGGTGCCACCGGCCGCCTTTTCAACAATTTCAAACATTTAACCTCGCCTCCAAAGAAATCTGCGCTGCCTGTTGCCGCGCGGCTAATACGATGCGCAAGCCGGGCCCATATTTAGTATTAATAGCGGATGTTACAACTAAATAAGGGCCTGCTGCACACAATCATTCAAATAGGTAACGCCTGTGAAACAGCGCTTCCCACCATTCAGAAATTCCGTTCAAACCAGGACCGCATGCGCGAAAAGACCTGCCCCACATTTCGCGTCTGACGTGCTTGGAAACCCCGCCGTTTCTGGGCTGCGCCTTCCATCACGAGCCCCATCGCATTGGCGTAACGGGGTTCGCAAACCACGTCTGCCAGCGCACCGTCGTACTTCGGATAGCCGATCCGCACCGGCATGTGGAAGACCTCCTCGCCAAGCTCGACCATGCCCTGCATCACCGCAGCACCACCGGCCAGCACGATCCCCGAGGACAGCAGCTCCTCGTAGCCGCTGCGCCGCAGCTCGGCCTGGACCAGCTCGTAGAGTTCGCATACACGCGGCTCGATCACGTCGGCGAGGGCCTGGCGGGAGAGCTTGCGGGGCGGACGATCGCCAACGCCCGGCACCTCAATCATTTCGGACGCGTCGGCCAGGGTATGCATGGCCACACCGTGACGGATCTTGATCTCTTCCGCCTCGGCCGTCGGCGTGCGCAGAGCCATGGCGATATCGTTGGTGACCTGGTCGCCGGCTATTGGAATCACCGCGGTATGGCGGATGGCACCCTGGGTGAATACGGCCAGGTCGGTGGTACCGCCACCGATATCCACCAGGCACACGCCCAATTCCTTTTCGTCATCGGAGAGGGTCGCATAGCTGGAGGCCAGGGGCTGCAGCACCAGATCGAGCACTTCAAGGCCGCAACGGCGCACGCACTTGACGATGTTCTGGGCGGCCGACACGGCGCCGGTGACGATGTGCACCTTCACCTCGAGGCGGACGCCGCTCATACCGATCGGCTCGCGCACCCCATCCTGCCCGTCGATGATGAATTCCTGGGTCAGAATGTGGAGGATCTGCTGGTCTGCCGGCAGGGGCATGGCCCGCGCGGTCTCGATGACCCGCTCCACGTCGATGGGCGACACTTCCTTGTCCTTGATGGCCACCATCCCGTTGGAGTTGAAGCTGCGGATATGACTGCCCGCAATGCCCGTATAGACATCGCGGATCTTGCAGTCGGCCATCAGCTCCACTTCCTGGATCACCCGGGAGATGGCATCCACGGTGGCCTCGATATTGACCACCACACCTTTCTTGAGACCCGAGGACGGCTGGGTGCCGAGCCCCACCACATCCATGCGGCCGTCCGGCTTGAGTTCGGCCACCACACAGGTGATCTTGGAGGTGCCGATGTCGAGGCCGACGATCAGTTCCTTGTACTCTTTGCTCATCGCTTCCCTTTGCTATCTTGCTTGCCTGCCGGCGCAGCGGACGGAATTGGCCGGAGGGCGAAACCACTGGGGTAGCGGAGGTCCACCACCGCTACGTTCATGTTCAATTGGGCCTTGGCCCTGGGGTAATGGGCCACGAAGCGCGACAGGCGCTCGTCGATGGGCGCTTTGGCCTGGTCATGGCCGAGCTCGATGGTCAGACCGTCTTCCATCTTGAGCTGCCAGGCCTCGCGGGCAGACAGCGAGACACCGACCAGTTGTTTGCCCAGGGGCCCGAGCTTGTGCGTGAAGTCGTCGAACTTGGCCAGCAGCACACCGGACGACCCTTCCGGGCCGCTGAAGATCGGCATCCTGGCATTGCTCGCCGCCGTGAAGATCTCGCCATAGCGATTGACCAGGCGCATGTCACCGGTCTCACCGACCCGCCAGTAGGCGGAGGCCACGTGCTCTTCCAGGCGCACCTCGATGGCACCCGGCCAGCGCCGCCGCACATCGGCCCGGCGCACCCAGGGCAGCTTCTCGAAGGCGCTCCGCACGTCGTCCAGGTCAACCGTGAAGAAATTGCCGCGCATCGACGAGCGCGCTGCGTATTCGAGCTGGGCCGTGGTGACCTGCGCCAGCGGAGTGGTGACCACCACTTCCTTCAGCGGGTACACCGGCAGGCGCGAGATGGCGGCCACCGCGGCATAGCCCAGCCCCGCCGCACCAAAGACCATCAGCGCATCGGAAATGAGATTGAGGAGCTGGGGACGATCCCACAGCCCGTTACCGCCTCCATCGCGCACCGGGCGCGCCGGGCGCGACCGCTTTCCGGCGGCGGACTTCCCCGCGCCGGCAGGCACATTGGAGGAGGCGCGCAAATCAGCCAAGACGCGCTCCAGCAAGGATTTCCAGGCACAGGGCCGCGAAGGACAGGCCGGCCACCCGGGCCGACATGGGAACCAGGGAGTGGTTGGTCATGCCCGGAGCCGTGTTGATCTCGAGCAGGGTGAAACTGCCGTCGTCCCGCAGGATCAGGTCGGCACGCCCCCAGCCCCGGCAGCCGAGCACCCTGGCGCTGCGCACGATGGCGGCCTGAATCTCCTGTTCCAGCGCTTCGGGCAGACCGCTCGGGCAGAAGTACTGGGTATCGTCGGTGAAGTACTTGTTCTGGTAGTCGTAGTTGCCGCCCGGCGCAACGATGCGCACCACGGGCAGCGCCCGTTCGCCCAGGAAGGGCGCGGTGAGCTCCTGGCCGGTGACGAACTCTTCGGCCAGGACCAGGGAGTCGTACTTCGCGGCCAGCTCCCAGGCCGCCTTCAGCTGCCCCGCCTCAGTGACCTTGGTGGCGCCCATGCTGGAACCTTCATGCACGGGCTTGACGAAGATCGGCAGCCCCAGCTCGGCAACCACGGCATCCCAGTCGGTATCCGCATCCAGAATCGCGAAACGCGGGGTCGGCAGGCCACTGGACAGCCACACCAGCTTGGTCCGCCATTTGTCCATGGCAATCGCCGAGGCCATCACGCCGCTGCCGGTATAGGGGATGCCCATCAGCTCGAGGGCGCCCTGCACCGTGCCATCCTCGCCACCACGGCCATGCAGGGCAATGAAGGCCCGGTCGTAGCCCTGTTCCTTGAGGATGTGCAGATCGGTCTCGGCGGGATCGAAGGCATGGGCATCCACGCCCGCCTCCTGCAGGGCAGCCAGCACCGCAGCGCCCGACATCAGGGAGATTTCGCGCTCGGCGGAAGATCCGCCCATCAGCACCGCCACTTTTCCAAATTGACTGCTCGACACCTTAGACCTCGCCACTCACCAGTTTGCCCGGCACACCGCCGATACTGCCGGCACCCATGGTGATCACCACGTCGCCATCCTGCGCCGCGGACAGGATTGCCCCCGGCATGTCATCGATGCTCTCCACGAACACCGGCTCGATCTTGCCCGCCACCCGCAGCGCCCGCGCCAGGGAACGCCCGTCGGCGGCCACGATGGGCGCCTCGCCGGCGGCATACACCTCGCCCAGCAGCAGGGCATCGACGGTGGACAAGACCTTCACGAAATCCTCGAAACAGTCCCGGGTGCGGGTGAAGCGATGGGGCTGAAAGGCCAGCACCAGCCGCTTGTCCGGAAAGGCGCCCCGCGCCGCGGCGATGGTTGCCGCCATCTCGACAGGGTGATGGCCGTAATCGTCGACGACCGTAGCCACGCCACCTTGGGGCAGGGCCACCTCGCCGTAGCGCTGGAAGCGCCGGCCAACACCCTTGAACTCGGCCAGGGCCTTGATGATGGCCTCATCGGACACCCCCACCTCGGTGGCCACGGCGATCGCCGCCAGGGCGTTCAGCACGTTGTGGCGGCCGGGCAGGTTGAGCACCACGGAGATGCGGCTGGTGGTGCCATTGACCCGCACCACATCGAAGCTCATGGTGCCGTCGGCGGCGTGGATGTTCTCGGCCCGCACGTTGGCGGATTCTGAGAAGCCGTAGCGCACGATCTGCTTCGACACCAGCGGCATGATCGAACGCACGTGCTTGTCGTCATCGCACAGCACGGCCACGCCGTAGAAAGGCAAATGCTGCAGGAAATCCACGAAGGACTGCTTGAGCCGCGCGAAGTCGTGGCCGTAGGTTTCCATGTGGTCGGCGTCGATGTTGGTGACCACCGAGATGACCGGCGTCAGCAGCAGGAAGGACGCGTCGGACTCGTCGGCCTCGGCCACCAGGAAGTCGCCCTTGCCCAGGCGCGCATTGGCGCCTGCCGCGTTGAGCTTGCCGCCGATCACGAAGGTCGGGTCCAGCCCGCCCTCGGCCAGGATGCTGGCCACCAGCGAGGTGGTGGTGGTCTTGCCATGGGTGCCGGCAATGGCGATGCCCTGCTTCAGGCGCATCAGTTCGGCCAGCATCTGGGCGCGCGGCACCACCGGGATATGGCGTGCCCGGGCAGCGATCACCTCCGGGTTGTCGCCCTTCACCGCGGTGGACGTCACCACGGCATCGGCGTCGACCACGTTCTCGGCGGCATGCCCCTGGATCACCCGGGCACCCAGCGACTTGAGGCGGCGGGTCGCCGCGTTGTCGCCCAGGTCGGAGCCGCTGACTTCGTAGCCGAGGTTCAGCAGCACCTCGGCGATGCCGCTCATGCCGGCGCCGCCGATGCCGACGAAGTGGATGGATTTGACCTTGTGCTTCACGTTCTGTCCTTTAAGCGGCGAGGCCTGCGCATACGTCCGCGACCCGCGCGGTGGCATCGGGCCGGGCGCACTGCCGGGCCTTTCCGGCCATCTCCAGCAAGCGCTCGCGATTCATGTCCTGCAGCAGCGCGGCGAGGCGCTGCGGCGAAAGTTCGGTTTGCGGCAACAGCACCGCCGCGCCGGCATCGGCGAGGAAGCGGGCGTTGCCGGTCTGGTGGTCATCCACCGCATGGGGGAAAGGCACCAGCACGCTGGCCACGCCGACGGCCGCCAGTTCGGCGACGGTGAGCGCGCCAGCGCGGCAGATCACCAGGTCGGCGTCGGCATAGCGCGCAGCCATGTCGTCGATGAAGGGCAGCAGCTCACCATCGACATCCGCCGCCGCATACGACGCCTTGAGCGCATCGATCTGGCGCGTACCGGCCTGGTGCGTCACCCGGGGGCGCTGCTCCGCAGCAAGCAGGGCCAGGGCCTTGGGCATGGCTTCGTTGAGGGCTGCGGCCCCCAGGCTGCCGCCCACCACCAGCACCTTGAGCGGGCCACTGCGCCCCGCGAAACGCTGGGCCGGCGGCGCCACCGCGGTGATCTCGGCGCGCACCGGATTGCCCGCCCACTCGCCCTTCTTCAACACATTGGGGAAACCGGTGACAACCTTGTCGGCCACCCCGGCCAGCACCCGGTTGGCCAGACCGGCCACGGAGTTCTGCTCATGCACCACCACCGGTGTGCCCAGCAGGGCCGCCATCATGCCGCCCGGGAAAGTGACGTAGCCACCCATCCCCAGCACCACATCCGGCCTCACGCGCCGGATCTGGCCCAGGGCCTGGGCGAAGCCGCGCAACAGGTTGAAGGGCAGCAGCAGCTTGCGCAGCAGGCCCTTGCCGCGCAGGGCGGTGAAGCGCACCCACGCCATGTCATAGCCGTTGGCCGGCACGATGCGCGCTTCCATGCCATCCGGGTTGCCCATCCACACCACCTTCCAGCCCCGCTCACGCAGGGCATCGGCCACCGCCAGGCCGGGGTAGATGTGTCCGCCGGTACCGCCGGCCATGACCATCAGGGTGGGCATCACGCGCTCCCTCCACGCATGATCTGCCGGTTCTCCCAGTCGATGCGGAGCAGGATGGCGATGGCCACGCAGTTGGCCAGGATGCCGGAGCCGCCAAAGCTCATCAGCGGCAGGGTCAGGCCCTTGGTCGGCAGCAGGCCCATGTTCACGCCCATGTTGATGAAGGACTGCACCCCCATCCAGATGCCGATACCCTGGGCCACCAGGGCGGCGTAGGTCCGCTCGAGCGTCACGCACTGCTTGCCGATGGCAAAGGTGCGCTGGATCAGGATGGCGAACAGCACCACCACCGTGAACACACCGGCAAAGCCCAGTTCTTCGGCAATGACTGCAAGCAAGAAGTCGGTATGGGCCTCAGGCAGGTAGAAGAGCTTCTCGATGCTCCCGCCCAATCCCACCCCGAACCACTCGCCGCGCCCGAAGGCGATCAGCGCATGGGACAACTGGTAGCCCTTGCCATAGGCGTCCTGCCACGGATCCATGAAGCCCAGGATGCGCTGGCGGCGATACTCGGAGAAGGTGATCAGCAGGACGAAGCCCACCGCCGCCACAATCGCCAGCAGCACGAACAGGCGCACATTGATGCCGCCCAGGAAGAGCACGCCGAAGGCGATGGCGGTGATCACCACGAAGGCGCCGAAGTCCGGCTCCTTGAGCAGCAGGAAGCCGACGAACAGGATCACCCCGGCCATCGGCAGGAAGCCCTGCTTGAAGCTGCCCATCAGGGGCAGCTTGCGGGTCGTGTAGTCCGCCGCGTAGAGCGCCGCGAAGAGCTTCATGAGCTCCGAGGGCTGCAGGTTGACAACCCCCAGGGGCAACCAGCGGCGGGCCCCGTTCACGTCGCGCCCGATGCCCGGGATCAATACGATCAGCAACAACACCACCCCGGCGATGAACAGCCAGGGCGCCATCTCCTGCCAGGCCCGCATGGGGATCTGGAATACCACCACGCCGGCGATCACCCCGATGGCCAGGAAGACGGCGTGGCGGATCAGGAAATAGGCGGGCTGGTGGCCGAACATGCGGCTGCCCTCGGCTGTGGCGATGGAGGCCGAGAAGACCATGACCAGCCCCATCAGCAACAGTGCCGCAGCCGACCAGATGAGGGCCGGATCGAGCTCACGGGCGGGGCCGGCCGGACGCAGCAGACGGTCGACGGCACGCCCGCTTTCCGGCGAACCGATCTCGCCGCCGTGGCGATTGAGGAAGCCGGACACAAGGCCCGAGAGGCTGGCAGCGAGCTTCATTCCGGGCTTACTCCGGGCAGGCGCAGCACGGCGTCGATGAAGACCTGGGCGCGGTGGGCGTAGTTTCTGAACATGTCGAGGCTGGCGCAGGCCGGGGACAACAGCACCACGTCACCGGCCTCGGCCCGGGCGTTGGCTTCGAGCACCGCGGCATCCATATCGGCGGCATGGACGAGCGGCACGCCGCAGCCGGCGACAGCCGCCTCGATCGTCGCGGCATCGCGTCCGATCAGGATCACGGCACGGGCATAGCGGGCAAAGGCCTCCTTGAGGGGTGAGAAATCCTGCCCCTTGCCGTCACCACCGGCGATCAGCACCACCTTGCAGCGCAAGCCTTCCAGCGCCGCCACGGTGGCGCCGACATTGGTGCCCTTGGAATCATCGTAATACGTCACGCCGTCATCACGCCGGGCGACCTGCTCCACCCGGTGCGGCAGACCACGGAAGGCTTTGAGCGCCTCGAGCAGGGCCGCCCGCGGCAGGCCGGCGGCCTCGCACAGCGCCAGGCCAGCAAGGGCGTTGGCCACGTTGTGGCTGCCCGCCAGACGCATGGCCGAACGTGGCATGAGCTTCTCGTCGCCCTTCGCCAGCCAATCCGCACCGTCCAGATCGACCACCCCGTAGGCGTCGGCACCGTCAGGCGCATCCACGCCAAAGCTCAGCACCCGACGGCCCGGCAGCGCCATGGCAACAACCCGCGCATCGTCGCGGTTGAGAACCTGTACTCCGTCGCCCTGGAAGACCGCGGCCTTGGTGGCCGCGTAATCGTCGAGCCCGGCGTAGCGGTCGAGATGATCGTCGGTCACATTGAGCACGGTGGCGGCCACGGCGTTCAGCGCGGGGGCGGTTTCGAGCTGGAAGCTGGAGAGTTCGAGAACCCAGAACCCGGGCAAGGGCTGGCCCGCATCCTGGCGGGCCATCAGCACATCCAGCGCGGCCGGGCTGATGTTGCCGGCCACCACACCATCCTCGCCGGCGGCCTTGACCATCTCGCCGGCCAGGGTGGTGGTGGTGGTCTTGCCGTTGGTGCCGGTGATCGCGATGATCCGGCTGCTGTCACGCACGCCGCAGAGATCCAGCGCCTCCACCAGCAGGTCCATCTCGCCGACCACCGGAATGCCCCGCGCCCGGGCGCTGCTCACCAGCGGCTGGCGCGGGTCCAGGCCCGGGCTGATGGCGATCCGGTCCACGCCGTCGAGCAGGCTGTCGGCGAAGGGGCCGGTCACCAGCTCGGCTGCCGGGGCCTCGACCTTCAGGCGGTCGATGCCCGGCGGCACGGGGCGCGAATCGGCCACGCGCAGGGCCACGCCTTGGCGGGCCAGCCAGCGGGCCATCGCCAGGCCGGATTCGCCGAGGCCGAGAACGAGAGTGAGCCGGGAGGCAGCCATGTCCGATTACCGCAGCTTGAGGGAGGACAGGCCGAACAGCACGAGCATGATCGTGATGATCCAGAAGCGCACCACCACCTGAGTTTCCTTCCAGCCGCCGAGTTCGTAATGGTGATGCAGCGGGGCCATGCGGAAGATGCGTTTGCCACCGGTGTACTTGAAGTACATCACCTGCACCATCACCGAAAGGGCTTCGGCCACGAAGAGGCCGCCCATGATGAAGAGCACGATCTCCTGGCGGACGATCACCGCAATCGTCCCCATGGCTGCGCCGAGGGCCAGCGCCCCCACGTCCCCCATGAAGACTTCCGCCGGATAGGCGTTGAACCACAGGAAGCCCAGGCCCGCCCCGGCGATTGCTCCGCAGATCACCGCCAGCTCGCCGGCACCGGGGATGTAGGGCACCCCGAGGTACTTGGAAAAGCCCATGTGGCCGGCGACATAGGCGAAGATCGCCAGCGCGGCGCTGACCATCACGGTCGGCATGATGGCGAGGCCATCCAGCCCGTCGGTGAGGTTGACCGAGTGGCTGGTGCCGTTGATCACGAAATAGGTCAGGACGATGAAACCGAGCACGCCGAGGGGATAGCTCACCGCCTTGAAGAAAGGCACGATCAGCTCGAGCTGGGCCGGCACCGAGGCCGTCAGCCCCAGGAAACAGGCCGCGGCCAGGGCGATGGCCGAGGTCCAGAAGTATTTCCAGCGGCTCGCCAGCCCCTTGGGGTCGCGGTACACCACCTTGCGCCAGTCATCGACCCAGCCCACGGCACCGAAGCCCAGGGTCACCAGCAGCACCACCCACACATACTTGTTGCCCAGATCGCCCCACAGAAGCGTGGTGAGCGCAATGCAGATGAGGATCAGCGCCCCGCCCATGGTCGGCGTGCCCGCCTTGGTCAGGTGGGACTTGGGGCCATCGTCGCGCACCGCCTGGCCGATCTTCTTGGCGGCCAGCCAGCGGATCACCGGCGGGCCGAAGACCAGCGACAGGACCAGCGCGGTCCCCGCGGCCAGCATCGTGCGCAGTGTGATATAGCCGAACACGTTGAAAAAACGCGCATCCTTGCCGAGCCACAGAGCCAGTTCAAGCAGCATGACACTCTCCCGGAAGCGTTACGGAAGACACTGCAGCCACATCGGCACTACGAAACATCATCAAACCTTCTCCGCGATGGCATCGACAACCCGTTCCATTTTCATGAAACGTGATCCCTTGACGAGCACCACCGTATCTTCATTGAGCTCCGCCTTCACCGCTGCGACCAGGTCGTCCAGCTTGGTGAAGTGGTGCCCGCCTTCTCCGAAGTTGCGTGCGGCAACCTCGCTCATCTCACCCAGCCCGAACAGGAAATCGATGCCCTCGCTCTTGGCGTAGCCGCCGATCTCGTCGTGGTACTGGAAACTCTGGTCGCCAATCTCACCCATGTCGCCGATCACCAGGATCTTGCGACCCGGCGTGGCGCCCAGCACCGCGATCCCGGCGCGCATGGAGTCGGGGTTGGCGTTGTAGCAATCGTCGATCACCGTGGCGCCATTGACGCCCTTGCGCAGGAACAAGCGGCCCGGCGTGCCGGTATAGCCTCCCAAGCCGGTCGACACCGCATCGAGGGAGACACCTGCGGCCAGGCAGGCCGCTGCCGCCGCGAGGGCATTGCGAACGTTGTGCTGCCCAGGCACCTGCAGGCGGAAACGGGTGCTGCCCTTGGGGGATTCGAGCACCACATCGCTGACAAAACCGTGGGCGTTGCAGGTGGCACGCACGTCGGCACCGGCCCCCAGCCCGAAGGTCAGGGTGTGACGCCCGCCATTGAGCGACCTCCAATATCCGGCGAAGGGGTCGTCGGCGTTGATGACGGCCACGCCGTCGGACGACAAACCCTCGTAGATGGCGCCCTTCTCGCGGGCGACCTCATTGATGCTGCCCATGCCCTGCAGGTGCGCGCGCTGGGCATTGTTGACCAGGGCCACGGTCGGCCGCGCCAGATGGGTCAGGTAGCCGATCTCGCCCGGATGGTTCATGCCCATCTCGATCACCGCGGCCCGGTGATTGCCGGACAGGCGCAGCAGCATCAGCGGCAGGCCGATGTCGTTGTTCAGGTTGCCACGGGTGGCCAGCACGCACAGGTCGGGGTCGAAACCGTCGAGCCGCGCCTGGGCGCGCAGGATCGCCGCGCACATTTCCTTGACGCTGGTCTTGCCGTTGCTGCCGGTCACACCGATCATCGGCAGGTCGAAGCGGCCCCTCCAGGCGGCAGCCAAGCGCCCCAGGCCGTAGCGGGTATCCTCGACCACCAGCAGGGGCAGCGGCACCGGATGAGTCGCCGCCCAGGCCCGGTCGACCATTGCCGCAGCCGCGCCCTGGCTGACCACGCCCTCGACGAAATCATGACCGTCGAAGCGCTCCCCGCGCAGGGCCACGAAAAGCTGGTCGGACTGCACCGCCCGGGAGTCGGTGCTGACCGAGAGAAAGGACGCGGCACCACCCACGGCGGTGCCGCCGGTGGCCAGCGCGGCTTCCTGCAGATCCATCATGACAGGTCTCCCTGGGCTTCATTCCAGGCTTCGAGGGCGGCGCGGGTCTGCTCCACGTCCGAGAAGGGGTGACGCACCCCGTTGATTTCCTGGTAGGGCTCGTGGCCCTTGCCGGCAACCACGACCACATCGTCGGGCGCAGCGGCGAGCACCGCACGGCGGATCGCCTCGGCACGGTCGGGGATACTCTCCGCCGCCGGACCTGCCGCCTCTGCGATGTCGCGAATGATGGCGAGAGGATCCTCGCCCCGCGGGTTGTCACTGGTCAGCACGACCTTGTCGGCCAGACGCCGGACCACCTCGCCCATCAGCGGGCGCTTGCCCGGGTCCCGGTCGCCACCGCAACCGAAGACGCACACCAGGCGGCCATTGCGAGCCTTGACCGTGGCCCGGATCGCAGTGAGCACCTGCTCCAGGGCGTCGGGGGAATGAGCGTAATCGACCACCACCAGCGGCTCACCGATCCCGCCGATGGTCTGCATGCGGCCCTGGGGCGGGGTCAGGTCACCCGCGACATCCGCCGCGTCCTCGAGGGTGAAGCCCGAAGCCATGAGGGTGCCGATCACCGCGAGCAGGTTGGAGACGTTGAACTGGCCTACCAGGTGGGGCGCCAGGTCGGCCGAATCATTGCCGCAGCGCGCGGTGAAACGGATCCCGGCAGCGGTCGTGGTCAGCCGGTCGGCCAACAGCACGCGGTTGACCGGTGCCGCATCCGCATTGCTGGGAATCAGGGTGTAGCCGATCACCTCCATGCCGCGCCCGGCCAGACGCCGGGCCTGCTCCATGCCGAAACGGTCATCGAGATTGAGGACGACCGAACGCAGGCCTTGCATGTTGAAGAGGCGGGCCTTGGCCGCGCCATAGTTCTCCATGCTGCCGTGGTAATCCAGGTGATCGCGGGTCAGATTGGTGTGCACGGCGACATCGAAGTGCAGGCCGTTGAGCCGCCCCTGGTCGAGGCCGATCGAGGACACCTCCATGGCCACGGCCTCAGCGCCCGCCTCACGGAAATCAGCCATCGTGCGGTGCACGGTGAGGCTGTCGGGGGTCGTGTTGAGGCTGGCCGAGAGGGCCCCGGGAAAGCCGATACCCAGCGTGCCGATCACACCGCACTTGCGCCCGAGGGTCGCAAAGGCCCGCGCCAGCCACTGGGTGACCGAGGTCTTGCCATTCGTCCCGGTCACCCCGACGGTCCACAAGAGCTCGGAAGGACGCCCATAAACCTCATGAGCCAGGTAACCCGACAGGGCTGCCAGGCCCTCAACCGGCAGATTGGGCACCGGCGGCAGCGAGGCATCCCAGACATGTCCGTCACGCTCCCACAGCACGGCGGCGGCGCCCGCATGCACGGCATCGACAATGAAACGACGGCCATCAGCGCGCAGTCCCGGAAAGGCCAGGAACACATCACCGGCCCTCACCTGACGCGAATCGGCACACAGACTCCGGGGCTCGACGCCTTCAGCGGCCAGGGCCTCGATCAGGCGGCGCAACTTCTGATGGGGCACGTCGACCATCACATGGACTCCCGCACGACGGGTGCTGCAGTCACCCCCTGGCGTGCTACCTGCAGGGGCTTGAGTGGCGCATCAGGTGCCACGCCCAGGGTCCGCAGGGCACCACCGGTGACCTGGGCAAAGATCGGGGCGGCCACATCACCACCATAGTGCTTGCCATTGCTGGGCTCATCGATCATCACGGCAACCACCAGACGCGGATCGGAAATCGGCGCGATGCCGACAAAGGAGGCCACGTACTTGTGGGCATAACGCCCCCCGACCAGCTTCATGGCCGTACCGGTCTTGCCACCAACCCGGTAACCCGGCACGTTGGCCTGCGGCGCAGTGCCGCCCTGCTGCACGACCAGTTCGAGCATCTGGCGGACCTCCCGCGCTGTCTGTGGCGAAAAGACCCGCGTGCCATGCACCGGGGGGGCATCCAGGCGGGAGAGCGACAGGGGCACGATGTCTCCATCGCGGGCAAACACCTGGTAGGCGTTGGCCATCTGCATCAGGTTCACCGACATGCCATGACCATAGGACATGGTGGCCTGCTCAATAGGACGCCAGGCCTTGGCCGGACGCAGCCGGCCGCCCACCTCACCAGGGAAACCCAGCTTCAGGGGAGATCCGAAACCCAGATCGTCGAGCATCTTCCACATGGTTTCCGGCGGAAAGCTGAGCGCCATCTTCGCCGCGCCGATGTTGGACGATTTCTGGATGACCTGTGCCACCGACAGCGCGCCATGAGGATGGGCGTCGGAGATCGTTGCCGAGCCGATGGTCATGCGCCCCGGGGCACAATTGATGATCGTATTGGCGGTGACCTTGCCATTCTCGAGCGCCATGGCGGCCGTAAACGGCTTCATGGTGGACCCGGGCTCAAAGGTATCGGTCAGGGCGCGGTTGCGCAGCTGGTCGCCCGTCAGCTTCACCCGGTTGTTGGGGTTGTAGCTCGGCGCATTGGCCAGCGCCAGGATCTCGCCCGTCTTGGCATCCAGCACCACGACACCACCGGCCTTGGCCTTGTGGTCAGCCATGGCCTGCCTGAGCGCCGCATGGGCGAGGTACTGGATCTTGTTGTCCACCGACAGAGCCACCTCGCGACCATCCTGGGGAGGACGAATCGACTGCACATCCTCGACTACGTTGCCACGGCGGTCCTTGACCACCCGACGCGAGCCGGGCTTGCCAGCCAGCTGCTGCTCGAAGGCCAGCTCGATCCCTTCCTGCCCCTTGTCGTCTACGCCGGTGAAGCCCAGCACGTGGGCCATGACATCCCCCCCGGGATAGAAGCGACGGAATTCCCGCTGATCGTGAACACCCGGCAGCTTCAGCGCCGCGACCCGGTCGGCCAGCTCGGGAGAGACCTGGCGCTTGATGTAGACAAAGTCCTTGTCCGTGGCCAGCTTCTGGTTCAGATCACCCACCTCCATCTCGAGCAGGGCTGCCAGCTGGCGCGTCTGGGCAGGCGTCAGCCGGGCATCCTCGGGAATCGCCCAGATGGATTTGACCGGAGAGGACACGGCCAGCACATCCCCCTGCCGATCGGTGATCTTGCCGCGGGTGGCCGGCACGGCGAGCACCCGCGCATAGCGCGACTCTCCCTTGGCCTGCAGGAATTGATCGTTGACACCCTGCAGGTAAGCGGCGCGGCCGATGAGGGCCATTGACCCACCCAGCAGGCACAGCAGCACAAAGCGCGGCCGCCAGGCAGACAATTCGGAACGCAACAGGGGATTGTGATTGAAGGTGACGCCCTTCTTGGCCTTGGTCATGGCCGCTCCTCGATGGCGATGATCTGCCCGGACTGAGGGGGACGCATCGTGAGCTTTTCACGGGCAAGCTTCTCGATGCGGGCATGGGCGGCCCAGGTGCTTTGCTCAAGCTGGAGCTGCCCCCATTCGACTTCCAGCTGATGGGAGCGCTGCTGCTCCCGCTCCACGGCCGCATAAAGCTTGCGTGCCTGGTGCTGTGAAGCCACCACACCGAGGCTGCTCAGCACCACCAGCATCACCAGGAATCCCGTGATCCGTGCCATGTCAGTCCTGCCCGGCAGCCCGCAAGGAACGACATGCCCCTCGGGGCCCGCGAACGTGGAAGTAAACCTGGGGCTGTTTCATGATCAGGAGTCGGCACGCTCGGCGATCCGCATCACCGCACTGCGCGAACGCGGATTGGCGACCACTTCGGCATCCGACGGGTAGACCGGCTTGCCCACCAGGGCCAGCTTGGGACGCGGAAGGTCGGCCGCCCGCACGGGGAGGCGCGCAGGAAGCTGGGGCGGCCGCGATGCGTCACGCATGAAACGCTTGACGATACGGTCTTCGAGGGAATGAAAGCTGATCACGACGAGGCGCCCGTGCGTTGCCAGCGCTGCCACCACCTGGGGCAGGACTAGCGACAGTTCCTCAAGCTCTTGATTGACGCAAATCCGTAGAGCCTGGAAGGTGCGCGTCGCAGGGTGTTGACCCGGCTCGCGTGTGCGGACCGCTTTTTCCACGAGCGCGGCAAGCTGTCCAGTGGTCGCAACATGCCCCCCTGCCCGAGCAGCAACAACCGCCTTTGCAATCTCATAAGCAAACCGTTCTTCACCGTATTCCCTCAGCACCCGGGTTATATCTGCGACCGACGCTTCCGCCAGCCACTCCGCCGCGGTCACCCCGCGGGTCGTATCCATTCGCATGTCCAGCGGCGCATCGAACCTGAAGCTCATGCCCCGCTCCGCCTCATCCAGCTGAGGAGAAGACACCCCCAGATCCAGGAGGACACCGTCCACCTTGTCGATACCGCGCTCCGCCAGCGCCCCGGCAAAGTCCGAGAACGGCGCATGCACGAGCTCGAAGCGCGCGTCCTTCACAGCCTGCCCCGCCGCCACCGCCACCGGATCCCGATCAAACGCGATCAGGCGCCCGGCCGGCCCGAGCCGGGCCAGGATCGCGCGGCTATGGCCGCCACGACCGAAGGTGCCGTCCACATAGACACCGTCTGTCTTGATGGACAGGGCCTCCACTGCTTCTTCCAGCAGCACCGTGATATGCGCGGGAGAGGTCACAGCGGCAGATTTTCCCAGCCAGCAGGCATCAGGTCGGCGCCCAGGGCAAAGATCTGCTCCTGCTGCCGCTGCCAGCCCGCATCCGACCACAACTCGAAGTGGTCGCCCTGCCCGACCAGATGGACCTGCTTCTCGAGCTGGGCGAAGTTGCGCAGCTCGGGAGCGATCAACACGCGCCCGGCCGAATCGAGCTCTTCGTCACGGGCAAAGCCGACAAGCAGCCGCTTGAGCAACGCGGAATGCTGATCGAGGCTGGAACCGGCAAGGACCTTGTTACGGATGGGCTCCCAGGCAGGGGCGGGGTAAATCAGCAAGCAGCGGTGAGGATGCGCAGTGAGGACAAGCTGGTTCTCGGCGAGCTTGGCGAGCGCGTCCCGATGCCGCGCCGGTATCGCCAGGCGACCCTTCGCATCGAGAGTGAGCGCTGCTGCGCCTTGAAACATGATTCCCCCACTTCTTCACCCGGACGAGTCGGAAAAATTCACTTTTTCCCACTTTGGCCCACTTCGCCCCACTTTAGAGCAAAAGAAATAGGCGGTCAAGCTGACCCGGACGTAAATTTCTTTTGGACACAAGCACTTAGGAAAGCAACACAGCCGGCGAGGGAAATCCGCTTATAAATCAACGGCCATACAAACATTGCAAAAGTGCTGCATCAATCACACCCCCCTGGGGCGCACCAAGACCTCCGGCGGCCATCGCTGCGGGGGAGCAGAGAAAATGGGTGCTGCGACGCAGCATCAGGCGCCAGAAACGGCCCGAAGTGGAAAAAAGTGGGGGATGTGGGGCGGGGAAGGGAAGTCCGCCGATAAGCCGGGTTCTGTCGAGCGGGCTGATCGTGAGAGCAGCCCGCCGGGCAATCATTCCTCTGGTCGACGCGTTGCCGCGCCGCTCTAGCAGCCTACCCGGGGACTCCGCGAGCAGCGTCAGCGTCCCCCTATTTGGCCTTGCCCCGGATGGGGTTTACCGTGCCGTCCGTGTCACCACGTCCGCGGTGGGCTCTTACCCCACCGTTTCACCCTTGCCTGTGCTCCGAAGAGCCATCGGCGGTCTGCTCTCTGTTGCACTTTCCGTCGCTTTCACCGTGAGGCTATGGCGCCCGGCCGTTAGCCGGCATCCTGCTCTGCGGGGCCCGGACTTTCCTCGATGCCGGAGGGCACCGCGATTGCCTGGCGAACTTCCCGCCGCGATTATAGCGGCGCAACCCCGCCGCGTCCCGCCTTTAATCGGCCTCGCGCAGGTCGGAGGCCTGATTCAGAACCTCGCTGATGATGCAATCAAGGCGCGAACGGGTAGACGGATCACTGGAGTCTCCCCAGGCAGTGATCGACTCCCCGATCGACAGCCCGACATCGACCTTACCGCAAGCCCCCTCGCCAGCGAGCCCTGGCAAACGCCCGGCCACCCGACGGCCAAGACGCCCACCGCCGGCAAACACAACCACGACATCGTCTGTCTTGTGATCAATTCCGAGGCTGCGCACCCCCATGGCACGCAATGCAGGCCCGTGCGCCGCCTCCACGTGAGCAGCAATCACAGGATTGTCCCTCGGCTGCCCCACCACCGGCGGATCAAGCTGAAGATAGAAGACCACGCCCACTGCCACCAGGATGATGGCGCCAAGGGCAACGACGAGCTTGCTTACATCCATGAGACTCCGGCTTTACACAAGAAGACAATCGGTATTGTCCTTGAGACCTCCCCCCTCGGCCATGGTATAGCACACAAGGCCGGCAGAATGCAGACGTAAGCAAATGTGTAGAACAGCACCGGCCGTCGCATCTGCTTACCTCTGTAAAGCCCGGACTGGCACACCCCCGGGCCGGCAAGTGCTGCAATGAACCATTGCCAGTCTGGTACCCCAGGAATCATGACCTCACCTCTCTCACGCAAGTGCCTGATGCTGGCCCTGCTTGCCACAGCAAGCCTGACCACCCTTCCGGCACAAGCTGGCGGTCCGCACGGACACGGCCATTTTCATGGTCCATCCTATCGTTCTCATGGCTACTATGGCCCCAGCCCCTGGTGGTGGGTCGCGGGAACCGGTCTGCTGCTGTACCCGCAGATCGTGGCTCCGCGCCCCCAGGTGATCGTCCAGAGCCCTCCGGTCGAGCCCATCATCGTTCAACCGCAATCCACCGCACAAAACTGGTACTACTGCGACAGCGCCCGCGCCTACTACCCCTATGTGCAGACCTGCGCCGAAGGCTGGCGCGCCGTCCCGGCCACCCCCGTGGCCACGGCCCAGCAGGCCCCGGCACCAGCACCGGCCTCGAGCCCCGCCGGCGGCAACTGGTATTACTGCGACAGCGCACAAGCCTACTACCCCTACGTGAAGGAATGCCCGGGTGGATGGCGCGCCACCCCGGCGACGCCCCGCCCCCCCGGAGGCCCCCAATGAAAGCCGCCACCTGCCTGATTCCGCTGGCCCTCCTCGCTGGCTGCGCCAGCCTTCCGGCCGGCCCGCGAGTCGCCGTCATGCCGGCTCCCGGCAAGCCCTTCGAGGTCTTCGTCGCGGAAGAGCGGACATGCCGGGACTACGCCGCCAGCACCCTCGGCACCGATCGAAACGAGCTGTCCAGCCGCAACATGGTTGAGGGCGCCATCGCCGGAACGGCCATCGGCGCCACCGCCGGCGCCCTTGGCGGCGGTCAGCGGGGCGCTGCAGCCGGCGCGGCGGCCGGGCTGGTCATCGGCTCGGCCGCGGGTGCTGGCAATGCGGGCTACGCCGGCAGCGAAGCCCAGCGGGCCTACGACATCGCCTACCTGCAATGCATGTACGCCAAGGGCAACCAGTTGCCGGGTAGCGCCTACCGGCAGCCGATGGCCCCGCCTCCGCCCACGTACAGCTACCCGCCACCGCCCACCCGCTGACGCCACCACGGGTGACTTCCCCTGCGCCCTCCGGCACAATCCCGGCGCAGGAGATCAGCCCATGAAATTCGATGTACTCGTTGTAGGCGCCGGCCTGGCCGGCGCTGCCCTGGCCGCGGCCCTTCGCGGCAGCCGACTCAAACTTGGCGTCGTGGAAACCCGGGCCCCGGCCCGCCCCGCCGGCTGGGACCCCCGCATCTACGCCATCAGTGCGGCCAACGTGGACTTCCTCTCCTCGATCGGCATCTGGCAGCACCTGGACAGCACGCGCATCACCCCCATCTACGACATGGAGATCCATGGCGACGCAGGTGGCCGGCTGGACTTCTCTGCCTACGACTGCGGCCTGCGCGAGTTGGCCTGGATCGTCGAGTCGAGCCTGATGCAGATCGAACTGTGGGAAACGATCAAACGCCAGCACAACGTCACCCTGATCTCTCCTGCCGAGCCAACCGCGCTGTCGATGGGCGCCGACGCCGCCAGCCTGACCCTGGCCGATGGCCGGCGCCTTGAAGCCCGCCTGATCGTCGCCGCCGACGGCCGCGACTCCTGGGTCCGCCAGGCGGCTGGCATCGGCGCACGCAACACGCCTTACGACGAGAAAGGCGTGGTGGCCAACTTCCGCTGCGCCAAGCCGCACCGGGACACCGCCTTCCAGTGGTTCCGCAACGACGGCGTGCTCGCCTACCTACCCCTGCCCGAGCAGCACATGTCCATGGTCTGGTCGGCTCCGGACGCTCTCGCCGATGAACTCGTCGGACTTCCCCCCCAGGCACTCTGCGCGCGGGTTGCCGAAGCCGGGGACTTCCGCCTCGGCGAGCTTGAACTCGTCACGCCGGCCGCCGCCTTCCCGTTACGCCTGATGCGGGTGGACGACGTGGTGCAGCCGCGCCTGGCCCTGATCGGCGACGCCGCCCATGCCATCCACCCCCTGTCGGGCCACGGCATCAACCTCGGCTACCAGGATGCGCAGGTGCTCGCTGGGCTGCTGGCCGGCCTCGACCCCTGGCGCGACCCCGGCGAGCTGCCGGTGCTGCGCGCCTACGCCCGGGCCCGGGCAGAGGAAACCGCGCTCCTGCAGTACACCACGCACGGGCTCAACCGGCTGTTCAAGCCCACCCACCCGCTGCTGTCAGGAATTCGCAACCTGGGACTGAACCTCACCAACACCCTGCCTGTCGTACGCAATGCGCTGGTGCGCTACGCGATCGCCGGCCGCTTCTGATCACACCACCCAATCCGCCACATATACAAATCGTGGCCGCCCCGGAGACCTCCCCATGAAATTCCCCCTCGTCCGCAGCCTGCTCGCCACCATCCTGCTGGCAGCCGGCCTTGCCCAGGCGGCCGACGAAAACTCCGTCAAGAAAGGCCTGGAAGGCTTCCTCGACGCGCCCGCGGTGGAGAGCGTCAAAAAGACGCCCTACGGCGGCCTTTACGAAGTCGTCCTCAAGTCGGGTGAGCTGCTCTACACCGACGGCAACGTCAGCTTCATCATCGACGGCAGCCTGATCGACGCGAAAACCCGCAAGAACGTCACCCAGGCCCGCATGGCCCAGTTGATGAAGATCGATTTCGCCACCCTCCCCCTCGACCAGGCCATCAAGCAGGTACGCGGCAACGGCAAGCGGGTGATCGCGAGCTTCGAGGACCCGAACTGCGGCTATTGCAAGCGCCTTGCCAAGGATCTGGTCAATCTCAAGGACGCCACGATCTACACCTTCCTGTACCCCATCCTGAGCCCGGACTCCACCGAGAAGTCCAGGAACATCTGGTGCGCCAAGGACCGCGCCGGGGCCTGGAACGACTGGATGACCGCCGGCAAGGTGCCTGGCGCCGCCGCAAGCAACTGCGACACCAGCGCCATCGACAAGAACGTGGCCCTCGGCCAGAAGATCAAGGTCAGCGGCACGCCCACCATCTTCACCGCCGACGGCAACCGCCTGCCCGGTGCCGTGCCCCTGGCCCAGCTCGAGCAGGCCATGGTTCAAGCCTCCGGCAAATAAGGCAGGATCCGCCCGCCCTCAGGCCGCCTCGCGGGGGCGGCGCAGGCTGGCCACTGGCAGACACTGCTCTGCCGGCCGGCCGACCAGAAAGCCCTGCACGAACTCCACCCCAGCCTCCAGAGCCAACTGCGACTGCAGCGTATTCTCGATGCACTGGCAGATCACAGCCGTACCGATGCGGCGCAGCTCCACCGCCAGCTCCGTCATGACCAGCCGGGCCAGGCTGAGGTGGCCGGCATGCCCGATCAGGCTCCGGTCCAGCTTGACGATGTCCGGCGCCAGCGCCTCCAGCCGATCCAGGCAGGCCGTGTGCCGGCCGAAATTGTCGATGGCAATGCGGTAGCCCCGCGCCCGGTAGGCCTCAAGGGCAGTGGCCAGGCGCAGCAGGGGGTCGAATCCGTCATCCGGGATCTCCAGCACGATGCGATCCGGCGTCAACCCACAGCGCGCCAGGATCGCCTCGAAGGCCAGGCCATGATTGGCGCGCACGCTGCGCAGCAATTGGGGATGCACGTTGACGGCAAGAACCCCCCCCTCCTGCTCCTGCTGCAGCAGGAAATTGAGGGCATGCAGGGTCCGCACCTGGCGATCCAGCTGCACCAGCGACGGGTCATCGGGCATTTCCAGGTAGACCGCCTGCGCCGGCACGCCCACCCATGGCCCCTCAATGACACGCAGCAGCGCCTCGTGCCCCGCCACCCGGCCGCTCCGGCAGTCCACGATGGGCTGGAAGGCCGTGCCAAAGACACTTCCCGCCACCCTCGCCCGGACCCGGCCATCGACGATCTCGAAGCAGTCGTCCGCGGCCCCGCCCTGAAGGAGGCGATCACGTTTGTTGAAGTAACGGACAAGGTCGGCGAGGGGCATGGCGGTCTCCTTGATCCAGGCAGTCCGGCCCCACCCGGAAAGAGGGCGGGAGTTCCACGATAGTCCGTGGACCTGCATCAGCAAACCACGAATTTACGCAGAACTTATTACCGCCCGTCGACCTGCCCAAGTCGCCTAGCGGGGCACCTGGTCGCGGGGCCACAGCACCCACATCTCACCCTTCTGGCGCATGCGCCCGGCCCGCACGCCGGCCTCGGCGCCAAAGCCCCAGAAGAAGTCACCACGTACACCGCCCTTGATCGCACTGCCCGTATCCTGGGCCAGCATCAGGCGGCGCAAGGCCTGCGTGCTGTTGGGCTGGGTCGTGGACAGGAACACCGGCGCGCCCAGCGGAATGCTGCGCGGATCAACCGCCATGCTGCGCCCCTCCGTCAGCGGCTGCCCGAGCGCGCCAACCGGGCCGTTGGCAGTGCTGGAGACCTCGCGGAAAAAGATATAGCTGGGATTGGCGTTGAGCATCTCCTGCAGGCGCGCCGGGTTGGCCCTGGCCCAGGCCTTGATGCCGTCCATCGAAGCCTGTTCGAGCTTCATCTCACCCTTGTCCACCAGCCACTTGCCGATGGACTGGTAAGGATGGCCGTTGGCGTCGCCATAGGCCAGCCGCAGCATGCTGCCATCCGGCAGTTGAACCCGGCCCGAGCCCTGCACCTGCAAGAAGAAGAGCTCTACCGGGTCCTCCGCGTAGAGCAGCGTCCTGCTGGCAAAACGCTCCGGCATGCGAGCGATGTCGGCACGGCTGTAATACGGCAACACCTTGTTGCCGACCAGACGTCCGCGCACCCGCTGGCCTTTCAAGTCGGGGAAAACATCACCGAGATCGATGTTCAGTAGATCATCCGGCACCCCCAGCACCGGCCACGAATACGCCTTGGAGCGGACCCGGCTGCCTTTTATCAGGGGCTCGTAGTAGCCGGTGATGAGCCCCTCCCGGGTGCCATCCGGATTGCTGACCCGCCATGGGCTGAAGCGGCTTTCGAAAAAGCGGCGCACCGCGGCCGGTGCCGGGCGCTCGCCCAGGCCCCGCGCCGCCTCGCAGACGGGTTGCCACAAGGCCTGTCGGGCCAGGGCCCGGCACGAAGCCAGAAAGGCTGGCCACGCCTCCTCCACCGCATCACCGGCCCAGCCGGGCAGATCGGACCAGTCAGCCGCCTGCAATGGCCGGGCCAGCGGCAAGGGCGCAGGCGCCCCGCCGACCGCAGGGGCTGCGGCGGGCTGCTGCGCCGGTGCAGGAGCAGACGGAGACGCCGGGGGCTGTGGCCGAGCGGGCTCCTCGACAGGTCGTGGCGTACCGGCACAACCGGCCAGCAGGAGGGCGGCCACGAGGCCGGACAAACGGGAAAAGGTGAGAAACATGGATGGGTTAAACTCGCGACTCGCGGATGACAGCCGCGCAAGTATACCCAGTACCCGGCGCCCGCCCGGGCCAAACCCGCGAAAGAACCTCGATGTGGCTGATCGGACTTGAACTCGGCATCGCCGCCGTATTGCTCGTCATCGTCGCGCTGGCCCTGCGCCAACCCAAAAACAACGATTCGGAAACGCCTCCCCATGACTGATCTGAACCAGTTCCTGTCCCGCGCCGAGCGACTGCTCGAACGCCTGGAGCAGTTCCTGCCCCCCGCCCTCACCGAACCCGACTGGAGCGCCTCGGTCGCCTTCCGCTGGCGCCGCAGCGGCAAGGCCGCCAGCCTGCAGCCCATCCCCCGCCCGCACCAGATCCGCCTGTCCGACCTGCAGGACATCGACGACAAGAAAGAGCGCATCGTCGCCAACACGCGCCAGTTCCTGGCCGGCAAGCGGGCCAACAACGTGCTGCTGACCGGCGCCCGGGGCACCGGCAAGTCATCGCTGGTCAAGGCGGTGCTCACCGAGTTCTCCAGCCAGGGCCTGCGCCTGATCGAGGTGGACAAGGACGATCTGATCGACCTGCCCGACATCGTCGAACAACTGGACGGCCGCCCGGAGCGCTTCATCCTGTTCACCGACGATCTGTCCTTCGAAGATGGCGAGCCCGCCTACAAGGCCCTCAAGAGCGTACTCGACGGCTCCGTCGCGGCGGTGCCCGACAACGTGCTGATCTACGCCACCTCCAACCGCCGCCACCTGATGCCCGAGTATTTCGCTGAAAACGCGGCCACCAAGCACCTGGATGGCGAAGTGCACCCCGCCGAGGCGGTAGAGGAGAAGATCTCCCTGTCGGAGCGCTTCGGCCTGTGGATCTCCTTCTACCCCTTCAGCCAGGACGAATACCTGGCGGTGGTAAACCACTGGCTCGGCGAGTTCGGTGTGCCCACCGACGCCATCGCCAACGCCCGCGGCGAGGCCCTCCAGTGGGCGCTCTTGCGCGGCTCCCGCAGCGGCCGGGTCGCCTGGCAGTTCGCCCGTGACTACGCCGGGAGATTCGAGGCATGAAGAAGATCGTCCATGTTGCCGCGGCAGTCATCACCCGGCCGGACGGCAGCGTGCTGCTTGGCCAGAGGGCGCCCGACACCTTTTACCCCGGCTACTGGGAATTCCCCGGCGGCAAGGTCGAAGCCGGTGAAACGCCGCGCGAGGCGCTGGTACGCGAACTCTCCGAAGAGCTCGACATGGAGGTACTTGAGGCCCATCCGTGGCTGACCCGCGAGCACGTCTACGAACACGCCCATGTCAGCCTGCACTTCTTCGAGGTGCCGGCTTGGCGCGGCGAAATCCACGACCGGGTCCATGCAGCCCTGAGCTGGCAGCATCCGGAGCGCTTCGAGGTGGGGCCCATGCTGCCCGCCAACGGCCCGATCCTGAAGGCCCTGCGCCTGCCCCGCCGGATGGCCATCACACAGGCCGGAGACATCGGCTGCGACGCCCAGCTGGCTCAGCTGGACAAGGCCCTGGCCGCAGGGCTGCGCCTGGTCCAGATCCGCGAACCCGGCCTGTCCGGCGACGCGCGCGAGGCTTTCGCCCGGAACGTAGTGACCCGCTGCCACGCTCACGGCGCCCTTGCCCTGGTCAATGAAGACATCGAACTGGCGCGCCGCATCGGGGCGGACGGCGTCCATCTCCCGGCCCGCCAACTGGCCGCGCTGGAGAACAGACCCGATCTGGAATGGGTTGGTGCGTCCTGCCACACTCGCGATGAACTGCTGCAGGCGGCACGCCTCGGGCTGGATTACGCCCTGCTGGGCTCGGTGGCGCCGACCGCCAGCCATCCGGAACGCAACCCGCTGGGCTGGCCGGCCTTTGCCGAGATGGTCAGGAACCTGCCCCTCCCGGTCCTGGCCCTGGGCGGCCTCGGCCCGGACGATCTGGCAGCAGCAAAGACCCACGGCGCCCACGGCATGGCCGGCATCCGGAGTTTCTGGAAGGCTTGAAGAAGAGGCCGCAGACGGAGGCGGCCCAAAACGCTCCAACGCGCTCTAATGGCGGGAGGAGCCAGGAGGTCGGGCAGGGCTGAGAGGGTCCGCGTCGTTGTCGAGGGGAGACTCCCCTTCAACCCGATAGACACCGGAAGCCCACGCTCCCAGGTCGATCTGGCGGCAGCGCTCCGAGCAGAACGGGCGCTGAGGATTCTCCGGCCCCCAGACAACTTCCTTGGCGCAGGTTGGACATTTGACAACGAGGGGGGGCTTGGCAGCTTCGCTCACAGATTGCAGAAAGTAATATTGAAAAACAACATAAGCTATTGTTTTTTATATGTATTTTTAAAGTCAACTCTCGGCAGCTACACATCCAGCTACACACATTCGCTGAGCGCCCGCTGACACGCTCTGCTGCGGCGCTAGCGCACGAAAACGCTGTGCGCTCAAGAGCTTCGTGCTGATTATCGATTGAGCACCTACGACGTGTCCACAGTGTCTCGCTTACATGGCCTCTCGCAACAAGGCAAGGGCAGCAGGGCGAACGAAGACAGGCTGCGTCAGTTCCCACACCCGACGGCAAGCACCCTCTGAACGGCCTTGACAGCAAGGTTGAAGGCACAAAATTATGTACTATATTTTGTACATCTTACTTAGTTGGAGCCTACCATGGCTTTCTCAGTCAATGACGTGATACCGCTCTCCCAAGCCCGGGCCAACCTGTCGGAGCTGGCCGACCAGGTTAAAGCTGGCGCAGAGAAGATCATCACCAAGAACGGCGAGAGCTACGTCGCTCTGATCGACGCTCAGCGACTCGATCACTACCACCGCCTCGAGCGGGCTCACATCCACCTTCAGTTACTCGACGAAGCAGGCAAAGGACTTGACGACATCGCAGCGGGTCGCGTTGCAGATGCCACGACTGCTCTGCAAGCAATCAAGCGTCGCAGAGCAGTCAAGACGAGCGGCTGACCGATGCCGACCGAGCAACACGCAGTCAAACTCACCAGAAACTTTGAGCGCAATCTAGACGACATCGAACGCTTCCTCGACAAGACCGAAGCGACGAGTGCATTCGATCTGCTTCTTGATGAACTGGCTGATGCCGTCATCCCGAACCTTGAGAGCTTCCCTAAGATGGGCCGGCCGTTTCTTGATCGCCCTGCGCTATCCGTTGAAGCCATGAGCCGGGTTGAAAAACTTCGCACACAGCTTAACGGGCTCGGTAGTAGCTCAGACATCCGTGAGTACGTCTTGAGTCACTATCTTGTGCTCTACACCATCACAGAGGCGACGATTTATCTACTATCGATTCGACACCATCGGCAGCTTTCGTTTGATTTTGGAGATTTCTGGTAAATCGGGGCCAGATCCCGTCAGACAAAGGATGAAATCCCCGACCCAGCGACTGCATCTCGGCCTTAATGGCCGTTGGTCTCGAGTACTGTATCGGACCGAAATTTTCTGCCTACCTGTCGCTCAGGCTACGGCGTGCTTACTGGCTCCGAGATGCTGAGCTGTTCTCAAAGAATGCAAACAGAGATGTATTGCGTTAAATTTCACACTTGAACTCTACCGCCCCGACGTTCTCTTTTACAAAACGCTCCACCGCGCGCAGCAGAAGAACAGAATACCGCTCAAAATTAGTCTTGATTCTTTCTATTTAACACCCCAGAAAAACCGCACGCAGCCCCATGATAATAAGAGCAATTATCCTCGTCTATTTCCGCAGCCTCACCTTCAAATCTTATGGTAACAGTACATACTTGATCACCCTCCTTTTTAATAAGCGTCAGAACATTATTGACCACTGATCCAACCCCCTCTATTGCACCTGCACATCCAGACGGACTACTCACGTTCAAATCAACATTAAATCCTCCTGCCGCAGGCTTTATACTCATCTCTCCATCACCCTCCAACGCCCCCCTCCAATACCCAGAAATCGCGGAGATATTTTTTTGCGGCCGCTCAGTTTCATGGCCCTGAGAAAGCTCGCCCCTCTTCTCCTCTCGAGCACCATTTATACTATTAGAAACAGCAATCTTCAGCTGATACAAATCGATTCTAGATATACCACCCACAGAGACAATATGCTCATCTTTATCATCAAGCTGCGATTCGTATGTTATCGGAAGCTGAATAGTTCCACCTGCAACCAATTTTGCCGAACAACTAAATTTCTTAATTTTTTCATCAAATGCACTTGCACGCGGCAATTCAATCTTCAGATTTTCTTCGAGCTCTTTATCAGTAACCCCTTCGCGCCCACCCAGTTGCTCTGCGATAATCTGGCGCACCAACGCAAAAGTACTCTCATCGGAGCATTTAGGAGGCTCTTTTGTGCAGCCGGCTAAAACTGCAGCAAACGCGGAAACAAAAATCAGCAAAACAGCTTTTGTTTTCACAAACATTCCTTTTAATTAAGCAACACACAGAAAAGCCAAAAAACCGCCCATGGAAAAATCACGCATTTTCTTGCCTAAAAAATGATCGACTTCAGTGCTCGTGCAATTCATCTCCTACCTCAAGCTGCACCCCGCCTCCAGGAGATTTCAAACGGCCGATAGCAAAGCGCGGATAAACAGTCGTTATTACAACTTCTCCTAAGGAGCGTTTCTCGTAGCCAAGGACCTCACCACTCAAAGTAGTAACCGGCTTATTATCAGACCTGAATACTGAGAATATATCTCCAACACTCAGCCCCTGCTCCGCACCAGCGTCAAGGTAAGCTAAATTCTGCCCACGACGGATAATCCGCGCTGAGAATGGCAGGCAACTTGCGGTCACCTCTGCCCAACGAATCACTTCATCTAGCACATAAGCATAAGCCTTACCAAAATCCGTCGCATAATGCGCTGCACTGCCAAAAATAATGCTACTCGGAACTTTTACGTTACCGTATGCCGTACGATGGAAGCGACGGCGAGCAACACAAAAGCCAGTAGAAGCATCTAAAATCAAGACATCCAGGACTATTTCTCGACTTTTCTCGTCAGCAGCTAAAGCGAGCGAAAGGAAACGGCCTGCTAATACGTACTGCGCTCTATGGTGCCGAGCAGCCTCGCGTACCAAGCGCGCGCCCTGGAGATCGGCACTAGCATTATCGGCAACCCTCTCTGGAACCAGCGGGTTAATCATCAAATCGCCTTGGTAATCGACTAGAATCGCAGGCTTTTCCGGAAAACGGCGAGCCACTTCACTTGCAGTTAGCTGGGCATAACCGTTCATTTCCTGAATCAATATCTGCTCAGGTCGAAGCAACGGAAATCCTGCCAGCAACAAACGGCGAACATGCCCCTGGGTACATGCCTGCGCCGTACCACCTTGAACATCTCCGAGTTGGGCCTCTAAACGAACCCTATAGACTCCATCCTCCGCGCTCTCTTGCAAAATCTTGTGGTGTTCTATTCGCAGCCTGGAGCTGAGTACAACCTCATCAAAATTCTGTATCCCTTGAGACGTTGTACCAGTGCGCGCATCGATCTTTACGACACCTTGTCGTGCCGCATCAGCCAACGCACTGCGTAGGGCCTCTTCACGAGCAGAATTCTGATGCCCAGGCTCTATAGGTGCAAAGCCTTCTCCAATCACCGTTTCAGCTTGAATACTTGACTGAATTAAAAAGCAAAGCACTGCAGCCGCATAGCAGGAAAAACGCATCCTCTTTCAAATTCAGTACGTTGAATAGTAGTAAGCACTCGGCTGGACACATCCGTTTACACCACAGGTTGCATCGGATAGCCTAGCAGGAGCACCACAAAAAGCTGTGTTATTAGATACACAATAAAAAAATGCCGGGGTCAGATCCAGCTCCACAGTAGCTTCATAATTACCGTCGGCCACAGGAGTCAAGCTTACGACTCGGGCACCACGTATAAATGCGTCAACATACGTGCGAATACTGTCGTTTTGAGTCGCAAACGCCGATACAGACGTATTCCCCGCGATGTAAAAACCGTAAACTTGCTCGGCTAGATTTCTATAGGCGTCCACTCTGGCGGCACGCATTGCAAGCAATTTTTGCTGACCCAGAGTGTACTGGGAGTTACTTCCTCCCACAGCTCCGTAACCGACTGCGGTCAGTTTGCGCGACGACATTACCGCCGGACGCAAATCCTGAACGGAATTGCAGCACGGATTATAGACGGTACCACAGCCGGTCAAAAGAACAGAAAGGCTGAGCCCGCATAAAACTTTCTTCATCGAAGCCATGATGACATTTATGTTGTTGTGACTATAGCTACATCGGCTTCCAGGAAAAATAATTAAGGCCATCATGCCGAATCAGACTTCCCAAATTGGGGTGAACTACTTCACAGGCCAAGTACTTACTATTTTGGCGCCCCTCGACTTTGCACGGTGAGAAAGACGTCCAGATAAACGCGGACTCCCAAACCATAAACATCTCAACCAATTGATTATTAAATCAAATGAACGATAAAGAATAAGATATATCGAGGCGCTCAGAAGGTATTTCAAACCACCGAACCGATCAAGGCAATAATTGAGGACAACCCGTCCTTTGGCTACCGGACGGTGGCCCACCTGCTGGGGTTCAACAAGAACATGGTGCAGCGGGTGTTTCAGCTGCGTGGCTGGCAAGTGCGGAAGCGTCCGGTTGGGTTTCGGCCCCGGATCGAGGCGCGGCGTTCGCGGGCATCTCAACCGAACGAACGCTAGGCGACGGATCTGTGCCGTGTCTGGGCGGGCCGTGACGGCTGGGTCACGCTGGCGCAGGTGATCGACTGCTTCAGCCGTGTCACCGACCGGCACATTGGAGCCAGTTGATGATCGGCACAATGGAGCCACCCACGGATCGGCACATACGCGCCAGCGCCGGATCGGCGTAGTGGAGTCCGTTTCACTCTGACGGCCGTCTCGACCTTTCGCGGCCCACCGCTACCCTGCCAGGCTTGGCAGGAGCAAGCCGGTTGCCCGCAGGAGTATCTAGATGCACGATTACCGCCAGGTCCTGATGCGTTTGCGTCAGGGCGACTCGGAGCGCGAGATTGCGCGCTCCGGTTTGATGGGCCAAACAACGCCAAATCGGCTCTTGCCAACACCCTGAAAAACCCAGTCTTGAACCACTGAAGACATCCGTCAGAGACGATTCAAACTGGCTCCTATCTGCCGATCATCGGTGGCTTTATTGTGCCTGTCAGTGACAGCAATTCGCAAAAAAACTAGACGGCACTTACCCCCATCCACAGCCTCTGATCTCCGTAGACGGAAAACCTTGGCCAGGATGGGCATACATCTTCCTATGCAATGTATTTACTTAATCTTTAATCAACCAAGCATCTAGATCACCGCCGTTATTCAGATAAGTTTGAATCCACGCAGGCTTGCGTCCCTTACCCGTCCATGTCAAGGATGCGTCAACAGAGCTGCGATACTTGGGCACACCCTTCCCCTTTTTTTCAATCGTCTCCTTCTCTGCACGAGCTTTTCTTCTCTTCGGCTCGGCGGCTACCAAACCTAGACTTTCAGCGATCTCGCTCATATCAAGACCAAGAGCCTTCACTTTCTCGATAATTTCATTCATCGCAGCTTGCTTAAGAGAACGTTCGGCCTCTTTCAACTCAGCCTCAACTTGAACCTTTTCAGCAGTCAGCATAGCAAGCTGCTCGTTAAGCTTGGCAAGCTTGTCCTTCAGTTCGTCAACAGTACTCATTCGTGCTCCTTTCGCTATAGACATAACCAAACTAACATAACGAAAACAATACAGTCAATCGAATAGAGGAACGCAGCGACTTAATACATAGACTTGTCAATAACACCATAAGCAATCCGACACAATACTTGACAAAAACAGTCAAGTATTTTATATTGGATACACTTGTTAAAGTCTTCTGACTCTGACGGTCTCTAGAGCACAACGCTCACTCGCAGCCCCTCTTCTCGCTCCCCATCTCTTCTGAAAGATCACTATGAACGCAACTTTTGCGTCGGTGAGGCCCGTTCACGTCTCTGACACGGATGCTCTCGCTGCGCTTTACATTGCACGCATGCTGCAGAAGCAAATTGTTCCTATCAGAGTATTCAACGACAGTCTCTATACAGAAGAGATTCGCGCTCTTGTTGGCATATCGCCCAGCGAAGGTAACATCCCAAAGGCCAAGGCGCTTCAATTACTGAAAGTGCAACTGCCCCAGCTCAACACCATGACGGAAAAGCGCACGCCGCGTTTACAACGCAACATCCGTATGCTCGGGAGACTGCTCAGCCTGACAGACATCGAAGAAGCGATCCTGACGTTCTTTGTGTTGGTGGATCATCATTTTGTGCTAGCAGACCTATTGTCAAGCATAGTGATTATGGACAAAGACGCACTCGTGCGGCTCATGTCAGCTGCACTCTCTATAGAGCGAGAGATAATCAACGCGTACGTTCAGTCGAGTAGCACCCTGTTCGCGACGGGCTTGTTAGCACAAGAGCTTCGCCCGGAAAGAATCGGCGTGAATGTCAAGATTCCGCGAGGAATCAAAGATGCACTGCTCAGCGAAGCAGATAGCATCGAGTCGCTGATGAAAGTTGTGCTTGAGCCAAGCCCCAAACCCACGCTGCGCGCTCATGACTTCGAGCACCTGAGTGCCGAGACAGACCTCCTGCACACCTACTTGACAGAGGGGATTCAACAAGGCGTTACCGGAATCAATGTGCTGATCTACGGGCCGCCTGGAACGGGCAAGACAGAATACGCCCGCTGGCTCGCCAGCGTGATCAAAACGCCGCTGTATCAAGTTCGAGCATGCAACGATAGCGAAGACTCGATCTCCGGCTCAGATCGCCTGTCGTACTTCCGGCTTTCCCAACGTTTCCTTCAATGCACCACGGCACTGATCTTGTTTGATGAGATTGAAGATGTGTTTCCCGATCCAGACATGGTCAGTCCATCGAGTGTTGCGGCTCAAAAATGGCCGGGAAAGCTCTTCATCAATCGTCTCCTCGAGACCAACCCGGTCCCAACGATCTGGATTGCCAACGAGATCAGCCACGTCGACAAAGCCTACCTGCGCCGCTTTGACTACTCGATAGAACTCGCCATTCCCCCGATTCAAGTTCGCCGCCGCATCGCTAAACGTCACCTGCAGAAGCATCGACTACCGCCCACATTCCTTGAACACCTCGCCCAGCAAGACGAGCTGAGTGCGGCACAGATCAGCAAGCTTGCGAAGGTTCTCCACGTAGTCGGTTGCGACGACAAAACAGCACGTCACGACATCGCAGAGCAAGTCATAGAGCGCAGTATGTCTCTGCTCGATCAGAAGCGCGTACAAGCCCGCACGGGCGCAGAAACGTACTCGCTTGAATTCTTGAACACAAGTCATGACGTCAGCGCACTCATCCCGGCGCTACGCAGCGATCAAACCTCTTGTCGCGGCGCAATGTGCTTTTATGGCCCGCCCGGCACCGGAAAGACAGTCCTGGCCCACCATCTCGCATCGGAACTCGGGATGCCGATCCACGCCAAGCGTGCATCGGACATTCTGAGCCCCTACGTTGGCGAGACCGAAGCCCGGATTGCCAAGATGTTTGCCCACGCGGCCGACACCAGCGCCCTCCTCCTGCTTGACGAGGCAGACAGCTTTCTAAGCGCACGGCAAGGTGCAAAACAGCACTGGGATGTCACTGCAGTCAACGAACTCCTTGTTCAGATGGAACAGTTCGACGGGCTCTTCATCTGCTCGACAAACGCAATGACCTCGCTCGACAGCGCAGCGATGCGCCGATTCGTGCTCAAGATCAAGTTTGACTACCTGAAGCCCGAGCAGCGTTGGCGCCTCTTCCTTCGTTACATCCCTCAGAAACTCGGCGTATCAGAAAACACTCGATTTCGCGGTGTCCTTGATACGCTGACGACGCTCACCCCAGGCGACTTCACGACCGTCAGCCGCGGAGCCAAACTCTTCGGAAAGAAACAGCTTTCGCCCGATGAGCTTCTAAATGGCTTGATAGAGGAGTGCAAACTGAAACGCGGAAACGCTACCCAGGGAATCGGTTTCGTACTCAGCTACTAACCGCTTCCATCAAACGCACCTTACGCCCCCTTCCAAGTAGTAAAGCTTCAGCACATCCTGTGCCGATGTAGATCCGCCCTCTCCTGCAGTAACCAGTCCCCGTTCTCACCTCAGATCGACAAACGCGCTTTCGCGCCTTTGTCTGCTTTCGCTCGCCTTTTGAAAAGGAGCCTCGACTCATCATGAACTTTGAATTCTCAAACTCGAACCGTCCGAAGTCGCTCTTCCCACTCGGTCAAGTTGTTGCCACTCACGGCGCGCTTGATCTTCTTGATCGCAGCGCAACGAACGCTTTCGCACTTCTGCAACGTCATCAAGCGGGTGACTGGGGCGATATCCACCCAGATGATGTCACTGCAAATCGCGAAGCTGTTCAACACGGCTTTCGCATTCTTTCTAGCTATCCGCTCGGCACTCAAGCAGAACGGCTCTGGATCATCACTGAAGCAGATCGAAGCGTAACGACGCTGCTACTGCCGTCTGAATACTGAGCACGCTCCGAACATCCGTTTGCTTGCGCTAAACACGCATTCGTTCAATTACTGAGATGACGCTCTCCGGGGCGCAAACTCGAGAATTCGCATAAATTCGGAAGGCCATATGTGAGATAGCGATATATCGCTTCCTCTGAGCTTCAGCCGGATTTATGCGAATTCTCGAGTTTGCGCCCCGAGATGCGTCGAACACGTCATCGAACAAATGCGCACTGAGCGCATCAACGATGATCACTACTTTTGCGCTAACTAGCGATAACAGTCATTAGCAAATTGACTTGCGAGTACTGACTTCGCTCATAAGCGCATTGAAAGAACATAATGAAAGACAACGAATTCTTTGACGCAGAACCGCTCACAAACGCAGTCGTAGGGCTCTCATGCAAAGACGGCAACGCGTTCCTAATTCTCGGCCTCGTACGCCGTGCGATTTTGCAAAGCGATAAACCCGAGCTTGCTGATCAGTTTATCGAAGAAGCAACAGCGCACGATTACGACCATCTGTTGATCACCTGCGCGAAATACGTAACGATTGAATAGAGCGTGCAATCATGAACACACGTAACAACAACAGCAACACTCGGCGCAAAGCGCACATTGAACAGAATGACGTATTCTCAAACAATGCACTTCTCGCGCTTATGGGAGACGACGAGCTTGATGCTGAAATCCGGCAATATCTGACCTCTGCGTTTTCAGAGAACACAAAGCGGGCGTATCGCGCGGATTTAGCGCATTTCGAGTCATGGGGCGGCACAATACCCGCTCAACCAGCCATGATTGCGCGCTATATCGCAGATCACGCACGAAAGCTCTCAAACTCAACGCTTTCTAGACGACTCGTGGCGATCGGACATGCACATACGGCACAAGGACATGCAAACCCCACAGATGCGTTGCTTGTACGCGCCACACTCAAGGGTATCCGACGCACTGTAGGCACAGCAGTTAAGCAGGCTGCAGCTCTCAAATACGAGGACTTGGTAAAAATGGTGCGCAAACTGAAGGGGATGCGCGGCAAGCGGGATGCAGCACTTCTTCTGTTCGGCTTCGCTTCTGCAATGCGGCGCTCGGAACTCGTCGCGCTCAACGTTGAGGACCTACAGTTCTGCGAGCAAGGCGTCATCGCAAACATCAGGCGCAGCAAGACAGATCAGGATCAGCGCGGGCGACTCGTAGCCATACCTCGTATCAGGGCCGAGGGGAACCGGCAGAGAACTCGGTACTGCCCGGTACAGCATCTCGAGAACTGGTTGAAGGCTGCGGGGATCACATCAGGTGCGCTCTTTCGGTCAGTGAGCCGCTTCGACCACGTCATGCTCAGTCGGCTTAGCGGCCAGTCCGTATCGCTCATCATCAAGCAACGAGCCACCGAAGCCGGCATTGACGCCTCCCGGCTGTCGGGGCATAGCCTACGGGCGGGGTTCGTCACCGCTGCGGCGCAAAGCGGAGCAGCAACGACTCGCATCAGAGCTCAGACGGGGCACACATCAGACTTGATGCTACAGCGGTACATCCGAGACGCTGAGCTGTTTTCAAACAATGCGAATGTGGATCTCTGGATATAGCCCTCTCTGGAACGTTGAAAGGGAGCAGTGGGTTCGATTCCCATCGCCCGCTCCACACTGGATTCCGGTAGGTCGTTGATCTGCAAAAAAAGCCAACCATCAGCGGTTGGCATTTTTGTTGTCTGTGTCGATATCTGGTCGGAGGTAGGTAGGGTTCGGTCACACTCCATCCAACCAGAGCATGGCTACACCGCTAATCTGGCAATCTGAACTGCCCGTTTTCAAACCATGAAACGTCGAAGCCATGCTTCAGAAGCACTGATTGGGTAGCGAGCTGGCCAGGGGCCTGGGAGCGGGCAAGGTACTTGACCAATGTGCTTTCATCTTCACTCAACAGGTGACTGATCCCCTCACAGTCGCACTGAGCGATGAGCTTGAAATCATCTTTTACGCGCACACGATCATCGGTGGGGTCGCGCGACAGCTGCCGAACTAGAAAACCGCAACGCATGGCGTGATCGACATTAAAAGGCAGCACGACCAGATTTCTTAACGGCAGGTCGTTGATGGCTTGTTTGACCTGAAACTCCGAAATGACGATCGTGGATAGATACATCGGTATCTGACGGTGTACGCATTCACGGAAATACTGGTGGGCTGCAGCATGGTGTGGCCTGGAAGGGTCAGCCAGCGTGATGAGGAAACTGGTGTCCAGCAGGGCGCTATTCAATGCTCCCCTCCCCGCAGTTCATCCACCCACATCGTGGGATTGCTCACATCCTTCCAGGCGCTCTCGCCGCGGCGCGTGAGGCGTGCCAAGCTGGCCTCATCGATCTGATCGACGTACTCCACAAACTCCAGCAACTGAGCATTGCGTAGCTGACGGGTCAGAACGTTGAATTCAGCCTTAACTCGGAGCATGGCCGTCTTGTAAAGGCGGTTGACCTTGTCTTCTCGGAGCAAACTTTTGTCCGTGGTGACTCTCAGCGTGGAGCCATCGGGCAGCCGGACATGTGCATTGGCTTTTGTACTGCCGCCCAGATCCTGAATCTCACCCCGAATATAACGCTCGACCTGAACCCATTGGTCCGCATCATCCCCGCGGTAATCGGAGTCTGCATTGACCACCACCGGGCGTTGCATGAAGGGGGCTGAAATCCTGTAGGCAAGGCCACGGGTCTGACGGGCCGCCTTCTGCCAGCGTTCCATCACCTCCTTACGCTTGGCGTCAACGCCGTCAAGCAACTCGCCTTTTAGCAACGCCTGAAGGTCGGCGAAAAGCTGGGGCGCCATCGGGATGGGCGCGGTCTGGATGGCGAGCGAACCTTTGCGGACAGCTACCTCCAGACTCTGCGTATCGATCTCTCTAGTCTCCCCCCGCAGGAAAATCTGCACATCGTCGGAAAAGCGTGCCAGATCCGCTAGGCGAACACGATCCGGGGTGGTTTCAAAACCCCCCGAATGGTCATCGAGTGCCAATGTGATGCGCTGAGCTTCCATAGAATCATTTTACGAGTAAAGGCACCTAAAGTAACCCTCGCCTTACACGGACGGGCGTCAGCACGAACCTGCATGGATCAGGCACCACAGCCCCCACACCGGCCCTTTCGACGCCGCGTACACCATCAAGCAACCGCTTTGAACAAAACCCACGGCCCGCGAAAGACGACGCCCTTGCGGTAAAGTCGCGCCCTCACGCCTCAGAGCAAGCAGACACGCAACGACCCCATGGCCATCAAGAAATCCGACCTCTACTCGTCCCTTTGGGCTTCCTGTGATGAACTGCGCGGCGGCATGGACGCTAGCCAGTACAAGGACTACGTCCTGTTCATGCTGTTCATCAAGTACATCACGGACAAGTACGCCGACAGCGACGCCTTCGCTCCTCCGGTGATCATCCCGAAGGGCGCCAGCTTCAAGGACATGATCGCCCTCAAAGGCAAGAGCGACATCGGCGACAAGATCAACACGCAGATCATCGCTCCGCTGGTCAACGCCAACAGCCGCCTGTCGAAGAGCGACTTCCCGGACTTCAACGACCCGAACAAGCTCGGGCAGGGCCCGGAGATGGTTGAGCGCCTGACCAACCTGATCGGTATCTTCCAGAAGCCGGAGCTCGACTTCTCCCAGAACCGTGCCGAGCACGACGACATCCTGGGCGACGCCTACGAATACCTGATGCGCCACTTCGCCAGCGAGAGCGGCAAGAGCAAGGGCCAGTTCTACACCCCGTCCGAGGTCAGCCGCGTCATCGCCAAGGTGATCGGGATCGGGCCGGACAACACCAAGGCCTCCACCACCGCCTACGACCCGACCTGCGGCTCCGGGTCGCTGCTGCTGAAGGTGGCCGCCGCCGCGGGCAAGTCCATCACGCTGGAGGGCCAGGAGAAGGATGTGACCACCGCCGGCCTCGCGCGGATGAACATGATCCTGCACGACTTCCCGACCGCCAGCATCCTGCCCGGCAACACGCTGGCGGCGCCCAAGTTCAAGGACGGCGAGCAGCTTCGCACCTACGACTACGTGGTCGCCAATCCACCGTTTTCTGACAAGGCGTGGAGCACCGGCCTGACCCCGTCCGAAGACCTCTACCAGCGCTTCACCTGGGGCGAGCCACCGGCCAAGCAGGGTGACTACGCCTACCTGCTGCACATCGTCCGATCGATGAAGAAGACCGGCAAGGCGGCCTGCATCCTGCCCCACGGCGTGCTCTTTCGGGGCAATGCCGAGGCCGTTATCCGCGAGAAGCTGGTCCGCTCCGGCATCCTGAAGGGCATCATCGGCCTGCCGGCCAACCTCTTCTACGGAACCGGCATCCCCGCCTGCATCCTGGTGCTGGACAAGGAAAATGCTGCCGCCCGCAAGGGCGTCTTCATGATCGACGCCAGCAAGGGCTTCATTGTCACCGACCGGCACATTGGAGCCAGTTGATGATCGGCACAATGGAGCCACCTTGTGACCGGCACATTGGAGCCACTCCGTGATCGGCGTAATGGAGCCACCCACGGATCGGCACATAGGCGCCAGCGCCGGATCGGCGTAATGGAGCCAGTCTCACTCTGACGGACGTCTCGACCTTGAGCGGTCCATCGCTACCCTGCCGGGTTTGGCAGGAGAAAGCCGGTGGCCCGCAGGAGTATCGAGATGCACGAGTACCGCCAGGCCCTGATGCGTTTGCGTCAGGGCGACTCGGAGCGC
>NZ_JABBGA010000011.1 GCF_012927165.1 Zoogloea dura
TGAGCTCGCCGAGGGTTTCCAGCTCGCCCAGCTGGGCCGCATCGTTGGCATCGTAGATCGAGCCCGGACGCAGGCCGTCGCCCAGCGAGAAGGCCACATCGTAGGCCTTCATGATCTCGCAGATCTCCTCGAAATTCGTGTAGAGGAAGCTCTCCTTGTGGTGGGCCAGACACCACTTGGCCATGATCGAGCCACCGCGGGAGACGATGCCGGTCATCCGGTTGGCGGTCATCGGGATGTAGCGCAGCAGCACCCCGGCGTGGATGGTGAAGTAGTCGACGCCCTGCTCGGCCTGCTCGACGAGGGTGTCGCGGAAGATCTCCCAGGTCAGCTCCTCGGCCTTGCCGTCCACCTTCTCGAGGGCCTGGTAGATGGGCACGGTGCCGATCGGCACCGGGGAGTTGCGGATGATCCACTCGCGGGTCTCGTGGATGTTCTTGCCGGTGGACAGATCCATCACCGTGTCGCCGCCCCAGCGGGTGGCCCAGGTCATCTTGTCGACCTCCTCGTTGATCGAGGAGCCGAGGGCCGAGTTGCCGATGTTGGCGTTGATCTTCACCAGGAAGTTGCGGCCGATGATCATCGGCTCACTTTCCGGGTGGTTGATGTTGTTGGGGATGATGGCGCGGCCGCGGGCGACTTCGGCGCGGACGAACTCGGGGGTGATCTCGGCGGGGATGGAGGCACCGAAGTCCTGGCCCTTGTGCTGGCGGCCGAGCAGGGCGGCCATCTTCTCGCCCATCGGCCCGGTGGCGCGCAGGCTCTCGATGTAGGCGGCGCGGTTGACGTTCTCGCGGATGGCGACGAACTCCATCTCGGGGGTGATGATCCCCTGGCGGGCGTAGTGCATCTGGGAGACGTTCTTGCCCGGCAGGGCGCGGCGGGGCTTGCGGTGCAGGCCGGGGAAGCGCAGATCAATGAGCTTGGGGTCGGCGGCGCGGGCGCGGCCGAACTCGCTGCTCAGGTCGGGCAGCACCTCGGTGTCGCCGCGCTCCTCGATCCAGCGCTGGCGCAGGGCGGGCAGGCCGGAGCGGATGTCGATGCGGGCGGCGGGGTCGGTGTAGGGGCCGGAGCAGTCGTAGACGAAGATCGGCGGGTTCTTCTCGCCGCCGAAGCCGGTGGGCGTGTCGGCCTGGGAGACTTCACGCATGGGCACGCGGAGGTCCGGGCGGGAGCCTTCGATGTGGATCTTGCGGGAGTTGGGCAGCGGCGCTACGGCCGCTTCGTCCACATGGGCGGAGGCGGCGAGGAATTTGTCGGTGGCGTTCATGAAGGCTCCTTGATTGGGGTCCGGACTCTTTGTGCTTATTTGAAGGGGCGCCGAACCGGCGAAAGCCCGGTTGGTTGGCTGCAGTTTCATTCAGCAAGTATCAGACCAAGCGGAATCCCGCAGAAGAGCAGGGGGCGCACGGTGCTTCCCGGAAATATGCCCGGGCGTCTCGCCCTATTCCGGAGACGTTTGTCTCTGCCGTCGCAGGAAATATGAGACATCTGTCTCCTTGTTTTCTCCAATTCCGGGAATAATTCCCGGGAAAATACGGGAAATTGTCTCTGGCAAAGAAATTGCAGAGAGCCTCTTGCCGCAGGTTATTTCAGGCCCGCGGAGTTTCGGGTTTCCGGGTTGGGATACCGGGACGAAAAAAACAAGAGGAGACATTCATGATTCAGCACGCATCCAATTGCCGCACCCCGGTGCTCCGGCCGCTCTGTGCAGCCCTGCTCATGTCCGCCCTGGCGGCACCGGCCCTGGCCGAGACCAATGTGGCCATCTACGGCATCATCGACGCCGGCCTGCTTTACCAGAGCCGCACCGACCCGAGCGGCAAGAGCAAGACCTCCATGGAAACCAGCGGCCTGCGCCAGTCGGTGCTGGGTTTCAAGGGTGACCGGGATCTGGGGCGGGGCCTGGAAGGCTTCTTCAACCTGGAAGTCCATTACGACACCAATAACGGCAGGTTCCATGGCACTGGCGATGCCCAGGGCACCGGCACCCCCTTCTTCCGGCGCCAGGCCAATCTGGGCCTGCGTGGCGACTGGGGCAGCGTGACCTTCGGCCGCCAGTACGGCCCGGCCCTGCTGGCCCACCTCGGCACCGAGCCGCGCGCCTTCAAGGAGCAGTTCTCCAACCTGTATGCCTGGGCCTACAACCAGTACGCCGCCACTGCCGGTGCGCCGGGCACCGACCGCAACACCAATAACGACGTCGGTATCTTCTTCAGCAACGCCATCCAGTACCGGCATACCGTGGGCCCGGTGAACTTCGGCATCCTGTGGGCGCCTGGCGGCCAGGCCGGCAGCACCCAGAAGAATACCGCCTGGGCGATGGGCGCCACCTATACCGGCCCGGTGGTCTTGTCGGCCTCCTACCAGGTCATCAAGGACGAGGCGACGGCCAATGACAACGTGCGTCACGGTGGCCTCGGCTTTGCCGTGCCCTTCGGCCCCTTCACCTTCAAGGCCAATTACCTCAACGCCCGCAACGAGACCAGCACCGGCGCCAATGTTTCCAACGTGAACGGCATCAGCACCGGCGTGGACTGGAAGTGGAATCCGGATAACACGGCGACCCTTGCCTATTACGACAACAAGGACAAGCGCAACGACAAGGATCACACCCGCAACGTGGTGATCAGCAACGACTACGCGCTGCGCAAGGACACCACGATCTACGTGCAGGCCGCCTACGTGGATGCGGATTCGGGCGCCACCATCAAGACCAGCATCGTCGCCGCGGGCATCCCGAGCGTGGGCAACAAATCCACGCTGCTCAACGCCGGTATCAATTTCACTTTCTGAGCGCAGGCCTCTCCATGCCCTCCGTGTGTTCGAGACAGCCGCGCGGTAGGGCTTGTGTGTCCGACAATAAAGGAAACAACATGAAATTCGCCCTGAAGCCCCTGCTTGTCGCCGTAGGTGCCAGCCTGCTGGCCGGTTCCGTCCTGGCTGCCGACAGCCGCCCCGGTTATGCCGACCCCGACAACTGGCCGCAGTACCACCGCAGCTACAACGCCTGGCGCTACAGCCCGCTGGCCCAGATCAACAAGACCAACGTGAAGAAGCTCAAGGTGGCGTGGATCCACCAGCCGGGCAACATCACCCACGGCCTGCAGGCCACGCCCATCGTGCTGGACGGCGTGCTGTACTACATCTCCGCCGACAACAACGCCTGGGCGGTGGATGCCGCCACCGGCAAGACCATCTGGCACTACACCGCCAAGCTCAACCCGATCGCCAAGCAGGCCTTCTACGCCGCGGCCAGCCGGGGTGTGACGGTGGGCCGTGGCAAGGTCTTCATCGGCAGCCTCGACGGGCGCTTCATCGCCCTCGACCAGAAGACCGGCAAGGAGCTGTGGTCCACCCAGCTGACCGACCCCAAGACCCAGTACGGCGCGCTCTTCTCGGCACCGCCCCAGCTCGCTGGCGACGTGCTCTTCGGCGGCACCACCGGCGGCGACCAGCCCATCGCCGGCAAGATCTATGCGGTGAATGCCGACACCGGCAAGCCGGTGTGGACCTTCGACGTGATCAAGAACGACCCGGCCAGCTGGCCCGGCGACAGCGGCAAGGTGGGCGGCGGCTCCGCCTGGATGCCGGGCACCTACGACGAGAGCAGCGACACCATCTACATCGGCACCTCCAACGCCGCGCCCGACTACTACACCCCCGGCCGCGAGGGTGACAACAAGTACACCGCGACCCTGCTGGCCATCGATCCGAAGACCGGCAAGCTCAAGTGGCACCGCCAGGAGATCCCGCACGACACCTGGGACTTCGACTCTGCCTACGAGGCCCTGCTGGTCAAGAAGGACGGCAAGGACGTGATCGTCCACCTCAACAAGAGCGGCTTCGTCTTCGTGATGGACAAGAAGGACGGTGCCCTGGAGAACGTCTGGCAGTTTGCCGAGAACATGAACTGGGCCAAGGGCATCGACCCGAAGACCGGCGCCCTGATCGAGCCGCGCCGTCCCCAGCCGGGCAAGCGCGAGCTGCTCTGCCCCAACCTGCTGGGCGCCCGCAGCTGGAACCACGGCGCCTACAACCCGGGCACCGGCCTGTGGTACTCCCACGCCATGGAGGTGTGTAACGAAGTGGTGTCGGGCAAGGATGATCCGTCCAACCTGACCGCCATCTCCTCCCTGTCCCTCGGCATCGACGAGATCAAGCTGGTGCCGCCGCCCAACGGCAAGAAGCCCGATGGCCGCCTGGATGCCCGCGACCCGCTGACCGGCAAGGTCAAGTGGAGCATCCGCTACGAGCTGCCGCCCCTCTCCAGCGTGCTCACCACCGCCGGCGGGCTGGTGTTCACCGGCGACATGGAAGGCCGCCTGTATGCCTACGACGCCGACAACGGCAAGGAACTGTGGCGCTTCAACGCCGGCTCCGGCGCCCGTGGCGGCCCGGTCAGCTACGCCGTCAAGGGCAAGCAGTACATCGTGATTCCCACCGGCCTCGGCTCCCACGCGCCGGGCTTCCTGGCCGGCGCCTTCCCGCAGATCAAGGATCTGCCGGGCGGCGCCGCCCTGATCGGCTTCACCCTCGAGTAAGCCGCCGGTTCAGCTCCGCGGCACGACCAGGCCGGACGCGGCGGGTCGTGCTGTTCCGGGGTGCGGCGCACCTTCCCGCGCCGCACCCCTTTTTTCCTACTGGATCAAGACAAAAACATGACCCCTTTGCGCACACTCCAGCAGATGCTCCGCCCGGCCAGCCTGATCCTGGCCCTGATCGCCGCCACCGCCTCCCATGCCGTGGCACCGCCCGCCGACGAGGGCAAGGCCCGTGTGTCGGCCGGCAAGAACCGCTTCGAAAAACTCTGTGTGAGCTGCCATGGTGCCGACGGCGCCGGCGTGGCCCCCGGTGGCGCGGGCAGCAGCTACGGCCCCAGATTGTCGGCCCGGCCCGACCTGGCCGAGGCGCAGATCCGCGACCGCATCATCCACGGCAAGCACGGCGACAAGGCCATGCCGCCCTGGGGCACGGTGTTGCAGGACGCCGAGATCGAGCAGCTCACCGCCTACGTCAAGGTGATCGCCGCCGCCCAGCCCGGCAAGCCCGCGGCCGGCCCGCTGGCTCCCTTCGACCTCGGTGAGCAGGCCCGCATCGACGCCGGCAAGCGCCGCTTCGCCAAGACCTGTGCCGGCTACTGCCACGGCTTCGAGGGCGTCGGCGGCCGCGCCCCCGACTTCAAGGGGCGCACCGACCTGCCGCCCGAGATGGCCTACGAGACCATCTTCAAGGGCCGCCAGGGCGCCGACGTGATGCCGCCGTGGGGGAGCGCCTTCACCAACGAGCAGATCTGGGAGCTGGTGGCCTACCTGATGTACCTGGGCAAGCAGCAGCCCTGATGTCTGCGCGTTGATACCGACACCGTACGGGGAGGGTTTTTCTAAGCACTAGATAGCCAGTTCATCCATCGAATTTGCCTGGACTGCAGGACGGGGCGCCGGATCCAATTTGCCGCCCCGCATCTTCCATTTTCGGAGACGTCTGTCTCCGCAGTCTCAGGCTGTTCGATACATCTGTCTCCTTATTCTCGTATTGCAGGGTGGTTTTCTCCATGCAATGACGGGAATTACGGCCCTGGCAAACTAATTGCAGAGGGCCTCTTGCCGCTGGCTATTTCAGGTCGGCGGCGTTTCGGGCTTCCCGCTTGGGATACCGGGACGAAAAAACAAGAGGAGACATTAATGATTCAGCACTCATCCATACCGCGCAGTGCGCTTCGCCGCGGAGTCTGCGCAGTGGCCCTGCTGTCGGCCGTGTCGGTCCCTGCGCTGGCGGAGACCAATGTGGCGATCTACGGGATCATCGACGCGGGTCTGCTGTACCAGAGCCGCACCGACCCGGACGGCAAGAGCAAGACCTCGATGGAAACCAGCGGGCTGCGCCAGTCGGTGCTGGGCTTCAAGGGCGACCGGGATCTTGGGCGGGGCCTGGAAGGCTTCTTCAACCTGGAAGTCCATTACGACACGAACAACGGCAAGCTGCACGGCACGGGGGACGCGCAGGGGACGGGCACGCCGTTCTTCCGGCGTCAGGCAAACCTGGGCCTGCGGGGCGACTGGGGCAGCGTGACCTTCGGGCGCCAGTACGGTCCGGCGCTGCTGGCGCACATCGGCACCGAACCGCGGGCCTTCAAGGAGCAGTTCTCGAACCTTTACGCGTGGGCGTACAACCAGTACGCGGCGACGGCGGGTGCGCCGGGCACCGACCGCAACACCAACAACGACGTCGGCATCTTCTTCAGCAACGCGATCCAGTACCGGCACACGGTGGGCCCGGTGAATTTCGGGATTCTGTGGGCGCCTGGTGGCCAGGCGGGCAGCACCCAGAAGAACTCGGCCTGGGCGATGGGGGCGACCTACACCGGCCCGGTGACCCTGTCGGCGTCCTATCAGGTGATCAAGGACGAGGCGACGGCCAATGACAACGTGCGCCACGGTGGGCTGGGCATTGCGGTGCCCTATGGCCCCTTCACGTTCAAGGCGAACTACCTGAATGCGCGTAACGAGACCAGCAGCGGGGCCAACGTCTCGAATGTGAATGGGATCAGCACGGGCGTGGACTGGAAGTGGCACGCCGACCACACGGCGACGCTGGCGTACTACGACAACAAGGACACGCGCAACGACAAGGACCACACCCGCAACATCGTGGTCAGCAACGACTACGCGCTGCGCAAGGACACCACGATCTACGTGCAGGCCGCCTACGTGGATGCGGACTCGGGCGCCACCATCAAGACCAGCATCGTCGCCGCCGGCATCCCCAGCGTCGGCAACAAATCCACGCTGCTCAACGCAGGCATCAACTTCACTTTCTGAACACGGTTCCGGGCCTGTGCGCCCGAGCCAGCAAGGAGTATCGAACATGAAGACCAGCCGGACCCTGATTGCCGCCCTTGTGCTGAGCGCCTGTGCCAGCATGCCGAGCCGTGCCGCCGATGCCGTCGGCAACTGGCGGGAATACAACGCCGACAAGAGCGGCTCGCGCTTTGCCGCCGCCGCCGATGTCACCGTGGAGAGCGTCAAGTCGATGAAAGTCGCCTGGCGCTGGGCGATGCCCGACAACGCAATCGCTGCGGACAACCAGGAGCTGCGCACCTGGGTGAACGAGTCGACCCCGATCGCGGTGGATGGCGTGCTGTACACCACCTCGCCGATGAGCCTTGTCTCCGCCATTGACGGCGCCACGGGCAAGACGCTGTGGACCTACGATCCGAAGGCTTACCAGGACGGAACCCCGCCGAATCTCGGCTTCATCAACCGCGGCCTGACCTACTGGGAGGAGGGGGCCGACAAGCGCCTGATCCTGGGGACCGGCGATGGTTACCTGATCGTTCTGGATGCGAAAACCGGCAAGCCGGTGAAGTCCTGGGGCGACAACGGCCGGGTGGATCTCACCAAGGGCCTGCGTCGTCACGTCGACCGGTCGCTGGTGGCGGTCACTTCGCCCCCGATCGTGTGCGGCAACCAGATCATCCCCAGCATCGCCGTCCTCGACTCTTTTGCCGTGGGCCGTCAGCCCATGAAGAGCCATCCGCCGGGGGACATCCAGGCCTTCGACATCAAGACCGGCAAGCGCGCCTGGCTCTTCCAGCAGCCGCCGCAGGCGGGTGAAACGGGCAACGAGACCTGGGAGAATGACTCCTGGAAGACCACCGGCTCCGGCAACATGTGGGCGCGCCCCAGCTGTGACGAGGAACTGGGGCTGGTGTACCTGCCGTTCTCCACGCCCACCAACGATTTCTACGGCGGTCATCGCAAGGGCAACGGCCTGTTCGGCGAATCCCTGGTGGCGTTGAACGCGCGCAGCGGCAAGATCGCCTGGTATTACCAGATCGTGCACCACGGACTGTGGGACTACGACCTGCCTACCGCGCCGAACCTGATGGACCTGACGGTCAATGGCAAGAAGATCAAGGCTGCCGTTCAGGTGACCAAGCAGGGCTTCGTCTTCGCCTTCGACCGCAGCAACGGCAAGCCGGTGTGGCCCATCGAGGAGCGGCCGGTACCCCAGTCCACCGTGCCGGGTGAAAAGTCTTCCCCGACCCAGCCTTTCCCCACGCTGCCCGCGCCCTTCGTCCAGCAAGGGGTGACCGAGGACGATCTCCTCGACCTGACGCCGAAACTGAAGGATGAGGCCAAGAAGATCCTCAGCCGCTACAACTACGGCCCCCTGTACACCCCACCGACCCTGGACAAGGCTGGTACCTTGCAGGTGCCGGGCGTGCTCGGCGGTGGCAGCTGGGTCGGTGCGGCGCACAACCCGCGGACCAATGTGCTCTACGTGCCGTCCTTCACGATTCCCTTCGGGATCAAGATCAAGAAGGAAAACACGGGCGTTTATGAATACACCGGCACCTGGGCAGGCGTGGGCGGACCGCAAGGGCTGCCGCTGTTCAAGCCGCCGTTCTCCACCGTGACCGCCATCGACATGAACACGGGCAAGCACCTGTGGCGCATTCCGGCGGGGAAGGGCCCGGTGGATCACCCGGCGATCAAGGATCTGAACCTGGATCGGGTTGGCGTGCCCCGTGAGAGCTTCGTGGCGCTCACTGACAACATCCTGTTCCTGGCACCTGAAGGGACCAACAGCGTGCTCGGCCTGTCGTCCCGCGGGAATGCCCTGATCACCCAGGCGACCGCCGACGAGAAGGAGCCTTACCTGTATGCCCACGACGCGAAGACGGGTGCGCTGGTGTCGGAGCTGCGCCTGCCCGGTGCGGCCTTTGGCAGCCTGATGAGCTACCGGACCAAGGGCAAGCAGTACGTGATCGTGCCGATCGGCGGAGCCGGGCTGCCGGCTGAGCTGGTGGCTGTCCAGGTTAACTGAGACGGCTGACCCGGCAGGCTGCCCTCACCCCGGGGCGGCCTGCTGGCACAAGCCTTGTTCCCCCGCAGATCAACGATCAAAAAATAACGGAGACAAACATGATCAACAAAACGGGCCTGATGGCCTGCCTGCTCGCGACCTTTCTGGCGCCTGCCCTGGCTTTCAACGCCGTCCTCCCCGAAAAGGCCGCTGACGAGCCGGCTGCCGCCCGCCAGCCCGATGCCGTCAGCCTTGCCCTGCCTTTCGAACTGAGCAACAAGGCGCGGATCGTGTCGGGCCGTGACCGCTTCCAGTCCACCTGCGCGGCCTTCTGCCATGGGCATGAGCCGGCGCTGTTCATCGGTCGCGATGGGCTGGAACCCCAATACGTCTACAACACCATCCGCGATGGCGGCAAGGGCGCAACCCCGATGCCCCCGTGGGGCGAGGTGTTCTCTTCTGAAGAAATCTGGGAAATCGTTGCCTACCTGAAATCCCTCGGCAAATGGTGAGTCGCTCCAGGGCAGCCAGACCCTGAGTGACCGACCCCCTCCGGCGCAGGGACCTTCCTCCTGCGTTTTTGCGGGCGATCCGGGTGGATCGCCCGTTTTTTTTCAGAAGTCCCGGCGGTTGGGTGGAACGATGTTGAGGCGGGTCAGCTTGCGGTAGAAGGTCGCCCGGGAGAGCCCCAGTTCCTTGGCCGAGACCGTCACCTGCCATTGGTTGCGGCGCAGGGTCTCGAGCATGAGTTCGCGCAGGCGCAGATCCTTCTCCTTGAGCTGCGGCAGTGCTTCGGTTTGCTGAGGCGCGGGGACGGGGCCGCGGAGCGCTTCCTCGCGCACCGGCCGGCCCGACATCAGGCGCGGGCCGAAGAAGAGGTCCGGCGGGAAATGCGAGGCGTGCAGCAGGGTGCTCTCGCAGATCGCACAGGCGTAGCGCATGGCGTGGCGCAGCTGGCGGATGTTGCCCGGCCAGCCGTGGCGGATCAGCGCGTCGCGGGTCTCCGGCGCCAGGCGCAGGCTGTCGCGGCCCATGGCGATGGCCTCTTCCTCCAGCACCCGGTCGATCACCGTGCCGATGTCCTCCCGCTCGCGCAGCGGCGGCAGCATGAACACCGCGCCGTTGAGGCGGTAGTACAAGTCCTCGCGGAAGCGCCCTTCCTCGACCAGGGTGGGCAGATCCTGGTGGGTGGCGCAGACGATGTGCAGCTGCACCGGGGTGGGCTGCTCGGCGCCCAGGGGCAGCACCTCGCCCTCGGCCAGCACCCGCAGCAGGCGGCTCTGCAGCTGCAGCGGCATGTCGCCGATCTCGTCGAGGAAGAGGGTGCCGCCGTCGGACTGGATGATCTTGCCGCGGGCGCCCTTGCTGCGCGCGCCGGTGAAGGCGCCGTCGCGGTAGCCGAAGAGTTCGCTCTCGATCAGGGTCTCGGGGATGGCCGCGCAGTTGAGGGCCACGAAGGGCTGCTTGTGGCGGCTGCTGCAGTCGTGGATGGCCTTGGCGAAGGCTTCCTTGCCGGTGCCGGTCTCGCCCAGCAGCATCACCGGGATGTCCCGGTTGGCCACCTTGAGGGCCCGCTGCACATTGGTGCGCACCCGCGAGTCGCCGGTGGCCAGGTGGCCGAAGCCGCGGGCTTCGTTGCAGCCGTTGAGGTCGGGGGTGTCGCCGGCCAGGTTGGCCGGCGCCCGGCGGCGCGCATCGGGGGCCCGCAGCAGGCCGAAGATGCGCTCGCCGCTGTCGGTGATGCGCAGCGGAATGGCCTGGCCCGGGCGGGCATGGGCGGCGGCCAGCAGATCGTTGGCCGAACACTCGAAGAGGTCGGACACGGTGCTGGCGCTGCGGCTGCCACGCTGCAGGAGCTCCTTGCGGGCGCGCCGGTTGCCGCCGACGAAGAGGCCCGCGTCGTCGAAGGCCAGCAGGTAGTCGGTATGCACGTTCATCAGCTCGGGGGTGCGGCCGAGCTGCAGGATCCAGTAGTCGCGCAGGCTGTGGAAGGCGAAGGCGTCCTCGATCAGGCGGGCCTTCTCCACCACCATCTGGAACACCAGCATCTGGCTGTCGCGGTTCTCGGGCGAATACAGGGCCGAGGCGTCGAGCACCGCCAGCGGCCGGTCGTCGATGCCGAAGATCGGCGCCGAGCTGCAGGTGAAGGCGATATTGTGGGAGCGGAAGTGCTCGCCCCGGTGCACCAGGATGGGCTGGCCGTCGGCCAGGCTGGTGCCGACACCACAGGTGCCCTCGTCCCGCTCCGACCAGCGCGTGCCATTGCGGAAGCCCTCGCCGCGCAGCTCGCGGTCGAGGCTGGGCACGGTGCGGAAATCCACCGTGACGCCGCTCGCGTCGGTGAGCAGCACGCAGTAGTTGCTGGGCAGCAATTGCTCATGCAGGCGGTCGAGGCCCTCGCGGGCAATCCGCATGAAGGCGTCCAGCCGGTCCCGGTGCTCGCGCAGCTCCTGGGCGGTGACCACCTGCGGCGTGCTCGCCAGGGATGGATCCACCTGGTAATTGCTGAGCGATCTCTTCCAGGAGCGGGCCAGCCGGTCCTGTGCGGCAGTGTGCCTTGGCAGGCTCACGCCTTTCTCGACCACCTCGACCACGCGTTCCACGTGGCGGGCAATCTCTCCATGTCCCCGGATCATTCTATTTCCCCCTTATAGGTCGGGAGTGTATTGGTTGAAACCACCTTTGGTGATAGCAAAGCGTATTCCCCTACGGCAATTAAATCAATGCTGACGTTTGTCTCCCGAATCTGAGACAGGTGTCTCAGTTTCTCGTTTTCTCACTGTCTCAGGGCCGGAAGTGCGTAGGTGTCCGGGGTTCTGTGCTGCGCAATCTTATTTTCATTGAATTAAGCAGTGGATTGATCCTGAAGGGGAATTCGTTTTTGTGCGCTGCAATCCAATTGCCCCGGAATGAAAGCTGGCATGCCAAGTGCTGAATGAAGCCCAATTGCCAATCCAATCCGGGACAATTGTGAAACACACATCCTCCACTGCCGCGCTGGGAATAATCGCTAATCCGGCGTCGGGGCGCGACATCCGCCGCCTGACCAGCCGGGCACTGGTATTTCCGACGGTGGAGAAGGTCAACATGATCGAGCGCCTGCTCGGCGCCTTCGCCGCCACCGGGGTGCAGCGGGTGCTGATGATGCCCGACCTGGTGGGGATCGCCGCCGGCCTGCTGCGGGCCATCGAGGGGCGTCGCGGCCAGGGCGAGGCGGCCTGGCCCGAGGTGGAGTTCCTCGAGATGCCGCTGACAGACAGCGCGCTCGACACGGTGCGGGCGGTGGAGCGGATGCGTGCCGCCGGCGTCGCCGCGATTGTCGTGCTGGGTGGTGACGGTACCCACCGGATCGTCGCCGGCGCCTGCGGTGATACGCCACTGGCGACCCTTTCGTCCGGCACCAACAACGCCTTCCCCGATCTGCGCGAGGCGACCCTCACCGGCCTGGCTGCCGGGCTGTTTGCCAGCGGCGCGGTGAGCCCGGCCGAGGGCCTGGTCGGCAACAAGCGGCTGCGCCTGAGGGTGGGCGAGCGCGAGGAACTGGCCCTGGTGGAGGTCTGCGTGACCCGCCTCGAACACGTGGGGGCCCGCGCCGTGTGGGACCCGGCGAGCATCGCCGAGGTGTATGCGGCCTTTGCCGAGCCGGACGCGATCGGCCTGTCCAGCATCGTCGCCGGGGTGAGCCCGGTGGGCCGGCGCCAGCCGCACGGTGCCTGGGTGCATTGCGGCGGGGCGGGCGCTGAGGTGGGTGCTGAGAGGGGTGGTGTTTGGGCTCCCATCGCCCCGGGCCTGGTGGTGCCGGTGCCTATCGCCGCATCCGGCCTGCTGCAGCCGGGCCAGCCGGTGGCGCTGCGCAGCCTGCGCGGCAGCGTGGCCCTGGACGGCGAGCGCGAGATCGAGCTCGACGGCCGCCAGATGGCGACCCTGACCCTCGAGCTGGACGGCCCGCGCAGCCTCGACGTGCCGGCCACCCTCGGCGCCGCGATCCGCCGCGGTGCCCTGCGTTACCCCGCCGCGGCCCCTCTCGGGCCGCCCTGAATCAGCGGGTGGCGAGCGCTTCGCCACCCCTTGCCGAATCCACGAACGGGCGCGCTCCGCCCGTTCCGGATGTACCCCCAGAAATCCAACAACCTGGAGACGACCGTGACCAAAGCACTGACCCGCGAAGACCTGCTGAAGGCCTATCGCACCATGCGCACCATCCGCGAGTTCGAAGAGCGCCTGCACACCGACTTCGCCACCGGCGAGATCCCGGGCTTCGTGCACCTTTACGCCGGCGAGGAGGCCTCGGCCACCGGCGTGTGCATGAACCTTACCGCCGAAGACCACATCGCCAGTACCCACCGCGGCCACGGCCACTGCATCGCCAAGGGTGTGGACCCGGTCGGCATGATGGCCGAGATCTGGGGCCGCAAGACCGGCACCTGCAAGGGCAAGGGCGGCTCCATGCACATCGCCGACCTGTCGGTGGGCATGCTCGGCGCCAACGGCATCGTCGGTGGCGGCGGCCCGCTGGTCTGCGGCACCGCCCTGGCGGCCAAGCTGCGCGGCCAGCCCCACGTCAGCGTGTGCTTCTTCGGCGACGGCGCGTCCAACCAGGGCACCATCTTCGAGGCCATGAACCTGGCTTCGGTGTGGAACCTGCCGGTGATCTTCCTGGCCGAGAACAACGGCTATGCAGAAGCCACCTCGTCCAAGTTCTCGGTGGCCTGCGACAACATCGCCGACCGCGCCTCCGCCTTCGGCATGCCCGGCATCACCGTGGATGGCTTCGACTTCTTCGCGGTGTATGAAGCGGCCGGCGCCGCCATCGAGCGCGCCCGCAAAGGCGGGGGCCCGTCCCTGGTGGAGGTCAAGCTGTCCCGCTACTACGGCCACTTCGAGGGTGACCAGCAAACCTACCGCGCCCCCGGCGAAGTCCAGAACATCCGCGACACCAAGGACTGCCTGCTGCAGTTCGCCCGTCGTGTCACCACCGGCGGCCAGCTCACCCAGGCCGACCTGGACAGCATCGACGCCGAAGTGAAGGCCCTGATCGACGGCTCCGTCGTGAAGGCCAAGTCCGATCCCAAGCCTTCCGAGGCCGATCTGCTCACCGATGTGTACGTGAGCTACTGAACGCGCCCGATCACGAGATAACAGGAGACAAAAAATGGCACGAAAGATCACCTACCAGCAAGCCATCAACGAGGCGCTGGACCAGGAAATGAGCCGCGATCAGAACGTGATCGTGATGGGCGAAGACGTGGCCGGCGGCGCCGGCTCGCCGGGCGAGCAGGATGCCTGGGGCGGCGTGCTGGGCGTGACCCGCGGCCTGTACCACAAGCACCCGGGGCGGGTCATCGACACGCCCATCTCCGAGTCCGGCTATGTCGGCGCCGCGATCGGTGCGGCCTGCTGCGGCATGCGCCCGGTGGCGGAGCTGATGTTCGTGGACTTCCTGGGCGTCTGTTTCGACCAGATCTTCAACCAGGCGGCCAAGTTCCGCTACATGTTCGGCGGCAAGTCCGAGACCCCGGTGGTGATCCGCGCCATGTACGGCGCCGGCTTCCGCGCCGCGGCCCAGCATTCCCAGTGCCTCTACAACATCTTCACCCACATTCCGGGCCTGAAGGTGGTGGTGCCCTCCAACCCCTATGACGTCAAGGGCCTGCTGATCCAGTCGATCCGCGACAACGACCCGGTGATCTTCCTGGAGCACAAGGCGCTGTACACCATGGAAGGCGAAGTGCCGGAAGAAAGCTACGCCATTCCCTTCGGCGAAGCCGCGGTGGTGCGCGAAGGCCATGACGTGACCATCGTGGCCATCGGCCGCATGGTGCTGAAGGCCCAGGAGGCGGCTGCCGAGCTGCAGAAGCAGGGTATCCACGCCGAGATCATCGACCCCCGCACCACCTCGCCGCTGGACACCGACACCATCCTCGAAAGCGTCGAGAAGACCGGCCGCCTGATCGTGGTGGATGAATCCCATCCCCGCTGCAGCATGGCTTCCGACATCGCCGGCCTGGCCGCCGAGCGGGCCTTCTCCAGCCTCCGGGCGCCGATCCGCCAGATCACCGGCCCCCACTCTCCCGTGCCTTTCAGCGATGCGCTGGAAGAGCTTTACATCCCCAGCGCCGCCCACATCGTGGCGGCCGCCAAGAGCCTCAAGGAGTACCGCTGATGTCTGCCATTCACCCCGTCACCATGCCCAAGTGGGGCCTTTCCATGCAGGAAGGAAAGGTCAACGGCTGGCTCAAGCAGGTCGGTGACACCATCGAGCCGGGCCAGGAAATTGTTGAAGTCGAAAGTGAGAAGATCGCCGGCGCAGTGGAGGCTGCTGTTGCCGGGGTGCTGCGCCGCCAGCTGGCGGCTGAAGAAGATGTACTGCCGGTCGGCGGCCTGCTCGGCGTGATCGCCGATGCCAGCGTCGCCGACGCGGATATCGACGCCTTCGTCACCGAGTTCCAGTCCAACTTCACCCCCGCCAGCGGCGATGAGGAAGACCAGGGACCGACGCCCCAGAAGATCGATGTGAAGGGCCGCAAGCTGCGCTATCTGAAGCGTGGCGAGGGTGGCGAGCCGATGGTGCTGATCCACGGTTTCGGCGGCGACCTCAACAACTGGCTGTTCAACCACGAAGCCCTGGCGGCCGACCGGGAGGTGTATGCCCTCGATCTGCCTGGCCACGGCGAGTCGTCCAAGGACGTGGGCGAGGGCACCCTGGAGGCCCTGGCCGACACCGTGGCCGATTTCATGGCCGCGGTCGGCATCGATTCCGCCCACCTGGTCGGTCACTCCATGGGCGGGGCCGTGTCCCTCACCGTGGCAGCCCGGCATCCGGCGCGGGTGCGCTCCCTGAGCCTGATCGGCAGCGCCGGCCTGGGCGAGGAGATCAACTCCGGCTACATCGACGGCTTCGTGTCGGCCGCCAGCCGCAATGCCCTCAAGCCCTTCCTGGCCGACCTGTTTGCCGACAGCAGCCTGGTGACCCGCCAGCTGGTGGACGACCTGCTCAAGTACAAGCGCCTGGAAGGCGTCGGCAGCGCGTTGGGGACCCTCTCCGGCAAGCTCTTCGTGAATGGCCGCCAGACCAGCGTGCTGGCCGACCAGGTGGCCGGGCTGGGCAAGCCGGTGCTGGTGATCTGGGGCGAGCAGGACCGCATCATTCCGGTGGCCCACGCCCACGCCCTGTCGGGCAAGGCCCAGGTGGAAGTCATCGGCACGGGTGGTCACATGGTGCAGATGGAAGCCGCCAACGATGTGAACCGGGTGATCGCCCGCTTCGTCGGCTGAGGCCCAGAGGGGGCAGGGGCCGCGACGCCCTCTGCCTCCTCCGGTGGCCCGCAGTTTGCGCGGGCCCGGCGCTGTCCGGACAGCCTCCTCCCTCGCTGCCCACGATTCCGGACCGGCGCCGCGGCCCGCGCACCCCATCCTGTGCCTCATCTCGTGCCCCCTCCCAGGAGAGACCATGTCCAACGCTTCCACCCCCCGCGCCGAGCCCGTCAGTCTGCGGGGTTCGGCCAAGCTGGCGCGCATTCCTGTCCGGGTGGACAGCCAGCGCGCCTCGCCGCCCAAGCCGCCCTGGCTGCGTGCCCGTGACCCCGGCACGGCCAAGGTCGCGGCGCTCCAGCAATTGCTGCGCGAGCAGGAGCTGCACACCGTCTGCGAAGAAGCGGACTGTCCCAACATCGGCGAGTGCTTTGCCCGCGGCACCGCCACCTTCATGATCATGGGCAGCATCTGTACCCGGCGCTGCCCCTATTGCGACGTGGCCCACGGCCGCCCGGCGCCGCTGGACGCGGACGAGCCGGCCCGCCTGGCCCGCACCGTGGCGGCCATGAAGCTGCGCTACGTGGTCGTCACCTCGGTGGACCGGGACGACCTGCGCGATGGCGGCTCTGCCCATTTCGCCGCCTGCATCGGGGCCATCCGCGCGGCGACTCCGACGGTCCAGATCGAGGTCCTCACCCCCGATTTCCGGGGCCGCGAGCAGCTCGCCCTGGAGACCCTCGCCGCGACCCCGCCGGACGTCTTCAACCACAACATCGAAACCGTGCCGCGCCTCTACCGGGCGGTGCGGCCGGGGGCCGACTATGCCGGCTCCCTGCGCCTGATCGCCGCCTTCAAGGCCCGCAATCCGGCGGTGCCGACCAAGTCCGGCCTGATGCTGGGCCTTGGCGAGACCGACGACGAGGTGCTGCAGACCCTGCAGGACCTGCGCGCCCACCGCTGTGACATCCTGACTCTCGGCCAGTACCTGCGTCCCTCGGCGGCCCACCTGCCGGTGGAGCGCTACGTGCCGCCGGAGGAGTTCGACCGCTGGCGCGTGCGCGCCCTGGCGCTGGGCTTCCGCGAGGTGGCGGCCGGCCCGCTGGTGCGCTCGTCCTACCGTGCCGACCAGCTGGCCGCGGCGGCGGAGATCTCATCATGAGTGGCGTGGCCATCCGCCTCAATGGCGAGCCGCGGGCATTGCCCGGCCCGTGGGCGATCGCCGATCTGATCGACGATCTGGGTTTCACCGGCAAGCGCATTGCAGTGGAAGTGAACGGGCAGATCGTGCCCAGGAGCCATTACGGTGAAATCCGCCTGGCGGCGGACGACCGGGTGGAAGTTGTCGTTGCAGTGGGAGGAGGTTGATTCATGGGATACATGGACACGCAATGCGCCGGGCCGCTGGATACGCCCTTCGTGATGGGCGGGGAGACCTTCCGCTCGCGCCTGCTGGTGGGCACCGGCAAGTACCGGGATTTTGCCCAGACCCGCGACGCCATCGAGGCCAGCGGGGCGCAGATCGTCACGGTGGCGATCCGCCGCACCAACATCGGCCAGGAGGCGGGCCAGCCCAATCTGCTGGAGGTGATCGACCCGCGCCGTTACACCATCCTGCCCAACACGGCCGGCTGCTATTCGGCCATGGAGGCGGTGCGCACTCTGCGCCTCGGGCGGGAGCTGCTGGACGGGCATGACCTGGTCAAGCTGGAAGTGCTGGGCAGCAAGGAGACCCTCTTCCCCAACATGCCGGAGACCCTCAAGGCCGCCGAGATCCTGGTGCGGGACGGCTTCCGGGTGATGGTGTATTGCTCCGACGATCCTGTCCAGGCGCGCATGCTGGAGGAGATCGGCTGTGTCGCGATCATGCCCCTGGCCAGCCTGATCGGCTCGGGCATGGGCATCCTCAACCCGTGGAACCTGCGCATCATCATCGACCAGGCGCGGGTGCCGGTGATCGTCGACGCGGGGGTGGGCACCGCGTCGGATGCGGCGATTGCGATGGAGCTGGGCTGCGACGGGGTGTTGATGAACACGGCGATTGCCGCCGCCGGCGACCCGGTGCGCATGGCGCTGGCCATGCGCCAGGGGGTGGAGGCCGGCCGGAACGCCTTCCTGGCCGGGCGCATGCCGCGCCGGGAATACCAGGCCAGCCCGAGCTCGCCGGCAGAGGGCTTGCTGGGCTGAGCCCGGAAGATCAGCCGGCCAGGTTGGCCGCCGCCAGCGCGGCCAACCAGCCGCCGGCCACCACGCCGGCCGGGAACAGCAGGCGGGTGCGGGTATTGAAGGGATGGCTCTCGATGCGCCGGTGGAACTGGTGGCCGCCGGCGATGCTGACCGCCACGGCCAGCAGCATGCCGAGGGCGTTGATCACCGGATTGACCGGGAACAGGGTGGTGACCAGCGCATTGACCAGCAGGCACAGGGGGAAATGCACCAGGAACACCGAGTAGGAGATCCGGCTCAGGTGGCTCAGCGCCGCCGGCACCGGCAGGGTGTGCAGGAAGCCGTGCTGCCGGCTCAGGCCGAGGAAGAGCATCACCCCGGTGGCCACGGCGATGCGGGCGCGGAACTCGACGGCCAGCGCGGCCAGGGCGAGCAGGGCCAGCAGGGCCAGCCAGCGTCCGGCCCGCGGTTGGCCGGAGACCCACCAGGCCAGCATGCCGAGCCCGAAGGCACCGAAGAAGTAGAAGGCGCTCTCGTCCCACAGGGCGTCGCGGTTGAAGCCGAACAGCGAGGCGGCGGTCATCAGCACGATGAGGGCCGGCGCCAGCAGGGCCAGGCGCGGATCACGGCGGGCCAGGCGGGTTGGCAGCCACAGCAGCAGGATGGCCAGGGCGAACAGCTGGAAGTCGATGGCTACGTACCAGACCCCGGCGGACAGGGCCTCCTGGTCCAGCAGGTCGTGCAGCAGGAGGACATGGGCGAGCAGCTGGCCGAGGTCGGGCGCCGCCGAGATGGAGGGGTGGTCCATCCACACGCTGGCCACCGCCGAACAGGCCACGGCCAGGAAGATGGCGGCGGAGTAGGGCATCACAAGGCGGATGTAGCGCTGCAGCACCAGGGCCAGCGGCGAGGCGCCGGCCGGCAGGCCGAAGGGGCCGAACTTGCTGGCGAACAGGAAGCCGGAGGCGACCAGGAAAGCCTGCACGGCCATGCGGCCGTAGTCGTTGAACCACTGCACGAGGCCCGGCATCAAGGGCTGGGCGATGTCGGCCATGGGGCCGTAGAAGGCCAGGTGGTGTACCACGATGGCGATGCAGGCGAGGGCCTTGAGTGCATCCATCGCTGGCATTCGGTGTGTGTCCTTGCGCATGGGGCTTGCGCGTCCTCCATTGCAGAAATCGGGGCTCAACAGGGCTCCGCGGGAGCCTTTGGGGACCCCGTGTTGGCGTGATCTGCGGAAATGAACGGACGACCCCTGGCTCGGGATGACCGGGCCGGGCGCCTGATGGGACTAAGTTGCGAGATCCTGCCGGGAACCGTCAGTGCCTCAAATGAGCGCTGCGGTTGAGCGAGAATTCATAATTATACGCGGCGGGAATGGATTCGCGCCCGGGATTGCCCCGTTTTGGGCAGATCCGGGCGCGAATTTTTTCATGCAGGCGGGCGGGAAGGCGCCTCCCTGCGGCAGCAGAGCACGTCGATCAGGGCTTGTAGGCTTCGACGGCGATGGTCAGCTTGACCTCGTCGCCCACGTAGGGAGCGTACTTGCCAGCGTTGAATTCGCTGCGCTTGATGGTCGCCGTGGCGTTGGCGCCACAGGCGTCCTTCTTGAGCATCGGGTGGGGCATGCAGTGGAAGGAGGTGACGGTCAGGGTGACCGGCTTGGTGACGCCCTTGACGGTCAGGTTGCCTTCGATGCTGGTGGGCTTGTCGCCGTCGAAGTTCACCTTGGTGGACTTGTAGGTGATGGTCGGGTAGGTGGCGGTGTCGAAGAAGTCTTCGCCCTGGATGTGCTGGTTGAACAGCGGATAGCCGGTGTTCACCGAGGTGGTGTCGATGGTCACGTCCACCGAGCCGGTCTTGGCGGCCTTGTCCAGGGTGATGGTGCCGGTGGTCTTGTCGAAGCGGGAGAGCTGGGTCGAGTAGCCGAAGTGGCTGTACTCGAAGCGCGGGAAGGTGTGGGTGCCTTCGATGGTGTAGGTCTCCGGCGCGGCGAAGGCGGCGGTGGACAGGGTGGCGGCAATGGCCAGGGCGGCGAGTTTCTTCATGGAGTTCTCCGTTGGGTCTATGAGTAAGGGAAACAGGGTTACTTCTTGGCGGCGTTGGCCACCACGTGGAACTTGATCTCGATCTCGTTGGCGACGGCGGATACGTCGGCCCACGGGCCTTCGCCGATGTTGTATTCCATGCGCTTGAGCACGAAGCCGCCGTCGAACACTCCGCTGGCGCCGTCCTGCTTGAAGGTGAAGGGGGCGACCACGTCACGGGTCTGGCCCTTGATGGTCATCTTGCCGATGGCCTCGAAGCGGTTGCCGCCGAGCGCCTTGACGCCGGTGGACACGAACTTGGCGGTGGGGAAGGCTTTGACGTTGAACCACTGCTTGCCGACCACTTCGTCGTTGGCGTCCTTGGAGCCGGCGTCGATGCTGGCCAGGTCGATCTCGAGGGTGGTGCTGGCGGCGGTGGGCTTGGCCGGGTCGAAGGCGATCTGGGTGGTGAAGCGCTTGAAGCTGCCGGGCACCGGTACGCCCATCTGCTTGGACGAGAAGGCGAGGCTGCTCCTGGCCGCATCCACCTGGTTGAATTCGGCGGCGTGGGCGTTGCCGGCCAGCAGCAGGGCGGTGCTCAGCGCAGCGTTGAGGGTCAGGGTCTGGATCTTCATGGTCTCTCCTTGAGGTCTGGGTTTATTTGCCGAAGGGCAGCATGCGGCGCAGGGTGCCGTCCTTGTCGAGGATCACGTGCTTGAGGGCGCCGGCCACGTGCAGGCCGACCAGCACCAGCAGGGCCCAGTTGAGGGCTTCATGCACCTCCTTGAACAGGTCGCCCAGTTCTTCGCTCTTGCCGATCAGGTCGGGCAGCGGCAGTACGCCGAAATACACCACCTGGAAGCCCTTGGCCGAGCTCATCAGCCAGCCGGTCAGCGGGACCAGGAACATCAGCAGGTAGAGCAGGTGATGAGTGCCCTCGGCGATCTTGTGCTGCCAGGCCGGCATCGGCAGCGCTGCCGGCGGGCGGTGGGTGATGCGCCACAGGATGCGCGGCACGAAGAGCAGCAGCACGGTGATGCCGATCCACTTGTGGTACGAGTAGAGCTTGAGCTTGTTGGGCGACAGGGGCAGGTCGTGCATGTACACGCCCAGCGGGAAGGCGACCAGGATCAGCGCGGCGATCAGCCAGTGGGCCGCAATGGCGGGGCCGCTGTAGCGGGGGGCGGTGGTGTTCATTTCAGTGCTCCGGATTGAAGGGGGCAGGGCTGGCGTCCTGCCAGAGATAAGCGTCCATGGCCAGACCGCCGTAGGTGTATTCCGGTTCCAGGCGGACGGGAATCTCTCCGTGGCCGGCGGCGCCCAGGGCGGCAAAAAGGGGCAGCAGGTGCTCCTCGCTGGGGTGGGCGGCGGCACCGTGTTCGGAAGCCTGCCGGTAGTTGAGAAGGGCCGGCCGGTCGTCGCGGGACAGGGCTTCGGCCAGCCAGTTGGCGAAGGCGCGGGCTGCTTCGTAGGGCTTGCTGTTCTCGCCCCAGGTGAGCCAGCCGAAGTTGTGGGTGACCGCACCGGAGGCGAGGATCAGCACACCTTCGTCGCGCAGGGGGCGCAGGGCGGCGCCCAGGCGCCGGTGCCAGTCGGTTCCGGCATTGGGCTGCAGGGCCAGCTGCACCACCGGGATGTCGGCTTCCGGGTACATCGCCGTGAGGGGAATCCAGGCGCCGTGGTCCAGGCCCCGTTCGGGGGTCTCGGCGCAGGGCAGGCCGGCTTCGCGCAGCAGGTCGTGGACCCGGGTGGCCAGCTCCGGGGCGCCCGGTGCCGGGTATTGCATGGCGTAGAGGGCCGGCGGAAAACCGCCGAAATCATGGATCGTCTCCGGCCGGGTCACCGTGCTGACGGTGGGCTCGCGGCTGGCCCAGTGGGCCGAGATCACCAGGATCGCCCGGGGGCGTGGCAGGTCGGCGCCGAGGCGCTTCCACAGGGCCACGCTGGCACCGGGCTTGAGCAGCACGTCGGGTGCGCCGTGGGAGACGAAGAGAACGGGGTGACGGTGCGTCATGACGGATTCCTCGGGGCGTAGAACTCGTGGATCAGGCAGTCCAGGGACTTGGGCGGATGGCCGACCAGGGCGGCGAAGTCGCAGGTGGTCGCGGCGAAGCGGCCTTCTGCGACGCAGCGGAACATGTCGCCCAGCGCGGCGGCAAACCAGGCCGGGATGCCGGCAGCGACCAAGCTCCCGACGTAGTCGTCAAGAGTCACGTGCTGGTAGGCCAGGGGCTTGCCGCTGACCCGCGCGATGCGGGCGGCGATGTCGGCATAGCTGGCGGACGACTGGCCGGTGAGGGTGTAGATCCGCTTGTCCAGGCGGGGCGCCTGGGCCGCCGCGGCGATGGCCTGGGCCAGTTCGTTGCGGGACACCAGGCTCACCGCGCCGTCACCGGCGGGCAGGCGCAGTACATCCTGTTGCAGTTCCGGGGTGACGAGCAGGCACAGGTCGTCGGCATAGAGGGTGTTGCGCAGGATGGTGTGATCCATGCCGCTGTCGGCCAGCGTGGCCTCGGTGTCCTTGTGGACGATGGCGAGTTCGGTGGGGGCTGCCGCATCCGCATCCATGAAGCTGGTGTAAAGGATGTGCCGGACGCCGGCCTCCCGCGCAGCCCGGATGGCATTGCGGTGCTGGGCGATGCGCACATCCCGCGGGCCGTCGGTGGACACCAGGACCAGCCGTTCGGCGCCGGCGAAGGCCGCCGCCAGGGTTTCCGGCTGACCGAAGTCGCCTTGTCGGACGAGCACGCCGCGCCTGGCCAGGTCGCCGGCCCGGGCCGGATCGCGCACGCTGATGGCCAGCCGGCCGCCCAGGAGGGCGGGCTCGCGGGCGATCAGGTGCTGGACGATGCGCCGGCCGAGTTGGCCGTTGGCGCCGGTGACGAGGATCATGATGAGTGGCTGTCCGGGTTGCTTGAATGAGTTGAGCAGACTTTAGGCTTTTGATTCGTCGTGAAATAGCCTTTAATAGAGAAATCTTTGTTGCAAGAAGTAGAACAATGGATCGTCTGCAAGGTATGGAGGTGTTCATCCGGGTGGCTGAAACCGGCAGTTTCACTGCGGTGGCGGAGCATCTCGGAGTGGCCCGGTCGATGGTGACGCGGGTGGTGGCCGGGCTCGAGGCCCACCTGGGGGTCAAGCTGCTGGCCCGCAGCACGCGCAGCCTGCGGCTGACCGCCGAGGGCGAGGTTTACCTGGAGCGCTGCCGTGAGATCCTCGATCTGGTGGAGGCGGCGGAGGGCAACCTGTCCGGCGCCGACCGGGCGCCCCGCGGCCCGATCCGCATCAGCGTGCCGGTGAGTTTCGGGGTGCGCCACCTGTCCCCGCTGGTGGCCGACTTCGTGACCACCTACCCGGAGGTCAGCCTCGACATCGATTTCAACGATCGCCAGGTCAATCTCATCGAGGGTGGGCTGGACATGGCGATCCGTATCACCACCCAGCTCGACCCGACCCAGGTGGCGCGCCGCATCAGCACCTCGCGGCTGCTGACCCTGGCCTCGCCGGAATACCTGGCCCGCCACGGTAGCCCCAGGGTGCCGGCCGATCTGGCGCAGCACCACTGCCTGGGCTACACCGGCACCTCGCGGGCCGCCTGGCCGTACCGGGTGGAGGGCGAGACGCAGTGGGTGCCGGTGCAGGGGCGTTTGCAGGCCAACAGCGGAGACGCCCTGCTGGATGCCTGCCAGCGTGGCCTGGGCATCACCCGGCAACCCAGCTTCATCGCGGCACCTGCGGTGCAGGCGGGCTTGCTGGAGGTGCTCCTGCCGGAGTTTCCCGGGCTCGACCTGGGGATCTACCTGATCTTCCCAAGCCATCGCTACCTGCCGACCCGGGTGCGGGCCCTGGCGGACTACCTGGCGGAACGCATCGGGGCGTCGCCCTATTGGGATCAGGGCTTGCCCTGACCAGCCTGCCGGGCGCGCCGTGGCGAGCGCTCCGGCGTTTTTGCCGATTGCCGATGGGATGTTGTTTGCTATAACACCATCATCACCGGCTCCGGCAGAGAGACCTTCAGCCAGGCACAGGGGCAGCAGATCCCGCCATGGAGGAAGAGGGCGCCGGTATCCCATTTCAGGGAAGGGATGCATCCATGAAGCGCACCCTCTGGGCCGTTGTTGCGGCCATCGCTGTCTTGTCCGGCATCTACTACAGCGGCGTCGCCGATCCTCCTCCGCTGATTCCCGTTCAGGCCGCCGATCCGCCGGCCGCCGCGGTGCCCGCCCAGGCTGCGGCCCGGCCCGAGCCCGGTGTGCAGGACCAGAACGCACCCTACATGGAGGCCTGCGCCCGGGAGGGGCTCAACGCCTCGGAATGCGTGGGCCGCCTGATCTGGTTCAAGGCCACCGGCGGCAACGAGCGCTTTCACACCTACACCTTCCAGCAGCGCGTCGGGGTGCTGGTGGACTGGTTCAGGGTGCTCCGCGCGGACCAGCGGGACGACCGCTTCTGGGCCTGGGGAATCATCAACGACCCGTCCTGCTGCAAGCCGGGCGAGGCGGATTGCCCGGCAAAATCCCTGGACGACACCTATGGCCTCGACTGGTGTCCCGGCGACGACGTGCTGCTCAAGTTCGTGGGCAAGCCGGGCTACGTGGACCCGGCCTGCGGGCTGCAGGATGCCGCCCTCGACCCCGAGGATCCGCACACCAAGGGCGGCAAGGTGGACCAGCGCCACAGCGCCTGTGACCTGCGCTTCGGCACCTCCACCGGCGCCCTGGGGATCCGCAAGTTTCCCAATCCGCGTTTCGATCCCGAGAAATGGAAGGCCCTCAACGGTGGCACGGCCAGTTGGGCCGGCTTCAACCGCAAGCTCGACGCCGTCACCGGCATCGAGTCCGACAGCCGGGTCAGCAAGCTGGCGGATGCTTCGGTCGAGCCGCCCTTCCTGATCGGCACTTCCTGCGGCTCCTGCCATATCGCCTTCGACCCCCTCAACCCGCCGGCGGATCCGGCCCATCCCAAGTGGGAGAACATCAAGGGCCTGGTCGGCAACCAGTACACCCGCATGTCCGAACTGCTCGGCTCGGGCATGCCGAAGACGGCGCTGGAATACCAGATGTTCGCCCACGCCCGCCCAGGGGTGACCGACACCTCGGCGATCTCCCATGACCAGGTGAACAACCCGGGCACCATCAACGGCCTCTTCAACGTGGCCCAGCGCCCGGTCTTCAAGGGCGAGCCGGTGACCAAATGGCGCAAGGTGGCCAGCTGCGCTGCCGGGCAGGATGAGGCCAAGTGCTGGTGCGAACCCGGTCGCGACGGCAAGTGCTGGCAGTTCTCCACCCGCACGGACGACGTCACGCCGGTGTTCCTGGGCGGTACCAAGGTCAACCTGCCGGGCATCCACCACATCCTGAAGGGCAGTGAAGACTCCACTGGCGCCCACGAGGCGATCCAGCGTGTGTACTTCAACATCGGCTCCTGCTCGGAGCAGTGCTGGGTCAATCATTTCACCGACATGCGCCAGGTGGACCCGGAACAGCGCGGCTTCGGCCAGACGCCCTTCAACGTGGGCCAGTGCCGGCGTGACTGCCCCAACTTCCGGGCGGTGGAAGACCGGCTGCAGAACATCCTGGACTTCTTTGCCTCCGCCGAGTCGGACCAGACCGACCTGCAGGTGGCACGCGCGAATGCCCGCCAGGCGAAGGGCGCGACGGCCACATATGGTCACGCCGAGCTGGTGGCCGACCTTGAGAAGGAGTTCGGCAAGGGCGCCGTGGCACGGGGCCAGACGGTCTTCGCCGAGAACTGCGCGCGCTGCCACTCGAGCATCCCGGAGGCCGAGGGCGGAGCCTTCAAGGGGCGTGATTTCGCGGCGCCGAACGAGGCCCACCCCCGCAAGGTGCGCGCCGACTTCCTGGGCAATGACCAGGCCACGCCGGTCACCGAGGTGGGCACCTTCCGCTGCCGGGCCCTGCACTCCAACCACATGGCGGGGCATCTCTACATGGAGTACGCATCGGACGCCCTGCGCACCCGCCAGGTGGTGGCCGACATCCCCGAGCCAGAGGCCCTCAAGAATGGTGGCCGGGGTTATTACCGCAACATCTCGCTAGTGAATGTATGGGCTACCGCGCCCTTCATGCACAACAACGCCATCGGGCCCGAAGTGTGCGGCAACCCGGCCAACAAGGACAACGACTTCCACCGGGCCCGCTATGCCGACGAGAACAACGTCCTGCTGGCGAGCCAGCCCGCCTGCGTGCGTTACGACCCGAGCGTGGAGGGGCGTTTCGATCTCTACAAGCGATCGATGCAGGAGCTCCTCAACCCCAAGGCCCGCGGCCGCAAGATCACCCTGACCAATGCCGACCTGCTGATCGACCTGGGCATCCGGCCCCTGGATGGCAAGGCCGAGAAGCCTCTGGGCGGCTTCGGCCAGGTGAAGATCCCGATGGGGGCCAGTGCCGGCTTCCTGAACGGCCTGCTGCACAAGCAGCTGATCGGCGACCTGTTCCTGGCCAAGCGCGACCCGGCCCGCCTGGAGGCGGCCGGCCGGAAGGACCTGGTGCCGACCCTGCAGGCCATCGCCGACGAGGTGCTCAAGAATCCGGCGCGTTTCGTGGAGATCCTGCGCGAGAAGCGGGACTTCCTGGCCGCCCACTACCAGACCTGCGACCAGATGGTCGAGAACGAGGGGCACCGCTTCGGCGAAGACCTTTCCGACGCGGACAAGAAGGCCGTCACCGCCTTCCTGGCCACCCTGTGAGGAGAACCGCCATGCGTGCCCGCACTGCAGTCTTCGCCCCTCTGGCCCTTGCCGTCCTTGCCCTGAGCGCCTGCAACAAGGAGACGCCGCCGCCGAACATCCCCTTCGCCCCCTGGGACAAGTCCTACGCCTCCAAGCCGGATCTGGCCCTGGTGGATCATGCCTATCCGATCCCCACGGTCGAGCTGGCCCGCATCACGCCCGAATACCTGGCCACGCTGGACCAGGAGCAGATCGACCAGATCTATGCCCGCCTCAGCGCCGGCCCCATTCCGGATGGTGCCTTCGACGGCAAGATCCTGCTGCCCCGCGGCGGCGGCGGCAAGTTTCGCTTGTCCGAGATCGTCGGCGGCTTTACCGGCACGGCCCTGCACCTGAAAGGCCTGGTGCTGGAGGATGTGGGCGAGACCCTGTGGCGGGGCAAGGTCTTCTATCGCAACGAGCGGGTGCTGCGGAACCGCATTGAGGACCTGTCCTTGCTCAAGAAGATGGGGCTGGTGCAGGGTGATCCGAAGAAGATGGACTTCAACGGCAAGGAGACCTGGCTGCTCTTCCCGGCCAAGCTGTACTGCGGGCAGAGCCTGCTGGACGCGCGGCGGGAGTCCATCATCATCGACTACTTCTTCACCGACGAGATCCCGGGCTACCAGGAGAACCCCGACTTTCTGGCGGGGCGCCGCGGCTTGCGCGTGCGTGACGAGATCCGCATGATCCGGCCCGGCCTCTACTTGGGGCGGGCCTACCTCGACAAGGGCTTCGCTCTCAACTTCACCCTCTACAACAAGGCCATGGACGAGCAGGGGCGGGACGCCTTTGTGAAGACGGGGCAGGCCCAGGAGGATTGCTGGTCCGGCACCCAGCCCCGGCGGATACTCGCCTCGGCCGGCTGACGGCGGCGGCCCGTATGGAGCGCGTGGATGATCAGCCGTTGGCGGCAGGGGCTGGTGGCGGGTGTCCTGGTCATGTGGGCAGCCTGCGGGGCTGAGGCGTCCGATGTGGCAGATGCGGCCTGGGTCGTGGATCCGGCCCGGCCCGGGGCGCATCTGCCTCCCCGGGGAGCATCCCTGTTCGACCGCCTGTTTGCCGCGCCATCCGGTGATCGTCACGCGCTGCCTTTTCCCTTCGAAAGGCTGGTTGCGCGTATCAATCGCGAGTTGTCGCCCGCTGCACCGGGTGGTCTGCCGCCGCTGAAGGCGGTGCTGCTGCCCCTCGGGCGTTCCCTGCAGCGCACTGCGGCAGCGCCGGACTACTTCCGCTTTCCCCGGGTGGTGGTGGCGGTGGATGCCCCGCCAGCTGCGGGGTCGTCCCTGTTGCTGAAGGACCGCCTGTACATCGGCTACCAGGAGAAGTCTGCCGTGCTCGAGGTCATCAGCTACAACGAAGAGGCCGGCCGCTTCGAGTTCCAGCTGGTCAAGGACTACCGGGCCGGCGGGCAGCCGAGGGTCTTCCAGGCCAACCGTAACATCTGCTTTGCCTGCCATCAGAACGGGGCGCCGATCTTCTCCCGTGCCCTGTGGGACGAGACCAACGCCAATCCGGCCATTGCGGCCCGCCTCAAGGCGACCGGGCGCCGCTATTACGGTGTGCCACCGGAGCGCGGGGTGGATCTGCCCTATGCCATCGATGTGGCGGTGCGTCGCGCCAACCGGCTGGCCCTGGCCCAGCGCCTGTGGCGCGAAGGCTGTGGCGATGGCGAGGCGGGCTGGCGCTGCCGGGCCGGCCTGTGGCAGGCCGCCCTGCGCCTGCGTCTGGGGGACGATCGGCGCCTGCCGCCCGATGCGGCCTTCGAGGAGGTCAGTGCCGCGCCGCTGCGGCGCACGGCCGCCCGCAACTGGCCGGCCGGCCTGGCCCTGGGGCGCCCGGATCTGCCGAATCGCAATCCCTTGCCGGACGGCGCTGCCTGGCCGTCTTCCCCCGCGGAGCAGGTGGCCCGCTCGAACGTTGCGGCAATCTTCGACCCGCTGCTGCCGCGCGCGGCCGAGCAGGTCTGGCGCAGCGACTCGCCGCAGGCGGTGGACGAGGCGGTCGAGGCCGTCGCCGGGTTTGTCGTCGACGGCCGCTGGCCGGGCCTGATGGCGGCCTTGGCGCGCCGCGCGGCGGCCCTGCCGCGGTTGGTGATCGCGCTGGAATGCACGCAGCCGGCCTCCGGGCCGGAGCGCGAATGCCTCGGCGCCGACGGCAGCCGCCTGCGCCTCGATCCGGCCGCCGGGCGGGTCGAGGGCTTGCGCCTGGCCGGCGGTCTGCCGCATCCCGCCTTCACTCTGCGGCCGGCTACGGCGTTGCGCCTGGCGGGTGGCAACTGGCTTGAGCGGCTGGACATGTCGGGGCTGAAGAACGGGAACGGAACACTCCGGCTGGTGTTGCGGGACGACCACGCCGCCCTCGCCGCCGCGTTCCGCCGCCTGGCCGGGCAGCCGTCATGGCAGGCCTTGCTGGATGGCCGCCCGCTGCCCCGCGAGGCCTTGCTGAATGCACTCCTGCTCGAGCTGGGGGAGCGCCTCCCACCGTCGGCCTCTGGCACGCTGCCGGTGCCGCAGCTGGAGCTGCCCGCCGCCTTGCCCACCACGGAGACCCGCGGGCTGGCACCTTCCCTGGCGGCCTTCCATGCCTGGTGCGCGGCCTGCCACTGGAGCGCCGAGACCTTTCCGCCCAATTTCCTGCAGGGGCCGGCAGAGACCCTGGAGGCCCGGCTGCGCCAGTGCGCGCCGCGGATCTACGTACGCCTGGCCATGGCCAGCCTGCCCCGCGCCCAGCGCGCCAAGACCCCCATGCCGCCGGAGACCATGCTGCCGGCCTTCGGCACCCACGCCGAGGCCTGGGCTCAGGGGGCGGAGCGCGCCGCACTGGAGGCGACCATCCGCCGCATGCTCGTGGCCGAAAGCGGGCGCGAGCCCGATCTGCCGACCCTGCTGGCCGGGGGCTACGAAGCGCTCCGCCCCTGCCTGGCTCCAGCCCGTCCTTGAAGGGATGCGACCATGACCCGCCCCACCGTGCCCTCCCTCCCGTGGAAGCATCGCTTCCTGATCCTGTTTGCGCTGACCGTGATCCTGCCGGCCAGCCTGGGCTTGTGGCTGCTCGGGCGCTTCGGGGCCGACACGCCGGTGGACTATGCCGATCCGGTCGAGCACTTCAAGTACGGCTCCACCGGCGGCGAGCACGAGATGGGCTTTCCCTACTGGATCTGGCGCGCGCTGCCCGAGGTGTGCGGCCACTATCTGCCGGGGCCGGGCTATCAGTCGATTGGCATGATCTACGAGAAGAACCCGGATGGTAGCCTCAAGGACCTGCCTGTCGGCACCTCGAAGCGTCGCTACCAAGGGGTGGACCGGGTCTTCGTGAATTGCGCGGTGTGCCATGTGAGCACCGTCCGGGCCGCCGCCGACACGCCGCCGCTGCTGGTGCCTGGCATGCCGGCAGCCTTGTTCAACATGAAGGCCTTCGAGGAGTTCTTCTTCCGCTGCGCTGCCGATCCGAAGTTCTCCCAGGAGTATCTGATCCCCGAGATCCAGCGGCAGGGCGCCGACCTGGACCTGCTCGACCGCTACCTCGTGTATCCCCTGGCGATCGGCATCATGCGCGACCGGGTGCTGGCCCTGAAGGGGCGCTTCGAGTGGGTCTTCGAGCAGAAGGCGTGGGGGCCGGGGCGGGTCGACACCTTCAACTCGGCCAAGGTGATCTTCAACTTTCCGATGCACCGGCTCGACCCGAAGGAGTTCGATGCCCCGGCGGACTTCCCGTCGATCTGGCTGCAGCGCCCGCGCCGCGAGCCGCGGGCCATGGAGCTGCACTGGGACGGCAACAACTCTGACATGACCGAGCGAAACAAGAGCGCCGCCTTCGGCACCGGCACCACCCCGCCCACCATCGACCTGCCACGCATCCGCCGCGTGGAAGGCTGGATCATGGATGCCGAGCCGCCACGCTTCGATACCCTGTTCCCGGTGGATAAAGCCCTCGCCGAGCGAGGGGCGCCGCTCTACCGGGAATACTGCGCCGCCTGCCATGGCGCCAGCGGCCGGGACTTCAGCGGTGAAAAGGTAGGGCGGGTGACGCCCCTTGCCGATATCGGCACCGACCGTCGTCGCCTGGATTCCTACACCTATACGCTGGCGGTGAACCAGGCCACCCTGTATGCGGGCTATCCGTGGCGCTTCACCCGTTTCCGCAAGACCCACGGCTACGCCAACATGCCCCTGGACGGCATCTGGCTGCGCGCCCCCTATCTGCACAATGGCTCGGTACCCAGCCTGCGTGATCTGCTGGAACCCGCCTCCCGGCGCCCTGCGGTGTTCTGGCGGGGCAATGACCTGTACGACCCGCTACGCGTGGGCTTTGCTTCCGACAAGGCGGAGGTGGCCGGGCGGCCCCTGTTCGAGTTCGATACCCGCCAGCCCGGCAACGGCAATGGGGGGCACGAGGGCAAGGCCTACGGCACCGAGTTGTCCGCCGACGACAAGGCGGCGCTGGTCGAATACCTGAAGACATTCTGAGCGGAGGGTGCCATGAACAGCTTTAATCCCCGTGATCGCCGGGCCTGGCGGCGGATCGCCTGCGGGCTGCTGGCGGTCCTGCTGGTGGCCGCCGCCTACCTGGGCTGGAGCCGCGGCTTCCGGGAGGAGCCCCAGCCTGCCTGGGTCTTCGAAACGCCGGACAGTCGCTACCGCTATGGCTCCATCGGCGCCGAGCATGAGGCCGGGATCCCCTACTGGATCTTCTACGTGCTGCCACGGGTCTTTCCCGAGAAGTTCCGGCAGGACGGCCAGGTGGTGGCCGGCGGCTACGCGGCGCTCGGAGTGGCCTGGGAGCAGGGCCAGGAGCTGCCCGTCGGCTTCACCAAGAAGACCATCGGTTTTCCGCGGGTGGCCAACAACTGTGCGGTCTGCCATACCACCAGCTACCGGGTGAGCGCCGACTCCAACCCGGTGTTCGTGTCCGGCGGGCCGGGGCACACCCTGAACCTGCAGAATTTCTTCCGCCTGCTGATCGACTGCGCCCGTGATCCGCGCTTCAACGCGGACATCCTGATGGCCGAGATCAACCGGGTCACCAAGCTCGACCTGATCGACCGGCTGCTCTACCGCTTCGTGATCATTCCCATGACCCGCCAGCGCCTGCTCGAGCGCGAGGCGCAATTCGCCTGGATCTACCGTCCCGACTTTCCCGATTGGGGGCGCGGGCGTGATGACGGCATGAACCTCACCAAATACCTGTTGATCCGCGCGCCGATGGACGAGACCTACGGGCCCGCCGACATACCCGCCATCTGGAACCTGGCCAAGTACAAGGCGGAGACCGGGCAACTGCCCAACTACGCCGGCGACACCCACGACGTGCATTCGGTGATGATCGATTCAGCCCTCGGGGTGATGGCCGCCGCACCGGCCGATCCGGAAGATTTTCGCAAGCAGATGGCCTGGTTGCAGGATTTCCTGTCCAGGCTGCCGCCGCCGAAATACCCCTTCCCGGTGGATGGCGACAAGGCTGCGGCCGGCCGGGCCATCTTCGCAGCGGAATGCGCGGCCTGCCATGCCGGCACGCGCGTGGGCACCCGCATCCCCCTGGCCGAGGCGGGGACTGACCCCGGCCGTCTCGAGTCCTGGAACCCCGACGCGGCCAGGGCCGCCAACCGGATCGTCGGCAAGATGGGTATCGAGCGCAAGGGGCTGGTGGAGGCGCCCCTGCCCGGCTACAAGATCCCCTTCCTGGACGGGATCTGGCTGAGGGCGCCCTATCTGCACAACGGCGCCGTGCCGACCTTGCGGGATCTGCTGGAGCCACCGGAGCGCCGGCCGCGGGTGTTCTGGCGGGGCTACGATGTGTATGACCCGGTGAAGGTGGGCTTCGTGAGCGATGGCGAGGAGGCCCGCCGGGCGGGTTCCCGCCTCGACACGGCCGAGCGGGGCAATGGCAATGGCGGACACAATTTCGGCACCGGGCTGGCTCCCGCCGACAAGGAGCGCCTGGTGGAGTACCTCAAGACGCTGTAGCGCAGCCGGCACGGCCAGGAAAGGCTGGCGGAGCCCGCCGGGAGGCCCTAACATGAGTGCCCGCGTGGGCCGCATGGCCTGCGCGCCTACAACAACATGATGATCCCCAAGGAGTTTTTCCATGTCTTCGACCGTTACCCTGGGTGGCAACCCCGTGCAGGTGGAGGGTGATCTGCCCCAGAAGGGCCAGCAAGCGCCGGCCTTCACTCTTGTCGCCAAGGATCTGTCCGACACCGCCCTCACCAGTTTTGCCGGCAAGCGCAAGGTGTTGAACATTTTCCCGAGCATCGACACGCCCACCTGCGCCACCTCCGTGCGCAAGTTCAACCAGTCCGCCAGCGAGATCGCCAACACCGTCGTGCTGTGCATCTCCGCCGACCTGCCCTTTGCCCAGAGCCGTTTCTGCGGCGCCGAAGGCCTGTCCAACGTGGTGACCCTGTCCACCCTGCGTGGCGCGGCCTTCATCAAGGATTACGGTGTGGCCCTGGCCAGCGGCCCCCTGGCCGGCCTGACCGCCCGTGCCGTGGTGGTGCTGGACGAGAACGACAAGGTGCTGCACAGCGAGCTGGTGCCGGAGATCAAGAACGAGCCGGATTACACCGCCGCGCTGGCCGCCCTGGCCTGATCGAGCGGGTTGGGGAGGCAGCTGTCATGCAGGATGCAGTCGGCTTGGACGAAGCGCATCTCGAGGCCCTGGTGCGGGGCTTCTATACCCGCGCCCGCCAGGATCCGGTGCTGGGCCCGGTCTTTGCTGTCGCGGTGACGGATTGGGAGCATCACCTCCAGGTGGTGACCGATTTCTGGTCGCGCATCCTGCTGGGCAGCCAGCGCTATTTCGGGTCGCCCTACACGGCCCATATGCGCCTGCCCCTGCAGCCCGCGCATTTTGATCGCTGGCTGGCACTCTTCCGTGAGGCCGCCGCAGACTTCCTGCCACCCGATGCGGCGGTGACTGCGGTGGCCAAGGCCGAGATGATGGCCGCCAGCTTCAAGGCGGGGCTGGAAGGCGCCAGTCTTTCCGCGCCTTGATGGCGTGTGGCGCCGGGCGGCGTCAGTAGGAGTAGTCGACGACCCGGGCGCCAACCATGCTGCCGACCACGGCGCCCACCGCGGTTGCCGCAATTCGGCCGCTGCCACGGCCGATCTGGTTGCCGATCACGCCGCCGGCGATGGCGCCCACGGCCTGACCGACCACACGGTTATCGTAACGGCGCGAGCGGGGCGGCGGAGCGTCGTAATACACCGGCTCGGGCTGGGCGTAGTAAACAGGGCGGTCGCGATAGACGACCCGCTCCTGGTAAACCACCCGGGGTGCCGGGTAGACCACCGGCGGAGCCTGGTAGACCACCTGAGGCTGTTCATAGACAAGCGCCGGGCGGTCGCGCCAGTGGCGGTGCCCACTGTAATGTTCGTCGCAGTCATCGTGCCAGCCCCGGTCGGCAAAGGCGTTTGCGCTGGCGGTCGCGGCGAGGGCCAGAATCCAGAGTTTTTTCATGGTGTCGCTCCTGGGAGGTGCCGCCCGCCGCGATGAGGCGTCGGGCTGCCGGCCACGGCCTTGCGAGGCGGTGACCGGATGGCACGCGGGCTTACTTGGTCGGGATGGCCTCGACGGGCTTGGTATCGGCCGCCTGCTTGGCGGCATCGGCGGCATGCTTGTGGGCATGGGTAGCCTTGTTCTTGGCGCCATCGACGGTCTTCGCAGCGTCGGCCTTGGCGGCATCCACCTTCGGTGCTTCGACCTTCTTCTCGAGGGCGGCTGCAGCAGCCGGCTTGATGCTTGCGGCAGGAGCCGCGACAGGGCCGGCAGTGGGGCCGGCCGCGGGCCCGGCGGAGGGGGCCTGGGCGAAGGCGGTGGTGGCGAAAACAGTGGTGGCGGCGACGGCGAAGATCTTGTTCAGCATGTGTGTTCTCCTGGAAGGAATCGGTCTTGGTTGCCGGGCGGCGGGAGAGCCAGCCCTTGCATCGAGTAACGCGACCCGTTTCCGGAGGTTGTCTGCCGAGATGTAAGACCTTGTTGACTTGTAAGCAGGCGGCCCGGCTCAGGGGGCCGTCCGGAGGGGTTGGGCCGCCTGGCGCCGTTGCATTTCGTTGATCACGGCGGAGAACTGCTCCGCGGTCTCGTGGCGGACCAGGGCTGTGCCGACCCAGGGCGGGAACCAGAAGCCCGGCAGCACTTCAGCGTGGTAGCGCAGGCGAGTGCCCTCGTCGGCCGCCTCCACCTGCATCAGGCTCTCCATCTGCCTGACGTTGCCACCGCTGCCATGGGCCCGGATCTCCCGCTTCGGGGTGAGCTGGATGTCCCGGATCGACTCGAACTCGGTCGAGAAGGGGCCATAGCGGGCAATGCCCTTCTGGCTGATCTGCAGCAGATTGCCCTGGCTGGAGAGCACCTGGCTGCGCGTGAGGTTGGGGACGAAGCTGGCCATGTGCTCGAAGTCGGTCAGCACGGCCCAGGCCAGGGCCGGCGGGACACGGGCAAGCATGACCAGATCGACGGCGAAGCCGCCGTTGGCGGTGCGCTCCACGTGGACGGCTGCTTCTGTAACGGCGGGTGGGGCTCCGGCCGTGACGGGCATGGGCAGAATACAGGCGACCCAGCTCGCAAGGCCGAGAGCCCGGACTGTGAGGGCGCGATTCATGGGATGGATCCGTCAGGCTTCGGGGCGGTGTGCCGGCTCAAAGCGTAATCGCTCCACCCGGGAGCTTCAAGGGGAGTGGGGAGCTCCGCGCTTACTGGACAATGAAGGACGTGAAGAACACCTGCTTGACCGGCCCCTCGCCGGCAATCCGCTTGCCCTTCTTGTCCGTCCTGGCGGGGGTGCCGATGACGCCGTTCACCGCGTCTTTGATCTCGTCCACCAGGGTTTCGCGGCCCGAAGTGAGCTTGAGGTCTTCACCCGTGTGCGACGACAGCACCAGCAGGATGTCGTGCCGGATCTGCGGCATGTAGGCGGTGATGGCGGCTGCGGCCTGGGGGTCGTGGAGGCGCAGGGCGATGACGAGCTGGATGAAACGGGATTCCTTCCCGGTCTTGGAGGCAAGGTTGGTGGTGATGGCTTCTAGGGAGACGATGTCGCTGACGCCACCCCCGCCATGGTCATTGGCCGTGGCGTGTCCGGTCAGACCGAGGAGGCAGAAGAGAAAGGCGGCTGTGCGCAGGGCACGAATGGCATTGAACATGAGTGTGGCGGTGTTGGCTGATGGAGGACCGGCGCCCAATCTATTCGCTTGGGGCCGGGCCGTGATGATGCAGGTCAAACCTGTTGCTCTGCACAAATGCGGGGTGCCGCCCGTGGTGCCCGGGGCAGGCTCAGGGGGATGGTGCCGCCGAGTTCCTGTCCTCGAGATGCGGGATCAGGATCGGCCCCATGGATTTGAGGATCTGCACGGGCAGGGCCGAGGTGAACTGGTAGCTGGCGGCGTCCGGGCCCATCACGTAGGCGGTGAGGGTGCCGAAATGGCGGGGGCCGAGGTAGAAGACGAAGGTGGCCGTGCGGTTGAGTGCGACGCCGCGTCCATGCCCCTGGCTGATGACGATGCGGTTGTCGCCAGTGCCGGTCTTGCCGCCCACCGGGAGGGGCTTGCCGTCGGCGAGCTTGAAGGCGCCGGACAGGCGCCGCGCGGTGCCGCCCTCGACCACTTCGGAGAGGGCATTGCGCAGGGCCTCCGCTACTTCCGGTGCCATCACCCGCTCGCCCTCGCCGGCCGGGCGCGCAAAGCGCGTCTCGTAGGGGGTTCCAACGCCGAAGTCGAGGCGGTCGATGCGCAGGGTGGGCTGGCGCACCCCATCGTTGACGATGATGCCCATCAGCTCCGCCAATGCTGCCGGGCGGTCGCCTGAGCTGCCCAGCGCGGTGGCGAAGGACGGCACCAGGTGGCCGAAGGGGTAGCCGACCCGGGCCCAGCGGCGATGGATGTCCACGAAGGCTTCGATCTCCATCATGGTGTAGATGCGCGAATCCCGGGCGCCCTTGTGGCGTGAGCGGAACAGCCAGCGATAGACCGCCTGACGCTCGTCGGCGCTGGCGGCCACGACGTCGCTCCAGCGTGCCTCGGGATGGGCGATTAGGTGGCCGACCAGCCACAGTTCGAGCGGATGCACGCGCGCCACGTAGCCGCGGTCGGTGAGGTCGTAGGCCTCCGGAGCATTGCGTTCGTGGACTTTGACCAGGGCGTCGTCGGAGAGGGCCTTGCCTGCCAGACGCTCGCGCAGGAAGGCGCCGAGCTGTGCTGGTGTGGCCTTGGGGTCAAGGTACCGGAACACCGCAGCCAGCCGGTCGGCAGTGGGGCGCAGGTCGTCGAGGAAGTCCTCGCGGATCTGCTCCGGAGATTTGCCGTGGTACTTGTGCCAGAAGCGCCGCAGGAAGGTCTGGCCTTCCCGGTCTGCGAAGCGGGCGAGGTAGTCGGCGCGTTGCGGGTTGCTGTCGTCCTCGAGGAGCTGTGCGGTCTGGCTCGGGCCGTTGTACATCGTGTAGCGCACGATGTCGCGCATCAGGCGCACGAAGGGCAGGTTGATCGAGCCTTGCAGGGCTTCGCGCAGGGTGGGTACGCGCCCGTTGTCCTCGGCGCGGAAGTTGTTGAAGGTATGTGCGCCGCCACCGGTGAAGAAGGTCTCGGCGGGGCTCGCCGAGTAGTGGCGTTCCAGGGCCGCCTGCAGCATGACGGACAGGCTGCGGTCGGAGGCATGGGCCTGGTACTCGACGGCCCACAGGGACAGCCTGTCGCGCGAGTCGATCTTGAGCTTGCGCAGTTCGGCGGGGCTCTGGCTGGAGAGCCGCTGATGCAGCTCGGCGATGATCTCGAGATAGCTGGTGAGTACCCGCAGTTTGGCGGTCGAGCCGAGTTCCAGCTTGCTGCCCTCGTTGATGTCGAGGGGCTGGTCGGTGGTGTCGGTCTGCACGCGTACCCGGTTGCCGTCGGGTATCCGCTCGACCAGGTTGAAGCTGTAATGGACGCCTTCCAGCTTGGCCGGAACGAGCATGCGTTCGCCAAGCAGGCCCTGCTTGCGGGCGAACTCGGGGGTGTGCAGCTGCCCGAGAAAGTCGCTGACCTTTGCCTGCAGGTCCCCGTCGAGGGTGGTGGTGACGGCCAGGTCAAAGCGGTCGAGTTCGTAGAGCGAGGCGTCGAGCATGCCCGCCAGCCGGTTGCGGATGGCCGTGGTGCCCTTGCTGACGCGGGCCGGCTGGAGCGGCGGGTTTGCCACCAGGTCGCGGAAGCGGAGGGGCTGGGCGAGGGCCGCGTCGCGCAGCGCCGGGCTGATCAGGCCATTCTCGGCGAGCAGCCGTAGATGGCTTTCGGAGAGCTTGGCGAGGGCTTCCCGGCCCTTGAAGGGCAGGTAATAGGTGGGGCGGCGATGGGCGATCAGCAGGGCGACGACCTGGTGCAGCACCCGCCCCTGGGCGGCCAGCTGCTCGCCGGTGCCGTCCGGTGCGGCCAGCAGGGCGTTGGCCTGTTCGAAATCGGTGCCGAACCACACCCACATCCCATCGCCGATGCCATTGACCTCGCCGTGCCCGGGCGCTGCGGACAGAGGCACGGTGTTGAGGTAGTCGAGGATCAGGCGGCGGCGCGTGGGCAGGGTTTCCTCGCCATCGAGGTAGGCGCGCACGCTGGCCGACACCATCTGGCGCAGCTTTTCGCCGGCGTTGGGGGTCACGCCGTCGGGGGAGTGGCGGTACTTCTCGATCTGGGTGGCGAGGGTGCTGCCGCCAGGTGCATCGAAGTCCTCGCTCACCAGGCGGCCGACCCGGCCGAGCACGGCACGTGCAAAACGCACCCAGTCGACGGCCGGGTTCATGTGGGGACGTGCTTCGTCGAGCAGGTCGCGGTTCTCGATGAACATCAGGGCCTGGGCCATCCGGGTGGGCACGGCCTCGAAGTCCGGGTAGCTCCGGTAGGGGTAGCGGAAGTCGTAGAGCGTCTCGCCGCGGCTGTCGACCAGGTCGAGCCCGGCCCGGGTCTTTTCGTGGAAGGGCGCGAAATAGCCGCGCCCGGTGTAATCCATCAGCGTTTCGGAGAAGCGTGTCTGGCGGACCCGCCGGAAGCCGTGGGCATCGAGGTGGCTGATGACTGCCGGCAGCCGGGTGTAGCCCAGGCGCTCGTCGAAGGGACCGTGGCCCGGATAGCGCAGCCTGCCGTCCTGCCCGTCGACCGTCTGGTAGTCGAGCTGTGCGGCGTAGCGGGTGAGGTGTTCGGCCTGTAGCCGGGATGTCTGGATCTCGTCGGCGAGGAAGACGCCTCCACCGATCAGTGCAATCACCGCGAGGCCTGTCAGGGTCCAGCGCAGGCGATGACGGGGTTGGGCGGCCGCAGGCGGCGGGGTCGGGCTTTCGGTTTGGGTTGGATCGAGTTCAGACACTGCGTGACGGTCGGTATTGCGGCGCGATAAGTATCCTGCATCCCGGTGGAAAAGCGTTCATCTTTCCGCGCGCTTCATTGAAAAATAACCTCGGCGATTGCCCGGGCCGGCCGAGGTGGGGCGTGGGGGCCGGGAGTGCCACGCTAGCCTTGATCAGGCGAGGCGCGCAGGGTCGGATCGTTGGCGGCGGTCAGCAGGTGCCGTGCCTCTTCTTCCGACCGGCAGCGCAGCCAGCTTCCCCAGGCATCGTGGGGCAGGATGACCACGGAGCGCTTCTCATCCTCGGGCTTGTGCATGCGCCCCATCAGCGGATGGCCGTCGGCATTGACGGTCAGCATGCTCATCGACCACTGCGGCAAGCCGTCGTCCTGCTGCCGTCTCTCCCAGATTCCGGCAATCCCCATCGGCTTGCCGTCATCCCGTTCGATCCGCCAGCGCACCGCCTTGCCGGTCTCGTAGCAGGGTTCGTAGAGGGCAGCGGCGGGAATGATGCAGAGCTGCCCTCGTAGCCAGGCGCGCCGGAATGAGGGCTTCTCGCCCACGCTCTCGGAGCGGGCGTTATAGGTGCTGCGGGCGATCTTCGTGTCCCTGGCCCAGGCCGGGATCAGACCGAAGCAGGCAGGCACCCACATGCGCGGCGCGTAGTTGGTGACGATGGGAACGATGGCGCCCGGGTAGGCCTCGGCATAGGCGAAACCGGGGGGCGGCAGTGGAAAGGCGGCGAGGTCTTCCGGGGAGGAGGGGCGGTAGTTTGCACACATGGGCGGAGGATAAGGTGCCAGGAGGCCGCGCAGGTCTGCAGGGGGGCGATCTGCCAGGTGGTGATCGCTCCCCCGTACCCGTTTGTGGGCGTGCGTCTCGGACGGTTGACCATAACTGCGGATATAGTAAAGGGCATATGGCTGCGCAGCCAAAAGAATTGCGCCTGGAGGCGCGGAGGGGTGTATGAAACGTTCCTGGAGGGTCAGTCTGGTCGTGCTTGGACTGGTGGGTTCGTTGATCGGGGTGGATATCTATTTTGAATACATCAGAACCGCCGAACGCGAGGAGGAACGGCTCACGCTCCTGGCCAAGGCGCTGGACGCAAACATAGGCGAGCAACTGCGCGCCACGTCGCGGATGATGGATGCGCTCAGGGAGGATATTCCCGGCCAGTTGTTCGAGAAGGATGGTGTCCAGCGTGTCAGCCGGAGAATGATGATTCTCTCCGAGGCGATGACCGGTATAAGAACCTTGCTGTATGTCGATGCCGAGGGCGTGGTCGTCGCCAGCAACAAGGCCCAGCTCATCGGATTGAACTTCCGGGACAGTGAGCGCTATTCGACGATCAGGGAAAGCCATCAGCCGGACATGTTGTATGTGTCACGCCCCTTCAACACGCCCCTGGGAAACTTCACGATCAGTCTGGGCAAAACGCTAAGTGTCGATTCCGAGCCGTTCAAGGGCTATCTGCTGGCCATCGTCGACCCGGAGTTCTTTGGCGTGCTGATGCGCTCCATGCTGTACGCGAGCGACATGCGCCTGTCGGTGGCTCATGCCGACGGGCAGGTTGTTTATAGTACCCAGACGAGTCCGGACATCCGCGGCATATCGCTGTCAAAAAAGTCCGATTCACCTTTTGTTCGCCACATGGAGAGTGGCCGGCATGCCTCCTTTATCGCGGATGTGGCGACAGCCACCGGTGACAAGCGCTTCTTTGCGATCCGTACGGTTCATCCTTCCGGCGCCACCGCCGACAAGCCCCTGGTGATTGGGGTAAGCCGCGACGTGGATGGCGTTTTTGCCGAATGGCGTCATTCGGCGATGGAAATGGGAGCCCTTTATGCATTCAGTGCCGCCGGCACATTGGTCGGATTGTTGCTGTTAGGGCGGCGCAAGCATGCATTCAGGAATTTGCATGCAGAGAAGGAGGCCTTGAGGAGAGTTGCAGAGGAGAAGATCCAGGAGAAGAACGAGCAGTTCAGGGTCTATTTCAACAACCTTGCGATCGGCGCCGCCCAACTCGATGCGGAGGGGCTCTATCAACTGGTCAATGACCGCTATTGCGAGATGACCGGCTATGCGCGCGAGGAATTGATAGGGCAGATGCGGCCATCCGACATCACGCATCCCGATGATGTTGGCGGCGAACTCACCCGGATGCGTTCTTTCTGGGCTGGGGAGAGCGATGTCCTGGACATCGAGAAGCGTATCTTGACGAAGAGCGGCACCACGATCTGGGTGCATGTCGTTGCCCATTCCGTCCGGGACGCCGCAGGGCAGATCAAGTTTTCATCCGCGGTCATTGAAGACATCACCCACCGACGGGCCCTCATGCACGCCCTGGAAGATGCGCGGGGGCGGGCAGAAGCTGCGAACCGGGCCAAGACGCTGTTCCTCGGCAACATGTCCCACGAAATGCGCACGCCCTTGCATCACATTGCCGGTGTGGCAGGCCTTTTCCGGCGGGACCCGCTGACCGAAAAGCAGTCGCGCCGCCTCGCGATGCTGGAGGCCGGTGTCAAGAGACTCGATACCGTCATCGGCGGCATCCTGACCCTGGTGGATATCGAATCAGGATCGACTCACGTGCGGCTGAAAAAGCTCGACATCGAGCAGTTGATCGGTGATGTCGCCGCAATGGCCCTTGAGCGAGCACAGCCAAAGGGGCTTCAGGTCACGCATCACGTTGGGCCACTCCCGGAGCTGCTGCTGGGGGATCCTGTTCACCTCACCACGATTCTTGCCTGCTTCTGCAACAATGCCATCACGTTTTCCGAGAAGGGTACGATCCGGATAGGGGTCATGTGTGTGAGCGAGGCGGCGGGCAATGCGTTGGTCCGCTTCGAAGTGCAGGACGAGGGGATCGGCGTGGCCAGGGAGCATATCGACCGGCTCTTCGAACACTTCGAGCAGGCCGACAACTCGAACACGCGGCGCTACGGCGGGACCGGCGTGGGCCTTGCCATCGTCCGGCAACTGGCCAGGATGATGGGTGGGGACGCAGGGTGTGACAGCTTGCCGGGCGAGGGAAGCACCTTCTGGGCTACCGCCTTGCTGGTGAAGAGCACGGCGCCCGGCGCCCACTCCGACGTGGAGGACTACCAGATCTGAGGGCTGGGGCAGCGCCGCGGCCGTCAATCGAACTCTACGGACAGGCTGGTCAGGCAGAGTGAATGCAGATCGGCGGTCACGGCTTCGACCCTGCCATCCGCTCCTGCCCAGTCATCGGCAATGAGCTTGAGATGGAAGATCTCGGTTTCGCCTGTGGCGGTGATGGCGCGCCACAGGATGGTGCTGGAAAGGTTTGAGATGGGCCCCATGGTTTCAATGCAGAGTCATGCCTGCCGACATCCTAGGGTCGTAAGGGGCTGCAGGCTATGACGCGCTTCACTTCACTCATGGATGGCAATCCCGTACCGTGATCGAGATAGTGCCCCAGCCTGATGAACACGCTACTGCCATGACTACGCCGATGACGCCCCTTCCTTCGATTCCTGAGGGTTCTGCCGTGCCCCCGGCCGCATCCGGCTCCGCCGCCGAACTGGCCCGCCTGCGCTGCCTCAATGAATGGTACGAACAGGCCCTCGCCTTTGCCAGAATCGGCCTGTATCGCTGGGAGTCCGCGACGGACCAGTGGTTCTGGTCGGACGAGGTATATGACATCCGCGGATTTCCCCGGGATGTGAAGTTCGCCAATCCTGCCGATTTCTATGCCCGTGTGCATCCGGACGACAGGGCGCGCCTGCTGGCTGCCGAGATGGCCTGCAAGGCGGGGCAGGAACCGATGGACGTGGAGTACCGCTTCCTGCTGCCGGACGGCGATCTCCGCTGGCACCGGGAGCGGGCCGACCGGGTCCTTCTTCCTGACGGCCAGCACGAGATCCTGTCGGGCGCGCTGATGGACATCACCGCGCAGAAGCGCTCCGAACTCGAGCGTGAGCGTCGCCAGGACCACCTGGAAGCGCTGGTGGCCGACCGTACGACCGCCCTGCGCATTGCCAAGGACGCCGCCGAAAGCGCCCACCGCGCCAAGAACATGTTCGTGGCCAATGTCAGCCATGAACTGCGCACCCCGATGAACGCCATCATGGGGATGACCAGCCTGGCCTTGAAGCGGGCGGAGGACCCGAGGCAGCAGGGCCACCTCGATAAAGCCAGGCTGGCTTCCCAGCGCTTGCTCACCCTCATCAACGATTTGATCGATATCGCCGACATCGAGGCCGAGCGCATGTCGCTTGAACTGAAGGCATTCCGTCCGGCCGGGATCGGCGAGAGCCTGCAGGAGATATTCGGCCCGATCGCAAGTGGCAAGGGCCTGACCCTCGGCATCGAAATCGAGCCCGCCTTGTCGGACAGAACCGTCTTTGGCGACCCGGCCAGGATTACCCAGGTCGTCCACAACATGGTGGACAACGCGATCAAGTTCTCCGGGCAGGGGCGGATCACCGTCCGCTTCCGCATTGCCAGCGAGAGCCTGGCCGAGCTGAGCCTGTACTGTTGCGTGGAGGACGAGGGAACAGGTATTCCCGAGGCCGACCTGCAACGGATCTTCTCCCTCTTTGAGCAGGGTGATGGCTCATCCACCCGGCGCCACGGTGGCACCGGCCTCGGCCTGGCCCTGTGCCGCAAGCTGGTCCAGTTGATGAATGGCGAGATCGGTGTCAGCAGCCGGCCCGGTGTGGGCTCGAACTTCCACTTCACGGTACGGCTGGCGACTGTTGCCCCGGAGCGATGAGGGGGCGGGCGTCGATCCGCCTTGGCCGGGCAGCACAGCTAGCCGAGTACGACGACAGGGGCCGTGAAACCCTGGCTCGACCCGAACCCATATAAGCACTCAGGCCAACCCCGGAGGGTTGGCCTGAGTGCTTGATGCATATGGTGGGCCCAACAGGACTTGAACCTGTGACCAAGCGATTATGAGTCGCCTGCTCTAACCAACTGAGCTATGGGCCCGAAAGGGTTGCGGGCCGCGGGCGGCCCCTTGGTCGGGTCAGGCTTCGTTGTCGAGGAAGCTGCGCAGGCGCTCGGAGCGGCTGGGGTGGCGCAGCTTGCGCAGGGCTTTGGCTTCGATCTGGCGGATCCGTTCGCGGGTCACGTCGAACTGTTTGCCGACCTCTTCAAGGGTGTGGTCGGTATTCATCTCGATGCCGAAACGCATGCGCAGAACCTTGGCTTCCCTCGGGGTGAGGGAGTCGAGGACCTCCTTGGTGGCGTCGCGCAGGCTGGAGTACAGCGCCGCGTCGGCCGGGGCCATGGTGGCGTTGTCCTCGATGAAGTCGCCCAGGTGGGAGTCGTCGTCGTCGCCGATCGGGGTCTCCATGGAGATGGGTTCCTTGGAGATCTTGAGGATCTTGCGGATCTTCTCCTCGGGCATTTCCATCTTCTCGGCCAGGGTCGCGGGATCCGGCTCGTTGCCGGTTTCCTGCAGGATCTGGCGGGAGATCCGGTTCATCTTGTTGATCGTCTCGATCATGTGCACCGGGATGCGGATGGTGCGGGCCTGGTCGGCAATCGAGCGGGTGATGGCCTGGCGGATCCACCAGGTGGCGTAGGTGGAGAACTTGTAGCCGCGGCGGTATTCGAACTTGTCCACGGCCTTCATCAGGCCGATGTTGCCTTCCTGGATCAGGTCGAGGAACTGCAGGCCGCGGTTGGTGTACTTCTTGGCGATGGAGATCACCAGGCGCAGGTTGGCCTCGGTCATCTCGCGCTTGGCGCGGCGGGCCTTGGCTTCACCGGTGGACATCTGCTTGTTGATGTCCTTGAGGTCCTTCAGCGGAATGCCGATGCGGTCCTGCAGGTCGATGAGCTTTTGCTGCTCTTCCAGCACGGCAGGCTGCATGCGCATCAGCACGGCGGTATTGGCCGGGCCGTTGGCGATCTCGGCCTTGAGCCAGTCCAGGTTGGTCTCGTTGCCCGGGAAGCTCTTGATGAAGTGGGGGCGGGGCATGCCGGCCTTGTCCACGCACAGGTTGAGGATCTTGCGCTCGTGGGTGCGGGCCTGGTCGACCATGTGGCGCACCGCGTCGCACAGGCGTTCGGTGGTGCGGGCGGTGAAGCGGATGTTCATGAGCTCGCTGGAGATCTGCTCCTGGAGCTTCATGTAGGTCTTGTCCTGGGGCCCCTTCTTCTGCAGGCTGGCGACCATCTTTTCGTAGAGGTCGCGCAGGGTTGCGAAGCGTTCCAGGGCCTCGGCCTTGAGCTTGATCAGGGAGGCAGACTGGGCGCCGCCGCCGGCGCCGTCTTCCTCGTCTTCTTCCTCTTCGGCGTCGTCTACGTCGAGGTCGTCGCTCTCGGCGAGCTCTTCAATGGCCTCGACGGCGTTGGGGTCGATCAGCCCGTCGATCAGCTCGTCGATGCGCATCTCCTCCTTGGAGATCTTGTCGGCGGCTTCGAGGATGTCGGAGATGGTGGTCGGACAGGCCGAGATGGCCTGGATCATGTGCTTGAGGCCTTCCTCGATGCGCTTGGCGATCTCGATTTCGCCTTCGCGGGTGAGGAGTTCCACGGTGCCCATCTCGCGCATGTACATGCGCACGGGGTCGGTGGTGCGACCGAACTCGGAGTCGACCGCGGAGAGGGTCTGCTCGGCTTCGGCTTCGGCCTGCTCGTCGTCCACCACGGTGGGGGCGACTTCCGACATGAGCAGGTCTTCGGCGGCAGGGGCCACGTCGAAGACCTGGATGCCCATGTCGTTGAAGGTGGTGATGATCGATTCGATCTGCTCGGCGTCAACCAGGTCGTCGGGCAGGTGGTCGTTGATCTCGGCGTAGGTCAGGTAGCCGCGCTCCTTGCCGAGGGCGATCAGGCTCTTGAGCCGGGTGCGGCGGACTTCCGCCTCTTCCGCCGAGGGGGCCTCGGCAATCATCGGGGCGAGTTTGTCCTTGACCTTCGCAGCTCGCGGCTTGGCAGGCGCTTTGCGCGGTTGTTTGGCTTTTTCCGTGGTCATGACTGTCCTCGATGTGTCGTCCGATTTGTCGTTGATCGTCTCGGCGAGCGAATTGCGCGAAACCGAAAATTATATTACGAATCCGATACTTTGGGTCGTTTTTTAAGCTTTTCTTTCTGCACCAGCAGCTCCGCGAGGCGTCTGCGGCCGGTGGGGTCGAGCCCGCCTTCGCGAGCCTGGGCATTGAGGGCGAGGAATTCCTGCTCGACCTGGGTGGCCTCGAGCTTGTAGAGCGTGTCGTTGAGCAGGGGTTCCAGAACCGTCTCGTCCATGGGCATGTCGGCTAGCTGCGCCGCGATGCGGCCCAGCGTGGCGGCGTGCGGGGTGTCCCGGTAATGCTCCAGCAGGGCGCCGACGCCGTGGGTCGGCAGGTCGCCCACGCTCATTGCGTCGGTGATGGCGATCAGTGCGCTGCCCTCGGGGGTGTCGCCCGGCAGCAGGTCGATGGGCATGCGGGCTGCCAGCACGGGGTGTTGCACGACCAGGCGCAGCAGGGTCTCGATGGGGTTGAGCGGTGCGGTGCGCGGGGCGAGTCGCGGCAGTTCCTTGCCAAAGCCCCGGCGCCCGCGGAAGTTGCCGTTGCCGCGCCGGCCTTCGCCCTCGAACGCGTTGTCCGGGTCGAAGCGGCGAGGCGGTGGGTTGGTCTTGAGGCCGAAGGATTGCTCGACTTCGGCCTGCGTGAAGCCGGCTGCTTCGGCCAGCATCTTGATCACCTGCAGGCGCAGCAGCGGGGCGGCGATGCGGGTGACCAGGGGCTTGGCTTCGTGGACCAGGCGGGCGCAGCCTTCGGCGGTGTCCAGGTCGATGTCCTTGCGCAGCTCGGCTAGCAGAAACTCGGCCAGCGGCAGGGCGCGCGTCATGGCGGCGCGGAAGGCGTCGGGGCCTTCGCTGCGCACGAAGCTGTCCGGGTCGTGCTCTTCGGGCAGGAACAAGAAGGTGATGGTCTTGTTGTCGGCCAGGTGCTCCAGGCTGACTTCCAGGGCGCGGCCGGCAGCGCGGCGGCCGGCCGCGTCGCCGTCAAAGCAGAAGACCACCCGGTCGGTAAGGCGCAGCAGCTTCTGGATATGGTGCGGAGTGGCTGCGGTGCCGAGGGTGGCCACGGCGTTGCCGACGCCGAACTGGGCCAGGCCGACCACGTCCATGTAGCCTTCCACCACCAGCACGCATTCATGGTCGCGCACGGCCTGGCGGGCCTGGACGAGGCCATAGAGTTCGCGGCCCTTTTCGAAGATGGGGGTTTCCGGGGAGTTGAGGTACTTGGGTTCGCCCTTGCCGAGCACCCGGCCGCCGAAGCCGATGACGTTGCCGCGCTGGTCCTGGATGGGGAACATGATGCGGTCGCGGAAGCGATCGTAGCGGCGGGCCTGTTCGTTCTCGAGGACCAGGCCGCACTCCAGCAGCTGCCCGGCGCTGTAGTCGGCGAAGGCGGCCTGCAGTGACTGCCAGCCTTCGGGGGCGTAGCCGAGGCCGTAGCGGGCGGCAATCTCGCCGGTGAGGCCGCGGCCCTTGAGGTAGTCCACCGCCACCGGGCTGCGTTTGAGCTGCTCCTTGTAGAAGCGCGCGGCCTGGGCCATGACCTCGGTCAGGGATTGTTCGTGGGCGCGGTCCCGGTTTGGGGTGAAGTCGTCGTCCGGGACCGTCATGCCGACGTTGCTGGCCAGTTCCTTGACGGCGTCGATGAAGCCCAGGCCGCTGTATTCCATCAGGAAACTGATGGCGCTGCCGTGGGCGCCGCAGCCGAAGCAGTGATAGAACTGCTTGGTCGGGCTGACGGAGAAGGAGGCGGATTTCTCGCCGTGGAAGGGGCAGCAGGCGAAATAATTCGCTCCGCCCTTTTTCAGGGGGAGGTAGCGCTCGACGACCTCGACGATGTCGACGCGGGCGAGCAAATCCTGGATGAAGGACTGCGGGATCATGAATGGGGCGACGGCGCCGGAGGCGCCATCCTCATGAATCCTAGTTGCCGAGTCGGGCTTTGACCAGCTTGGAGACCTCGGCCATGTCGGCCTTGCCGGCCAGCCTGGGCTTGAGTTCGGCCATCAGCTTGCCCATGTCTGCGGGGCTGGCCGCGCCGGTGGTGGCGATGGCGGCGTCGATGAGGGCGGTGATCTGCTCGGTGCTCAGGCCTTCGGGCTTGTAGGCGGACAGTACCTCGATCTCGAAGCGCTCTGCGCTGGCCAGGTCGAAGCGCTGGGCGCCTTCGAACTGGGAGACGGAGTCCCGGCGCTGCTTGAGCATCTTGTCTACCACGGCGACGATCGCTGCGTCGTCCAGTTCGATGCGCTCGTCCACTTCCCTCTGTTTGATGGCTGCCAGAAGCAGGCGCAGGGCGGAAAGGCGGGCGGCTTCCTTGGCGCGCATGGCGGCCTTCATGTCATCGTTGATCCGGACCTTCAGCGACATTGCGTGGGGATTCCTCTGTGATGGAGCGGGTGGCCTGGGGAGGCCCGGGGGAGGGCGTCCGTCGGCGGGCGCGGAAAAGCGCAAACGCCACGCGCTCGCGCAGATGCGCGTATCGCGTGGCGATCGGGAAGCGTGTACCTGGGTGTTGCTTAGTACATCTTCGGGGGCAGGGTCTGGCTGCGCAGGCGCTTGTGATGGCGCTTGACGGCGGCGGCGAGCTTGCGCTTGCGCTCGGCGGTCGGCTTTTCGTAAAACTCACGCGAGCGGAGTTCGGGCAGCAGGCCCACTTTTTCGATAGTGCGCTTGAAGCGGCGGATGGCAACTTCGAACGGCTCGTTTTCTTTGACGCGAATACCCGGCATTGCGTGCTTCCTCGAAAATTCTTGGACGGAAAAAAGAAGAGTATAACCAGTTCGTTCGGGTCTACCAAGTCCACTTTTCGCTTTGTGGGTGGGCTGAGGGTAAAATCTCCTTTTTTCTTGCGGATGCATCATGCGCATTCTGGGTATCGAGTCCTCCTGTGACGAGACGGGCGTTGCCATTTACGACACGGAGCGGGGCTTGCTGGGCCACCGCCTGCATTCCCAGGTCGATCTGCATGCCGCCTACGGCGGGGTGGTGCCGGAGCTGGCATCGCGGGATCACATCCGGCGCCTTCCCGTGTTGCTCCGCGAGTTGCTGGAGCACACCGGGCTGAGCCTGGCCGGGATCGACGGGATCGCCTATACCGCCGGCCCAGGGTTGGCCGGTGCGCTGCTGGTCGGGTCGAGCGTGGCCGAGGCGCTGGGCGTGTCGCTGGGCATCCCGGCGCTGCCGGTGCATCACCTCGAAGGGCATCTGCTGTCGCCGCTGTTGTCTGCAACGCCGCCGGATTTTCCATTTGTGGCCTTGCTGGTGTCGGGTGGGCATACCCAGCTGATGCGGGTGACGGGGGTGGGCGGCTACACCCTGCTCGGAGAAACCGTGGACGACGCGGCGGGCGAAGCCTTCGACAAGACAGCGAAGCTGATCGGCCTGGGCTATCCGGGTGGTCCGGCGCTGGCCCGCCTGGCGCAGGCGGGTGCGCCGGGACGCTTCAAGCTGCCGCGGCCGATGCTGCACAGCAAGGATTTCGATTTCAGCTTCAGCGGGCTCAAGACGGCGGTCCTCACCGCTGTCGGGACGCCGGGCTTCTGCGAGGCCGACAAGGCTGATCTGGCGGCGGAGTTCCAGGCGGCGGCGGTGGAGGTCCTGGTGGCCAAGTCGATGGCGGCCTTGCGCCATACCGGGCTGAAGCAACTGGTGGTGGCTGGCGGGGTGGGGGCCAATCTGGCCCTGCGCAGCGCCCTCGACCAGGCTGCATTGCGGCGCAAGGCGCGGGTGTTCTACCCGGAACTGGAGCTGTGTACCGACAACGGCGCCATGATCGCCTTCGCTGGCGCCCTGCGTTTCATGGCCGGGGAGCGGGGGGCGGATGCGGATGGGTGCTTTGCGGTGAGGCCACGCTGGAACCTGATGGACATCGCGGCGCCGGTGGGTGCCGGGTAGCCTCCCGGCCGGGAGTGGTCAGGCGTCCTTCTTCTTGCTGCCGATGCGGCTTTCCTGGCCGCTCAGCAGGCGCTTGATGTTGTCCGTGTGCCGCCACACCAGCAAGCCCGACATGATGCTGATGGAGAGGATCCAGGCCGGGGCAAGGCCCAGCAGGAAGGCGATGCCCGGTGAGGCGACGGCGGCGCACAGCGCGGCGAGTGACGAGTAGCGGGTGGTGACGGCGACTCCCAGCCACACGCCGAGGGTGGCCAGCCCCAGCCAGCCGCTGGCGCCGAGCAGCACGCCGGCCGCCGTTGCGACGCCCTTGCCGCCCTTGAAGCCCAGGAATACCGGAAACAGGTGGCCCAGGAAGGCCGCCAGTGCGGCGATGGGGGCGGCGCTGTCGGGCAGGCCCAGCTCGGGGCCGAAGCGTGCGGCCAGGAAGACGGCAAGCCAGCCCTTGAAGCCGTCACCGAGCAGGGTCAGGATCGCGGCGAGCTTGTTGCCGCTGCGCAGGACATTGGTGGCACCGGGGTTGCCCGAGCCGTAGCTGCGGGGGTCGGCCATGCCGAAAAGGCGGCTGACGACGACGGCGAAGGGGATGGAGCCGAGGAGGTAGGCGGCGAGCAGGAGCGCGAGTTGCATTCGTTGAGTGTGGCGCGAGCTAGAATGGCGGCGATTTTAGCTGGGACAGACGATGGATTTCATTTTTATCGAAGCATTGCGGGTCAAGTCCCGGGTTGGTATTTATCCGCGGGAGCGGGTGACCGAGCAGACACTCGAGTTGAATCTGACCTTCGGGGTGCCGGACGCCGCGGCAGAGCACGACGACATTGCCGATACGATCGATTACGCCAGGGTGATCGAGCGGATCCGCGAGGAGCTGGCCAGTCATCAATTCAATCTGATCGAGACGCTTGGCGAATTCATCGTCAAACTGCTTTTTGACGAATTTGGTGCGCCGTGGGTGAAGCTGGCGATTGCAAAAATTGGTGTGATGAAGGATGTGCGACGCGTGGGTGTATTCATAGAGCGGGGGCGGGATGGGTCCCCTCCGCCCGAGCATGCACCCACCGCCGGATTGCCACGCTGATTGCGCATGGCAATCAGCGTGCTCGATACCGCTGATTGAAACACTGCGGGGACATTACAGGGCGCTCGCGGCCAATGCCGTCGGGCGCCCTGTTGATTTGTGCCTCAGGCTGCTTCGGCGGCAGCGGCATTGGCGCGCAAATCATCCAGCGGCTTGCCCTGGGCCAGCCAGTCGATCACCCACTGGGGCTTGCGGCCGTGACCGGTCCAGCCGATGGCGGGGTTTTCCGGGTGGCGGAACTTGATCGTGGAGGCGGGCTTGGCGGCCTTCTTGGCCGGCTTCGCGGCGGCCTTGCGGGGAGCCGCGGCAGCCGGCTTTTCGGCACTTTCCTGACCGAGCACTTCGGTGAGGCTCATGCCGTGTTCTGCGGCAAGCTTCTGCATGCGCTTGAGCAGATCCTTCTTGGCCGTGTCGGAGCGGCGGCGGATTTCGGTTTCAACCTTCGATTGCAGGCGGCGCAATTCGGTGAGGGAGAGGGAAGAGAGTTCCATGGTGTCGTGTCCTTTGGCCAGGGGCAATGGCTTTGACTGAAGTGCCCGATTGTAGGTAGAGGCTGGCATGTGCCATGCCCTTATTGCGCCTTTTATTTTGCCACCAGCAGGCTGGTATTTGGCAAGTGTTTTTATTTCATTTTATTCCAGGGCCACATTCACCAGGCCGGGGTGCAGCATCTGGACGATATCGTGGGGATGTACGCCGACGAGAAAGCCCCTCTTTCCACCGTTGATATATATCAGGGGCAGGTCCAGGATCGATTCCTCCATGAATACCGGCATGCTCTTGCGGGTACCGAAAGGCGAGGTGCCGCCGACCAGATAGCCTGTGTGGCGCTGGGCGACGGCGGGGTCGCAGGGGCTGATCTGCTTGCGGCCGGCCTGGCGGGCGAGCTCCTTGGTGGATACCTTGCGATCGCCATGCATCAGCACGATGAGGGGCTGCCGGGCTTCATCCTCCATTACCAGGGTCTTGATGACGGCATGCTCGTGCACATTCAGCTCGCGGGCCGAGACGCGGGTGCCTCCGTGCTCTTCGTAGGCATAGGGATGGGCGGAGAAGGCCGTGTGATGCTGGCGGAGAAAGCGGGTGGCCGGGGTTTCGGGAGCTGACAGGGACGTGCGGGACATGTTTCGGGGCTTTCCGGTGAAAGGCATTGACGGGAATTGGAGCGTGCCGTTGAGCGGTGGTTCCGCGAATTGAGGTTTCAGAAGCCCGGTAGCCTGGGGGGCAGGACACCTTCGTGACGCAATAGCCAGTGCTTTGTTTCGAGCAGAAAGCCGCCGCAGTCGTGGGCAAAGCCGCCGATTTCAGTCCGGCCCGTGACCCGGTGGCAAGGAATGACGAGGGGAAAGGGATTGTCGCCGCAGGCCTGCCCCACCGCCCGCGGGCTGCTGTCCAGCTGGCGGGCCAGTTCGCCGTAGGTGCTGCTGTGGCCCCGGGGGATCCGTGCGATGGCGGCCCACACCTGGCGGCGGAATTCCGTGCCACGCCAGGCGAGGGGCAGATCCAGGGGGAATTCCGGGTCGTTGAGGTAGCGCCCGATCTGGCTGACGGCCATTTCCTCGAGCATTCCGTTGGGGGCGATGAGGGGAGTTTCCGGCGGCAGGAAAACGATTTCGTCTATCAATCCGTCGGTGCAGCGGATGCCTATCCGGCCAAATGGGGCCGGCATGATGCTGGCAAATCCGGCAGGCGGCCGGGTGCCGGGAGGGGGGGCTTGAGCGGGCATCTCCCGATTCTGCGCCGCGGCGGGAGATGCCGCAATACGCTCAATTCCTGCCGAGAAGGCTGCTCCGCAAGTCGGAATCCACCGGCTTATCTCCCAGCCAGATGCGTAACAGGCCACGCTGGAAGTCCTCGCCGGGAATGTCCCGGCCGCGCTGTTCATTGCCGACTAGGAGGCGGGTGCCGCTGCCGGGCAGCCATTCGAGGCGGATCACCGTATTGGGGGCGGCGTTTCGCAGGCTGAGCAGCGCGGCCCTGAATTCATCGATACGGGCTTGCAGCCGGGCATATTCCGCTTCCGTGTGATTCCTGCGCAGGCCTTCGACCAGGCCGTCCGCAAACTGCTCGGCGGTGAGTTCGCGCAGGGTCACGATTTGAATGCGGCGGGGGCCGGCCTGGGCGAGAAGGGCCTCGAGGTTGTCGGCTTTCTTTGGCGAATACAGGCCGATCGCGTAGATCTTGAGCATGAAGCGGGTGCGCAGGCCGCCGCCATTGAGCTGGAGCTCGGAATTGGCAAGGCTGGTCCGCTCGTCGAAATGGACGCCGGCAATATCGCCGGCGTGTGCCGCGTGTCCGGTGAGCATGGCAATGGCGAGCAGTGCCGTGCGTAGAAAGGGTTTCATGGCTGTCTCCTGTCTTGTTGGTATGGATGTGCAAACGCCCGCCTGTCGCACTGAGATGCGAATCAAACGGGCGTTTGAATCTTAGCCGGGAATGCACCCGGACAGGAGATTTATGTGGGCATCAGGCGCGCACGTGGCCATCTCCGAAGACAATCCATTTCTGGCTGGTGAGGCCTTCCAGGCCGACCGGACCACGGGCGTGGATCTTGTCGGTGGAGATGCCGATCTCGGCGCCAAGGCCGTACTCGAAGCCATCGGCGAAGCGCGTCGAGGCGTTGATCATCACCGATGCCGAGTCCACCTCGCGCAGGAAGCGCATGGCCCGGGTGTGGTTCTCGGTGACGATGGACTCGGTGTGCTGGGACGAGCAGGTGTTGATGTGGTCGATGGCCGCATCGAGGCCGTCCACCACCTTGATGGCGATGATGGGGGCCAGGAATTCCTCGGTCCAGTCGGACTCGATGGCTTCCTTCAACTGGGCGGCCGGAATGCCGGCTTCCCGCAGGATGGCCAGCGATGCCGGGCAGGCGCGCAGCTCGACACCCTTGCCGGCCAGCATGATGCCCAAGGCCGGCAGCTGGGCCGTGGCAATGCTGGCATCCACCAGCAGGGATTCGGTGGTGTTGCAGGTGCCGTAGCGCTGGGTCTTGGAGTTCTCGACGATGGCCAGTGCCTTGGCCGGGTCGGCGAACTGGTCCACGTACACGTGGCAGTTGCCGTCCAGGTGCTTGATGACGGGCACCCGGGCGTCGTTGGAGATCCGCTCGATGAGGCCCTTGCCGCCACGGGGAACGATCACGTCGACGAATTCCGGCATGGCGATCAGCTCGCCCACGGCGGCACGGTCGGTGGTCTCGATGACCTGGATGGCGGTCTGCGGCAGTCCGGCGGCGGCCAGGCCGGCCCGGACGCAGGTGGCGATGGCCTGGTTGGAGTGCAGGGCCTCCTTGCCGCCGCGCAGGATGGCGGCGTTGCCGGACTTGAGGCACAGGGCCGCGGCGTCGGCGGTAACGTTGGGGCGGGCCTCGTAGATGATGCCGATGACACCCAGCGGGACGCGCATCTTGCCGACGGTGATGCCGGAGGGGCGGCGCTTCAGCTCGCCCATCTCGCCGACCGGGTCGGGCAGGGCGGCGACCTGCTCGAGGCCCTGGGCCATCGCCTCGATGCCCTTTTCGGACAGGGTCAGGCGGTCGATCATGGCTGCCTCGAGGCCATTGGCGCGGGCCTCCTGGAGGTCGCGCTGGTTGGCGGCGGTGAGCTCGGCCCGGTGGGTACGGATCTCGGCGGCCATGGCGAGCAGGGCAGTGTTCTTGGCGTCGGTGGAGGCGGCCGCCACCGCGCGGGAGGCGGCGCGGGCCTGGCGGCCGACGGTCTGCATGTAGGTCTTGATGTCCATCTTGTCTCTTCTCGATACGGGGGCGGCGGTCAGCGTCGTGCCGGGGTGCCGCGGGCCGGTGCGCAGATGCGCAGGCAGAGTTGCAGGAATTCGTCCCAGACGTCTCCGCCGGTCAGGCCCTTGATCATCCGGTCAATCCTTGCAGCGTGCAAGATCGCGGTACGCAGCTGGGCGCCGCCGAGGCGGGGCAGTGCACGCTGCAGGGCCTGTTTGCGACGGTCGTCGAAGATCCGTTCGACCTTGAGGAGCCCCTGAAGTTGCTGGCCTTCGTCGAGGCCCTGGCGCAGGTTGGCCAGGCTGCGGACTTCGTTGGCCAGGGCCCACAGCACCAGGGGTGGGGCTTCGCCTTCGCCCTTGAGGCCTTCGAGCAGGCGGGCGCAGCGGGCCGCGTCGCCTTCCAGCAGGGCGGTGCGCAGCTTGTCGACGTCGTAGCGGGCCACGTTGAGCACCGCATCGCGCACGGCGTCCAGGCTCAGCTCGCCGGGCGGGTGCAGCAGGCCGAGCTTGAGGATCTCCTGGTGGGCCGCCAGCAGGTTGCCTTCGACATGATCGGCGATGAAGCCCAGGGCGTCCGCGCTGGCCTTCTGCTGCTGATTCGCGAGGCGCCGGGCGATCCACTCGGGCAGGCGGTCCCGTTCCGGGGCGTTGAGTTCGACCGCCACGCCGGCTTCGGCCAGGGCGGTGAACCAGGCGGCCTTGCGCGTGGCCCAGTCGAGCTCGGGCAGGGTGATCAGCGTGACGACGCCGTCATCCAGGTTGCGCGCATAGCGCTGCAGGGCCTCGCCGCCGTCGCGGCCGGGTTTGCCGTTGGGGATGCGCAGGTCGACGAGCTTGCTGGCGCCGAACAGCGACATGTTACCGGCCGCCGACTGCAGGCTTTCCCAGCGGAAGCCCTGGCCGGCGACCAGCACTTCGCGTTCGGCGTAGCCCTGGCGGCGGGCCGCGGCGCGGATGGCGTCGCCCGCCTCGAGGACCAGCAGGGGCTCATTGCCGTGCAGGACGTAGAGGGGGGCGAGGGCCTTGTCGAGCTGGGAGGCGAGCTGCTCGGGGCGGAGGATCACGGCTTGGGCTGTGCGTCCGGCATCCTGGCAGCAGCCAGCCGGCGCATGAGCTGCTGCACGAGGTCGCTCTGCATGTCGCGGTAGAGCAGGATCTCTTCCTGTTCCTTGGCGAGGACCTGGGAGTCGTCGAAGGCCAGGTCGCGGCGCAGCAGGATCTCGTTGGGGGCCAGGACTTCCTGGTTGTTCTTGTCCACCAGGCGGAAGGCGTAGCGCAGGCGCAGCTGGTATTCGCGGACCCGGCCCTGGGTGTTGAGGGCCAGGATGACCTTTTCCTTGGCGTCGGCCAGAACCTCCAGGCGGACCTGGGCCTCTTCCTTGTTGCTGACCACCCGGGTGTTGCTGCCAGCATGGATCTGGCGCCGGATGGCGGCGGCCAGGTCGGAGTACTCCGACATGCCCAGGTAGAGGGTGTCGAAAGGCAGCGGCCGCTGGCCGCGCAGCTGGAAGCCGCAGCCGGTGGCAAGCAGGGGTAGGGCGCCGAGGGCGGCGAGGGCGCGGCGTCGGCCGGGCCGGGGCGGGTAAGTCATTGGAGCGGGTCCTCCTTGAGGCGCTGGCGTTCCTTTTCGTAGGCCTCGTAGCTGGGGGGCGCCGGGTCGCGGCTGATGTCGCGGCCCGGTTCGTACTGGCGGCGGAGGTTCTCCTGGCGGAGTCCTTCATAGAGGCCCCGCTCACCCGGGGTGTTGGCGCAGGCGGCCAGCAGGGCGAGGCAGGGGGCGAGGAAGATGTGGCGCATGGAGAGCCTCCGGGCGTTCAGCCGACGATGTTGACCAGGCGGCCGGGGACCACCACCACTTTTTTGGCGGGCCGGCCTTCGAGGAACTTGATGGTCGCCTCGTGGGCCAGCGCAGCCGCTTCGATGGCCTCCTTGGCGGCTTCGGCCGGCACCCGCAGGGCGCCGCGCAGCTTGCCGTTCACCTGCAGCATGAGCTCAAGCTCGTCCTGGGCCAGGGCGGCGTCGAGGGGCTCGGGCCAGGCGGCCTTGAGGATGTCCTCGCCATAGCCGAGGGCGGACCACAGGGCGTGGCTGATGTGAGGGGTGAGGGGCGACAGCACGCGCAGCAGGATGCCGAAGCACTCCTCGATCACCTCGGCGGCCAGGGCGCCCTGGCGGGGCGCCTTCTCGATGGCGTTGAGCATCTTCATGGTGGCCGAAGCCACCGTGTTGAACTGTTGCTTGCCCAGGTCGTAGTTGGCCTGCTTGAGGAGCAGGTGGATCTCGCGGCGGAAGGTGGCCAGCTCCTCGGGCAGCTTGGCGCCGGCCAGGCTGCGCTGGGCGCCGATCTGGCCGCGGATCTCGGTGGAGAACAGGTGGCCGAAGCTCCACACCCGGCGCAGGAAGCGGTAGGCGCCTTCAACGCCAGCGTCGGACCATTCGAGGGTCTGCTCCGGCGGCGCCGCGAACATCATGAAGAAGCGGGCGGTGTCGGCGCCGTATTGCTCGATGAGGGACTGCGGGTCCACGCCGTTGTTCTTGGACTTCGACATGGTGGTGAGCTCGTGCTCGAGCTCCGTGCCGTCCTTCTTGAGAGTGGCGCCGGTGATCTGGCCCTTGGCATCCTTGCGGATGTCGATCTCGCTCTCCCAGAAGTAGTTCTTGCCGCCGCCTTCGGGCTTGTGGAAGAAGGCGTTGTTCAGGACCATGCCCTGGGTCAGCAGGTGGGCGAAGGGTTCCCGGTAGGTGACCAGGTCGAGGTCGCGCATCACCTTGGTCCAGAAGCGGGAGTAGAGCAGGTGCAGGATGGCGTGCTCGATGCCGCCGATGTACTGGTCGACGGTCATCCAGTAGCCGGTCTCGTCGTCCACCATCTTGTCCTTGCCGAAGGTGGTGGCGTAGCGGGCGTAGTACCAGGACGAATCCACGAAGGTGTCCATGGTGTCGGTTTCGCGACGGGCCGGCTTGCCGCAGCACGGGCAGGCCACGTTGAGGAAGTCCTCGCGCTTGTGCAGCGGGTTGCCGGAGCCGTCCGGCACGCAGTCCTCGGGCAGCACCACCGGCAGCTGGTCGTCAGGTACCGGCACCGAGCCGCAGCTGTCGCAGTGGATGATGGGGATCGGGCAGCCCCAGTAGCGCTGGCGGGAGATGCCCCAGTCGCGCAGGCGCCACTGGATTTTCTTGTCGCCGATGCCCAGGGCGGTCAGGTCGGCGGCGATGGCGTCCACCGCGGCTTCGTAGTTCAGGCCGTCGTACTTGCCGGAGTTGACGCAGCTGCCGTCCTTGCTGCCGTACCACTCCTGCCAGGCATCCAGGCTGTAGGGCTTGTCGCCGAGGGCTACTACCTGCTCGATGGGCAGCGAATATTTCTTGGCAAAGGCGAAGTCGCGCTCATCGTGGGCGGGAACGCCCATCACGGCGCCGTCGCCGTAGCTCATCAGCACGTAGTTGCCGACCCACACTTCCACCTGCTTGCCGGTGAGGGGGTGGGTGACGAACAGGCCGGTGGGCAGGCCTTCCTTCTCCATGGTGGCCATGTCGGCCTCCATGACGGAGCCGTGCTTGCACTTCTCGATGAAGGCGGCGAGCTCCGGGTTGGCCCTGGCTGCATGCAGGGCCAGCGGGTGTTCAGCGGCGACGGCGCAGAAGGTGACGCCCATGATGGTGTCGGCGCGGGTGGTGAAGACCCACAGCTTGCCGTCGCCGATCAGGCCGCCAGCGTTGTCAGGGGCGGCGATGTCGTGCTTGAAGGCGAAGCGCACGCCGGTGCTCTTGCCGATCCAGTTGGCCTGCATCAGCCTGACCCGTTCGGGCCAGCCGTCGAGGGTGTCCAGGTCGCCCAGCAACTCGTCGGCGTAGTCGGTGATCTTGAGGTAGTAGCCCGGGATCTCGCGCTTCTCGACGAGGGCGCCGGTGCGCCAGCCGCGGCCGTCGATGACCTGCTCGTTGGCCAGTACGGTCTGGTCCACCGGGTCCCAGTTGACCACCTGGGTCTTGCGCTCGGCGATGCCCTTCTCGAGCATGCGCAGGAAGAACCACTGGTTCCACTTGTAGTACTCGGGGGTGCAGGTGGCCAGCTCTCGGTTCCAGTCGATGGCAAAACCCAGCGACTTGAGCTGCTGCTTCATGTAGGCGATGTTGTCGTAGGTCCACTTGGCAGGCGGCACCTGGTTCTTGATCGCGGCATTCTCGGCGGGCAGGCCGAAGGCGTCCCAGCCCATGGGCTGGAGGACGTTGAAGCCCTTCATCTTGTGGAAGCGGGACAGCACGTCGCCGATGGTGTAGTTGCGCACGTGCCCCATGTGCAGCTTGCCCGAAGGGTAGGGGAACATGGACAGGCAGTAGTACTTGGGCTTCGACGCGTCGGCGGTGACGCGGAAGGCTTCGGTGCTGTCCCAGTGCTGCTGGGCGGCGCGCTCGATGTCGGCGGGAAGGTATTTGTCCTGCATGGGCGGGAAATGGGTCGGTGGAGGGTCGGTGGAACGGAACTCCGCATTATAAACTGCCCATTGAAAAGCCTGCTGTAGTGCGCTCAAGACATTGATGTGACGAGATATTTCCCCCCGGGTGCATACGTTCCGGCATGTCAGGAACGAATCGCTCTGCTACAATCCGCGTCCCGCGTTGCAACAAAATCTCATGTCCGAGCCTCTTGTTCGTCTCGAGAACGTGCGTTTCGCCTATGGCGAACGGGCGATCCTGCGCGACATTTCCCTGTCAATCCCCCGTGGCAAAGTGGTGGCCATCATGGGCGGGAGCGGTTGCGGCAAGACGACCTTGTTGCGCCTGATCGGCGGCCAGGAAAAGGCCCGTTCGGGGCGCGTGCTGGTCGACGGCCAGGATGTGGCGCGGCTTGGGCGCGACGACTTGTATGCCATGCGCCGGCGGATGGGCATGTTGTTCCAGTTCGGCGCCTTGTTCACCGACATGTCGGTCTTCGACAACGTGGCGTTTCCGTTGCGCGAGCATACCGAGCTGTCGCCCGAGCTGATCAACGACCTGGTGCTGATGAAACTGCATGCCGTGGGTTTGCGCGGTGCGGCCAAGCTGATGCCGGCCGAACTGTCCGGCGGAATGGCGCGGCGGGTGGCGCTGGCCCGCACGATCGCCCTCGACCCCATGCTGCTGATGTACGACGAGCCCTTCACCGGCCTCGATCCGATTTCCCTGGGGGTGATCGGGCAATTGATCCGGCGCCTCAACGACGCGCTGGGGGCCAGTTCGGTCATCGTCACCCATGACATCCAGGAGTCGCTGCAGATCGTCGATTACATCTATTTCATCTCCGAAGGGCGGGTGGTGGCCGAAGGTACGCCGGATGACATCCGCAACACCTCCGATCCCTTCGTGCACCAGTTCGTGCACGCCGAGGCGGACGGCCCGGTGCCCTTCCACTATCCGGCAGGCGATTACGCCACGGCATTGACCGGGGGGGCGGCCTGATGCTGGGCGTGTTGCGCAAGCTGGGGGCGCTGGCGATCAACGGCGTCTGGCGCCTGGGCTTCATCACCCGCTTCTTCTGGATGGTCCTGCTCTATTCGGGGCAATCCTTCACCCGCCTGCACCTGACCATCCGCGAGCTTTATTTCAGCGGCGTGATGTCGCTGCTGATCATCCTGGTGTCGGGGCTGTTCGTCGGCCTGGTGCTGGGCCTGCAGGGCTATGAAACCTTGCAGCGCTATGGCGCCAGCGATTCCCTGGGCACCCTGGTAGCCCTGTCCCTGGTGCGGGAGCTCGGCCCGGTGGTGGCCGGCCTGCTGTTCGCCAGCCGGGCCGGCTCGGCGGTGACCGCCGAGATCGGCCTGATGAAGGTCACCGAGCAGCTCAAGGCCATGGACATGATGGCGGTGAGCCCGATCGCCCGGGTGGTGGCGCCGCGCTTCTGGGGCGGGGTCATCTCGATGCCGCTGCTGGCCGCCCTGTTTTCGGCGATGGGCGTGTTTGGCGGCTGGTTGATCGGCGTGGTGGCCATCGGTGTGGACGATGGCGCGTTCTGGGCCCAGATGCAGGCGGCCGTGGATTTCCGCTACGACGTGATCAACGGGGTCATCAAGAGCTGCGTCTTCGGCGTGGCGGTCGCCCTGATTGCCGTTTTCGAGGGCTACGACTGCGTACCCACCGCCGAGGGTGTTTCCCGGGCCATCACCCGTACCGTGGTGAGTTCGGCCCTGGCCATCCTGGCGCTTGATTTTGTAATGACGTCTTTCATGTTCCGAGGTTAATGATGAGTCGTACCACGCTTGATCTGTGGGTCGGGGTGTTCGTGGCGATGGGTATCGCCGCGCTGTTCTTCCTGGCGATCAAGGTCGGCAGTGTCTCGGGGTCCGACATCAAGTCGCCCTACACGCTCACGGCCCGCTTCGATAACATCGGTGGCCTCAAGGTGCGGGCGCCGGTCAAGGTTGCCGGTGTGCTGGTTGGGCGCGTTTCCGAGATCCACTACGACAATGAACGCTTCCAGGCCGAAGTGGTCTTCACCGTGGATGGACGCTACAAGTTCCCCACCGACACCTTTGCCAACATCCTCACTTCCGGCCTGCTCGGTGAGCAGTACCTCGGGCTTGATCCCGGCGGTGAGGAAAAGATGCTGGCACCGGGCGATGTCATCAAGAAGACTCAATCGGCCGTTGTACTCGAGAAGCTGATCAGCCAGTTCATGTTCAGCAAGGCGGCCGAGGGAGATACGGCGCCGGCCAAATAAGCCCTGGCACAACACAACAGAGAGCATGCGGCGGGGATGCCCGTGCATGAATCGCAATGAAGAACAGGAAAGCAGAATCGGGAACCGTATCGAGGGGGCTTGCCTGCCTTGCGCTGGGGCTTGGCCTGACGGCCTGTGCCGGCCCGGGCGGCCACCCCAAGGACCCGCTGGAGCCCCTCAACCGGGCAACCTTCGCCTTCAACGAGACTGCCGACAAGTACGTCATGCGGCCGGTGGCGCAGGTGTACGACTATGCGCCGCTGCCCATCAAGGTCGGCGTAGGCAACTTCTTCGGCAACATTGGCGACATCTGGATCGGAGTCAATAATCTCCTCCAGGGCAAGGTCACCGACGGTCTGTCCGATGGCGGCCGGGTGCTCGTCAATTCCACGGTCGGCATCTTCGGCCTGTTCGACATCGCCACCGAGCTGGGTCTCGAAAAACACGACGAAGACCTCGGGCAGACGCTGGGCAAGTGGGGCGTTGGCGACGGGCCCTACCTGGTGCTGCCCCTGCTGGGGCCGAGCAACGTGCGTGACACGGTCGGCCTGATCGGCGATCTCAGCGTTGACCCGGTCTTCCAGGTCGAGGAAGTCGCGACCCGCAATTCCCTTACCGGCCTGCGCTTCGTGAGCAAGCGGGCCCAGTTGCTGGGCGCCGATACCACGGCGGAGCAGGCGGCCCTGGATAAATACGGTTACCTGCGCAGTTTCTACATCCAGTATCGCCTCAACCAGGTTTACGATGGTCAGCCGCCGCGGGTCAAGGACCCGGACGATGACGAGGCGAGCGGCGATGATGGCGCCTCCGCGCCGCAGGCCGCCCCGCAATCCGACAAGAAAGAGACTCAGGAATGAAACGTATCTCCACCGTGCTTGCCGCCCTGGCCCTCAGTGTCGGCGTCCAGTTCAGCGCCTTCGCCGAGGGCATGGCGCCCGACGCCCTGGTCAAGGGTGTGACCGACGACGTGATCACCATCGTGCGCCAGGACAAGGCCATCCAGTCCGGTGACACCCGCAAGGCGGTCGAGCTGGTCGAAACCAAGGTCATCCCCTATTTCGACTTCGCCCACATGACCCGCCTTGCCGTGGGCAAGGACTGGAAGCAGGCCAGCCCCGAGCAGAAGACCGTGCTGACCCAGGAGTTCAAGAGCCTGCTGGTGCGCACCTACTCCAATGCCCTGACCCAGTACCGCAACCAGCAGATTGACTTCAAGCCCTTCAAGGCCAAGCCCGAGGACACCGATGTGGTGGTGCGCACCGAAGTGCGCCAGCCCGGTGCCAAGCCGGTACAGATCGACTATGCCCTCGACAAGCAGGGCGATGCCTGGAAGGTCTACGACGTGATGGTGGCGGGCGTCAGCCTGGTCACCAACTATCGTGACAGCTTCGGCCAGGAAGTCCGTGCCGGCGGTATCGACGGCTTGATCAAGTCCCTCAAGGACAAGAACAAGCAGCTCGATACCACGGCCTCCGCCAAGAAATGATCCGTACCGAAGGCGACCGGCTGAGTCTTTCAGGCCCCGTCACCCTCGCCACCGCAGCCGCGCTGGCGGAGGAGGGGCGCGGGCCGGTGGCCGCGGCCGATCTGGTCGTGGACCTGTCCGGGGTGACCCAGGTGGACTCATCGGCCCTGGCCCTGCTGCTCAGCTGGGTGCGCGTCGCGCGTGGCGCCGGGCGCACCCTGTCCATCGACCAGCCGCCCGCGGCGCTGGTCAGCCTTGCGTCCCTCTACGACGTCGACTCCATCCTGCCGCTGGCCCGTTGAGGCCAGCCTTTCCCTCCGCTCTTTCCCCGCCCATGATTCCTGCGATCCGCATAGCCGGCGTCACCAAGCGTTTCCGTTCCCTCCAGGCTCTGGCCGGCGTGGATCTGGAGGTGGCCCAGGGTGAATTCTTCGGCCTTCTGGGCCCCAACGGGGCCGGCAAGACCACCCTCATATCGTCCCTGGCCGGCCTCGCCCGGCCAGACTCCGGGACCCTCGAAGTGATGGGGCACGACGTGGTCAAGGACTACCGGGCGGCCCGCCTGGCGCTGGGGGTGGTGCCCCAGGAGCTGGTCTTCGACCCTTTCTTCTCGGTGCGCGAGATGCTGCGCATCCAGTCCGGTTACTTCGGCATCCGCAACAACGACGACTGGATTGACGAGATCCTTCATCACCTGGACCTCACTGGCAAGGCCGGCGCCAACATGCGCATGCTCTCTGGTGGCATGAAGCGGCGCGCTCTGGTGGCCCAGGCGCTGGTGCATCGCCCGCCGGTGATCGTCCTCGACGAGCCGACGGCCGGGGTGGACGTGGAACTGCGCCAGGGCCTGTGGCAGTTCATCCGCAAGCTCAACCAGGACGGCCACACCATCGTCCTGACCACCCACTACCTCGAAGAGGCCGAGACCCTGTGCGGGCGCATCGCCATGCTCAAGGCCGGCAGGGTGGTGGCCCTGGATACCACGGCCAATCTGCTGCAGCGCTTTGCCAGCCACACCTTGCGGGTCAGCCTGGAAGAAGCGATCACCCTGGCCGGGCCGCTCGCCGGCAAGCTGCTCAAGACCGAGGGCAGCACCCTCGAGTTCGGCTTCGACGCCTTCGACGAGGTGGCCGACCTGCTGGCCGGCGTGCGTACCTGTGGCGGCAAGGTCGTGGACATGGTCCTCGGCAAGCCCGACATGGAGCAGGTCTTCGTCGGCATCATGAACCAGAACTGAGGCGACCCATGGAAGGCTTCAAGACCCTGCTTTACAAGGAATGCCTGCGCTTCTGGAAGGTCGGCTTCCAGACCGTGCTGTCGCCGGTGCTCAATGCTGTGCTCTACCTGCTGATCTTCGGCCATGTGCTGGAAGACCACGTGCAGCCCTATCCGGGCGTCAACTACACGGCTTTCCTGGTGCCTGGTCTGGTGATGATGACGGTGCTGCAGAACGCCTTCGCCAACAGCTCGTCGTCGCTGATCCAGAGCAAGATCACCGGCAACATCGTGTTCGTGCTGCTGCCGCCGATCTCCTATCGGGAGTTCTACGCCGCCTACGTGCTGGCGGCGGTGCTGCGCGCCACGCTGTGCGGCATCGGTGTGCTACTGGTGTCGCTGCCCCTGACCGATCTGCACTTTGCCGCGCCGGGCTGGATCATCGCCTTCACCCTGATGGGCGGCGCGTTTCTTGCAAGCCTCGGCGTGATCGCGGGAATCTGGGCCGACAAGTTCGACCAGCTGGCAGCTTTCCAGAACTTCCTGATCATGCCGCTGACCATGCTCTCCGGCGTGTTCTATTCGATCCATTCCCTGCCTGCAGTGTGGCAAGGGGTGTCGCATTTCAACCCGTTTTTCTTCATGATTGACGGGTTCCGTTACGGCTTTTTCGGTGTCTCCGACGTGTCCCCGTGGGCCAGCTTCGGAGTCGTTTCTGTCTGTTTTGTCGTGCTCGCCGCCATCACCCTGCAAATGCTTGCCAGGGGCTACAAGCTGCGGGCCTGAGGATCTGAATCATGTTTCTGGCCAGTGAAATCGAACGCCTCGTCGCCGCCGGGCTCGAGTGCGAATTCCTGAAGATCGAAGGGGATGACGGCACCCACTTTGCCGGCGTCGTCGTCAGCGCGGCCTTCGAAGGCAAGCCCCGCGTGCGCCAGCACCAGGCCGTCTATGCCACCCTCGGCAAGCTGATGGGCAACGAGATCCACGCCCTCCAGCTGACCACCTACACGCCCGCCCAATGGGCCGAATTTCAGAAGGAACTGGGCTGAAACACGCCCTTGATGCATGGATAAACTGTTGATCGAAGGCGGCGCCCGCCTGTCGGGCGAGATCGCCATTTCCGGTGCCAAGAACGCGGCCCTGCCCATCCTGTGTGCGGCGCTGCTGACGGCCGAGCCGGTCACCTTCACCAATGTGCCGCGGCTCAACGACATTGCCACCCTGCTGCGCCTGCTCGAGCAGATGGGGGTCAAGGTCAGCCGTGATGGCGACAGCGTGACCCTCGATGCCGCCGGGGTGAACAACCCGCTGGCCTCCTACGAGATGGTCAAGACCATGCGCGCCTCCATCCTGGTGCTGGGCCCGCTGGTGGCCCGCTTCGGTGAGGCGCGGGTCAGCCTGCCCGGTGGCTGTGCCATCGGCGCGCGTCCGGTGGATCAGCACATCAAGGGCCTGCAGGCCATGGGGGCCGAGGTCAAGGTCGAGCATGGCTACGTCCATGCCAAGGTGCCGCGCCTGAAGGGCGCCCGCCTGTTCACCGACATGGTCACCGTGACCGGCACCGAAAACCTGATGATGGCCGCCTGTCTGGCCGATGGCGAGACGGTGATCGAGAACGCCGCCCGCGAGCCCGAGGTGGTCGATCTGGCCAACTGCCTGGTGGCCATGGGCGCGCGCATCTCCGGTGCCGGTGGCGACGTGATCCGCATCCAGGGCGTGCCCGCCCTGCACGGTGCCACCCACCGGGTGATGCCCGACCGCATCGAGACCGGCACCTACCTGTGTGCCGCCGCCGTCACGGGCGGTGAAGTGCGCCTGACCGGCACCTCGGCCAGCTACCTGGACGCGGTGGTGGACAAGCTCATGGATGCGGGCTGCGAAGTCTTCGCCGAGCGGGATGCGGTGCGCCTCAAGGCACCGGCCCGCCTCAATGCGGTGAGCCTGCGCACGGCGCCGTACCCGGCCTTCCCGACCGACATGCAGGCCCAGTTCATGGCCCTCAACGCGGTGGCCGACGGTACCGCGGTGATCCGCGAGACCATCTTCGAGAACCGCTTCATGCACGCGGTGGAGCTTCAGCGTCTTGGCGCCGACATCAAGATCGACGGCAACACGGCCTTCGTGAAGGGCGTGGCGAAGCTGCAGGGCGCCACCGTGATGGCGACCGACCTGCGCGCCTCGGCGAGCCTGATCATCGCCGGCCTGGTGGCCGAAGGCGAGACCATCGTCGACCGGATCTACCACCTGGACCGTGGCTACGAGAAGCTGGAAGAAAAGCTCACCGCGCTGGGCGCCCGGGTCAGCCGCATCCGCTGAGGTGGCCTGTAGGGGCGGCTTCAGCCGCCCACAGGTGCCTGAGCAGAGTCAGGGGACGGCTGAAGCCGCCCCTGCAACGCCCCTGCCATTGCCCCTACAGCACGGTGAGCACACGCAGCTGGATGGCGTGGCCCTCGGGGGTCTTCCAGTCGATCACCTGGCCGGCGGACAAGCCAAGAAGGGCGCTGCCGGCGGGCGAGAAGATGGAGACGCGGCCCAGGGCGGCGTCGGCCTCATGGGGCCAGGCCAGGGTCAGTTCGTATTCGCGGCCCGAGTGTTCCTCGCGGAAGCGGGCGCGGCGGTTGATGGCAATCACATCGGCGGGAAGCTCGTCGGTGTCGACGATAAGGGCGCGTTCCAGCTCGGCGCGCAGGCCGTCCAGGTCGCTGCGGTTGCGGGTGGGCGGCTTGGAGAGCAGGCCCTCCAGGCGTTCCAGGTCGTCGGTGGAGACGGTGATTTCGGGTTTCATGACGAGATCCTCGTTGAATGACAAAAGAAAATGGCCGAGCCGCCTGAGGCGGACCAGCCATGCACCGAAGGCTAACAGAAGCCGGTACGGGGGACAAACCTTCGGACTGGCCCGGCGGCGGATCGTTGCCCGATCGGCTAGAATCTCTTTTTACGCAGACAGATCATCATCTTGAACGGCATTACGCTTGCCCTCTCGAAGGGCCGAATTTTCGAGGAGACCCTGCCGCTGCTCGCCGCCGCGGGGATCACGCCGACCGACAACCCGGAAAGCTCGCGCAAACTCATCATCGGCACGAACCGGCCGGACGTGCGCCTGGTCATCGTGCGCGCCACCGACACGCCGACCTACGTGCAGTACGGTGCCGCCGACATGGGCATTGCCGGCAAGGACGTCCTGATCGAGCACGGCGGCGCGGGCCTCTACCAGCCCCTCGACCTCAACATCGCCAAGTGCCGCCTGTGCGTGGCGGTGCCCAAGGAGTTCGACTACGCCGCAGCCGTGAAGCGCGGCGCGCGCATCCGGGTCGCCACCAAGTACGTCAAGGCCGCCAAGGAACACTTTGCCGCCAAGGGCATGCACGTGGACCTGATCAAGCTCTACGGTTCCATGGAGCTGGCGCCGCTGGTCGGCCTGGCCGACGCCATCGTCGACCTCGTATCCACCGGCAGCACCCTCAAGGCCAACAATCTCGTGGAGGTGGAGGACATCATGCCCATCAGCTCCCGTCTCGTTGTCAATCAGGCGTCCCTCAAGCTCAAGCGCGAGCTCATCCAGCCTGTGCTGGACGCCTTCGCCGGAGCAATCAGGCCATGACTGAAGCCCTCATCCGCCGTCTCTCGTCCAGTCAGGCCGGGTTCACGGCCACCCTCGACGCGCTGCTGGCCTTCGAGGGCAGCACCGACGCCGCCATCGAGCAGGCCGTGGCCGACATCCTGCAGGCGGTGCGCCGCGACGGCGACCAGGCTGTCGTCGAATACACCCGCCGTTTCGACCACCTCGACGTGGCCGACATGACCGCGCTGGAGCTGCCCCGGGCCGAGCTGGAGGCCGCCCTTGCCGGCCTCTCCGCCGAGCAGCGCCAGGCCCTCGAGACCGCCGCCGAGCGGGTACGCAGCTACCACCAGCGCCAGGTGATCGAGTCCTGGCGCTACACCGACGAATCCCCGGGCATGGACGGTACCCGCCTGGGGCAGAAGGTCACCCCGCTCGACCGGGTCGGCCTGTATGTGCCTGGTGGCCGCGCCTCCTATCCCAGCTCGGTGCTGATGAACGCCATCCCCGCCAAGGTGGCCGGGGTGGGCGAGCTGATCATGGTGGTGCCGACCCCCCGCGGTGAGAAGAATCCGCTGGTGCTGGCCGCCGCAGCCATCACCGGGGTGGACCGGGTGTTCACCATCGGCGGCGCCCAGGCCGTGGCCGCCCTGGCCTATGGCACGGCGACCATCCCCCAGGTGGACAAGATCGTCGGCCCCGGCAACGCCTACGTGGCCAGTGCCAAGCGCCGGGTCTTCGGCACCGTCGGCATCGACATGGTGGCCGGCCCCTCCGAGGTGCTGGTGATCTCCGATGGTTCCGGCGAGCCCGACTGGGTGGCGATGGACCTCTTCGCCCAGGCCGAGCACGATGAGCTGGCCCAGTCCATCCTGCTGTGCACCGACGAGGCCTTCATCGGCCGGGTCGAGGCGAGCATCGCCCGTCTGTTGCCCGAGATGCCGCGCCGCGAGACCATCGCCGTGTCCCTGAAGAACCGTGGTGCGTTGATCCACGTGAAGGATCTGGCCGAGGCCTGCGCCATTGCCAACCGCATCGCGCCGGAGCACCTGGAGCTATCCCTGGACGACCCCTACCAGTGGATCGACGAGATCCGCCATGCCGGGGCCATCTTCATCGGCCACTACTCGGTCGAGGCGCTGGGTGACTACTGTGCCGGCCCGAACCACGTGTTGCCGACCATGCGCAGCGCCCGTTTCTCGAGCCCGCTGGGGGTCTATGACTTCCAGAAGCGCACCAGCCTGATCGACATCTCAGAACAGGGCGCCCAGACCCTTGGCCGCATCGCCTCGGTGCTGGCCCACGGTGAAGGCCTGCAGGCCCACGCCCGCTCGGCGGAGATGCGCCTCAAATCCTGAACGGCTTTCCAGCCCAGTCGCACCCATCAAGCCCGGCCCTCGCGCCGGGCTTGTGCTTTCTGGTCAGTCCACCCCGGCCAGCAGGCCGAGGATGTCAGCCCCGTAGGCGTCCAGCTTGCGGTCGCCCACCCCCGAGATGGTGCCCAGCGCGGCTATGCTGTCCGGCCGCTGGCGGGCGATGTCGCGCAGGGTGGCGTCGTGGAAGATCACGTAGGCCGGTACGTTGCGTTCCTTGGCCGTGCTGGCCCGCCAGGCGCGCAGGCGCTCCAGCAGGGCGGCCTCGGCGCCGGTGGCCTCCGGCCAGTCGCGCAGCTTGCGGGTGGTGTCGGCCTTGCGGCCTTTCTTGGCCGGCGCTGCGTCGATGCGCAGGGTGAAGCTGCTCTCACCGCGCAGTAGCGGCCGGGCGGTCTCGGTGAGGGTCAGGGCGCCGTAGCGCTCGTGATCGACCGCCAGGGCGCCATGGGCCACCAGCTGGCGGATCAGGGTGCGCCAGCCCTTGTCATCCAGCTCGGAACCGATGCCGAAGGTGCTGACCTGGTCGTGCTGCCACTCCTTGACCTTGTCGGTGGCCTTGCCCAGCAACACATCCACGATATGCCCGGCGCCGAAGCGGCTGCCCGTGCGGAACACGCAGGACAAGGCCTTGCGCGCCGATTCGCTGGCGTCGCGGACCTGGGGCGGGTTCAGGCAGGTGTCGCAGTTGCCGCAGGGCTCGGAGGCCTCGTCGAAATAGCCCAGCAGGCGCTGGCGGCGGCAGCCGGTGGTCTCGCACAGGCCCAGCAGGGCGTCCAGCTTGGCGGTGGACACGCGCTTGACCTCGGCATTGGCCTCGCCCTGGTCGATGAAGCGGCGCTGCTGCACCAGGTCGGCCACGCTGTAGGCCATCCAGGCCTCGGCGGGCTGGCCGTCGCGGCCGGCGCGGCCGGTCTCCTGGTAGTAGCCTTCGATGGAGCGGGGCAGGTCGAGGTGGGCTACGAAGCGCACGTCCGGCTTGTCGATGCCCATGCCGAAGGCCACCGTGGCCACCATCACGATGCCGTCCTCGCGCAGGAAGCGGTCCTGGTTGATGGCCCGCTCCTCGGTGCCCATGCCGGCGTGGTAGGCCAGCGCGGCGATACCCTTTTCCTGCAGCCAGGCGGCGGTTTCATCCACCTTCTTGCGGGAGCTGCAATAGACGATGCCGGCCTCGCCCAGGTGGCCGTCCTTCAGGAAGGCCAGCAGCTGGGCGCGGGGATTGTCCTTGGGGACGATGGTGTAGCGGATGTTGGGCCGGTCGAAGCTGGAGACGAACTCGCGCGCTTCGAGCAGGCGCAGGCGCTCGGCGATCTCGCGGCGGGTCTGGGCGTCTGCGGTGGCGGTCAGGGCGATCCGCGGCACCTGGGGGTAGCGCTCTGGCAGGATCGACAGCTGCAGGTATTCGGGGCGGAAGTCGTGGCCCCACTGGGACACGCAGTGGGCCTCGTCGATGGCGAAGAGGGCCAGCTGGCCGGCCTCGTGGAGGTGGTCGAGCAGATCCAGGAAGCGCGGCGTGACCAGGCGTTCGGGGGCCACGTAGAGCATGTCGAGGGCGCCGGCGAGCATCGCCCGCTCGATCTCCATGGCCCGCTCGAAGCCCAGGCTGGAGTTGAGGAAGTCGGCCGCTGCCCCCACCTCCTTGAGGGCGCTGACCTGGTCCTGCATCAGGGCGATCAGCGGCGAGACGACGATGGCCACGCCGGGGCGCAGCAGGGCCGGGATCTGGTAGCACAGGGACTTGCCGCCGCCGGTGGGCATCAGTACCAGCGCATCGCCGCCGGCCGCCACGTGTTCGACGATGTCCTCCTGCGGACCGCGGAAGCCGGTGTAGCCGAAGACGTGGAAGAGGGTTTCGCGGGCGCGGCTCATGGGGCCGGAATTCTACCCCGGCTTGGCCGCCCAGGTCAGAACAGCTTTGCGAGGTGGCCCTGCAAGCCGGAAGGGCTGACGAAGCTGAGTTCGTACATGCTGCTCAGGCCGGCCGCCTGCTCGTCGTTGAGACCAAGGCAGCACAGGACGAACTGGCTCCGGTCTATACCCAGGCGCTTGCGCAGCTTGAGGTATTTGTCGATGTCCTGGCGGAATTCGCCGGTCTTGCATTCGATGCATACGGGCGTGTTGCCCTCTATCAGGAAGAACACGTCGAGTTCGTGCAGATCCTCGTTGGGGAACACTATCGAGAGGTTCCGGGTGCACGAGAAGGTCTTCTGCTTTTCCTGGAAGAAGGCCAGCAGCTTCATCAGGGCGTACCACTCCAGCCAGTCCCCGGCAAAGAAGTTACGGATGCCCGGTGCCGTCTGGATGGTGGCTCGGCCGATCTTGTCCTGCTTCTGGTAGAAGTACTTGGACAGGAAGGTGTGTTCGTAGAGACGCTTGCAGAAAGCGTTGATGGCCTGGCCATCCTTCTGGCTGAGATCCCCGAGTTTGAGACTGAAACTGGGCACGTCCTTTTGCTGGGCCCAGCGGATCTTGCCGACCACATCGCCAAGCAGTGTGTAGTTGTCACCGATCTCCACCGCGAATTCATCGAAAAATCCTGTGGTATTGACTGCTTCGGGACTTGTACGGACCTGGATCTGCCGACGCAGGAACCAGGCCACGATCTCTGCATGCCAAGCTTCGCTGGTGAGGTGCTCGGTGTTGTGGACATCGATGTTGTCCAGCGTTGCAGGGGGACTCGCCGTGAGCGTGGGGAAGGGAGGCTCGGCGGAACGAAGCTGTTTCAGCTCGTTCTGGATGGTGAAATACTGGTGCAGCACCTTGCGCACGAAAAGCACGGTGTCGTAGACCTGGACAGGGTTCTGACAGGCGGGGCAGGGCACGCTGGTGCTGATCTGGCTGGCGGGAGCTTCGGCCACATGGCCGCATTTGTTGCAACGAAGGAGGGCCATCTGGGCGGGAGGTAAAGGACGGGTTGACCGATTATGCCAACCCGTTGTCCGTCTGACGACCCCGACGCGGCTCAGGCCGAGCCGTGATGGGCTGCCACGTAGTGCTTCAACACGGTCTTGAGCTCTGCTACGCGGACGAGGTCGCCCTTGTCGCGGGCGTGCTGGATATCGTCGGCGATCATGCGGCGGATGCTCAGGTCGCCCTCGGGGGTGTGGCAGAGATAGCAGCCCATCTCGACGGCCAGCATTTCTGGAATGTGTTCGTGCTCGGCGATGGCGAGGATTTCGTCCTCGGTAAGGTCCGACATCTCGATGCAGTCCTGCAGTGTCAACATGGGAAGTTCCTCCTTCTCGTGGGAACGGGTGAGCTCCCTGTTTACTCTGTTTGGATCCGCTTGTCTGTGCCGGGAAGTAAGCCGGAGTGAGAGGTTCTTTTTGCTGCGATGCAGCTAGAATCCGCGTTTTGCCATCAGGGGATTTCCATGCAGGGTTTGAAGGCGTTCGGGAACGGCATCTACGCGGTCGATTCGGGGTACACGGGGCCTGACGTGGCGGCCATCCACCTGATCGAGGAGGGGGGCCGGGCCGCGCTGGTGGATACCGGCAACAACGATTCCCTGCGCCATGTGCTGGAGGCGCTGGCGGCCACCGGGCTGTCGGCCGGGGCCGTGGATTACGTGTTGCTGACCCACATCCACCTGGACCACGCCGGCGGGGCGGGTGCTTTCATGCAGGCCTTCCCCAACGCGAAGCTGGTGGTCCATCCCCGCGGCGCGCGCCACATGGCCGAGCCGTCCAAGCTGTTCGCCGGGGTGTCGGCGGTGTATGGGCCCGAGCGGGCCCGGGAACTCTACGGCGAGCTGATCCCGGTGCCGGCAGAGCGCATCATCGAGGCGGGTGATGGCTACGAACTGGACCTCGCGGGGCGCACGATCCGCGTCTTCGATACGCCGGGTCATGCCCGCCATCACGTGTGCTACTTCGACACCCGGAGCCGCAGCTTCTTCACCGGTGACACCTTCGGCCTGTCCTACCGCAGCCTGGATGTGGAGGGCCGGCCCAGCATCTTCCCGACCACCACGCCGGTGCAGTTCGAGCCGGAGGCCATGCACGCCTCGATCCGCCGCATGGAGGCCGAGCAGCCGGTGGCCATGTACTTGACCCACTACGCCCAGGTTACCGATGTGCCGCGCCTGGCGGCCGACCTGCATCGCCTGATCGACGCCCACGTCGCCATCGCCGAGCGCCATGCTGCGGCCGAAGGCCGCAAGGCCCTGATCGAGGCCGACCTCTGGACCCTGCTCGGCGCGGAAGCCACCCGCAACGGCTGGACCGTGCCCGAGGCCGAATGGCGGCGCATCCTGGCGCTCGATGTGGAGCTGAACGCGCAGGGGCTGGAGGTGTGGCTGGACGGGCGGGGCGTGTAGGGGCGGCTTCGGAGGGTGTTGTAAAACTCTGCCGTCTCGCCGGGGCTGATGTTGTCCAGGTTGTGTTGGTGGTCGCACTGCGTCTGTGCCTTTGCTGGTCGGCTTTCCTTTTTTCCGCGTTGAGTCGCCCGCCGGGGCGAACTCCCGGCCAATTCAACGTGGATAAAAGGAACGCCGACCAGCAAAGGCGCACCAACTCGAACCCAAAGTGCTTACAGCACCCTCCCACAGGCCTGGACCGGTGGATTTTGCGACACCCTCGTCAGCCCCTGCAGCGCCGTGCCCGCCCTGCCAGGTGGGGCGGGCCATGCCCACGGGGTGAAAGTTGCGGGTGGATTTGCCCAGCCTGTATCCTGTCCCGATACAGCGTCACAGAAGGGGACAGGGATGCGATCACGCATGCCGCAGATCACGCCGTTTGGATTTGCGTTGGCGGTTGCTGCGGCAGCGTTGATGGTGGTGGCGATTGCCGCCGGCATCTTGCTGGACAAGGAGCGGGTTCTCAAGGAGGAGTGGCAGAGCAACCGCCTGTATGCCCTCGGCCTGGCCGAACATGTGGCGCGCTCCATCGACAGCGTCGAACTGCTGCTCGAGAACGTCCAGGAAGACCTCACCGCCAAGGCCTGGTGGGACTGGCCGGATTCCCGGCAGGGCTACCAGTACCTGCAGACCCGCCTGACGGTGCATCTGCCCCAGCTGCGCCACCTCCTCATCTTCGACGCCGACGGCAAGCAGCGCCACGTCAGCTTCGCAGCCGAGTTCAAGCCCATCCGGGTCGTCGACAGGCCCTACTGGAGCCAGTTTCCGGCAGGTGCCCGGAAGGCCAGCTTCGGCCCCTACGTGGGGCGCAACACCGGCCGCCTCACCTATGCCCAGATCCGGCGCCTGGAATATCCGGACGGGCGCTTCGCGGGCATCCTGATGGGGGCCATGGAGCATGGCTATTTCGAGGCCTACTGCCAGTCTCTCCTCAACTACCGCAGCCTGATCGGCGCCCTGGTGAACCGCAGCGGCGAGATCATCGCCCATTGCCGCACGCTGGCCGATGGGCCGGCCGGCGTGCAGAAGATCCAGTCCCTGATCCCGGAGCCGGCCATCACCCTGGCCGCCGAGATCCGGCCGGAGATGCCGCTCGAGGGCAACGACTACCTGCTGGCCGTGGTGCCGGTGGCAGGCTACGACGACCTGCGGGTGGTGACCGCGGTGCGCAAGGACGACGCCCTGGCGGGCTGGCGTGAACGGGTCGAGCAGTTCCTGCTGCTGGCCGTCCTCGGTGGCGGGCTGCTGGCCTGCGCGGGCGTCCTGATCCGGCGCCAGTTCACCAGCCTCACTGCGATGACCCGGGCGCTGGAGTCGCACGGCCGCGGGCTTGAGGCACAGATCCGCGAACGCACCCGCGAGCTCAGCGTCGCCAAGGAAAAGGCAGATGCCTCCAATGTGGCCAAGAGCGCCTTCCTGGCCAACATGAGTCACGAAATCCGCACGCCGCTGCACGGCATCATCGGCATGGCCCAACTGATCCGCCGCAGTGGCCTGTCGCCAGAGCAGGAGGCGCGCCTCGGTACCCTGGAAACCTCCGCCGACCACCTGCTGAAGGTTATCGACGCCATCCTCGACCTGTCCAAGATCGAAGCCGGCAAGCTCGATCTCGAAGCCCGGCCGGTGAGCCCCCGGGCGGTGCTCGAGGAGACCGTGGCCATGCTCGGCGAGACCGCCCGCGGTAAGCGGGTGAGCCTCGAATGGCGCGCCGGGCCGCTGCCGGAGCCCCTGCTGGGCGACGCCGGCCGACTGCGCCAGGCCCTCATCAACTACGCCAACAACGCCATCAAGTTCACCCCCCCCTCCGGGCACATCGTGCTGGCCGTGCACCTCATCGAGGAGAGCGTCGTCGACGCGCTGCTGTGCTTCGAGGTGAGCGACACCGGCATCGGCATCGAGGCCGAGGTGCTGCCGCGCCTGTTCACCAGTTTCGAGCAGGCAGACACCTCCACCACCCGCAAGTACGGCGGCTCCGGCCTGGGGCTGGCGATCACCCGCCGGCTGGCCGAGCTGATGGGAGGGAGAGCGGGGGGCCGCAGTACGCCGGGGCAGGGCAGCACCTTCTGGTTCTCGGCCCGCCTGGCCAAGCCGGCGCAAGGCATGCCGGAGGGGCAGGAGGCGCCGTCCCGGGCCGGGGAGCCGGCCGCCAGCCCTGTAGACTGCCTGCGCAGCCGGCATGCCGGCACCCCGGTGCTGGTTGCCGAGGACAACCTGGTCAATCGCGAAGTGGCACGGGCCCTGCTGGAGGACGTGGGCTTCCAGGTCGACTTCGCCGAGGACGGCGTACAGGCCCTGGCCATGGTGATGGGCGGGCGCTACGCCCTGGTGCTGATGGACATGCAGATGCCCAACATGGACGGCCTCGAAGCCACCCGGCGCATCCGCCAGACCCACCCCGCCGCCAGCCTGCCCATCATCGCCATGACCGCCAACGCCTTCGGCGAAGACCGCGCCCAGTGCCTGGCGGCCGGCATGGACGACTTCATCACCAAGCCGGTGGATACACAGGCCCTCTACGCCACCCTGCTCCGGTGGCTGGAGCGGGGCGGCTGAAGAGGCTCTGCGGGGTCGATCATGTGGCGGTGGCCCGGGCAGGGGCCGTGGCCGGGAGGAGGGAGCTTGAGCAAAGTGCTGTTGGTGACCGGCGGGTCACGGGGGATCGGCGCGGCGGTGGCGCGACTGGGGGCTGCACGGGGCTATGCGGTGGCCATCAGCTACCTGCGCAACCGGGCTGCCGCCGAGGACGTGGTGGCGGAGATTGTCGAAGGTGGCGGCCAGGCCCTGGCGGTACAGGCCGACGTGGCGCAGGAGGGGGACGTGCAGCGCCTGTTCCGCGAGGTGGATGCCACCTGTGGGCCGCTGTCGGCGCTGGTGAACAACGCGGGGGTGCTGGAGACCCAGATGCGGGTCGACGAGATGGATGCGGCGCGCCTCCAGCGGGTCTTTGCCACCAACGTGACCGGCAGCTTCCTGTGCGCGCGGGAGGCCGTGCGTCGCATGTCCACCCGCCATGGCGGCCGGGGCGGGGCCATCGTCAACGTGTCGTCGCGGGCGGCCCGGCTGGGTTCGCCGGGCGAGTACGTGGATTACGCGGCGTCCAAGGCGGCGCTCGAGACGCTGACCCTGGGGCTGGCCCGCGAGGTGGCGGCCGAGGGCATCCGCGTCAATGCGGTGGCGCCGGGCATCATCGACACGGAGATCCATGCCAGCGGCGGCGACCCCGGCCGGGTTGAGCGGGTGAAGGAGGCGATCCCCATGAAGCGCGGTGGTCAGGCGGAGGAGGTGGCCAGGGCGATCCTCTGGTTGCTGTCCGACGAAGCCTCCTACTCCACCGGGGCGATCCTCGACGTCGCGGGCGGGCGCTGAAGTCTGCCGGAGGCTATAACGACAGGGTGGGGGCGTTGCCCTCGATGGAGAGGAGGCCTGCCATGAAGCTGGATGATGTGCGCGGAGGCCTGCTGCGTTACCTGGGGCTGCTGGCGGTGCCGGGCATTCCCTGCTTCTGCTGGTATGCCTTGGGCGGCGCCGGTGATGCCGGCAGCGGCTTCCGTGCCCTGGCGCTGATCGCCTATTCCCTGGCCCTGCTCGGCGTGGGGGGCATTGCCATGGCACTCCTGGCCCGCCGCAATAACGGCGCTGTCAGAGTGCGTGAGGTGCGTGAGGCGCGCAGATCCGATCCCGGGTGATCCCAGGGGACGGGGAGGCCACGGGGGCGACATCCGTTGCCCGCTCCGCTCCGCGCCCGGCGAGTTGGGTTCAGCGCCCGGCGAGTTTCCCTCCGCCTTGAACCTGTTGCCCTGCGGGGCCAGCCAGGCTCCGGGGCCAGTGAGTTTCCATCGGAGCCCAGCTCACCGGGCTCCGAACCCGGCCATCCGGTTTTCGTGGCTGACTCACTGGCTTCGCAGGGAAGCCAGTCAGGCCCGGAGCCCAACTTGTTCTCCTCCGGGCCCAACTTGTCCGGTTCCCCTCGGGGGGGAACTAGTTCCCCCCCGAGGGGAACCGGCCTCCCCGGAGGCTAACTCACTCTCCCGGCTCCGGAGCCGGGAGAGGCTCAGCGGCGGCGCAGCATGAAGCCGGTGAGGCCCAGCAGGGCAAGGGCCAGGCTGGCGGGTTCGGGGATCTGCTGGGCGGCGAAGCCGGGGAGGACGTCGCCGGTGACGCCGAGCACGAAGAACTGGTTGGGGTTGGCGGTGTCGATGCCCTGCACCGTGGCCATGTCGAGGAAGTCGTTGTCGTTGGTGACGATCAGGGTGTGCTGCCACACGCCGTCCACCAGCACGTCGGGGCCGAAGGCCAGGCCCTCGATCTTGGCGGGGATGGTCCGGTCGGTGTAGCCGTTGGCCTTGAGCAGGGCCACCAGGTCCACGAACAGGGTCTTGCCCACGGCCTTGGCGGCCAGGGCCGTCTCGCCGGTGAGGGCGCTCACGTCCTGCGCGCCGCTCAGGTCCACCCGGTAGAGCTTCTTCTGCACGGCCTTGGAGTCGTCGCCGAGGCCCTTGCCGTCCCGTTCGTCGATGATGAATTCATGGTCGTTGATGGCCACGATCTCGCTGATGCTGCCGTACTTGGGCTTGGCGACGGTGCCGATGTTGTCGAGCTGGTAGGCGTATTCGTGGGTGACCTTGCCGGTGGCGAGGTCCACGGTGACGATGCGCACCGTGCTGGCTGCGGTGCCGCCGTCCTGGGCCAGGGGGCTCTGCATGACGCCGACCAGGGTCTTGCCGTCGGGGGTGATGGCGAGGCCTTCCATGCCCTTGTTGGTGACGCGGCCGCTGCTGTTGGCGGCGATCTCGGCGCTCTCGGTGGCGGCCGGGGTGACGGCGGCAAACTTCTCCGGCAGGGTGATCACGCCGGTGCGCTCGCCGGTGCTGCGGTCGAAGCGGTAGATGTAGGGGCCGTACTCGTCGGAGATGTACACGCTCTTGCCGTCGGCGGCGACGCGGATGCCCTCCAGGTCGAGGCGGGCGTTGTCCGGGTTGGTGGACAGGCCGGTGGCGAAGGCGTCGGAGCGGCCGGTGAAGTAATTGACGCCGCTGCCGGTGAGGGCCGGGGCACTGCCGTAGTTCAGCGCAGTGGTGCTGGAGAGCAGGGTGGTGGCGTTGAGCACCGGGCTCAGGCTGGCCACGCTGCCGGCGCTGAAGGTGGTGCTGCTGAGGCCCAGGTCCATGGTCTGGAAGCGCGGGATCCAGCTGGTGGTGTTGTCCACCGCGCTGTTCCAGGCGCTGGCGTTGGGGCCGCGGTCGGGGGTCAGCAGGAAGGTGTTGCCGCCGGCCCAGGCAATGCCCGAACCCAGGCCGCCGAGGGTGTTGGCGGCGGCGCCGTTCTCGAGCGTGCCGGTGAGGCCGGACAGGTCGCTGCCGGTGATCTGGCCGATGCCGATGAGGGAGACGCCGGCGTGGGCGGCCGGGGCAGACAGGGCGAGGGCCGCGGGCACGAGGGCGGCGAGGAGGCGCAGGGTGGAGCGGTGTTGGGCGGACATGGGTGGGTTCCGGATTCGGTTTGACTAAACCCGGAACGCTACCCAGTGCGTGTTACATGCCGGTGAAGGGGCTCGGCGAAAGGGCTCGGCGAAAGGGCTCAGCCGCCGCTCAGCGCCTGGACGATGATCAGCTCGCCGGCCGGGTCGAGGGCCTGCCCCAGGTCGAAGACCTGGGTGCCGTCGGCAAAGAAGCGGATGTGCCGGCGGATGCGGTTCTGCTCGTCGATCATGCGGAAGCGGATGCCCGGATAGCGCCGCTCGAGGTCGGCCAGGGCTTCGGCCAGGGTGGCGCCGTCGGCCTCGGCCCGGGCGCCGCCGGTGTAGCTGTGCAGGGCGCTGGGGATCAGGACTTTCATGCTGCCGGCAGCCGGGCGGTTTCGAGGGCGTAGATCTCGGGCAGGTGGCGGGCCAGGCATTCCCACTGCCGGCCCTCGTCGCGGCTTATCCACAGCTCGCCGCTGCTGGTGCCGAAGTACAGGCCCAGCGGGTCGTGGCTGTCGGCGGTCATGGCCTGGCGCTTGACGGTCCACCAGGCCTGTTCGGCGGGCAGGCCCTGGTTCAGCCGCTGCCAGCTGGCGCCGGCATCCCGCGTCCCATAGACCGCCGGCTTGCCGCCCGGGCTGGTGCGCGGCCAGACATCGGTGCCGTCCATCGGAAAGACCCAGGCGCAGTCGGCGTCGTGCGGATGCACCACCATCGGAAAGCCGATGTCACCCACCTCGGCCGGCATGGCGCGACCGATGCGCTGCCAGGTGTCGGAGGGGCGGTCGATGCGGTAGATGCCGCAGTGGTTCTGCTGGTAGAGGCGGTCCGGATTGCTTGGGCACAGGCGCAGGCAGTGGGGGTCGTGGAAGGTGATGTCGGTGGGGTCGAAGCCGTCCACCACCTGCATGCCGCCGACCAGGGGCCGGAAGCTGTGACCGCGGTCGGTGGATTCGTGGACGCCGCCGCCGGACATGGCGATGTAGAGGTGGGCCGGGTCCCGCGGGTCGACGATGATGGAGTGCAGCTTGGGGCCGTCGGGGGTGCCGTCCTGCGCGCTGCCCATCCAGGCGCGATACTGCGGGTCGTCGTTGATGGTCGAGGCCGGGGCCCAGGTGTCGCCGCCGTCTTCGGAGCGGAACAGGCCCTGGGGCGAGGTGCCGGCGTACCACACGCCGGGTTCGCTGGCGTGCCCCGGAGTCAGCCAGAAGGTGTGATCCACCGCGCGCCCCTGCTGGCCGGCGGGGGCAGGCGCGAAGGCCGGCGGCCGGGCCGCTTCCTGCCAGCTGTGGCCGAGGTCGGTGGAGCGGAACAGGGTAGGGCCGAGGTGGCCGGTCCTGGCGGCGGCGAGCAGGGTGCGCCCGTCGCGGGGGTCGAGCACCAGGTGGTGGACGCTGTGGCCCAGGAAGTGGGGGCCGTCCACCCGCCAGTGGCGGCGCTCGGGATCTGCGTGAAACAGCCAGGCGCCCTTGCGGGTGGCGACCAGCAGAACGGTGTGCTCAGCCATGGGATTCTCCTTCGGGACGGCGATGCCTGATCGAGTTGCCGATGATGCACGCTTTCGGCGTGGGTGGGGAATGCGCCCCGGGCGTCAGCCGGAAGGGGCCGCCGGGGCTGCCTTGTGCGAGGCGCCGAGCAGGCGCCGGAAGACTTGCCGGTATTGGCCCACCCGGCGTTCACCGGCATGGGAGAGGGCCAGGCAGCAGGCAAACACCAGCGCCGCCACCAGGCCGGTTTGCAGCGCGGAGCCGGGCTCTGGAGCCAGGATGGCCGTGAAGAAATAGAGCAGGGGCACATGGAACAGGTAGAGCGTGAAGGTGGAGCCGGCCAGGTAGCGGATCGCCGCGACGCTCCGGGGCCAGCGCCTCAGCGCGCCGGCCGCTGCGCGGACCGAGGCGATCAGCAGGCCCATCAGCGCCCCGACAAGCAGGTCTTCCGGGAGTTTGGGGATGTCGCCGAGGAAGATGGGCAGGCCGGCCAGGTTTATCCGGTTGTCCGGGTAGGCGGCAGCGAGGCTGTGGCGCAGCGGGGCAAGGGGGTTGCCGAAGGTCAGGATCGCCAGCAGGGCTGCGCCGCAGCCGACCAGCAGAAGCAGGCGCCAGCGTGCCGCGGGTTGCCAGTTGCGATCGAGGCGGTAGGCCAGCACGCCGAGCAGCCAGAGCGGGAAATGAGCCACGATGCGGGGGCCGGCGCATAGGCACAGCAGCACGGGCAGGACGTGCCGGGCCCGGCCGCGGGCGAACATGGCTGTGCCGAAGATCAGGTAGTACCAGAACTCGTAGCCCAGCGACCAGAAGGGGCCATTGGAGAGCGGCATCACGGTGAGGTTCCAGTTCTGCTGCAGGAACAGGCCGTTGATCAGCAGGCGCAGCGCCGGGTGATCGGCGGGGACGTCAGCGTAGAGGGCGGGAGCGGCCTGGCGACCGAAGGGGTCGAGCAAGGCGGTGAGGAGCAGGGCGGGCAGGACCACGGAATACAGTCGCCCCAGGCGGGCAGCGGCGAACTCCCGGGCATCTCCCTCCCGGCCCTGGATCACGTGGGCGATGACGAAGCCCGACATGACGAAGAAGACGACGACAGCCTCATGCCCCCAGCGCACCCAGGGCCACACGGTGTTGAACTCGCGCGCCGTGACGTGGCTGAAAAAGACCACGCAGGCTGCCGAGAAACGCAGCAGATCGAGGAAGACCGAAGTGGATGGGTGCATGGTCGCCGGACGCGGGCGGGGCCGTCAGGAGGCATTTTTTGTTATTCACTTTGTAAAAATAGGTTGCGTGAAGACAAAGTCCAGGACGTCGCGACAGGGCGTGAAAAACGACACCGGCCGCTGTCGCGGCCGGCCTTGTTGCTGCTGTGTGCCTGGAGTGGGCTCAGGCGGCGGTCTGTTCCTCTTCGGCGGCTCTTTCCTCGAGCTGCAGGGCCCACATCTGGGCATAGGCTCCGCCACGGGCGAGCAGTTCGGCGTGGCTGCCGCGTTCGAGGATGTGGCCCTGGTCCAGCACGATGATCTCGTCGGCGTTCATCACGGTGGACAGGCGGTGAGCGATGATCAGGGTGGTGCGGCCGCGGGCGGCGGCGTCGAGCTGGGCCTGGATGGCCTTCTCGGTCTTCGAGTCGAGGGCCGAGGTGGCTTCGTCGAAGATCAGGATGTCGGGGTTCTTGAGCAGTGTGCGGGCGATTGCCACGCGCTGCTTCTCGCCGCCCGAGAGCTTGAGGCCACGCTCGCCGACGCGGGTCTGCCAGCCGTCGGGCAGGCGGGCGATGAAGTCCTGCAGCTGGGCGGCGCGGGCGGCGGCCTCGACCTCCTCGCGGCTGGCCTCGGGGCGGCCGTACTGGATGTTGTAGAACAGGGTGTCGTTGAACAGCACGGTGTCCTGAGGAACGATGCCGATGGCGGCGCGCAGGCTGTCCTGGGTGAGCTGGCGGATGTCCTGCCCGTTGATGCGCACGGCGCCCTGCTGCACGTCGTAGAAGCGGAACAGCAGTCGCGCCAGGGTGGACTTGCCGGAGCCGGAGTGGCCGACCACTGCCACGGTGGCGCCGGCCGGGATGCAGAAATCCACCGCGTGCAGGATCGGGCGGCTCGGGTCGTAGGCAAAGCCGACCTGCTCGAAGCGCACCTCGGCCGGTCCGCGAGCCAGGGCTCCGGCGGTGGGGGCGTCGGCGACCTCCCGGTGGGTGCCCATCAGGCCGAACATGCGCTCGATGTCGGTGAGCGCCTGGCGGATCTCGCGGTACAGCACGCCGAGGAAGTTGAGGGGGATGTAGAGCTGGATCAGGAAGGCATTGACCAGCACCAGGTCACCGAGGGTCATGCTGCCGTTGGACACCCCCAGGGCGGCCCGCCACATCATGGCGGTGACGCCCACCGCGATGATCGCCGCCTGCCCCATGTTGAGGAGGGACAGGGACTTCTGGTTGGTGATCTGGGCGGCGGTCCACTTCTTCAGCTCGGTGTCGTAGCGGCGGGTCTCGAAGGCTTCGTTGTTGAAGTACTTCACCGTCTCATAGTTGATCAGGCTGTCGATGGCCCGCGCGTTGGCGGCGGAGTCCAGCTCGTTGGCCTGGCGGCGCAGGGCGGTGCGCCAGTTGGTGACCTTGAAGGTGAAGGTGACGTAGAGCACCAGGGTGACCAGGGTGATGATGGCAAAGCTGGGTTCGTACTTCACCAGCAGGATGCCGATGACCAGGCTGATCTCCACGAAGGTGGGCAGGATGGAGTACAGCGTGTAGCTGATCAGCGAGCCGATCGAGCGGGTGCCGCGCTCGATGTCACGGGTCAGCCCGCCGGTCTGGCGCTCGAGGTGGAAGCGCAGCGACAGGGCATGCAGGTGGCCGAAGACCTGCAGCGAGATCTCGCGCACCGATTCCTGGGTGACCCGGGCGAACACGATCTCCCGCAACTCGGTGAACAGCGAGGTGGAGAAGCGCAGCGCGCCGTAGGCCACCAGCAGGGCCGCGGGCACCACGATGATGGCCTGCTCGCGGGTGATGTCGAGCCCGTCCACCAGCTGCTTGAAGATCAGCGGCACGGTGACGTTGGCGAACTTGGCCGAGATCAGGCAGCCGAGGGCAAACAGCACCCGCCACTTGTAGGCCCACAGGTAGGGCACCAGCTTCTTGATGGTCTGCCAGTCGTGGCGGTCGCCGCTGGCGGGCAGGGCCTGGGGGCCGGAGGGGGCACGTCGCAAGGTGATGTCCTTGAAAGAGGGTCAGTCCGGACGAAGTCCGTCCGTGGCCAGGCGCAGGGCCAAGCCGATGAAGAGGATGCCGCACAGGCGGTCGAGCCAGGGGCCGAGCCGCGGACGACGGGCCAGGAGGGCGCCGATGCGCCCGGCGGCCAGGGCCAGGCCGCCGAAGATGAGGACGGTCTGGGCCGCGAAGAGCAGGCCGAGCACGCCCATCTGCAGGCTCACGCTGCCGTGGGCCGGGTCGGTGAACTGGGGCAGGAAGGCCAGGAAGAACAGGCCGACCTTGGGGTTGAGGGCATTCGCCAGGAAGCCCCGGCGCAGGTCACGTTGCCAGGCCTGGGGCTGCCCGGCGCTGGCCGGGGCGATGCTGCCGCCGCTGCGCAGGGCCTGGATGCCGAGCCACAGCAGGTAGGCCGCGCCGGCCAGCTTCACGGCCAGCAGCAGCCCGGCGGAGCTGCGGATCAGTGCGGCGATGCCGAGGGTGGCCCAGGCGATGTGGGTGAGGCAGCCGGCCGCGCAGCCCATGCCGAAGGCAAAGGCGGCGCGGCGTCCGCGGGCCAGGCCCAGGCCGATCACCATCAGGTTGTCGGGACCGGGGGCCAGGGTGATCAGGATGGACAGGCCGAGAAAGGCTAAGAGGGTGTCGAGGCTGGGCATGGCGCTCGATTCTCGGCGGGTGGGGCGGGGGAGTCAATGACGTCGCCCGGCCCGGGGGGTACTCAATGCGCGTGCCCGGCCTCCGCGCGGCTTAGTGAGTGTGCCCGCCGTCTGCGTGGCACAGGGCGGAAGGATCGTCCATGGCCGCCGTACCCATCTGCTGCAGGTTGTCGAGCACCCGCATGGAGGCCCGTTCCATGATGTCCAGCTGGTTCAGTACCGCGGCCATGTCGGACGATGCATGGGCTTCCAGGGCGGCCACGCCGGCGCGGTGCACCTCGATGTGGGGGGGTTCGATCTCGCGGTAGCCGCTCAGTTTGCTGAAGCAGGCGCGGCCTTCACCTTCGTAATACCACTTGCCGAGGCGGCAGCCGGTGTGGGTGGCCACCTCGCCGGCGCGCAGGTCGAGCAGGCCGAAGATGGCCAGGTAGATGCGGAACTTGAAGACGATGTGGTCGATCTTGGCCACCTCGACGAAGCTCTTCATGGCGCTGCCCGCGATCACGCCTTCCATGTTGCCCGACAGGCTCATCAGCAGCTTCATGTCCTCGGTGGCCTTCTGGCCCCGCTCGCTGAAGCGGCCGGCGGCCTGGGACAGGCTTTCCATGCTGTTGCGGGCGCGGGTGGAGTCCTCGCGGATACGGGTGACGAGGGTAGAGATCTCGGCGGTGGCGGTGGAGGTGCGCTCGGCCAGCTTGCGGACCTCGTCGGCCACCACGGCGAAGCCGCGGCCGGCCTCGCCGGCGCGGGCGGCCTCGATCGCGGCATTGAGGGCCAGCAGGTTGGTCTGGTCGGCCACTCCGTGGATCAGCTTGACGATGGCGCTGATCTCGTCGGCGCGCTGGGCCAGGGCGTCCACTTCCCGGGCCGAGTTCTCGGATTCGGCGGCCAGGCGTTGCAGGTTCTCGGCGATCTCGGTGGTGGCCTGGCCGCTGGTCTGGGAAACATGGGATGCCTCTACGGCCTTCACCTTCTCGTCCCGCAGCAGGCCGGCCATTTCGGCCAGGCTGCCCTGGGCGCCAGACAGGGAGTTGCCGAACTCGGCCATGCGCTGCACCACCGACAGCAGATCGTCGCAGCGGCGTTCCTTGTCGGAGTAGGTACGGCGGAGCGCATCGACTTCGCCGCGCAGGGTATTGATTTCGCCTTGCAGTGCCTGTTCCTGGTTGCGGCTGGCCTGGAGGTCGTTCTGAAGTTGCTCGTATTGCTTCCGGTTGATCCACATAGGGCGTGCTCTACTCTTTTCTTATTGATTGAATTCCGGTGGGCTCTGTATGGGCGTCGGGGGCTGCTGCAGGTCATTACGGCAGCGCCAAGGGTTTCTTGGGAATAGTTCACAATTCTTTTATGAAAATTTGACATAGGTCAGAAGGAGGTCTCTTCTGGCGCAGGGGGCGTCATGTCCTGTGGGAAAGCCGACAAATGCTGACGCCAGCGCGGCTGCCTGAGCTGTCCAGGCTTGCCCGGCGATGTGCTGCAAGTCTTTGCAGGCCCGCAGCTGCGCGGGTTTGCGGATGCAGCGCCGGCGAGTGGCAAGCCCCGGCACTGATCTTGCTGAGTGGGCGGGGAGACCTCTTTTTGTCAGCCCATGCCGACTTCTGCCCCAACGATATCCATGCCAGCCGTAAGCCTTTCGGCCGGTGAGGTGGTCGGCGTCTATCAGCGTCGTACCAAGCACCACTTCGCCGCCTTTGCGTCGGGGCCGACCACGCTGGACTGGGATGCCCGGCCCGAGCCCTTCCGCCACTACGAGGGGGCCGCCGTCCTTCCCCTGCCGCTGGCCAGGGCTGCCGAGCTGACGTCACCGCCAAGCAGGCCCGCCGTCGCCGACCTGGCCGCCCTGGGAGCCCTGCTTCATCTCTCCTTCGGCCTGACCGCGTGGAAATCCCTGGGCCCCGATCGCTGGGCGCTGCGGGCCAATCCGTCCAGCGGAAATCTGCATCCAGTTGAGGTCTATGTGCTGGCGGCCGGCCTCCCGGAAATGGCCGACGGGCTGTATCACTACCTCCCCGATCGCCACGCCCTCGAGCTGCGGGCACGCCATCCGCAGCCCTTTGCGGCGGGACGGGCGCTGGCCATCGGTTTGAGCACTGTCATGTGGCGCGAGGCCTGGAAGTACGGCGAGCGGGCTTTCCGCTACTGCCAGCTGGATACCGGCCATGCCATCGGTGCGCTGCAGTACGCCGCCGCCCTGCTGGGCTGGCGCCCGGTGGAGCAGGGGCGGGTCGGAACGGACACGCTGGCAGCCCTGCTGGGGGTGGACCGGGCCGCGGAATTCCCCGGCCGGCGCGCCGACGTGAGCCATGAGGAGGCGGAGGTGTTGCTGGCCCTCGACCTGGGCGACGGGGCGGCGGAGGTGGCCCCCGAGCTGAGCCCTGAAGCGCTGCGGGCGGTGAGTGGCGCGGCTGACTGGCAGGGAGTGGCCAGCGAGGTCGACCGTTTTCCGATGTTCCGCTGGCCACTCATCGACGAAGTGGCGCTGGCCACCCGGCGCCCCGACGATTGCGGCCTGGCCCCGGTGGTCCGGGCCTTGCCTCCGCTCCAGCCAGCCGCCCTGATCCTCGGCCGGCGCAGCGCCCAGCGCTTCGACCCCACGCACGTGATGAGCGCCACGGGCTTCGCCCGCCTGCTCGATGTCCTGCGGGCGGATGTCGAGGCACGGGTGTCGTTGCTGCTCTTCGTGCATCGGGTGGAGGGCCTGGCACCGGGGCTTTACCTGCTGCCGCGGGGCCCGTGGAGCGGGGCGCTGACCGGAGGGCTGGCACTGGCCGGCGAGCCGGTGCTGGCGCCGTCCGGCCTGCTCCGCTTGCAGGCCATGGAGCCGGTGGCCCTGCGCCGCTTTGTCCGCAGCCTGCATTGCCACCAGGACATCGCCGCCAATGCCTGCCTGGCCTTCGGCATGCTCGCGCCCCTTGAGCCCCTGGTGGAGGCCGTACCCGCCGTCTACCGGGACCTGCTGCGCGAGGCGGGGCTGCTGGGGCAGACGCTCTATCTCGAAGCCGAGGCGATGGGCCTGCGCGGCACCGGCATCGGCTGCTTCTTTGACGACCCGGTGCACGAGGCGGCCGGCATCGACGTGGCCTGCTTCCAGGCCCTGTACCACTTCACCATCGGCCTGTCGGTGGACGACACCCGTATCGAGACAACGCCGGCCTATCCATTCCTGGCCGAGGAGCCCGCAGCATGAGCCAGACCGAAACACCTGCCCGCGCTCGCCGCGGCTTTCTCCGTATTGACGCGACCCGGGCTGCCGACCTGATCCGGCGCGGGCGCAATGGCCAGTTACCCGGGCCCGCCGTGTTCGACGTGCGTGACCGGGCCAGCTTCGAGCACCGTCACGTGGAGGGTGCCGAACACCTCACCGAGGCCGGCATTGGCGAGGTGTTCGGCCGCCTGCCGCGGGCCATGCCGGTCCTGGTCTACTGCTATCACGGCAATGCCAGCCAGGTTTTCGCGGAGATGTTTGCCGACTTCCGCTACGCGGAGGTGTATAGCGTGGATGGTGGCTTCGAGCCGCTGGTGGCGGCTCTGGCGGCCAGTGAGGCGGGGCGCCGCTCGCCCGCCCTGCCCGCCGGGGCGAGCGCCGGGTTGCGTGCCTTCCTGGCCGAGTTCGGTTTCGACCCGGGCAACCTGGATGCGACCCGCGAGCATGGCCTGACGCCGCTGATGCGGGCTGCGCTGCTTGGCCGCTGCGAGCTGCTGCAGGAGCTGCTGGCCGCCGGGGCGGACATCAAGCTGCGCAATGGCGATGGCAACAATGCGCTGTGGCTGGCCTGCGTGTCGCGGGAACCGGCCGCCATCCAGATCCTGGTGGCCGCGGGCATCGACCTGGACAACCGCAATGACGTGGGAGCGACCTGCCTGATGTATGCGGCTTCCAGTGGCCGGGATGAGATCGTCGCAGCCCTGCTGGCGGCTGGGGCCGATGCCTACGTGCGCAACGACGACGACGTCCTGGCGGTGGATCTGGCATCCACGCTGGAGTGCCTCCGTTTATTGAGGCATTCGGCGCGCTGAAGGCCCGACGAGGGCCGATCGAGTTCTGGCCCGGGGAGAGGCGTGGGCGGGCAGCAGGGGGGCTGCCTGCCCACGTCCGGTTCAGGCGGCCTGCCAGAGGATGACACTGCCGCCGGCTTCGATCGGCGGGTGGCGGCGGACCAGGCTTTCGATCTGCGCCGCCGGCACGGGCGGGCTGATCAGGTAGCCCTGGATCTTCTCGCAGCCGATGCTGCGCAGGAATTTCAGCTGGGCTTCGGTCTCCACCCCTTCGGCTACCACTTCCAGCCCCAGCCGGTGGGCCAGCAGCACGGTGACGTCGCAGATGTCAGCGTCGCTGGGGTCGGTCTCGATGTCCTTGACGAAGGAGCGGTCGATCTTCAGCGTGCGGATCGGGAAGAGCTTGAGGTAGGCCAGCGAGGAGTAGCCGGTGCCGAAGTCGTCGATCGACAGGGACAGGCCGCTGCCGGTGAGGGCCCGCATCACCTCGATGGTCTCGTTGGGGGAGGCCATCGACACCGATTCGGTGACTTCCAGGTCGAGCAGGCCGGCGTGCAGGCCATGGACCTCGAGCAGCTCGGCGATACGGGCTGGCAAGGTCTTGTCGAGGAATTGGCCGGTGCTCAGGTTGATCGACATCCGCAGCGGGTCGAGGCCAGCCTCGCGCCAGGCGCCGAGCTGGCGGCAGGCTTCCTGCAGCACCCAGTCGCCGATTGCGTCGATGATGCCGGCCTCTTCCGCCACCGGGATGAACTCGGCCGGCGGGATGAGGCCGCGGCTGGGGTGATTCCAGCGGATCAGGGCCTCGACCCCCACCAGCCGGCCGCTGCGCAGGTCGAGCTGGGGCTGGTAGTGGAGCACGAACTGCTCGCGCTCCAGGCCGCTGCGCAGTTCGGACTCGAGGGACAGGCGGCGGGTTGTCGCCGCGTTCATGCCTTCCGTGAAGAACTGGAAGTTGCCGCGACCCATGGCCTTGGCGTGGTACATGGCCACGTCGGCGTTCTTCAGGAGGTCGCCGATCTCGGTGGCGTCGTCCGGGTAGAGGCAGATGCCGATGCTGGGCGAGGTGCGCTGCTCCTGGCCGTTGATCAGGTAGGGCGCGGAAATGGCGCGGACGATCTTGTCGGCCACGTGGGCCGCATCGGTGGCGTCGGCCCCGTCCGGCAGGACCACCACGAACTCGTCGCCGCCCAGGCGCGCCACGATGTCGCTGGTTCGCACCGTGGCGCTCAGGCGCTTGGCCACCTGGATCAGCAACTCGTCGCCCACATGGTGGCCGAGGGTGTCGTTGATGGCCTTGAAGCGGTCGAGGTCGATCAGCATCAGGGCCAGGGACATGCCGGTGCGCTGGCACAGCCCCACCGCCTGCGCGAGCTTTTCGTTGAGGCTGAAGCGGTTGGGCAGGTTGGTCAGGGTGTCGTGGTGGGCCAGGTGGCGGATCTGCTCCTCGGAGGCCTTCATCTCCGATATGTCGATGAAGTTGCCGATGTAGTTCTGCACCTGGCCGGCGGAATCCCGCACCATCGAGATGGACAGCCACTTGGGATAGGCCTCGCCGTCCCGCCGGCGGTCCCACAGTTCGCCCTGCCAGGCGCCGTTCTGTTCCAGGTCGGCCCACATTTCCCGATAGACCTCGGGGGGCGTGATGCCGGCTGACAGGATGCGCGGGTTCTGGCCCAGGACCTCCTCCTGACGGTAGCCGGTGAGCTTGGTGAAGGCCTGGTTGGTGGCCACTATGCGGTTCTCCGCGTCGGTGACGATGATCGCCTCGTTGCTGTTGGAGAACACGGTGGCCAGCAGGCGCAGGTGCTCGTCGTTGCGTTTGCGTTCGGAGATGTCCTGCACCGTGCCTTCGTAGCAGATGAACTCGCCCTGGGGGCCGCGTACGGTGTGGGCGTTTTCCGAGATCCAGATGCATGAGCCGTCGCGGCGCCGCACCTCGGACTCGAAGTTGATCACCTCGCCGTGCATTGCCATCAGGTGGCGGAAGCGGCGGCGCCTTTCGGGATCCACGTAGAGCCGGCTCTCGATGTCCGACAGGTCAGCCATCAGCTCCTCCGGCGTGGTGTAGCCGTAGAGGCGCGCCAGGGCCGGGTTGGCAGCCAGGTAGCGGCCTTCGCGGGTGGTCTGGAAGATGCCCTCGGAGGCGTACTCGAAGATGTGGCGGTAGCGCAGCTCGGAATGGGCCAGGGCGTCCAGGGTGGCCTGGCGGGGCGTCACGTCTTCGATGAAGCCCTCGATGACCACCCGGCCTTCTTCGTCGGGTACCGTGATGCCGCGTTCGAGCACCCAGCGGGTCTCACCGTCGGCGGTCTGGATGCGGTATTGCACGGCGAAACGCTGGCCTTCCCGCGCGGCCCGGCGGATCTGCTCGCGGATCCGGGCCCGGTCTTCCGGGTGGGTGATGTTCTCCCAGCTGATGAAGGCGTTGTCTACGATCTCGGCCGGCGCATAGCCGCACAGCCCGGTGCTGCCCTGGCTGACGAAGACCATGGTCCAGTGCTCGTCATCCAGGCAGCGGTACACCATCCCCTCCAGGTTGTTGACCAGGGTGTCGAGAATGCGGGTCCGGTCCACGGCCCTGGCGGTGAGGAAACTGTTGCGGCGGAGACGTCCTGCTTGGGCTTGCACGATGGAGTTGCCTGTCGGCGGGCTTGTTGATTGATAGACTCAAAGCAAGCGTTGTGCCGACCCTCTGCGCAGCCCCGCTCTACGGAATGGTCTTGATGCTGCACTGCGGTAGTGCGCCTTTCCGGCGCCGGGCACCGCCATGGGGCGGGTTCTCCGCGGGTGGCTTGCGCGGTGATCTATATCACTAATTTTCCTGGCATTTATGCGCTTTGCGAGTGCCTGTCCGTGCAGTTTTTGCGCCAGCCTCCAGCGCGCATGGTGTCCGGCCTGCCCTGAGTCGGTGCGGTGGTGCCGGCGGCCTGGTCCGGAGGTCCCTCACCGGAGGGCCGGGTGGCCGCGTGGCACGAGGACTGCGTTGGGGGGCATGCGGTCAGTCCGGGCCTGCGGATCGATACCGGTTGCGCGGCCTGGTCAAGAACCGGCGCAGCGACGACAGGGGGCTGGCCGGCCGCGCCGGCTCAGTGCAGGGTGCGTGGCATGGCCAGGGTGAATTCGGGGATGTCGGCATCGAAGTGCCCGCCATCCTCTCCCACCATCTGGTAGCGGCCTTTCATGGTGCCCACCGGGGTGGCGATGGTGCAGCCGCTGGTGTATTCGAAGGCTTCGCCCGGCTTCAGCAGGGGTTGCTTGCCGATCACACCGCTGCCTTCCACCTCCTGCACCGCGCCGCCGGCATCGGTGATGATCCAGTGGCGTCCCAGCAACTGGGCGCTGGCCGAACCGATGTTGCGGATGGTGATGTGGTAGGCGAACACGTAGCGGTCCGCTTCTACGCTGGATTGTTCTTCGATGAAGTGGGCAACCGCCGTGACCTCGATGGCCTTGGGGTGAGAGCTGGTGGTCATTGTCTCTGCAGGGAGGGGGTTCGAAGAGCCGTCATTGAAACGGAATTGTCGCTCAGCCGCAACAGGCGAATCCCGCAGGGCAGGCCGCGCCTGTTGCGCGTTGGCGCTGGGTGGGCGGGCGGGTACACTGCGCAGCTTCCCGCTTCCACCCCGTCAGGCATTTCCATGACTTTCCGTATCGCTCCCAGCATCCTCTCCGCCAATTTCGCCAAGCTCGGCGAAGAGGTCGCCAACGTGATCGCCTCCGGCGCCGACTGGATCCACTTCGACGTGATGGATAACCATTACGTGCCCAACCTGACCATCGGTCCCCTGGTCTGCGAGGCCATCCGTCCGTGTACCACGGCGCCGATCGACGTGCACCTGATGGTCAAGCCGGTGGACCGCATCGTCCCAGACTTCGCCAAGGCCGGTGCCAACATCATCACCTTCCACCCTGAAGCCTCCGAGCACATCGACCGGACCCTTGGCCTGATCCGCGACAGCGGCTGCCAGGCCGGCCTGGTATTCAACCCGGCCACCCCGCTGAACTGGATGGACCACGTGATGGACAAGCTGGACATCGTCCTGGTGATGAGCGTCAACCCGGGCTTCGGCGGCCAGTCCTTCATTCCCGGCGCCCTCGACAAGCTGCGCGAGGCTCGGGCCAAGATCGACGCCTACACGGCCCGCACGGGGCGGCAGATCCTGCTGGAGATCGACGGTGGCGTGAAGGTGGACAACATCGCCGAGATCGCGCGGGCCGGCGCCGACACCTTCGTGGCCGGCTCGGCTGTGTTCGGTGCCGGGAAGGACAGCGACCCGCAGCGCTACAACTCGGTGCTCGCCAATCTGCGCAGCGCCCTGGCCGGCATCTAGGCGCCAGCGCGGCGCCGGACCGAAGGGGGTACTCCCAGCACCCTCAGAAAGGCCCGGCGCATCCTTTCCCCATCGCCGAAGCCACAACGGCGGGCCACCGCCTGGACGGCTTCCTGGCTGCTCTCCAGGGCTGCGACAGCGGCCTCGACCCTCAGGCGCTCCACCGCCCGGGCCGGCGTGACGCCCACCTCCTGCACGAAGCGGCGGGAGAAATTACGGGGGCTCATGCAGGCCAGGGCGGCCAGCTGATCCACGTCCAGTCGTTCGTCCAGGTGGCGTCGCACGTGGTCGAGCAGGTTTGCGAAGGGGCTGCCCGGGGGCTGCATGTCCGCCATTTCCGAGAACTGTGACTGCCCGCCGGGGCGCCGGTAATACACCACCAGCTGGCGTGCCACCTGGCGGGCCACGGCTTCGCCGAGATCGTCGGCGATCAGGGCCAGGGCAAGGTCGATGCCGGCCGTGATGCCTGCGGAGGTCCACAGCGGGCCGTCCCGCACGAAGATCTTGTCCGCATCCAGCTGCACCGCCGGAAAGCGGCGGCTGAAGCTGGGGCCGCGCCCCCAGTGCGTGGTGGCCTTCCTGCCGTCGAGCAGGCCGGCGCTGGCCAGCAGCCAGGCGCCGGAGCAGACGCTCGCGGTGCGGCGGGCGACCCGGGCCTGGCGGATCACCCAGGCAAGGGTCAGCGAGCACTCCGAGGCCGCATCGACACCGGTCCCCCCGGCAATCAGAAGCGTGTCCGGCGCCTCCGCCGCGCTCAGGGGAACGCTCAGCAGCCGGGCCCCGCCGGAGCTCGGCACAAGGCCGCCGTCGAGGGACAGGATGTCCAGCCGGTAACTGTTGGGGACACAGTCGTTGGCGGCTTCGAAGGCGCCCAGGGGGCCGGCCGCATCGAGGAGCTGGAAGCCGGGGAAGATCAGCAGGCCGAGGATGCGGGACATGGCATGAAAAGTGGGGTGTGTGTCATTTACGCCATCACTCTAGCCGGCGAGCATGGACGGGTCAAAGTCCTCCGGAGATCTCTCCATGAACCGCAACCTGATCCTGCTGACTCTCAGCCAGGCCTTGATGATGACGGTGGTCGGGCTCCTGCTGTCCGCATCCGCGCTGGTCGGGGCCCGGCTGGCCGATTCGGCCGCCCTCGCAACCCTGCCGCTTGCCCTGCAATACCTGGTGACCCTGATGGCCCTGCCGCTCGCCTCGCGCCTGATGGCGCAGCGGGGGCGGCGGCCGGTATTCGTGGCTGGCGCGTTGTGCGGCGGGGCGGGCCTGCTGTTGGCGGCGGCGGGCATCGCTCTCGGGCGCTTCTCCCTGTTCTGCCTCGGTGCCGCCTGCGTGGGCGTGTATGGGGCGGTGGGGCAGTTCTACCGCTTTGCGGCGCTCGAGGCCGTGCCGCCCGCAGCGCGGGGCCGGGCGGTGTCCCTGACTCTCAGCGGCGGTGTGCTGGCCGCGTTTGCAGGCCCGGCGATCGCGCGGGTGACCCGGGATCTGCTGGACGCGCCTTTCCTGGCCAGCTTCCTGGGGCTGGTGGCATGCACGCTCTTGTCTGCCTTGCTGGCCATGGCGCTGCGCCTGCCCCGGGCCTCTCCCGGTGAGGCGACCCTGCCGTGCCGGCCCCTGCGCAGCCTGCTGGGTGACGGTGGCCTGCGGCTGGCCCTGGCGGGTGGGATGGTGGGTTACGGCGTGATGAACCTGCTGATGACCGCCACACCTCTGGCCATGCTCTGTGCCCGGCTGGATTTCGGGGCAACGGCTGGAGTGATCCAGTGGCACCTCGTGGCCATGTTCGCGCCGTCCTTCCTCACGGGGGCGCTGATCGGACGCGTCGGCACGCGGGCCGTGATGGGGCTCGGCGGTGTGCTGACGCTGGGGGGCGTCGCCGTGGCCCTGTCGGGGACGGCGCTGGCGCATTTCCAGGTTGCTCTGGTGCTGCTGGGCGTGGGGTGGAACTTCCTCTATGTCGCTGCGACAAGCCTGCTGGCAGAGTCCTGGCGCGAGGAGGACAAGGCGCGGGTGCAGGCAATCAATGACAGCCTGGTCTTCGGGGTGGTCAGCCTGGCCACTTTTGGTGCCGGCCCGCTGGTTGACCGCTTTGGCTGGGAGGCGGTGAACCGGTTGGCGGCGCTTCCTGTCGTGGCGCTGTTGGTGTGGGTTTGTCTCCAGCGGCTGAGGCGAGGGGGGGCGCTGGCGTCCCGGGGCTGATCTCCGTATCCTCACTCCCTTTGCATTCCTGCCCGCGCCGAGGCCAGTCAGTCTCCGCGGCCATCGCGAGTATTCATGGCCATGCACCCCCCCGCCGCTGTGCGTGCCGTCCTCTTCGATCTGGACGGCACCCTGCTCGATTCCATCCCCGACCTGTCCGAAGCCTGCCACCGCATGATGCTGGAGCTGGGGCGGGCGCCCCATGACATCGAGGTGATCCGGAGCTTCGTCGGCAAGGGCATGCTCAACCTGGTGCGGCGCTGCCTCAGCGAGCACGGCACGGCCAGCGAGGCCGACATGGAGCGGGCCGTGGCGGCCTTCCAGCGCCACTACGCCGACGTCAATGGTGCGGCCACGCTGCTTTACGACGGGGTGGTGCCGGCCCTGCAGGCCTTGCGCGAGCGCGGCGTGGCGATGGCCTGCGTGACCAACAAGCCGACCGCCTTCACCGGGCCGCTGCTGGCGCGCATGGGGCTGGCCGATTACTTTGCCGTCACCGTAAGCGGTGACACCGTGGCCGAGAAGAAGCCCCATCCGGCGCCGCTGCGGCATGCCTGTGCGCTGCTCGGGGTGACGGCGGAGCAGGCCCTGATGATCGGCGATTCGGCCAACGACGCCGAGGCCGCCCGTGCGGCCGGCATGCCGGTGCTGCTGGTCACCTATGGCTACAGCGAAGGCATGCCGGTAGACAGCATCGAATGCGACGGTCTACTATCCAGCCTCGTCGAAGCGCTCCCGCGCATTCTCGGCTGAAAAAACGGAAACCATTCCAGTGACCCGCAAGCGCACGATCTTCGTAGAGGAGTTCCCTGCCGTTCGTATCCCCCGCTCTGGCGGATGCGGCGGCCGGTCATGGCTGTTCGCCTGAATTTGCCCTGAATGGTCGCGGGCCCGCCCCGTGATACCCTCGCGAAAAAGCATCATGCACTTCCGGAGTCTCCATGACCGAAGCCGAATTCCACGCCCTGGCCGCCCAGGGCTATAACCGCATCCCGGTTACGCTCGAAACCTTTGCGGATCTCGACACCCCCCTCTCCGTCTACCTGAAGCTGGCCAATGCGCCCAACACCTACCTGCTCGAATCCGTGCAGGGGGGAGAGCGCTTCGGACGCTATTCCATCATCGGCCTGGCTGCCTCCACCCGCATCGAGGTGCATGGCCGTTCGGTGTTGCTGCTGGCCAACGACCGCCTGATCGAACGCCGCGACTACGGCGATCCGCTCAACTACGTGGCCGAGTTCATGGACCGCATCAAGGTGCCGCCGCGCGACCACCTGCCGCGCTTTGCCGGCGGCCTGGTGGGCTGCTTCGGCTACGACACCGTGCGCTACATCGAGCCGCGCCTGGCCAGGACCGAGAAGAAGGACGCCTTGGGTACGCCCGACATCCTGCTGCTGCTGTCCGAAGAGATCGCCATCGTCGACAACCTGTCCGGCAAGCTGACCCTGGTGGTCTATGCCGAGCCGGAAGTGCCCAACGCCTATCCCCGCGCGGTGCGCCGCCTCAAGGAGCTGCTGGGCAAGCTGCGCGAGCCGGTCAAGGTGCCCGACGAGACCCGCGCCGCGTCCGCCGAAGCCGTCTCCAGCTTTGGCGAGGACGCCTTCAAGGCGGCCGTGCAGAAGGCCAAGGACTACATCGTCGAGGGCGACATCATGCAGGTGGTGCTGTCCCAGCGCATGAGCAAGCCCTTCGGCGCCAGCCCCCTGTCCCTGTACCGGGCGATCCGCAGCCTCAACCCCTCGCCCTACATGTTCTATTTCAACTTCGAGGACTTCCAGGTGGTCGGCGCGTCGCCCGAGATCCTGGTGCGTCTCGAGGATGATGAAGTCACCGTGCGTCCCATCGCCGGCACCCGCAAGCGCGGTGTCAATCACGAGGAGGACGTGGCCCTCGAGAAGGAACTGCTGGCCGACGAGAAGGAGCGCGCCGAGCACCTGCAACTCCTTGACCTGGGCCGCAACGACTGCGGTCGGGTGGCCCAGACCGGCAGCGTGCGGGTCACCGAGCAATTCACGGTGGAGCGCTACTCCCACGTGATGCACATCGTCTCCAACGTGGAAGGCAAGCTCAAGGACGGGCTCAACGCCCTGGCGGTGCTGCGCGCCACCTTCCCGGCGGGCACCGTGTCCGGCGCGCCCAAGCTGCGCGCCATGGAGATCATCGACGAGCTGGAGCCGACCAAGCGCGGCATCTATGCCGGGTCGGTGGGCTACCTCGGCTTCCACGGCGACATGGACCTGGCCATCGCCATCCGCACCGCGGTGGTCAAGGACGGCCAGATCCATGTGCAGGCCGGCGCCGGCATCGTCGCCGATTCCAATCCCGAATCCGAATGGCAGGAAACCCAGAACAAGGCCCGCGCCATGCTGCGCGCCGCCGAGATCGCCGAAGCCGGGCTCGACACCCGGCTGTGATCGGAACGGGAGCGGTGGCCGCGCGCCGGCCCCTCCCCGGGTTTGCCTCCCCTGCGCACCCGCCCGCTACGGCCGGTGCCGCGACTGAACAAGACCGGAAAGGATGACCAGCCATGTTGCTGATGATCGACAACTACGACAGCTTTACCTACAACCTCGTGCAGTACTTCGGCGAACTCGGTGCCGAGGTCAAGGTGTTCCGCAACGACGAAATCACCGTCGAGCAGATCGGCCTGATGAAGCCCGACCAGATCGTCGTCTCGCCGGGGCCTTGCTCGCCGGCTGAGGCCGGCATCTCGGTGGCCGCCATCAAGGAGTTTGCCGGCAGGATCCCGCTGCTCGGCGTGTGCCTGGGCCACCAGAGCATCGGTGCGGCCTTCGGCGGCCGCATCGTGCATGCCAAGAAGCTGATGCACGGCAAGGTGTCGCCGGTGCATCACCTGGACAAGGGCGTGTTCAAGGGCCTGCCCAATCCGCTGACCTGCACCCGCTACCATTCCCTGGCCATCGAGCGGGAAAGCCTGCCCGACTGCCTGGAGGTGACCGCCTGGACCGACGACGGCGAGATCATGGGCGTACGCCACAAGACCCTGGAGGTCGAGGGCGTGCAGTTCCACCCGGAGTCCATCCTCACCGAGCGCGGTCATGATCTGCTGCGCAACTTCCTCGAACAATCCCATGCCTGACCGGAGCGCCGCCATGACCATCACCGCCCAGGAAGCCCTGCAACGTACCATCGAACACCGGGAGATCTTCTTCGACGAGATGCTCTCCCTGATGCGCCAGATCATGGCCGGCGAGGTCTCGCCGGTCATGACCGCGGCCATCCTCACCGGACTGCGGGTCAAGAAGGAGACCATCGGCGAGATCAGTGCCGCCGCCACCGTGATGCGCGAGCTGTCCACCAAGGTGAACGTGCCCTACGACTCGAAGTTCCTCGACGTGGTGGGCACCGGGGGCGACGGCTCCCACACCTTCAACATCTCCACCGCCACCATCTTCGTGGCCGCCGCGGCCGGGGCCAAGGTGGCCAAGCACGGCGGGCGCAGCGTCTCCAGCAAGTCCGGCAGCGCCGACGTGCTGGAGTCGCTGGGTGTCAATCTCAACCTCAAGCCCGAGCAGGTGGCCGAGTGCATCGAAGAGACCGGCATCGGTTTCATGTTCGCGCCCAACCACCACAGCGCCATGAAGAACGTGGCGCCGGTGCGGCGGGAGATGGGCGTGCGCACGCTCTTCAACATCCTCGGCCCGCTGACCAACCCGGCCAGTGCGCCGAACACCCTGCTCGGCGTGTTTCACCCCGACCTGGTGGGCATCTGCGTGCGCGTGATGGAGCGCCTCGGCGCCGAGCATGTGCTGGTGGTCTACGGCCGCGACAGCATGGATGAAGTGTCCCTCGGCGCCGCCACCCTGGTGGGCGAGTTGAAGGACGGCAAGGTGAGCGAGTACGAGATCCATCCGGAGGACTTCGGCATGACCATGATGTCCAGCCGCAACCTCAAGGTGGCCGATGCGGACGAGTCCAAGGCGGTCCTGTTGGGGGTGCTCGACAACAAGCCGGGCGCGGCCCGCGAGATCGTCGCCTTGAATGCCGGCACGGCGCTTTACACCGCCAACGTGGCCGGCTCCATCCGCGAGGGCATCGTCCTGGCGCGGGAGGTGATCGCCTCGGGGGCCGCCCGCGCCAAGCTGGAGGCCTTCGTGGCCGCCACCCGGAAGTTTGCCTGAGCAAAGCGAGAGTCCCCATGTCCGACATCCTCAACAAGATCCTCGCCGTGAAGCGCGAGGAGGTGACCGTAGCCCGGCTCGCCGTTTCCGACACAGCCGTGCGCGAGCAGGCTGCCGCCCAGCCGCCGGCCCGCGATTTCGTCGGCGCGATCCGCGCGAAGCTTGCCGCCGGGCGTGCCGCGGTGATCTCCGAGATCAAGAAGGCCAGCCCCTCCAAGGGCGTGATCCGCGCCGATTTCCGGCCCGCCGAGATCGCCGTCGCCTACGAGAAGGCCGGTGCCGCCTGCCTGTCGGTGCTGACCGACCGGCAGTTCTTTCAGGGGGCGCCGGAATTCCTGCAGGCGGCCCGCGCGGCCTGCGCGCTGCCGGTCCTGCGCAAGGACTTCCTGGTGGATACCTACCAGGTGTACGAAGCCCGGGCGATGGGCGCCGACGCCATCCTGCTGATCGCCGCGGCCCTGAGCCTGGCCGAGATGCAGGAGATGGAGGCGCTGGCCGAATCCCTGGGCCTGGCCGTGCTGGTGGAGGTGCATAACGGCGAGGAGCTGGATCTGGCCCTGCAGCTGCGCACCCCGCTCGTCGGCATCAACAACCGCAACCTGCGCACCTTCGAGGTGTCCCTGCAGACCACCCTCGACCTGCTGCCGCGGATCCCGGCCGATCGCATCGTGGTCACCGAGTCCGGCATCCTCACCCCGGAAGACGTGGCCCTGATGCGCGCCAGCAAGGTCAATGCCTTCCTGGTCGGCGAGGCCTTCATGCGTGTGGACGACCCGGGCGCGGGCCTGGCGGCCCTGTTCGGCTGATCCATGGGCGAGGTGCCGGGCGCGGATGAGCGCGCCGCGCCGCCATCCGACCCGGCCCCCGGGCCCGGCCGACGGCGGGGCTGGCCCGCCCGTGGCCTGAGGGCGCTGCTGGCGGCGCTCGTCGGCCTGGTCACGACGGCCATCCTGGTGCTGGGCTGGGTGGGCGGCACGGCCTCCGGCCTGCGCTTCGCCGCGGGCCTGGCGGAGCATTTCAGCGGCGGCCTGCTGGCCGTCGAAGGGGCCGACGGCTATCTGCTTGGCGGCCTGCGCATCAAGGGGCTCAAAATCCGCACGGCGGATCTACAGCTCGAGCTGCGCAATCTCGAGCTGGACTGGCGCCCGGGCGCGCTGAGCAGCGGGCTGCTGGAGGTGGACCGGCTCGCCGCCTCGGAGCTGGCCGTGGCCACGCGATCCAGCACCGAGCCCGCCACGCTCCCGGTCAATCTCGAAATTCCCTTGGCCGTCCGTCTGGGCCAGCTGCGCCTTGATCGCCTGACGCTGGCCGCCCTGGAGGGCGAGCGCGCCGCTGCGCCGCACCTGGAGCTGACCGGCCTGGCAGGGCAGCTCGACTCCGATGGACGCGTACATCGTTTTTCCGGCATCACCGCGGGGACGCCGGTCGGCCACGTCACGGCCGATGGGCAGCTCGACGGGCGGGCGCCTTTCCCGCTGAGCCTGCAGGCCGCCCTGGCCACAACCCAGGGCGGCGAAGCTTATGCGGTCAAGCTGCAGGCCGGTGGGCGCCTGGAGGCGCTGGACGTGGCGGCAACGGCCGACGGGGCCGGCATGAGCGGCAAAGCCGACCTGCTGGCGACACCTTTCGCCCTGCTGCCCCTGCGTTCCGTGCAGCTGCAGGTGACCGACCTGGACCCGCAACGCTTTCACGCCGGCGCCCCGAGCGCACGCCTGGACATCGAGGCCAGGCTGGAGCCGTCGGCCCGCAGCACTCCCGCCGCCGGGCAAAGCCTGGCGGTCGGGGATTGGGTGGTGTCGGGGCCGGTGCGCGTGCTCAACCGCAAACCGGGGCGGAATGACGCGGGCGAGCTGCCACTGGTGTCGCTGGCCAGCCGGCTGCGCTGGGCGGGTGGCGAGCTCGCGCTGTCCGATCTGGATCTGCGCCTGCCCGGCGACGGCCGCGTCTCCGGCGAGGCGAGCTGGCAGGCACCGGCCGCCGGCGAGACCGGCATGGGCCGCGTCCGCAGCGAACTGCGGGTGAGCGGGCTGGATGCGCGCCGCCTGGACCGTCGCGCGGTGGCTACGCAGATCACCGGTACGCTGGCCCTGCGGGGCGACGGCGAGGCCCAGGTGCTCCAGGCCGATCTGCGCGACAAGAAGCTCGCACTGCGTCTGAAGGCCCGCCACGGTGGCGCCCTGTTGCGTGTGGACGAGGCCGTGGTGATGGCGGGGGCGGCCCGTCTGGAGCTGTCCGGGCAGATGGCCCTGGATGGGGTGGGGGCCTTCGAGGCCCGGGGGCGGCTCAGCCGTTTCGATCCCCGCGCCTTCGTCGCGGCGGCGCCACCGGCCGATCTCAATGCGGATTTCTCCGTGCGTGGGCTGCGCAGCCCGATGCTGTCCGGCAAGCTGGATTTCGAGCTGGCGCCGAGCCGCCTCGAAGGCAAGGCCTTGTCCGGCAAGGGAGCCCTGGCGCTGGAGGGGCGCCGCCTGGCTGCGGCCGACGTGGCGGTGGACCTGGCCGGCAACCGCCTGGGTGCCAAGGGCGCCTATGGGCGTGCCGGTGACGCGCTGGAGATCCACGTGGACGCGCCCGTGCTGGCGGCCCTGGGGCATGGCCTGGGGGGCCGTCTGCGCGCCGACGGGGTGCTGCGCGGCACACCGGCCCAGCCGGCCGGCGAATTCGACGTGCAGGGCGAGCGCCTGGCGGCGGGCGGTGTGTTCATCGACAGCGTGGCCGGCCGTGGCCGGGTGTCCGAGGGCAAGGCCGGCACCCTGGCCTTGAACCTCATCGTGGGCGGAGTGCACCGCGGCGACCGGGACGAGATGCTGCTGCAGAAGGCCAATCTGGCGTTCGACGGGACGCGCGCCCGCAACACGCTGCGGCTGGATCTGGACGGCCTGCACAACCACGCCCTGACGACGACCCTGAGTGGCAACCTGGCCGACGGGCCGAGCTGGGAGGGGCGCCTGGAGAGCCTGGACGTCAGGGGGGCGTTTCCGGTGAAGCTGCTGGCGCCGGCCTCATTGCTGCTGTCGGCCGATCAGATCCGCCTGGGGCGTGCGGAATTCCGTGGTGGGGCGGGCGGGCGCTACCTGTTCGAGGACACGCGCTGGGAGACCCGTCACTTGGTGGCCAGAGGCAAGGTGACAGGCGTTCAGGTCGGCTTGATCCTCGATCCGGCCACCCGCAACGTGCAGTCGAAGGGTGACTCCCTGAGCGTCGGGGGAGAGTGGGATGTGGATATCGGCGAGCAGGCCAACGGTTTTGTCCGCTTCTTCCGCGAAAAGGGCGATCTGGTGCTGCAGGGCGACGCTCTCGTGCAGCTCGGGCTGGATGAGCTGCAGCTTACCGTGTCGGCAGCGGCCAGCCGGCTGGCCTTCGGCTTCAGTGCCCATGGCTCGCGGCTGGGCAAGCTGGCGGGGGCGGGTTCGGCCCTGCTGGAGCGGACGGCGGATGGCAGCATCCGGCTTGTCCCGGGCGCGCCGCTGCTGGGCTCGGCGAGCCTGGACATGCCTTCCATCGCCTGGGCCGGCCCGCTGGCCGACCAGAACCTGAAGACCGACGGCAGCCTGAAGGGGGAATTCACCCTGGCCGGCACGCCGGCCCGGCCGGAGGCCGCCGGGCGGATCCGTGGCGAGAAACTCGACTTCCTGATGGCCGACCAGGGGCTGCATCTGTCCGGCGGCACCCTGGTGGCCGAATTCAACCGGGAAGTGCTGCGCCTCGACGAGTTCAGCTTCGTCTCGCCCAACCGGGTGAAGCCCCGCGAAAGCCGGATCGACGTGGCGCGCCTGACGCGCCTGCCGGGCACCCTCAATGCCGCGGGGGCCATGCAACTGGCCAGTGGCGAAGGCCGTTTCACCTTCAAGGCCGAGCGCCTGCCCCTGCTGCAGCGGGCAGATCAGTGGCTGGTCCTGAGTGGTGAGGGCGAGGTGCTGACCGGCTGGCAGTCGGCCCACATCAAGGGTCGCCTGGCGGCAGACGCGGGCTTCGTGGAGTTGTCGCGCACGCCGGCCCCCAGCCTCGGGGACGACGTGGAGGTGCTCGATCCGCGGCGCAATGCGCGGGCGCCGGCCAACCCCTTCCAGACCGGGGTGGATCTGGCCATCAGCCTTGGAAATTCGCTGTACGTGAAGGCCCTCGGCCTGGATACCCGGCTGGGGGGGGAATTGCGCCTGCGCTCGGGCGAAGGCAAGCCCCTCAGTGCGTCCGGGACCATCAACACCGTGGGGGGCGTCTTCGAGGGTTATGGGCAGAAGCTGTCCATCGAGCGGGGTATCGTCACCTTCAACGGGCCGCTGGCCAACCCGGGGCTCAATGTGGTGGCTCTGCGCAAGGGGCTGGCCGTGGAGGCCGGGGTAGGGATCACCGGCACGGCCCGCCGCCCCCTGGTCAGGCTGGTCTCCGAACCCAATGTGCCGGATCCGGAAAAGCTCGGCTGGATCGTCCTGGGGCGGCCGCCCGACCAGGGCTCCGGCGGCGAAATGGCCTTGCTGCTGCCTGCGGCGCAGGCCCTGCTCGGGGGCGGTGGCGGCAACATGTCGGCCGGGCTGGCCAACGCGTTGGGGATCGACGAGCTGTCCTTCGGCTCCAGCATCGATTCCCGCAGCCGGGTGCAGACCAGCAGCGTGGCCAGCGGCAGCGTGACCGGGGCTTCTTCGAGCTACAGCGGCGAGACCGTGCCGGGGCAGGTGATCACCATCGGCAAGCGTCTGTCGGCCCAGGCCATGCTGTCCTTCGAGCAGAGCGTGACCGGCACCTCCAGCGTGGTCAAGCTGACCTACCAGCTGACCCGCCGGCTCTCGGTGATCGGCCGGGCCGGCAGCGAGAATGCGCTCGACGGCGTGTTCTCGATTTCCTTCCGCTGAGCTGCCGTGGCGGGTTCTTGATCCCGCTCATGGATTCCGTCGGCATTCCGGTGCCAGATGGGGCTCTTTGTCCGGAGTGCCGCCGTGGTCGCGTCCCCTGTTCCCCGCAGCGTTTCGTTCTCTCGGTTGAAATGGGTCCTGGCCGCCGGCTGGCGCGAGCTGTGGCGGGGCTCGTTATCCGCTCCGGCGCTCGCCCTGGCCGCCGTGCCGGCCGTGCTGGGGACGCTCATCCTGGCCGGGCTTTTGAAGGCGGGGCTGGCCCCCATGGTGCTGCCGATGGCCGGCGGATTCCTGCTGGTCGGGCCGGCCGCCTGGCCGCTGTTCCTGGCCCTGCGTCGTTGCGGAAGCTTGCACGGTGCGACCTGGGTATTGCGGGGCATGCCCAGGGGGCTGTGGGCCCTGGCGGGAGTCTGCCTGCTGCTGTTCCTGATCTGGATGTCGGACGCCGCGACGGTCTACAGCTTCATGATCGGCGGCGAGACAGGGATCGGTGGGGCACGTGTCGCCTGGTTCCTGCTGCTGACCAGCGTGATGGGGGTGGTGCTGGCCCTGATCGTGTTCTGCATTGCTGTTTTTTCCGTGCCCTTGCTGCTCGACCGGAGGGCAGGCCTGGTGCAGGCGGTGATGGCCAGCGTGAAGGCGGTGTTTGCCAGCCCGGGAACGATGCTGCTGTGGGCCGGGGTGCTGGGCGTGACCGGGATCGTCTCGGCCTTGTGCCCGCTGCTGCTGTTGCCGGCGCTGCCGTGGCTCGCCTTTGCGGGTGATCTCCTTTATCTTGAAATCTTTCCGCCGGACCATGGTCTGCCGGATGTCCCCACAACCCATCAGGACTGACATGGCAGACGACAACACGAAAAAAACCGAGGTGGCCATCCTGGCCGGTGGTTGCTTCTGGTGCCTGGAGGCGGTGTACCTTGGCGCAGAGGGCGTGCTCGGCGTGACTTCGGGCTACCTCGGCGGCCATGTGGATGCGCCCAGCTACCAGCGGGTATGCGACGGCGATACCGGCCATGCCGAGGCGGTACGCATCGAGTTCGACCCGGCCGTCATCGGCTTCGAGGACTTGCTCGACATCTTCTTCGCGATCCACGATCCGACCACGCCCAACCGCCAGGGCAACGATGTGGGTACCCAGTATCGCTCGGCGATCTTCTTCACCACGCCGGAGCAGGAAGCCCTTGCCGCGGAGAAGATCCGCCGGCTGGCCTGGGAGGGCGCCTTCGACGAGCCGATCGTCACCGAGGTGGAGCCGGCCCCGCACTTCTGGCCGGCAGAGCCCTATCACCACGATTATTTCGCCCGCAACGGTCATCAGCCCTACTGCCAGTACGTGGTGGCGCCCAAGGTGGCCAAGTTCCGCAAGGTGTTTGCCAAGCGCCTGCGGGCCGGATGACTTAGAATCCCGCGGTCTTTTACAAGGAGCGTTTCATGACCCAAACCACCACGGCGAGCGGCCTCGTCATTGAAGACCTGGAAGTCGGTACCGGCCCGGAAGCCACGGTCGGCCAGCACGTGCAGGTCCATTACACCGGCTGGCTCACCGACGGCAAGAAGTTCGACTCCAGCAAGGATCGCAACGACCCCTTCGTCTTCCCGCTCGGTGCCCGCCACGTGATCGCCGGCTGGGACGAGGGCGTGCAGGGCATGAAGGTGGGCGGCCGCCGCAAGCTGACCATTCCGCCGAACCTGGGCTATGGTGCCCGCGGCGCCGGCGGCGTGATTCCTCCGAACGCCACGCTGGTGTTCGAGGTGGAGCTGCTGGCGGTCAAGTGACGCCGGCGTGAGCCAATAAAAAGAGGGCGCTCCTGGGCGCCCTCTTTTTATTGGTGCGGAGACTTCGGTTCAGGCGAGGATCGCCTCCAGCGCCTGCACCAGCAGGGCGCACTGGGCGTCGGTGCCCACCGTGATGCGCAGGAACTGGTCGATCCGCGCCGATTTGAAGTGGCGCACGATGATGCTGCGCTCCCGCAGGGCGGCGGCCAGGGTGGCGGCGTCCCGCCCGGGGTGTCGGGCGAACACGAAGTTGGCGGCGGAGGGCAGGACCTCGAAGCCGAGTCGGGCCAGGCTGGCGGAGAGCGCGTCGCGGCTGGCGATGACCTGGCGGCGGGTCTGGTGGAACCAGGCTTCGTCGTCCAGCGCGGCACTGGCGCCGACGAGGGCCAGGCGGTCCAGCGGGTAGGAGTTGAAGCTGTCCTTCACCCGGGTCAGCGCTTCGATCAGCTCCGGCTGGCCGATCGCGAAGCCGACCCGCAGGCCGGCCAGGGAGCGGGATTTGGAGAGGGTCTGGGTGACCAGGATGTTGGGGTGGGTGCGCACCAGCTCCACCGCGGTGGGGATCGCGTCCAGGCCGCCGAAGTCCACGTAGGCCTCGTCGATGACGATGGGCGCATCGGGCAGGCCTGCGGCCAGGCGGGCGATCTCGGCCAGGGGCAGCAGGCGGCCGGTGGGGGCGTTGGGGTTGGGGAAGATCACCGCGCCCACCTTGCCGGCCCCGCGGGCCAGGTAGTCATCCACCCGGATCGCAAAATCGGCATCCAGCGGCACGGCTTCGAAGTCGATGCCGTAGAGGCCGCAATACACCGGATAGAAGCTGTAGGTGATGTCCGGGAAGAGCAGAGGTGCGTCGTGCCGGAGGAGGGCCTGGAAGGTGTGGGCCAGCACTTCGTCCGAAGAGTTGCCGACGAACACCCAGTCGGCCGGCACACCGAAATGGCGGGCCACCGCGGCCTTCAGCTGGCTGCCGGACGGGTCCGGGTAGAGCTTCAGGCGGTCGGCGTCCCCGCCGAGTTCGGCACGGATCGCCTCCAGCACATGGGGGCTGGGCGGGTAGGGGTTTTCGTTGGTGTTGAGCTTGACCAGGTTGGCGAGCTTGGGCTGCTCACCGGGTACGTAAGGCGTCAGGTCGTGGACGACGGGGCTCCAGAAGCGGCTCATGGCAGATCGGGCTCGGCGGCAGGCGCCGCCGCAAGGGACGGTAAAAACGACAGATGCTATCATGGCCCCATCCGTTCCCCAGTTTTCACAGTTTTCCGGAAAATCAGCGCAATGCGGCAAGCCGAAATCTCCCGCGATACCCTCGAGACAAAGATCCGGGTCAAGGTCGACCTGGACGGCTCGGGCAACAGTCAGCTCAACACCGGCATCGGTTTCTTCGATCACATGCTCGACCAGATCGCCCGCCATGGTTGCTTCGATCTCGATATCGAATGCCAGGGCGACCTGCACATCGACGGCCACCACACGGTGGAGGATGTGGGCATCACGTTTGGCCAGGCCTTTGCACGGGCGCTCGGCGACAAGAAGGGCCTGACCCGCTACGGCCATGCCTACGTGCCGCTCGACGAGGCCCTGTCCCGGGTGGTGGTCGATCTGTCCGGCCGTCCCGGCCTGGAGTTCGACATTCCCTTCAGCGCCGGCATGATCGGCGCGCTGGACACCCAGCTGGTGTATGAATTCTTCCAGGGCTTCGTCAATCACGCCGGCGTGTCCCTGCACATCGACAACCTCAAGGGCCGCAACGCCCACCACCAGTGCGAGACTGCCTTCAAGGCCTTCGGCCGTGCGTTGCGCATGGCGGTGACGCCGGATCCGCGCCAGGCCGGCGTGGTGCCTTCCACCAAGGGGGCACTATGAGCAGGGTGGCGATCATCGATTACGGCATGGGCAACCTGCGTTCGGTGGCCAAGGCCATCGAGCATGTGTCTGCAGGTGCCGGCGTGGTGGTGACGGCCGATCCGGCCGAGGTGCTGGCGGCTGAGCGGGTGGTCTTCCCCGGCCAGGGGGCGATGCCCGACTGCATGCGTGAGCTGGATGCCCGCGGCCTGCGCCCGGCGGTGCTGGAGGCCGCCCGCAGCAAGCCCTTCCTGGGGATCTGCATCGGCCAGCAGATGCTGTTCGAGCACAGTGAGGAGGGCAACGTGCCCGGGCTGGGCATCTTCAAGGGCGAAGTCCGGCGCTTCCCGGCAGAAAAAATGGTGGCGGCCGACGGTTCGCGCCTCAAGGTGCCCCACATGGGCTGGAACGAGGTCTGGCAGAAGCAGGCCCACCCCCTGTGGGCCGGCATCGAGGATGGGGCCCGCTTCTACTACGTGCACAGTTATTACGTGGACCCGGCCGACCCGGCACTGGTAGCGGCCACCACCGACTACGGCATCCCCTTTACCGGGGCGGTAGCGCAGGCTAATATCTTCGCCATCCAATTCCACCCGGAAAAGAGCGCGCAGGCGGGCTTGCAGCTTCTGTCGAACTTCATGTCCTGGAAGCCCTGACGCCGTTCCTTTCCATCCCGTCGCCTCGTTTCAACTCCTTTACCGCCCTCTCCTATGCTGCTGATTCCCGCTATCGACCTCAAGGACGGTCACTGCGTGCGCCTGAAACAAGGCGAAATGGACGCCGCCACGGTCTTCTCTGAAGACCCCGGTGCGATGGCCAGACACTGGATTGACCAAGGCGCCCGGCGCCTGCACCTCGTTGATTTGAATGGTGCTTTTGCCGGAAAGCCGAAGAACGGCGCTGCCATCAAGTCCATCCTCGACGAAGTGGGCGATGAGATCCCCGTGCAACTCGGTGGGGGCATCCGTGACCTGGATACCATCGAGCGCTACCTGGATGCCGGCCTGACCTACGTCATCATTGGTACCGCGGCGGTCAAGAACCCCGGTTTCCTGCACGATGCCTGCAGCGCCTTCCCCGGCCACATCATCGTCGGCCTGGATGCCAAGGACGGCAAGGTCGCGGTGGATGGCTGGTCCAAGCTCACCGGCCATGACGTGGTCGACCTGGCGAAGAAGTTCGAGGATTACGGTGTCGAAGGCGTGATCTACACCGACATCGGCCGCGACGGCATGCTCTCTGGGGTTAACATCGAGGCCACCGTCAAGCTGGCTCAGGCCCTGCGCATCCCGGTCATCGCCAGTGGCGGCATCGCCACCATCACCGACGTGGAAGCCTTGTGCGCGGTGGAGTCCGAAGGCATCTCCGGTGCCATCACCGGCCGCGCCATCTACGAGGGCAGCCTCGATTTCGGCGCCGCCCAGTCGCGGGCCGACGAGCTCAACGGAGCGAGCTGACCCCATGCTCGCCAAGCGCATCATTCCCTGTCTCGACGTCAGCGCCGGACGGGTCGTCAAGGGCATCAATTTCGTCGAGCTGCGCGATGCGGGCGATCCGGTCGAAGTGGCGCGCCGCTACGACGAGCAGGGCGCCGACGAGATCACCTTCCTCGACATCACGGCCAGTTCGGACGACCGTAACATCATCCTGCACGTGGTGGAGCAGGTGGCCGAACAGGTCTTCATTCCCCTCACCGTCGGTGGCGGTGTGCGCACTGTCGATGATGTGCGGCGTCTCCTCAATGCCGGTGCCGACAAGGTCAGCATCAACACGGCCGCGGTGAACAACCCGCAGGTGGTGGCTGATGCCTCCGGCAAGGTGGGCAGCCAGTGCATCGTGGTGGCCATCGACGCCAAGCAGGTCGCGCCGGGCAAGTGGGAGGTCTTCACCCATGGCGGGCGCAACCGCACCGGCCTGGATGCCATCGACTGGGCCCGCAAGGTCGCTTCCCTCGGAGCCGGCGAGATCCTCCTCACCAGCATGGACCGGGACGGCACCAAGAACGGCTTCGACCTGGGGCTGACCCGGGCGGTGTCCGACGCGGTGGCGATCCCCGTGATTGCCAGCGGCGGCGTGGGCAACCTGGACCATCTGGCCGATGGCGTGACCGAAGGCCGCGCCGATGCCGTGCTGGCCGCCAGCATCTTCCACTTTGGCGAGCACACCGTGCGCGAGGCCAAGGAGCTGATGCGGGCCCGCGGCATCGAGGTGCGCCTGTGAGTGCCCAGCCTGCTTCCACCGCCTGGCTCGACGAGCTGCTGTGGGACAAGGACGGCCTGATTCCCGCCATCGCCCAGGATGCCGTCACCGGCGACGTGCTGATGTTTGCCTGGATGAACCGCGACGCCCTGGCGCGAACGGTTGAAACAGGTGAGGCGGTATATTTCTCGCGTTCCCGCGGCAGGTTGTGGCACAAGGGCGAAGAGTCCGGTCATACCCAGAAGATCCGCGAGATCCGCATCGATTGCGACAACGACGTGGTGCTTCTGAAGATCGAGCAGGTGGGTGGGATAGCCTGCCATACCGGGCGGCGTAGCTGCTTCTTTCAGAAGTACTATGCGGACGGCCGCTGGGAGGCTGTCGACCCGGTTCTCAAAGACCCGAAGGATATTTACAAATGATCGATATTGAAGTGCTGCACCGTGTGTCCGAGACCCTCGCTGCGCGCAGGGAGGCGAGTCCTGATTCCTCCTATGTGTCCAGCCTGTTCCACAAGGGCACTGACGCGATCTGCAAGAAGGTGGCCGAAGAGGCAGCCGAAACCATCATGGCGGCCAAGGACAAGGACCTGCTCCATGTGGTCTGGGAAGTGACTGATGTGTGGTTCCACACCATGGTGCTGCTGACCCATTTCGGTCTTTCGGTGGACGACGTGCTGGCCGAGTTCCGGCGTCGCGAGGGTGTATCGGGGATAGACGAGAAAAAGTCGCGAACTGCCAAGTAAGGAAAGAGTCTCATGCAGGATTGCCTGTTCTGCCGTATCGTGCGCGGGGAAATCCCCGCTGCCCGGGTGTACGAGGACGAACTGGTGCTGGCCTTCAAGGACATCCAGCCGCAGCGTCCGGTGCACGTGCTGGTCATCCCCAAGCGCCACATCACCTCCCTGGCCGACGCCACCGAGGCCGATACGGAAACCCTGGGGCGGATGCTGGTGGTTGCCGGCCGGATTGCTGTTGATCAAGGCAGCACCGACGGGTTCCGGTCCATCATCAACACCGGTCGCGTCGGCGGGCAGGAAGTCATGCATGTGCACATGCACATAGTAGGTGGGCAGGAGCCTGTCGGGCCGATGCTTAAACGGTAGTTTTCCAGGAGATTTGAATGGGTTCCTTCAGCATTTGGCACTGGCTGATCGTGTTGGTGATCGTCATGCTCGTGTTTGGTACCAAGAAGCTCCGCAACATCGGGCAGGATCTCGGTGGTGCGGTCAAGGGTTTCAAGGACGGCATGAAAGAGGCCGACCAACCGGGCAGCGATGCCAACCAGAAGATTGCCGGCGGCACCGGCCAGACCATCGACGCCGAAGCCAGGGAAAAGAACAAGTCCTGATCCCGGCCCGCGGCAGGCGCGGAAAAGGGGCGGGCAGCCCCTTTTTCGTTTGTGCCGCCCGTCCCCGTATTGCGTATCTCAATTCTTAGGCGAATCGGATGTTCGACATCGGTTTTTCGGAGCTCATGGTCATCGGCATCGTGGCGCTGCTGGTGCTCGGCCCCGAGCGGCTCCCCAAGGTGGCCCGGACCACCGGGCACCTGCTCGGCCGTCTGCAGCGTTATGTCTCTGATGTGAAGTCGGACATCAACCGGGAGATGCAGCTCGAGGAGCTCAAGAAGCTCCAGGACGAGGCTCGCCAGGCGGCGATGTCCATGGAGACGAACATCCGCTCCCAGGTCGCGGAGGTGGAGCAGGGGGTTTCGTCTTCCCTCCAGAGCGCATCGTCCGCGGTGTCCGGGCTGGAGGACAGCTTCAAGGCTGCGGCTGAACCGTCGGCAGCTGAGTCTCCGGCGGCCCTCAGCGATGCGGAGGCTGCCGCCCGCCTTGATCAGCAGCTTGCCGAGGCGGAGAGCCAGTCCGGCTTTGCCGCTTTTCCCGAGACTGCCCCCGGCGCGCCGTCCGCAGCCGTCGCCGAGGATCCTGCCGCTCCGGTGGTGGATGAGCGGCAGCTCGGCCTGAATTTCGATCATTCCGCCATGCCCACCACGCCCACCCGGAACACTCAGTCATGAGCGGCCAGGAAGATACCTTCATTTCCCACCTGGTCGAGCTGCGAGACCGCCTGCTGCGTGCGGTGGTGGCGGTGGTCATCGTGTTTGCCGGCCTGATGCCGTGGGCCGGCGACATCTACGACATCCTCGCCCACCCGATGATGCAGGCGCTGCCCGAAGGCACCCGCATGATCGCGACCGGGGTGGTCACACCCTTCTTCGTGCCCATGAAGGTGACCCTGATGGTTGCCTTCGTGATCGCCCTGCCTTTCGTGCTCTACCAGGCCTGGTGTTTCATCGCGCCGGGACTCTATGCCCACGAGAAGCGTCTCGGGCTGCCGCTGGTGGTGGGCAGCACGGTGCTGTTCCTGGCGGGCATGGCCTTCTGCTACTTCTTCGTGTTTGGCACCGTCTTCAGTTTCATTGCCCAGTTCGCGCCCAAGAGCATCACCCCGGCACCGGATATAGAGCAGTACCTGTCCTTCGTGATGTCCATGTTCCTGGCCTTCGGTATCACCTTCGAGGTGCCGGTGTTCGTCATCGTACTGGTCAAGCTCGGGGTGGTCGATGTGGCCAAGCTCAAGGAGGCGCGTCCCTACGTGATCGTCGGCGCCTTCGTGGTGGCTGCCGTGGTGACGCCGCCGGACGTGGTCTCCCAGTTGATGCTGGCGATCCCCATGTGCCTGCTGTACGAGCTGGGGATCTTCCTGGCGCGCTTCGTCACCGCCAGGCGCAGCGAAGCGGTCAGCGACTGAGTCCTGCCAATCTGTCCTCAAGGTGGCGGGCTGGCACCCGATAACATGGCAATCGAATTTCCCGGTTTGCCTTCATGTCTTCGGCCAATGTCCGCCTCAAGCTGCACTTCGATCTCGATCTGGCCGTTCCGGCCCAACTGAGTGCACTCGATCACGAGCGTTTGTGCAAGGCGTTTGCCACCGCGCTTGGCGCAACCGTCATCCAGGGGCTGCCGGTCATTGCCGGCAAGCAGCTGGGCAAGGCCGGCATCACGGTGGTGGGCAGCCACCATCACCTGGACGCGGTCAGCCTGGTGGCCCAGACAGTGGACCGGCGCCGGATCATCGCCGTGGCCCCGCACCTGACCGACAAGGAGGTGGATCTCCTGGCGGCGAAGGCGGCACCCAAACTGCCGGCCAGTCCCTCCGAGGCGTCCGGCTATCTGCGTCGCCAGGCCCTGGCGCTGGTCAATGAATACCGTCTCGTCCCCTGCTCGGTTGCGGCGTTGCTCAGCAGCGGCCAGCCCACCCGCATTGCGGGGCGTCTCAACCTCACCAACGGCCATATCTTTCTCGGCGAAGAGCACCGCCAGACCCGTCTCCAGGCCAACCAGGGGCCGCTGGAGGTCAGCATTGAGGGTACCTCGATCGTGGTGGCTGCGGAGAGCTCCGGGCATACCCTTACCGGGCCGGTGCTGGACGTGCAGGTGCCTGTCCTGGTGCCCCATCGCGACGCGCTGATTGCGCTCTGGCAGGCGGCCTGACGCGCTTTTGCCGGTCAGTGCCAAATGCGTCATGCCCGTGCTCCATGGTGTGGGTCGATCCGAGAACTAGTTCTCGATCAATCCGGGCGATCTGGCCGATCCTGTTCACCAAGGAAAGAAATCTTGGAGACGGTGATGTACAAGCGCTTGAACAACCCGGAATGCAATGCGAATGAGCGAGGTCTGGAGCGGCGCTCAGGTTCCGACCGGCGCCAGCGGGAAGGACGCTCCCCCACCGGTTACGAGCGTCGTCGGCAAGTCGAGCAGCGCGCCATCGAGGTCGTTGAGCTGTTCCTGTCCAGGGAGGCGCTGGAGATGCTCAAGGAGAAGTGGCGGCATTGATCTCCCTGTTCGCCGGCCTGTAGGGCCGAATCCGATCGTTTGAATTATCAGGAACCCCCGCCGGTGCGAGCCGGCGGGGGTTTTTCATTGTTTGTGGCCATGGCCGGAATTCCGGAGTTGCGCGGAATTTGATTGGACAAATTGTGTTTTTGTCCTGGACAATAATGATTCGAATTTTTGATTTGTCCATGATGAAAAAACTGGCGCACTGCGCCCGCGGATGGGGCCTGGCCCTGTCGCTCGCCTTGCCTGCCCTGGTGACGGGCTGTGCATCGATCGGCCCGCCGCCAGGCGTCACGCCGGTGGCTCCCTTCGACTTTTCGCGCTACCAGGGGCGGTGGTACGAGCTTGCCCGTCTGGATCACAGCTTCGAGCGTGGCATGACCGATGTCTCGGCGGTGTACAGCATCCAGCCGGACGGTAGTGTGCGCGTGGTGAACCGGGGCTTCGATCCCTCAGCCGGGCGGTGGCGCGAGGCGGTGGGAAAGGCCTTGTTCAGTGGCATGCCGACCACGGGGTCGCTCAAGGTGTCGTTCTTCGGGCCCTTCTACGGCGGCTATCACGTGGTGGCCCTGGATGCGGCGTATCGATGGGCCCTGGTGATGGGCCCCGACCGCAGCTACTGCTGGATTCTGGCGCGCGACAAGCAGCTTGATCCCGTGCAGCGCGAAGTCATCACCACGCAGGCGAAGGCGTTGGGGATCGACACCGCCGCGCTGATCTGGGTGGCGCACGAGCGCCAGGATTCCACTCCCTGAGCCTGCTGAGCCTGCGCCATGACCTACTCCGTCGTCTGGTTCAAGCGTGACCTGCGGGTCCACGACCACGCCCCCTTGCTCCAGGCCGCCCGGCGCGGTCCCGTGCTGTGCCTGTACGTTGTGGAACCCAGCCTCTGGGCGCAGCCGGACTGCGCCCTGCAGCACTATCTCTTCCTGGAGGAGAGCCTGCGCGACCTCGCCCGGCAACTGCGTCACTGCGGAGCAGAGCTACAGATCGCCGTGGGTGAGATGACACAGGTGCTGGGGCGCCTGCATGCCCTTGCTCCCTTTGAGACCCTGTTGTCGCACGAGGAAACCGGCAACGGCCATACCTTCGCGCGCGATCGGGCCGTTGCCCGCTGGTGCCGTGAGCAGGGGGTGGCCTGGCAGGAGTGGCCTCAGCACGGTGTCGTTCGACGCCTGTCTTCACGTGATCTCTGGAGCGCCCGGTGGCAGGCGCACATGCAGGCCCCGTGCCTGCCGGCGCTGCTACCGGGGAGTCTGCGGGGCTGCGGCTTGCCCTGGCCCGCCCAGGCCTGGCCAGCGGCAGATGAGCTTGGCCTCGCCGCGCATGACCCACCCCGACGCCAACGTGGCGGGCGCACCCCGGGCGGGCAGGTGCTGCAGGATTTCCTGGGGGAGCGCAGCCGTCAGTACCGGGGCGGCATCTCGTCCCCGCTGATGGCACCCACTGCCTGTTCGCGGCTGTCGCCCTATCTTGCCCTGGGCTCCCTGAGCATGCGCGAGGTGGTGCAGGCTACCAAACACCGCATCGCGGAGATCAGCGACGCTGCGGTGCCGGATTCGGCCTGGCAGCGCCAGGGGCTGACGGCCTTCCTGAGCCGCCTGCACTGGCACTGCCACTTCATCCAGAAGCTCGAATCCGAGCCTGCGCTGGAGTTCCGGAACCTGCACCGGGGCTACGACGGGCTGCGTGAAAGCGAGTGGAGCGAGGCGCATTTTGCCGCTTTGGTGGCCGGGCGCACGGGCTGGCCCATGGTGGATGCCTGCGTTGCCATGCTGCGTGAGACGGGGTGGATCAATTTCCGGATGCGCGCAATGCTGGTCTCTGTGGCTGCGTATCCGCTGTGGTTGCATTGGCGCCCGGTCGGCCTGTGGCTGGCGCGGCAGTTCCTGGATTACGAGCCCGGCATCCACTGGAGCCAGATGCAGATGCAGGCCGGCACCACCGGCATCAACACGACGCGCGTGTACAACCCCGTCAAGCAGGCCCAGGACCATGACCCGAAGGGCCGGTTCGTTCGCCGTTGGCTGCCCGCCCTGCGCCGCGTGCCCGACGCCTGGCTGCTGCAGCCCTGGCGCATGCCGGCCGACGTGCAGGCGCGCTGCGGCGTGCGCGTGGGGCAGGAGATTCCTGCTCCCCTGGTGGAACTGGACGTCGCCACCCGCGAGGCCAAGGCCCGTGTCCATGCCCTGCGGGCCCAGGCGGAAGTGCGTGCCGCGAAGGCGGCCATCGTCGACAAGCACGGCTCGCGCCTGGCGCGGAGCACGCGTGAGCAGCGTCTGCCGCCCGCCCCGGACCCCCGGCAGCAGAGCCTGGACTTCTGAGTCATGCACAAGAAGCCACACCTGCCCCGGAAGCTGTGCCCGCACTGCGGCCTGCCCTTCGCCTGGCGCAGGAAATGGGCGCGAAGCTGGAGCGAGGTGAAGTACTGCTCCGAACGCTGCCGCAGCGCCCACCGGCGCGGCAGCGGCAGCAGGGAGGTCGCATGAGTTCGGTACTGTTCTGGTTTCGTGCCGACCTGCGGCTGCATGATCAGCCGGCCCTGCAGGCTGCCTGCGCTGCGGGTACCCGGCATCTGGTGCCGGTATTCTGCCTGCCTGATTTCGAGGAAGTCAGCCCTTGGGGATTTGCCCGCTGGGGCACGCAGCGCCGTGCGTGGCTGGCAGGCGCACTGCGTGATCTGGGAGACCAGCTCGACGGGCTGAACTGCCCCTTGCTGGTGTGTCCGGGGCCCGCGTCCCTCGTGCTGCCCATGCTGGCACGCGCGGTGGGCACCGACACCGTTGTGTGTGAGGACATCGCCGCCCCCGAGGAGAGGGCCGAAGTCGCCGCGCTGCGGGCCACCGGTTTGTCGGTGCGCACTGTCTGGCAGAGCAGCCTGCTCGATCCTGCTCAGCTGCCGTGGGCGGAGAATGCCTTGCCCGCCACCTTCACGTTGTTCCGGCAGGGGGTGGAGAGGGCGCATCTGAGCCCGCCCGCGCCCTTGCCGCCGCCGTCAGGGCTGCCGTCCTGGCCTCCGGGGGTTGGTCTGCCTCCGCAGCTGCGTAGCGACCCGTCGTGGTGCCTTGCGGAGCCTCCGCCTGCAGACGCACGTTCATCGCTGCCCCATGGGCAGGCCGGGTTGGGTGGCGGCGAGACCGCGGGGCTGGCACATGCGGCCCGCTACCTGGCCTGCCGGCGGCCCGACAGCTACAAGCAGACGCGCAACGGCCTGACCGGCGTGGACTACTCCAGCAAGTGGTCGCCCTGGCTGGCTACGGGGGCACTGTCGGCAAGACGCATCCTTGCCGGGCTGCGGCAGTACGAAGCGGTGCATGGGGCGACGGAGAGCAGCTACTGGTTGTGGTTCGAGTTGCTGTGGCGTGACTATTTCCGCTTCCTGCATCTGCAGCATGGCGCGAGGCTTTACCACGCACGCGGGTTGGGCTCGAACCCCAGCCCGCCACACAACGCGGCGGGCTTCGCGCGCTGGTGCCAGGCGGCCACCGGCGAGCCGCTGGTTGATGCCGCGATGCGCGAACTGGCGGTTACCGGCTACCTGAGCAACCGGCTGCGTCAGGTGGTGGCCAGCTATCTGCTGCATGAGCTTGGCGGTGACTGGCGGGCCGGCGCCGCCTGGTTCGAGGCCTGCCTGGTGGACTACGACGTGTATAGCAATCAGGGCAACTGGCTGTACGTCGCGGGCCGGGGTACCGACCCCCGGGGCGGGCGCCGCTTCAATGTGGCCAGGCAGGCGGCCGAACATGACCCGGAGGGGGGGTACCGGCGCCTGTGGGGCGTGGCATGACGGGCTCCAGCCATACCCTGCGCCTGGTCCTGGGGGATCAGCTGAATCCCGGGCATTCATGGTTTCAGACCGTGGATCCGCAGGTGGTGTACGTGCTCATGGAGGTGCGCCAGGAGACCGACTACGTGCTTCACCATGCGCAGAAGATCATCGCCATCTTTGCCGCCATGCGCGAGTTCGCCCGTCAGCTGCGCGCAGCGGGGCACCGGGTGCGCTACGTGACGCTGGACGATCCGAGCAACCGCCAATCCATCCCGGAGAACCTGGCTGCGCTGGTACAGCACTACGCTGCCCGGCGCCTGGAGTGGCAGTCTCCCGACGAATGGCGGCTGGATGTCCTGCTGCGCAGCTGGGCTGCACAGCAGGAACTGACGACCGAGGAGGTCGGCAGCGAGCATTTCCTGACCGCCCGGCACGAGCTGGCCGAGCTGTTCGCGGGCCGCAAGCAATGGCTGATGGAGCATTTCTACCGCCACATGCGCCGCCGCTTTGGCCTGCTGATGGATGCCCAGGGCAAGCCCGAAGGCGGGCAGTGGAACTTCGATCACGACAACCGCAAGCCCTGGCCGGGCACGCCGGCGGAGCCGCTGGACGCGCGCCCCGTGCATGACCACAGCGGGCTGTGGGCGATGCTTGCCCGCTGCGGGGTCGGCAGCTTCGGCGATGCCCAGGCCGGGGAGATGCGCTGGCCGGTGAATCGCAGCGAGGCGCTGGCCTGCCTGGAGGCCTTCGTCCAGACCGCGCTGCCGCACTTCGGCGACTTTGAAGACGCCATGAGCAGCACGAGCCCGCGCCTGTTCCACTCGCTGCTGTCGTTTGCGCTCAACGTGAAGATGCTCCACCCGCTCGAGGTGGTGCTGCGGGCCGAGGCGGCCTACCGGCAGGGCCGGGCACCCCTGGCGGCGGTGGAGGGCTTCGTGCGGCAGATTGTGGGCTGGCGCGAGTATGTGCGGGGCATCTACTGGGCGCACATGCCCGGCTACGACGAAGGCAATGCGCTCGGCCACCACCTGCCCTTGCCGCACTGGTTCTGGAGCGGCGAGACAGGCATGCGCTGCCTGCAGCATGCGATCGGCCAGTCACTGCGCACGGCGCATGCCCACCACATCCAGCGCCTGATGGTGATCGGCAATTTCGCGCTGCTCGCCGGGCTGGACCCGCAGGCGCTGCACCGCTGGTACCTGGGCGTCTATATCGATGCCTTCGAGTGGGTGGAGCTGCCCAACACCCTGGGCATGAGCCAGTGGGCCGACGGCGGCATCATCGCCACCAAGCCCTATGTCAGCAGCGCGGCCTACATTCGTCGCATGAGCGACTACTGCCAGGGCTGTCGTTACGACCACAAGCAGCGGATTGGCGACAAGGCTTGCCCCTTCAATGCCCTGTACTGGGATTTCTTCGCCCGCCATGAGCCACTGCTGGGCGGCAACCATCGCCTGGGCATGGTGTACCGGCAGCTGCAGAAGATGCCGCCAGCCGAGCGCGATGCCCTGCAGGCGCAGGCTCAGGGCCTTCGTGGGGGCCTGGAGGCGCTTTGATGGGCTACGCCGCTGGAAGTGAAAAAGCCCCGTCTGCACGGGGCTTTTCTGGCACTGGCTGGGAGCGGCCTGGCGTCAGACGTTGAACAGGAAGTTCAGCACGTCACCGTCCTTCACCACGTATTCCTTGCCTTCGGAGCGCATTTTGCCGGCTTCCTTGGCGCCGGCTTCACCCTTGTACTTGATGAAGTCGTCGAAGGCGATGGTCTGGGCGCGGATGAAGCCGCGTTCGAAGTCGGTGTGGATCACGCCGGCCGCCTGGGGGGCGGTGTCGCCCACGTGGATGGTCCAGGCGCGGACTTCCTTGACGCCGGCGGTGAAGTAGGTCTGCAGGCCGAGGAGCTGGTAGCCGGCGCGGATCAGGCGGTTGAGGCCGGGTTCCTCAAGGCCCAGGTCGGCCAGGAAGGCGAGCTTGTCCTCATCGTCGAGGTCGGCCAGTTCGGCTTCGATCTTGGCGCACAGGGCGACGACCGGGGCACCTTCCTTGGCGGCGTGCTCGCGCAGGCGGTCGAGGTAGGGATTGTTGTCGAAGCCGTCCTCGGTGACGTTGCCCACGTACATGGCGGGCTTGAGGGTCATCAGGCACAGGGGCTTGAGGATCAGCTTTTCGTCGTCGCTGAGCTTCATGGTGCGTGCCGGCTGGCCCTCGTTGAGGTGGGGCAGCAGCTTTTCGAGGATGGCGACGAGCTTCTGGGCGTCCTTGTCGCCGGAGCGGCCCTTCTTGTTCTCGCGGTGGATGGCCTTCTCGACGGCGGCCATGTCGGCCAGGGCGAGCTCGGTGACGATGGTCTCGATGTCGGCGAGCGGGTCGACCTTGCCATTCACGTGGATGACGTTCTCGTCCTCGAAGCAGCGCACCACGTTGACGATGGCGTCGGTCTCGCGGATGTTGGCCAGGAACTGGTTGCCCAGGCCTTCACCCTTGGAGGCGCCGGCGACCAGGCCGGCGATGTCCACGAATTCGACAATGGCGGGTTGGATCTTCTGCGGCTTGACGATCTCGGAGAGGGCGTCGAGGCGGGGGTCGGGCACTTCGACGATGCCGACGTTGGGCTCGATGGTACAGAAGGGGTAGTTCTCGGCGGCGATGCCGGCCTTGGTGAGGGCATTGAAGAGGGTCGATTTGCCGACGTTGGGCAGGCCGACGATGCCGCATTGGAGAGCCATGGAATTCCTTTGATGTTCAGTAGCTTCCGGCGGGATGAGCCGGAAAACCCGCTATTGTAAGGCGGGTTCTCCGTTCATCCAAAGGCCGGGCGTGCCGGCTGCCGGTTCAGGCGCGCGGAACGTCGCGCAGCAGGCCGTCGAGGAGGGCGATCATCTGGTCGATCTCCTCGGTGGTGACCGTCAGCGACGGCATGAAGCGCAGCAGGTTGGGGCGCGGCGAGTTGAGCAGCAGGCCGGTGGGGCTGTGCTCCAGGGCCGCCTTGACCAGGGCCGGGCCGCGCTCGTCGTCGAGGATCAGGGCGCGCAGGAGGCCGTTGCCCCGTTCGCCCACCAGGCGGTGCTGGATGATCAGCTTGTCGAGGGCGGCAGCCAGGTAGCGGCCTTTTTCTTCGACGCTGTCGAGGAAGCCGGGGGCGATCAGGCGGCGCAGCACGGCGATGCCGACGGCGGTCATCAGCGGGTTGCCGTTGTAGGTGCCACCCTGGTCGCCGGGCACGAAGCAGCACACCTCTTCGCGGGCCAGCAGGGCGGAGAGGGGGACGCCGCCGCCGATGCCCTTGCCCAGGGTCATGATGTCGGGCTCGATGCCGGAGTGCTCGTAGGCGAACAGGCGGCCGGTACGGCCCATGCCGGTCTGCACCTCATCGACGATCAGCAGGATGCCGTGCTCCCGGGTGAGGGCGCGCAGGGCTTGCATGAAGTCGGGCTCGGCGGGGATCACGCCGCCCTCGCCCTGCACCGGTTCGAGCATCACGGCCACGGTCTTGGGGCCGATCAGGGCCTTCACCGACTCGATGTCGTTCAGGTTGGCCTTGGGGAAGCCCGGCACCTGGGGGGCGAAGAGGGTGTCCCAGCCGGCCTTGCCGGAGGCCGACATGGTGGCCAGGGTGCGGCCGTGGAAGCTGTGGTCGAAGGTGATGATCTCGTAGGCGCCGTCCTTGTGGACGCGGCCCCACTTGCGGGCCAGCTTGATCGCACCTTCGTTGGCTTCCGCGCCGGTGTTGGCGAAGAAGACGCGGTCGAAGGCGGAATGGCGGGTCAGCAGGTCGGCCAGCTCGATCATGGGGCCGTTGTAGAAGGCCGGGCTGGGGTTGATCAGCTTGTGGGCCTGCTGCTGCACGGCCTCGACGATCTCGGCCGGGCAGTGGCCGAGACAGTTCACCGCCCAGCCCTGCACGAAGTCCAGGTAGGCCTTGCCCTTGTTGTCGTACAGCCAGGAGCCTTCACCGCGCTCAAAGACGATTTCGGGCCGGTTGGTGATGTGCATCAGGGCGTTGGCGTCGAATTCGCCGTATTGCATGGCAGTGTTCCTTGTGTTCGAAACCCTCGATTTTAGCGCCAGCGAGGGCCCTGCCGGGCATGTCACGCAAAATTCACCGGAGACGGCCCGGAATGGGCCGCTCAGCGGGCCAGCAGCAGGAACAGCAGGAAGATGTTGAGCACCAGCGAGGTGACTGCCAGGAGCTTGAGCCCGAGTTGCGGGTCGCGCTGCAGCAGGGGGGACTTGCGCGGCACGCTGAGGGGGCGGCGGGCGCCCCGCTCGAGGGCCAGCAGGAACTCTTCGGCCGTTTCGAAGCGGGCCTTGGGCTCCCGCGCCACCGCCTTGAGCAGCACGGCTTCCAGCCAGTCAGGGATGTCGGGGCGGAAGCGGGTGGGCGGCACCGGGTCGCCGAAGCGGGGGGTCTGGAAGGGCTCGATTTCGCCGTAGGGGTACTTGCGGGTGAGGAGCTGGTAGAGGGTCACGCCCACGGCGTAGAGGTCCGTCTGCTCGTCGGCGGCGGCCGGGCGCGGGCCGAACAGTTCAGGGGCCATGTAACTGGGGGTGCCGGGGTTGTTGATCTCCTCGAACTTCTGGCCGTCCCGTTCGCCGTCGGAGGCGGCCACGCCCAGGTCGAGGATGCGCAGGCGGCCTTCCTGGTCCAGGTGCAGGTTGTCGGGCTTGATGTCCCGGTGGACGATGGACAGGCGATGCAGGGCGGCCAGGCCCTTGAGGATGCGCTCGCCCAGCTCGACGGTCTCGCCGCTGCCGAAGCGATGGTCGGTGTCGAGGCGGGCCTTGAGGGTGGCGCCCTCGTGCCAGCTCATCAGGTAGTAGAGGTGGCTGCGTTCCGGGTGGGGGATCACCTGGGGAAACCAGGCGTCGTTGACCCGCCGGGCCAGCCACTCTTCGTGGGCCAGGGCGGCAGCGGCCTCCGCATCGTCGTGCTCGGGGCGCAGGGTCTTGAGGACCCGCAGGCGGCCCTGGGCGTCACACACCCGGTAGAGCAGGGTGGCGATGGATTCGTGCAGCACCGCCTCCACGCTGAGGCCGTCCAGTTGCTGGCCGGGGTGCAGGCGCGGCGGCAGGGGCAGCTGGCGCAGGCGGGTGATGTTGTCCCGCAGGCGGTCGGGCGGCAGGCTGTCCACGTGCAGGACCAGCGCGGTGCAGTTGTCCTGGCTGCCGCCGTCCTCGGCGCTCATGGCGAGGCGGGCGGCGGCGTCCTGGGGGGCTTTCTCGGCTTTCAGGATGTCGCCGATGCGGCGCTCGCCCAACTGGCCCCAGACGCCGTCGCTCATCAGGGCGAAGATGTCCCCGGCCTCGAGGTCCCCGTCGGCGTAATCCACCGACAGGTGGGCATCCAGGCCGACGGCCCGGGACAGCACGTTGTTCAGCTCGGGGTGTTCCCACACATGGTCGGTGGTCAACTGTTCGAGCCGGCCGCCGCGCAGGCGGTAGATGCGCGAATCGCCCACATGAGCAAGGTAGAAGCGGCGCCCGCGCAGGACCACGGCCGACAGGGTGGTGGCCATGCCGGCGCTCTCCCGCGTGCGGCTCGCCAGGGACAGCAGCCAGCGGTTGAGGGCGGCCAGCACGGTGTCCAGGGATTTGTTGACCGCCCAGGTGTCGGGGGTGGCGTAGTAGTCGGACAGCAGGCCACGGACGGTGTATTCGGAGGCCTCGCGCCCGTTGGCGTGGCCGCCCACCCCGTCGGCCACCACCGCCAGGATGCCCTTGGCTTCCAGCTCGGCGCCTTCAGGCGTGACGGCGCCGCAGAAGTCTTCGTTGCGGGGCCGGGGGCCGGTGAGGGAGGCGTAGCCGAGGCGGGCCTGCAGGGAGGGGGTCATGGGCGGGGCCACTCGAGGCGACGCGGCAGTATGCCGCGGAACGGGAAGGAGCTGCAGGGGGAGACAGGATGGATGGTGCTGCCGCGCGTCCGGGCCTGCGGGCCTGGCCGCCAGGGAGCGCGGCCAGGTGAGTGCCAACCCTGAAGACCGCAGGGCCCGGGCCGCGCGGCAGACCTTCTCTCCCCCTCTTCAACTCATCAGATCAGATCTTGGCGCTGGTGAGGTGCGGAGCACCCCAGGTGGTGCGCCAGCGGCTCTTGACGGCGGTGAGACCGACCAGCGCGGCAACGGCCAGGGCGGCGAAGATCAGGAAGCCGGCCTGGTAGCTGCCGGTGACCTGCTTGCTGTAGCCCAGGCTGGAGGCCAGGTAGAAGCCACCTACGCCGCCGGCCATGCCGACCAGGCCGGTCATCACGCCGATTTCCTTGCGGAAGCGCTGGGGCACCAGCTGGAACACCGCGCCGTTGCCCATGCCCAGGGACAGCATGGCGCAGACGAAGACGGCCAGGGCCATCCAGGCCTCGGGCAGGCCGAAGCTGACGATGGACAGGAAGATCGCCGCCAGCACATACATGACGGTGAGGCTCTTGATGCCGCCGATGCGGTCGGCCACGTTGCCGCCGATGGGGCGCACCAGGCTGCCGGCGAAGACACAGGCAGCGGTGAAGAAGCCGGCCATCTTCGGGTCCAGCCCGTACTGGGTGTTGAAGTAGATGGTCAGCGACGAAGCCAGGCCGACGAAGCCGCCGAAGGTCACCGAGTAGAAGAACATGAACCACCAGGAGTCCTTGTCCTGGAGCACCTTCAGGTACTCCGCGAAGGATTTGGCCGGCGGGCATTCGGGGGCATCCTTGGCGAGCACCAGGTACACCACGAAGACGATCGACAGCGGGATCAGGGCCAGGCCGAACACGTTGACCCAGCCGAAGGCGGCCGCCAGGCCCGGGCCGAACAGGGCGGCCAGGGCGGTGCCGGAGTTGCCGGCGCCGGCGATGCCCAGGGCGGTGCCCTGGTGTTCCGGCGGATACCAGCGGGAGGCCAGGGGCAGGGCGACGGCGAAGGAGGCGCCGGCCACACCGAGGAAGAGGCCGAGGATCAGCACTTGTTCGTAGCTGTGGATGCCGAACTTCCAGGCCACCGCCAGGGCGGCGATCACGATGACCTGACCGATGGCACCGGCCATCTTCGGCTTGAGGTGGTCCACCAGCATGCCCATCACCATGCGCAGCAGGGCCCCGGCGAGCACCGGAGTGGCCACCATCAGGCCCTTCTGGGCGTGGGTCAGACCCAGGTCGGAGGCGATCTGCACGCCCAGAGGGCCGAGCAGTACCCACACCATGAAGGCGAGGTCGAAGTAGAGGAAGGCGGCGAGAAGGGTCGGTGTGTGGCCGGCCTTCAGGAATGATTTCTTGTCCATGGTCGTGGCTCTCGGTCTGTTTTCAAAAATCTTGGCGCAAACGCTCCCCCGGACTCCTGCAGGGGCGGCTTCAGCCGCCCGGAGGCCTCGAGGCATTGCGCGGTATTGGGGTGTTGGGAAGGTGCCGGGCGCGAGGGGCACCCCGGCCTTCCCGGGGAGTGGGGGTCAGAGCTGCATATAGACTTGCCCGTCTTCGATCTTCACCGGGAAGGGCGTGACGCAGCCGACGTCGGGCGCCGCCACCTGGCCGTCCTCCAGCTGGATCTTCCAGCTGTGCAGGGGGCAGGTGACGGTGCTGCCGTGGACGATCCCCTGGGACAGGGGGCCGCCCTTGTGCGGGCATTTGTCATGCACCGCGAAGACCTGGTCGGCGCTGTTGCGGAACAGGGCGATGCGGCCCTTCAGGCTGCTTTCCACGACGCGGGCACCGAGCACGGGCACGTCGGCGAGGGCACAGATCAGTGTCCAGTCGTTCATCGCTGCGCCCCTCACACCTTGATGATCTCGAATTCGCGCCTCAGGGCGCCGCCGGACGCGTCCTCGAAGCGCTCGGCCCAGGGATCCTTGTAGTTCTGCAAGGCAAACAGGAGCTTTTCGTGCAGTTCCTTGCGCCTTTCGGCGTTCTCCAGCACGTGCTGCTTGATGTGCTCCATGCCGACCCGCTCCAGGTAATGGCAGGTGCGCTCGAGGTAGAAGCCCTCTTCCCGATACAGCTGGATGAAGGCGCCGCCGTATTCCATCACTTCCTCGTCGTCGGCCACCTTGCAGAAGAACTGGGCGACCTCGGTCTTGATTCCGCCGTTGCCGCCGATGTAGAGCTCGTAGCCGGAATCCACGCCGATCACGCCGATGTCCTTGATGCCCGACTCCGCGCAGTTGCGGGGGCAGCCGGATACCGCGAGCTTGACCTTGTGGGGGCTCCACATGCCGAACAGCATCTTCTCAAGTTTGACCCCCAGGTCCATGGAGCGCTGGGTGCCAAAGCGGCAGTGTTCGGCGCCGACGCAGGTCTTCACGGTGCGCAGGCTCTTGCCGTAGGCGTGCCCGGAGGCCATGCCGGCGCGGGCGAAGTCGGCCCACATGGCGGGCAGGTCTTCCTTCTGCACGCCCAGCAGGTCGATGCGCTGGCCGCCGGTGACCTTGACGGTGGGGACCTTGTACTTCTCCGCGGCGTCGGCGATGGCGCGCAGTTCGGTGGGGGTGGTCAGGCCGCCCCACATGCGCGGCACCACCGAGTAGGTGCCATCCTTCTGGATGTTGGCGTGGGCGCGCTCGTTGATGAAGCGGCTCTGCGGGTCGTCGATGGCCTCGTGGGGCCAGGTCGAGATGCAGTAGTAGTTGAGCGCCGGGCGGCAGGTGGCGCAGCCGTTGGGCGTCTTCCAGCGCAGGTATTGCTGGGTGTCGGCGACGGACAGCAGCTTGTGGTCCCGGATCGCCTTGCGCACGTCGCCGTGGGACAGGTCGGTGCAACCGCACACGGCCTTGTTGTTGGAGTCGGCCGGCTGGTAGGCGCCGCCCACCGTGGAGGCCAGGATCTGCTCGACCAGGCCGGTACAGGAGCCGCAGGAGCTGGAGGCCTTGGTGTGCTTCCGGACATCCTCCAGGGAGAACAGGCCGTGTTCCTTGATGGCCTTGACGATGGTGCCCTTGCAGACCCCGTTGCAGCCGCATACCTCGGCGCTGTCGGGCATGGTGGCTGCCACGCTGTTGCCCTTGTGGCCTACGTCGCCCAGGTGCGCATTGCCGAACACCAGGTGGTCGCGGATGTCGTGGATGTTCTGCTCGTCCTTGAGCAGCTGGAAATACCAGGCGCCGTCCTTGGTGTCGCCATACAGCACGGCGCCGACCAGCTTGTCGTCCTTCAGCACGATGCGCTTGTAGATGCCCAGGCCGGGGTCGTGCAGCACGATGTCCTCGGTGCCCTCGGCGCCGGAGAAGTCACCCGCCGAGAACACGTCGATGCCGGTGACCTTGAGCTTGGTACTGGTCACCGAGCCCTGGTAGCGGCCGATGCCCATCTCCGCCAAGTGGTTGGCGCATACCTTGGCCTGCTCGAACAGCGGAGCGACCAGGCCGTAGGCGGTGCCGCGGTGGTTGGCGCACTCGCCGACGGCATACACGCGCGGGTCGTAGGTCTGCAGGGTGTCATTGACCACGATGCCCCGGTTGCAGTGGATGCCGGCCTGTTCGGCGAGGGCCACGTTGGGGCGGATGCCGGCGGCCATGCAGACCAGGTCGGCGGGCAGGCTGCTGCCATCCTTGAAGCGGATTGCGCAGACCCGGCCGGACTCGCCCTTCACCAGTTCGGCGGTGTGGGCGTTGAGCTTGAACTTCATGCCCTTGGCTTCCAGGGCGGCCTGCAGCATCTTGCCGGCGGTACGGTCGAGCTGGCGTTCCATGATCCAGTCGGAGAGGTGCACCACGGTCACGTCCATGCCGCGCAGGGCCAGGCCGTTGGCCGCTTCCAGGCCGAGCAGGCCGGCACCGATGACGACCGCGTGCTTGTAGCGGGCGGCGGCATCGATCATCTCGTCGGTGTCCTTGATGTCCCGGTAGGAGATCACGCCGGGCAGGTCGTTGCCCGGGATCGGCAGGACGAAGGGGGTGGAGCCGGTGGCCAGCAGCAGGCGGTCGTAGTCGACCGTGATGGTCTCGCCGCTGGCGGAGGTGGCGATCACCGATCGGTTGCGCCGGTCGATCTCGCCCACCCGGGCGCCCAGGTGCAGGTTGATGTCGTTGTCGGCGTACCACTGCAGGTCATTCAGGATGATGTCCTGGATGGTCATCTCGCCGGCGAGGACGGGGGAGAGCAGGATGCGGTTGTAGTTGGGATGCGGCTCGGCACCGAAGACCGTGATGTCGTAAAGGTCCGGGGCGATCTTCTGCAGCTCTTCGAGCGTGCGGACGCCCGCCATACCGTTGCCGACCATGACCAGTTTGAGTTTGCGCATGATTCCTCCGACGATTGATTCTCCCCGGGCGGTCGCAATGCAGCCGACTCGGGCGGTAAGCCTTGGGCAGGAGAAATCGTCGTTGATCGTGGTCGGGCCGTCGTTGGCCTGCCACGTCGCTCCGTCAGGAAGCGGAGCGCAAACACCTGGATTCAGGTGGCGCACTGCGCGGCAACATCATTATTGCCAGGCGTGCGCCTGAGTTGGAATCAATCTAGCAATGGCCGTGCCAGAAAGGGTTTTTCCAGTGATGACACGGAAAACCCTTGCCAGGGAGGGGGCCGGAGAGGGCGCGGGGCGCACTGCGATGGTGCGACTCGCCCCGCGCTGGGGCGCTTGTCAGGCCTGGGTCTTGCGGCGTTGCAGCAGGAAGCTGGCAAGCGAGATGAGGATGAGGGCGAAGACCACGAAGGACCAGTTGGCAATCGACAGGCCGAGGAAGGTCCAGTCGATGGCCGAGCAGTCGCCGGCGCCGCGGAAGATCATCGGCAGGGCCGAGGTGAGCGGAAAGCTCTCGAGCATGTACTCGAGGCCGGGGCCGCATTCGGAGACGGCCGGCGGAAACCACTGCAGCCAGGACTGGCGCGCCGCCACGCCGCCACCGGCAAGCGCGGCCAGACCCAGCAGGCCGGCGTAGAGGTAGAGGCTGCGGCCCCTGGGGTTGTGCAGCCCGGCGAGCAGGCCGATGAGGCCGCAGGCCGCCATGGCATAGCGCTGCATGATGCACATGGGGCAGGGTTCGATGCCCTTCACGTGCTGCAGGTAAAGGCCGAAGGCCAGCAAGGCGGCGCAGAGGCTGAACAGGGCCAGGCCCAGGGAACGGGGGGACAAGCGTGAGAGCATGGGAGAGAGGAACGAAGCCTGCGGGACTGTGAAGAGTATCCCGCAGGCCCCGGAGTTCCGCGCAGAGGGTTTTATTTGCTCTTGATCATCGTGCCGACGCCGTGGTCGGTGAGGATCTCGAGCAGCAGGCAATGCTCAACCCGGCCATCGATGATGTGCACGCTCTTGACCCCATTGCGGGCGGCGTCGAGGGCGGAGCCGATCTTGGGCAGCATGCCGCCGGACAGGGTGCCGTCCTCCACCAGCTCGTCGATCTGGCGCGGGGTCAGCCCGGTGAGCAGGTTGCCGCCCTTGTCGAGCACGCCCGGGGTGTTGGTCAGCAGGACCAGCTTTTCCGCCTTGAGGATCTCGGCCAGCTTGCCGGCCACTACGTCGGCGTTGATGTTGTAGCTTTCGCCATCCTCGCCGACGCCGATCGGGGCGATCACCGGGATGAAGTCGCCCTTGTCCAGGAAGGAGATCAGGCTCGGGTCGATCTGGGTGATGTCGCCCACCTGGCCGATGTCGATCAGGTCGCCCGGCGCGTCCTTGTTCTCCATCTTCAGCTTCTTGGCGCGGATGAAGCTGCAGTCCTTGCCGGTGAGGCCCACGGCCTTGCCGCCGGCCTGGTTGATCAGGCTGACGATCTCCTTGTTCACCTGACCGCCCAGCACCATCTCGACCAGCTCCATGGTCTCGGCGTCGGTGACGCGCATGCCCTGGATGAACTCGCCCTTCTTGCCGACGCGGGACAGCATGGTCTCGATCTGCGGGCCACCGCCGTGCACCACCACCGGGTTGAAGCCGACCAGCTTGAGCAGCACCACGTCGTGGGCGAAGCACTCCTTCAGGTGAGGGTCGGTCATGGCGTTGCCGCCGTACTTGATGACCAGGGTCTTGTCCTGGAAGCGCCGGATGTAGGGCAGCGCCTCGGCGATGATCGCGGCCTTCTGGGCGGGGGAAAGGTCGGAGGTGTCGATGTGTTCGGTCATGGTCGGCCTGCGGGCAAAGGTTTTCAGGTAGCCGCGATTGTAATGACCGGACCTGCAAACAAAAAGCGCGAAACGGTTGCGGGCACGTTGCAGGGGGCTGTCCCACCCACTTCCACTACACTCGAGGGTCTGATCGACAAGGATTTGCGATGGACGAACCGAAGAAGGATGTACCGCTCACCAATGTCTGCCCGGCTTGCGGTGTGCGTTTCACCTGCGGGATGGCGGCGGGGCTGGAGGCCTGCTGGTGTGCCAGCCTGCCGCCCGTGCTGGCGGTGCCGGCCGCAGGGGCGGGGCAGTGTTATTGCCCAGACTGCCTCAGGAAGGTGATTGCGGAGGCGGAGGCGCGCTGAGCCGCCGGGCCAGAAGGCGGATCGCGTCGCGGTTGGTCCACGAGAAGACCAGCGCTGCGGCTTCTTCCCAGGGGAGCCAGCGGCAGGCGGTGTGTTCGTCCGGGGCCAGGCGCACCGGCGTGTCGTCGGCGACCTGCAGGCTGAAGACGTGCTCGGTGTTGTGGGTCACCCCCGGCGCATAGCGGCCGCGCCAGCGGGGCAGGATAGAGAAGCGGTTGCTCAGTTGCCAGTCGGTGAGCGCGTCAGCCGTGATGGTGATGCCGGTTTCCTCGGCGACCTCGCGCAGGGCGGTGTCGATGAGGGCTTCGTCGCCCTCCCGGCTGCCCGTCACCGATTGCCACAGGCCGGCATTGCCGGCGCGTTCCATGACCAGCACCCGCAGCCCGGGGGTGTGGATGACCACCAGCACCGAGACGGGCTGTTTGGGTGGGCTGCTCACGCCAGGTCACGCAGCCAGGGCGCGGTCTCGTCGGTGGCCCCGACCAGGGTCCAGAACGGTACGCCATCTTCCCGCCAGGTGTCGGCGGCATCCTGGAACACGGACAGTGCCATGGCGAAGTCGGCGGGGTGGGCATTGGCGAAGCTGTCGGCGTTTTCGAGAGCGATCACGTAGCCATCCGCGGCGAGCCACGACATGTCGGTCAGGCAGTCAGCCAGCGCGTCCCAGTTGTGTCCATACCAGTCGGGGAAGGACAGGGCCTTGCCGACGGCGTCGAGAAAGCCCGCCCGGTCGGAAACCCGGGAGAGATCAATGCGCAGGAGAGGGTAGTCAAGGCTTTCGGAGGCTTCTTCGAGGGCGAGATCGGCGGCAAAGGGCATGCGGCAAGGCCCGGCCTTTTCGGCGCGGGGGAGCAGGAGGTGGAACTGGGGGGCGGTCATCGGGGGTTCTCCGGGCGCAGGAGGCGTCACATCATTCCTGGATGCGGCGAAAGCTGCGGTAATGGTCGCCGCTGTAATAGAACACGCTGGGCGGGTTGCCGCCGCTGACTATGCGGCGGGCACCCCGGTCGCGGGAGCCTGGTGTGGGGACGGTGTATTCCCGGTAGTAGGCCGGAGCCGCGTCGGGGAGGCGGCCTTCGCGGTTCTGGAAGCGGATGCCGTCGCGGCGGTAGGGAAAAGGGCCGCCCTGGTGGATCAGGGCCAGGGTTTCCCGGGCTTCCGGCGGGAGGCGGTCGACGCTGATGGCCGGGACGTCCTCGCGGCCCCAGTCCAGGAAACCGCGGGCTTCGGCACCGGCTGCGGCGAAGAGGAGCAGAAAACTCAGGAGGCGGAGCAGGCTCATGGGCAGGAGGATGTTGCTGATGTCCTGCGAGTGTAGCAGCCCTGTCGTCAGGGCTGGATGCCGTACTTTTTGAGCAGGTTGTAGTAGTAGGCGGTCAGGGCAGGCAGGCGGGGGTTGCCCGGATCGTGCTGGCGGGCCCGTTCCATCATGTTCCGGGCCTGTTCGGCGAAGCGTTCGTTCCAGCCGCAGTTCTCGATGTGCTTGAGGAGGGCCAGGGTAGCGTTGAAGAGCACATGGGCGTTGCCCGGCATCTTGCGCGCGGCGCTCAGCATGAACTGCACGGCGCCGTCGTAGTCACCGCTCTGGGCCTTGCGGGCGCCCTCGGCGACGAGATCCTTCACCTCGCCGTCCATGCGTGTGGCGAGCTGTTCGCACAGCTCGGGCTTGCCGGCTTCCCGCAGGATGGCCTTGGTGCTCTCCAGGGTGCGCGGATCGGGGGCGTTGCGCATGATGTCGAGGACCACCTCGGTGCCATGCTCGACCAGGTTGCTGGCGAAGCAGGCCCGCGCCAGTTCGCGCTTGAGGCCGATGGACAGGCCCGGACCCCCGGTGAGGTCGTCGGCGAGGCTGCGGATGGCTTCCCCTGCCTTGGCCGGGTCACCCTTCTTGAGATGGACCAGGGCGCTGGACAGGCTGGCGCAGCTGCGGGTCTTGTCGAGGCCCAGCATGGAGCGTTCGAGGTCGCGGATGGTGGCTTCGGCCTGCCCGGTATCGCCCTTGCCGAGCTGGGCCTGGATCAGGCGTACGTGGTCTTCGGGGTCGCGGAAGTCGGAGTACTTGCCCTTGCGGACGACTTCGGTCAGGACTTTCTCCGCGGTGTCGTGATCGCCCGTCTCGATGGCGAGTTCTCCAAGGCGACGCAGGCGTCCGACCCGGTGAGGGGAGAGCTGGGTGGCGGTGGCCAGCACCGAGCGTGCGCTTTCCAGCTCGCCCGCGGCTTCCCGGGTGCGGGACAGCCAGTCGTAGGCGTCCAGGAACATGTCGTTCTCGGCCACCAGGCTTTGCAGGATGTCCTCGGCTTCGGCGTAGCGCTTCTGCATGAAGAGAGCCTTGGCCAGCCCCAGGCGGGCCCAGGGGATGCTGCGCTTCGACAGGATGTGGTCGTAGAGGCGCTGGGCGTCTTCGGCGTGACCGCTGATGACCAGCAGCTCAGCGCGCAGGCGCATGAAGTCGATGGCCCACTGGGGATGCTTTTCCTCGCCGGCGACGCAGGCCTGGATGGCATCCGGGGCGTTGCCCAGCTCGATCAGCTGGTAGGCGGGCATGAAGGCCTCGCGTTTTTCGAGGGCCCGCTCGATGCGGTCGTGCAGGGTGTCGGCGGCGAAGGGCTTGAGGATGTAATCGTTGGGCGCCAGTTCTGCGGCGCTGACCACGCGTTCGTACTGGCGCTCGCCGGTGACCATCAGGAACAGGGTGGCCAGCGGGATGATGTTGTGGAGACGCAGGTCTTCGAGCAGGTGCTGGCCGTCCTGGCCGTCGCCGAGATGGTATTCGCACAGGATCAGGTCGTAGCGGCCATCACGCAGCTTGCGCACCGCGACGCCGGCGGTGACGGCAAACTGGACCTTGCTGATTCCGCTCATGTTGAGCATCGTGCGCAGCTGGGTCCGCATGGTGGGATTGGCTTCGACGACGAGAGCGGAAATATTGCCGAGATCGATCACGGAGAGGGGGCGGTCAGTTGCGGGACGTTTATGGATACGGCCTGCAGGCCTCAATCTTGAGGGGGCAAATGATAAAAGCTGCAAGGGCCACGTCTGGGTGTGGCTCTTGCAGCTCTCGGGGGTAGGGCTTGCCCCTCTGCCTCGAGGGGCGGGCAATCACGCGGCGGGCGTCTCGGGGGTCTTGGCGCGCAGGCGGATGTGCAGTTCGCGCAGCTGCTTTTCGTCCACCGGCGACGGTGCGTCGGTGAGCAGACACTGGGCGCGCTGGGTCTTCGGGAAGGCGATCACGTCGCGGATGGACTCGGCGCCGGTCATCATGGTGACGATGCGGTCAAGGCCGAAGGCCAGGCCGCCGTGCGGGGGCGCGCCGTAGCGCAGCGCGTCGAGCAGGAAGCCGAACTTGGCCTGCTGCTCCTCGGGGCCGATGTTGAGGGCGGAGAAGACCTTCTCCTGCACCTCGGCGCGGTGGATACGCACCGAGCCACCGCCGATTTCCCAGCCGTTGAGGGCCAGGTCGTAGGCCTTGGCCAGGCACTTGCCGGGATCGCTGGTGAGCAGTTCCAGGTGATCGTCCTTCGGGCTGGTGAAGGGGTGGTGGCAGGCGGTCCAGCGCTTGTCTTCCTCGTCGTATTCGAACATCGGGAAGTCCACGACCCACAGGGGTTCCCAGGCCTTGCCGTTGACGTAGCCCTTTTCGTGGCCGAGCTTGATGCGCAGGGCACCAAGCGCGTCGTTGACGACCTTGGTCTTGTCGGCGCCGAAGAAGATCAGGTCGCCGGACTGGGCGCCGGTGCGCTCGAGGATGGTGCGCAGCGCGGTTTCGTGGAGGTTCTTGACGATGGGCGACTGCAGGCCGGTTTCGTTGACCTGGGTGACGTCGTTGACCTTGATGTAGGCCAGGCCGCGGGCGCCGTAGATGCCGACGAACTTGGTGTATTCGTCGATCTCGCCACGGGACAGGCTGGCGCCACCGGGGACGCGGATGGCTGCCACGCGGCCGCCGGAGGTGGCGGGGCCGCTGAACACCTTGAAGGCCACGTCCTTGACGGCGTCGGTGACGTCGGTGAGTTCGAGGGTCACGCGCAGATCGGGCTTGTCGGAGCCGAAGCGGTCCATCGCCTCGGCGTAGGTCATGCGCGGGAAGGGGTTGGGCAGCTCGACGGACAGCACTTCCTGGAAGATCGTGCGGATCATCTCTTCCATCATGGCCGTGATCTCGGCCTCGGTCAGGAACGAGGTCTCGATATCGACCTGGGTGAATTCGGGCTGGCGGTCGGCGCGCAGGTCTTCGTCACGGAAGCACTTGACGATCTGGTAGTAGCGGTCGTAGCCGGCCACCATCAGCATCTGCTTGAAGAGCTGCGGGGACTGGGGCAGGGCGAAGAACTGGCCGTCGTGTACACGGGACGGGACCAGGTAGTCGCGGGCGCCTTCCGGGGTGCTCTTGGTGAGCATCGGGGTCTCGATGTCGATGAAGCCCTTGGCATCGAGGAAGCGGCGGAAGGCCATGGCCGTGCGGTAGCGCAGGATCATGTTCTTCTGCATCTGCGGACGGCGCAGGTCGATGACTCGGTGGGTCAGGCGGGTGGTCTCGGAGAGGTTTTCCTCGTCGAGCTGGAACGGGGGCGTGGCCGAGGTGTTGAGCACCTCGATGTCGTGGCACAGCACCTCGATCTCGCCGGACACCAGGTTGGTGTTCTCGGTGCCACCGGGGCGGCGGCGGACCTTGCCGGTGATCTTCAGGACGAACTCGTTACGGACGGTCTCGGCCACATGGAACATGTCGGCACGGTCGGGGTCGCAGACCACCTGGACCAGGCCTTCCCGGTCGCGCAGGTCGATGAAGATCACGCCACCGTGGTCGCGCCGGCGATGCACCCAGCCGCAGAGGGTGACGATCTGGTCGAGGTAGGCGGTCGAAACGAGGCCGCAGTATTGAGTTCGCATGGTGGGTCTGTATTCCTGGAAAAGACGGAACGCGGTTGGATGTGAACCGCGTTTATTGATTCAGAAGGGCAGAGGCCGGCTGGGGCGCACGGGAGCGCCCGGGTGGCGGGGCCACGACGCCCATCGAGATGATGTACTTGAGGGCTTCATCCACGCTCATGTCCAGCTCGATGGCGTCCTTGCGGGGCAGCATCAGGAAGAAGCCGGAGGTCGGGTTGGGCGTGGTGGGCACATACACACTGACGTAGTCGCTGCCCAGGTGGTGGGCGGCATCACCGCCGGGGGCGCCGGTCTGGAAGCCGATGGTCCACATGCCCTCGCGGGGGTACTGGATGAGCAGGGCCTTGCGGAAGGCCTGGCCATTGCTCGACAACAGGGTGTCGGAGACTTGCTTGACGCTGTAGTAGATGGACTTGACCACCGGGATGCGCGACAGCAGGCTTTCCCAGAAGCGGACCATGCGCTGGCCGACGAAGTTGGCGGCGGCCAGGCCGGTGATCAGGATCAGCAACAGGGAGACGACAACACCGATACCCGGGACGTGGAAGCCGAACAGGGCATCAGGCCGGGCTGCTGCAGGTGCCAGCAGGAGGATCTGGTCGAGGGTGTTGATGATCCAGGCCAGCACCACGAAGGTGATGACCACCGGGATCCAGATCAGCAGTCCGGTGACAAAGTATTTTTTCATTCAGCAGCGTACGCGCGCGTCGTCCCTCAGTGACAGGCGCAACTGCCGCCACAGGGCGTGGCAGCCGGTGCCGCCTCGGCCTTGGGAGCCTCGCTCTTCGGGCTGGATCCGCTGCTGCCCTTGAAGTCGGTGGCGTACCAGCCACTGCCCTTGAGCTGGAAGCCGGCAGCAGAGATCTGCTTGGCGTAGGCTTCCGCGCCACAGGCGGGGCAGGTGGTGAGCGCGGGGTCGCTCATTTTTTGAAGGTGGTCTTTCTGATGGCCGCAGGCGGTGCAGCGATACTCGTAGATAGGCATGACGAGCTCCGGGAAGTCAATGGGACGAAGTTTAGCGCATCGCAACATCGGGCGAAACAGACCCGCTTCTGCGCAGTTGGGGGCGGGCCCCCGGATTTCAAGTCGTCCGGGTCAGAGCATGCCCAGATAGGCCTCCGTGAGCGCGTCGCCCCAGTACAGGGACAGGAGGCCGGCGGCGGCGAGATAGGGGCCGAAGGGGATAGGGTTCTCGCGGCCATGGCTGCGGAACAGGATCAGGGCGATGCCGACCACGGCTCCGACCAGGGAAGACAGGAGGATGGCCAGGGGCAGGACCTGCCAGCCCAGCCAGGCACCGATGGCGGCAAGCAGCTTGAAGTCTCCGTAGCCCATGCCTTCCTTGCCGGTGGTGAGCTTGAACAGCCAGAACACCGACCAGAGCGTGAGGTAGCCGGCCGCGGCGCCGACCACCGCGCTGGAAATGTCGGTGAAGGTGCCCGCCAGGTTGAACAGCAGGCCACACCACAGCAGGGGCAGGGTGATGCTGTCGGGAAGCAGCTGGGTGTCGAGGTCGATGAAACACAGGGCGATCAAAGCCCACAGGAAGACCAGGGCACCGATGCCGGCCGGGCCAAAGCCGAAGTGCGCCGCGGTGAAGCCCGACAGGGCCGCACACAGGACTTCGACGAGAGGGTAGCGCATGCCGATGGGCGCCGCGCAATGACGGCAGCGGCCCCGCTGCAGGACGTAGCTGAGGACCGGGATGTTCTCGAGGGCGCGGATCAGGTGGCCGCAATGCGGGCAGCGGGAGCGGGGCGTCGCCAGGTTGAAGCGCGGGCTCTCGGCGGGCGTTTCGCCCCGCAGCGCGGCGGCTTCGGCCTGCCACTCGCGCTCCATCATCACCGGTAGCCGGTGGATGACCACATTGAGGAAACTCCCCACGAAGAGGCCCAGCAGGGTGCAGACCGCCACGAAGACCAGCGGATAGGTAAAGGCTTCCATGCGGAATCTCAGCCGACGACGGCGCCCAGCTTGAAGATGGGCAGGTACATGGCGACGACCAGTCCGCCGATGACGACGCCCAGGAAAACCATGATGAGGGGTTCCAGCAACTGGCTCAGGCCGGCCACGGCATCATCGACCTCACGCTCGAAGAAGTCCGCGACCTTGCTCAGCATGGAGTCGAGCTGGCCCGACTCTTCGCCGATGGAGACCATCTGCACCACCATGGTGGGGAAGACATGGACATTCTGCATGGCGACGGTGAGGCTGGTGCCCGTGCTGACGTCCGACTGGATCTGCCGGGTGGCGTTCTTGTAAACCACGTTGCCTGCGGCGCCGCCCACCGAGTCGAGGGCCTCCACGAGGGGGACGCCGGCGGCGAACATGGTGGACAGGGTCCGCGTCCAGCGCGCAATGGTGGCCTTGCGGATCACGTCACCAAGGACCGGGATCTGCAGCATCATGCGGTCGACGGTGGCCTGCATGGCTGTGGAGCGCTTGTAGCTGGCGGCCACCCCGAAGATTGTGCCGGCGATGATGCCGAAGCCCAGGTACCAGTACTGGACAAAGAAGTCGGATATGGCGATGACGAACATGGTCGGCGCCGGCAGGTCTGCACCAAAGCTGGAGAAAACCTTCTTGAACTCCGGTACGACGAACAGCATCATCACCGCGATGACCAGGGCCGCCACCACCACCACCGCGATGGGGTAGAACATGGCGGACTTGATCTTGGACTTGATGGCCAGGATCTTTTCCTTGTAAGTGGCCAGGCGGTCGAGCAGGGAGTCGAGGATGCCGGCCTGTTCGCCGGCGGCCACGAGGTTGCAGAACAGGGCGTCGAAGTGCACGGGATGGCGGCGGAAGGCCTGGGACAGGCTGCTGCCGGTTTCCACGTTGGCGCGCACGTCGTTGAGCAGTCGCGCCAGTGACGGATTGCCACAACCCTTGATGGCAATGTCGAAGGACTGCAGAAGCGGCACCCCCGAGCGCATCATGGTGGACAGCTGCCGCGTGAACAGGGCGATGTCCTTGTCGGTGATCTTCTTGCCGCGGGAAAAGGTCTGCTTGCGGATCTTGTGGGTCAGGATGCCCTGCCGCCGCAGGATGGTCTGCACCACGGTTTCCGTGGCCGCTCGCATTTCACCGCGGATGATCTTGCCCGTCTTGTCCTTGCCTTCCCAGATGAACATGTGCTCCCGGGCGGCGCCGGCGGCTCGGGTGGGGGCTTTCTTGTTGCTTGCAGTGGCCATCAATCGTTTCCGCGTGGAGCTGTCACTCGTTGGTGCAGGCGAGCACTTCGCTCAGGGAGGTGACACCCTGTTTCACCTTCAGCAGGCCGGACTGGCGCAGATCCTTGACGCCTTCGAGCTGGGCCTGGGCGGCGATGTCCATCGAGTTGCCGTTTGTCATGATTATACGTGCGATCTCCTCGGAGATCGGCATCACCTGGTAGATACCCACCCGTCCCTTGTACCCGCTGCCCTTGCATCGCTCACAACCGCCGGGGCCATAGGGCTGCCAGCTGCCGTCCAGATCTGTGTCGGCGAACCCCGCCGAGACGAGTGCTTCGAGCGGGATATCCTGGGGTTTCTTGCAGGTGCATAAGCGCCGGGCAAGCCGCTGGGCGGTGATCATGATCACCGACGATGCGATATTGAACGGCGCGACGCCCATATTCTTGAGGCGCTCCAGCGTGGAAGGGGCGTCGTTGGTGTGCAGGGTCGACAGTACCAGGTGACCCGTCTGGGCCGCCTTGACGGAAATTTCCGCGGTGTCGAGGTCGCGGATTTCACCGACCATGATCACATCCGGATCCTGGCGCAGGAAGGCGCGCAGGGCGAAGGAGAAGGTCAGCCCGGCCTTTTCGTTGACGTTGACCTGGTTGATGCCCGGCAGGTTGATTTCGGCCGGGTCTTCCGCCGTGCTGATGTTGACCCCGGCCTTGTTGAGCATGTTGAGGCAGGTGTAGAGCGAGACAGTCTTGCCGCTGCCGGTGGGGCCGGTGACGAGGATCATGCCGTAGGGGCGCTCGATTGCGTCGATGAGGGCCGCCTTCTGCTCCGGTTCGTAGCCCAGGGCGTCCACCCCGAGCATGGCGGAGGATGGGTCGAGGATCCGCATCACGATCTTCTCGCCGTGCAGCGTGGGCAGGGTCGACACCCGGAAGTCGATGGCCTTGTTCTTGGACAGCACGAGCTTCATGCGGCCGTCCTGGGGGATCCGCTTTTCCGAGATGTCGAGGCGAGAGATGACCTTGATGCGGGCCGCGATCTTTTCCTTGAGTACCAGCGGTGGCTGGGCGATCTCGCGCAGGATGCCGTCGGTGCGGAAGCGGATCCGGTAGTACTTTTCGTAGGGCTCGAAATGGATGTCGGACGCGCCCTCGTTGATGGCGTCGATCAATAGTTTCTGGATGAAGCGGACGACCGGGGCGTCATCGACCTCCGATGCGTTGTCTTCCTGCGCGGCCTGTTCCCCGCCGTCCACCTGGCCGAGGAGGTCCATGTCGAACTCTTCGCCGGTCAGGTCCTTGAGGGTCGTCGTGGTGGATTCGGAGAGCTTCTCGACCAGGGCGATCAGCTTTGGCGCTTCCACGACCACCGGGTCCACCGCCAGGCCTGTCTGGAAGCGGATCTCGTCGAGGATGCGCAGGTTCGAGGGGTCGGCGAGGGCGAGGGACAGCCGGTTGCCACGGCGCCCCAGGGCCACCACCTGGTGTTTAGCCATCAATTTGCGGTCGATGGCGTCCGCAGGCAGGTGCGCAGGGTCGAAGGCGTTCAGGTCGAGGGTCGGGGAACCGAAGGTCTCGGCTGCAAAGAGGGCGATGTCGGACGCGCTCATCAGGCCGCGGTTGATCACCTCGATAACGAAGTCGTTTGGATTGGCAGAGGGCGAAGAACAGCCGATCGCCTCGGCCTCAAGGAGCTTGCCGTGCTGGATAAAAGCGCGGGCCAGGCCGCTCAGGGCTGCGGAAGGGGGAGAGGACATGCCGTGGCGTCGAAAGGGGAGTCGGCCGGAATAGCCCACCGATCATGCCGTCAGGCGGCGGGCTTGTAAAGCCGCGAAGACATGACAGGCGTTAGCTGTCGGGCCTCGGGCGAAAAATGCGGGCGGTCTTGATGCGTCGGTTCTCCGCCTGGAGCACCTCGATCGCCACGCCGGCGATCTTGACCGACACCCCCGATTCCGGGATGTCCTGCAGGTGTTCGAGGATCAGCCCGTTAAGGGTCTTGGGCCCTTCCACGGGCAGGTTGAGTTCCAGCTTGCGGTTGAGGGCGCGCAGGTGCTGGCCGCCGTCGGCGATGACGCAGCCCTGGGGATCCCACTGCAGGCGGTCGCTGGCATCGTGGGCGCTGGTGGTGAACTTGCCGATCAGCTCCTCGATGATGTCCTCGAGAGTGACTAGCCCGAGCAGCTCGCCGTATTCGTCCACTACCAGTCCGAGGCGCTCCCGGTTTTCCTGGAAGAACTGCAGCTGGGAATAGACCGGGGTGCTGGCGGGGATGAAGTAGGGGCGGGTGAGCATCTCCCGGATGTCGGCCATGCTCAGATGGCGATCGAGGGTCTGCCCGAGGATGCGGCGCACGTGCAGCACGCCGATGACCGCGTTCATGTCGCCATCGAAGACCGGCTGGCGGGTGTGATAGCAGGTGCCGAGGTGGCGTTCGATAGTGTCCATCGGGTCGGCGGCGTTGATGGCTTCGATCTGGTTGCGCGGTGTCATCACGTCCTCGACGGTGATGTCCTCGAGCTCGAACAGGTTGAGCAGGATGCTGCGGTGCTTGGGCGGGATGAAGGCCCCGGATTCAAGCACCAGGGTGCGCAGTTCTTCGGTGGACAGGGCCTGGGCATCTTCTCCTGCCCTGCCGTGCAGACGCAGCAGGCGCAGCAGGCCGGCGACGAACAGGTTGATGAACCAGACGATGAAATACAGGCCGCGCAGCAGGGCGGTCAGCGGGTAGCTGACGATGCACGCAAGGCGATTGGCGTGGTTGGCGCCGATCACCTTGGGCGTGATCTCGGAAAACACGAGGATCAGGAAGGTGACGACCAGGGTGCTGATGCCCAGCACCCATTCCTCGCTGCCGAAGAGCTGGATGGTGATGACGCTCACCAAGGTGGCCGCGGCGGCATTCACGAGGTTGTTGCACAGCAGAATGATGCCCAGCAGCTTGTCGGTTTTTCCGAGCAGCTCGAGGGCCAGGCGGGCGCCGCGGGAGCCCTGCTGGGCGGCGGAGCGCAGCCGGTAGCGGTTGGCCGCCATCATGGATGTCTCGGCCATCGAGAAAAAGCCGGACAGGGCCAGCAGTGTGGCCAGGATTGCCGACTGGGCGGAGAGGGGGATGCTGTTCAAGCGGGTGGGATGAAATGACTCGCGTCGAGTATTCAGCCCGGGTTCCGGCTTGTCAAGCCGGGCGGGCGAGCAGCACTTCGGCGACGAAGCGGCTCCCGACATAGGCCAGCATCAGGGCGGCGAAGCCCGCCAGGGTCCAGTACAGCGCCTTCTTGCCGCGCCAGCCCCAGGCGTGCCGACCTACCAGCAGGCTGCCGAACAGGATCCAGGAGATGATGGCAAAGACCGTCTTGTGGTCGAAGCGGAAGGCCTTGCCGAACAGGGCCTCGGAAAACAGGATGCCCGAGCCGACGGTGAGGGTGAGCAGCACGAAGGCAATGCCGATCAGGCGGAACAGGAGGGTCTCCATGGTCAGCAGCGGCGGCAGCGAGGCGAAGGCACGGGTCAGTCGCGCCCCGTGCAGGCGGCGCTCCGCCACGGCCATCAGGGTGGCGTGCAGGGCAGCCAGGGTGAACAGGCTGTAGGCCAGCATGGCGACCACGAAATGGGCTCTGAACAGGGGCGAGCTGGTGTTGGCCAGCAGGTGCTGGTCCGGGAAGAAGGCCGGCAGCAGGGCGCAGACCGCCGCGGCCGGCATGGCCAGGGTCTGCAGCCCCTCAAGCCGGGCGTAGAGGCTCTCTATCCAGTAGAACAGCATGGCCAGCCACAGCATCAGCGACAGCGCCACGCTGAAGCCGAAGTGGATGCCGGTGCCGGAGAAGAACACGCTGTGCAGCGCAAAGCCGTGCGCCACCAGCGCGCCGAGCATGACGAGCCGTTCCCACGGCAGGAGGCCCTGGCGTGGCGCCTTGGTGGGGGCGAGCCAGCGGCTGTGCCAGAAATGCACGCCAAGCAGGGCGTACAGGGACGCAGGGAGCAGATGAAGTAGAATCGCGGCCATCTTTCAAGTTTACTCCAAGGCCTCGGTCACGAACCATCATGCTGGATAACCTTACTACCCGCCTTGCAAAAGTCGTCAAGACCCTCCGCGGTCAGGCGCGCCTCACCGAAGACAATATCCAGGAAGCCCTGCGCGAAGTCCGCATGGCCTTGCTGGAGGCCGACGTGGCCCTGCCGGTGGTCAAGGACTTCATCGCGCGGGTCAAGGAAAAGGCTGTCGGCACCGAGGTGCTCAGCTCCCTGACCCCGGGCCAGGCCCTGGTCGGCGTGGTGCATAAGGAGCTGACCGACCTCATGGGCGGCGCCCACAGCGGCCTCAACCTGGCCACCCAGCCGCCGGCCATCATCCTGATGGCGGGCCTGCAGGGCGCCGGCAAGACCACCACCACCGGCAAGCTCGGCAAGATGCTGGTCGAGCGCATGAAGAAGAAGGTGCTGGCGGTATCGACCGACATCTACCGCCCCGCCGCCATCGCCCAGTTGCAGACCGTGTCCGAGCAGGCCGGCATCGAGTTTTTCCCCTCGACGCCGGACCAGAAGCCGATGGATATCGCCCGTGCCGCAGTGGACTACGCCCGCCGCCACTACATGGACGTGCTGCTGGTGGATACGGCCGGCCGGCTGGCCATCGACCAGGTGATGATGGAGGAGATCCAGGCGCTCCATGCGGCCGTCAATCCCATCGAGACCCTGTTCGTCGTGGATGCGATGCTCGGCCAGGATGCGGTCAATACGGCCCGGGCCTTCAACGAAGCCCTGCCACTCACCGGCGTGGTGCTGACCAAGCTGGATGGCGATGCCCGCGGTGGCGCGGCCCTGTCGGTGCGTCATGTCACTGGCAAGCCGCTCAAGTTCGCTGGCGTGGGTGAAAAACTGGCGGGTCTCGAGGAGTTTCACCCGGAGCGGATGGCCAGCCGGATCCTCGGTATGGGCGACATCCTGTCCCTGGTGGAGGATGCACGCCGGGGCGTTGACGAGGAGAAGGCCAAGGAATTCGCCCAGAAGCTCAAGAGCGGCAAGGGCTTCGATCTCAACGATTTCAAGGACCAGCTGGGCCAGATGAAGAAGATGGGGGGGCTCTCCAGCCTTCTCGACAAGCTGCCGGCCCAGTTCGCCCAGGCGGCCGGCCAGCTGCAGGGCGGTGTGGAGGACAAGGCAGTGCGTCGCATCGAGGGCATCATCAACTCCATGACGCCGGCCGAACGGGCCAAGCCCGAGCTTCTCAAGGCTTCCCGCAAGCGTCGTATCGCGGCAGGCTCGGGGGTGACGGTGCAGGAGGTTAACCGCCTGCTCAACCAGTTCGAGCAGACCCAGAAGATGATGAAGCAGTTTTCCAAGGGCGGCATGCAGAAGATGATGCGTGCCATGAAGGGGATGATGCCCGGTGGCGGCCTGCGCTGATACGGGCTCGCCTGACTGATGGGGCCGTGAAGCCCCGGGCCTGCCCCGGTCAAGGGGTTGGCAGCGATTCGACCGGATCCGGGAGGGGCGCCGAGGATGCAGGACGCAGGGGCTGATGCATGCGATGTCGCGGGCGCCGACGGAGAGCGCCAGCGGCATGACTGCGAGGTGTGCTATCGCGCCGTCTTCAGGGCGGTGCCTGAGCCCGTCCTGGTCGCCGACAACAGCGGCTTGATCGTCGATGCCAATCCCGCCGCCCACGATCTGTACGGTTTCGGTGATGGCGGCATGCAGGGGGTGTCGCTGGCGGAGCTCTTTGCCTGGACTCCCCACACCTTTGGCGGTCGTCCGGACCGGCTGGCCGCGGGGCCGCATCGCAGCCGGGATGGCCGGCGCTTCATCGGCGAGGCGGTGCTGTCCTACATCGAACGCCCACCCGGGATGCTGGTGATCCTGGTCATTCGCAATGTCACCGAAACGCTGGAGGCCCAATCCCGCCTTGAAGAAGCCGAGGAGCGCTGGCGCTTTGCCCTCGATGGCGCGGGGGACGGTGTCTGGGACTGGTCCTTGGAAAGCGGTGAGATCGAGGTCAGCTCGTCCTTCCGGGCCCTGATCGGCTGGCCGGATGCGGTGCGCCTGCGGCGCGGCGACATCTGGCCCGGGCGCCTCCATCCGGATGATGTCCGCGGCGCGATGGCGGCCTTTGCAGCCCATCTTGCGGGGGCCCGGCCGATTACCGAGGCCGAGTTCCGGCTGCGCCTTGAGGATGCCTCCTATCGCTGGGTCGCCCTGCGCGGCCGGGTCATGGAGCGGGATGCCGCTGGCTTGCCGCGGCGCATGATCGGTACCGTCCGGGATGTCCATGAACGCTACTTGGGCGCCGAGCGGGAAAAGCATCAGCAGCAGGAGCTGGAGCGCGCCGCGCGCCTGATCCACGTGGGGGAGATGGCCTCCTCGCTGGCTCACGAGCTCAACCAGCCGCTCACCGCCCTGCGCAATTTCAGCGCGGTGGCGCTGCGGCGCCTGGACGAGGTGGGGCCCCTGGACGAGCGGCTGCGGGAGCCGCTCAAGATGATCGCCGAGCAGGCCCTGCGGGCCGGGGCGATCGTCAATCAGGTGCGCAGCTTCGCCTGCAAGGGGGGTGGGCAGGCCGGTGCGGTGGCGCTCAACGAGGTCGTGCGTGGTGTGCTCCGCTTCATGGAGTTCGAGACCCGCGCCCATGCCGTGCAGTGCGTGCTGGAACTGGACGAAGCGCTCCCCGCGGTGCAGGCAGACCAGGTGCAGATGGAGCAGGTGGTCAGCAACCTGATCAAGAACGGCATCGACGCAATGCGCAGCGTGCCGTCCGAGCGCGTCCTGCGCATCCGCTCCCGCCGCCTGCCCGATGCCACGGTGGAAGTGGCCGTGAGTGATTCGGGCGAAGGCCTTGCCGATGCGGTGCGGGCCGACCCCTTCGCGCCCTTCGCCACGACCAAGCCCGATGGGGTTGGCCTCGGGCTGGCCATCTGTCGCAGCATCGTGGAGAACCATGGCGGACGTTTGTGGGTCGACAGCAGCAGTGCTGCCGGAACCTGCTTCTGCTTCTCCCTGCCGGTGGCGCGTGTCTGAGTTTCAAGCCTCCGGCGCCGGCCGGAGCCGTGCCCTCAAAAGAAAAAGATGCAGTCTGCCCGCCAGGAGGTCGTCATGAATGCTCCCCTCGTCTGTGTCGTCGACGATGACGATGCCGTGCGCCTGTCCATTGGCCTGCTTGTCGAGACCCTCGGTTTCCCGGTGCGCTGCTTTGCCGGAGCCCTGGATCTGCTCGCCGACGGTGAGGCCCTGGAGGGTGCCCATTGCCTGGTGCTCGATGTGCGCATGCCGGGGCTCAGCGGGGTCGGCTTGCAGGAGCGCCTGGGGCGTCTCGGCTCGGTGATCCCGATCATCTTCGTGTCGGCGCACGGAGACGTGCCGATGGTTGCCCGCGCCATGCGGGAAGGTGCATTCGATTTCCTGCAGAAGCCCTTCAACGAGCAGGTCTTGCTGGACCGGGTCCATGAGGCCGTCCAGGTGGCGGGTAGGCGTCGCGCCGAAGCCGCCTGGCAGCAGGCTTTCCGGGGCCGGCTCGACGCACTGACGGTGCGCGAGCGGGAGGTGCTCGACGGCATGACGGCCGGGCGGCTCAACAAGCAGATCGCCGAGGATCTGGGCATCAGTATGAAGACCGTGGAGCAGCATCGGGCCAGGGTCATGGAAAAGCTGCAGGTCGAGTCCCTCGCCGAGCTCGTCGCCCATGTCATCCGTGCGGCCAGGACCCAGGAGGGGGCCTGGGGCGGTTGACAAGGGTTTACCCCTGTTTTGTCCCGGGAAAGGCCGGATTCGCCTCGCTGCGGCTCTTCGGCAGAATGTTAATTTGTGCTGAATGGCATGATCAACGTAGGGGAGACGCGCATGGCTGCAATGAACTTTGAGCAATTCGGGCGGGCCCAGGCGGCCGCCATGGACAGCATGCTGGCCGTCAGCCGCGATCTGGCGGCTCAGGTGGAAAAAGTGGCGATGCTGCAGTTCGAGGCCGGCAGACAGGCCCTCGAGGCAGCCCAGGCGCTGGCTGCCGTCAGGGACGCGGAAGGCTTCGCGGCGTGGCAGGCGAGCACCCTGCAGCTGGGGGTGGAGCAGGTCTCCGACAATGCCCGGCAGCAATACGCGGTGCTGGTTGAGATGCGCAATGTGCTGGCCGAGGCCGTGCGCCAGTCTGCCGCAGAAAGCACGCAGCAGGTCCAGGCCGGTATCGAGCGTCTGGTGAGTGAGGCGCCGGAAGGGCTGACTCCCTTCTTTGCCGCCTTGCGTGACGGCTTCAACACGCAGCTCGCCGCGATGGAGAATTTTGGCCGTCTGGGTGCGCAGGTGGATGCTCTGACCGGCACCAGCCAGTTGATCGCCCAGGCTGCAGAGGCTGCGCCCCGAAAGCGCGCACCGGCTCGCCGCAAGGTGGTTTGAAGGCCGGGTTCGGGACCATTCCGCGTATTTTCGCAGTGCATCATGGGGCTGGTAAGATCCGGCCCCATGTTGACTGAGCAAGACCTCCATCAAAGGGCCTTCGCGGCCCTCATGACTGCCGATCCGGCTGCCAAGGGTGACGCCGTGGCTGCGCTCTGCAAGGACCGCAGGCGTGGCCTGCTGCCCTTGTCGATGACCCGTTCAGGGCCTGTTCTGCAGGTTGATGACCCGGGACGGCCTTCCCGTCCCGAGTTGGTCGTGCATACCTCCATGCCGAGGCGCAAGCCGGGCTCTCCCGGAGGGCACGCCGCGCTGCTGCACGCCATTGCCCACATCGAGTTCAATGCCATCAACCTGGCGCTGGACTGCGTCTACCGCTTCCGCGGACTGCCCGATGATTACTACGATGGCTGGTTGCAGGTGGCCGCTGAGGAGGCCTACCACTACGGCCTGGTGGTGGATCGCCTGGCGGCACTCGGTCATGCCTATGGAGACTTCCCGGCTCACCGGGGGCTGTGGGACATGGCGGTCAAGACGGCGGACGATCCCCTTGTGCGCATGGCCTTGGTGCCGCGAGTGCTGGAGGCGCGGGGGCTGGATGCGACTCCGCCCATCGTCGCGGCGCTAAGGCGGATCGGTGACAACGCGACCATCGCCGTGCTCGATATCATCCTGCGCGACGAGATTGGCCATGTGGCCCTGGGCGACCGCTGGTTCCGCCATTTCTGTGAAGAGCGCGGCCTTGAGCCGGAGGCGACCTACCTGTCTCTGATGAGCGAGTTTGACGCGCCGTGGCCACCCCGGCCCCTGAATATTGAAGCCCGCCGGCAGGCGGGCTTCAGCCGCGCGGAGATCGCCTGTCTCGAGGCGGGTAAGCCACGGCCCTGAGGGCGGCGGAAGCCGCCCGTCTCGAGGGAGTTGTATCAGAGCGAGCCGTAGGAGTGCAGCCCGGACAGGAACATATTGACTCCCACAAAGGCGAAGGCCGTCACCAGCAGGCCGATCACCGCCCACCAGGACAGCAGCGCGCCGCGCAGCCCCTTGGTGAGCCGGATGTGCAGCCAGGTGGCGTAGTTGAGCCACACGATGAAGGCCCAGGTTTCCTTCGGGTCCCACTGCCAGTAGGTTCCCCAGGCCTCAGCGGCCCACAGGGCGCCCAGGATGGTGGCGATGGTGAAGAAGGCAAAGCCGATGGCGATGGCCTTGTACATCACGTCCTCAAGCACCTTGGCGGGCGGCAGGCGGCTGATCAGGATGCCATTGCGCACCAGCAGGTCTGCCACGCCGATCATCGCCGCCAGCGCAAAGGCGCCGTAGCCGACGAAGTTGGCGGGTACATGAACCTTCATCCAGTAGCTCTGCAGCGCCGGGATCAGGGGCTGGATCTCATGGGCCTCGCGGGAAAAGGTGTACCACAGCAGGAAGGCCACGGCCGCCGAGATCACCGTCAATACGAACGCGCCCATCCTGCGGGTGGCATAGACGCCTTCGTAATAGAGGTAGAGCAGGCCGGTGATCAGGGAGAACAGCACGAAGACTTCGTAGAGGTTGCTGATCGGAATGTGCCCCACATCGGTGCCGATCAGATAGCTTTCATACCAGCGCACGAGAAGCCCCGTGGTGCCCATCGTGACGGCGCACCAGGTCAGTGCCGTGCCGGTGGCCTCGGCAAAGTCGGAGCGCGCGGCGAGGCCCAGCAGGTAGGCGCCGGTGGCGATGAAGAACAGCGCGCTCATCCACATGATCGCGGTCTGGCTGGAGATCAGGTACTTCAGGAAGAAGGCCTGTTCGGCCCTGGCCAGGTCGCCGCCGTAGAGGCTCAGGCTGAATACGGCGAGGCCTGCCGAGACTGCCAGGAATAGCCGGAAGGGCTTCCAGGCCACAACACCGATGGCGGCCAGCGCCGGTACGGTGAGGAGCAGGATGGCCTTGTCGTAGATGTCCATGAAGTCGCCGTACTGGCGCAGCGCAAACAGGGCTCCGCCAATCAGGGCCAGGGCGAACAGGGCGTCGCCGGGGTTGAAGCGGCGCATAAGGGTGGTGGAGTCCTTGTGGGCGATGTCCATGATCGAAAACCTCGTGTCAGGGGCGGGCGGGCGGGGTGAGCAGGGCCGCGATGGCATCCCGATGTTGCTCGAAGCGTTCATCCACGTCCATCGACTTGCGGTTCGAGCCGAGGGCGATCAGCGCCTCTCCCGAGTCTTTGAGAAGGATGAAGAGACGTCGTTCGCGGATGTACAGCATCGCGAACACGCCGAGAACCAGCAGCAGGGAGCCCAGGTAAACAATGGGCTTGCCTGGCGAGCGGGTCACCTGCAGCACGGTGGCCCGGACTTCATCGAAGCCAGTGAGCTGAAGATAGACCGGCGCACCATAGTGCAGACTGTCGTTGGTGGCGTTCAGGGTGTCGCGCAGCAGGCGCGCGTGCGTCGGGGACGGCGTGGGGGCGGGCGCACCGGCTGCGCTGCGGGCGAGGTTCCAGGCCTCCCAGGCACAGCCTTCGAGGATCTTGATGAAGACGTCGGCAGCCTTGTCGCGTTCGCCGGCCGGGATGGTGCTCTCGATGAACTTGCCGAGGCCGTCGAAACCGCCCAGGGCAAACAGTTCGAGGGTGCGCCGGGTGGTCTCCTCGAGGCGTCCGCGCACCGCGCCGGCGGTGCTGGCGGGCAGGGCCGTGGCCGTGAAGCGGCGGGCGAGCTCGGCGTGGCGCGAGGTGTCGAGCAGCACGCTGCGGATCTCAAACCAGCTGTCCGGGCGGCCCTCGCCGTCCATCGGGATGCGCATGAAACGGAAGGGGGCGGAGGGCGAGTCACGCATGCCGGTGAGCAGATACCAGGCGCCGTCCTGCAGGATGGGCTGCATGAAGTTCTGGTACTCGCGGGCCTGGCCGGCCGAGTCGCGCAGCTTGAACTGGATGCTCGGGCCGACGTTCTGCATGTCCTTGCGGGTGGGCGATCTGGCGCCGCTGCCCAGGTGCTTCTCGAGGCGGGTGAGCGCCCCGGCCTCGCTCTCCGGCGCATCAGTGGCCATGTTCTCGATGTTGAAGGCACGGAAGCTGCCCAGCTCGAGGCTGTGATCCAGCCCCTGGCTGGCCAGCTTGAGCGAGTCGCCCACCGCCGCCTCCAGCGGCATGGCGGAGGTGCCGTGGCCCGGGCGCAGGTCGTGGGCGAGCATGCGCATGCGCGAGCCGCCGTCTTCGAAGCTGGCCTGGTACATCATCACGCCGGCGAACTCGAAGGGCTTGTTGACCTCGATGGTCTTCTCGATCGACTGGCCGGTGGCCGGATCGGTGAGCACGATGTCGCTGGCGAAGCGCTTGGGCATGCCGCTCTCGTAGTGCTCGAGATGGAACTTGCGCAGGGATACGGTGAAGGGCAGGTCCTGCAGCAGGATGCCGTCCTGCACATTGACCACGGCGGTATTGGCGCTCTTGCCCTCCGGGATGAAGACGTTGCCGCGGAAGCTCCAGTTGTCGAGGCCAAGCCGGCTCTCGGGGCCGATGTCGGCGATCAGCTGGTTGCCGCTGGTCACCTGTTTTCCGCCGAGTGCCATCCTCAGCTTGAGGGGCAGGTTGCCGTCGAGCAGTCCGCCAACGCAGATCAGCACGATCGCGCCGTGAGCCAGGAAGTAGCCGACCCGGGTCAGGCTGCCCTGTTTGGCGGCGAGCAGGACGCTGCTGTCCCGCTCATCGCAGCGGACCGCAAAGCCTGTGCGCTGCAGGTAGGCCAGAAGTGCCTCACGGGCCTCGGTGCGGGGCTGCAGCAGCGGAATGCGCGCATGGTGGGCAAAGCTGGCCAGCGAGGCTTCCCGGGCGTGTTCGCGGAAACCCCGCATGTCCTTGAGCATAGGGCGGGTCTGACGAACTATGCAGGCCGAGGTGGACAACACCAGGAAGCCCAGGATGGTCAGGAACCAGAAGGAGTTGTAGACCGAGTACAGGCCCAGCTTCTCGAAGACCGGGAACCAGAAGGGGCCGAACTGGCTGAGGTAGTTGTTGTAGGGTTCGTTCTGCTTGATCACCGTGCCGATGATTGACGAGATCCCCAGCACGGTGAGAAGGCTGATCGCGAAGCGCATCGAGCTGAGCAGCTCGTAGAGGGCGCGTGAGGTGCTGCGTGGTCGCATGAAGGTATTGCGGCGGGGCGCCTGAAAACGGGGGGCCGATAAATGGAAAAAGGGGTGGCCGGAACCACCCCTTTTTTAACGGGCTGCGCCGAGGCGCGCCTTGACTCAGCGCAAACCGGCGGCGTAGTCGGCGACGGCCTTGATTTCCGGGTCGGTCATCTTGATGGCGATGGTGCGCATCATCTTGCTCGGGTCGTTGGCGCGCTCGCCGGCGCGGAAGGCCTTCAGCTGGGCTTCGGTGTAGTCGGCGAACTGGCCGGACAGGCGCGGGTACTGGGCCGGCAGGCCGGCGCCGGCCGGGCCGTGGCAGGCCGCACAGGCGGGGATGCCGCGCTTCACGTCGCCGGCGCGCCAGAGTTTCTGGCCGAGCTCGATGGAGGCCTTGTTCTTGGCGGACTCGGGCTTGAGCGTCTGGCTGGCGAAGTGGGCAGCCAGGCCTTTCATGTCGGCGTCGGACAGCGGTGCGGCCATGCCACCCATCACCGGGTTGGCGCGCTCGGCGGGGGCGCCGCCTTCGCTCTTGAAGTTCCGCAGCTGCTTGTAGAGGTAATCCGCATGCTGACCCGCGAGTTTCGGGTTGGCGGGGATCTGGCTATTGCCGTCAGCGCCGTGGCAGGCGCCACAGATCTGTTCTGCAGTCTGTTTCGCCTTGGCCAGGTCGGGCTGGGCGGCGGCCTTGTCTTGAGCCTGGACCGCGCTGGCGGCCAGAAGCAGCGAAAGCAGAAGGGAACGCTTGATCATGATGTCCTCGGAAAGCCAAGAATGTGGATGTCTCAAACCTGCTATTCTATAGCAATTCCAGTCATTTGCGCGATGCAGTAATTGCCTTGCCGCGTAATTCAAGCATCCTCATGTCCCTCTTCCGCAACGCACAGTTCGAGATTTCCATCGCCAAGGCCAGTGGCCTGCCCACGCCCATCGGTCCCGAGGTGGCGTTTGCCGGCCGCTCCAATGCCGGCAAGTCCAGTGCCATCAACACACTGGCCAATCACACCCGCCTGGCCTATGTGTCCAAGACGCCGGGGCGGACGCAACTGATCAACTTCTTCCGCCTGCAGAACGGGGCGGTGCTGGTGGACCTCCCCGGCTATGGCTATGCCGAGGTGCCCGAGGCGATCCGGCGTCAGTGGCAGCATCTGCTCGAGGATTACCTTACCCGGCGTCCCAATCTGATCGGCCTGGTGCTGATCATGGATTCGCGGCATCCCCTCAAGGAGCTCGACCGGACCATGATCGGCTGGTTTGCTCCCAGTGGCAGGCCGATCCACGTCCTGCTCACCAAAAGCGACAAGCTGACCCGCAGTGAAGCGGCGGCCACCCTGGCAAGGGTGCGCAAGGAGCTGGAACCGCTCGGAGATAAGGTGACCGTGCAATTGTTCTCGAGCTTGAAGAAGACCGGGGTTGAAGAGGTCGAGGTGGTGGTTGGATCATGGCTGAAGGCGCCTGATTCGAGCTTGCCGGAAGAATGACCGTTCGATGACGACGGGTTTTCCGGGCGAGGCGTTAGGTTTACCATTGCCGATAATGCGTTGATCCCGCGGTGTGTTTGTTCTGCGGTGTATCTGCCCCGGTTTCCCCACTTTCACCCAGAGCGGCTCATGCAACTTCAACCCGTAATCCTCTCCGGCGGTTCCGGCACGCGCCTGTGGCCGCTGTCGCGCGAACAATATCCCAAGCAGCTCCTGGCCCTGGTGGGCGAGGACACCATGCTGCAGGCCACGGCGGGCCGGCTGGCCGGCTTTGTCGGGCAGCTGCCGGTGGCCGAAGCCCCGGTGGTGGTGTGCAACGAGGAATACCGCTTTGTCACTGCCGAGCAGCTGCGTGCTGCCGGGCGGGCCAGCGGCAACATCGTGCTCGAGCCCACCGGCCGCAACACCGCGCCGGCCCTGGCCCTGGCGGCCCTGGCCGTGGTGGATGCCGACCCGGTGCTGCTGGTGATGCCGGCCGACCACGTGATCCGTGATCTGCCCGGCTTCCAGAAAGCCATCGACGCCGGCATTCCGGCGGCCCTGGGCGGCGCCATCGTCACCTTTGGCATCGTCCCGACCC
>NZ_JABBGA010000012.1 GCF_012927165.1 Zoogloea dura
TTTTTAAAGAACTGCTGCATCAGCAGCGAAGAGGTGCGCATTATACAGAGCTTTTTGTCTCCGTCAAGAACTTTGTTTTTCCAGGCATTTCGCCGAACAACAAAGCCTTGATCCGCAGGACCCGGAAACTTCTTCCAGAACCCCTCTCCACCACTCCAGCGCTACGTTTCCGTTTGCACTGCAGCGAAGAGGTGCGCATTCTACAGAGCTTTAAAACCCTGTCAAGCATTTGTTTCCAGCAGAAAACCGCTCAAAAACAAAACCGCTCAACGCAGATTCCAGATCACATCCGGAACCCCCTCACCGCCTCAGCACTACGTTGCCGTTTGTGCTGCAGCGAAGAGGGCGAATTATACAGATCTATCGACCCCCTGCAACAGGGGCGATCATTTTATTCATTTGAAAAAAGTGATGAGCCCATAAAGAAAGAGATTGGCCCCGGCAAGTCGTCACATCTCCACGCGCCCTCCCCACCGATCCGCACCGGTTTGCGTCACAGAACAGCCTGCACGCTTCGCAGCGGCGTCTACATGCTTCGCAGAACCGTCAACATGCTTCACAGCGCAGTCAACATGCTTCACAGCGACGTCAACATTCTTCGCAGAGCAGTCAACATGCTTCACAGCGCGGTCAACATGCCTCACAGCGCAGTCAACATTCTTCACAGAACCGTCAACATGCTTCGCAGCGCTACCTGATTGCTTCATTGAGGGATCGATGTGTGATGCAGACGCACCCAGACTCAACGGAGACGGGGCAGCATGGGGGATACGGACGCATGACAATCCAAGGCGACGCCCCGCCCCTCACGGCAAGAGCCACGCCAAACGCACAAAACAAAAGGCCCAGTCCGAAGACTGGGCCTTTTGTTTGTTTCTTTGGTCGGGGCGGCGGGATTCGAACTCGCGACCCCTTGCACCCCATGCAAGTGCGCTACCAGGCTGCGCTACGCCCCGACAAGCTGCGCATTATAGACATGTCTTTTTGCTTTGCCAAGTCTTTTTTGCGCCTTCCTTTAATTTGCTTCAGGCAGAAGCAGGAATCAGGAAATCGTCGGAGATTCTGCAGCCCAGATCGAAGATACGATCACGGAAATCTTCCAGGTATTTCCGGAAGCCGCCTTCGAAGATCCGCTCGATCCGGCCAAAGCGCAGATGGGATTCCAATTCACCCGCCAGGCGTTCGGTTTCAGCCGAGCGCGCATTGGAGACACGGGTCAGGTTGGAATAGACCTCCTTCATGCTGCGGGCCAGGGAGCGCGGCATGTCGGCCCGCAGCACGAGCAGCTCGGCCACGCGCAGAGGGGTAATCTGGTCGCGGTAAACCTTGCGATACACCTCGAAGGCGGACACGGACTGCAGCAGCGCGCTCCACTGATAGTAATCGGCAGCATGCGCCGAGTCTTCGTCTGCGCCGGGCAGCAGGTTGAGGTATTTCACCTCGAGGATGCGTGCGGTGTTGTCGGCCCGCTCCAGGAAGGTGCCGAGACGGATGAAACGCAGCGCTTCGTCCTGCAGCATCGTCCCGATGGTGACGCCGCGTGACAGATGGGAGCGGTACTTGACCCATTCGAAGAATGCTCCCGGCCCGCTCTCCAGCAGCTTGCTGACAGAGAAGTCGCGCATCTTGAGCCAGGTTTCGTTGGAGGTTTCCCAGAGCTCCGAGGTGAGGGTTCCGCGTACTGCATGGGCGTTCTCACGGGTGGCGCGCAGGCAGCGGTAGATGCTGCCGGGGTTGTCCCGGTCGAAGATCATGAATTCAAGCACCGACTCGGTGGTGTAGGCCGGATGCTTGGCCAGGAAGGTGTCCTGCAGCTCCATGATCTTGAGCATGCCGGCCCACATGGCCTCTACCTCCTCGCCGTTCTGCGGCAGCAGGGAAAGCCGGTAGGTGACGTCGAGGATGCGCGCGGTGTTTTCGGCCCGTTCCATGTAACGGGCCATCCAGAAGAGGTGGTCAGCGGTTCTGCTCAGCATTTTTCAGGCCTCCAATACCCAGGTGTCCTTGGTGCCACCGCCCTGGGACGAGTTCACCACCAGCGATCCTTCGCGCAGGGCGACGCGGGTCAGCCCGCCCGGCACCATCTGCACCTCGGTGCCGGAGAGCACGAAGGGCCGCAGGTCCAGGTGGCGCGGCGCAACGCCGTTTTCCACGAAGGTCGGACAATTAGAAAGCGCCAGCGTCGGCTGGGCGATGTACTTCTCGGGATTGGCGATCAGGTACTTGCGGAAAGTCTCGATCTGCTCCTTGGTCGAGGCAGGCCCCACCAGCATGCCGTAGCCACCCGCGCCATGTACCTCCTTGACCACCAGTTCGGGCAGGTGGGCCAGGGTGTAGGCCAGGTCTTCGGGCTTGCGGCACATGAAGGTCGGCACGTTGTTGAGGGTCGGCTCTTCACCAAGATAGAAGCGGATCATCTCCGGCACATAGGGGTAGATGGACTTATCGTCCGCCACGCCGGTGCCGATGGCATTCGAAACGGTGACCCGGCCGGCACGGTATGCGTCGAGCAGGCCCGGGACGCCGAGCATCGAGTCCTTGCGGAAATACTTGGGGTCGAGGAAGTCGTCGTCCACCCGGCGGTAGATCACGTCCACCCGGCGCGGCCCCTGGGTGGTGCGCATATAGACCTGGTCTTCGCGCACGAAGAGGTCCTGCCCTTCCACCAGTTCAACGCCCATCTGCTGCGCCAGGAAGGCATGCTCGAAGTAGGCGCTGTTGTGGGCGCCCGGCGTGAGCACCACCACGGTCGGGTCGGTCACGCCCTGGGGGGCCAGGCTGCGCAGGGTGTGCAGCAGCATGTCCGGGTAGTGCTCGACCGGCGCCACCCTGTGGCGGGCGAACAGTTCGGGGAAGAGACGCATCATCATGCGGCGGTCTTCGAGCATGTAAGACACCCCGGACGGCACCCGCAAGTTGTCTTCCAACACGTAGAACTCGCCCTCCCCGGCACGCACCACGTCCACCCCGGCGATGGCGGCGTAGATGTCGCAGGGCACGTTCACGCCCTGCATCTCCGGCCGGTACTGGGCGTTGTTCAGGACCTGCTCGGCGGGGATGTGGCCGGCCTTGAGGATTTCCTGGTCGTGGTAGATGTCGTGGATGAAGCAGTTGAGGGCCTTGACCCGCTGGCGCAGGCCGGCTTCCAGACTCTTCCACTCCTTGGCAGGAATGATGCGGGGAATGATGTCGAAGGGAATGAGCCTCTCGGTGCCCGACTCCTCGCCATACACGGCAAACGTGATGCCATAGCGATGGAACAGGGCGTCGGCTTCGGCCCGTTTGCGCTCGATGCGGTCTGCGGGCGTTTCACGCAACCACGCGGCGTAGCCCGCGTAATGGGCACGGACACTCCCATCGTCCGCGGTCATTTCGTTGAAGAATTTTGTGATGGCCATTAGCGCTCGCCTGTTATGTTGTAAAGCGGAGATACCACCTTTGATATAGCTAAAAGCATGCCAATCAAAAAACCTTAGTAAACAAATGACTTTAGGCTCAGGCACCCCATGCGCGCACCATATCAGTGCGAACGCACCGAACCCGGGAAAGCTGTCTGCCTTAAGTCGGTGCATTCAACCCCGGCAGCGGCAACACAGCGTCGATCGGGCGAGCCTTGAAGGACTGCTTACCATGCTGACATGAAGCTTGATCGAAGCCCAGGATGCGAATTGAGGCAAAGGTAAAATCTCCAGTCACGCTGATGCACGCACCCGATTGCCCACAGCTTGTCCACAGGGTTGCCCACCGGTTCTGTGGACAAGATCCGGCCGTGCAACAATCCCGCTCCGTTTGCCTGCTGCCGCCATGACATTGCCCCTGCCCGCCTCTCCGCCGCCTCCCCTGCGCTACTCACCCCCCGCAGGCCCGCCGGTGATCATCTACGAGGACGACAGTCTGCTGGTGTTCGACAAGCCGACGGGCTTGCTGTCGGTGCCGGGACGCGGGCCGGAGCATGCGGACAGCCTCGCAAGCCGCGTGCAGGCTTGCTTCCCCGATGCCCTGATCGTCCATCGGCTGGACATGGCCACCTCCGGGCTGATCGTGATGGCCCGCGGCAAGGAGATGGAACGGCGCCTGAGCATCGCCTTCCAGCAGCGCCAGGTCGTCAAGCGCTATGTCGCCGTGGTGGCGGGCCGCCCCCGGCCGGAGCGGGGCGAGATTGCCCTGCCCTTGATCACCGACTGGCCGAACCGGCCGCGCCAGAAGGTCGATCACGAAGCAGGGAAGCCATCGCTGACGCACTATGAAGTTGTATGGACCCTACCCGAAGGCGACACCAGCCGTGTCTGGCTGTACCCCCATACGGGGCGCTCACACCAGCTGCGTGTACATATGCAGGCCATCGGCCATCCGATCGTGGGCGATGAGCTGTATGCGCCGAGCCCCTGGCGGGAAGCCTCGCCCCGCCTGCTGCTGCATGCGGAGAGCCTCTCCCTGCCCCACCCGGCCAGCGGCGCACGGCTCGAACTGCACAGCCCCGCGCCATTCTGAACCGGCGGATCAGCCCGTGTGGCGGAAGGCGATGACGTGATCGGCTTCGAGCCGCACGCCGATCTGTTCGCCCAGCGCATGATTGTGATGCGAGGGAACCAGGGAGAGCACCTCCACCCCGCTGTCCAGGCGCAGGGTGTAGAGGATGTCCGCACCACGGAAGGCCTTGTAGCGCACCTCGGCCCGGGTCGGGCTGGTGTCGTCGTGCACCACGTCGTCGGGGCGCAGCAGGACCTCCACGGCACAGCCCCGGCCGCAGGCCTGGCAGCCGCGGCTGCACTCCATCGGCACGCCTGAACTGAGCACGCCCAGTTCGATGCGCACCTGCCGCTCATCGAGCACCTCGCCCGGCACGAACACGCCCTTGCCAACGAAGTCGGCAACGAAGCGGTTCACCGGGCGGTGGTACAGGTTGTACGGGCTGTCCCACTGCTGGATCCGCCCATCGGACATGACACCGATCTCGTCGGCCATCGCGAAGGCTTCGTGCTGGTCATGGGTCACCAGCACCGCGGTCATCCCTTCCTTCTTGAGGATCTCGCGCACCTCCACCGACAGGCGCTCGCGCAGATCCACATCGAGGTTCGAGAAGGGTTCGTCCAGCAATACCAGTTCGGGCCGCGGGGCGAGCGCGCGTGCAAGTGCGACACGCTGCTGCTGGCCGCCGGAAAGCTCGTGGGGGAACTTGTGCCCCTGCCCGCCCAGCCCCACCGTCACCAGCAGGTCGTCGACCCGCCGATCCCGCTCGGCCGCACCCAGCCCGCCCAGGCCGAAACCGACATTGCGGGCCACTGTCAGGTGCGGAAACAAAGCGTAGTCCTGGAACACCATGCCGACCTGGCGCTTCTCGGGAGGAACCCGCCGCCCCGGCGAACTCACCGGTGCACCGTTGATGAGGATCTCTCCTCCCGCCACATCCTCAAACCCGGCAATGCAACGCAGCAAGGTAGTCTTGCCACAGCCGGACGGCCCGAGCAGACAGGCGATGCTGCCCTGCTCCAACCGGAAGTCGACGCCATTGACGATGGTGTGGCTGCCGTAGCGCTGGACGACAGACTTGAGTTCTAGTTTGGACATGGCATCGATTATAACGATTACAATTCGCAATAAGCTAAAGCCTACCATGACCACCAGCCCCTTTCGCCTCCACACCGGATCGCTCTCCCCCCTCGTCCTGACCGCCTTCCTGATCGCCCTGCTGGCCGGTCTGCCGGTGGCCAGCGTGGGCTTCAACCTTTTCCAGGGCGGCACCAACCAGACCTGGGCGCACCTCACCGCCACCGTTCTGCCCGAATACATCGGCAACTCCCTCACCCTGTGCCTGGGCGTTGGTTTCGGCGTGGCGCTCATCGGCGTCACCACCGCCTGGCTGACCGCCATGCACGACTTCCCCGGCCGCAAGGTCTTTGAATGGGCACTGGTGCTACCCCTCGCCATGCCGGCCTACGTCATGGCCTATGTGTATACCGACTTCCTGCAGTTTGTCGGCCCGGTACAGACCAGCCTGCGTGAGTTCTTTGAATGGAGGCGGGGCGACTACTACTTTCCGGACATCCGCACGCTGCCGGGCGCCATGCTGATGTTCGTCTTCGTGCTCTATCCCTATGTTTACCTGCTGGCCCGCACCGCCTTCCTCGAGCGGGCCGGCGGCGTGCTGGAGGCTGCCCGCACCCTGGGCATCGGCCCATGGCGGGCCTTCTTCACCATCTCCCTGCCGCTGGCCCGGCCGGCCGTTGCCGCAGGCGTCGCCCTGGCCCTGATGGAAACCCTGGCCGACTACGGCACCGTCGCCTACTTCGCCGTCAATACCTTCACCACCGGCATCTACCGGGCCTGGTTCTCCCTCGGCGACCGGATCGCGTCGGCACAGCTGGCAGCCATACTGCTCGGCTTTGTACTGCTGCTGGTGGTGGTCGAGCGCCTCACCCGTGGCCGGGCCCGCTACCACAACACCTCCCAGCGGCACCGCCCGCCGGCCGCGCGCCTGCAGCGCGGTGCCGGGCTGCTGGCCATGCTGGCCTGCGCGCTGCCGCTTGCCCTCGGCTTCCTGCTGCCTGCCACCCTGCTCCTGCGCATGGCCTTTGGTGAGGGAGACAGCCAGTTCGGCGAGCGCTTCATCACCCTGGCCCGCAACAGCCTCACCCTCGCCGGCCTCACCGCGCTGGTCGCGGTAGTGCTGGCCGTCTTGCTGGCCTACAGTGCCCGCCTCACCAGGACCATGCTGTCACGCGGCCTCAACCGCCTGGTCGGGCTGGGTTACGCCGTGCCCGGCACCGTCATCGCCGTAGGAGTGCTGATCCCGGTGACCCGCCTCGACAACTGGCTGGTGGCCCAATGGCAGGCCTGGTTTGGTGTCAATCCGGGCCTGCTCCTCACCGGCGGCATCGCGGCGCTGATCTACGCCTACCTGGTGCGCTTCCTGGCCGTCGCCCTGCAGACCGTCGAAGCCAGCCTGTCCAAGATCACCCCGAGCATGGACGACGCGGCCCGCAGCCTGGGCCTGGGCCAGGGCAGCACCCTGCGCCGGGTGCACGTGCCGATCCTGCGGGGCAGCCTGTTCACAGCCGGCCTGCTGGTCTTTGTGGATGTGATGAAGGAACTGCCCGCCACCCTGGTGATGCGCCCCTTTAACTTCGACACGCTGGCCACCCAGACCTATGTGCTAGCCTCCGACGAGCGCCTCACCGAGGCCTCCACGGCGGCGCTGGCCATCGTGGCGGTCGGCCTGCTGCCCTTGATCGCGCTATCCCGGCAAATCTCCCGCCACGGCAAATAGCCCGTACGGCACGTGCCGGCATGCCCTTGCCGGCTACAGCAGTTGCCCCTGGATGTAGCGGAACTCCTGGCTCAGCCCGCCATAGCCCCAGGCATCGGCGGCAGGCTCATGCAGCGCCACATAGCTTGCCGGCACCAGGCCGGGAAGGCGCGTCGCCAGCGCATCGAAGACAGCCCGGATGAAGGCAGCCTTCTCCGCCTTGGTATTGGTTCCGGCGGTGATGCGGATCTCGAGCAGTGCGCCGGACTGGCCCTCCCCCAGCACGGCACCCCCCAGGAACCAGTCGGCCAGCGCTACCCGCTGCAGTGTCACCACGGTCAATTCACGCTTCTTGCCGAGCAGCCTGACGGTCAGGTCGGTGAGCACGGCCGCCAGCTCTGCAGCTGCTGGGGCCTCCGCAGAGGCATAGGACAGATTCAGGTAAGGCATCACGAACTCCTTCGATTGAAAAACTCCGATTGAAAAACTGTCCCTCTCGTGGGCTCTTCAGACCAGGCCCTCGCGCCGCCGCGACACCTCAAGCAGAACGGCGCTGAGCAGCAAGGCAGCCGCCGCGGCCAGCACCGGCAAGCGAAGGCCGCCGTCCCGGCCCCACCACGCCACCACCAGCGGCCCGGCGATCTGCCCGACTCCGTAGCAGGCGGTGATCAGGCCGATCCGGCGCGCTGTCGCATGGGGGTCGGGCACCCTGGCCAGCCACTGGGCCAAGCCAGCAATACCCATGAAGGTCCCGCCGAGCAGCGCGGCCCCGACGAGGGCCGCCCCGTGCCCCTCCGCCAGCACCGGCAAGGCCACACCCACAGCCTGCACCAGGGTCGCAGTGATCAGGGCCGGGTACACGCCCCAGCGGAAGGACAGCCGCACCCACAGCAGCGTCGCCGGCAAGGCCGCCAGGCCCACCAGCAGCCAGCCCTGCAGGCCGGCCTGTGACGTGCCCGACTGGCTGCGCAGGATCACCGGCAGAAAGGTGGCATTGACGATGTAGCCAAAGCCCGCCAGCCCATAGGCCGCCGCCAGCCAGCCCAAGGGCGGCGCCACAGGTACCGGCGCGCGACCCGAAGCCGAAACGGGCGGATGCGGTATCTCCAGGCGCAGCAGGCCCGCAGCGGCGAAGAGGGCCGCAAGCGTGGCCAGCGCACCGAGAATCCACCACCCCTGCAACGCACTCCCGTGCTCCTGGACGCCCATGGCCACCACCGCCGACAGGGCGATCCCCGTCCCCACGCCCATGTAATGCAGTGCCGTCCAGCCTGCCGCATCGCACGCTGCAAGGCGGCGCAGCACCAGGCCGGTTGCGTACACATAGACCGCCGCGCTCGCCCAGCCCGCCACGAAGCGCACGCCACACCAGGCGCCGAGGCCGAGATCCAGCCCCATTGCAAAGGTGCTGGCGACGCTGGTCAGCAGCCCCCAGGCCAGGCGCCTGCGCCCGTCAGCCGCGCGGCTGAAGGCAGCCCATAAGGCCCCCACCAGGTAACCCAGGTAATTGGCCGCCGCCAGCACACCACCACCACTCAGATCGACCCAGCCTTCATCCCGCATCTGCGGCAGCAGCGCCGTGTAGCCGAAACGCCCCACCCCCATGGCGAGGGCCAAGGCCAGCAGGCCGCACAACGCAACACCCGCCGCCGCCGGCACGGGGCCGGCCTGCAGACGTACTGCAATTCTGGATAAGGGCACGATGCGATCTCCCGTTGAACACGGGAGTCACACTATCAAGCGCAAACCAACAAGAAAAATGATTTAATTTGATCTATGTCATCACCAATAGAGATGAAAATGGAACTGACCGACCTGCGCATGTTCCGCGCCATCGTCGAGGAAGGCAGCGTCACCCGGGCGGCCGAGCGGCTGCACACGGTGCAGTCCAACGTCACCACGCGCCTGAGGCTACTGGAAGAAAACCTGGGCACCCCCCTCTTCGACCGCATCAACCGGCGCCTGGTGATCACCCCTGCCGGCCATCTGCTGGCGGGCTACGCCGAACGCCTGCTGGCCCTCGCCCAAGAAGCCCGGGAGGCTGTGCGCCTGGGCGAATCGCCCCAGGGCCGGCTCCGTCTCGGCTCCATGGAGACTACCGCGGCTTCCCGACTGCCCAAGGTCATCGCCGATTTCCGGCGCCTGTACCCGTCCGTCGAGCTGCGCCTGCGCACCGCCAACGCGGCAGTGCTAACCGAGGAGATCCTCAGCCACCAGCTTGATGCGGCCCTGCTGACCGGGCCGATCAGCCATCCCGACCTGGACAGCACGCCCGTGGTGATCGAGGAACTGGTGCTGATCAGCGCTGCCGACTGGGCGCCCATCAAGAGTGCAGCCGACCTGGCCCGTCGCGGGCCGGTGGAGGTGTACACCTTCAAGGAAGGCTGCAGTTACCGCCAGCGCCTGCTTGACTGGCTGCGCCGCGACGGCGTGCCGGTGACCCGCAGCAGCGAGTTCGGCACCTTCGAAGCCATCCTCGGTTGCGTCGCCGCCGGCATGGGCGTCAGCCTGGTGCCGCGGGTCATCATCGGCGAGCATCTCACCGGTCCGGACCCAGCGCATGCCACCCTGCGCCTTCATCCCGTACCCGACGACATCGCCCAGGTCCCGACCATCATGGTGTGGCACCGGGCCCGCAGCCGCCAGCCGGCGCGGGAAGCCCTGGCCCGCTGCCTCGCCGAACGACTTGGCCCTGTCGACAACACCACCGCGACCATCACCCCATGAACATCTTCGACAAGCCCTATTCCCCCGCCTGCGACCGCAACAAGGCGCCCATCCTGGCGGTTCTGGCGGCGCATCTCCAGGAGGCAGGCCTGGTGCTGGAGATCGGCTCGGGCAGCGGACAGCACGCCGTGCATTTCGCCGGGGCCCTGCCGCACCTGAACTGGCAATGCAGCGACCGTCCCGAATACCTGCCCGGAATCCGCCTGTGGCTTGCCGATGCAGCCCTGCCCAACACCCCGCCGCCCCTCACCCTGGACGTGGCGGGCAACTGGCCGGACGGCCGCTTCGATGCGGTGTTCACCGCCAACACCCTGCACATCATGGGCTGGCCACAGGTCGGGCAGCTGTTTGCCCATCTGCCGCAGATCCTGGCGCCGGCCGGGTTGCTCGTGGTGTACGGTCCCTTCAACTACGGCGGACACTTCACCAGCGCCAGCAATGCCGAATTCGATGCAGCCCTGCGCCGCGACGACCCGGCCCGGGGCATCCGCGACTTCGAAGCCGTGGATGCCCTGGCCAGGCAGGCCGGGCTGCACTTGCTGGAGGACCGCAGCCTGCCCGCCAACAACCGCTGCATTGTCTGGCGTCGTGCAGCGGCGGCTCCGCTCAGCCCTGCTTGATCGCCTTCTGCAAGGCCTTGAGGGCAACGGCCAGTTCGTGGCCCTTGCCCTTGGTGGGGAGCTGGCGCTGCAGCCACGCCAACTGGCTGAGCGTCGAGTCATGCTCCTGAGCTGAGCCGAGGCGGAGGAACAGGCTGCGGTAGCGCTCAACCACGGCCTCCAGCACCTTGGTCAACGTCAGCGCGCTTTCCGGCATGTCGGCCAGCAGCGCAACCATCGCCTCGATCCGCGCCGCCTCGATCTCAGCCAGCGCATGGAAATAGCCAGGCTCCAGCTGGAAGCGGCGCGCCCCGTTGGCGGCGGACTCGCGGCACCACGCCAGGCAGCGCGTCCGCCAGGCATCGGTAATATCGAGCCGGCCGCGGGCGGCCAGCAACACCTCGCCGTCCAGCGCGTTGAGGGTCGGGTAGTAGTCCCGCTCCCCGCTCAGGGTGACCGACAGCTCACTGGCCGCTGCATATCCTTCGCTCACCCGCTGCAGCTCGGTGTCGAGCGCCTTGCCACTCAAGCGCAGCGCCAGGGCCCGCCGCTTGACGCTCGACGCCACCAGGCACTCGCGCTCCACCGTTCGGCCCAGGGCCAGCAAACCGGCGAGGCGCTCGCAGCCCACCGCCATCATGGCTTCGCCCTCGGCCTGGCGCGCCTTCGCATCGGCTTCGCCCGCGCCGGGCGCCCTGGCTGCAGAGCACAGGGCTTCGCCGTGCCTCACCTCCAGGTTGCCCAGTTGCTCGAGCATGCCCAGGCTGACACTGCCTTCGCCACCCAGGGCGGTCCGGTAGCTGGCAATCGCCTTGCCTTTTTCGCCGAGGGCCGCCCATACCTTGCCGAGCCACCCGGCGATTTCGGCTGAGCGGGGGAAGCGGCCCACGGCCTGGTCCTCGATCTGCTGCACGCGTGCCCGATAGATTGCGCGCTCCTCTTCGCTGGCCGAGCCCGCCCGGGCGAACAGGCGCTCCAGTTCGCCTGCCACCTGGCCCGGATGGATGTAGTCCGGCACCTTCCAGTCATCGTCCATCGCACCGACCAGGCGATAGCGCTCATCGCCATACGCCTGGTAAGCCCCCCAGGTGTTGGTGGCCGGGTGGCGCCGGTAGGCGTCCAGACGGGCCTGCCTGACCGCGTCGCCAAAGCGCCGGCCGGCCAGCATCTCCCGGTAGAAGGTGGCCGAGAACACCTCCGCCGCCGCATCGTCCACCGCCCAGCCAGCGGCGATCACCGCCCGGCAGCCCATCTCGATGAACTCGGTGGCCAGGTTGGCGGCCAACCTTCCCCAGCGCGGCCGTGCGTCCGCCTGCATGTTGCCCAGGTGGCAGCAGTTGATGAAGACCAGTTCGGGCACCCAGCGCAGCTTGCTGATCTGCGCGGTGGTCAGGTAGGTGTCCGGGCCCAGCACCATGCCGGTCTGGCCGTCTGTGCCGCTGACATTGCCGTGAGCCGCCAGATGGATCACCCTGTAATGCTCGTCAAAGAGATTGACCATCACGGTCTGGCCATCGGGCCGCTCAAGGAACTTCACCCGGTAGCCGTTGTTGCGCAGCGCGGAAGCCACGGCCATTCCCTCCCGCTGGGCACCCGGCAAGGCGGCAAACCCCGAATCCGTGTCGCCTACCACCAGGGCTGACAGGTCCCGCACCGTGGGCACGCGCGGCCGGCCGTGGGTCGAGGCCAGTTGCCTGACCAGCCCGATGCGGGTCACCAGCGGCGTCTCGAAGCGGTCGGCCTCGTCCCGCATCAGCTCCCAGGGATACACCGCCGCCACCGGATCCACCCCCAGGATCAGGCCGCGCAGATCCGGCAGGGCCTCCTTGAAGCCATTTGGCACCAACAGCTCGAACAGGGCCCGCGACAGCCCTGGCTGGTCGGTGGTATCGCCGATGGCGGTGCGGATCAGGCCATCCACCGCCTGGCGCTGGTCGGGCTCGTCGTTCACCTCGTTGCGTGCCCGCTCCGTCACCAGGGTGAAGCGCAGCCCGCCCTGGGGAACCTCGACCACGTGCACCCGCTGCCAGCCGTCTCCCGACTGCTCCTCCAGGCGGCCCCGGTAACGGCCCTGGCCGGAACGGATCTGCCCGTCGAAGCGGATCGCCCCCAGGAACTTGCCGTCGCCAGCCAGCTCCCGCAGGGCCAGCCCGGCCGAGATGGCGCGGGACTCCTCCTCCTCGAACAACTGAAGAGACTGGATCCGCACCGGAACCTGGGCCTGACGCAGCGCCTCACCGGCCCGTACCAGGGCCTCGGCCAGGCAACGCACGCCGACCTCCACCGGAACGCCGCCATAGCCCGTCCCCACCAGCAGGGCCGACAGATCCACACCGCCGATCGCGCCATCCCCGATCGGCAGGCGGGCGTTGCTCCAGACCCGCGCATATTCCAACAGACCCTGGGTCAGCGCACGGGTCAGGACACCTGGCTGCAGACCGCCTATCGGGCCAAGGCCGACAACCACGGCCCCGGTCGGCCGTGTCGACGGCGACGGGGCCAGGAACAACATGGCCTCACCCGCCCGCCCCGGGTAGCGCCCGAGACGCTGCGCCCGCCCAAGACTGCCGCCCAGCAGGCGATCCAGGAAGCTGGCACTCCCCTTCACTGGGTCGTTGTCGTAGGCACCAATGATCAGCGGCGCGACGGCGCCCGCCAGGCTGCCATGGGTCAGCTGGATCAGGGTGGCCGTCTTCCCCTGCCCGCCAAGCTTTCTGCCCCTGCCCGGGCGGCTGCAGAGCGCAGCCGCCAGCACTTCTTCGGCCGTCGGATAGAGGGTATGGACCTCCAGCGGCGCCGGCACGAAGCTCACGTCCTCTGCCCCCCGTGATGACGGTGGAGAGATGGGCAGACTGGAAGCTCCCGCCTGGATGATCGACAGATACTCGTCAAAAGCAGCCTCATGGTTGAGCAGATCGCCGTGGGCCGCATCCACATACCACACGGGGACCCGCGGCGGAATGCCGGTGGCCCAGGCCACGCGGCCATCTCCGCTGTTGGTCCAGCCGATCTCCACCTGCCCGGCCTCGCTGACACGCAGGGCCACCGGGGTGCGCTCCCGGCCAGCCACGTACAGGCAGCAGGCAGGGTCCAGCTCCACCGCCTGTATCTCCAGGATGGTCTGACGGGCCTGCTCAAGCGCTTCACGGGTCGGCACCGGCCAGCCATCGCCGGCCCCCTTGGCACGCTCGAAGCGCATGTCCGCATCACGGCTGCGCTGGTTTTCCGCATCCCGGGCGGCCCAGTCCTGCCAGACCTGCTGATCGAAGTAATCGATGCCGTCGCCGGCCTTGCCGTCTTTCACCGGCCAAGGCAGCAATTCGAGCACGCCAGGAAAGACGCAGACGATCTCCAGAAACTCCCGCATGTCGTGGTGCCAGTCGAAATAGCGCTCGATCTTCTGCACAAAGGCATCGCGCCCGGTCAGCACCGCGGCGATGCTGTGGGAGCCATTGTTCGGCGTGCCGAACTGGATCAGGCGGCTGCCCGGAATCGCCTTGAGCGCTGCCCAGCGCTCCTTCATGGCGAGGCGCGCCACCAACCCGCCCATGGAGTGGGCAACGATGTGCACGGGCTTGCCCCGCTGGCGGGCATCCTCCATGGCCTTGTCCAGCTCGACACCAAAACGTGCCGCGGCGACGGAGAGGGACAGGCGCCAGTCATAGGCGAAGGGCCGCACCTCATGGGTGAAGGACAGATGCCGGGCAAAAGCCTCGTAGGACATGTCCTGCCAGCCGTCAGGCGCCACCCCCTGGGCATCCACCTTCAGCAAGGACATCTCGCCGGCGATCATGCTGAGGGGATCGAACCAGATCCGGTCGCTGCCGATGGCCAGATGGCTGCCCATCACGCCGGGCAGCATCAGCGCGATGGGCGCATCCGGCCGCAGCATCGGCTTGCGCCCGCCCCGTGCAATCTCCGTCCGCGACGGCCCGTCCTGGCGCTCGAAGCGACCGTTCTTTCCTTCCAGTGCCTCGATCAGGGCACCCGCGCTTTCTTCGCGGTTGAAATAACTCAGATGGTTCACATCCGGCCCGCTCAGGCTCTGCAGCCAGATACCCGGGGTGCGCGGCGCGCCGCCCGACATCGACGGCGTGTTCACCACCAGGTCGGTCTCGCCACCGTAGAAGGCCTCCGACAGGCAGTCCCCCAGCCAGGCCAGCAGGCCCTTGCCCTCGTGATCACCGGCGATCACGTGGAGCGGCGAATCGACCTCGACGTCGGGTGCGTTGAGCAGCGCCACCAGCGGCGAGTCGGGCATCATGGCCTCCAGGCCGGGCAGGATGCGCGCATCGCTGCGCATCTTCACCACCGCCCGCAGGAAGGACTGCAGCAGTTCATACCCCGCCGCCACGCCCTGCAGTCCGGGAATCGCGCCAATGCCCCGGCCGAACAGGTTGAGCATGACGCTGGCCCAGCGGTCCAGCCGCCCGGAAGCCAGGGTGGTGCCACGGGCGGTCGCCCCTACCCGCACGAAACGCTCAATCCGCAAGCTCTTGGCCTTGAGCAGACGCCCCAGTTCCGCCAGGTCCGCCGCGTCCTGCTCATAGCCCTGCCGCCCGGTTCGCCGGCCGTGGTCCGCAAAACGCTGGATGTCGTTGGCAGTGAACGGCTCCGCACCACGCCGCTGCCCCCGCACCAGCAGTTCGCCGATCATGCCGCCGCGGGAATGGCTCACCAGGTGCAGGCGTGCCCCGTCCGGCAAGGCCTTGACGAGTGCCAGCGTATTGGCCACCGGACTATCGGTGAGCGAGCGGTGTTCGAAGCCATAGACCCGGGCACCGTACCGTGCGGCCAGCCGGGCACGGAGGTCGACCTCCGACTTGTTGCCGCCCCACAGGGCACGGAAACTGCCGTCGGTGCTGGATGCCGTGCCGTGCAGGAACAGCAGGGACGGCTCCGGTGAGCCTTCGAGCCGATCCACCGCGGCAAGCGACCAGCTTTCGGTGCTCACACGGTACAAGCCACGCCGGTTGCCCAGCTGGTAGTCCTGGAAGGCGCCGGCCGCAGCCAGCGCCGTCACTCCCGCCGGCCCCTGGCGATGCACCTTCAGGGCCCGCAACAGCCAGCTCCCCAGCCCGTCCCGGCTGGCCGCCGCCGGCAGTTGAGGCCCCGACGGGCGCAACAGGCCGGCCACATGCAGCACCGGGCCGGCATCCACCCCCCGCCCCTGGGTCATCCCCAGGTAGCGCCCGGCATCCTCCGCCGCCACCAGCAGGGATTCGCCGTTGTCCAGCACCAGTTCGATCACGTCATCCGGCTGCAACGCCAGCTGCCGGGATTCACCCGGCCCACCTCGGGCCGTGCTGGCCAGGACAAAGGTCTCGGTCTCCCAGCCGGGCTGGCTCTCGGTGCGGCGGGATACCAGTTCCAGACTGATTACGACGGGCTGTGCCATGGTGCTCCTCCCTGGATTCGTCTTGTTCGTGGCGGAACCAGCCGGTCAAGGCCGTGTCCTGCATGAGTTATAGCCCACGAATGCCAAAGCCATGCGGGCGCCGGGCCGGGAATGCACACGGGGCCGGCACACCATGACGGTGTGCCGGCCCCGCGCGGGAAGACCGGACGAATCGGAGAGGGACGCTCAGTTGCGGTTGAGCCCCAGCAGCCCCATCGGCCCGTTGGAGGTGTTCAGCACCACGGAGGCAATGCCACCGCCCTGTTGCTGCTGCACGCCATAGATGGACAGGTTGCCCGTATCGAAGGAAAACACGTCGCCACTGATCTTGACCAGCAGCTTGCCGGAGGCTGGGAACCAGGCATAGGCCATGTCGTTCTGGCTACCCGAACTGGCCGGGGAGCCCAGCTCCGCGGGCCACCAGTTGGACCACTGGGCAAAGCCCCAGTTGTTGCCCTGGGGTGCCATCGCCGGCTGCGGCTCGCGGTGCTGCGACAGCTCGGTGAGCAGCGCACCGACGCGCCACTTGAGGCCGTCGTTGAACATGTCGCCGATCATCATCATGCCGCCGCTCATCCACTGCCCCATCCCGCCGAACTCCGGATGGTTGAACTGGGCCTGGCTGAAGCCACCCGACTGCAGGGCCGCATAGGCTGCCCGGCCTGCATCGCCACTGAAGCCGTGGCGGGCAGCGATCTCGTCAATGGTGCTCATGGAAATCTCCTTGTGATATTGAATGGTCAGCCTTGGCGAGGGCTCAAGCCAGAGGGGCGAGCCGGGTTCCGATCAGGACCGCCGAGCCGTCGTCGGTGGACAAGGCCTCCGGGCGGTGGCGCGGCAGTTCGAACCCCGCGGCCTTGTCCTCCACCGCCTCGATGATGATTTTGGGCGGCTGGGCCGTGACCGGGCCGAAGATGGTCGCAAAAGACACGTCGGCCGCATCGCGGCCGGTGCCGAAGCGCATCAGCCCCATCGGGATGGCGGTGCCGGATGGATCGAACAGATACCAGCGATCCCCCAGAAAGACCTCCACGTAGGCGTGAAAATCGCTCGGCCCCAGCGCCGGGTCGGCACCGTAGTCGATACCGGCCACAAAGCGGGCGGGTACGTTGAGGGCACGGCACAGGGCGATCATCAGGTGGGCAAAATCGCGACACACCCCCACCCGCTCCTGCAGCGTATCCATGGCCGAGGTGCTGGCATTGGTAGTGTTGGAGCGAAAGGCCACGTGCTGCTTGACCCACTCGCAGACGCGCCGGATGCGCCCGTAGCCCTGCGGCAGGGCGCCGAACTCACGCATGGCCAGCTCGTAGAGCCGATCGGACTGGCAGTAGCGGCTTGGGTACAGGTAGGTCAGCACATCGGCCGGCAGCCGCCCGATGGGCACTTCGGCTATCGACTCAGGCGCCGCGACGTGATGCTTCAGGTCCACCGTGGCGCTGTAGCGCAGGCGCAGCAGGCCGGCCTGGGCCTTGAGGCGCATGTAGCGGTTTCCGGTGGTCATGTCGGTATGGACCTGGGGCAACAAAAACTGCCCGAGCTCCATCATCTCGGTAAGCACCAGCTGATGGCGGGTGTGCGCCGCATGAATGTTGAAAATGAAGTCGCAGCCGGGCTGCGAAAGTTCGTAATTCAACTCAACCGAAAACTTCAATCTGACCATGAGCGTCCCTGGAAATGCAGCCTTGACGCGGAAATGCGGGTCATGCGGCGTATAAATGACCATCGCGGGCAACGGACCGGTAAGGATCCGAGCCCGCGACAAGGCTCCATCCTACTCTGCGGCGACGCAACATGCCCGACTTTCTGGCTGCCGCGGTGGCCCCGCAGCACTCAGGAACGGTAGAGATTCACCTCGTCCCGGGTGGCCAGCGCGACCTGCCGGGCCTGGTCTGCAAAGTCCTCGCCCTTGCCGGCATACAGGATGGCCCGCGACGAGGAAATCATCAGCCCTGCCCCGGCCGCGCTACGCCCGGCCTTCACGGTCGCCTCCACGTCACCGCCCTGGGCGCCGATGCCGGGGACCAGCAGGGGCAGGTCACCGACGATGGCGCGCACCTCGGCCAGCTCCTGCGGAAAGGTCGCTCCCACCACCAGCGCATTCTGCCCATGCAGGTTCCACCGCCCGGCCACCAATGCGGCCACATGCTGGTAGAGCTTGCGCCCGCCTTCGATGTTGAGGTTCTGCAGATCGGAGCCACCCGGATTGGAGGTGCGGCACAGCACGATCAGGCCCTTGTCGGGATACGCCAGGTAGGGCTCGACTGAGTCGAAACCCATGTAGGGATTCACCGTGAGGGCATCGGCCTTGAAGCGCTCGAAGGCCTCCCGGGCGTATTGCTGGGCGGTGGCGCCGATATCGCCACGCTTGGCATCCAGCACCACCGGCACCGCCGGGTGGCGCTCGTGGATATAGGCGATCAGATCCTGCAGCTGATCTTCAGCGCCGGCCGCCGCGAAGTAGGCGATCTGCGGCTTGAAGGCGCAGGCCAGGTCGGCGGTGGCATCGACGATGCCCTTGCAGAAGGCCAGCACGGCGTCGGGCCTGTCCTTCAGATGAGCAGGAATACGGGCAATGTCCGGATCGAGGCCGACACAGAGAAGGGAATCATGGCGCTGCCACACGGCAGCGAGCTTGGAGCGGAAGTCCATGGCAGGAACGGGCGGCCAGCCCGGCGAGTGAAAGTCTGGGGGCGGATTTTAACAGCCCCGGCCAGCGTGCCGGCACACCGGCAGAAATGCTCATGCTGCGCTCCAGCATGCTCCATCTCCTGTCACGGATTGCATCAGCCCACCCTGCGCAGGCGCGGGCAGTTGCTCATTTCTTGAACAGCGCAACGCCGGCCCCAAAAAACACGGGCAATCCGGATAGAAAATTTTTCTCCATTAAAAACCGTAGCTTATTGTTAAAAACAGGCAAATTGCACGGACTTTCCGGGCATCTGGCACAGCGCTCGCTGAAGTGACTGCGCTCCGTAACGGCGTGTTTCACAGGAAATGCGACCAAGGGAGGAACGAGGTAGCGGAGCACCATAGCCCGCGCCTCGCTGGTGACATCAACGACAAAATTCCGGAGACAATCGTTATGAAGAAGAACCTTCTCGCCCATTCCGTCGCCCTCGCCTGCCTCGCCGCTGCGGCCGGCAGCGCCCAGGCCGTCAGCTTCACCAAGGATGACGTGACCCTCGACATCAATGGCACGATCAACGGCTTCTACGTAAATCGCGAATCCAAGACCACCGTGGCCGGCGGCCCGCAAACCAAGACCCAGAACAGCGCCCTGACCAACGGCCTGCTGCCGGGCTGGATCAACTTCGTCATGACGAGCAAGGTCGGCGACCAGGACGTCAAGGCCCACTTCAGCTTCGCCCCCGGCATCAACGACTCCTCCTCCGTGGTCGGTCTGCCCACCGATCCGGGCGCTGGCGCCACCGGTGGCAAGAACAGCCCCTTCAGCCAGGTGGACGTCCGCAACGTGTACTTCCAGTTCGGCAACAACGACTGGGGCACCATGAAGTTCGGCCGCGACATCGGTCTCTTCGGCCAGAACATCATCCTGTCCGACATGACCCTGCTGGGCGTCGGCGGCACCTCCAACGCCGGCATCCCGTTCAACACCACCTTCGGCATGATCGGCCACGGTTACATGTACACCGGCTTCCAGGCCCAGATCACCTACACCACCCCGAACTTCAACGGCCTGCAGGCTGCTGGCGGCATCTTCCAGCCCAGCTCCTTCGCCGGCGACCAGACCAAGACCCCCGGCTTCCAGGCCAAGGTTGATTACGATTGGAAGGGCGACATGCCCGGCAAGGTGTGGGGCGGCCTCGTGACCCAGAGCACCAGCTGCTCCAAGGGCTCCAACTGCAACGGCGTCGGCGCCAACCCGGACAAGAGCTTCACCGCCACTGGCTACGAATTGGGTGCCAAGGCCAGCGCCGGCAACTTCGGTGCCGTTGCCTACGCCTTCTCCGGCAAGGGCCTGGGCCTCTCCACCGTTGGCGCCCAATTCTTCGGCGGCAGCGACGGCCTCGGCAACAAGACCGACTCCAAGGGTTACTTCCTGCAAGGCACCTACCAGCTCAACAAGACCAAGTTCGGCATCAACTTCGGCCAGAACAAGGACAACGACGGCGTGCTGGGCCAAGGCAACGAGCGCAAGAACAAGGCCTACACCCTGGGCGTCTATCACAGCCTGAACAAGTTCGTGACCCTGGTCGGCGAACTGAACCAGGAAAAGATCACCAGCACCGTGGATGACAGCGAGACCAAGAACCGCACCCTGTCCGCTGGCGCCATCCTGTTCTTCTAGTATTGGCAATGCCCTCCGGGGCGAGGCAGTTTCCGCGGACGTCCGGTACGTCCGCGAAGCGCAACCTGTTGTGTTTCTCCCTCCTTCTGGCGCCCTTCGGGGCGCCATTTTTTTAGGTGAAAGGCCTGTCCGCTGCAGCAAGCGCCCCCGGACGGCTTATCCTCCCTCCGCTCTCTCACCCAGACCGGCCCCGAGCCGGCCAGGACAGCCCCCACGGCACCCCAAACCAGGAGATCACGATGCAGCGCTACGAAGTGCAGTTCGCCGACAGCCAACCCGCTTTCCAGCTGAGGGACTTTCAGCCCGCCCCCCTGGGCCCGCGCCAGGTGGCGGTCGCCATCAAGGCCGTATCCCTCAACTACCGGGACCTGCTGGTGTCCCGCAACACTTACTTCTGCCCCATCGAGAACGGCCTGGTGCCCTGCTCGGACGGAGCCGGCGAGGTAATCGCCGTCGGCGATGAAGTCACCGAACTGCGTATCGGCGATAGGGTGGCAAGCCTGTTCTTCCCCCACTGGCAGGCGGGCGAAGCCGATGGCCGAGCCATTTCCGGCGCCCTGGGCGCGGAAGGCCCGGGCGTGCTCACGCCCCATTTCGTGACCGACGCCACGGGCCTGATCCCCATTCCCGACAGCCTGAGCTTCGAGGAGGCCGCCACCCTGCCCTGCGCAGCGCTGACCGCCTGGCATGCCCTCTTCGAGGCCGGCCAGCTCAAGCCCGGCCACACCGTGCTGCTGCAAGGCACCGGCGGGGTCTCGATCTTCGCCCTGCAATTTGCCAAGGCGGCCGGTGCAAAGGTCATCATCACCTCCAGCAGCGACGACAAGCTCGCCCACGCCCGGCAACTGGGGGCCGACCACGGCATCAACTACCGCAACACACCCGAATGGCAGGAGGAGGCGCTGCGCCTCACCGGCGGCCGCGGTGTGGACGTGGTGGTGGAAGTGGGCGGCCCGGGCACCCTGGAGCGTTCCCTCATGAGCGTGCGCACAGGCGGCCGCATCGCCTACATCGGGGTGCTCACCGGGCTCGCCGGCGCCGCCAATCCGATGATGCTGATCCCCCGCCTGGCCGCCATCAATGGCATCTTCGTCGGCAGCCGGCAGATGTTCGCCGACATGCTCCAGGCCATGGTCGCGCACCGCATCCACCCGGTGATCGACAAGCGCTTCAGCTTTGCCGACGCCCCGGCAGCCCTGGCGCACATGGAGCAGGGGGCTCATTTCGGCAAGATCGTGATCCAGGTAGGCTGACCCCGGCTGGGGGAGTATCGTGGCGCCTGTTCAGCGGTACGCTCCACCGGCACTCCCCCCCAGCTCCCCCAAGCGCTCCCAGGACCCACTCCATGAAACGGCTGCCAGCCCTTTTCTTTGCGCTCCTGGCGCCCCTGCTACTGGCCCTCGGCCCTCCGGTGCGCGCGGAAGGCCTCCACCACCTGCAGATCCAGCCCGCCCGGTATGACGACGCCCGGGAGGCCCTGGTGGACGCGATCGAGACCGAAGGCCTGGTGCCCGCGCCGCCCAGCCAGTTCGGCGACATGCTGGCCCGCACCGGAGCGGCCCTGGAGCAGCGCGAGCCCGTCTATGGGCAGGCCGAAGTCCTGCACTTCTGCAGCGCCCGCATCGCCTGGCAGCTGGCCCTCGAGAACCCTGCCAACATCGCCCAGTGCCCCCTGTCCATGGCCATCTACACCCTGGCAGGCCGCAGCGGCACGGTCCACCTGGCCTGGCGCCAGGCCGCCGGCGACTCTCCCGGCGCCCTGGCCGCCAACGCCCTGCTCGAGCGGATTGCCCGCCAGACCAGTGAAAACGCGGGTCGCAGCGCGCTCGGCCGCTGAAAGCCCCTCGCCCGCCGCCCCGCTGGCGCGGTATAGTCCGCAGCGCTTCAAAACCCCCGCCGGAAAAACACCCCAGCATGACCCAGAAAACCTATAACGCCGACTCCATCACCGTCCTCAAGGGCCTCGAGCCGGTCAAGCAACGCCCGGGCATGTACACCCGGACAGAGAACCCCCTCCACGTCATCCAGGAAGTCATCGACAACGCCGCCGACGAGGCGATGGCCGGCTTCTGCCGCAAGATCGGCGTGACCCTGCACCTGGACGGCTCGGTCAGCGTATCCGACGACGGACGCGGCATCCCTGTGGAGATCCACCCGGTGGAAGGCGTGTCCACCGTGGAAGTGGTATTCACCCGCCTGCACGCCGGCGGCAAGTTCAACAAGACCGATGACGACTCCGCCTACCGCTTCTCTGGCGGCCTGCACGGCGTCGGCGTGTCGGTCACCAACGCCCTGTCGCACCGCCTCGAGGTGGAAGTGGTGCGCGACGGCGGCCGTCACCGCCTGGTCTTCGCCGCCGGCGATGTGATCGAGCCCCTGGAGCGCGTCGGCGACGCCCCCAGGAAAGCCAGCAGCACCACCGTGCGCGCTTGGCCCGACGCCAAGTATTTCGACTCCGCCGACCTGCCCCGCGGTGAACTGGAGCGCCTGCTGCGCTCCAAGGCCGTGCTGATGCCCGGCCTCGAGGTCAGCCTCAGCATTGAGGGCGGCGACACCCGCACCTGGCTGTTCGAGCACGGCATGCGCGGCTACCTGTCCGAAGCCCTCAGTGACGAACCCCTGATCCCCCTGTTCAGTGGCGAGAAGTACGCCGCCAAGGGCGACGACACCTTCGCTGCAGGTGAAGGCGCCTCCTGGGCCGTGGCGTGGACCGCCGAAGGCGCGCCGGTGCGCGAGTCCTACGTCAACCTGATCCCCACCCCCGCCGGCGGCACCCACGAGGCTGGCCTGCGGGACGGCGTGTTCACCGCCATCAAGAACTTCATCGACCACCACGCCCTGCTGCCCAAGGGCGTCAAGCTGACCGCCGACGACGCCTTCGGCCGCGCCTCCTTCCTGCTCTCGGCACGGGTCCTCGACCCCAGCTTCCAGGGCCAGACCAAGGAGCGCCTTAACAGCCGCGACGCCGTGCAGCTCGTCTCGCGCATGGTGCGCGACCCCTTCGAGCTGTGGCTCAACGAGCACGTGGACTACGGCAAGAAGCTCGCCGAGCTGGCCATCAAAGCCGCCCAGGCCCGCGCCCGCGCCGCCCAGAAGGTCGAGAAGCGCAAGTCCTCCGGGGTGGCCGTGCTGCCGGGCAAGCTGTCCGACTGCGAATCCGAGGACATCGAGCGCAACGAGCTCTTCCTGGTCGAGGGCGACTCGGCCGGCGGCAGCGCCAAGATGGCCCGTGACAAGGACACCCAGGCCATCCTGCCCCTGCGCGGCAAGGTCCAGAACGCCTGGGAAGTGGACAAGGACCGCCTCTTCGCCAACGCCGAGATCCACGACATCGCGGTGGCCCTCGGGGTGGAGCCCCACACCCAGGACTCTGATCCGGACCTCTCCGAGCTGCGCTACGGCAAGCTCATCATCATGTCCGACGCGGACGTGGACGGCTCCCACATCCAGACCCTGCTGCTGACCCTGTTCTTCCGCCACTTCCCTAAGCTCATCGAACGCGGCCACATCTACGTGGCCCAGCCGCCGCTGTACCGCCTGGACGTGCCGGCCCAGGGCAAGAAGCGTCCGCCGCGCCGGCTCTACGCCCTCGACGACCAGGAGCTCGGCACCCTGCGCGACCGGCTGGTCCACGAAGGCGTCAAGCCCGAGCACATCGAAGTCGGCCGCTTCAAGGGCCTCGGCGAGATGAACCCCGACCAGCTCCGCGAAACCACCATGGACCCGGCCACCCGCCGCGTCCTGCCGGTGCATGTGCGCAGTGACGCCTTCGAGGAGACCCGGCGCATGTTCACCATGCTGATGGGCAAAGGCGAAGCCTCCGGCCGCCGCGCCTGGATGGAAGAAAAGGGCGACTCGGTGGAAGCCGATGTCTGAACGATGAGCCAGCCCGACATCAACCCCCTCGCGCTTTCACGGCCGCCGATCCGCGCGACCATCCTCACCGGCTTTCTCGGTGCCGGCAAGACGACCCTGCTCAACCGCTACCTGGCCACCCGGCCCGAGCGCAAGGTGGCCGTGCTCGAGAACGAGTTCGGCAGCGTCGGCATCGACGGTGGCCTCATCGCCGGATCGCCCGCCGTCGAAATCGTCGAGCTCACCGACGGCTGCATCTGCTGCAGCGTGCGCGGCGAGCTGTCCAATGCCCTCGCCGACCTGGCCAGGCGCCGGGACACGGGCGAACTGGATTTCGACCACCTGGTCGTGGAGACCACCGGCCTGGCCGATCCAGCCCCGGTGGCCCAGTCCTTCTTCGTAGACGAAGGCCTAGCCGGGCGCTATGAGCTGGACGGCATCATCACGGTGGTGGACGCCGTCCATGCCCAGGCCCAGCTCGACGAACACCGCGTCGCGGCAGCCCAGGTGGGCTTTGCCGACCGGATCCTGCTGAGCAAGGCCGAGAGCCTCGACGACGACGCTCTGGATGCGCTCCGGCAGCGCCTGCAACGCATCAACATCCGCGTGCCGGCCGTGCCGGTGCCCACCGATGCGGCGCCGGTCACCGCCCTGTTCCACCTGGACGCCTTCCGCCTCGACGAGGTGCTCGAGCAACTGCCCTCCTTCCTGGCCACCGACACCCCTGCCGGGCTGCGCCGCGGCGGCGGCAGCGCGCGGGGCTTTTATCGTCACGACGACGACATCGCCTCCTTCGTGCTGCAACATCCCGGCGACGTGGACTCGGCCCTGATGGCGGGTTTCGTCGAAGAGCTCCTGCTGCGCCAGGGCCCGGCCCTGCTGCGCTACAAGGGCGTGCTGGCGCTTCGTGGCGATGCCCGCAAGGTGATCCTGCAGGGCGTCCACCGCCTCAGCGGCTCCGACTACGGCGCCCCCTGGCAGGACGGCGAAAGCCGCCACACCACCCTGGTCCTCATTGGCCGCCGCCTTGATGAAGAAGGTATCCGCAATGCCTTCCGCCTGGCCTGCCGCTAGTCATTCCGGCGCACCGGTACGGCCTGCACCCCGACCTGCCCGCGCCACTTTTCCTGCGAACGTCTCACCATGAACGACACTCCGGACCTCTTCGATTCCCCGGCGCCCGACGCCGCCGAACCGCCACCTCCACCACCCGCCACCCTGCTGCTGGGCAGCGACGACGCCTTGCCCCTCGACCTCTACGCCGAGCGCGCCTACCTCGCCTACGCCATGAGCGTGGTCAAGGCCCGCGCCCTGCCCCAGGTGGAGGACGGCCTCAAGCCGGTGCAGCGCCGCATCCTGTTCGCGATGAACGAGATGCGCCTGTCGCCGGGCTCCAAGCACGTCAAGTCGGCCCGGGTGGTCGGCGACGTGATCGGTAAATACCACCCCCACGGCGACTCCAGCGTCTATGACGCGATGGTGCGGGTGGCCCAGGACTTCTCCCTGCGCTATCCGCTGGTGGACGGCCAGGGCAACTTCGGCTCCCGCGACGGCGACTCCGCGGCGGCCATGCGCTACACCGAATGCCGCCTCACCCCGATCGCCGAGCTGCTGCTGTCGGAGATCGACCGGGGCACGGTGGACTTCCGCCCCAACTACGACGGCGCCTTCGAAGAGCCCCAGCTGCTGCCCGCCCGCCTGCCCTTCGTGCTGCTCAACGGCGCCTCCGGCATCGCCGTGGGCATGGCCACCGAGATCCCGTCCCACAACCTGCGGGAAGTGGCCGCGGCGGCCATCCACGCCATCGAGAACCCCGAAGCCAGCGTCGCCGACCTGATGACCCACATCGCCGGCCCGGACTTCCCGGGCGGCGGGCAGATCATCTCGCCGGCAGCCGACATCCGCCAGGCCTACGAAACCGGCCGGGGCAGCCTCAAGCTGCGCGCCCGCTGGGTGATCGAAGACCTGGCCCGCGGCCAGTGGCAACTGGTCATCAACGAACTGCCGCCGGGCGTGTCGGCCCAGAAGGTGCTCTTCGAGATCGAGACCCTCACCAACCCGCAGCCCAAGACCGGCAAGAAGTCCATCGACGCCGACCAGGCCCAGCTCAAGGCGGTGATGCTCGCCGCGCTGGACCGGGTGCGCGACGAATCGGGCAAGGACGCGCCGGTGCGCCTGGTCTTCGAGCCGAAGAGCCGCAACCAGGATGTGACCGAGTTCGCCAACCTGCTGCTCGCCCACACCAGCCTGGAGAGCTCCTCGTCGATCAACCTGGTGATGATCGGGCTGGACGGCCGGCCCGGGCAGAAGAACCTGGCCGACATCCTCCACGAGTGGGGCCGCTTCCGGGTCACCACGGTGCGCCGTCGTACGAGCCACCGCCTGGGCCAGGTGAACGACCGCATCCACATCCTGGAAGGCCGTCACATCGTCTTCCTGAACATCGACGAGGTGATCCGCATCATCCGCGAGTCGGACGAGCCCAAGCCGGCCCTGATCGCCCGCTTCGACCTGTCCGACCGCCAGGCCGAGGACATCCTGGAGATCCGCCTGCGCCAGCTGGCCCGCCTCGAAGGCATCAAGATCGAGCGGGAGCTGGCCGAGCTGCGTGGCGAGAAGGACGAGCTGGAAGCCCTGCTGGCCAACGAGGGCAAGCTGCGCCGCCTGGTCATCAAGGAGATCAAGGCCGACGCCGACAAGTACGGCGATGCCCGCCGCACCCTGGTGGAAGAAGCCGCCCGTGCCGGCGTCAGCCAGACCGTGGTGGACGAACCGGTCACCGTGATCGTCTCGGAGAAGGGCTGGGTCCGCTGCCGCAGCGGCCACGGCGTGGATCTCGAGAACGTCAGCTTCAAGGATGGCGACCGCCTCGGCAGCGCCTTCGAATGCCGCAGTGTGGACGCCCTGATCGTGCTGAGCGACGGCGGGCGGGCCCTCACCGTCGCCGTCTCGGCCCTGCCCGACGGCCGCGGCAACGGCGTGCCGCTGGCCTCGCTGGTCGAGCTGCCCAGCGGCAGCAAGGTCGCCCACGTGCTGGCCGGACCGGCCGACAAGCGGGTGCTGCTGGCCAGCGCCGACGGTTACGGCTTCCTGTGCCGCCTGGGCGACATGAGCGCCACCAAGCGGGCCGGCAAGCAGTTCGTCACTGTCGACGCCGGCGGCCGGCAACTCCCGCCCGTGCTCTTCGACGGCGGCGAGGGGCTGCACCTGGCCGCCCTGTCCACCAGCGGGCGCCTGCTGGTCTTCCCGCTGGACCAGATGAAGGAGCTCTCCGGCGGCGGCCGCGGCGTGATCATCATGGGGCTGGACGAGGGCGAACACCTGGGCACCGTCTGTGTGGCCCGCACAAGCCTGACCCTGCTGGCTGCCACCCGCGTCGGCAAGCCGGTGGAGGTGGCGATCCCGGCGAAGGACTGGGAGCCCTGGCTGGGCAAGCGCGCCCGCAAGGGCAAGCCGGCCCCCGGGCGGTCCCAGGCGAACGGGCTGAAGGGCGCCTGAGCCCGGACAGGTCTGCCGGCTTAGACCGGCAGACCTACCGACTGCAGCAAGCCCTGGCGGTTGATGGGTTTGACCAGGATCTCGTCAAAGCCGGCAGCAAGGATCTGCTCACGCTCGCCCGGCATGGCGTGGGCAGTGTAGGCAACGATGCGCAGGCCCGCCATCTCGGGGCGGGCCCGCAAGCGCCGGCATACTTCCGAACCGCTGATGCCGGGCATGCTGACGTCCAGCAGCAGCACATCCACGCTGGCGCCCTCGAAGAAGGCCATGGCCGCCTCGCCGGAGTCTGCCTCGTGGACTTCGCAGCCGGCCTGGGTCAGGAGCACCGCAGGCAGGGTCCGGTTGATTTTATGGTCGTCGACGATCAGAACTTTCATGGCGCTCATGTGCGATGCTCCTGGAATTCCAGGGGGAGGTTGACGACGAATTCGCTGCCCTTGCCGGGCTCCGAGTGCAAGACCACATTTCCGCCCATCAGGGCCGTCAGTTCCTTGACCAGGGCCAGACCCAGGCCGGTTCCGGCATGCCGGCGGGTGAGGAAGCTCTCCACCTGGCGGAAGCGCTCGAAGACGTGGTCCTGCATGTCCCCGGCTATCCCGCAGCCCGTATCGGCAACCTTGAGCTGAAGCCAGGCGCCCTGCCTCGACACCGTGATGTCCACACGGCCCTCGTCGGTGAACTTGATGGCGTTGTCGACGAGATTGATCAGCACCTGGGACAAGCGGGTCGAATCGCAGCGCAGGGTCTCCGGCACATCGCCGGCCACCTCGAAGGCCAGCACCAGCCCCTTGTCCAGGGCCGGCGGGCGATGGCTCTGGATGATCCGCTCGAGCAGCGGCCTGAGCGGCACGTCGCGGAGCTCCAGCACCATCTGGCCGGCCTCGACCTTGGCCAGGTCGAGGATGGAGTTGACCAGCTCCAGCAGGTGCTGGCTGCTGTCCAGGATGATCCCCGCAAACTCGCGCGGCGTATCGGTGCTGCTGTCCCGCAGGAACTCCGCGTAGCCCATGATGCCGTTGAGGGGGGTGCGCAGCTCATGGGACATGGAGGCCAGGAACTCGGACTTCATGCGGTTGGCCTCCTCCGCCCGCACCTGGCTCTCACGCAAGGCAAGCGAGATGCGGTACTGGCGGTCGAGCATGCGGATCGCCAGCGCCCCGAACACCACCACCATCAGGCTCATCACCCCCGCATAAGCCATGTAGCCCAGGCGACGCTGGTGGAACTCCTGGAGCGCCTCGTCCTCGCCGACCCCCACGGCCACCAGCAGCGGATATTCCTGGAACACCCGGTAACTGTAGAAGCGGCGGACCCCGTCGGCCTTGCTGGCGTAGTTGTAATGCCCCGAGGCAGCCTGCTCGCCCAGCCTCATCAGCGGCGTGCCCGTCAGGTCCTGGCCGACCTCATCGTTGTCGCCGGCCCGGCGCGCCCGCACGATGCCGTCACGCCCCACCAGGCTGACCACCCCGCTGTGCCCCAGGTCAACGCCCCGGTAGAACTCGGAGAAATAGTGGGGGTCCATCGACACCACCACGACCCCGCCAAAGCTGCCGTCGGGCTTGTTGATCCGCCGCGTCAGCTGGATCGACCACTTTCCCGACACACGCCCCAGCACCGGCTTGCTGATGTACAGCGCGTCCGTGTCCTGCGCCCGGTGGACCCTGAAATGCTCCCGGTCCGACAAGTCCTGCAGCGTGTGGCCGGGCAGATTGCTGAGGATGTAGATGCCGTTCTCGTCGATGACTCCGATCTGGTTGAAGAAGCTGTTGATGATCGCCCCCTGCCGCACGTAGTCGGAGATGTTCATCCGGGGGCCGAGCTTCTCGTACTGATACTTCAGGAACAGCACCGCCTGATCAGCGCTCTTGATGGTGCGGACGGTGTGTTCCTCGAAGGCCCGGGCAAGATTCAGGTTGGCGGTGTTGATTGCGCGGACGACCATCTCCTCGTCCACCCGGGCCTTGTAAACAACGGCTCCCCAGACCAGGACGATCAAGGCCACACCGACGGCGACGATGGGCGCAAACAGGCGCTGGCGCTCATCGGCGGGAATCTGGAAAGAATCGGCAGGCATGGACTGATCCGGGGATGAAAGGGCCGGCGGGCCCCGCTCGGGAAATCGGCAGTGGGCAATTGTAACGCCAGGGATGGCAGTGGCTTGAGTCCGTGCCTTCTTTGCAACCCCGTAATGCAGCCTCCCCGGGAGGCGCCGCCGCGGGGGATTTCACAACTTGAGAGTGATCTACGCCACAGTTCGTGACGAATTACGTCTTTAGTGCTAGAAAGGCCCGCCGTAACAAAAGAATCGCATGCGCCCCCTGGAGGCCCCAGCCTCCCGCGCCAGAAGCCTGATGAAACTTGCCATCACCGATCAAAGCCTGCCCCGCTACCACCTGCTGGGGACCCTGATCGTCGTCCTTACCCTCGCCCTCACCCTGGGCGGCAGCTTCATGTGGATGGCCCAGGGGGAGCACCTGCAAGTCATCCAGCGCCTGGAGAAGAGCTTCGAGGTGAAGAAGCAGGAAAGGCTTCGCACCGAGATGGCAGCCGCCATCGGCTACCTGGACTTCGTGCACTCGCGCACCGAGGCCGTCCTGAAGAATGCCCTGCAGGATAAGGTCAGCATGGCCATCCAGACGGCCCAGGGCATCTATGCCCGGGAGCACGGCCGCCGCCCGGAAGGCGAGGTCAAGCGGCTGATCATCGAAGCCCTGCGTCACCAGCGCTTCTTTGACGGACGCGGCTACTTCTTTGTGGACGACCAGCAGGGCACCTGCATCCTGCTCCCCATTGCCCCCGCTCTGGAGGGCAGCTCCCTGTGGGACAACCGCGACGACCGGGGCCACTACATCATGCGCGGCCTTGTCGACGCCGCCCGCAGCGACCCCGCGGGCGGGCTCTCGCGCTACCGCTGGTACTCCCCTGACGACCCCCGCAAGATGTCCGACAAGCTGGCCTTCGTGCGCCTCTTCGAGCCCTATGGCTGGGTCATCGGCACCGGCGACTATCTCTACAAATGGGAGGAGATGCGCCTGCGGGAAGGCCTCGACCGGCTGCGGGCCTGGTCCTTCGGCGACACCGGGCGCTTCATGGTGATGGATGACGAAGGCCGCATGCTGACCCCGCTGCACGGCGCAGACGCCGAGCGGCCGCCCCTCGAGTCGGCCGTCACCCCTCAGGAAAAAGCCACCCGGCAACGCTTGCTCTCCCTCGGCCGGGCGGGTGGCGGGATGGCCGAGTTTCCGTGGCCCGGCCGCGCCAGCGACAGCCAGGAGACCCGCAGCGCCCTGGTGGAAGTCTACGCGCCCTGGAAGATCATCGTGGTGGCCAGCCTGGTCAACGACGAGATGCAGGCCGCCCTGGCCTCGGAGAAGGACTCGGCCGCCGCCGCGCTGCGCGCCCGCATGCCGCAGTTCATCGGCATGACGGTCGTGGCTGCAGCCCTCGCGCTGGGGGCCTCCCTGCTCTTTTCGCGCTGGATGTCCTCGCTGTTCCGGGCCTATCACGCCAGGATCGATGCCCACACCCGCACTCTGGAGAAGCAGGCTGGCGAGCTGCGTCTGGCCGGCCACGTGTTCGAGAGCAGCCGCGAGGGCATCATCATCACCGACCCGGAGACGCGCATCCTCGCCGTCAATCCGGCCTTCACCGCCATCACCGGCTTCAGTTCCGACGACGTGCTGGGCCGCAGTCCCGGCGTGCTGCGCTCCGGCTACCACGCGCCGGACTTCTACGAGTCCATGTGGTCCTCGATCCGTGACACCGGCTCGTGGTCGGGCGAGATCTACAACCGCCGCAAGGACGGCCACGTCTATCCGGAGCAGATCAGCATCAGCACCGTCCATGGCCCCGACGGCGAAGTCCGCCACTACGTCGGGACCTTCCTGGACATCAGCGAGCGCAAGGAGGCGGAGATCCGCATCCGCCACCTGGCCGAATTCGACACCCTGACCCAGCTGCCCAACCGTGCCCTGCTGACCGACCGGCTGTCCCAGGCCATCGCCCTGGCCCGCCGCAGCGGCGACAAGCTGGCCGTCCTGTTCATCGACCTCGACCGCTTCAAGAACATCAACGACTCCCTCGGCCACGCCATGGGCGACCGCATCCTGCAGGAGGTCGCCGCGCGCCTGTGCCTGATCGTGCGCGAGAGCGATACCGTCAGCCGCCTCGGTGGTGACGAGTTCGTCGTGCTGGTGACCGGCCTGGAACATGCCGGCAACGCCATGCCCACCGCGCAGAAGATCCTCGCTTCCCTGGGTCGCCCCTACCAGTTGGACGACCATGAGCTGCAGCTGACGCCGAGCATCGGCATCGCCATCTACCCGGACAACGGGAGTGACAATGAATCCCTGCTCAAGAACGCCGACGCGGCCATGTACCACGCCAAGAGCTCCGGGCGGAACAACTTCCAGTTCTTCACTCCGGAACTCAACCAGTGGGTCACCGACCGCCTGCGCATCGAGAACGGCCTGCGCCATGCCCTGGAGCGCGAGGAGATGCAGATCCACTACCAGCCGCAGGTCGACCTGGGCAGCGGCCGCATCGTCGGCTGCGAGGCCTTGCTGCGCTGGTACCCGGCCGAGGGCGGGCCCATCCCGCCGGACCGCTTCATCCCCGTCGCCGAGGAAACCGGGCTGATCCACCCGATCGGGCTGTGGGTCCTGGACGAAGCCTGCCGCCAGCTCGCCCAGTGGGATGCGGAAGGCGCCGCCGAGATCCGCATGGCCGTCAATGTGGCGGTTCCGCAGCTTCGCCGCCACACCTTCGTGGAACAGGTCGCAGCCATCCTGGCCCGTCATCGGCTGGCCAGCGGCCGGCTCGAGATCGAAGTCACCGAGAGCGTCTTCCTCGACCCCGACGCGCAGATCCGCGAGACCCTGCACAACCTGACCGACATGGGCGTCAAGCTGTCGCTGGACGACTTCGGCACCGGCTACTCGAGCCTCTCCTACCTCAAGAACTTCCGCTTCGACGTGCTCAAGATCGACCGCTCCTTTGTGTCGGAGCTGGCCCGCAGCCATGACGACATGACCCTGGTGCGGGCCATTTCGAGCATCGCCCGGGACATGTCGCTGATCACCGTGGCCGAAGGCATCGAGTCCGAGGAGCAGCAGCGCATCCTCAACGAGCTGGGCTGCAACCTGGGCCAGGGCTACCTGTTCTCGCGCCCCATCCCGGCCTCCGAATTCCGCCGCCTGGTGATGCCCGCAAGCTGATATACAGGCGTTCCGCACTCACCCCGAGGCACACGATGATCATCAAGACCCTTCTGACCGGCCACAGCCGTGGCCTCGGCGACGCCCTCGCCCGTGACCTGCTGGGCCGTGGCCACCACCTGCTGGGCCTGGGCCGCAGCGGCAATGCAGCCCTCGCCCACGACTTCCCGCAACACTTCAGCGAACAAGCGCTCGACCTCTCCGACCTCGCGGCCCTCACCCGCTGGCTGGCCGGAGTGCAGCTGCGCGACTTCCTGGCCGATGCCGATCAGGCCGTGCTGATCAACAACGCCGGCATGCTGCAGCCGGTGGGGCCGCTGGGCAGCCAGGGAGACGCCGACATCGCCCGGGCGCTGGCCCTCAACCTGGGGGCGCCGCTGATCCTCGCCGACGCCTTCGTGGCCGCCACCGGCCACTGCACCGATCGCCGCATCGTGCACATCTCCAGCGGCGCTGCCCGCAACGCCTATGCCGGCTGGAGCGTCTATGGCGCCACCAAGGCCGGCCTCGACCAACATGCCCGGGCCGTTGCCCTGGAGCAGCTCCCCGGCCTGCGCATCGCCAGCCTGGCCCCCGGCGTGGTCGATACCGACATGCAGGCGGAAGTGCGGGCCAGCGATGCCGCTGACTTCCCCCAACACGCCCGCTTCGCGGCCCTCAAGGCCGACGGGCAGCTGAGCACCCCGGCCAGCGCCGCCCGCCGGCTGGCCGATCACCTGCTCGGCGAGCGCTTCGGGCAGTCCGTGGACGGCGACCTGCGTAGCCTGTAGGCGCGGCTTCGGCTGGCTTGTGGAGCCTTTGCCTGTTCGTGCCTTTGCTGGGCGGTTTTCCTTTTTTCCGCCTTGAATTGGCCGGGATTTCGCCCCGGCGGGCGACCCCTTTCTTTGCGTCGCCAAAGAAAGGGGGAAAGAAAGGCGACCCGGCTTCCCCGGTCGTCCGCGTAGCGGACGACTCCCCTGCGCTGCTCGCATCGGGCGGCCGGCGCGGAACTCGTCGGCTACGCCTCCTCAGACAGCCGCGCCGGACTTCCCCGCCCGCTGCTGCGCTGCTCGGCGGGTCAGAACGGGCTTTCAGCAAACACCGAGCCTCTACGGAAAAACCGGTGGAGGCGAGACGCTGGGGTTTTGCGTGTGCGTTGATCATCGCGCCCTGCTTCAGCAAACGCGCGGTGTTTGCGAAAAGCCCGTTCCGACCCGCCGAGCAGCGGAACGGCAGGCGGGGTAGTCCGGCGCGGCTGTTTGAGCCCGCAGGGCGAGTTCCGCGCCGGCCGCCTGCCGTGAGCAGCGCAGGGCAGTCATTCGCGCAGCGAATGACCGGCGAGGCGGGTCGCCTTTCTTGCTTACTTCTTTGGCGAAGCAAAGAAGTGAGTCGCCCGCCGGGGCGAAATCCCGGCCAATTCAAGGTGGAAAAAAGGAAAGCCACCCAGAACAACGGAAAGCCGCCCAACAAAGCCCCCGCCGCAGCGGAAGGCCGTACCCGCCCCCCGCAACCGAGTTAGCCAAGCCCAGATGTCAGATAACCCCCCCCATGATCGACATCCGAGGGTGCCGAATTGACATCCAGCACCACGGATTTGAGATCCCGCCCTCCGGAACTCAAATCCCGACACCCGGATTTGAGTTCCTGACCCACGGTATTGAGTTCACGCATTCCAGATATGAAATCCGGACCCACGGATTTGAGTTCACGCGCTGCGGATTCGACATCCGGCCTCACTGATTTGAGATCCGGACCCGCGGATTTGAATTCACGCCCCCCGGATGTCAGATCCGGCGGCGATTTACTCAAATCAGCGGGCCCGGATGTGACATCCCGCCCCCCTTGATCGTGTTCAACGAGGGCGTGACTCACAAAAGAAACCCCCGCGGGCCTGGGCCGGCGGGGGTTTGTTTGTCTGGATGACGGGAGCAGGACGGCGGCGTGCGCGACACCCCATCAAGCCGCCCGGTATCGCGCCGCGCTACATCAGGCGGTCACCACGCGGTAGCAGGGGTTGTAGGTCTTGCCCGGCAGCTTCATGCGCCCCTGGGCCACGAAGGAGGCCATCAGCTCGTCCATCGGCCCCATGATCTCGGGCTCGCCCTGGATCTCGAAGGGGCCGTATTTTTCGATCTCGCGGATCCCTTCGTCCTTCACGTTGCCGGCCACCACGCCCGAGAAGGCCCGCCGCAGGTTGGCGGCCAGCAGGTGGGTGGGCTGGCGGCGATGCAAGGTCAGGTTGCGCATCCGTTCGTGGGTCGGACGGAAAGGCTGCTGGAACTCGTGCTCGATCTTGAGCAGCCAGTTGAAGTAGTAGGCGTCGCGCATGTCCTTGCGGAAGTCGCGCACCTCGGCGATGCCCTCGTTGATGGCCCGCGCCACCGCCTCCGGGTCACCGATGATGATGCGGTAGCGCTTGCGCGCCTCTTCGCCAAGGGTCTGGGCGATGAAGCGGTCGATGCGCAGAAAGTACTGCTCGGCGCTCTTCGGCCCGGTGAACACCAGCGGAAAGGGCAGCTTGGCATTGTCCGGGTGGAGCAGGATGCCGAGGATGTAGAGGATCTCCTCCGCCGTGCCGACCCCGCCTGGAAAGACGACGATGCCATGGCCGGTGCGCACGAAGGCCTCGAGGCGCTTCTCCACGTCGGGCAGGATGACCAGTTCATTCACCACCGGGTTGGGTGCCTCCGCCGCGATGATGCCCGGCTCGGTGAAGCCCATGTAGCGCCCGTTGCTGATGCGCTGGCTGGCATGCGCCAGGGCGGCGCCCTTCATGGGGCCCTTCATGGCGCCGGGGCCGCAGCCCGTACACACGTTGAGGGCGCGCAGGCCCAGCTGGTAGCCCACCAGCTTGGTGTATTCGTACTCTTCCTGGTTGATCGAGTGGCCGCCCCAGCACACCACCACGTTGGGCTGGGTGATGGGCTGCAGGACGTTGGCGTTGCGCAGGATGTGGAAGACCGCGTCGGTCACCCCCTCGGAGGTGGCGAAATCGAAACGCGGGTTGCCGCTGATCTCGTTGCTCACATACACCACGTCGCGGAGCACCGCCATCAGGTGCTCCTGGATGCCGCGGGTCATCTCGCCATCCACGAAGGCGCTGGCCGGTGCGCCGGTGATGTCCAGCTTGATGCCGCGGGCGCGCTGCTGGATGCGGATGTCGAAACGGTGGTAGCGCTCCAGCAATTCCTTGCCGTCATCCAGCTCGTTGCCGCAATTGAGCACGGCCAAGGAGCAGTTGCGGTACAGGGTGTGGAGCCCGCCGCCGCCCTGATCGGACAACTGGGCGGCTTCCGTTCTGGACAAGACCTCCAGGCGGCCGGTGGGAGACACTTGTGCGTCGACGACTTCGTAGTCCATGGCTGCAACCCTCTTCTCAAGCTGTCTGGCAAGGACGCCCGGTGCAGCGCTGGGACGTCACCCGTGGCGCGTCGCGGAGACGCTCGCCGATTGCAGCATAACGCTCCGGCGCCGCCCTGCAACAGGATTGTTGCACCGCAACGCAAATTGTTGCACACATGTCACAGCGAGCGGCCGGCGCAAGGCCCTCCCGTGGCCCGGGAGCACGGCTGGCGCTATCATTCTGCCCTCTCCTCCCACCCGCCCTCGCCCCATGACCCTGCCGGCCGCCTCCACGCCCGAACTCGTCGCCGCCATCATCTTTGCGGTGGCCGTGCTGCACACCTTTTCGACCAAGTTCTTCGCCCACCTCGCCCATCTGCAGCCGCGCCACGCCGGCCTGTGGCATCTGCTCGCCGAGGTGGAGGTTGTCTTCGGCTTCTGGGCCTTCGTGCTGGTCGTCTCGCTGCTCTGGATGTCGGGCCAGGAGGCGGCGGTGAGCTACCTGGAGGCCCGCAACTTCGGCGAACCGATGTTCGTCTTCGTGGTGATGGTGATCGCCGCCAGCCGCCCCATTGTCAGTACGGTCATCGGCGCCGTCCGGCTGATCGCCACCATGATTCCGGTGTCGCGGGAGGTCTCGGTGTTCTTCCTGTGCCTGTCGGTGGTGCCCCTGCTCGGCTCATTCATCACCGAACCGGCCGCCATGACCCTGGCTGCGCTACTCCTGCGCGACGGCTACTTCCGGCACGGGCTCAGCCACCGGCTCAAGTACGCAGCGCTGGGGATGCTCTTCGTCAACGTGTCGATCGGTGGCGTGATGACCAACTTTGCAGCCCCGCCGGTGCTGATGGTGGCCGGCAAATGGCAGTGGGATTCCCTCTACATGTTCTCCCACTTCGGCTGGAAGGCGGCCTCGGCGGTGCTCTTCAATGCCCTGGTGCTGACCTGGTTCTTCCGCCACGAGCTGGCCGAAAAGGGACGCCCCCAAGGCGACGGAGAGACGCTGCGGATGCCCGTCACGGTGGCATCGATCCACATTCTGTTCCTGGTCGGCGTGGTGCTGTTCGCCCATCACCCGGTGGTCTTCATGGGCCTCTTCCTGTTCTTCCTGGGCTATACCGAGGCCTACAAGCAGCACCAGGACCGCCTGATCCTGCGCGAAGGCCTGCTGGTGGCCTTCTTCCTGTCGGGCCTGGTGGTGCTGGGCGGGCTGCAGCAATGGTGGCTGCAGGCGGCGCTGACCGACGTGGAGCCGACGGTGCTGTACTTCCTGGCCACGGCCCTGACGGCGATCACCGACAACGCCGCGCTGACCTACCTGGCCTCCCTGGTGGAAGGCGTCTCGCCGGCCTTCAAGCATGCGGTGGTGGCCGGCGCGGTGACCGGTGGCGGCCTCACCATCATCGCCAATGCCCCCAACCCGGCCGGCGCGGCCATCCTGAAGGGCAGCTTCGACGACGAATCGATCAGCCCCCTGGGCCTCTTCCTGGCGGCCCTGCCACCCACCTGCGTCGCCATCTTCGCCTTCCAGGCGCTGGGCTGACACGTCCCCGGAACAGCCCCTGCCGGCAGCCACAAGGCCGCCGGCAGGCGCTTCATGCAGTCACCTTGCGGCAGGCCGCGGCGAGGGCGGCGTAGGCGTCCTTGAGTGCCTTGAAGCTTGGCCGCACATCGGCGATGCCGGTCGTCCGCACCCACAGCAGATCACCGGCCTGGGCCTTCTGCAGCATCCGGCCACGCACCTGGCGATAGCTCCCCAGGGCGTCCTTGAACAGCTGCAGCGCGCGCACCGCGCTTTCGTCCGGCGCGCTCCGCGCGATCTCCGGCAGTTGGGCGTCGAGCACCCGGTCGAGCGCCGCGATCCGCTCCACGTGGGGCAGCACCTGCTCCCGGTTGCGGGAATTGACCACCAGGATGCTGTTGGTGCGGATCTCCTCGATGGCGTCGAGGAGCACACGCAACGCATCGCGCCGCACGTCGATCTCCACGCTGAGGGCATTCAGCTCCACCAGCCCGGTCATCAGCTGGCGCAGGCCGCTATCGCAACCATTGACGCGTTGATCCAGGGTGCGGGCCAGGCCCGCGACGCCGCCCATCTCCTCCACCAGTCGCCCGCCGGACGAGGCTTCGTTGTTGGCACGGCCGACGATATCCTGCACCGCGGCCATGGTGTGGCGGGCGCCTTCGGCGATGGCCACCAGGGTCCCGGCTGCCTCGCCGCTGCTTTCGGCGCTGGCGCCGGCCTTGGCCTGCACGCCGGCGAGCAGGACGTTGAGCCCCTCGCTGCCGCTCTCGATGGCCGAGATGATCTCGCCGACGCTCACCGTCGCCTCGCTGGTCCGCTCGGCCAGCTTGCGCACTTCGTCGGCCACCACGGCGAAACCTCTGCCCTGCTCGCCGGCCCGGGCGGCCTCGATGGCCGCATTGAGGGCCAGCAGATTGGTCTGGCTGGCGATCGCCTGGATGATCTGGACGATCTTGCCGATCTGCTCGATATGCGCGTGGACCGCCGAGAACTCCCGTCCGACTGTCTCCATCACACCGGCCAGATCACGCACCCCGTCCGACATCAGGGCCACCCGCCCGCCTCCGCTGGAGGCCCGCTCATGGGCCTCGGCGGCGATGGCCAGCAGGCGGGTCGCCTCGGCCGAGACGGCGCTGATACCACCGGCCATGCCCTCCACCGTCGTCGACGCCGCGATGGCCAGCTCCGACTGCTGGTCGGCGGCCTGCACCACGTCGGTGAATGAGGACACCAACGTTCCGGAGGACACCATCAGGTCGCGCGTCAGCTCGCCGATGCGCCCGGCGGCGGCCACCTTCTGCTGGAGCAGGCCTTCGAGCTTGCGCACGGAGTCGGCCGCATCCGCCGCGGGGCTGGGATCGTCGAGCAGGCAACGGATGGCGTCCAGCTGGGGCTGGACCGACTGCGTCCGGCCCAGGAGGAGCAAGGGCGCAGCCCCGAGCAGCAGGGCCGCAAGCGCCAGCCCGATCTGCAGGCCGCCGCTTGTCGCGCCGGCGGCGAACGCGGTACCCAGGGCGAGTACCAGCAACAGGAAGATCCGGAAGATTCCAAAAATGCGCATATCTGTCTTCATCACAATGCGTGTCCGGGTGAAAGCCCGGGTGAAAAAAAGGCCAGCCGGCGGACACTCCGCCAGCTGGCCCCACAGGCCGGGACTGGAGGATCAGTCGCCGCCGCGCATGTATTGAACCTGGAACATGGAGGGCGGGTTCAGCTTGGGATCGACCTGGCCCTTGAACTGGCCGGTGGTGCAGTGCTTGCTCTGCACATCCACCATAGAGAAGGCGTCATCGATGCCGATGCCGGAACCCTTGTTGATCGGCAGGTGGCTGTCCGGGTGGGACTTGCCGACCATGAAGACCTTCCACAGCTCACCCTTGCGGTCGTAGATCTCGTTGGCGCCGTTCAGGTTGCCGAGCTGGGCGTCCATGTAGAACACGCGCTTGCTGACCGGATGGTTGGCATTGACCGGCGCGGCTTCCAGCACATAGACCTTGCGCAGCTGCCAGGTGGCGTTGTGGAAGCAGCCGCCCTGGCCGCCGAAGTCCACGTACTTGTAGCCATCGGCCTCGGCCGGCATGTCGGTGGCCAGCTTCAGCTCGTTGTGGTTCCACATGGGCAGGATCACGTTCTTGGTGCCCTTGTAGGTCCACTTCATGTCGGAGATGCGGCCGTTGTAACCCTCGAAGTCCTCGATCATCAGGTCGGAGCCGAGGAAGGCGTCGGTGGTCTGACCGGTGGCCAGGCGGCGCACGCGGCGCTGGAAGCCCAGATAGAGGTAGGCGTCGTCGAGCTTCTGGTCATCCTCGTAGCGCTGGATGAGGAGCTGGGTGTTCTTCAGATCCTGAGGATCGAGGGCCTTCACGTAGATGGCGCGGAACAGCTCGGAGGGGTTCGGCGTCACTTCGGGCACCGGCGCATCCTTCACCCGGTGCTTGAAGTTCAGGAAGTGGAAGTTGAACTTGATGGTCTTTTCCACCTGGCCGCTCTGCATGTTGCGGTACTTCCAGTAGAACGGGGAGATGGCCGCGCCGTCACCCCAGTTCACGCCGTACTTGTAGTTCCAGGCGAGCTTTTCGCCAGCACGCGGGTCCTTGGCATCCGGCTCTTCGGGGAAGGGACGGCCGGCCACGTAGCCTTCCAGGTCGCCGTTCTTGGCGCCCAGCTTGGCCTTGCCCAGGTTCTTGCGGGTGGCGTCGATGTAGGCCTTGGAGAGTTCGAACTGGGTGGTCGGGCCCACCTTGATCTCGAACATGCCGTCCTTCAAGAGCTTGAACACACCGGCGGGGATGGCATCCTTGAACTGATCGGCGTTGGCCTTGTTGATCACGGTGCCGGGGTTGAGGCCGTTCACCTTCGGGAAGCCGCCCTTGTAGGGGTTGAAGGTGTTTTCGACATCCGCCTCGGTGCTGGCTTGGGCAAAACCGGTGGCCAGCAGGGCCACGGTGGCTGCAATCAGGGTTTTCTTCATTGTGTGTCTCCTCGATCAGAACTTGTAGCGCATGGTCAGGAAGATTTCGTCTTCCCGGATGGCGGAGCCGATGGGGCCGGCGCGGAAGCGGCCCAGGGGTTCCATGCCGGACAGGCCGCGGGAATAGGCCGTCATCGGGTCACCCGGATAGGTGCCGGCGGTGTAAGGCGCGAACGGGTTGCAGGAACGGCAGTCGTCGAAGGAATTGCCACCGTTGGAGCCGCCCTTGAAGTTGGCGCCGAAGGTGAACTTGAGCTTGTCGGTGGTGCTCCACTCCAGCGCCGGGGCGATGGCATGGGTGCGGGAACGGAAGTCGCGGGCAATGATCAGCTGCGGGCTGATCCGGTCGCCGGCCAGGAAGCCCTTCATCAGCAGGGTGCCGATGAAGTTGTCCTTGAAGTCGGGAATGCCGCGATCGCCGACACCGCCATCGACACGCTCGTGATCGAAGATGTGCTGCCAGAACAGTTGGGCGGAGAACAAGGTGGTGCGGTGCGGGTTGATCCACGACACGAAGGTCGGCCGGTCCACCCCGATCACGCTGCGCCACACACGGTTCTTGGAGTACAGCTCGGGACGGTTGGTGTTGGCGAACTCCTCACCCCAGGTCATCGCACCTTCGAAACGGAAGGCCGCACCCAGCGCCTCGGACTGGAAGTCCATCGAGCCGCCCAGCAGGTTGACCCGCGGGAAGTGCATGTCGAAGGAGATCAGGTAGGGCCAGGCGTCCTGGTATTGGCCGGTGAAGGAGTTGATGGCCCGCTTGCCGCCATGCAGGGACGGCAGCTGGGAGCGGTAATGCAGGGCATTCACGGAGAAGTTCAGGCCGCCCATGGTCACGCCCTCGAACTTGCCGCCGATCTGGGTGTTGGCCAGGCTCCACTTGGGCAGGTTCACATTGGCCAGACCGATCTGCCCCGGGCCGAAGTTGGTGGCCAGGTAGGTGTCGGGGCCGACGTTGGCAAAGTTGGAGACGGTGCCGCCGTAGTCCCACAGGGTCCGCATGCCGCGGAAGAAGCAGCCCGCGTCCAGCGCCACGTTGGCGGTGCCGCACTGGCCCAGGTTGTTGGCGCGGAACTGGTCGAAGTTCCAGATCAGTTGCAGGTTGCGGTCCTGCATGGACTCGGAGGCACCCATGCGCCATTCGGCCTGGGCGATCCACATCGGGATGCGGATGTCCTGCAGCTCGTCGTAGATGTTGTTGCGCGAATAGTCGACCGGGTTGATCACGTCGAGCACGCGGAACAGGTCGGTACGGCCCCACACCACCTGCTGCTTGCCGAGCTTCAGGAAGAGCTCCTGGCCACCGCCGATGTCCAGGCTGTTCTTGACGTAGGCCTCGCGGATGAAGTCCAGGCGGCTGTTGAACTCGGGGAATTCCAGCTCGCTGGTGTTCTTGTCGCCATAGCCGCCAAAGTCGGTACAGCCGCGGCGGTCCACGTTGCACGGGCGCACCGGGGTGGCGAAGGCAACGCCGCCATTCACGTTGTGCCAGCGGTCGCCGAGCACGCGCAGCCCTTCATTGGGGTTGTTCGGGTAGGCATCCATGAACTTGTTGTTGGCCGAGCCCGGGTAGCCCAGGCCCGCCACTGCCGAATAGCCCAACGGGCCGGCCGGCGAGGTGCTGCCCCAGGGCACGTCCGCCAGGCTGCCGCCCAGGGTGCTCTGGGCGCCGATGGAGCCGCCGGCATCTTCGCCGTACTGGCCTTTGTTCATGCGATAGACGCCGTCCCAGCTGCCGCGCAGGACGCTGTGGAAGACCCAGCCGCCGGACAGCTTCTTGTCTGCCTCGACCTGCAGGGTGTTGCGGAACTTGGACAGGCCGACGACCTTGCCCGTGTTGTCGCGGCCACGGAATGCGGTGTGGTTCTCGTAGTAGGTATCCACCTGCCAGGGCTCGCTGGAGCTGCCCATGTCGGGCAGGTTGTCCTGGGCGAAGGCCGGCATTGCGGCAGCCACCGCCAGGGCGGTGAGGCTGAGGACCGGTACTTTCCGGTTTGATCTGTTTCTCATGGTGTCTCCTCCTTGGTTTTACCGATTGCGGCCCTGCTGCGGGCCGCCCTCCCTAAATCGGCGCGGCCGGGGACGGGGATGTGTGCAAGACCCCTCCCCCGGGCCCCGGCCGTCAGTCGTTTTCCAGCACCCCGTCTGCGTCGTAATGGGCTGCGGTCACGAACTTCGGTTTGAACACCACGCACCAGGACGGCACGATCAGCACCGCGGCGATGGCGTTCACAATCAGCATGAAGGACAGCAGCACTGCCGCATCCGACTGGAAGCGCAGGTCCGACATGAAAATCCACATGACAACCCCGGCGATCAGGGTCACCGCGGTGAAGGACACGGCGTAGCCGGTGGTGGCCACCGCGCGGATCACCGCCTGCTTGATGTCCTGCAGTGAGGCGTATTCCTCGCGGATGCGGTCCATGAAATACACCGCATAGTCGATGCCGACCCCCACGCCGACGGCGATCACCGGCACCGTATTGACGCTGATGCCGATGTTGGCGGCGCCCATGTAGGCGTAGGTCATCAGGGTGGCGAAGAGCATCGGCAGGACCATCAACCAGCCGGCGTGGACCGAGCTGTAATAGATCATGACGATCACGAAGGCGATCAGCATGACGGTCGGGATGATGATCATGTGGTCGGTGTGCAGGGCCTGGTTGCCTGCCGCAGTCACGCCGACGATGCCGCCGCCCAGCTCGATGTGGATGCCCTTGACCTCGGCTTCGAGCTTCTTCTTGCCCTCCTCGGCCAGGGCCACCACCCGCTGGATGGTGTCGGCCTGGTGGTCCTTGTAATAGAAGACCATGTTCGCCTCGTTCTCGTCGGCGTTCACGAACTCCTTGAGGGCGCCGGGGATCGGGCTGGCCGCCATGTAGGCGAACATCAGGCCACCCACTTCATCGGCGGTGTCCGGCACCTGCATCCAGCGCGGATCGTCGTTGTGGGTCAGCTTGTTCACCACCCGCAGCACACCGGGAATCGCCTTGGCGCCGCCCAGGGTCGGGTCGGACATCATGTGCGCCTGGAAGCGCTCGATCGCCGCCATCACCTCGGGCCGCTTGATGCCGCCCTTCTCGTCGGTGCGCATCAGCACGTGGAGCTCTTCGGAGCCCGGGAAGCGCGTGTTGATGGCCTTGGTGGACACGTTGTAGTCGTGGTCGAGGTGGAGCAGCGGAGAGCCCGGCTCGGACTCGCCCAGCTGCACCTTGCCGACGAAGTAGAGGCCACCGATCGCACCGATCAGGGTCAGCAGCAGGATGCTGCGGGCACCGCCGTCAGTCCCGCCGGTGCGGGCCATGGCCGCGCCGAGGAAGTTGCGCACGCCTTCGTTGGCATTGACGGTGTTCTTCGGCGCCGGCAGCACGGTGAGGGCCAGGGGTACCATGAAGTGCACCGTGAAGATCACCGAGAAGCCCCAGAAGCCGGCAGCCACACCGAGCTTGTGGTTGAAGGGCGCGGCTCCCAGCACCAGCACGGCGATGCCCACCGCATCCACGATGATCGCCAGCGAGCCCGGCCGGAACAGGGCGTCAAGCGCATTGCGGGCCGCCTTCTGGCCATTCTTGACGATGGCCAGTTCCTCGTAATAGCGCACCACCAGCTGCACCCCGTGGGAGGTGGCGCGGGCGGCGATCAGGAAGGGGATAGGCAGCGACAGGGGTTCCAGATTGATCCCCATGATCGCCATGAAGCCGAGGCCCCAGATCGACGACAGGGCAATGCCCAGCAGCGGCAGCGCAATGCCGTAGAAGCGGCGGAAATACACGATCAGCAGGAAGGTGATCAGCGCCAGGGTCCAGGCCAGGATCTCGACGATCTGGGCCAGGTAGGTGTACACCCAGCCGGTCAGCACCGGATTGCCGGTGACGTAGATCTTGTGGCCTGGGATGGACAGGGACTCGCGCACCTTCTGCAGGGCTTCGAAGGTCTTCGGGTAGTCGATGTCCGCTTCGTTGAGCTGCGCCTTGATCAGGGCCGCCTTCAGATCGGGGGACACCAGCAGGCCGTAGATCGTCGGGTTGGCGATCACGTCCTTCTTGAGTTGCTCCAGCTCAGCCACCGTGCGGGTGGTCTTCATCGGATCGTAGTAGGACTCCGAGGCAAAGCCCCCCTGCTCGTCCAGGAAGATCTTGCGGGCGGTACGGTGGCTCAGGCTGGACACCAGGTTGTGGTTGACCCCGGGCAGATCGTCCACACCCTGGGTGGCCTTGTGGATCAAGGCCAGGGTTTCGTCGTTGAAGATGGTCCCCTTCTCCACTTCCACCGCCATGACGATCATGTTGGCGCCGCCGAAATTCTCCTTCAGGCGGTTATAGGTCTGGATGTAGGGGTGGTTCTGGGGCAGCAGGTCGGCGAAGTCTGAATAGATCCGCAGCTTGGGCAGGGCAGCTCCAAAAAGGGCGGTGACGATCAGGACCAGGGCAAGGACGATCTTCGGATTGGCGAAGATCCATTCCTCGGCCCGGTGCAGGGCGTGGGTAAGACGATGGCGTGATTGGCTGACCATGATGGGTCTCAACGAGCGGAAGCGGAGGCCTTGTCGGCCTGGGTACCAATCACGCGCAGCAGCCCACCGGGGCCCCCTGCGATGATGGCGTGCTGTTCGGGCAGGGACGCGGCAGCGCCCAGGAAGACCGGTACCGCGTCCGGGTAGGGCACGCTGCGCCAGGTGTCACCTTCCAGCCGGGCCACGACGCCACCGGCGCCGACGCCGTGGGGCGTGCCTTCGTGCATGAACAGCCGGTACAGGGCCGCGCGGGTCGTGTTGGCCTGCTTGTTCCAGGTCTTGCCACCATCTGCCGTATGCAGGATCTGGCCGGCGATGCCGCTTGCCCAGCCTTCGCCGGGGCTCGTAAACAAGGTCGCGTAGGGGTAGAACTCGTCCGGCATCTTGCTGCCGCGGCTCCAGGTGGTGCCGCCGTCGCTGGTGGTGGCGACCAGGCCGAATTCACCGGTGGCGAAACCGTGGGTCTCATCCACCATCTGGATGCCGGTGAGCTGGGCGTCTTCGGCCAGATCGGTCACCGTCCAGGTGGCGCCCGCGTCGGCACTCACCGCCAGGGTGGCGCCGGTACCGGCGATCCACCACCGGCCCTTGCTGTCGCAGCTGATCGCCAAGGGGATGCGGGGCTTGTCGAAGGGGGAGGATTTCCAGCCGGCGCCGGCGGCATCCGCCGACCAGACCCGACGATAGAAATCGATGGCCACGAAGCTGCCATCAGGGCAGTGGGTGATGCCGATCAGCGAAGCGCCGCCGAGCATCTCGCGCCTCCAGCTGCGGCCCTGGTCGGCGGAGACGAGAACCGCTCCGCTCTGGGTGCCGGCCACCACGACCTTGCCATTGCTGGCCAGGGCCTGGGTGATGTCGTAGCGCTGCACGGGCTTGGCAGCTTCCACGGCAACGGCGGAAAGATCGGTCTGACTGGTGCATCCGGCAAGCCAGGACGCGCCTAGGGCAATGCCTGCCATGCGAAGTGCACGGCATATTCTTGTGGTGTTCACTGGGTCTCCTCCAGCTTTATTCTATTTTTTGGGCGCAACAAGGCCCGACCCCGTTTATCGGGGTTCCCTGTGTGGCGGGTGCCGGGAGCCCTCAGGCCCCCCGCTACCCGTCCGGTGCTACGGCAAGCCTGGAACTAGCGGCCGAGGTCCTTCGCGCTGACACCGGCGATGCCCCAGTTCTCCTTGGGCACATCGTGGATCCAGACGCGAACGTTTTCCTTCGGCGCACCGACCGCTTCGTGCAGTGCCTGGGTGACCTTCTCGATCACCGCACGCTTCTGCTCTTCGGTACGGCCTTCAATCATGTAGATTTGCGCGAACGGCATGCTTCTTCTCCCTGAGGTTTTATTTGAAGCGGATGGACACCGAACCCATGCCCTGGACCCGCAGCGTGACGCTGTCGCCAGCCTGCACGGCCACCGCCTCGGTGATGCCACCGGAGAGGATCAGGGCGCCGGCCGGAATCTCTTCACCCCGCGCGCCCAGGTGGTTGGCCAGCGCAGCGATGGCCGCCGCCGGGTGCCCCAGGACGGCAGCACCCGCGCCAAAGGCCACCGGCTCGCCGTTCTTTTCCATGACGATGCCCACGGTGCGCAGATCCACCTCGCTCACCGCCTGCGGCAGGCCACCGACCACGAAGCGCGCGGACGAGGTGTTGTCGGCGATCACGCTCTTCAGGTCGAACTTGAAGTCGCGATAGCGGCTATCGATGACCTCCATGCCCGGGATCACGAAGTCGGTGGCCGCCAGCACGGCGCCGATGTGGCAGCCGGGCCCCTTGAGGGCGCGCTTCATGACGAAGGCGATCTCCGGCTCGATCTTCGGGTGGATCAGCTCCGACACCTTCACTTCGCCGCCATCGGGAATAGAGCCGTAGTCGGTGATGAAACCGAAGACCGGCGTCTCGACCCCCATCTGCTTCATCTTGGCGAAGGACGTCAGGCCGGCCTTGAGGCCGACGATGCGGGTGCCACGGGCGATCTTGCGGGCCCGGATGCTGTCCTGGATCGCGTAGGCATCGTCCCAGTCCATGTCCGGGTACTCGTCGGTGATCTTGGGCGTATCACGGGCCTCGAGCTCACAGGTCTCGAGGTACTCGGCGAGCCGGGCAATGGTGGCCTGGTCGAGCTTCATACGCTCAGGCCCCGCGCCCGTGCCATGGTGATGGCCGTATCCTCGATCATGTCCTCCTGCCCACCCACCATGCCGCGGCGGCCGAGTTCGACCAGGATGTCGCGGGCCGGGATGCCGTACTTCACCGAGGCGCGCTTGGCAAAGAGCAGGAAGGAGCCATACACGCCGGCGTAGCCCAGCGTGAGGGCATCGCGGTCGATACGGATCGGGAAGTCCATGATCGGGATCACCAGGTCTTCGGCCACGTCGGTGATCTTGGCCACATCCACCCCGGTCTCGATGCCCATCAGGCTGCACACGGCGATCAGCACCTCCATCGGGGTGTTACCGGCCCCGGCGCCGAGGCCGGCGGCGGCCGCGTCGATGCGCGTGGCGCCCACTTCGATGGCGGCGATGCTGTTGGCCACGCCCATGGCCAGGTTGTGGTGGCCGTGGAAGCCCAGCTCGGTCTCCGGCTTGAGGGCCGCGCGCACGGCGCTCAGGCGCGCCTTCACGCCGTCGGGCAGCAGGTGGCCGGCCGAGTCGGTGACGTAGATGCAGTTGGCGCCGTAGCTTTCCATCAGCTTGGCCTGGGTGACCAGCCCTTCGGGGCTGTTCATGTGGCTCATCATCAAAAAGCCGACGGTGTCCATGTCGAGCTTCCTGGCCAGGGTGATGTGCTGTTCGGACACATCGGCCTCGGTGCAGTGGGTGGCCACGCGGATGGTGTTGACGCCCAGGTCCTTGGCCATGCGCAGGTGATCGACGGTGCCGATGCCCGGCAGGAGCAGGGCCGAGACCTTGGCCTGCTTCATCAGCGGGATGACGGTGGACAGGTATTCCTCGTCGGTGTGGGCCGGGAAACCGTAGTTCACCGAGCTGCCGCCCAGGCCGTCGCCGTGGGTCACCTCGATCAGCGGCACGCCGGCGGCGTCGAGGCCGGTGGCGATGCTCTTCATCTGTTCGAGGGACATCAGGTGACGCTTGGGGTGCATGCCGTCACGCAGGGTCATGTCATGAACGGTGACTTTCTTGCCTTTGAGTTCCATGGTCTGCTCCTTACGCGGCGACAACAGGTGCGAGCTTGAGATCACCGGCCAGGATGGCCTCGGCGAACATTTCGGCGGTGCGGGCGGCGGCGGCGGTCATGATGTCCAGGTTGCCGGCGTACTTGGGCAGGTAGTCGCCCAGGCCTTCCACTTCGAGGAAGACCGACACGCGGTTGCCGTCGAACACCGGGCCGTTCACCAGGCGGTAGCCGGGCACGTATTTCTGCACTTCTTTGATCATGGCGTGGATGGAGGCGGTGATCGCATCGCGCTGCGGTTCGCCCTCGACCAGGCAGTGCACCGTGTCGCGCATGATCAGCGGGGGTTCGGCCGGGTTGATGATGATGATGGCCTTGCCCTTCTTGGCGCCGCCGACCTTCTCGACCGCCCCGGCGGTGGTGCGGGTGAATTCGTCGATGTTCTTGCGCGTGCCCGGGCCGGCGCTCTTGCTCGACACGGTGGCGATGATCTCGCCGTATTCCACCGGCTGCACGCGGCTGATTGCGGCGACCATCGGGATCGTCGCCTGGCCACCACAGGTGACCATGTTCACGTTCATCTCCCGCTGGCCCACGTGCTCGACCAGGTTCACCGGCGGCACGCAGTAGGGGCCGATGGCGGCGGGGGTCAGGTCGATCATCAGCACGCCCAGTTCATTGAGCTTGCGGCTGTTCTCGGCATGCACGTAGGCGCTGGTGGCGTCGAAGGCGATCTGCACGCCGTCGGCCTTGATGTGCGGCAGCAGCCCGTCCACGCCTTCGGCGGTGGTCTTGAGGCCCATCTCGCGGGCCCGCTTGAGACCGTCCGATTCCGGGTCAATGCCCACCATCCACACCGGCTCCAGCACCGGGCTGCGCTGCAGTTTGGCCAGCAGGTCGGTACCGATGTTGCCGGGGCCGATCAGGGCGCATTTGATCTTGTTGCTCATCGCAAGATTTCCTTCTCTGTTAAACCATGCTGCGCACCACACCGCCTTCGACCCGCAGGGCCGCGCCGTGGGTGGCAGATGCAAGGGGACTGCATACGTAGGCGACGAGGTTCGCCACCTCCGCGGGTTCGATGAATCGCTTGATGATCGAGGTGGGTCGGGCATTGGCGAAGAAGTCCTTCTCTGCCTGCTCGAGGGACACGCCCTGCTCTTCCGCCAGACGGCCGAAGAAGGTGCCCACACCTTCGGTACGGGTCGGGCCGGGCAGCACGGAATTGACCGTGACGCCGGAGCCGACACAGGTCTCCGCGATGCCGCGCGCCACCGACAACTGGGCGGACTTACTCATGCCGTAATGCACCATCTCGGCCGGCGGGCACACGCCGGATTCGCTGGAGATGAAGACGATGCGCCCCCAGTCGCGGGACTTCATGGCCGGCAGATAGGCACGGGACAGGCGCACCCCGCTCATCACATTGGTTTCGAAGAAATTGAACCACTCGACATCCTGGATTTCCTCGAAGGGCCGCGGATCGAAGATGCCGAGGTTGTTGACGAGGATGTCCACCTCCGGACAGGCAGCCACCAAGGCCTCACAGCCCGTGGCACCGGAGAGGTCGGCAGCCACACCCGAGACGCGGGCACCGGGCACCGCTTCGATGAGCCGGGCCACCGCAGCCGATACACCGGAGCGGCTGCGGCCATTGATGACCACTTCGGCGCCTTCCGCTGCAAGCTGGCAGGCGATGGCAAAGCCGATGCCTGCGGTGGAGCCGGTGACGAGGGCACGCTTGCCCGTGAGTTGCAGATCCATGGAAACCTCAGTTGAAACGGACGGAACAACCACCGATGCCGCCGATGGTGACCCGCAGGTTGTCGCCGGCCTTGACCGGAATCAGCGCCGCCAAGGAGCCGGACAGGACGATGTCGCCCGCCTTGAGGCTGATGCCCAGGCGGCCCAGGGTGTTGGCCAGCCAGGCCATGGCGTTGCAGGGGTGGCCCAGGGCCGCGGCGCCGGAGCCGGTGCCGACGATCTCGCCGTTCTTTTCGAGGACCATGCCGCAGGTGGCCAGGTCGACCTTGCGCGGGTCGACCATGCGGTCGCCCAGCACCAGTACGCCACAGGACGCATTGTCCGCCACGGTGTCCTGGATGCGGATCTTCCAGTCCTGGATACGGCTGTCGACGATCTCGAAACAGGCCATCACGCCCTCGGTGGCGGCCAGCACGTCCGACGCGGTGACGCCGGGGCCGGTGAGATCCTTCTTGAGCAGGAAGGCGATCTCGCCTTCGGCGCGGGGCTGGATCAGGCTGTCGGCGGGGATGGACTGGCCCTCGTTGTAGACCATGCCGTCGAGCAGCCAGCCGAAGTCGGGCTGGCGCACGTCCAGCATGTCCATGACAACCTTGGAGGTGACACCGATCTTCTTGCCGACAACGCGCTCGCCGGCGGCGAGGCGCCGGGCGATCATCTGCTGCTGGATCTGGTAGGCATCCTCGATGGTGATCTCGGGATGGCGCTGGGTGAGCGGAACCAGGGTCTGGCGGGCGACGAGCGCATCGTAGAGTTCGTCGCCAAGCCGGGTGATCAGGGACTTGTCCATGGGAGGTCTCAGGAAAGCGGTTGGGGTTCGTCGTCCAGGGCTTCGCTCAGGAAGTCGGTGACGAGGCGGGCAAAGCGGCCGGCGTGTTCGATCTGGGTCCAGTGCCCGCACTGGCCGAACACATGCAACTGGGCGCGGGGGATCCAGCTCGACAGCGTCTGCGAGGTCTGCAGCGGGATCACCTTGTCTTCCCGGCCGTGGATCACCAGGGTCTGGTTCGGCAGCGCGCGGATATCCGCCTCGGCGCTGGCCATGGCATCCACCCAGCGCTGGCGCGGAGCCGGGAACATGGCGGAGAAGGACTCGTGGAAGCCGGGGCGGATGCTCGCCTCGTAGCGCAGGCGGGCCAGATCGTCATTGACCAGGCCGCGGTCGTAGGCGAACAGGTCGAGCAGGCCACGCATAGCCTCGAGCGATGGCTGGTAGCCCCATACCGCGTCGAGAGCCGGGGTGATCTCGAAATCGACGCCGACACTGCCCATCAACACCAGGCGGCGGACCCGCTCCGGGTGGCGGATGGCCATGGCCAGGGCAATGGCGCCGCCGAAGGAATTGCCCACCAGGTCGGTACGTTCTATGTCCAGGGCGTCGAGCACGCCGATGGCGTGGCTCACCCAGTTGTCCATGGAGTATTCGTCGTCCGGACGGCGCTCGGTGTAGCCGAAGCCGGCCATGTCCGGGGCGATGACCCGGCGCGCTTCGGCCAGGGCCGGCATCACCAGCCGCCAGTTGGCCCAGGCAGTGACACCGGGGCCGGAGCCGTGGATGAGCAGCACCGGCTCGCCGCCGCCCAGGTCGTGGACATTGGTCTGGCGTCCCGCCGCGAGGACGGAGCGGCCGATTTCCGGGGAAGAGGGAATGCTGCTCATCGAAGCGGGCTCCTGTGCGTCAGCCGTGTCATTCGGCGCCGATGGCAGTCAGTGCGGCGCGGGCGCATTCTTCATCCTGGGCCTCTGAGGCACCGGACACGCCGATGCCGCCGATCAGCTCGCCGTTCACGCGGATCGGCAGGCCACCGCCGAACACCACCAGGCGCGGCCGGGCCGAGAAACCGAACTTCATGCCCTCATCGTGACCGATCAGCTTCATCCAGTCTTTGGTGGAGAAGCCGAAGCCAGCTGCCGTATAGGCCTTGTCGATGGCGATATCGATGGACTGGATGAAGGCTCCGGGCATGCGCAGAAAGCCGGCGAGATTGCCGCCACTGTCGCTCACCGCCACATTGATGCGGACACCGATGCTCTCCGCGTGGGCAATGGCCGCCTTCAGGGCGACCGCCGCAGCTTCGGCGGAAATGACCGACTGGCCGACGGCCACAGTCAATTCGGAGAAATTGGTCTTTTCGTTCATATCTCCCATCCTTTATCGTTTTACTGCTAGAACGATATTTTGTTCCTATCTCGACGTCAATACCTTTTCTCGAGATTTTTGTCTATGATCGGAATAAGCCCCTTGGGCTAAAATAAAGACCATTCCCCGATCCAACGATCGGCATTGAATAGCGGAACACCACACCATGAACGAAATTGCCATTCCTCCCGAATCCATCACCGAGGACGAGCAACCCAAGACCCTCGCCGAAGCGGCCTATCGTCAATTGCGCCGCGACATCATCGAGGGCGTGCATCGCCCAGGTGACAAGCTGCGCGTGGAACACCTGAAGGACCAGTACGAGGTCGGCGCGGGCACCCTGCGCGAAGCCCTCCAGTTGCTGGCCACCGACGCCCTCGTGGTGGCTCAGGGGCAGCGCGGCTTCCGCGTCGCACCGATCTCTCTGGACGACTTCGAGGACATCACCCGTACCCGCGTGCTGCTCGAAACCTCGGCCTTGCAGCAATCCATCGAGCTGGGCGACGACGCCTGGGAGGCCAGCGTGGTCGCGTCCTTCCATCTCCTGTCCCGCGCCGAGGACAAGCTCGGCGATGGCGGCAAGTGCAGCCGTGAAGAGTGGGAGCAGCGCAACCGTGCCTTCCATGAGGTGCTCATCGCCGCCTGCCCTTCGCGCTGGATCCGTCATTTCCAGAACATCCTTTATCACCAGTCCGAGCGCTATCGGCGCCTGTCCCTGTTCCGTCAGCCCATCCCGCGGGATGTGCATGCCGAACACCAGGCCATCGTGGATGCCGCGCTGGCGCGCAATACCGCCGAGGCCACCCGCATCCTGACCGAGCACATCATGCGCACCCTGGAGGCCGTCAGGCGCCTCCCGGAGGATCTCATCAGCCGCTGATGAGCGGCCCTGCAGCCTGCCTCCGCACCCGGCCGGGGCGGAGGCAGAGCGCTCTCCCCAAGGTTCAGGAAACAACCGTCAGGAAGCGCTCGTTCAGCTTTCGATCGTGGTAGAAGACGCCGGTCCCCACCTCTTCCCAGGTCCAGGTGATGGGGGCGTAGTCCGGATAAGGTTGATAGCCGCCGCAGAAGGTCTCGAAGCGGTTGCCCGACGGGTCGAAGGCATAGATGGTGGTACCGCGGGTCACCCCGTGGCGGGTCGGCCCGATGTCGATCGACACCTTGTTCATCGACATGATGTCGGCGGCACGCAGCACCTTCTCCCAGCTCTCCAGCAGGAAGGACACGTGGTGCAGCTTGCCCGGCTCCGGGTGGCGCACCAGGGCGATGTCGTGGGCCTTGTGGGAGCACGACAGCCAGATCGCCAGGTCGGTCTTGCCGTCTTCCATCAGCACCCGCTCGACCAGGTAGAAGCCCAGCACGTCCACGAAGAGCTTCTGCACCTTCTCGATGTCCGGGCCGTACAGCAGCGCGTGGTCCAGACGCACCGGGGCGATGCCGCGCTCGGCGTCGGGCGTCCACGGGTCCGGGTTCACGTACTGCATGCCATTGCCCACGTCGGTCTTCTCGGCGTAAAGCTCGATGGCATGGCCGGAAGGAATCATGAAGCGCACGCGCTCGCCGGTCTCAAGCAGCTCGCCGGCGGGAATCCTCTCGGTGGCAACGCCATAGGCCTTCAGGTCGGCATCCAGCTTTTCAAGGGTGGCCTTGTCGGCGACCTTGAAGGCGAAGAAGTCCATGCCAGCCGAATCGGCCTGGCGCAAGATCAGGCTGTTGTGGTCCCGCTCGTCCCAGGCCTTGAAGTACACCCGGCCCTGGGCATCACGGCCGGTTTCCACCAGGCCCAGCACGTTCTTGTAATGGTTGATACCTTCTTCCAGGTCCAGCACGCGCAGTTGCATGTGGCCGGGGCGCAGCACGCCAGTCATTGCCATCGTCTCGTCTCCTCAAACTTCCTGATATGCGCCCACCGCCCGGCGCATTACTGCTCGGGCGGTGAGCGCACGACATCGATCTGGATCGCCGGTCCGGTCGGCCAGTGGCTGCCGGATCCTCTTGTTGTGTGAAGGCGATCTGTTCTCTGTCCCTGCCGGGGGCGTAGCCTTACACCCGCTTGAAAAGCGGGCTTCTTACCTGCTGCGCATCTGCCGCAGAGAAGAACTTCTCCGTGTAGATGTCGTTTTCGAACAGGCGCCCTTGCATCAGCGTCGAGATGCAGGCATCGATCATCATCGGCGGACCGCACAGGTAAGCCTTGTGGCCGCGGAAATCATTGTCGAAGTGCGCCTTGGCTGCCTCATGCACGTAGCCACGGAAACCCGCCCAGTCGGAGTCGGCCGCTTCGTCGGACAGGGCCGGCACATACTTGAAGTTGGCGTGCTTGTCGGCCAGGGCCTGGAACTCGTCGTGGTAGTACAACTCGGCCCGGCTGCGCTGGCCATACACCAGTGTGATCGGCAGGTCGCAGCCCTCGCCCAGCAGGTCGAGGATCATGCTGCGCGGACTCGACAAGCCGGAGCCACCGGCCATGAAGATCAATGGCGCATTGGCCGACTTGCGCACGAAGAAACGGCCGTAGGGGCCGGAGAACTTCACCCGGTCGCCCACCGCGAGGTTCTCGTGCAGATAGCCGGTGCCGGTGCCGCCTGGCACGATACGCACGTTAAGCTCCACTTCCTTGCTCCCGCCTGGCGCATTGGCCAGGGAGAAGGCGCGGCTGATGCCGAGGCCGGGAATGTCCAGGTTGATGTACTGGCCGGCCTGGAAATGGATGGCCTCGTCCAGCTCGATGAAGATGCCCTTGATGGTGGGCGTGAGCTTCTCTATGCGGCTCACCGTGCCGGGGAAGTCCTTCACCGGGATGGACTCGGCGTCGGGCTCCTCGTCGATCTCGGCCTCGATGGTCACGTCGGACTCCAGGCGCGCGCAGCAGGCCAGGGTCTTGCCCTCGGTCCGCTCGAAGTCCATCAGGGCGAAGCTGGAGGCCTCGCCATGATCGACCTCGCCATCGGTCACCTGCACCTTGCAGGTGGCACACAGGCCGTGACAACAGGCATGGGGCAGCCAGATACCGGCCCGCAGGGCAGCGTCGAGGATGCTCTGGCCGTCCTCGACCTCGATGGTCTGGCCCAGGGGCTCGATGGTCAGTTCGTAGGACATGTCAGCTCGCCGAACCCTTGATGCCCGTCAGGCCGGGCGTGCGGAAGCGCAGCACGTCCTTGTGCTTGAGCCCGAGCTCGGCCAGGGTCTTGTTGAAGTCGGCCTGCCAGGGCTGGCTGGACTTGAGCCATTCGACCTTGCTCCAGTCGATCTTGGCAAAGTCCGGGTGGTAGCCGAACACGCCGGGCAGCACCTTCTCGATGATGTCGCCAAAGCGCATGTTCGGCGGCATGGGCAGGCAGAACGGGGCACAGAACATCAGGTGCTGGTCCCAGCCGATGTACAGCAGCTGGTTGCCGTGAAAGTTCTCGAGCCGGTCGGCAGCTTCGAATTCATATTCCTTGATGGCGGCAACGCCCATTTTTGTCTCCTCTTATATCTTGATATCACTGCGCTACCGGGGAGCAGGCCGGGCCTACCCCCCTCGGGGCATCAGACGTTCTTGGTGGCCATGCCGCGCCATTCGTCGAAGTTCTTCTGGTCTTCCGAGCCTTCGAAGTCGAGGTTGTCGCGACCAAAGTTGAGGTGGTAGTAATCCAGCACCGCGGCCAGGGGGTCGAAGCCCTCGGCTGTCGGATCGACTCCCTCGTTGAAGCAGTTGCCCTGGTAGATCTGGTGCACCGGCAGCCAGGCCTGGATGTACTTCTCCGGCTCGTGCTCGAAGATCTCCTTACAGCCGTCGGAGCAGAAGTGGTACTTGTTGTCCTTGTAGTCGACCTCGCGGTAGCAGATCTGGGTGGGGTCGCCTGGCTCGGTGAAGATCATCGGGATCTGGCAGGTCTGGCAAAGCATGGGCAACGTCTTGTTGTAGAAGCGATTGCCCTTCTTGGCCTCTTCACGCCAGTGCTCAAGGCGCGGCCGGTAGTACTTGTCGAAGCTGTTGGGGTACTTCTGGGACAGCCAGTCCAGTTCGTCGTCGGTGGGAATCCAGGTGTGGAAGTTGCACGCCGCGGCGTAGTTGTAGAAGGTCGCCCAGGCCTGGTGGGAGATGTGGTCCTTGTCCTGCTCGATCTGGTCCAGCCACTTGGGCGGGCGGATGCCGTAGCGGGCCAGGTCCTTGAACAGGGCGCCACCGTTCTCCTCGAAGTAAACCTCCCAGGCCTCCTTCCAGCTCATGATCCGCTTGGGCAGCATGTAGTCCATCATCATGCCAACCAGGGTCAGCACGCGGTAGCCGCGCCAGGTCCACTTGTCGATCCATTGCTGGACGATGGGCAGGTTGTCAGGGTCCTGCTCGAGGATGAACTTGATGACCTCGAGGCCCAGGGTCATGTGCCGGGCTTCATCGGACTGGGCCGAGAAGCCGAAGGTCATGGTGCCCATGTCGCCGTTGTAGGCCGCGCCGGACACAAAGGGCACGAACAGCAGGTTGGTCAGCACGTATTCGAAGCTGAAACCGATCGCCACCATGAACTCGAAGGGGCCGGCGGTCACCGCGTCGTCGAAGAAGGAGCGCGGCACCGACAGGTACCACACGCGCTCGAGCATGTGGCGATACTCGTGGAAGCCGTTGTAGTACTTGTTGTAGTTGGAGATGGAGTGGATCTGGGTCTGGGCGTGACGGATCTCGTCCAGCGACTGCATCAGGCAGGCGACCCGCGGGCCGACACCGGGAAACTGGCGGCCGGTCATCGCAAAGCCGCGGTGGGCCATGTATTCCAGCGGGCTGATGCCGTTGAGGAAGAGCTTCACCGCATTGATGTAGCGGGCGTCCGTCACCGACAGGTGGCCATTGTTCTGGGCGTAGGCGTCGATGATCGCGTACAGCTTGCGCTCCTTCTCGGCCTGGTATTTCCAGTAGGCGTCCATGGTCAGGCGGAAGGGATCTTCCCACTTTTCCCAGTCATGGATCTTGATGCCTTCATACTTGACGAAGGGGAATACGTCGTCCATCGACTGGTAGGTGGTTTCCCAGCCCAGGCCGCGGGTCATGTGCTGGTACTTTTCCTTGAGGCCCAGCTTCTTCTTGCTGACTTTCATGTCCATCTGCGTATCTCCTCAAATGGTTCAGTTGTTCCAGCTCAGGGTCAGCTCGTCGTCGCTCTCGTCGACGTGGCCCGTGAGGGAAATCAGGTTGATGTGCAATTCCTGCAGGTCGAAATCGCGGCCGATGAGCTCTTCAATGGTCGAACGGCGGACGGTCAGCGAGCCTTCGGCATCGATCTTCACCATCGCCGGCTGCTCGTTGCAGATGGCGTGGGGGTTGTCGGCGAGGATGGCCTGGATGATCGAGCGGGTGTCGTCGTTGGTCTGCAGGGCGATGAATACCTTGGACATGAGGCTTCCTCTCAGAGGCTGACGCCGGCCTTGGCCAGGCGTGCGTTGAACTGACCAACCAGCTCGCTGGTGAGGGCGTCGGCCTGGGCGCCGAGGGCGATCTGGGCGACGGGCATCAGGGCGGCGGCGGCGCGGTCGCGCCAGTGGGTGATCCACTTCTCCAACTGAGCCTTGTTCTCGGGGGATTCGGCCGCAGCGGTCTTGACCGTGGCATCCACCCACTTCCTGGTCTCGGCATACCAGTCGGTCATGAACTGGGTCAGCATGGCGATGGGGGTGCCACCCTGGGACGCGAGCACGTTGTCGATGATGGTTTCGTACACCAGCGGATAGAGCAGGCCGTCGAGCGCCACCATCTGGGCCACGTAGACTTCCAGCGGATCCTTCAGCACGAAGCAGTCTTCCACGTAGCGGCGCAGGCCCTGCCAGGCGCTGTCTTCCATCCAGTGCTTCTTGGCCTCGTCGAGCACCTCCACGTCGTCGCCGAGCAGCAGGCCGACGCGGGTGATGTACTGGGCGATGCCCAGCTGGTCCATCGAGTGGTACAAGCAGGGCTGGGTCAGCGCCGTGCCGTAGCCATAGGCGGTGATGAAGGCGCCGTTCATGTTGCCGCCCCAGGCCGCGTGGCGCAGGGGCAGCAGCAGCTTCAGCACGGTGTCCCTCAGCTCAGCCGGCAGGGTGTCGGCCAGGCCGCGGCCTTCAACGAAATCGAAGTTGGACTCGGCGGTCTCCTGCTGCTTGGCGCGGGCCAGGGTGTAGGCGCCGTAATAGAACTGGCGCGGATCCTTGAAGGCGTACCAGTCGGCCATCTTGATGGCGCTGCGGGAGGCATCAAAGATCTCGTGTTCCGGGGCCCAGGTGGGGCGGTAGTGGAAGTTGTGAGTGGCCTGGACATCCAGGGTGCCTTCCTGGTAGCGGGAGGCCGCCTTGTCCGGACCGATGCGTCGGGCAATGTGGTCAAAGGTTTGCCGCTGCGGCTTGATGGATACCGTGCGCAGATCGATGTGCATTGTGTCTCCTCCTTCTTATTGAAATGCCGGGCCTGGCCCGGGGTGCTTATCTGAAGCGTTGGTGGGTGGCCTCGTGGAGGCTCCAGTTGAAATCACCGTCTTCGGCCGACTCGGGACGGGAGCCTTCCAGCAGGATCACCCGGTTGGTCCGGCAGAACTCCTCGTAGGCCGCTTCCGGCAGCAGCATCTCGACGAAGAGGGCCGGGTCCGAAATGGAAAACTCGAACTCCACCAAGCCATCGGGTCGCCGCTCCACCAGCCGCACATACTTGCGGTTTACATCTACCGGCGGCGGACTTGTCGGATCGATCATCTTTTCCTCAATCGGGAACATCACGGAGAGACTCTCTTACAAGGCCTGTGCCCGAAAAAACAAACCCCTGATTCCTATAGGATATTTCCGCTCAATCTCGAGATTCAGGAAAACAGCGGAATTTATGAGTAGATCAATTGATCAAATGCTGCGGTGCATCTTGATGATCTGGTGAAACCCTCCTGCCGGCGCCCTCCCCGCCCCGCTTCCTGATCAGGCGCACCAAGCCGCCCGGCGCAGCGCGAGAGCCGCCAGACTGCCGCTCCGGTAGTACACTTGCATGTCCGCCGTCCATCCGCCGCCCATGAACGAAGCCTCCGCCCGCCAGGTTCTACTTGTCCGCAGCCTCGAAAGTGCCGATGGCGCATCCCCCCACTGGAATGCAGCCGACGCCGACTGGGCGAGCCGCGCCGCCACCGAGGTGGTCGGAGAGGATGCCTCCGCCGACCGCTTCCTGGCCCGCCGCGCCCAGCTTGCGCTGGAGCGCCTGGGCGACCGGGACCGCCAGTTCCACAAGCTGACCGGCACAGGACGCTGGCGCTCCTGGACGGGCGCCGTGCTGGTGGCCGCCGGCTTCGCCCTCGGCATCCTGATGGATGCGGCGGGACCGACCCGCTATGTGAATATCCTGGCTTTCCCGCTCCTCGGCCTGATCGCCTGGAACCTGCTCACCTACGCCCTGCTGCTGACTCATGCCCTGGCCGCGCCCTTCCGGAGCGCCCAGCGCCGACCCGGAGTCCTCGGCCGGGCGGTGGCGCGCCTCGGAGGCGCCCTCACCGAGTCACCGCTGGCTGACCAGGCCTCCGCGGCCCTGCGCTTCCGCGGCGAATGGGCCCGGGCATCCCTGCCCCTCACCGCCTGGCGGGTCGCGCGGGTCCTGCATCTGGCCGCCGCGGCCTTCGCCCTCGGCGCCATCGCCGCCCTCTACGTACGCGGTCTGGTGCTCCAGTTCCAGGCCGGCTGGGAGAGCACCTTCCTGTCCGCCGGGCAGGTACATCAAGCCCTGAGCCTGCTGCTCGGCCCGGCTTCGGCCCTGACCGGGATCGCTATCCCCGATGCCCTCCAGCTCGAAGGGCTGCGGCTACCCGAGCACAGCGGCGCAAGCGCCGCGCCCTGGATCCATCTCTACGCCGCCAGCCTCGTGATCCTTGTCGTGCTGCCCCGCCTGGTGCTCGCGCTGATCAGCAGCCTGGCGGCCCGACGCCTGGAAAACCACTTTCCCCTGCCCGTCGGCGACGCCTACTTCCAGCGTCTACAGCGGGCCTTCAGCGGCCAGGCGGCGAGGCTGCACGTGGTGCCCTACAGCTACACCCTGTCGCCGCAGGCCACCCTCCTGCTGCAGGACGCCCTCGGCCGTGCCTTCGGCCCCCGCGCCCAATTGAGCATTGCGCCGCAGGTGGGCTACGGCGGCGAGGATGCGCTTCCCTCCAGCATCCTTCCTGACGGGTCGCCGACCCTGGTCCTCGCCCTGTTCGCCCTCAGTGCGACCCCCGAGGATGAAAACCACGGACGCTTTGCCGAGGCCCTGGCCAAGGCCTTGCCGGCCGGCACGCCTGTCGCGGCCCTGGTGGACGAAGCGGCCTTCCAGTCCCGCTTCGGCAAGCAGCCGGAACGGCTGGACGAACGCCGCAGAGCCTGGAGCCGGCTGCTCGAAGGCCGTCGGATCGACGTGCTCTTTGCCGATATCGAGCATGGCGGCGCCCCATCCACTCTGGCCGAGGGCCTGAGCGCCCTGCTCGACCGGCACGCCCGCCACGGAGGTGGCCAGTGACGACCATCAATCTCAGCCTGGTGTCGCATACCAACACCGGCAAGACCACCCTCGCCCGCAGCCTGATCGGCCGCGATGTGGGGGAAATCCGCGACGAAGCCCATGTCACCGCCCTGGCCGAGCGCTACCGGATGATCGAAACTGCCGAGGGCGATGCCCTCGATCTGTGGGACACCCCCGGCTTTGGCGACAGCGCGCGGCTGGTCCAGCGCCTGCGCCAGCAAGGCAACCCCGTTGGCTGGTTCCTCACCGAGGTCTGGGACCGCTGGCGCGATCGTCCTTTCTGGTCCAGCCAGCAGGCTCTGCGCAATGTCCGAGAAGAGGCGGACGTGGTGCTGTACTTGGTCAATGCCAGCGAGCGTCCCGGCGACGCCGGCTATGTCGCACCCGAAATGGAGATCCTCGCCTGGCTGGGCAAGCCGGTGCTGGTGCTGCTCAATCAGCTGGGGGAACCACGGCCGGGCGAACAGGACAGGGCCGACGAGGACGCCTGGCGCCAGCACCTGGCAGGCCACCCCTTCGTGCAACGGGTGCTCCCGCTGGATGCCTTCGCCCGCTGCTGGGTACAGGAATTCACCTTGCTCGACGCGGTCGGCAGCGCCTTGCCTGACAGCAGGCGCGCCAGTTTCAACAGCCTTGAAGAAGCCTGGCGACAACGCCGCCTGCAGCAGTTCCGGGCCTCCATGGAGATCCTGGGCGAATTCCTCACCACCTGCAGTCGCGATCATGAACGCCTGTCCGACGAGGGGCTGGGCGGCTCACTGCGTCGCCTGGGCCAGATCGTCGGACTGGACGGCACTTCCGATGTTCGCGAGCAGGCCATGGCCCGCCTGGCCGAAAGACTGGAGCGGGAGGTAAGGCGGACCACCGATCAGCTCATCGAGCTCCACGGTCTGGCTGGCCGGGCTGCCGAGGAGGTCCTTGCCCGGGTCAGCAGCGACTTTGCCGCCAGGGAGAAGCTCGGCGAAGGTCGTGCCGCCGCGCTGGGCGGGATCTTGTCCGGCGCGCTGTCAGGCCTGGCAGCAGATCTTGCCGCGGGTGGCCTGACCCTAGGTGGCGGCGCCCTGGTGGGTGCCGTACTGGGGGCCATCGGCAGCGCGGGCGCCGCCAAGGCAGTCAACTTGGTGCGAGGCACAGACAGCAGCGAAGTGCGCTGGAGCTCAGACAGCCTGCAGCGCCTGAGCGTCACCGCCCTGCTCCGCTACCTGGCGGTGGCCCACTATGGCCGCGGCCGCGGAGAATGGCGCCAGGGTGAATACCCCGGCCACTGGAGACCGCTGATCGAAGAGGAGCTCCAGTTGCGACAGGAAGCACTCGGCGCGGCCTGGAGCCAGCGCGGTGCAAATGCAGACGAGAGTGGGGGACGAATCCCTGACGCCCTGGCGGAAATCCTGGCAGACACGACCCGTGCACTGCTGTCCCGCCTCTATCCCGGAATACGCCTTCCCATGTGATGCCTCCAAACCTGGTGACGGCGTGCCCGAAAGAAGCAGTCGGCAGGCTTGCGGCAGGCGCCCCGCTTATTCGTCGCGGATGATTCTCCAATTCACAACCCGTGGATTGCCGGCTTCCGCCACCGCACTACCATACATCCTCGAGACGCCCTTCACGTCGGTTCCAAGTATCCGGATCGAGGAACCAACCCGCACCAGCGTCGTATCCGCCAGGCCGGCATCCTTGACCTCGATCCATCTGCTTCTCGTTGCCAGTCCATCGACGAGCGTGCGCAGGACGCTCTGGCCGTTTCCATAATGGACGGCATAGACCCTCGCGGTGCCACTGGCATTGCAGGGGTCATCGTTGAGGATGGACCCGACCCAGTTCAGGACTCCATCATTGGCCTGGAGGCTGAGCACGACTCTCTCTGTGACCGGAGCCTTGCCATCGCCAGGGAGGTAGTTTCCGGTGAGGTCGGTATACCATCCCATCGGCTTGTCGCTTTGCAGCGTTGCGCCTCCGATCAGATCTGTCACCGGACTCATCACCGCACGCCTGACCGGGAAGGACACGCCATCAGGCAGCGGCAACTGATGGGACTCACCGCCATAGGCACGGCTCTTGGTTCCATCCCTCACGGCATAGAGCGTATGTTGCTGAGAATTGGCCAGGTCTTCGGGTGCCAGCAAGCGGCCGGTCCCGACAAACACGTAGCGCTTAAGATCTTCTGCCGAGTATTCGATCTTGGGCGCCACGGTCACGGGCTGCCGGGTGTCCCCGACAAGGAACTCGGCCAGCTTTACAACCGGGGGCGAATCCTGGTCACCGCTGGTGAAATCAAAGCGCCATAGATTCCCGTCGAGATCACCCCCATAGACGTAGTCGAGGGTGTAATCCTGGTAGCTCGGGGTGTAGCCCTCGACCTGCGCCAGCCCCGAGGGAGACGCGGCAGTTCCGCCAGACGTGTAAAGCGGACGCTCAGTGAGGAGCGCACCGGTACGGGCATTGAGCACGAACAAGGCCCCCCGGCCCGGGTGAGTTCCCCGGGTGTTGTTGTAACCCCCGGTGACGATCACCACCCATCCCCAGCGCCGCGTTTTGGCGATCAGGGGGCGTCCAAAGCTGAAGCCCATGTCCGGGTGGGTAAACTCCCACAGGACTCGCTTTGCGATGTCCGACTCAGTAGCCGACGAGGCAATGTCGGTCACATCCATCGCAACGAAGCTGCGCCCCCCCTTGCCCTGTCCGACCACCATGAGTGAACGCCAATCGGCAGACAGACCGGGTGAAAAGGAGTCGAGTTTGCCGCCTGTTCTGGCGAGATCGACGTCACGGACCTCGGGCGTCGCGTTCATATAATAACGGTGGGCGTAGGTCTTGCGGGCAAGGGCCTGAATACCACTGATATCGGGGCTGCCATCCGGCCCCTCAAACACCGAATAAGGGATCAGCGCGAAAAGCTCATTTCCTCCGCTGCCCCCATCGGTGGCATCGAACGCATGAAGCATGCCGTCGTTCGCACCCACCATCACCAGGGGAGTCCGCTTTGCATTGTCAGCCACAAAGCTCGAATAACCCGGGTTATAGGTATCCGAGTAAGTCGCAGACGGTTTGCCGAGATACACCGCCCGGGAATCAACAATATCCCCAAGGACACTCTTTCTCTGCCGATAGCGCTTCTGTACTGTTTCCGTAGTTTCGTTGCTCCTGTCGCCTCGGAGGTAATTCAGGACGGCCTCCCCATCTGCCGGATCTCCCGCCGGAGCTGCAACCCCCCGGCTGAGATTCAGTTGCTGGGCGGCGCCAAGGCTCGACCAGCGGAATGCGGCACCAACGAGGTCGCCGGGCAGGGGGTCGAGCTTTGCCTTGTCTCGCGGGGCAAGCGTGACAATCCGGCGGGAATCGCTGCCGACGGCACCAAGCCGCTCCGCCGCGCTCCACAAGGACGTAAGCACGGGCTGGTCGAGATCCACCTTGTCGACCCGGGACGCCACCACATCACCGGACCACATCGCAGCATCGTAGCTGCCCTGATAGGTGTTGGCCCCGCCGCTGGTGGCACTGACCTGCACGTTTGAGAGCGCAGCCCCTGCTCCCGCCCCGGCACCTGCCGCGATACTCTGGAATGCTCCGGCCAGCCCCTCCCGCATGGAGTCGGGATCACCCGCCGTGTAGTAGTTCATGGGCAGGTCATAGGAATTGCCCGGCCAGCGGTTGCCGTCCTTGCGGCCAACGGCCTTCCAGGCATCCTTGCCATCCTCGAAGAACTTGGCCTTGTCCGGCGCCTTGGTATAGCCGCCGTATTTGGCGGTAAGCCAGTACTGGTTCTTGTGGTTGTACCCCGACTCCATGACGTCCATCCAATAGGTACTAACGGTCTGGATACCCGGGATGTCCGGGCGGATATCCGATGAGTGGGCAAAATATGCGATGCCCGCCATCAGGTAACTGCCATTCGAAATGACCTGGGAGCTGAGAGAGCTAAAGCCTTCAAGGGCACCGACGGCATCCGTCCAGTCCTTGGCCGTCTTGCCCGCCATGTCGTAATCCACGTCTGACGGGGTCGCATGGTTGTGGGGATACGGACTGCCCCCGGCCCCCATGCCAGACAGCTCAAAATCGTAATTGGAGTTGGTGTCACCAATACCGATAACGTAGTTGCGCTTGCATGACAGCGCTCCCTTGCCGGGATATCTGGCGTCTACGGCGGGGTCATCCCAGCGGGAGAAAACCGGGAATCCATCATAAACCACCGGATCGGACGCGGCGGGAGGCAGGTAGGATGTCGTCGGAGCCTTGTGGCGCAGGTACTTGATCACCTCTGCATACAGCTCGCTTACCGGGTCATAGTGCTTGTATGCGCGTGACCGGGAACCGAACTTGTTCAGGTAGTTGATGGTGCCGCTGTCATCGATGGCCTTGCCTGCGTCCTTCAGTCCGTAGGGATCCAGCTTGAAAGCCCCGGTTTCCGATATCTCGCTGGCCACCGACTGAACCGGTGACCGCAACACCCCACCATCCTTGTATTCGTTGGCCGTGCCGCCCGGTCCATCCAGCACCCCCCCATAGCCCAATTGAAGGTAGCCGAAGGCACCAAAGTACATCTTGTCCTTGTAACGCTGAATGAGACCCACCGGCTTATATACGGTCAAGGTTCCCGTCGGGTCCTGGTAAGCCTGGCAGAAGGCCTCGAGCGGACGCCCCCGCGCATCATCGCGGCACACCTCGACACTCACGGTCATCACCGAACACGTACTGGCCGGTGTGCAGAAGCTCACCCCGAAGCCCATCCCCCCATTCCTGATGATGACGGATTGCCCGGTGTAGCCGCTGCCGAGACCTGTGTAGGACGAAAGGTGTTCGGCCGCCAGGTTCCGATCGGGAAAGTTAACGCTCAGATACGAGCCCTGTGCTGATGCATAGGCCCGTTGCAGGACGGTACGCCCCAGCGGGGAGGCCGACACCCCGGTAAAGGCGGCCGGCTCGTCGACAACTCGGTTCCCCCCGGTCAACACCCAGCGGAAGGTATCGACCCCCTGCATGGTCGCCCAGTTCATGAAGTTGCCACTCCATTCACCGGAGCAGCCATAGCCCTTGTCAGCGCTGGTCAGCCTTCCACTGGGCACGAAAACCGGGTCGCTGTAGGCATAGCATTTTCGAGGATCGAAATAGCCGAGGTATTCGGTGCGGCCCGAGGTATCAAACACGTCGCCCTGGTGAGCCCGTGTGATCGCTGTAGGGAACTCGACGGACAAGGCGAGCATGACATTGGGCGGCACGTCCGCCACGATCACCGGCTGATCGGCGAGAGGTGTCTGCACGCCCAGGGCGGACCCGCCCAGCCAGCCCTGCGCCAGCACCAGCGCGGCTATGTGAAGCGGCTTGAACATGCTCATGATCTTCACTTGTGATACCTCTTCTGATGGCCTTTCAAGACGACATGCATCACGGGAGGCGCGTGGTGACGGTAGCCTGGACATAGGTCTGGGTATTTCGGACCCCATCACTACGGATCGTGACCCGGTACAGCGGCAAGGAGATCGAGCCGGGCTTGTCCTGCCGATAGGACCCACCACGCTCGAACTTGTCGGACACCGAGCATTTCTTCTCATCGGAAGGGCCGAAGTCAGTGCACATGCGCTCAATCAGGAAGCGCACCTCGTTGCCTGCCGCGAGGGTGCCATCCACCCCGTTGGGCCGGATGGAGCTGAATTTCGCGTCAAAGGCGAACTTGTCCTTGAGGATCAGGGGGATACCATCACCATCGGTTTCGAGCAGGCGGGGCGAGAAGTTCATGGCCAGCCATTTCGCGGCCACTCCGCTGCAGGCCGCGTCACCCGGTACGCAATCCGCCACATCGAGATTGGTGAAATCGGCCATCTTCATTACGGCAAACGCGGCGTTCAAGCCGACGCTGGCACGGTTCACCGAGTCCCGTTTGAAGGCCAGGTTGCCGGACAGCAGGGCCGAGGTATCCACAGCCCTGAACATCGACACTCCCCCCAGCATCATGATGACAAGAACGATCAGGACCACGGCCAGCACGGTGCCACGGGAGCGGGTACGCCCTGTCAGGCAAGAGGGTTTGTGGGCTGCACGCATGAACGGCCCCTAGGACTTGGGAGTGGACTTCATATTGCGCAGGGGAATGACCCAGTCGAACACCTGGTAAGCGTAGCGCTGCTCGTCGACGGACAAGTCCCTCACCACCCTCCGCGTACCGGACAGGTCATCAAACAGTGTGATCCGAGTGAGCCGGGCCTCGCTACTGACGACCTGAGCGGAGCGCACCACCAGACCTACCCGGATCGCCTTGATCTGATCGATCTTCTGCTCGGTGGCCTCCTTGCCATTCATCAGCTCCGCCAGGGTCCACCCCGCCTCGCCAGGGGACACCCACTGATCGATGACATTGTCGTTGGCCGAGCCGCCAATGCCATTGTCGAGGCCATAGCGTGCCTTCACGAGCACGATGTTCTCGCCAAATGACTGCAGACTACGTCGTTGCAACAGGTCGTGCTCGACGAGCTCGGCGTAGGCGTTGACCGTAACCAGCGAGAAAACAGGGGCCGCCTCGCGGCCAAGGTGGAAAACGGACGAGACCCCACCCACGACGGCCAGGGCGCCATAGGAGGTGGACTCCATGTTGAGCGGAATTGCAGTGTAGGCAGCCGCGCTTGCAGACTGGGCTATCGAGGGCATGACCCGCAGGCCCAGCGTTGCATCCACCAGTGCAGCTCCTCCACCCGCCCCCGCAGCCGCCTGCACGACCTGGCAGTCGGCGGGATCCCCGGCCACGTCCTGGGGAACCGCCAGAAAGAGGTCATCAACCTTGTCGGACGGCTTGAGCAGGCCCACTCCGTTCGGGTTGCTGACAGTCAGGACCCGGCCATTCGAATCGAAGGGAATATCGCGGTTCCCTGATCCGGAATTGGCAGAGATGACAAGCAGGACATCGGCGCCATCACCACCGTCCAGGACCCCCACCGGCATGACCCGCAGCACGCCCGGGAAACGGGCGAATGGCTCGGGCAGGGTCGGTACAGGGAGAAGCGCAACACCATTGCGCGTGGCCATCACCCTGCATCCCCAGATGTGGCGCCCTTGGACAAGACCTGCGCCCGCATCCTCGATGAGCATGTTGAGCCGTGCCCCGACCAGGGCCGTAGTCTGAGTTGCGTCCGCCGAGCCATTCACATTGCGACGAAAATTCTCACTTGCGCTGAAGGAACGCATCACCACCAGTGAAGCGATGAGGCCGATGATCAGCCCGACCATGACCTCGACCAGACTGACGCCAGCCTGGTCGCACCGGGCGGTCTTCAAGCAAGATCCCGTACGCATGGCTAGAAAAGCAGCGCCCTGGTTTCGTAGACGCCGGTCGTCTCCACGGCCTGGGCAGCTCCCTTCGCTCCCGGCGCGGTCCACTCGATGCGCAGGCTGACCAGCAGGGTGGTCGGAGTGGCAGAGGGACTGAAGCTCGGAATGACCCTGGCGGCGGGCAGTCGACTGGCCCCCACCACCCGATCGTCGAGCCAGGCCAGGAATTTCGGCCCCTGGGGACCGAAATCCGACTGGACCCGGCTGACCTCGGAAGCACTCATCCTGGCCAGCAGTTCATCTGCCAGCATTGCCGCCTCGGTCCGGAAGCGGCTGTCTGCCATGATCTTGAAGGACGCCGCCTGAAAGCTGATCATCCCCAGCAGGCCGAGCGAGAAAATCAGCAAAGCCACCAGGGCTTCAAGAAGCACATAGCCTGAGTCTCTGACATCTTTCTTCATGATTCGGAGTCTTTCAGGGCTTGGGACACTGGCTGGACGACACCCGGGGAAGACAGGCGGAAGGATGGCCGACCGGCAACGATGGATCGCAGGACTTTACGGCGCCGCCTGGCGTGACAAATACACATACGGCCCTATCGGTCCCTGCCCGTGACACCCGGTAGAACTGACTGGAGGAAATCGCCGCACCATCGGCATCGCTGACCCGGCCCATTCCATTGAACAGCAGGTTGGCCGGGCCCTCGAGCGTGACATCCTCTGAGACTTCCTTCATGGCAAGGCTGGCCACATGGCTGACGGCCGTCTCGGCACTGGCACGGGTACGTGCGGCCCAGTTGGCGCCGTCTGCCGAAGGCCGGAGCGCAGCGACACCCGAGATCGTGGGGATGTCATTGGTCAGCAGGAACTCCACGCGCAAATTGCGACGGATCGCTTCGGTCGTGGCCTGCCGCAGGCCGTTCTGGAGGCTCTCGGCCACTGTGCTGACCGAGCTGCGGCGGATCCAGTCTGACATTTGCGGAATGCCGATTGCCATCAGGATGCCCAGAACAAGCAACGCAACCATGAGTTCCAGCAGGGTCGATCCCTGCTGGTTGATTACGTGAGCACACGGGGAATCTGCGGCAGACCGGTTCGACTGCGCCGAGAATTCGTTCATCAGTGAAGATTAATTCAGAACGACCAAAAAAATGCTTATGGCATTAATTTTAACAAATGGTCAGCACTCTCAGATGACGCATCCCAAGCCGTAAGCTCTACGCACCAGCAAGCTTCGAGGCGGGTCAGAGCCTCCCCGAAAAGGCGGGGCAGGCACCTCCCCTGGACCTCTTTTCTGCCTGTATCCCAGCACTCCTCACAGCCGGCTGATGCCGGGACGGACCTGGCGAGCAGCCTGCATGGCCGATGATTCCAGCGCGGGATCGCCAGCCAGCCAGGCCTCCAGCATGGGCAGGGAATCAACCCCCCAGAAAAGCCGATCACCGGCAAGCACCGTCGGTACGCCGAAGACCCCTGCCGCCACCGCTTCCTCGGTGTTGTGACGCAGCGCCAGCTTGACCGCCGCCGCCTCGATCCGGGCGTCGGGCTCGGCCACCCCAAGCGCCACCGTGAGCGCCCGCCAGATACGCGGATCATCCGGGTCGGCGCCCTCCCGGTAGAGACTGTCGAACACCGCCGAGGCCACCACCCGGGAACTGCCAAGCGCAATGATCAGGCGCAGGTAGCGGATCGGATTGAAGGGATGGACCGGCGGCATGCGGAACGGGATGTCATGACGCTGGGCCAGCCAGGTGCACAGTTCGTAGGTGTATTGGCGTTTGCGGGGGATCTCGGCCGGTCCCTTGTTGTCGTGAGCCTTGAGCAGGCCGGCAAAGAGCACGGGCTTCAGCGTGATCTCCAGCGGCAGGGATGCCCGGCGCAGCAGGACATCCATGATGTAGGCGTATGGCGAGACCACATCGAAATACAGGGTGGCGGGGGTCATGACACAGTCTCCTTGGGTGTCAGCCACGTGGTGGGCTGCTCTTCTATTTTTTGCGTCGCGGGGGAAAGATACCCGAAATGGGCACATCAGAACATCGATCCATGCTTCCCTGCACGCACAAGCCTGGTGCATGCAGGCTGCCCGATGCACCGGATTCACTCCCGGGGCATCCCGTCCGGCATCGGGCTCACGCACATACGCGGTCGCCTGGATCCTCCAAACCATTGAAATGAATAGTCTAAAAAGCCACTGAAGGCATCTGGCATGCCGCGTGCTAAATCGTCTGTCGAGAGGGGCGAAAAGCGTCACATCGCATTCGCTTCTTCGAAGGGTGGCTAGGGTTCCGATCCTGTCTAGGATGTGCATGCATGTCCGCAGGATGTCTGGTCCGAGAGCTGCCGGCCATGAAGCGCCGGGTTCAGGATTGCCGGCGTGACGTGGCTCCACGGAGGGATAAAAGCCCGGGAGGATCGCTTTGACGAAGCGCCCTCTCGCCCATTTATCCGATCCGACAGGGAGCCCGTCATGCACCACCTCGATCACCGCCTTGCCCGCCCGTCCCTCCTCCGCGGCACGCAGCCTCCGTCTTCCCCCCTCGCCTCCATGCTCCAGCGCCTGCGCACCGGTCTTGCCGTGCTGGGCCTCGGCACTGCCCTGCTCGCCACTTCAGCGCCGGCCCTGGCCGAAGTGAAGGTCGGCGTCTCCGACTGGCCGGGCTGGGTGGCCTGGTACGTGGCCGAGCAGAAGGGCTTCTTCAAGAAGCACAAGGCCGACGTGAAACTGGTGTGGTTCGCCAACTACACGGATTCGATCTCCGCCCTGTCCTCCGGCCAGCTCGACGCCAATTCCCAGACCTGGTCCGACACCATGGGCCCGCTGGCCAAGGGCCTGCCGCTCAAGGCGATCCTGGTGAACGACAACTCCGCCGGCAACGACGCGCTGATGGTCAGCGGCAAGATAAAGGGCTTTGCCGAGCTCAAGGGCAAGAGCATCGCCCTTGAGGAGTTCAGCATCTCCCACTTCGTGCTGGCCACCGCCCTGGCCAGGAACGGCATGAGTCAGAAGGACGTGAAGGTGGTGAACCTGTCCGCTGGCGACGCCGCCGCGGCCTTCCTGTCGGGCCGGGTGGATGCCGCTGTGGTGTGGAACCCCTGGGTGGCCCAGATCGAGAAGAGCGGCAAGGGCAAGGCCTTGTTCACCTCGAAGGACATGCCGGGCCTCATTCCCGACCTTCTGGTGGCCCAGGACAAGGCCATCAAGGCCAAGCGCAAGGATCTGGTCGGCATGATCCGGGCCTGGTTCGATACCGAGAAGTTCATCCGCGACAACCCGGACGAAGCGGCGAAGATCATGGCCAAGGTGGTGGGCATGAAGCCGGACGAGTACAAGGTCTTCCTGCCCGGCACCCGCTTCTTCGACGCCGCCGCCAACCAGGCCGCACTGACCCCGGCCGACCCGAAATCCCTGCAGGCGGTGGCTCCGACGATCTCCAGCTTCCTGCTCGACAAGAAGCTGATCGACGGCAAGCCTGACGCAGCCAAGGGCATCGACGCATCCCTGCTCGCCGAAGCCCTCGGCAAGTGAGGCCGTGATGAGTGCAAGCAAGCGCTCGGGCGGCGCGAGCCCCCTGTGGCAGATCCGCACGGCCATCGACCCTCGCCACTACTGGGTGCTGGCCCTGTGCGGGCTGGTCGCCCCGCTGCTCGGATGGAGTATCGCCAGCAGCCTGGACGGGGTGGACAAGGTCTTCCTGCCCGGCCCGGCCGACGTGCTGGCCCGCATGTGGACTTGGGCCAGCGAGGACGGCCTGCCTGCTGACGTGGCCATCAGCACCTGGCGGGTGGTGGCCGGCTGGGCGCTGTCGGCGGCGATCGCCCTGCCTCTCGGGCTGTTCATCGGCAGCTACCGCTCGGTGCAGGCCCTGCTGGAGCCGCTCACCGACTTCATCCGCTACATGCCGGCGGTGGCCTTCATTCCACTGGTGATGCTGTGGGTCGGCATCGAGGAAGGCTCCAAGATCGCCATCATCTTCATCGGCACCTTCTTCCAGATGGTCCTGATGGTGGCGGAGGACGTACGCCGGGTGCCCCTGGCCCAGATCGAGGCGGCCCAGACCATGGGTGCCTCCCGTGGCGAGATCCTCGAGAAGGTCATCGTGCCGTCCGCCAAGCCGGCCCTGCTCGACACCCTGCGGGTGACCATGGGCTGGGCCTGGACCTACCTGGTGGTGGCCGAGCTGGTGGCGGCCAACTCGGGGCTGGGCTACGCCGTGCTCAAGGCCCAGCGCTTCCTGCAGACCGACAAGATCTTCGCCGGCATCCTGCTGATCGGCCTGATCGGGCTGGTCATCGACCAGGGTTTCCGCCTCGCCCACCGCAAGGCCTTCCCCTACCTGGCCGGGAGACACTGATGACCGCCAGCATTGAAATCCGGGACGCCTTCAAGACCTTCGGCCACGGCCCGCGGGCCATCCAGGCCCTGGAGAAGGCCAGCCTGGACATCCGCCCCAATGAGTTCGTCACCTTCGTGGGTGCCTCGGGCTGCGGCAAGTCCACCCTGCTGCGCATGATCGGCGGGCTGGAGAGCCTCACCAGCGGCAGCATCACCGTGAATGGACAGCCCATCGCCGGCCCCGGGGTGGACCGGGCCATGGTGTTCCAGCACTACAGCCTCTACCCCTGGCTCACGGTGGCCGACAACATCCGCTTCTGCCGCCAGCTCAAGGCCCACACCCGCGACCGGACCTCCGCCGACGTGGAAAAGGCCTCCGGCCGGGCCGACGCGCTGATCCGCCTGATGGGCCTCAGCCACGTCGCCCACGCCTACCCGAACCAGCTGTCGGGCGGCATGCAGCAGCGGGTGGCGATCGCCCGGGCGCTGATGAGCCGGCCGCCGATCCTGCTGATGGACGAGCCCTTCGGGGCCCTCGACGCGCAGACCCGCGAGGTCATGCACGACCTGATCCGCCACGTGCATCGCATCGAGGGCAGCACCATCGTCTTCGTCACCCACGACGTGGAAGAGGCGATCTACCTGGGCCAGCGCATCGTGCTGATGGCCCCCCGCCCCGGCCGCATCGACACCCTCTACGACGTGCCCCTCCCCGCCGAACGGCACCAGGACATGAAGCTCGCCCCCGAGTTTCTCGGCCTCAAGCGCGAGATCCTGGACCGCATTCGCGAAACATCCGGCATGAAGACCGACCTGGAACAACTCGCGCGCTTGTCCGCCGAAGCTGCCGAACTGGAGGCCTGAACCCCATGAACACCCTGCTCACCCCCACCGACGCGGTGGATATCGACACCCGCTGGCAGCAACTCGCCCCCGACCTGCCCGCCGACAAGGTGCTGTTCTCCGACGTCATCCCCGGCGGCTGTCACTGGTCTTGGATGCTGCCCCGCGGCGTCACCCTGCGCCTGGTCGCCCAGGGCGCCGGCGCCAACCTGTCGCTGGTGCTCTACAACGCCCGTCAGAAGCTCGAGCGCTACAACATGCCCGACTCCCTCAAGGCCCAGCACACCGCCCACTACAGCCGCGGCCACGTGTTGATGAGCGACATGGGCTGCGCCATGGCCTCGATCACCGCAGACAGCCTGGGCTGGCACGACCCCCTCGGCATGCTGCTCGACACCCCCCGCCTGCACGACAAGTACGGCGAGCACAGCTACCAGCAGTACCGCAACGGCATGTACCGGGCCGGCCGCGACGGCCTGCTGATCGAGATCGGCAAGTACGGCCTGACCCGCCGCGACCTGGTCGCGCCGGTCAATTTCTTCAGCAAGGTCAGCGTGGACGAGGAAGGCCGCTTCCGCTTCCACGAAGGCCACGCCAGGGCTGGCGACCACCTCGACCTGCGCCTCGACATGGACGTGATCGTCGCCGTATCCACCGCCCCCCACCCCCTCGACCCGCGCCCCGACTACGCGCCGGCCGCGGTGGGCATCACCGCCTGGCGCTCAGGCCCGGCAGCGGAGGATGACTACTGCCGAGCCTTCCGCCCGGAGTGCGCCCGCGCCCTGCACAACACCGACATGCACTACCTGGCCTGAGGAGACGCCCATGACCGCCACCGCCATCCGCCTCCAGGAAAGCCCCCTCGACCCTGCCGACGCCGTGCACAGCGCCATCCTGCCCGCCGGTGAGCCCTGGCTGCACGAAGTGAGGCAGGGCCAGACCCTGCGCATCGTGGACCTGGAAGGCAACCAGGCCGCCGACATCATCTTCTATAACCGCCACGACACCGACGAGCATTACAGCGTCACCGACACCATCCTGCACCAGGGCGGCATCTACCTCACCACCGGCTCGGTGCTGATGAGCAGCGAAGGCCGGCCGATGCTCACCATCGTGGCCGACACCTGCGGCCGCCACGACACCCTCGGCGGGGCCTGCGCCGCCGAGAGCAATACGGTGCGCTACGCCCTGCACAAGAAGTTCATGCACAGCTGCCGGGACAACTACCTGCTCGCCATCCAGCACTCCGACTCGGGCCTGAGCAAGGCCGACCTGGTGCCCAACGTCAATTTCTTCATGAACGTGCCGGTCACCGCCGACGGCCAGCTCAAGTTCGACGACGGCGTCTCCGGCCCCGGCAAGTACGTCGAGCTGCGCGCCGAGATGGACCTGTGGGTGCTCGTCTCCAACTGCCCCCAGCTCAACAACCCCTGCAACGCCTACAACCCGACGCCGGTCCAGTTCCTCATCTGGAGCTGACGGCCCCCAAGGGGGCACAGGACAACCTGGGGCGGCCCGGCGTTTTCCTGCAGCTCACCAGCAGCACCAAAACCAACCGGCACGCGCCGGCCCCCCCGGGACGACCCGGGCGGACAGGAAAGATAAGGCGGGACGACCCGCTGCCCTTTTCGCGAGACATCACCATGTTCAGCAAAGTCCTCATCGCCAACCGGGGCGCCATCGCCTGCCGGGTGATCCGCACACTCAAGAAGCTCGGCATCGCCTCGGTGGCGGTCTATTCCGAGGCCGACGCCAACTCGCTGCATGTCAGCCTGGCCGATGAAGCCGTGTGCATCGGCCAGGCCCCCGCCGCCGAGAGCTACCTGAAGGCCGAGACCATCCTCGAGGCGGCCCGCGCCACCGGCGCCCAGGGCATCCACCCGGGCTACGGCTTCCTCTCCGAGAACCCGGACTTCTCCGCTGCCTGCGAGGCCGCCGGCATCGCCTTCATCGGCCCCACCCGGGCCCAGATGCTCGCCTTCGGCCTCAAGCACACCGCCCGCGAGCTGGCCGAGAAGGCCGGCGTGCCCCTGCTGCCCGGCAGCGGCCTGCTCGACGACGTGGCCCATGCCCGCCGCGAGGCCGCCCGCATCGGCTACCCAGTGATGCTCAAGAGCACCGCCGGCGGCGGCGGCATCGGCATGCGCCTGATCGCCTCCGACACCGAGCTGGACGAGGCCTACGCCTCGGTGGACCGCCTGGCCCGCGCCAACTTCAAGGAAGCCGGCATCTACCTGGAAAAGTACGTCACCGCCGCCCGCCACATCGAGGTGCAGGTCTTCGGCGACGGCCAGGGCAAGGTGCTGGCCCTGGGCGAACGGGATTGCTCGGTGCAGCGCCGCAACCAGAAGGTCATAGAGGAAACCCCTGCGCCGGGCCTGTCCGCCGAACAACGGACCAGCCTCGCCGCCACCGCCGTGCGCCTGATGGAATCCATCGCCTACCGCTCCGCCGGCACGGTGGAGTTCGTGATGGACGCCGACAGCGGCGCCTTCTACTTCCTGGAGGTGAACACCCGCCTGCAGGTGGAGCACGGCGTCACCGAAGAAGTCACCGGCGTGGACCTGGTGGAATGGATGGTGCTGCTCGCCTCCGGCGATCTGGTCCTGCCCGCCGCCGCCCCGGCGCCCCGCGGCGCCTCGATCCAGGTGCGCCTGTACGCCGAGGACCCGGCCCGCAACTTCCAGCCCTCCTCCGGCCTGCTCACCGAGGTCAGCTTTCCGCCCGGCGTGCGTGTCGAAACCGCCGTCACCACCGGCTCGGAAGTGCCGCCCTACTACGACCCGATGGTGGCCAAGCTGATCGTCCATGCGGACACCCGCGAAGCCGCCACCGACGCCCTGATCGCCGCCCTGGACGCCAGCCGGGTGTACGGCATCGAGACCAACCGGGCCTACCTGCGCCAGATCCTCGACGGCGAGGTGTTCCGCGGCGGACGCCAGACCACCCGCTACCTCAACAGCTTCAACTACCGCCCCAGCACCTTCGAGGTGCTGGAAGCCGGCGTGCAGACCTCGGTGCAGGACTGGCCCGGCCGAACCGGCTACTGGGACGTCGGCGTGCCGCCCTCCGGCCCGATGGACGACCTGTCCCTGCGGGCCGCCAACCGCCTGGTCGGCAACCCGGAAGGCGCCGCCGGCCTCGAATGCACCATGACCGGGCCGACCCTGCGTTTCAACTGCGATGCGGTGATCGCCCTCACCGGCGCCCCCACCGCTGCGACCCTGGACGGCGAGCCCCTGGCCTTCTGGCAGGCCCATGCCATCAAGGCCGGTGCGGTGCTGAAGATCGGCGCGGTGAAGGATGCCGGCTGCCGCAGCTACCTGGCGGTGGCCGGCGGCATCGACGTACCCGACTACCTGGGCAGCAAGTCCACCTTCACCCTCGGCCAGTTCGGCGGCCATGCCGGCCGCTGCCTGCGCCTGGGTGACGTGCTGGCGATCCATCCCGGCGCCACACTGCCACCGCCCCTCGCCCTGCAGCCGCCGGCCTACGCCCACCACTGGGAAGTGGCGGTGCTCTACGGCCCCCACGGCGCACCGGACTTCTTCACCGATCCGGACATCGCCAGCTTTTTCGCCACCGACTGGGAGATCCACTACAACTCCAGCCGCACCGGCGTGCGCCTGATCGGGCCCAAGCCCGAGTGGGCGCGGACTGACGGCGGCGAGGCTGGCCTGCACCCCTCCAACATCCACGACAACGCCTACGCCATCGGCGCCATCGACTTCACCGGCGACATGCCGGTCATCCTCGGCCCCGACGGCCCCAGCCTGGGCGGCTTCGTCTGCCCGGCGGTGGTCATCCAGGCCGACCTGTGGAAGCTCGGCCAGCTGCGCCCGGGCGACAGCCTGCGCTTCGTGCCGGTGAGCGCCGCCACTGCGGCCCGGCGCCTGGCCGAGACCGACCTCGCCCTGACCACCCCGGTCATCGCCGAGCCCGGCACCGTCACCACCCCGGTGCTGGCCGAGCTGCCCGCCGCCGGCGAGCGCCCCCGGGTGGTCTACCGCCAGGCCGGCGACGCTTACCTGCTGGTCGAGTACGGCCCCCTGGTCCTCGACCTGGAGCTGCGCTTCCGTGTGCATGCCCTGATGGACTGGCTCAAGGCCCACCCCCAGGCAGGCATCATCGACCTGACCCCGGGCATCCGCTCCCTGCAGCTGCACTTCGACGCCCGCCGCACCGACCGCGCCGCGCTGCTGGCCGTGCTGATCGCCGCCGAGGACGCCCTGCCCGCCATCGACGACATGGAGGTGCCGAGCCGCACCGTGTACCTGCCCCTCTCGTGGGACGACCCGGCGACAAAGCTGGCCATCGACAAGTACATGCAGTCGGTGCGCAAGGACGCCCCCTGGTGCCCCTCCAACATCGAGTTCATCCGCCGCATCAACGGCCTGGATTCCATCGACGAGGTCTATCGCACCGTCTTCGAGGCCAGCTACCTGGTCCTCGGCCTGGGTGACGTCTACCTCGGCGCTCCCGTCGCCACCCCCATGGACCCGCGCCACCGCCTGGTCACCACCAAGTACAACCCGGCCCGCACCTGGACGCCGGAGAACGCGGTGGGCATCGGCGGTGCCTACATGTGCGTGTACGGTATGGAAGGCCCCGGCGGCTACCAGTTCGTCGGCCGCACGGTACAGATGTGGAACCGCTGGAACCATGGCAGCCGCGGCACCGAGCAGTTCGACAAGCCCTGGCTGCTGCGCTTCTTCGACCAGGTGCGCTTTGTGCCGGTGAGCGAGGACGAGTTGCTGCAACTGCGCAAGGACTTCGCCGCCGGCCGCGCCCGCCTGCGCATCGAGGACGGCGTCTTCCGCCTCGCCGACTACCGCCGCTACCTGGCCGACAACGCCACGCCGATCGCCGCCTTCAAGGCCCGCCAGCAGACCGCCTTCGAAGCCGAGCGCGAGCGCTGGAAGGCCGCCGGCCAGGCCGAGTACATCAGCGAGGCCGACATCGCCGCGGCCGCCGCCGACACCGAGCTGGACCTGCCGGAAGGCGCCCGCCTGGTGGCCAGCCACATTCCCGGCAACATCTGGAAGGTGCTGGTCGAGCCCGGCCAGCCGGTGAAGGCCGGCGACCCGCTGGTGATCGTCGAATCCATGAAGATGGAATTCACCGTTACCGCCCCCGAAGACGGCGAGATCCTGCAACTCCTCTGCCGCGAAGCCACCCCCGTCGCCGCCGGCCAGGACCTGCTGATCCTGCACTGCGCCACCCACTGAACGGAGAGACGACCATGCTGCCCACCCGCCTAGACCTCGCCACCCTGGCCGCGGCCTACCGCCAGGGCCTCAAGCCCAGCACCCTGTTCGCCCATCTGCATGCCCTGGCCCGCGCGGATGAACACCTGGCCTGGATCAGCCTGCTGCCGGAGGGCGAGCTGCTGGCCCGTGCCCGCGCCCTGGACGAGCAGGATCCGGCCAGCCTGCCGCTCTACGGTGTGCCCTTCGCCATCAAGGACAACATCGACCTGGCCGGCCTGCCCACCACCGCCGGCTGCCCGGACTTCGCCTACGCGCCGGCAGCCGATGCCAAGGTGGTGGCCCGGCTGATCGCCGCTGGTGCCATTCCCCTCGGCAAGACCAACCTGGACCAGTTCGCCACCGGCCTCAACGGCACCCGCAGCCCCTACGGCGCCTGCCGCAATGCCATCAACCCGGCCTACATCTCCGGCGGCTCCAGCTCGGGCTCGGCCGTGGTGGTGGCCGCCGGGCAGGTGAGCTTCTCCCTTGGCACCGACACCGCCGGCTCGGGCCGTGTGCCGGCCGCCTTCAACAACCTGGTCGGCCTCAAGCCGACCTGCGGCCTGCTCTCCTCCAGCGGCCTGGTGCCTGCCTGCCGGAGCATCGACACTATCTCGATCTTCACCCTCAGCGCCGCCGATGCGGCCGCGGTGTTCGCCGTCGCCCGCGGCTTTGACGAGGCCGATGCCTACAGCCGCCCGGCGGAAACCCACGGCCGGCGCTTCCCAGCTGGCGAGCCCTTCCGCTTCGGCGTACCACGCCCGGAGCAGCTGGCCTTCTTCGGCGACCCGCACAACCCGGCGCTGTTCGAGGCCGCGGTGGCCCGCCTGGCCGCCCTCGGCGGCACCCCGGTGGTACTGGACTTCAGCCCCTTCCTGGACACCGCCCGCCTGCTCTACGGCGGCCCGTGGGTGGCCGAGCGCTATCACGCCATCAAGGACTTCATCGAGCGTCAGCCGGACTCCGTCTTCCCGGTCACCCGCGAGATCACCCTCGGCGGCGCCCGGGCCAGCGCCGTGGAGGCCTTTGATGCCCAGTACCGCCTCAAGGCCCTGAAGCGCCGCTGCGATGCCGTGTGGCAGGACGTGGATCTGATCCTCACCCCCACCGCCGGTCACCACCCCACCATTGCCGCGGTGGAGGCCGACCCGATCCGCATCAACACGGAGCTGGGCTACTACACCAACTTCATGAACCTGCTGGATTACTCGGCGGTGGCCGTACCGGCCGCCATCCGCGCGGACGGCCTGCCCTTCGGCATCACCCTGTTCGCCCCGGCCCACCAGGACATTCCGCTGCTCGAGCTGTCCGCCCGCTGGCAGGCCGACACCCGGCTCTCCCCGGGCGCCACCGGCCAGGTCCTGCCTGATGTTCCGTTCATTCCCGAGCCCGCCGCCAGCGGCATGGTCCGGGTGGCGGTGTGCGGCGCCCATCTGTCCGGTCTGCCCCTCAACTGGCAGCTCACCCAGCGGGGCGCCCGGCTGATCGGGGCCGTACGCTCGGCACCGGAATACCGCTTCTACGCCCTGGCCGGGGGCCCGCCCCTGCGGCCCGGCATGGTCCGCGTCGCGGAAGGCGGCGGCAGTGTGGACATGGAAGTCTGGGAATTGCCAGCCCGCCACTTCGGCAGCTTCGTGGCCGGCATTCCGGCGCCGCTGGGCATCGGCAAGGTCAAGCTGGAAGACGGCAGCCAGGTGTGTGGCTTCATCTGCGAGAGCGGCGGGCTGGCCGGTGCCGAGGACATCACCCCCCTGGGCAGTTGGCGTACCTGGCTGGCCAGACACGCCTGAAAAACCCTCGCTTGATTCAATTTAAATATCCTTTAAGCATTCCTTAAGCTTCAGGCGGGACGATCAGGGATCACCCGAACGTCCCGCCCCCGCCCCCGTCGGGTACGTGCCGGGTGCCCTTCCCCGTCATCAGGAGCACCCATGTCCTTCAAGCTCAAGACCGTCATTCTCATCACCGCCTGTGCCTTCACCCCGGTAGCTGCCACCCTGGCGGCAGGCAACGGCGAACCGATACAACCCATCCCCGCCGTCCGGGTCAGCAACCCCGCAGCAGTGGAACTGGGCAAGATGCTGTTCTTCGATCCCCGCCTGTCGAAGTCCGGCTTCATCTCCTGCAATTCCTGCCACAACCTGTCGATGGGCGGCAGCGACAACCTGAAGTCATCCATCGGCCACGGCTGGCAGAAGGGCCCGATCAACGCCCCCACCGTGCTCAATGCGCGCTTCAACCTGGCCCAGTTCTGGGACGGCCGCGCCGCCGACCTCAAAGCCCAGGCCGGTGGCCCCATCGCCAACCCGGGCGAGATGGCCTACAGCCATGAACTGGCGGTCAATACCGTGAAGACCATCCCGGGTTACCGCAGCGCCTTCCGCAAGGCCTTCGGCAGCGACGAGGTGAACATCGACCGCCTGACCCAGGCCATCGCCAGCTTCGAGGAAACCCTGGTAACGCCCGACTCCCGTTTCGACCGCTGGCTGAAGGGTGACAAGAAGGCCCTGAGCAGCGAGGAGCTGGCCGGCTACATGCTGTTCAAGGACAGCGGCTGCGTGGCCTGCCACAACGGTCCGGCGGTGGGCGGCAACTCCTACCAGAGGATGGGCGTGGTGGAGGCCTACAAGGCCAGCAGCCCCGCCGAAGGCCGCGTCGCCGTCACCGGCAAGGACGCGGACCGCTTCAACTTCAAGGTGCCCACCCTGCGCAACGTGGAGCTGACCTACCCCTACTTCCACGACGGCGCCGCCAACACCCTGACGGAGGCCGTGGACACCATGGGCCGGGTGCAGCTTGGCCGCAAGTTCAGCGCCGACGAGAACGCCCGCATCGTGGCCTTCCTGAAGACCCTCACCGGCAAGCAACCCAGCTTCGCGATGCCCACCCTGCCGCCCTCGGCAGACGCCACGCCGCGTCCGCAGCCTTTCAACTGAGCGTCCTTACCGACAAAAAAATACGGCCGTCACGCATGTGACGGCCGTTAAAAAACCGGAGCAACCCCGCCGGGAGAGGGAGGAAACGGGGGGGTTGGAAGCTCCAGGTTGCGGACGGATATTCGGTTGATCGGCCCCACTCCACGCGGGGTCGGCGGGCCAGACGATCAGGCTGGTCTGGCTTCGGTTATGTCGGTGGTGGCCGGCCGGGGCGGGCAGTTTCGCTCTATGGCCTTGCACATCTTGCCCACCACGGTGAGGCTCATCTCGCCACGGGGATAGACCCGGCAGGCCAGGACCACACCCTGGGCTTCCTCCTCGGCGCTGATGCAGGCGCGGCTCATCTTGCGGGCCTCGAAGGGGCCTGCATCGATATGTACCTTGCACACTCCGCAACCGCCACCGCGGCAGCCCACCGGAATGCCCTTGCGGCCAAGCTGCTCCATGCCGTGGAGCAGGCTCAGGTCCGACGCGCAGGAATAGTCTTCCCCGCTGTTCTCGATATGGATCCGGTACTTCTCGCCCACGCTCTCTCCTCCTTGGTCGCTGTTCCGGACCGCGGTCGCTGCATGGCGATTTCCTGTCGGTCCGACTCGTCTGTTTTCTCGAGATTTTGTATTATTATCGCTAATGGCAGCATTATGCAAGCTTATGGGAAAACTTCAAGCGAGCATGCCGCCGATCAGCCCCCCTGACAGCCCTGCATGGTATAAGGCGATGCCCCACTCCGCCGCGGCCCTCCGGGCCGTTCAGACCATCTACTATCGAGCGACCGGGGCAACGGAGGAGAAGACGTGAACGACATCCGCTACCCGCAGAACAATGATCTGCGCAGCCTCGTGCATTTCTGTGCGGAGAAGGGCCTGATCTGGCTCGACGAGAACCGCATGATCCTGATGCACGTCGCCGCCCTGGCCGAACTGCGCAAGGAGTTGATCAACTCGGTCGGGATCGACCAGGCCCGCCGCATCCTGACACGCATGGGCTACGCCTCCGGCGTGCGTGATGCCGAGCTGGCCAAGAAGATCCGCAGCGGCATGAGCCTGAAGGACGCCTTCGTGGTCGGGCCCCAGCTGCACATGCTCGAGGGCATGGTCCACGTCACCCCCATCGAGCTGGACTGCGATCTCGAAAGCGGCCGTTTCTACGGCAATTTCCTGTGGGAGAACTCCTGTGAGGCCGACGTGCATGTGCGCGAATTCGGCCACGCGGAGCATCCCGTGTGCTGGATGGAGATCGGCTATGCGTCGGGCTACACCTCGGCCTTCATGCGCCGCTTCATCCTGTTCAAGGAAGTTGAATGCACCGCCACCGGCAATAACCACTGCCGGATTGTCGGCAAGCCGGTGGAAGAATGGCCCGACGCCGCCGAACACACGCCCTACTACGAGGCCGACTCCATCGTCGGCCGCATGCTCGAGCTGCGCAGCCAGGTGGACGCCCTGCGCGCCTCCCTCGAACGCAACCTGCCCCGCCCCAACCTGATCGGCGCCTCCTCCGGCTTCCGCCATGCCTACACCCTGATCGACAAGGCTGCCGCCACCCAGGTCACGGTACTGCTGCTCGGCGAGACCGGGGTCGGCAAGGAGCGCTTTGCGCGGGCCCTGCACGAGATGAGCGGCCGGGCCGCCGGCCCCTTCGTGGCCATCAACTGTGCGGCCCTGCCCCACGACCTGATCGAGTCCGAACTGTTCGGCGTGGAGAAAGGCGCCTTCACCGGCGCCCAGGTCTCGCGCATGGGCAAGTTCGAGCGGGCCGACGGCGGCACCCTCTTCCTCGACGAGATCGGCGAGCTGCCCCTGGCCGCCCAGGCCAAGCTGTTGCGAGTCCTCCAGGAGGGCGAGATCGAGCGCCTCGGCGACGAGCGTACCCGCAAGATCAATGTCCGCCTGGTGGCCGCCACCAACGTGGACCTGCAGGCGGCGGTCAAGGCCGGGCGCTTCCGCAGCGACCTGTATTACCGTCTCAATGTCTACCCGGTGGTGATCCCGCCCCTGCGCGAACGCCTGTCGGACATCCCGCTGCTGATCGAGTCCATGCTGCAGCGCTTCGGCGCGCTCCACGGCAAGCGCGTGGCCGGCATCACCGACAAGGCCCTGCGGGCCCTCAAGGGCTACGCGTGGCCGGGCAACATCCGCGAACTGGAAAACATGATCGAGCGCGGGATGATCCTCGCCCCCCAGAACGAGTGGATCGAGATCGAGCACCTGTTCGCCGGCCCCCAGGATTTCGAAGCGGTGCGCCACGGCATCGACGCCACCGGCAACCTGGCCTCGGAAGCGCCGGGCGGCAGCGAAGGCGGCATCGAGGCCCTGTGCAACCAGGTGATCAACACCGGCATCGGCCTGGACGACCTGGAGCAGGTCCTGATCCAGCACGCGGTGAAGCAGTCCGGCGGCAATCTGTCGGGCGCGGCCCGCCTGCTCGGCATCACCCGGCCCCAGCTCAACTACCGGCTCAAGAAACGGGAATCTCCGGTTTAGTCGCACCGGTGGGCAGCGCAGCCGCCCACCGCGCCTCGACCCTTTCGGCAGGCTCGGGACGACCGAACAGGTAGCCCTGCAGGAATTCGCAACCGGCCTCCCGCAGCAGTCCGGCCTGGACCTCGGTTTCCACCCCTTCCGCGACGACCCTCAGGTCGAGGGTGCGGGCCAGCACCAGCACCGTACGGATGATCGCCATGCCATGCTCGTCCAGCTCGGCCTCCTGCACGAAGCTGCGATCGATCTTCAACACATCGATGGGCAAGCGGCGCAGATAGGCCAGGCTGGAATAGCCCGTCCCGAAGTCGTCGATGGCCACCGTCACGCCCAGCGCCTTGACCGCCTGCAAGGCCCGCGCGGCCTCGTCCGGCTGGTTCATCAGGACGCTCTCGGTAAGTTCGATCTCGATCAGCTCCGGCGGAATGCCGGCCTCCACGCAGGCCTGCCGGATCTCCCCGGCCAGGTCGCCCTCGACCAGCTGACGCGCCGACACGTTCACCGCCACACGTTGCCAGCCGTAGCCCGCCACCTGCCAGGCCGCGATCTGGCGGGCCGCCTCGGCGAGGCTCCAGCGCCCGAGCTGGCCGATCAGGCCGCTCTCTTCCGCCACCGGGATGAAGCTGGCCGGCGAAACATGCCCGCGCTGCGGGTTGAACCAGCGCATCAACGCCTCGTAACCCACCACCTCACCGGACAGGGCCGCCGTCTTGGGCTGGTAGTGGAGGCTCAGCTCGCCCTGGCGCAGTGCCTGGCGCAGGGCGGTTTCCAGCTCCAGGCGGATCACCGCCGACTGAGACATTCCGGCTTCGAAGAAGCGGTACATCCCCCGCCCGCCGGCCTTGGCCGCATACATGGCAAGGTCGGCATTGCGCATCAGGGTAGCCGGATCCTGGCCGTCGCGGGGATAGATGGCCACCCCCAGCGAGGTCCCCACGTTGAGCCGATGGGACAGCACCGTCACCGGCTGGCTGATGCTCTCGATCAGCTTGCCCATCAGCGCCTCGTAATGCCCTTGGTCACGCAGGCCGCGGACCAGCACCACGAATTCGTCGCCACCGAGCCGGGCCACCGTGTCGCACTGGCGCAGCTGGCCCTTGATGCGCGCGGCAACCTCCTTGAGCAGCAGATCACCCACGTCATGGCCAAGACCATCGTTGATGGCCTTGAACTGGTCCAGATCGAGAAACATCAGGCCGAGCTGCTGGCGCTCCCGCCGGGCCGTTTCGATCCCGTGGCGCAGGCGATCTTCCAGCAGGAAGCGGTTGGGCAGGCCGGTGAGCGCGTCGTGGAAGGCCAGGAAGCGGATCCGCTCGTCCTTCTCGTGGGACTCGGTGATGTCGTTGATCACGAACACATAGTGGCTGACCCGGCCGTCCGCTCCGGGCACCGCGTCGATCGAGCGGCGCTCCAGGAAGAGGCCGCCATCGGCCCGGCGGCTCCACACCTCCCCGTCCCATCGCCCGGCATCCCGCGCAGAGGCCCACATGAGTTGATAGAACTCCGGCTCGTGCCGGTCGGACTCGAGCTGGCTGGCTGGCCCAGCATCTGCTCCGCCGCGTATCCGGTGATCTCGCTGAAGGCCGGATTGACCTCCACTACCCGCCCCTCCGCATCCGTCACCATCAAGCCTGCTGCGATATGCTCGATCGCCACGGAGGCGAGGCGGATGCGCTCGGTGCGCTCCGCCACCAGCCGCTCTAGGCCGAGGTTCTGGGCCCGCATCGCGTCCCGGGTGGCGACCAGGTCCCGGTTCAGGTCCTCCACCAGCTTCTGCTGCTGGCGGGCCTCGTCGAGCAGGCTCAGGTTGTCGAACAGGCGGGTCTGGGCGGTCACCAGGCTGTCCCTGGCGCGGGAATGGGAGAACAGCATGATGGCCAAGTAGGCCAGGCCCAGCAGGCTGAGCATGAGCCCGTGCGAATGCGATCCAAACAGCAGGATGACACTCGACAGCAACTGGCAGGCAATGTAGAAACGGGCCGGCCACTTGAACGCCGCAAGCATCGACGCCGCCCCGCTCGCCAGCCCCGCCTGCACCATCAGCAGTACCAGCATCTCGTCGGCGTCCGCGGTCGGCAGCAACTGCCAGGGCAGCATGAACCACAGGACCGCCATGAGCATCATCGGCAGGCTGTACAGCCGCTCGGCGAACACCACCGAACGCCCTTCCCGCAGGCGCGGTGCATTCCAGATGGTCCACATCCGGAACACGGTGATCGTCAACATGGCCGCCAGCCAGCGTGGATCGATATGGCTGCCAGCGACAATGCTGTGAAACCAGGTCACCCCCAGCACACCGACCGCATTCAGCAGGACACCCCCGCGCCCCTGGTCAAAGGCGTGGTCAATGAGCGCGCGGCGCAAGGCCAGGTCGCGGGTGGAAGAACTCTCCATGGGGTGAAAACCGGTGAGCGGAATCGGTGATGCGTGGGGGGGAGGCTCGGAAAAGCGCTTGCCGCCTTGCGCTTCGCCACAAGCGGTGAATTTTCATTACTGCTTGGATCATAATTGGGAGCCGCAGGCCAGGCAATCGCGGCCATCGGGCTGCGCGGGAGTGCATATGCGTTCCTTTGCTCCAGGGCAGAGACGCTTTCAGTATCGTTGGGCATCATTCAGGAAACCGGACAGGAGAACGATCGATGAGCCAGAACCGCCAGCAACTCGTCCGCCCCCAGGGCCGCAATACAGGCAAGGTCGTCAGTGCCGCAGACGCCGTGAAACTGATCCGCTCGGGAGACACGGTGGCCACCACCGGCTTCGTTGGCATCGGCTTCCCCGAGAACATCGCCATCGCTCTCGAACAGCGTTTCCTGGAAACCCGCGAGCAGGACCCGGAAGGCCGCGGCAAGCCCGAAGGCCTGACCCTCGTCTATGGCGCCGGCCAGGGCGACGGCAAGGACCGGGGGCTCAATCACCTGGGCCACGAGGGCCTGGTCAGACGGGTCATCGGCGGCCACTGGGGCCTGGTGCCGCGCCTGCAGGAGCTGGCCGTGTCCAACCGCATCGAGGGCTACAACCTACCCCAGGGCGTGATCACCCACCTGTACCGGGACATCGCCGCCGGCAAGCCGGGCACCCTGACCCGGGTCGGCCTCGGCACCTTCGTTGACCCCCGCCACGGCGGCGGCAAGGTCAACAGCCGCACCACCGCCGACCTGGTCCGGGTGATGGAGATCGACGGTGAGGAATACCTGTTCTACAAGGCCTTCCCGATCAGTGTCGGAATCATCCGCGGCACCACCGCCGACCAGGACGGCAACATCACGATGGAGAAGGAAGCCCTGACCCTGGAAGCCCAGGCCATCGCCATGGCGGCCCGCAACAGTGGCGGCATCGTCATCGCCCAGGTCGAGCGCATCGCCGAATCCGGCTCCCTGAACCCCCGGCAGGTCAAGATCCCCGGCATTCTGGTGGACTGCGTCGTGGTGGCCGAGCGGCCCGAATGGCACATGCAGACCTTCCTGGAGCAGTACAACCCGGCCTTCTCCGGTGAGATCCGGGTGCCGGTCACCTCCATCGAACCGATGGAGATGAGCGAGCGCAAGATCATCGCCCGCCGCGCAGCCATGGAGCTGACGCCCAACGCCGTGGTCAACCTCGGTATCGGGATGCCCGAGGGCGTGGCCGCCGTCGCTGCCGAGGAGCGGGTCATCGATCTCCTGACCCTGACCGCCGAGCCCGGCGTGATCGGCGGCATCCCGCAAGGCGGGCTGAATTTCGGCGCAGCCATCAACACCGCGGCCATCGTGGACCAGCCCAGTCAGTTCGACTTCTACGACGGAGGCGGGCTCGACATCGCCTTCCTGGGCCTGGCCCAGGCCGACGAACAGGGCAACCTCAACGTTTCCAAGTTCGGGCCCAAGCTCACCGGCGCCGGCGGCTTCATCAACATCAGCCAGAACGCCAAGAAGGTCGTCTTCGTGGGCACCTTCACCGCTGGCGGGCTGGAGATCGGCCTGGAAGACGGCCACTTGAAGATCCTGGTGGAAGGCAAGGCCGTCAAGTTCGTCAAGGAAGTGGAGCACCGCACCTTCAGCGGCCAGGAGGCCTTGCGCCGCCGCCAGCCGGTGCTCTATGTCACCGAACGCTGCGTCTTCGAGCTGACCCCCGGCGGGGTCGAGCTGATTGAGGTGGCGCCTGGCATCGACATCGAGCAAGACATCCTGGCCCACATGGAATTCAGACCGCTGATCCGTGCCACGCCGCGCCTGATGGACCCGCGCATCTTCGGCGGCGAGCCGATGGGACTGCGCAACAGCATTGTCGCCACACCGCTCGAATCCCGATTCCATTTCGATATGGAACAGAACATTTTCTTCATCGACTTCGAGAACATGCGGCTGCGCAGCATGGAGGACATCGAGCGCATCCGCAGCCTCATCGAACAACTGCTGGCCCCCCTTGGACGCAAGGTGCCGGCAGTGGTCAACTACCACGGCTTCGACATCCAGGACGATCTGATCGACCCTTACGCGAACATGATCAAGGGTCTGATGGAGCAGTACTACAGCCACGTCACCCGCTATGCCACCAACACCTTCCTGCGTGCCCGGCTCGGCGAGGCCCTGGTCGCCCGGCACCTCTCACCGAGCCTTTTCGACTCGGCAGAGGAGGCGCGTGCCGGCCTGGGAAAGGCCCAGTAAGAGGTCTGCGTACAACACCTGTTGCTGCAGTGCAACATAAATTCTTCGAAGTCTCGTTTTTTTGATCCACGCCCCTTGTCGGTGCATGGGCCTGTGATATTGTCGTTGGCAGGAGGCGACCAGAAGACATCGATCTGGGTCTCTGACTGTTCAACAAACATATACGTGGAGAAAAATTATGGCGACCAAGCAAGAACAGCAATTCAACGAGATCCAGAAGAAAAACCTCGAAGCCGCCATGCGTCTGGCCCAGCTTTCCATCGAAAACTCCCAGCGCATCATGGAGCTGCAGGTTGGCACCGCCAAGTCCCTGTTCGAAGAAGGCGTGGCCAATGCCAAGGCCCTGTCTTCCGTCAAGGACCCCGGTGAAGCCCTGAACCTGCGCACCTCCTACGCCCAGAGCACCACCGAGAAGATGCTGGCCTGTGCCCGCGAAATCGCCGAGATCACCTCCAAGACCCAGGCCGAAGTCGGCAAGATGGTCAGCGAGCAGCTGACCGGCGGCGGCCAGGACATGTTCGAGTCCCTGCAGAAGATGTTCAAGGGCATGCCGATCGGCGACAACAACGCCCTGGGTTCGATCCAGAGCGCCATGGACACCGCCCGTGCCGCCTACGAGCAGATGACCAAGGCCTCCACCGAAGCCTTCCAGGCCTTCACCAAGATGACCCCGAAGAAGTAATCCGGCGCATCCTGCAGCACACCAACGGCACCTTCGGGTGCCGTTTGTTTTTACAGCGTCCCCTGCCTGCCAAAAAAAACCCTCCGGCTCGACGCTCGGAGGGTTCGCAACGCAACGCAATGCTTGCCGGGGCCTTCCCCGGCGGACACATCAACCGAAACGGCCGGTGATGTAGTCCTCGGTTTCCTTCTTCTTGGGACGCAGGAAGACTTCATCGGTGATGCCGTACTCCACCACTTCGCCCAAGTACATGTAGGCGGTGTAATGGGACACGCGGGCTGCCTGCTGCATGTTGTGAGTCACGATCAGGATCGTCACGCGGTCGCGCAGCTGGGTCACCAGCTCCTCGATGTTGGCGGTGGCGATCGGGTCGAGGGCCGAGGTCGGCTCGTCGAACAGCAGCAGCTCGGGGTCGGTGGCCAGGCAGCGGGCAATGCACAGCCGCTGCTGCTGACCGCCGGAGAGCGCGGTGGCCGGCTGGTTCAGGCGGTCCTTCACCTCGTTCCACAGGGAGGCGCCACGCAGCGCGTCCTCGATCTTGTCGTCCAGCATGGAGCGGCTCTTCTCGCCGCGCACGCGCAGGCCGTAGGCCACGTTCTCGTAGATCGACTTGGGGAAAGGGTTGGGCTTCTGGAAGACCATGCCGACCCGCATGCGCACCTCGATCGGATCGACACGGGTGTCGAGGATGTTGGTGTTGTCCGGGTTGAGGACGATCTCGCCCTGGTAACGGTTGCCCGGGTAGAGATCGTGCATGCGGTTGAAGCTGCGCAGCAGGGTGGACTTGCCACAGCCGGACGGGCCGATCAGCGCAGTGACATGCTTTTCGATAACCGGAAGATTGATCGACTTAAGGGCATGGAAGCTGCCGTAGTAGAAATTGAAATCCCGGGTGAAAGCCTTGACGGGGAGATTCTGCTCGGTTGTGCTCATGGGTACTCTCGATAGCCTCAATGGAAGATATGGCGTAGCGTCAGGGCCGGCTTACCAGGAAATGCTCTTGCGCAGGCGGTAGCGGAGCCAGATGGCGATGGCGTTCATCATGAGGGTCATCAGGACCAGGATCAGGCCGGCTGCCGCGGCATTCTGCTGGAAGGCCTCCTCGGGACGGGAAGTCCAGTTGAACATCTGGATCGGCATCACGGTGAAGCCCGAGAACAGCCACTCGAAGTTGAGGAAGGGCGCCGTGTCGGTGATCGGCGACGGCGGCAGGAAGGCGATGAAGGTCAGTGCGCCGATGGTGATGATGGGCGCGGTCTCGCCGATGGCGCGGGACATGCCGATGATCACGCCGGTCATGATGCCCGGGGTGGCGTAAGGCACCAGGTGATCGCTGACGACCTGCCACTGGGTGGCACCGACACCGTAGGCACCCTCACGGATGTGGATGGGGATGGCGCGCAGGGCCTCCCGGGTGGATACGATCACCACCGGCAGGATCAGCAGGCCGAGGGTCAGGCCGGCGGTGAGGATGCTCTGACCGAAGCCGAAGGTATATACGAACACCCCCAGGGCCAGCAGGCCATACACGATGGACGGCACACCGGCCAGGTTGGTGACGTTGATCTCGATGAGATCGGTCATCCAGTTCTTGGGGGCGTACTCCTCAAGGTAGACACCGGCGGCGATGCCCAGCGGAATCGCCGACAGGGCGGTGACCAGCATCACCAGCAGGGAGCCCACCCAGGCGGACAGGATGCCCGCGTTGGCGGCGCGGCGCGACGGGAAGTTGCTGAAGAAGTCCGGATTGATGCGCTCCCAGCCATTGGCGAGCATCTCGCCGAACAGGGTGACGAAAGCCATCACGCCGACCATCAGGGCCAGGAAGCCGGCCAGGGCGAAGATCAGGTCGGCCCGCTTGTTGGTCTTGATGACGCTGCGGATCTGATCGAGTTCGTTTGCCTTCATGGATAACTCCGATTAGTAGGCTTCGCGGTAACGGCGACGGATGACATGACCCAGGATATTGAACAGCAGGGTCATCAGCATGAGGCTCAGGCCGGCGGCGAAGATCGACTGGTAGCCGATGGAACCGTGGGGCAGATCGCCCAGGGCCACCTGCACGATGTAGGCGGAGATGGTCTGTGCCGGCTCGGTCGGGTCCATCGTGAAGTTGGGCTGCATGCCCGCCGCCACGGCCACGATCATGGTCTCGCCCACTGCCCGGGAGATGCCCAGGATGTAAGCCGACAGCACGCCCGACAAGGCCGCCGGGATCACCACCCGGATGGCTGTCTGAAAGCGGGTGCTGCCCATGCCATAGGCGCCCTCGCGCAGGCTCATCGGCACGGCGCGCATGGCATCCTCGGTCAGGGAACTGATATAGGGAACGATCGCGATGCCCATCACCAGGCCGGCGGAGAGCATCGAGAAGCCCGGCAGATCCGGGTAGATGGCCTGCAGCACCGGGGTCACCACGGTCAGCGCGAAGTAGCCATAGACGATGGTCGGAATGCCGCCGAGCAGTTCGAGAAAGGGCTTGACGATCTCGCGCACACGGGCCGACGCGAACTCCGAGAGATACGCGGCGATGACGGTGCCCAGGGGAATCGCCACCACCAGGGCCACCAGCGAGGTGGTGATGGTCCCCATCAGCAGCGGCAGGATGCCGTAGCGGGGCTCGGAGAACAGCGGCGTCCACATCGTGTCGGTGAGGAAGTCGCTGAAGGGAACGTGTTCAAAGAAGTTCAGGGACTCGGAGACGAGCACCCACACGATGCCCAGCGTGGTCAGTACCGACACCAGGGCAGCGCCAAAAAGAATGGATTCGATCGCGCGCTCCCGGATGTTCCGCTGGACATTGCGGGCCAGCCGGTCACTCACGACGGTTGTTGCTGGAATACTGTTCATTGCGGGCGACAGTGCATGGGTCGAATTCACGAGCCTACTCCAAAGTAGAACCCCCCGCTGGCAAGCGCCACCGGGGGTCGATGGCCGGAGCCCCGATTACATCTTGGCTTCGCGGGACATCAGCTCTTCGATGGTCACGCCGACCTCAGCATCGCCACCGAACACAGTGCCGAGCTTCTTCTTGGCCAGGTGCTCCAGGTTGCCCTGGTAAGCCTTGGCGGGCAGCGGCACATACTTCACTTCGGAGGCCAGCTTGGGGCCGTTCTTCATGTAGAACTCTACGAACTGACGGACTTCCGGGCGCTCCAGGGACTTCTCATTCACATAGATGAAGATCGGGCGGGCCATCGGGTTGTAGGAACCGTCGATCACGGTCTGCTCGGAGGGCAGCACGGCCTTGCCCTTGGAGTTGACGATCGCCACGGCCTTCAGCTTGGCCTTGTTCTCGTAGTAGTAGGCATAACCGAAGTAGCCCAGCGCATTGACGTCGCGGGACACGCCCTGCACCAGCACGTTGTCGTCCTCGGAGGCAGTGTAGTCACCGCGGGAAGACTTGGCCTTGCCGGTCACGGCCTCGGTGAAGTAGTCGAAGGTACCGGAGTCGGAGCCGGCGCCGAAGAGCTTGAGGGGGGCATCCGGGAAGGAGGCATCGACCTGGTTCCAGTTGCTCACCTTGCCCTGGGCGGCCGGCTCCCACATCTTCTTCAGCTGCTCGACGGTCAGCTGGTTGATCTTGCTCTTCGGGTTGACCACCACGGTCAGCGCGTCAAAGGCCACCGGCAGCTCGTAGTACTTGATGCCGAGCTTGGCGCACTCTTCCATTTCCTTCTTCAGGATCGGGCGGGACGCGTTGGAGATGTCGGTCTCACCGCGACAGAACTTCTTGAAGCCGCCGCCGGTGCCGGAGATGCCGACCGTCACCTTCACCGCACCCTTCTGGGCCTTCTGGAAGTCTTCGGCCACCGCCTCGGTCACCGGGTAGACCGTGCTGGAGCCATCCACCTTGACCAGAACGTTGGCGTGGGCCGCCGACATCACGGCAAAACCGGCAACAGCGACGAGCGTCTTATTAACTACGGACATGAGCATCTCCATGGGGAATGGTTGGCGAATCATTGGTGATCTGCCGCACCGCAACAGAATCGGACAAACCGGAAGTTACACACACCAAGTTTCAGTTTCGTTACAAGTCATCAAAACTTCGCCGACGGCAGCCCTTCATCAAACCTTCATCTCCGCGAGTCACGATGCCGGGGCTAATTTGTCCCCCTTTTGGAGAACCGCAAGAATGTCCCAGCTGCCCGGCACCACCCCCGAAACCTCCCTGATGAACGACGGTGAAGTCGCCAATCCGTCCGCCAACACCCACATCCAGGACATCATCGACGTTCGCCTGAGCCGTCGTGGCGTTCTCAAGGGCGGCATCGCGGCCACCACCACGGCCCTCTTCGGCAGCCTCGGCATGGCCGCCTGCGGCGGCAGCGGCAGCTCGCGCCACGGCGTACCGGCCCTCGGCTTCGAGGCCGTCGCCAAGAACCTCAACGACAAGGTCACCGTGCCGGCCGGCTACGAAGTCAGCATCCTGCACGCCCTCGGCGACCCGCTGAGCAGCACCGACGCCGCCTGGGCCGACAACGGCAGCGAGAGCGCCGAGTCCTACAACCGCCGCGTCGGCGACGGCCACGACGGCATGCACTACTTCGGCCTGTCCGACAGCGGCGCCTTCGACGCCAAGCGCTCCGACAAGGGCCTGCTGTGCGTCAACCACGAATACGTGGTCGGCCCCAACGCCCTGCACCCCAACGGCCGCACCGCCGGCAGCGCCCGCGTGGCCTCCGAGGTGGAGAAGGAAATCTACGCCCACGGCGTCAGCATCAGCGAGATCCGCCGCGGCAGCACCGGCACCGCCCTCAGCGTCACCAAGGGCTCCAGCTTCAACCGCCGCATCACCTCCGCCACCCCGATGGCCTTCAGCGGCCCGGCCAAGGGCAACGCCATCCTGCGCACCAAGTTCTCGCCGGACGGCACCACCACCCGCGGCACCAACAACAACTGCGGCAACGGCTACACCCCCTGGGGCACCTACCTCACCTGTGAAGAAAACTTCACCAACGTGATCAGCCGCGCCGCCGGCGACAACGACCTGCGCAGCGCCAAGGAAATCGTCGCCCTCAACCGCTACGGCATGACCCAGGGCCGCAAGAGCCCCTACCTGTGGGACACCGCCGGCAGCGACGACCTGTTCGTGCGCTGGAGCGCCTCCGTCACCGGCGCCAGCGCCGCCGAAGACTACCGCAACGTCTTCAACACCTTCGGCTGGATCGTCGAGATCGATCCCTTCGCCCCCACCTCCACCCCGCTCAAGCACACCGCCCTCGGCCGCTTCGCCCACGAAGGCTGCTGGCCCTGCACCGCCGTGGCGGGCAAGCCGGTGGTCTTCTACATGGGTGACGACAACCGCAACGACTACATCTACAAGTTCGTCTCCAAGGCCCTGTGGGACGCCGCCGACGTGGGCAAGGGCCACACCGCCGGCATCAAGTACATGAGCGAGGGCACCCTCTACGTCGCCAAGTTCAACGCCGACGGCAGCGGCACCTGGGTCGAGCTGACCCACGGCAAGAACGGCCTCACCGCCGGCAACGCCACCTACGCCTTCGCCGATCAGGCCGACGTGGTCACCCACGCCCGTCTGGCCGGTGACGTGGTGGGCGCCACCAAGATGGACCGCCCGGAATGGGGCGCCGTCAACCCGATCAACGGCGAGGTCTACATGACCCTCACCAACAACAGCAACCGGGTCTCCCCCAGCGCCACCCCCACCGGCAGCCAGCTCAAGCCGGACACCGCCAACCCGCGCTACTACGAAGACATCAAGGGCACCAGCACTTCCCAGAAGGGCAACCCCAACGGCCACATCATCCGCTGGCGCGAAGCCGGCAATGAGCCCGCCGCCACCACCTTCACCTGGGACATCTACCTGTTCGGCGCCGAAGCCGGCGCTGCTGCGAACGTCAATCTGTCCGGCCTGACCGCGGTGAACGACTTCTCCAGCCCGGACGGCCTGTGGTTCGACCAGAACGGCATGCTGTGGATCCAGACCGACGACGGCGCCTACACCGACGTCACCAACTGCATGATGCTGGCCGCCATCCCCGGCAAGGTCGGCGACGGCTCGGCCGTCACCGCCGCCGGCGGCACCCCCACCATCAAGGGCGCCAACGCCACCGACGCCACCGTGCGCCGCTTCCTGGTCGGCCCGAAGGAGTGCGAGATCACCGGTGTGGCCATGACCCCGGACCGCAAGACCCTGTTCATCAACGTCCAGCACCCGGGCGAAGATGGCAGCATCGCCTCCCCCAAGAGCGCCTGGCCCGCCAGCCAGACCGACGCCAGCTCCACCAAGCGTCCGCGCTCCGCCACCGTGGTGATCACCCGCAGCAACGGCGGCGAGATCGCGGTGTAACACCCGCCTCAACCAGCCCTCAGATCTGTCAGTCCCTTTTCGGCCTCCCCTCGGGGAGGCCGTCTTTTTTGCACCGAGCCAACCGAGGGCCATCCCGAGGCATCGTCGCACGCTCCCGTGGCATCGGCGGGTTCTCCCGCGGCATCGGCCTGCTCGTTTGCGCCTTTATTGGGCGGTTTTCCGTTGTTTTGGGCTGAATTGGCCGGGATTTCGCCCCGGCCAATTCAAGGTGGAAGAGCGGAAAGCCGACCAGCAAAGGCAACCCCAATGAAAAGGGCGGCCCGCAGGCCGCCCCCTCATGCTGCAATCTTCCGATCAGTGGATCAGAAGGTGTGGCGCAGGCCCAGGGAGATACCCTGAACGGTGGCGCCCACGGTGCTGGCACCGCCCGGCAGGCTGCCGGTGTTCACGCCGGCGGCATTCACGCCGAAGTCGTAGGAGGCCGCCTTGTCGTTGTTGATCATGGCGTAGGTGGCCTTCAGGCTGGTGCGCTTGGACAGGCTGTGCAGCACGCCCACCTCGAACAGCTTGGCGCCGGAGTCATCCTGGCTGGTGCCATTGCGCTTCACGTCGCGGGCCACGTAAACCTGGCCGAGCAGCTTGGTGGCCGGGGTCACGTCGAAGGTGGCACCAAAGCCATACACGGCCTGGGTGAACTTGGCACCGCCAAAGTCGTCGGCGCGGGCCAGATCGAAGATCGCGCGGACAGTCGCCGGGCCGAAGTTGTAGCTACCGCCCACGCGCAGGTCGGCCACCTTGGTGTCGGCCGCATTGCCCAGGGACACGGCGTTGTAGGTCACCGCCGCCATCACCGGGCCGCCGGAGTACTTCACACCCACGTCGTAGCCGGTGGTGTTGGCGGAGCTCAGGCCGTGCAGGGACTTGTTCTCATTGGCCACATAGGCCAGCGTGGCATTGACACCGGCGAAGGTCGGGGACACATAGGCCACGGCGTTCTTCCAGCGGTTGTCGAAGATCGACTGGCAGCTGCTGGAACGGGCGCAGGTGGAGCCGCCGGCGTAGTCGCCGGTGGCGCTGGTGGAACCCAGCAGGCGGTTGCCCAGCTTGCCGAGGATGCCGGCGTTGGCGCCGATGCCGGTGGCACCCGGGTTCACGTCCAGGGCGGTGCCCAGGGCGCGGGTCGGGCCGGTCAGGGTGCCCAGCACGACGGTACCGAAACCACCGCTGAGGCCGACGAAGCTGTCGCGGTTGGTGCTCAGGGTGCCGGCGCTGTCGAAGCTCACGCCGCTTTCAAACTGGAACAGGGCGGTCAGGCCGTTGCCCAGGTTCTCGCTGCCCTTGAAACCCAGGTAGGAGGAGTTGGTGGACACGCGGTTGGTGTTGCCAAGTTCATTCTTGGCATCGCCACCGATCTTCACCATGTCGAAGGACGCATCTGCAACACCATAGACGGTCACGTTGGACTGGGCGAAAACGCCGGTGGATGCGAGGCCGGCAACTGCCAGGGCGATCAGTTTCTTTTGCATCAGGTTCTCCATTTGATTGAGGTCAGGCGCGTGCCGCAGCGTCACGGTCAGCCTGTTCTGCCTGCCGGACCGCCGCAATGGCAAGGACATTGCAGCGCAGCAAAGAGCAGACCGCGGCGGAGCATATCGCCCGGATATTTCAGCCTTGTTGCGTTGTGCCCAAGACTGTCCGCCGCACATCAAATAAGAGAAGACGAGGCGCCGGGGCCCTGCCCCGGGCCACGGATCACATCCCGAGGGAGTCGAGAAAGGCGTCGGTCTCCGAGCGGGTGTCCCCGGCCGGCGCCGCCTCAGGCTGCTGGCCGGCCTGGTCGAACAGATCCTCCGGGTTGACACTGTCCTGGGTATCAAAGTCGAAGAGCTTGATGAACTCGGTGCGGTCCACCGCCAGCTCGAGGTAGAAGACGTTGCCGGCGCCGGTGTAGAAGGTCACCCGGCGAGCCTCCGGCTGGTCCATGTGGGTGTCCACGCTGAGCATGACCTGCTTGTTCAGCGCCAGCATCTTGGGCTGGTTCTGCGTGATGTGGGTCTGGAACTCCTGGCGTACCTGGCCGGTGAAGTCGCCGACGATCTGGTTCATCAGCTCGCCCATCACGTTGGAGACCTCGTCGGAAGTGTGGGAGCGGGCCAGCTCATCGCGCGCCATGCCCATGCTCAGCATGTAGCTGGCGTACAGCTCCATCGCCGCCTGCGACGAGAAGTTGATGATGACCAAGCCGGAGAAACCTCCGTCGAACAGCACAAAACAGCCGATGTCGGGCTTGAGGCAAGTCTTGGTGATGCGCTGGACCATCGCGGAGTACTGGATCTTGCTGGCGGTGGCTGCGGTCAGCACCTTGCTGACCGAATTGCACAGGCTGACCAGCAGATCCTCGGTACCGCAGACGACGGTGTTCTTGTCTTGGAAGCTCATGATTGAAGACTCGCTCGGCAATGTACGGATAAGGGACAAAAAGCGGGGAGAACCCACCGGTGGTTTGACGGCCCGGAAGGCGCCGGCTTGAGGGCCGGATCAAAATCCTTCGTCATCCGGCCCGGCCGTGCCAGGGGCACCCGACTTAACTGGGGCGCAACATTCGCCCCCTATGCTGCTGCACCATTCCGTCTCCCCGCCTGCATGGGCACCCCTGCTGCCATGGCGCTCCGCTCAGCGACCTCCCCGCTCCGCCCCCTCCTCCTCGCCCCCCTGCTTGCGCTCTGCCTGGCGGCCTGCTCCCCGCAGCAGCTGGTGCTGCGCAATCTGGCCGACCAGCTGGCCACCCAGGGCGGCGCCAGCGAGGACGACCCGGAGCTGGCCCGCGACGCCGCGGCCTTCTACCTGAAACTGTCCGAGGCGGTGCTGCGCGACCTGCCCGATCATGCCGGGCTGGCCGCCGCCACCGCCGGCGGCTTCACCCAGTATGCCTACGCCTTCGTCGCCTTCGAGGCCGACCGCCTGGACAGCCGCGACGCGCGCGCCGCCCAGCGCCTGCGCGAACGCGCGGCACGCCTCTACCGGCGCGGCCGCGACCACGCCCTGGCTGCCCTCGATGCCCGCCACCCCGGCTTTGCCCGCGCCCTGCGCCAGGGCCCGCAACCGCGCCTGGCCGCCGACGAGCTGCCCCTCGCCTACTGGGGCGCAGCAGCGTGGGGCGCCGCGATCTCCCTGTCGAAGGACGACCCCGACGCGGTGGCCGACCTGCCGCTGGCCCGGCGCCTCGCCGAGCTGGCCTGGCAGACCGACCCGGCCTTTGGCGGCGGTGATCTGGCCGGCCTGATGGGCAGCTTCGAGGCGGCCCGCCCCGGCGGCAGCCCGACCCGCGCCCTGGCATATTTCGACGAGGCCATCCGCCTGTCCGGCGGACGCAGCGCCGGCGCCCTGGTCGCCAAGGCCGAGGGCATCGCCCAGCCGGCCGGCGACAAGGAAGCCTTCCTGGCCCTGCTGCGCCAGGCCGAAAGCATCAAGGATGCCCCCGGCAGCCCGCGCGCCCTCGCAAACGAGGTGATGCGCCGCCGCGCCCGCTGGCTGATCGACAACGCCGACGACCTGTTCTGAGCCCGCCCCATCCTCTTGTTGTCTCCTCCCGCCTCCAGAAAGACGCCATGATCTCCATCGGCCGTATCACCGCCCTCGCCACCCTCACCCTCGCCCTGCTCGCCAGCGCCCCGGCCTTTGCCGCCGGCCAGCTGCGCATCGGCACCCTGGCGCCCAAGAACTCCCTCTACCACCGCCAGCTGATGGAGGTTGGCGAGGCCTGGCGCAGCGCCGAGGGTGAAGGCGCCAAATACCTCATCTACCCGGATGGCAGCCAGGGCGGCGAGACCGACATGGCCCGCCGCATGCGCATCGGCCAGCTGCAGGGCGCCCTGCTGTCGGTGGTCGGCCTGCGCGAGATCGAGCCCTCCATTGCCGCCCTGCAGAACATGCCCCTGCTCTTCCGCAGCTGGGAGGAGGTGGATTACGTGCGCGAGAAGATGCGCCCGGTGATGGAAAAGAAGTTCCTCGACAAGGGCTTCGTGGTGCTCGCCTGGGGCGACGCCGGCTGGGTGCGCTTCTTCTCGAAGGAGGCCGCCCAGCGCCCCGACGACTACCGCCGGATGAAGTTCTTCGCCTGGGCCGGCGAATCCGAGCAGCAGGAGATCATGAAGAGCCTGGGCTACACCCCGGTGCCCCTGGAGACCAGCGACATCCTGCCCTCAATCCAGACCGGCATGATCAACGCCGTGCCGGCCACGCCTTACTTCGCCCTGGCCAGCCAGGTCTATGACACCGCCCCACACATGCTCGACATCAACTGGGCCCCCATCGTCGGCGCCCTCGTCGTCACCAAGAAGAGCTGGGACGCGATGAGCCCGGCCGCCCGCGAAGCCTTGCGGGTGGCCGGCGAGAAGGCCGGCCTGCAGATGCGCACCAAGGCCCGCCAGGAAGTGGATGAAGCTGTCGAGGCCATGAAGAAACGCGGCCTGCAGGTGCACCGCCCGACCCCCGATCAGATGAAGGAATGGAACGACCTGGCCGACAAGCTCTACCCGCGCATCCGCGGCCGCATGGTGCCCGCCGAGACCTTCGACGAAGTCTTCGCCCTGCTCAAGGCCTACCGCGCCGGCAAGCGCTGAGCCGCCCCGCCCTCCACCCGCCGTGCTCCCCGCCCGAGACCCCATGCGCCGCCTGACCGCCTTTGACGAAGCCATCGCCTCCACCGCGCTGGCCCTGATGACCCTGATCCCGCTGGTGGAGATCGCTCTGCGCCCACTGCACGGCAAGGGCATCGACAACGCCCCCCTGCTGGTCCAGCACCTGGGCCTGGTGCTGGCGATGTTCGGCGCGGTGCTGGCGGAAAGAGGCGGTCACCTGACGACCCTCGGCAGCGGCCTGGCGAACGCCAGGCAGCCGGCCCTGCGCCATGCCGCGCACTACCTGGCCAAGGGCGGCTCCGCGCTGCTGGCCGGCATGCTGGCCGCCGCCAGCTGGGCCTTCGTGGCCAGCGAGCTGGGCGCCGGGCGGGAGCTGGCCTACGGGCTGCCGGTGTGGACGGTGCAGGCGCTGATGCCGGCCGGCTTCCTGATCCTGGGTGTCAAGCTGGGCAGCCGCTGCACACCCCGCCCCATGCTGCGGCACCTGCTCGGCGCGGCCCTCGCCGGGGCCGGCTTCCTGTTCGCCCATCACTTCGACGGCGCCAGCCTGCCGCTGGCACCGCTGGCGCTCTTCCTGCTGGCGGTGCTGCTGGCCGGCGCGCCGATCTTCGCGGTGCTGGGCGGCCTGGCCCTGGCGCTGTTCTGGTCGGAGGGCCAGCCGATTGCGTCGGTCCCGCTGTCGCACTACCAGATCACGGTGAATCCCTCGCTGCCTGCGCTGCCCCTGTTCACCCTGGCCGGCCTGGTCTTTGCCCGCAGCGGCGCGGCCGGGCGGCTGGGGCGGCTGTTCACCGCCTGCTTCGGCGGCGGGCCTTTCGGCACGGTGGTGGCGGCGGCCCTGCTGTGCTCCTGCTTCACCGCCTTCACCGGCGGCAGCGGCGTCACCATCCTGGCCCTGGGCGGCCTGCTGCTGCCCCTGCTGACCCAGGCCGGCGTGCCGGAACGCAAGGGCATCAGCCTGGTGACCAGCGCCAGCGCCCTGGGCGTGCTGCTGGCCCCCTCGGTGCCGCTGATCATGTACGCGATCATCGCCCGGGTGCCGATCAACACCATGTTCCTGGCCGGCGTGGTGCCGGCCCTGGTGATGGTGGCATCGCTGCTGGCTGTGGGCGGCTACCTCGGCCGCAAATCGGTGCCGCAGCCGGGCACCGCCAGCATCCCCCGCGCCAGCCTGGCGGCCACTCTGGCGGCGGCCTGGGCTGCGCGCTGGGAGATCCTGGCGCCGCTGGTCGCCATCGGCTCGCTGGTCAGCGGCCTGGCGACCCCCACCGAGAGCGCCGCGCTGACCGCCGCCTATGCCATCCTCACCCAGGCCCTGGCGCACCGGGAGCTGGACTGGGCAACCCTGCGCCGCTGCCTGGCGGATTGCGCCCAGGTGATCGGCGGGGTGATGCTGATCCTCGGCATGGCGCTGGGGCTGACCAACTACCTGGTGGATGCGGGCATCCCGGATGCGGCGGTGGAATGGGTGCAGGCCGCCCTGCCCAACAAGTTCGCCTTCCTGGTGGCGCTGAACGTCTTCCTGTTCCTGGCCGGCGCGCTGATGGAGATCTATGCGGCCATCGTGGTGCTGGTGCCCCTGCTGCTGCCGGTGGCGATCAGCTACGGGATCGACCCGGTGCATTTCGGGGTGATCTTCCTGGCGGTGATGGAGATGGGTTTCCTGTGCCCGCCGGCGGGCATGAACATCTTCTTTGCCTCGGCGATGTTCGCGCGGCCAATCCGGGAGATCGCGGTGTCGGTGCTGCCGGCGCTGCTGGCGATCTTCCTGGGCGCGCTGGTGATCTCGTGGGTGCCACAGCTGGCCACCGCCCTGCCGGCGTGGGCAGGGCTGCACTGAACGGGGCTGCCCAGGTCGGCCCGGCCGGCCTGGTGCTCAGGCCTCCCAGCGCGACGCCGCCGAGTCGTCGGACTCGCGGGCATCGACCCAGCGCCCGCCTTCCGGCGTGTCTTCCTTCTTCCAGAAGGGGGCGCGGGTCTTGAGGTAGTCCATGATGAACTCGCAGGCGGCGAAGGCATCGCCCCGGTGGGCACTGGCGACACCGACGAAGACGATGCGCTCACCCGGCAGCAGGCGCCCGTAGCGGTGGATCACGCGCACGCCGAGCAGGCTCCAGCGCGACTCCGCCTCGACGATGATGGCCTCCAGGGATTTCTCGGTCATGCCCGGGTAGTGCTCCAGGGTCATGGCGGTGACCTCGCTGCCCTCCCCGCTCAGCTTGTCGGCCCGCACCAGGCCGAGGAAGGTGGCCACCGCGCCGACATCGCCGCGGCCGGCGGACAGGGCCGCGGTCTCGGCGGCCATGTCGAAGTCGGCTTCCTGGACGCTCACCTGGCTCATCGTCAACCTCCGGTCACGGGGGGAAAGAAGGCGATCTCGTCGCGGTCGCGCACGACCGATTCGGGGCCGACCATTTCCTGGTTGATCGCCGCGCGCACGTTGCGCCCTTCCTGCAGCGCCTCCCAGGCACCGCCCCGCTTGGCCAGGTGGCCACGCAGCGCGCCAACGGTGTCGATGGTGTCCGGCAGGGTCAGGGTCTCATGGGAATAACCAAGGGTTTCGCGCAGGCTGGCGAAGTAAAGGACTTTGATGCTCATCGGTATATCTCCGCCCTTACGGGCTGCGATGCGAGCACCTTCGGGCGGCCGTGCGGTGCTCATAGGTATATCTCCGCCCTTACGGGCTGCGATGCGAGCACCTTCGGGCGGCCGTGCGGTGCTCATAGGTATATCTCCGCCCTCACGGGCTGCGATGCGAGCGCCTTCGGGCGGCCGCTCAGCGCTTGTAATCTTATCTCCGCCCTAGCGGGCTGCGATGCGAGCGCCTTCGGGCGGCCGCTCAGCGCTCATTGCAACAGTTCGGAATAAGGGATGAAGGACACCCGGTCACCCGCGCGGATGGCGTGTTCCGGGGGGTTGTCCACCAGGCCGTCGGCCCACACGGTGGAGGTCAGCACGCCGGGCCCCTGGTTGGCGTAGAGCAGCACCCGGCCATCGGGCCCGAGGCGGGCCCGCAGGAACTCGCGGCGCTTGTCGGGACGCGGCCAGTCGAAGCCGGCTTCCAACGGCAGCGCACGGGGCAGGCATTCGGCCACGCCCTGGGCCCGCAGCACGAAGGGCCGGACCAGCATGATGAAGGTCACGAAGCTGGACACCGGGTTGCCGGGCAGGCCGATGAAGGCCGCACCCGGGCCGCCCGCCGGGTCGTTGATACGCCCGAAGGCAACCGGCTTGCCGGGCTTCATGGCGATCAGCCAGGAGTCGAGGCGCCCTTCGGCGGTGACGGCCGGCTTGATGTGATCCTCCTCGCCCATCGACACACCGCCGCTGGTGACGATCAGGTCGTTGCTGGCTGCGGCCGTGCGCAGGGCCTGGCGGGTGGCCTCGAGGCTGTCGGGCACGATGCCGAGATCGTTGACCTGGCAGCCGAGCGCCTCCAGCAGGCCGCGCAGCACGTAGCGGTTGGAGTTGTAGATGGCCCCCGGCGGCAGCGGCTCGCCGGGCATCACCAGCTCGTCGCCGGTGGAGAACAGGGCCACCCGCAGACGCCGGTAAACCGGCAGCGTGGCGCAGCCCACCGAGGCGGCGAGGCCGAGCATCTGCGGGTTGAGGCGCAGCCCGGCGGCGAGCACCGTGGCGCCCCGGGCGATGTCCTCGCCCGCCTGGCGGATCCACTCGCCGGGCTTGGGCAGGTGATTGACGATGACGAAGTCGCCGTCGGGGCTGCACAGCTCCTGCATGACCACCGCGTCGGCGCCATGGGGGATCGGTGCCCCGGTGAAGATGCGTGCCGCAGTGCCCGCCTCCAGGGTGTGCCCGACGCTGCCCGCGGGGATGCGCTGGGCCACCCGCAGGCGGGTGCCAGGGGCCGGCAGGTCGGCCGTGCGGACGGCGTAGCCATCCATGTGGGAATTGTCGAGGGGCGGCACGTCCAGCCCGGACACCTGGTCCGCAGCCAGCACCCGCCCGAGGGCCTCGGCCGTGGGCACGGCCTCGATCGCGGCAAGCGGCTCGGCCGCGGCGAGCAGCGCGGCACGGACCTCTTCGAAGGGACGCAGGGTTTGCTTCATGAGAGCCCTTGATGTTGAAGGATGAATTCGGCCACAGCAGCCGGCTCATTGAGATTGAGACAGGTCAAGGGAAGGGATAGATCCCCATCGGTGGCGACGGCCACGATGGCCGGATTGTCGGCATACATCAGCGGCCGCCCGTGATCCGGGCGATGCACTTCGATCTTCGGCAGGCGGACCGACTTGAAGCCCTCGACCAGCACCAGGTCGCAGGGCGACAGCAGGCCGAGCTGGGCCTCGAGGGAGGGCTCGGCCTCGCCGCGCATCTCGTGCATGAGCACCCAGCGCTCATCGGAGATGAGCAGCACCTCCCCCGCCCCGGCCTCGCGGTGGCGCCACGAGTCCTTGCCCGGCTTGTCCACGTCGAAGCCGTGGTGGGCATGCTTGATCACCGAGACCCGCAGGCCCCGGCGGGTGATCTCGGGGATCACCTTCTCGATCAGCGTCGTCTTGCCCGAACCGGACCAGCCGGCGAAACCAAAAACCTTCTTCACGGCTGCAGACCTGCAGGCGAGGTGGGCGGGGAGCATCGACGAGGCATGGAGATTCACCAATCCGGCGGCGGTAACTGACAGGCCGCGGATTGTAGCAAGCCCCGGGGACGAAAGGCCCCCGGAGCGTAGCCCTGGGCTAGACCTTGACCATCGACAGCTGGCGCCGCAGCACATCGGCCACCGCGGCCAGCTGCCGGGACGAGTCGGCAATGGTGTTGACCGCCGCCGCGCTCTCCTCGGACATCTGGGCGATCTGCTCGACGTTGCGCGAGATGGACTCCGCCGCCGAGGACTGCTCCCGTGTCGCCAGCTCGATCTCACCGACGAGGTCGAGGCTGTGGCGGGTTGAGCCGAGGATGGATATGAGCGCCTGCTGCGCGGAGCGGGCCAGATCCACACCGTTGCGGACCTGGACGTCGCCGGTCTGCACCGCACTGACGGCATGGCGGGTCTCCTCCTTCAGCGCCATGATGATGCCGCTGATCTGTCCGGTGGCGCCGGTGGTGCGCTCGGCCAGCTTGCGTACTTCATCGGCAACCACCGCGAAGCCGCGTCCCTGCTCGCCGGCCCGGGCCGCCTCGATGGCGGCGTTGAGCGCCAGCAGATTGGTCTGGTCGGCGATCTCCTTGATCACCACGGCGATGCTGCCGATCTCCTCGGAGGAGTGCACCAGCTTGCCCATGGTCTGGATCGTCGCGCTGACCGTCTCGGCAAGCTTGGCAACCTCGTCGGCCGCCTGCCCGGCGGTCTTGCGGCCACGCTCGGCCTCCTCGCTGCCCTGGCGAGCCACCTGCGCCGCCGTTCCCACATTTTCAGCCACCTCGTTGATGGCCACGGTGACCTGCTCCACCGCCGCGGCGGTCGAAGAAGCGGCCTCGCTGGAGCGGGCCGCGCCATCCGCCACCTGCTGGCTCGACCCGGCAAGCTGGCCGGACTGTTCGAGCACCTGGCGCGACGCGGCCTGCACGCCCAGCATGATCGCCTGGATGTTCGCCATCATCGCGTTGTAGGCCGACGCAATACGGCCGATCTCGTCCCCCCGCGAGACCGAAGAGATACGCCGCAGGTCACCGTCCTGCTCGGTGGCCGTCATGGTCCGGCACAGGGAGTCGAGATCACGCCCCAGCCGCTGCAGGGCCATGAAGATCAACGTCAGTGCCACCATCACCAGCAGGACCAGGGCGCCCGCAGTCCACAGATTGCGGTGCTGCAAGCCTTCGTTGTCGGCTATCACCTGTGAGCCGACCTGCTGCTGGATCCCGATCAACTGGCCTAGCAGCGGCTCGATGGGCGCATAGTCCTTGCCCAGTGCCGACGCTTCAGCCTGGATCGCCGGCACGTTGCCGGCCTGGATCTGGGCGCCGACACGCTCGAGCCGATTGTCGAACTGCTCGAGCAGGGGAGTGAGCTCGCGGATGAGCTTCGATTCATCCGCCACCAGGGTGGTTGCGATGTACGCCTGCCAGTTGTCCTTCAACTGCTTGCGATCCTTCTCGAAGCGGGCCTGCCCCGCCTGCCCCCCGGCCGCCATCAGCTGCAGGTCGAGCATGGCGCTCCTCACCTGCGCCAATTGGTGCGTGGGGATCAGGCGATCGGCGTAGAGACCTTTCAGGGAGGACGTGGCGGTATCGGAGTCGAGCAGCAGCTTGCCGATCAACACAGCCTGCAACAGCACGAGGGCCAGCAGGACCAGACGGGCTCGGGCGGCAAAAGACAAACGCGCAAGCGCCCCGGCCCAGCCCTTGCGGAGCACCCGGCCGTCCGCCACGGTCAGGCTGCCCTTACCGGCGGCATTCCGGATCCTGGCGTAGTCGCCCTCCAGCTTGCGCGTGACCTTGGGGTCGGGGCAGCGACGTACGGACTGATAACCGACCACCTTGCCGTCCTCGCGCACCGGGGAGACGAAGGCATGAACCCAGTAATAACCGCCGTCCTTGCGCCGGTTCTTGACGAAACCGTTCCAGGTACGATTGTCCTTTAGCGCGACCCACAGGTCGCCGAATGCCTCTGCGGGCATGTCCGGATGGCGGACCAGGTTGTGGGGCTGGCCGATCAGCTCATCGCGGGAGAAGCCCGAGATGGCGGCGAAGTCGTCGTTGACCTCAACGATCCGCCCTTTCAGATCGGTGCGGCTATACAGAAAGCTCCCTTCGGGAACCCGTGTCTCGATACCTGTCGTCGGCTGATTGATACGCATCTGTGCATCCCCCTTTGAACCGTGATGAAACAGGGCGCTGAGGCCCCGTCATGGCCTTCGCGCATGGGTCTTCGCCCGGTAAGGGGATATCGGATGAATTGCGGAAAGCTCCAGAGGACTTGAGACGGTTCGTATGGGTGTTTCTGCTCAAGGGGGGCGTGCGATCAACCTGCGGTCTTGGGGGCGGGCAGGCGCTCGAGAAACTCGACCACCTCGGCCTCGGCCTTGCTCCGCCGCATCGGCGGCAGGCTCTGCCAGACCCGCTTGCCATAGGGCTTGCTGAGCATGCGCGGATCGCAGATGGCGAGCACGCCGCGATCACGCTCGGTGCGGATCAGGCGCCCTGCCCCCTGCTTGACGTTGATGACCGCCCGCGGAAGCTGGTACTCCATGAAGGGGCTGCGACCGGACTTCTGCATGTACTCGATGCGAGCGGCCAGCACCGGGTCGTCGGGTGGCGCGAAAGGCAGCTTGTCGATGACCACCACCGACAGCGCATCGCCCGGCACGTCGACCCCTTCCCAGAAGCTCTGGCTGGCCACCAGGATGGCGTTGCCGAGACGACGGAAACGGTCGAGGAGCTCGGTGCGCGAGCCCTCCCCCTGGATCAGCAGGGGCAGCTTGAGCTTCTCGCGCTCCAGCTTCTCGCCGATCAGTTCATGGATGCGCCGCATCGCCTTGAGGGAGGTGCACAGCACGAAGGTGCGCCCCTGGGCGGCGCGGATCAGCGGAAAGGCCACGTCGGCCACCGCGTCCGGGTACTCCGGGCTGTTGGGTTCGGGCATGCCCTGGGGCGCATACAGGATGGCCTGCTGGGGGTAGTCGAAGGGGCTGCCCCACACCGCGGTGTCGATCGGCGGCTCGACCCAGTGCAGACCGAGCTCCCGGCAGTAATGGCCGAAATCCCGCCCCACGGCGAGGGTCGCCGAGGTGAAGATCCAGGCCCGCGGATGGCCGTCCATCTGGCGCTTGAAGATGGCGGCGATGGACAAGGGCGTGGCATGCAGGGCCAGCGACTGGCTGAAGACCTCCACCCAGCGCACCCAGTCGGCGCCCTCCGGGTTCTGCCAGCGGGCCAGGATCTGCTGCAGCTCCTGGGTGCGGCGCAGGCAGTTGGCCAGGCCTTCGGAGCGCTCCGCCTGGGTCTCGAGCAGGGCGCAGAAGGCCGCAAGTTCGGCATCGAGCGCTTCGACGCCTTCGTGGAAGGGTTTGTTGTCTTCCATCTGGGCGAAGCCGAAGCGGGCGTTCTCGGCGTTCACCGACAGGCGCAGGTCGCGCGCAGCCTTCTCAAGCTTGCGGGTAAGCTCGATCAGGTCCAGGCAGTCACGCGCGCCAGCCACCGTCTCGGAGCGGGTGTCGCGGGCCAGCTCCAGCAGCTGGGAGGTGGACACGCTCTCGCCGAAGAACAGGCTGGCGGTTTCCGGCAACTGGTGGGCTTCGTCGAAGATGACGGCATTGCAGGAAGGCAGCAACTCGCCCATGCCCTCGTCGCGCAACATCACGTCGGCGAAGAAGAGGTGGTGATTGACCACCACCACGTCGGCATCCATGGCGGTACGGCGGGCGGCGGCGACGAAGCACTCCTTGATGTTCGGGCATTCCTGCCCCAGGCAGTTGTCCCGGGACGAAGTGGCAAACTGCCAGGCCGCGGCGTCTTCCGGCACTTCGGGGCACTCCGCCTTGTCGCCGCTCTGGGTGATCTCCATGAAGCGCCCGATGGCCCGCAGGTGGGCGGCATCTTCCGGCGTGGTGAAGCGGCCATCCACCAGGTTGCGGGCCAGGTGGTAATGGCAGACATAGTTGGAACGCCCCTTCAGCAACGCCACCGCCACCGGCACCTTGAGCGCGCCACGGATGGTGGGCAGGTCGCGGTTGTACAACTGATCCTGCAGGGTCTTGGTACCGGTGGAGATGATCACCTTGCCGCCGCCCAGCAAGGCAGGCACCAGGTAGGCGTAGGTCTTGCCGGTGCCGGTACCCGCCTCGGCCACCAGCACCCCGTTTTCCTTTAGGGTATGGGCGATGTGCTCCGCCATCTCGACCTGCTGCACGCGGGGCGAGAAACCGGGAATGGCGGCGGCCAGGGGGCCGTCCGGGGCGAAGGCTTTTTCGACGTTCATGACAAATGGAATGATAGCGCCAGAGTGCTCAGGCGATGGAAACGGCCTGCAGCAGGCCCCCGCGCATGCCGGCTCGCCACGCCGGCACGGACGTGTCAGGCCACCCGGTGGGCTTCGGCCAGGTAGTCGCGAGAGCGCATCTCGATCAGGCGGCTGACGGTACGGTGAAATTCACTCGCCTGGCGGCCTTCAAGATAGAGGTCATAGGCCTGGCATTCGGCGCTGACCAGCAGTTTGACCCGGTGGTCGTAAAGCACGTCGATGAGCCAGGTGAAGCGCCGCGCCTCGGAGGCCATGGCCGCACTCATCTTGGGCACCCGGGAGAGGATCAGGGTGTGGTGCTCGCGGGCGATCTCGAGGTAGTCGTTCTGGGAGCGGTTGCCGCCGCACAGGGTGTCGAAATCGAACCAGATCACCCCGGCGGCCCGGCGCACCACCTTGAGCTTGCGTTCCAGCACTTCGATCTCGCCGAGCTCGCCCTTGGTACCGGCGATCTTCTCGAAATCGCTGGCCAGGTGCTTGTCGGCGGCATCGTCCCCCGGGACCAGGAAGGCATCCATCTGCTCCAGGGTGCGCAGGCGGTAGTCGGTGCCGTGATCGACCTCCACCACATCGAAACGACGCTTGATCATGTCGATGGTGGGCAGGAAGTTGATGCGCTGCAGGCCGTTGGGATAGAGGCCATCCGGCGGATAGTTGGAGGTCATCACGAAGATCGTGCCGCGGGCGAACAGGGCATCCAGCAGCCGGCCCAGGATCATCGCGTCGGCGATGTCGGACACATGGAACTCGTCGAAGCACAGCAGGCGGGTCTGGCGGGCGATCCGGTCGGCCACCTTCTGCAGGGGATCGGGTTCGTTGTTCAGGTTCTTGAGGTCGTTCTGGACTTCCTGCATGAAGGCATGGAAGTGCACCCGGCGCTTGCGCTGGTAGGGCACCGAATCGTAGAAACAGTCCATCAGGAAGCTCTTGCCACGCCCTACCCCGCCCCAGAAATAGACGCTGCGGGGTTGCTTGGGACGGGACAGCAGCTTGCGGATGGTGCCGCGACGGGCCGCCTTGAAGGCCACCAGATCGGAGTAGAGGCCTTGCAGACGCTGGGCTGCGGCGCGCTGGGCAGGGTCAGACTTGAAGCCACGCGCCTTGAGGGTCGCTTCGTAGGCGTCGAGCATGCCGTGCTCGGCAACCTTGAGGATTCGGTGGGGCATCTTCGTGAAATGTTCTTATGGGTGCTGAGGATGGAAACGGGGGTGGTGAGGCATTTTACGCCTGACCACCCCCGGCTGACGCAGAGGCCGGAGAACCGGCCCCTGACGATCAGAAGTGCAGCGGACGCTTGTCCACCGCCAGCGCAGCTTCGTGCACCACTTCCGACAGGGTCGGGTGGGCATGGCAGATGCGGGCGAGGTCTTCCGACGCGCCGGCGAACTCCATGGTCACCACCGCCTCGCCGATCAGCTCGGAAGCGTTCGAACCAATGATGTGCACGCCGAGGATACGGTCGGTGTTGGCATCGGCGATCATCTTGACGAAGCCTGCCGGGGTACCGGCGCCCAGGGCACGGCCGTTGGCCATGAAGGGGATCTTGCCAACCTTGTAGGCGGCGCCTTCGGCCTTGAGCTGCTGCTCGGTCTTGCCCACCCAGGCGATTTCCGGGGAGGTGTAGATGACCCAGGGGATGGTGTCGAAGTTGGTGTGGCCCTTCTGGCCCGCCAGGGTCTCGGCCACCGCAACGCCTTCTTCCATGGCCTTGTGGGCCAGCATGGGGCCGCGCACCACGTCGCCCACCGCCCAGACGCCGGGCAGGTTGGTCTGGTTGTGGCCGTCCACGTCGATGAAGCCGCGCTCGTCAATCTTGAGACCGACCGCTTCGGCGTTCAGGCCGGCGGTGTTGGGTACGCGGCCGACGGAGACGATCAGGCGGTCGAATTCGACCTTCTGGGCGCCATCCTTGGTTTCGTACTCGACGGTGACGGACTTCTTGCCGACGGTGACCTTGCCGACCTTGACGGACAGCTTGATGTCCAGGCCTTGCTTGGTGAACAGCTTGAGGGCTTCCTTGGCCAGATCCTGGTCGGCAGCGCCGAGGAAGCTGTCCATGGCTTCGAGAATGGTGACTTCGGCGCCCAGGCGCTTCCACACGGAGCCCATTTCCAGGCCGATCACGCCGGAGCCGATCAGGCCGAGGCGCTTGGGCACGGAGTCGATGTCCAGCGCGCCGATGTTGTCGCACACCAGCTTGTTGTCCACGGGGATGCCGGGCAGGTGGCGGGCGGTGGAGCCGGTGGCCACGATCACGTTCTTGGCCTCGACGACCTCTTCACCGACCTTGACCTGCCAGCCGCCATCAGTCTTGCCGACGAAGGAACCATGGCCGGCCAGGAAGGTGACCTTGTTCTTCTTGAACAGACCCTTGATGCCGCTGGTGAGCTGCTCGACGATCTTGGACTTGCGGCCGATCATCTTGGCCACGTCGATCTTCGGGGTGCCGACGGAGATGCCCTGCTCTTCGAAGGCGTGACCGGCTTCCTCGAACAGGTGGGAGGTGTGCAGCAGGGCCTTGGACGGGATGCAGCCCACGTTCAGGCAGGTGCCGCCCAGGCGGGGCTCGCCCTTCGGGTCGGCGTAGGGGTTGGATTCGGCGCAGGCCGTGTTGAAACCGAGTTGCGCGGCGCGGATCGCGGCCACGTAGCCACCGGGACCACCGCCGATGACCAGCACGTCAAATTGCTTCGCCATTTATCGTTTCCTTGTGCGGATGTAAACGAGGCACTGCAGCAACCCTTGCGGGCTGCGGCAGTGCCTTCGACAGGTGGGATCAGACGTCCAGAATCAGACGGGCCGGATCTTCCAGGGCTTCCTTCATGGTCACCAGACCGAGGACGGCTTCGCGGCCGTCGATGATGCGGTGATCGTAGGACATGGCCAGATAGTTGATCGGGCGCACCACGACCTGACCATTCTCGACCACGGCGCGGTCCTTGGTGGCATGGATGCCGAGGATCGCGGACTGGGGCGGGTTGATGATCGGGGTGGACATCATGGAACCGAACACGCCGCCGTTGGAGATGGAGAAGGTGCCGCCGGTGAGCTCTTCGATGGAGAGCTTGCCGTCCTTGGCCTTCTGGCCGAACTCGGCAATCTTCTTCTCGATGTCGGCGATGGACATGTTGTCCACGTCGCGCAGGATGGGCACCACCAGGCCACGGGGGGAGCCGACAGCGATGCCGATGTCGATGTAGCCGTGGTAGACGATGTCATTGCCATCGACCGAGGCGTTGAGGATCGGGTACTTCTTGAGGGCAGCCACGGCAGCCTTCACGAAGAAGCCCATGAAGCCCAGGCGCACGCCGTGAGCCTTCTCGAACTTGTCGCCGTACTGCTTGCGCAGGGCCATCACCGGCGCCATGTTCACTTCGTTGAACGTGGTCAGGATGGCGTTTTCGTTCTTGGACTGGATCAGGCGCTCGGCGATGCGGGCACGCAGACGGGTCATCGGAACGCGCTGCTCGGTACGGTCACCGGCGGCGATCGCCACGGCCGGTGCGGCAGCAGCAGCGGCAGCCTTGGGCTGGGCAGCGACGGCATCTTCCTTGGTGACACGGCCACCACGGCCGGAACCGGCCACGTCGCCGGCAGCAATGCCCTTCTCGTCCAGGATCTTGCGGGCGGACGGGCTGGCGCCACTGACGGCAGCAGCCGGCGCAGCAGCAGCGGGCGCGGCGGCCGGAGCGGCAGCAGCCGGGGCTCCTGCGGCGGCCTTGGCTTCGGTGTCGATGGTGGCGATGACTTCGCCGGAGGTCACGGAATCGCCGCCGTTCTTGACGAGCTTGACCAGCACACCGTCGGCCGGGGCCGGGGTCTCGAGCACGACCTTGTCGGTCTCGATGTCGATCAGGTTTTCGTCACGGGACACGGAGTCGCCTTCCTTCTTGTGCCAACTCACCAGGGTGGCTTCGGAAACGGACTCGGACAGTTGCGGCACTTTGACTTCGATCAGCATGTTTTCTCCCTCTTTTTCAGTTCGGCATGGACATGGGCATCAGGCTTTGATTTCGCCGAACGCATTTTCGATAACAGCCTTCTGTTGCGCGTTGTGCTTGGCGTAGTAGCCGACAGCCGGGGACGCGGCAGCGGGACGGGCCACGAGCAGGAACTTGTGCGTGTCGCCCAGCGCGCTGTCGAGGTGATGGCGGGAGGCGAGCCAGTACCAGACACCCTGGTTGCGCGGCTCTTCCTGGCACCACACGACTTCCTTGGCGTTCGGGTACTTGTTGACCTCGGCGGCAAAGGCCTCGGCCGGGAACGGATAGAGCTGCTCCAGGCGGACGATGGCGATGTCGTCGATGTTGTTGGCACGACGGTGGGCCAGCAGCTCGTAATAGATCTTGCCGGAGCAGATCACGACGCGCTTGACCTTCTTGGCGTCCAGTTCGTCCACTTCGCCGATGACGGTCTGGAAGGTGCCCTTGGACAGGTCGTCCAGGGACGAGATCGCATCCTTGTGGCGCAGCAGGGACTTCGGCGTGATGATCACCAGCGGCTTGCGAATCTTGCGCAGGGCCTGGCGACGCAGCAGGTGGAAGATCTGCGACGGGCCGGAGGGAATGCACACTTCCATGTTCATCTCGGCGCACAGCTGCATGTAACGCTCGATGCGGGCGGAAGAGTGCTCGGGGCCCTGACCTTCGTAGCCGTGCGGCAGCATCATCACGAGACCGCACTGACGGCCCCACTTGGCCTCACCGGAGCTGATGAACTGGTCCATCACCACCTGGGCGCCGTTGGCGAAGTCGCCGAACTGGGCTTCCCAGATCACGAGCTGGTTCGGCTCGGCGGTGGCGTAGCCGTATTCGAAGGCCAGCACGGCTTCTTCGGACAGCACGGAGTCGTAGCAGTAGAACGGGCCCTGACCCTCACGGATATTCTGCAGCGGGTAGAAGGTGCCGTCGTGCCACTGGTCACGGTTCTGGTCGTGCAGCGCAGCGTGGCGGTGGAAGAAGGTGCCACGGCCCACGTCCTCACCGGAGATGCGCACGCCATAGCCCTGCACCAGCAGGCTGGCGTAGGCCAGGTTCTCGGCCATGCCCCAGTCGAAGGGCAGCTTGCCGTCGCCCATCGCCTTGCGGTCGTCGATGATCTTCTGCACGCGGGGGTGCAGGGTGAAGCCATCCGGCGTGGTGGTCAGCGACTTGGCCAGGCGCTTGAGTTCGGCCATCGGCACCTTGGTGTCGCACTTGTCGGTGTACTTCTTGCCGACGTACGGACCCCAGTCCTGGGCGAACTGGCGCTTGAAGTCGGACAGCACGGGGTTGGACAGCAGCTCGCCCTTGTCCAGCGCGGCACGGTAGTCCTTGATGAACTGCTCGGGCTCGTCGGCCTTGACCACGCCCAGCTGGGACAGCTTGTCCGCGTACAGCTTGCGGGTGCCCGGGTGCTTGGCGATCTTCTTGTACATCAGCGGCTGGGTCACCATCGGCTCGTCGGCCTCGTTGTGGCCGAGCTTGCGGTAGCAGACGATGTCGACAACCACGTCCTTCTTGAACTCCTGGCGATACTCCACGGCCAGGCCCATGACGAAGGCCACGGCCTCCGGATCATCGCCATTCACGTGGAAGATCGGTGCCTCACCCATCTTGAAGATGTCGGTGCAGTACAGGGAGGAACGGTAGTCGCGGGGATCGGAGGTGGTGAAGCCGATCTGGTTGTTCACCACGATGTGGATCGTGCCGCCCGTGCCGTAGCCGCGGGTCTGCGCGAAATTGAGCATTTCCTGGTTCACGCCCTGGCCGGCAACCGCCGCATCACCGTGGATGATCACGGGGATGATCTCGGCCTTGCCGTTCGCACCGCGACGGGTCTGGCGGGCATACACGGAGCCCTCGACCACGGGGTTGACGATTTCCAGATGGGACGGGTTGAAGGCCAGGGTCAGGTGCACCGGGCCGCCAGCGGTCATGACGTCGCTGGAGAAGCCCATGTGGTATTTCACGTCGCCTGCCGACAGGTCGGACGCCGCCTTGCCTTCGAATTCGGAGAACAGCATGCTCGGCGACTTGCCGAGGGTATTGACCAGCACGTTCAGGCGGCCACGGTGGGCCATGCCGATGACGATCTCCTGGACGCCCTTGCTGCCGGCCACGCGGATCAGCTCGTCCATCGCCACGATGGTGCTTTCGCCACCTTCGAGGGAGAAGCGCTTCTGGCCGACATACTTGGTATGCAGGTAGCGCTCCATGGTCTCGGCAGCCGTCAGGCGCTCGAGGATGCGACGCTGGTGATCGGGCTGGAACACCGGGCGGCCCTTGGTGGGCTCGAGGCGCGCCTGAATCCAGCGCTTCTCGCCGATGTCGGTCATGTACATGTACTCGGCGCCGATGGAGCCGCAGTAAGTCTGACGCACCGCATCGAGGATCTCGCGCAGGGTGGCGTGATCACCGGGCAGACCGTGGAAGGAGCCCGTATTGAAGCTCTGGTTCAGATCGGCTTCGGTGAAGCCGTAGTGGGACAGCTCCAGCTCGTGGATCTCGGGGCGCTCGGTGCGCTTGAGCGGATCCAGCTGTGCCCAGCGGGTGCCCAGGAAGCGGTGCGCATTGATGAGCTGCAGCACGCCGACCTGCTTCTGGTCGGTGCCAGCCGACACCACGGTACGCACAGCGCCGCGCTTGGCCATGTCGGCAAACGCGTTGATGATCGGGTAATGCGCCACGTCGGGGCCCTTGCCCGGGACGTTTTGCAGGGAGTCGAAATAGCTCCGCCATTCTTCCGAGACGGAGTCGGGATTGTCGAGATAGTTCTCGTAGAGTTCCTCGATGAACGGCGCATTGCTGCCGAACAACTGGGAGCTTTCAAACAGCTGTTTCATCATGGGCGACCACCTGGCTTATATCTTGTCTTATTGGATGTGCTTGCTGCGGTGGGGAGAAATCCCAGACAACAGATTCTTCCGGATAAACGAAGCGGGATGGCCAAAGACGTCGACCATCCCGCATTCGCTTCTCCTGTTTCCCCCTCCCCCTCCGGGCAATATTAGGCGCGCTGGGCCAGCGGTACGACGTCGCGGCGGGCGGCGCCGATGTACAGCTGACGGGGACGACCGATCTTGTATTCCGGATCGGTGATCATCTCTTCCCACTGGGTCATCCAGCCCACGGTGCGCGCCAGGGCGAAGATGCAGGTGAACATGTCGGTCGGGATGCCGAGGGCCTTCTGCACGATGCCGGAGTAGAAGTCCACGTTCGGGTAGAGCTTTTTCTCGACGAAGTACTGGTCTTCCAGGGCGATCTTCTCGAGTTCCATGGCCAGCTTGAAGAGCCGGTCGTTCTCGAGGCCGAGTTCGGACAGCACGTCGTAGCAGACCTTGCGCATCAGCTTGGCACGCGGGTCGAAGTTCTTGTAGACGCGGTGACCGAAGCCCATCAGCTTGAAGCTGTCGTTCTTGTCCTTGGCGCGGTTGATGTACTCACCCACGCGGGACACGTCACCGATCTCTTCCAGCATGTTCAGGCAGGCTTCGTTCGCGCCGCCGTGAGCCGGGCCCCACAGGCAGGCGATGCCGGCAGCGATACAGGCAAACGGGTTGGCGCCGGAAGAACCGGCCAGACGCACGGTGGAGGTGGAAGCGTTCTGCTCGTGATCGGCGTGCAGCGTGAAGATCACGTCCAGGGCGCGGACCAGCACCGGGTTCGGCACGTACTTTTCGCACGGGTTGCCAAACATCATGCGCATGAAGTTCGCGGTGTAGTCCAGCTCGTTGTCCGGGTACATGAACGGCATGCCGGTGTTGTACTTGTACGCCATCGCCACGATGGTCGGCATCTTGGCCACGAGGCGGTTGAAGCTGACATTGCGGTGCTCGGCGTCGGCGAAGTCCATCGCGTCGTGGTAGAAGGCGGACAGGGCGCCGACCACGCCGGTCATGACGGCCATCGGGTGGGCGTCGCGACGGAAGCCGGAGTAAAACTTGGAGAGCTGCTCGTGAACCATCGTGTGACGCTTGATGGTGCTTTCGAAGTCGGTCTTCTGGGTGGCGTTGGGCAGCTCGCCATTCTTCAGCAGATAGGTGACTTCGAGGAAGTTGCAGTTCTCGGCGAGTTGCTCGATCGGGTAGCCGCGGTACAGCAGCTCACCCTTGTCACCGTCGATATAGGTGACCTTGGACTGGCAGCTGGCGGTAGACAGGAAACCGGAGTCGTAAGTGAACAAACCGGTCTTGCCCCCGAGGGAGCGAATGTCGATCACATCGTTGCCGTGCGTCCCCGACATGATCGGAAACTCGACGGACTTGCCATCTACGTTCAGTGCAGCAGTGCGTTGCGTGGTCATGTTTTGGTCCCTTTTCCCTGTTGAAACTCCAGCTCCCTAGCGGTCGGGCTGCCCGGCCTGTCAGCGTTCCCGCAGCAGCTCAACCATTTCCTTCCAGCTGTCCTTGGCAACCGGCTGGCTGCCGTTGACCATGGCCCAGAGGTCATGGTCTTCGACAACCAGCAGGTCATCCAGAGCAGCCAGTTGATCGTCGGTCAGACGATCAAAGTGCCGTTCGAGGAAACGCGCGAACACCAGATCGAGCTCGAGAAGAGCCCGACGGCACTGCCAGCGCACGCGTCCCCTGTTCAGCGTCATACGGCGCGACGAACCATCATGTCCTTGATCTTGCCGATGGCCTTGGTCGGGTTGAGACCCTTCGGGCAGACATCGACGCAGTTCATGATCGAGTGACAGCGGAACAGACGGTACGGATCTTCCAGATTGTCCAGACGCTCGCTGGTCGCCTGGTCGCGGGTGTCCGCGAGGAAGCGGTAAGCGGCGAGCAGGCCGGCCGGACCGACAAACTTGTCCGGGTTCCACCAGAACGACGGGCAGCTGGTGGAGCAGCAGGCGCACAGGATGCACTCGTAAAGGCCGTTCAACTCTTCGCGGTCTTCCGGGCTCTGCAGGCGCTCACGTTCCGGCGCCGGGTCGTTGTTGACCAGGTAAGGCTTGATCGAGTGGTACTGCTTGAAGAACTGGGTCATGTCGACGATCACGTCGCGGATGACCGGCAGGCCGGGCAGCGGACGGATGGTGATCGGCTCGGCCAGATTCTCCATGGCGGTCAGGCAGGCCAGCCCGTTCTTGCCGTTGATGTTCATGGCGTCGGAGCCACACACACCTTCACGGCAGGAGCGGCGGAAGGACAGGGTGTCGTCCTTGGCCTTGAGGCGCACCAGCGCATCCAGCAGCTTCTTGTCGGACTCTTCGAGCTCGACGGAGATGTCCTGCATGTAGGGCTTGTCGTCCCTGTCCGGATCGTAGCGGTAAATCTTGAACTGTACGGTTCGCTTGCTGCTCATGTTCTATTCTCCGGAACGCTCAGTAGGTACGCTTGGCGAGCGCGATCGGCTCGACTTCGGGGGACAGCGGCTGCAGGTTGACCGGCTTGTAGTCAAGACGGTTGCCTTCGCTGTACCACAGCGTGTGCTTGAGCCAGTTCTTGTCGTCGCGCCCGTTGGGGGTCTCGGCGCAGTCGATCGCGTCGTCGCGCACGTGGGCACCACGGGACTCCTTGCGGGCCTCGGCGGAGATCATGGTGGCCTTGGCCACTTCGATCAGGTTGTCGAGTTCCAGGGCCTCGGTGCGGGCGGTGTTCCAGACCTTGGACTTGTCCTTGATCTGGGTAGTCTTGGCACGCTCCGCCACCTGGAGGATCTTGGTGACGCCTTCCTTGAGGATGTCCGCAAAACGGAACACACCGGCGTGCTTCTGCATGGTGCGCTGCATATCAAGGCGCACTTCATGCACGTCTTCGCCGTTGGTCTGGGTTTCCAGACGGGCGATACGGGCCAGCGACACGTCGGCGGCGTTGTCGGGCAGCGGCTTGAGGGTGAGCTGACCGGACTTGAAGTCGTTCACCACGGTCTCGCCGGCAGCCTTGCCGAACACCAGCAGGTCGAGCAGCGAGTTGGTGCCGAGGCGGTTGGCGCCGTGCACGGAGGCGCAGGCACATTCGCCGGCGGCGTAGAAGCCCGCCACGGGAACGTTCGGGTTGCCATCCTTCGGCACCACGACCTGGCCCTTGTAGTTGGTCGGAATACCGCCCATCTGGTAGTGGCAGGTCGGCACGACCGGGATCGGCGCCTTGATCGGGTCCACCCCAGCGAACTGGATCGAGATCTCGCGGATGCCCGGCAGACGCTTGTTGATGGTCTCGGGCGACAGGTGGGTGATGTCGAGCAGGACGTGGTCCTTCTCGGAACCGCAACCACGGCCTTCGTTGATCTCGGTCACCATGGAGCGGGACACCACGTCGCGGGAGGCCAGATCCTTCAGGTTGGGCGCATAACGCTCCATGAAGCGCTCGCCGGAGGCATTGCGGAGAATGCCGCCCTCGCCGCGCACACCTTCGGTGATCAGCACACCTGCGCCGGCCACGCCGGTCGGGTGGAACTGCCAGAACTCCATGTCTTCCAGCGGAATACCGGCACGGGCCGCCATGCCCACACCGTCACCGGTGTTGATAAAGGCATTGGTGGAGCTGTAGTAGATACGGCCGGCACCGCCGGTCGCGAAAATGGTGGCTTTGGCGTGGAAGATCGAGACCTCGCCGGTCTCCATTTCCATCGCGGTCACGCCGAGCACGTCACCGTCCGTATTGCGGATCAGGTCCATGGCCATCCACTCCACAAAGAACTGGGTGTTGGCGCGGACGTTGCGCTGGTACAGGGCGTGCAGCATGGCATGGCCGGTACGGTCGGCGGCCGCACAGGAGCGGGACACCGGAGTCTGACCGTAATTCTGGGAGTGACCACCGAACGGGCGCTGGTAGATCTTGCCGTTGTCGGTACGGTCGAAGGGCATGCCGTAGTGCTCGAGCTCGACGACGACCTCATTGGCCTTCTTGACCATGAACTCGATTGCGTCCTGGTCGCCCAGCCAGTCCGACCCCTTGACGGTGTCGTACATGTGCCAGTGCCAGTTGTCCTCGGTGGAGTTGCCCAGCGAGGCCGCCACACCGCCCTGCGCCGCCACAGTGTGGGAGCGGGTCGGGAACACCTTGGTCAGGACCGCGGTCTTGAGACCGGCTTCGGAAAGCTGCAGGGCCGCCCGCAGGCCAGCGCCGCCGGCGCCGACGATTACCGCATCAAAGGTATGCTTAGCGACTTTCACTTACAGCCTCCAGAGAATCTGAGCAGCCCAGCCGGCATAGCCGATGAGCAGAAGGGCGACGACCGAGTGCAGGGTCAGACGGATGCCGACCGGCTTGATGTAGTCCATGAAGATGTCCCGCACGCCAATCCAGGCATGGAAGAACAGGGACATGAAGAACAGGAAGGTCGCAAACTTCATGAAGCCGCCGCTGAAGACACCACGCCAGCTCTCGAAGGAGCCATCCGGCATGGACAGGGCGTAAGCAGCAAAAACGAGGGTATACAGGGCCATCACAACGGCAGTGACGCGCTGGGCGAGCCAGTCGCGGAAACCGTAGTGGGCGCCGACGATGACGGGCTTTACCATAGTTTGGCCACCAGAAGGGCAGTGAGGGTGAGGCTGACGATCAGCACGAGACGGGCGCTCTTGACGGCGGATTCCTTATCGACACCGACGTGAACGTCCAGCAGCAGAAAGCGGATGCCCGCACAGAAATGATGCAGGTAAGCCCACAGCAGGCCCACGAGCAGCAGCTTCACAAAGATGTTGCCGACGAACTCGCGGAAGACCGCATAGGACTCAGGTGAGCCGACGCTCGCACCAAACAGGGCCAGCAGAACCGGCAGCATCAGGAACAGACCGGAACCGCTCACCCGGTGCAGGATCGAGACCTTTCCGGGCAACGGAAGCCTGATCTCGTTCAGCGCCAGATGCTTCGGGCGCTGTTTCTTCAAAGTCACCTCTGTCATAGATTTTCCCTCTAGCAATTGCGGCCAAATAGGCCGCACTTTTCCCACACGACAAAATTATAAGTATATACCCTTACCGACTACTGACAGGCCGGGCCCTCCTGCCAACTTTAAAACCTCAATTCAATTCATTGAGATAGTAGTGCTCGGCAGTCGAATAAAGCCCCCGCCGCCACTCCACTGGCTTATCGCCATAGGTATAGGTCACCCGCTCCACGGACAGCAATGGGGTGCCTTCAGGAACGCCAAGGGTTTCACTGGTCATGCGATCGGCAGCCACTGCTCGGATCCGCTCTTCTGCGCGAATCATGCGAACCCCGAAACGGGTTTCAAAAAGGCTGTAGAGGGAGCCGTGGCCGCTCTGCAGGACTTCCATGGTCAGCCCATGGAAGATCTCCCCCGGCAGATAGATCTCGTCGATCACCACGGGCTTGCCTGAAAACTTGAGAAGACGACGCAGAATGGTCACCGGCGCGCCGAGCTCGATGCCCAACATGCGCGCCGCCTCATTGCCGGCCTTGGCCTTCCAGCAATCAAGCGGTACGCTCTGGGGATGCGCCAGATCGCCATCCATGGGCACCAGACGCAGAAACCTGAAGAGCGCCCGCGGGTCATTATGGGATGCCACATAGGTTCCCTTGCCCTGCTTGCGGACCAGCAGATTTTCAGCAGCCATCTCATCGATGGCCTTACGGACGGTACCCTGGCTTACATTGAAGCGCAGCGCGAGTTCCTGTTCACTGGGAATGGCCTGGCCGGGCCGCCATTCGGCGGACTCCAGGGCATTCAGCATCAGATTCTTGATCTGACGGTACAGGGGACTGAAGGTGGGCGATTCGGGTCGCATCGGTCTATTGAATCACACTTTTCCAGACCAGTCTATGGGATGTCTTTTGTCTTATATAAGACATATAACATGGAAATTGACACCCCCCGGAAATCGTCCTACGATTCGGCTGTTGACCGATCAGACATTGATCCCAGCAACGAATCCTATCGCGGCGGCGTGAAGGCGGCGCGAGACAGCAGCAACGAGTCGATAACACTTCTTTCTGAGAGGGAGTCTCAATAATGGCAAAAGCCCCCGTTCGTGTCGCAGTAACCGGCGCTGCCGGCCAGATCGGCTACAGCCTCCTGTTCCGCATCGCCAGTGGCGAAATGCTGGGCAAGGACCAGCCCGTCATCCTTCAACTGCTCGATCTCCCCCAGGCCCAGAAGGCCGTCAAGGGCGTGATGATGGAGCTGGAAGACTGTGCCTTCCCGCTGCTGGCCGGCATGATCGCCACCGACGACCCCAATGTCGCCTTCAAGGACGCCCAGGTCTGCCTGCTGGTCGGTGCCCGCCCCCGCGGCCCCGGCATGGAGCGCAAGGACCTGCTGACCGAAAACGCCAAGATCTTCACCGTGCAGGGTGCCGCCATCGGCCAGCATGCTGCTCCGGACGTCAAGGTGCTGGTGGTTGGCAACCCCTGCAACACCAACGCCTACATCGCCAAGGAAATCGCCGTCAAGTACGGCCGCGTCAGCGCCAAGAACTTCACCGGCATGCTGCGCCTTGACCACAACCGCGCCCTGTCCCAGCTTGCTGGCAAGACCGGCCGTGAAGTGTCCAGCCTGAAGAACCTGGTCGTCTGGGGCAACCACTCCCCCACGATGTATGCCGACTACCGCTTCACCACCTCCAACGGCGACAAGGTGCCGGCGCTGGTGAACGACGAAGCCTGGAACCGCGACGTGTTCCTGCCGACCGTCGGCAAGCGTGGCGCCGCCATCATCGAAGCCCGCGGCCTGTCCTCCGCCGCTTCCGCTGCCAATGCCGCCATCGACCACATCCGTGACTGGGTGCTGGGCTCCAATGGCGAATGGGTCACCATGGGCATCCCGTCCGACGGTTCCTACGGCATCCCCGAAGGCATCATCTACGGCTTCCCGGTCACCACCGAAAACGGCGAGTACAAGATCGTCCAGGGCCTGGAGATCGATCAGTTCTCCCGCGAGCGCATGACCCACACGCTCAACGAGCTGCTCGAAGAGCGCGACGGCGTGAAAGACCTGCTGGCCTGATCAAACGGGGCGTCAGCCTCATCGATCCAGCGCGGGGGCGGAAACGCCCCCGCGTTTTTTTATGCCGCCCTTTTTGTTACCCTCGCACGACTCTTCACTTCAGCCCATCCGCACCATGCCCTCCCTGCCGCACCCCGAAAGCGTACTGTTCCAGGGCGAGAAGCCCTTCCCCATCCTGCCCGCCGTTGACCATTACGCCGGCAGCGAGAAGCTGATGTGCAAGGCCCTTGCCGTCCAGCACGAACTGGGCCCCGTCTTCGACATCACCTGCGACTGCGAGGACGGCGCCCGTGCTGGCGCCGAGGCGGAACATGCCGCGATGGCCGCCGCCGTGGTCATGTCCGGCGACAACCGCTTCGGCCGTGTCGGCGCCCGCATCCACGACATCACCCACACACACTGGGAGCAGGATGTGGACATCCTGGTCAGCCAGGCCGGCCAGCGGCTTGCCTTCCTCACTATCCCCAAGCCGCGCAGCGCAGCCGACGTCGTGCGCCAGATCGAAGCCATCCGCAGCGCCGAGCAAAAACACAGCATCGAGCGGCAGATCCCGGTGCACGTGCTCATCGAGACCCACGGCGCCCTGCGGGATGCCTGGGAGATCGCCGCCCTTGACCGCGTCGAATCCCTGGATTTCGGGCTGATGGACTTCGTCAGCGGCCATCACGGCGCCATACCGGGGTCGGCAATGCGCAGCCCCGGCCAGTTCGAACATCCGCTGGTGGTCCGTGCCAAGTGCGACATTGCTGCCGCAGCGCTGGCCAATGGCGTCGTGCCATCCCACAACGTGACCACGGAACTCAAGGACATCGACTACATCCGCCGGGACGCCGAACGGGCCCGCCGGGAGTTCGGCTATCTGCGCATGTGGAGCATCCACCCCAACCAGATCGTGCCGATAGTCGAGGCCATGCGCCCCGACTTTTCGGAGGTCGAAGACGCCTCAAGCATCCTGATTGCAGCCCAGGACGCCCATTGGGGCCCGATCCAGCATGCCGGAAAGCTGCACGACCGGGCCTCCTACCGTTATTACTGGGAGCTGCTCAAACGCGCCTCGACCACCGGCATGTCAGTACCGGACGACGCGCGGGCGCGATTCTTCGGATAGCCCAAAAAAAACCGGGAGACAGCTCCCGGTTTTTCATTGCAGTCCAGACAATCACTCCGGCAGCGCGACCTTGTTGTCCGTACTGAACTGGTAATCACGAAACACATGCTCCGCCGACAGGATCTGGTAATTCCCGTCTTCGTTCCGACGCGAGGTGTCCTTCAGGCGATAGGTGTAATGCCCGCAGGTCCACAGATCGAAATTGCGCATGTGGGTACACATGCAGGTCTTCTCCATCACGATGATCTTCTTCTCACCGGGATGCAGGGCAACCTGCTTGTTGTATGCGTCGATGTACGAACAGTTTCCGGTGCTGTCAAGCAGATAACCATAGGCCTCGCAATTGGGGCGAATACCCGAGCCGATCGCCGGGCTGCCGGTCAACATCCGCATCGGATAGCCGGTGGGCGAAATCTGGTTGACGACGATCTCCTCCTCGCTGGCCTTGAAATAATGCTGCTGCACATTCTCGGGCAGACCGCACTCATGGGTCACGGTGAAGCGGGTGGCCACCTGCACGGCGCTGGCACCATGCTCCAGGAAAGACACCGCATCACTGCCCGTGAAGATGCCGCCCGCCGCAATCAGCGGGATGTCGAGCTTCTCGGCCATCAGCCAGGCGCGGATCTCGGCGACGATGGTGGCCAGGTCGTACTTGGCCCAGTCCATGCCGAAACCCAGGTGCCCCCCCGCCAGCGGACCTTCGACCACCACATAGTCGGGCAGCCGGTTGGTGCGTGAGCTCTTGCGCAGGAAGAGCTGCAGCGCGCGCAGGGACGACACGATGATGCCCAGCTTGGCATCGCGGAAGCGGGGATGATCCTCGATCAGGGCAAAGGAGCCCAGATGCAGGCCGGCCGCCAGGGTGATGCCGTCAGCCCCCGCATCCAGCGCCGAGGCGAGCCTCACGCGGAGGGTTTCCTTCGGCGCATTCATGGTCAGCTTCTCCATGCAGTTGACGAAGATCATGCCCGGGCCACGCTTGGCCTCCATGGTCTTGCCCACATGCAGCCGGGTCGCCTCGGCAAGCTGGCCCAGGTCGAACTGCACCATCGACTTGTCGGAGTTCGCAACGTTGTACTTGTACTGCTTGAGCTTATCCTTCACGAACTTGGTGTTGAAGCGACGATCGGCAACCGTCTTGACCATCGCATCCGAGATATGACCGATCCCGCCGAGCCGGGCAGCCTCCAGTGCCAGATCTGCGGTGGAGATGTCCACCCCCATGCCGCCGATGACGATGGGCACCAGTTCCTGCTTGCCGAAATTCAGACGAAAATCATCAACTCGTTTCATGAAACCCCTTCCAGACAGACGTGAAGAGTCGTGGCACCCACAGGCTACCAGTGACAGAACACAGTATTATCTCATCGCCCCACCCTGTATGCAGTGGGTTAGATCAAGTAAAAACGCCGTAAGTTGCCAAAAGCCACCAGAATCATTCAGCCATCCGTCCGACGGGCGGCATCGCCGGAGCGTCGAAAATTTGATACTTTCCGATCCGAGGAGAAAGTCACGAACTCGGCTAAAATAGTGCTTCCCATATCGCCCTCCGCCTGATGTCCGAATCCACGCCCCCCGCTCAAGAATGCGCTGTACTGTTTGCCGACCTCGTCGGCAGCACGCAGCTGTACCAGCGCGTGGGAGACTCCAGCGCCTTCGAGGTCGTGGACCGCAGCATCCGCGCCATGCGCATCGCGGTCGAGACCAAGCGCGGACGCGTGGTCAAGCATACTGGCGACGGCCTGATGGCCGTATTCCGCGAGGCGGACAGCGCCGCCGACGCCACCCTGGCCATCCACCTGGCAATAAAGGAACTCCCCTCCCCGCCCGAGCAGCGTCTCGCCGTGCGCATCGGCTTCCACTTTGGCGGCGTGGTGGCGAGCGGTACAGACGTCTTCGGCGACACGGTCAATTTCGCGGCGCGCCTGGCCGAACTCGCCTCACCGGGCAAGGCCATCACCTCATCCGAAACCGCCCGGCGGCTTGGCCCGGAATGGCGCTCGGTGCTGCACAGCCTGCCCCCCCGCGTGATCCGCGGCGTCACCCGCCCGGTCGAGCTGTGCGAGCTGATGTGTGAAGCCGTGGGCGAGCTCACCATCGTGCAGAGCGACCACTTCCTGCTCGATTCTGAGCCGGAACTGCGCCTCTACCTCGACGCCAGCTCCATCACTCTGAACTCCGCCCGCCCCAGCGCCCGGATTGGCCGGGATCCGGCGGCAGACCTGGTCATCGCCGACACCCAGTCATCCCGCCGCCACGCCGAGATCGAGCTGCGTGGCGACAAGTTCGTGCTGATCGACCGCAGCAGCAACGGCACCTTCGTGCAGATCGAGGGAGAGCGGGAATTCCTGCTGTCCCGGGAAGAAGTCGTCCTGCGGGGCCGCGGCCATTTCGCCCTTGGACGGAGCTGTGCCAGCAGCCCGCAGATCGTCAGCTTCGTCTGCGTCTAGGACGCGCCGCCAGCCGCAAAGGCACGCCCCAGCGCCTCACCCGCCTGCAGCACCGCCTCATTGGCCTGGCTGAAGAATTTTCCCAGGGTGATGAAGCCATGCACCATGCCCTCGAACTCGAGCATCTCCACCGGCACTCCGGCCTCCCGCAGCACCTCGCCATAAGCCTTGCAGTCGTCCGACAGCGGATCGCATCCGGCCGTGATGATCAGCGCCGGCGGCAGCCCGTCAAAACGCGCAGCCCGGATCGGTGAAGCGCGCCAGTCCTGCCAATCGTCCTCCTCGGGCAGATATTTCTCGAAGAACCAGGTCAGACTCCCGGTGTCCAGCATGTAGCCATTGGCAAACTCCCGACGTGACGGACGCTGGCTGAGGATGTCGGTGGACGGATAGATCAGCAATTGCAGCGCCGCGCGAGGCCCCTGGGCGTTGCGCTGGGCCAATGCCGTCACCGCACTCAGGGTGCCCCCCGCACTGTCGCCCGCCAGGGCGAAACGGGTCGGATCAATGCCCAGCATCCCGGCATTGGCCAGCGACCACTGCACCGCCCGCAGCGCATCATCCACCGCCGCCGGAAACGGGTGTTCCGGCGCCAGGCGATAATCCACGGACAGCACCGCCGCCTTCGAGTGATTGGCCAGTTCGCGGCACAGCACGTCATGGCTGGTGATGTTGCCGATGCACCAGCCGCCGCCATGGAAGTAGAAGGTCAGCGGCAGGATCTCGTCCGGCCCCGCACTCAGCGGGCGGTACAGACGGGCCATGATCACGCCGTCCGCGGCCCTGGCCTGCGGGATGGGCACGTCGGTCACCGAAGCAACGGCGGGCATCTCAGGGCGCAGCGCAAACTGCAGCTTTTCGAAGGAATGGCGTGCCTGGGCAACATCCAGCTCGTGAAATCGGGGCGCACCGACACGGTAGACCATGTCGAGCAGGGCTTTGGCTTGGGGATCGAGCGCCATGCAGAAAATCCGGATAAAGCGCCGTCGCGCCTGGGCCCGCGGGCTTTTTGCAGCGGCGGGGCCCGGCTGCGGATTTGCGGCGAACTGCCGGGCCCGCTACCATGCGCGACTTTCCGCAAAGGGCGGAAGCTGCGCGAGCCCGAAACAGGATTGGTGCCGAGAGTGGGACTCGAACCCACACACCTTGCGGCGGCGGATTTTGAATCCGCTGCGTCTACCGATTCCGCCATCCCGGCACGGGAAGCCGCGCATTATCTACGAAACCCCGGACAGCATCAACTCATGGCCTGGACTCTCGACGATTTCGATTACCCGCTGCCCGACGAACTGATCGCCCAGGCGCCCCTCGCCGGCCGCAGCGACAGCCGCCTGCTGCGCGCCCAGCCCGCGCCAGTGGATCTCCGCTTCACCGATCTGCCCACCCTGCTCGCCCCCGGCGACCTGCTGGTGTTCAACGACACTCGGGTCATCCATGCCCGCCTGTTCGGCACCAAGGACACCGGCGGCCAGGTGGAAGTGATGATCGAGCGCCCCCTCGGCGCCCACGAAGCTCTGGCCCAGATCCGCGCCAGCAAGTCACCCAAGCCCGGCACCCGCCTGCACCTGGAAGGCGCCCTCGACGTGGAGGTGCTCGGCCGTGCCGGAGAGTTCTTCCATCTGCGCTTCCCCGCCACGGACGAACTGGTGGCTCTGCTCGAACGCCATGGCCGGCTGCCCCTGCCACCCTATATCGAGCGCGCAGCCGGTGACACCGACGAATCCCGCTACCAGACCGTCTACGCCCGCAACCCCGGTTCCGTTGCCGCCCCCACCGCCGGCCTGCACTTCGACGAGCCGCTGCTCGCGCGCCTGGCGGAACAGGGCGTGAACACCGCCTACGTAACCCTCAACGTGGGCGCTGGCACCTTCCAGCCGGTGCGCGTACACGACCTGTCCGAGCACCGCATGCACACAGAAGCCTACTTCGTGCCACCCGCCACCGTTGACGCCATCGCAGCGACAAAAGCGGCCGGCCACCGGGTGATCTGTGTCGGCACGACCAGCATGCGCGCCCTCGAGTCCGCCGCTCAGGGCGGCACGTTGCAGGCCGGCGAATCGGAGAGCGACCTGTTCATCCTGCCCGGCTACCGCTTCCAGGTGGCCGACGGCCTGATCACCAACTTCCACCTGCCCAAATCCACCCTGCTGATGCTGGTCTCCGCCTTTGCCGGCATGGACACCATCCGCCGCGCCTACGCCCATGCAATCGCCCAGCGCTACCGCTTCTTCAGCTATGGCGACGCCATGTTCCTGACCCGGGATCCCCAATGAAATACGAACTCCTCGCCACCGATGGTGCCGCCCGCCGCGGCCGCCTGACCCTCAACCATGGCACCGTGGAGACCCCGGCCTTCATGCCGGTGGGCACCTACGGCACGGTCAAGGGCATCTCTCCCCAGGACCTGCGCGACATCGGCGCCCACATCTGCCTGGGCAACACCTTCCACCTGTGGCTGCGCCCGGGCCTGGAAGTCATCGAAGCCTTTGGCGGCCTGCACCAGTTCATGGCCTGGGACGGCCCCATCCTCACCGACTCCGGCGGCTTCCAGGTCTTCTCCCTGGGCGCCCTGCGCAAGATCACCGAAGAGGGCGTGCGCTTCTCATCCCCGGTGAATGGCGACAAGCTCTTCCTGACCCCCGAAGAGTCCATGCGCATCCAGAAGGTGCTCAACTCCGACGTGGTGATGATTTTCGACGAGTGCACACCCTACCCCGCCACCGTCACCGAGGCCGCCGACTCCATGCGCCTGTCGCAGCGCTGGGCGCGCCGCTCCCGTGTCGAGTTCGACCGCCTCGAGAACAACAACGCCCTGTTCGGCATCGTCCAGGGCGGAATGTACGAGAACCTGCGCGACGAATCCCTGGCCGGGCTGGAGGAGATCGGCTTCCACGGCTACGCCATCGGCGGCCTGTCGGTGGGCGAGCCCAAGGACGACATGCAGCGCATCCTGCACCACACCGCACCGCGCCTGCCCAAGGACAAGCCGCGCTACCTGATGGGCGTCGGCACGCCGGAGGACATCGTCTTCTCGGTGCAGGCCGGCATCGACATGTTCGACTGCGTGATGCCCACCCGCAACGCCCGTAACGGCTGGCTGTTCACCCGCCACGGCGACATCAAGATTCGCAACGCCCGCCACAAGACCGACACCCGGCCGCTCGACGAATCCTGCGGTTGCTACACCTGCCGCAATTTCTCGCGAGGCTACCTGCACCACCTCAACCGCCTCAACGAGATCCTGGGGGCCCGCCTGGCCACCATCCACAACCTGCACTACTACCAGCAGCTCATGCGCGAACTGCGCGACGCCATCGCCGGCGGCACCCTGTCCGACTACGTGGCGCGCTTCCACCGAGAGCGTGCAGGCCAGGGCAACGGGCTCGCCGACTAGAAAATAGTCGTCCCGGTAAGGCCTTTGTAAGGGCGGGCTGCTGTGCGGGCCCGCCCTTGCCGCTATAATCGCGCCTTTTCCCCCGCGTCCGTCCATGCAGGTTTTCCGTGGAGTTCCCGAGCACAGCGCCCATGGCTGCGTGCTCACCATCGGCAACTTCGATGGTGTGCATCGCGGCCATCAGGCATTGCTGGCGAAGCTCGTCGCCCTTTCCAGGGCCACCGGCCTTCCCTCAGCCGTACTCACCTTCGAGCCCCACCCCAGGGAGTACTTCACCCATGAGAACCGCCCGCGCCGGCTGACCTCACTGCGCGAGAAGATCCAGTTGCTGGCCGACCAGGGCGTCGACCGGCTCTACATCGGGCGCTTCAACGCACGCTTTGCCGCCCTGACCGCCGAGGAGTTTGTCGAGGACGTGCTGATCCGCGGCCTCTGCGTGCGCCACCTGATGATTGGTGACGACTTCTGCTTCGGCAAGGGGCGCAGGGGCAACTTCTCCATGCTGCAGGCAGCGGGCCGCGACACCGGCTTCACCGTCGAAGCCATGCAGACCCTCGCCCACGAAGGCGAGCGGGTCTCCAGCTCGGCCGTCCGTGCGGCCCTGGAAGAAGGCGACATGCCGCATGCCGCGCGCCTGCTTGGGCGCCCCTACAGCATCCGCGGCCGGGTCATGCATGGCGACAAGATCGGCCGCACCATCGGCTTTCCCACCGCCAACATCCAGCTCAAGCACCGCAGCCCGCCGCTGATGGGCATCTACACCGTCAGCGTCGAAGGCCTCGCCGACAGGCCCTGGCCCGGCGTGGCCAGCGTGGGCGTACGCCCAACCATCAACGATGCGGGCCGCCCGACCCTCGAAGTGCATCTTTTCGACTGGGACCAGGACTGCTACGACGCCCACCTCAAGGTCAATTTCCTCGTCAAGCAGCGGGACGAGGAACGCTATGACAGCCTCGAGGCCCTGACCGCCCAGATCGCCCGGGATGCCGAGCAGGCCCGGGCCTATTTCGCCCAGAATCCCCTCTGAATTCACAGCCCAGACCCACCATGTCCCAGAAGCGTACCGACCTCAACCTGCCCGACACTCCCTTCCCCATGCGGGGCGACCTCGCCAAGCGCGAGCCGGGCTGGATCGCCGACTGGCAGCAGAAAAAGCTCTACCAGAAGATCCGTAAGGCTTCTGCCGGACGCCCCAAGTTCGTGCTCCACGACGGGCCTCCCTACGCCAACGGCAACCTCCATCTGGGCCATGCGCTGAACAAGATCCTCAAGGACATCATCGTCCGCTCCAAGACGCTCGCCGGCTTCGACGCGCCCTATGTGCCGGGCTGGGACTGCCACGGTCTGCCCATCGAGCACAAGGTGGAGGTCACCCACGGCAAGAACCTGCTCGCCGACAAAGTCCGCGAGCTGTGCCGTGCCTATGCCACAGAGCAGGTCGCCGTGCAGAAGAAGGAGTTCATCCGTCTCGGCGTGCTGGGCGACTGGGATAACCCTTACCTCACCATGAACTTCGCCAACGAGGCTGGCGAAGTGCGCGCCCTCGCCGAGATGGTCAAGCGTGGCTGGGTCTTCAAGGGACTCAAGCCGGTGAACTGGTGTTTCGACTGCGGCTCCGCCCTGGCTGAGGCCGAGGTCGAGTACCAGGACAAGCAGAGCCCGGCGATCGACGTGGGCTTCGTCTGCGCTGAACCCGAAAGGCTCGCTGCGGCCTTCGGCCTGCAGGCCCTGCCCGGCGGCAAAGATGCCCTGGCCGTGATCTGGACCACCACCCCGTGGACCATCCCCGCCAACCAGGCCCTCAACGTCCACCCCGAGCACGAATACGCCCTGGTCGACACCCCCCGCGGCCTGCTGGTGCTGATGGCCGAGCTGGTCGAATCCAGCCTCAAGCGCTTCGGCCTCGAAGGCACGATTGTCGCCCGTACCAACGGCTGCAAGCTCGGCCACCTCAACTTCCGCCACCCCTTCTACGACCGCCTGTCGCCCATCTTCGTAGCCGACTACGTGGGCCTCGACGCCGGCACCGGCATCGTCCACTCGGCCCCGGCCTACGGCGTGGACGACTTCAACTCCTGCAAGGCCAACGGCTTCACCAACGACGACATCCTGAGCCCGGTGCAGAGCAACGGCGTCTACGCCGAATCCCTGCCCTACTTCGGCGGCCTGCACATCTGGAAGGCCAATCCGGTCATCGTCGACAAGCTTCAGGAAGTCGGCGCCCTGTTCTCTCACGAGAAGATCAGCCACAGCTACATGCACTGCTGGCGTCACAAGACGCCGTTGATCTACCGAGCCACCGCCCAGTGGTTCGTCGGCATGGACCTCAGGCCCGAAGGCGGCCCCAGCCTGCGCGAACTGGCGCTCGGCGGCGTCGAGGCCACCCGCTTCTTCCCGTCCTGGGGTCAGGCCCGCCTGCACGCCATGATCGCCAACCGGCCCGACTGGTGCATCTCGCGCCAGCGCAACTGGGGCGTGCCGATCCCTTTCTTCCTGCACAAGGAGAGCGGCGAGCTGCATCCGCGCACCGTCGAGCTCATGGAGCAGGTCGCCCTGCGCATCGAGCAGGAAGGCATTGAAGCGTGGTTCAAGCTCAACCCGGCCGAACTGCTCGGCGAAGAGGCCGGGCAGTACGAAAAGATCAGCGACACCCTGGACGTCTGGTTCGACTCCGGCACCACCCACTGGCATGTGCTGCGTGGCTCGCACCCCGACGGTCACGCCTCCGGCCCGCGCGCCGACCTCTACCTGGAGGGCTCCGACCAGCACCGCGGCTGGTTCCACTCGTCGCTGCTGACCGGTGCCGCCATCGACGGCCACCCGCCTTACAAGGCACTGCTCACCCACGGCTTCACCGTGGACCAGCAAGGCCGCAAGATGAGCAAATCCCTGGGCAATACCATCCTTCCCCAGGAAGTCACCGACAAGATGGGCGCCGAGATCCTGCGGCTGTGGGTGGCCGCTACCGATTATTCCGGCGAGCTCGCCATGTCCAAGGAGATCCTCGACCGGGTCGTGGAATCCTATCGACGGATCCGCAACACCCTGCGCTTCCTGATCGCCAACGTGGCCGACTTCGATCCCTCCAGCGATATGCTGCCCGTCGAATCGTGGTTTGAGATCGACCGCTACGCGCTGTCCATGACCCGGTCCATGCAGGCCCAGGCGGGCCTCGACTACGAACGCTTCGAATTCCATCGAGTGGTCCAAGCACTTCAGACCTTCTGCTCCGAAGATCTGGGCGGCTTCTGGCTCGACATCCTCAAGGACCGCCTCTACACCACCGCCGCCAACTCGCCGGCTCGACGCTCCGCCCAGAGCGCCCTGTGGCACGTGCTGCAGACCGTCGTGAAGCTGATGGCCCCGATCCTCTCCTTCACCGCCGAGGAAATCTGGCTGCTGCTCGGCAAGGACGCGGAAGACAGCGTGATGCTGCATACCTTCCACAGCCTGCCCGCCCAGGACGACGAAGAAGCCCTCCTCGACAAGTGGGCCGCCCTGCGCACCATCCGCGCCGACGTGCAGAAGGAGATCGAAGCCGTGCGCACCGCCGGCCAGGTGGGCTCGTCCCTGCAGGCCGAGGTCGAGATCCGCGCGGCAGGCAGCAAGTTCGACCTGCTCGCCAGCCTCGGCGACGACCTGCGCTTCGTGCTGATCTGCTCGAAGACCACCCTCACGAAAGCGGCCGACGAAGGCGCCGAAGGCATCATCGTCACCCCCTCGGCCCATGCCAAGTGCGACCGCTGCTGGCACTACCGGGAAGATGTGGGCCATGACGCCGCGCATCCGGAACTTTGCGGCCGCTGCACGTCCAACCTCCACGGCACCGGCGAAGCCCGCTCCGCCGCGTGAGTGAACCCCATTTTCAGGAGCCCTGCCCTTGAAGCTACGCCTCGGTAACTGGATCGGACTGTCTGCCATCGTCGTACTGGCGGACCAGTGGACCAAGCACCTCGTCCGTGGCGCCCTGCGCAACGGTGAAGTGATCCGTGTCACCGACTTCTTTGATCTTGTACTGGCCTTCAACCCCGGCGCGGCCTTCAGCTTCCTGGCCGACCAGGGCGGCTGGCAGCGCTGGTTCTTTGTGGCCCTGGCGGCCGGCATCTGCGGCTGGCTGCTGCGCCTGCTGGCCCGGCACCAGCACGAACTGCTGCAGCCCCTGGCCTTCTCGCTGATCATCGGTGGCGCCATCGGCAACGTCATCGACCGCTTCGTCTTCGGCGCGGTGGTCGACTTCCTGTACTTCCACATCGGCCGCTACGGCTGGCCGGCCTTCAACGTGGCGGACTCCGCCATCAGCGTCGGCGTGGTGCTGATGATCATCGCCCAGTTGCGCGAGCATCGTCACTCCGCCGCCCAAGAGAAACTCTCATGACCCAGATCGTCCTGCCCGACAGCCTGCTGACCCTGCACTACCGCATTTCGCTGGACAACGGCCAGCCGCTGATCAGCACCTTCGAATCCCAGCCGGCCACCATGCAGCTCGGCAAGGGCGACATCGCCCCGACCCTGGAGCGCTGCCTCGCCGGCATCACCGTGGGCGAACATCACACCTTCCTGCTCGAGCCCGAAAACGCCTTCGGCGTGCACCGCGAAGACCTGGTCGAGAAGGTCCGCCTCGAAGACTTCCCGGAGGGCACCGAGGTCGAGCCCATGGTCATCATGGAATTCACCGCGCCCGACGGCACCCGCTACCCCGGCCTGATCCGCGAAGTGCTCGACACCCACGCGGTGATCGACTTCAATCATCCGCTCGCCGGCAAGTCCATCCGCTTCGAAGTCGAAGTGATCGGCATCAACTGAGTTGCACCACGAGGTCTGCCATGGAAGTCCTGCTCGCCAATCCCCGCGGTTTCTGCGCGGGCGTAGAACGTGCCATCGAGATCGTCGAGCGTGCCCTGGCGCTCTATGGCGCACCCATCTACGTGCGCCATGAAGTGGTGCATAACCGCTTCGTCGTCGAAGGTCTGCGGGCCAAGGGCGCCATCTTCATCGAAGAGCTCTCCGACGTGCCGGCCGGCAACACCGTCATCTTCAGCGCCCACGGCGTCTCGCAGACGGTGCGCAGCGAAGCCGAGGCGCGTGGCCTGCGCGTCTTCGACGCGACCTGCCCGCTGGTCACCAAGGTGCACCTCGAAGTGGCCCGCATGCGTGACCAGGGCCGCGAACTGATCATGATCGGCCACAAGGGCCACCCCGAAGTGGAAGGCACCATGGGCCAGGTGCGGGATGGCATCTATCTGGTCGAGAGCGCCGCCGACGTGGCCGGCCTGCAGGTCCACAATCCGGACATGCTGGCCTACGTCACCCAGACCACCCTCTCGGTGGACGACGCCGCAGCCATCGTCAACGCCCTGCGCGAACGCTTCCCGGCCATCATCGGCCCGAAGAAGGACGACATCTGCTACGCCACCCAGAACCGCCAGGATGCCGTCAAGTTCATGGCCCCCAGGTCGGACCTGGTGCTGGTGGTCGGCTCGGTGAACAGCTCCAACTCCAACCGCCTGCGCGAGGTGGCCGAGCTGCTCAAGGTGCCGGCCTACCTGATCGACGATGCCGACGCCATCAACCCCGCCTGGATCGTCGGCAAGAAGCGCGTCGGCGTCACCGCAGGGGCCTCCGCGCCCGAGGTGCTGGTTGACTCCGTCATTTCACGCCTCAAGGAAATGGGAGCGGCTTCCGTAAAGCCCCTGGATGGCGTCCCCGAGAAGGTGACCTTTCCCCTGCCCAAGGAGCTGCAGACTCCGACGGCATGAGTGAAGGGCGCCCCGGGCCGGCGCCCTTTATTCCCCCACCGAGTCCAGCCCATGCCATTCGTCCAGCGTGATTCCTCCGGCAAGGTCATTGCCCTCTTCGCCGATGCCGGCCCCGACCATCCGGAACATCTCCCGGCCGGCCACCCGGACCTCGCCGCCCTGGCCGGTCCGGACGAATTCACCCGCCTCGATGCCGACCTGATCCGCGTCATCGAGGACGTGGTCGATGTCCTAATCGATCGCGGCCTCCTCCGCCTCACCGACCTGCCCGCCGACGCCCAGCGCAAGCTGCTGACCCGCAAGGGCGCCCGGGCCCGCCTGAAGCAGGGCCTCAACCTGCTGGGCCCCGACGATGTCATTTGAATCACTCCGTCACTGACCCGACTCAAGAGACCCATTCTGGGGTCGTTATCCCCCACTCCATCGCCATCGGGATGAAACCCGGCCTCGCCAGAACGCCGGAACAGCTCCCCTCATGACAGCCAGACGCCGATGACCGAAGTCCCCAACGCCTCCCCGTCCGCCGCCCGCCCCTCCGATGCGCGCGCCTCCGACAACCGCTGGCATCCAGGCGAGACCGCCACCCACGAGGACCCGCTCCTTGACGCCCTGGTGGTCCTGACGCGTCTGCACGGCAATCCCTTCACGCCGGAAGCGCTCAGCGCCGGCCTGCCCCTGGTGGAGAATCGGCTCACGCCGTCCCTGTTGCCGCGTGCGGCGGCCCGCGCCGGCCTCACCGCGAGGATCGTGCGCAAGCCCCTTGCGGCCATCGCCCCCGGCCTGCTGCCGGCCATCCTGCTGCTGCAGGACCGCCGGGCCTGCGTCCTGCTCGAACATCTGGCCAATGGCGGCGTGCGGGTGCGCTTCCCGGAAGCCGGCGAGTCGTCGGACGACTTGAGCGCGGAGGAGATCGCCGGCCTGTACACCGGGCTGGTGTGCTTCGTCCGCCCCCGCTTCCGCTTCCAGGCCCGGGCCCCGGAAGTCCGCGCCGTCCGCGCCAGCCATTGGTTCTGGGGCACCGTGCTGGAGAACTGGCGCCTCTACCGCGACACCCTGCTGGCCGCCCTGATCATCAACCTTTTCGCGCTGGCGATCCCGATGTTCTCGATGACGGTCTACGACCGGGTGGTGCCCAACCACGCCACCGAGACGCTCTGGGTACTGGCCGTCGGTGCCATCCTGGTGCTGGGTTTCGACTTTGCCCTGCGCACCCTGCGCGCCTACATCGTCGATAGTGCGGGCAAGCGCATCGACGTCCAGTTGTCGGCCCGCATCATGGAGCGGGTGCTCGGTCTGCGCATGGACGCCCGGCCCGCCTCGGTCGGCTCCTTCGCCGCCAACCTGCGGGCCTTCGAGGGCGTGCGCGACTTCATCGCCTCCGCCACCGTCACCACCCTGATCGACCTGCCCTTCGTGCTGGTCTTCCTGCTGGTGATGGTGTGGATCTCGCCCTGGCTGCTTCTGCCGCCGCTGGTCGGCATGATCGTCGTGCTGTTCTTCACCCTGGTGGCCCAGGACAAGATGCACGAGCTCACCGAAACCACCTACCGCGCCAGCGCCCAGCGCAACGCCACCCTGGTGGAGAGCCTGGTCGGCCTGGAGACCCTCAAGACCCTCGGCGCCGAAAGCCTGATCCAGCGCCAGTGGGAAAGGGCCACCCTGTTCATCGCCCAGATCGGCGGCCGCCTCAAGCTGCTGTCGGCCAGCACGGTCAATTTCGCCCAGCTGATGCAGCAACTGGTGAACATCGCGGTGATCATCGTCGGTGTTTACGAGTTGTCGGAAGGCCATATGTCGATGGGCGGCATCATCGCCGCCTCGATGCTGTCCGGGCGCGCCATGGCCCCCCTCGGCCAAGTGGCCGGGCTGATGATGCAATACCAGAACGCGCGGACCTCGCTGGCCTCGGTCAACAGCCACATGAACCTGCCGGTGGAGCGCCCCGAAGGCGCCAGCTTCGTGCATCGGCCCAGCTTCACCGGCGACATCGAGTTCAAGGACGTCAGCTTCAGCTATCCGGGGCGCGACCAGGCGGTGCTCAGGAAGGTCAGCTTCCGCCTCAAGGCGGGTGAGAAGGTCGGCATCATCGGGCGTATCGGCTCCGGCAAGACCACCATCGAAAAGCTCGTGCTAGGGCTCTACCAACCCACCGAAGGCGCCGTCCTCGTCGATGGCATCGACGCCCGCCAGATCGACCCGGCCGAACTGCGCCGGGCCATCGGCTTCGTGCCACAGGATGTCACGCTGTTCTACGGCACCCTCAAGCAGAATATTTCAATGGGCGCCCCCTTTGCCGACGACAGCGCCATCCTCGCCGCCGCCGAACTCTCCGGCGTCCGCGAATTTGCCGACACCCATCCCCAGGGCTTCGAGATGCCCATCGGCGAACGGGGTGAATCCCTCTCCGGCGGCCAGCGCCAGGCCGTCGCCATTGCCCGCGCCATGCTCAACGACCCCCCGATGCTGCTCCTCGACGAACCCTCCAGCAGCATGGATCACCAGAGCGAGGAAGGTTTCAAGCAGCGCCTGCGGCGCTTCGCGGCTGGCAAGACGATCATGCTGGTCACCCACCGCACATCCCTGCTCGACCTGGTGGACCGCCTGATCGTGCTGGACCAGGGCCAGATCGTCGCCGACGGCCCCAAGGCCCAGGTGGTCGAAGCCCTCCAGCAGGGCCGTATCGGACGGGCGGGGTGAACATCATGAAAGCACTCTTCAACACGCTCCTCCGCCCCGCCTACGACACGGTCTACCGCAAGGCCTCCAGCACCTTCGACCGGATCCTCGACGGCGCCGAGAAGCGCGAGATCCACGACGACGCCGACTACCTGGCCGACGCCGAGTGGGCCATGGCCGAGCAGAAGCTGCGCGGCAGCCGCATCGCCGTGTGGACCACCGTGATCGCGGTGCTGGTCCTGCTGGTGTGGGCCGCCCTGGCGCAGCTCGACGAAGTCACCCGCGGCGAAGGCAAGGTCATTCCCTCCCGCCAGGTCCAGGTCATGCAGAGCCTCGACGGCGGCATCGTCTCCGAGATCCTGGTCAAGGAAGGGCAACAGGTCAAAACCGGTGAGCTGCTGCTGAAGGTGGACCCGACCCGCTTCGTGTCCTCCCTGCGTGAAAACCGCGCCCAGTACATCGCCCTGCTCGCCAAGGCGGCGCGGCTCTCGGCCGTGGCCAGCGGCAAGCCCTTCGTACCGCCGCAGGAGCTGCTCAAGGAGGCACCCGACCTGATCGAGCAGGAGCGCAGCGCCTACGAGAACAAGCGCCTGGAACTGAATGCCTCGGTGGGCGTGGCGCAGCAGCAGCTGTCCCAGCGGCGCCAGGAACTCAACGAGCTTACCGCCAAGCGCGAGCAGGCCACCCAGAGCTACACCCTGACCGCCAAGGAGCTCGAGGTCACCCGGCCGCTGGCCAAGACCGGCGCCGTCTCGGAGGTCGAACTGCTCCGCCTCGAGCGTGATGTGGCGCGCTACCGCGGCGAACGGGATGCCGCCAGCGCCCAGATCCCACGTATCCAGGCCGCCATCAGCGAGGCCCAGCGCAAGATCGAGGAAGTCGAGCTCAACATGCGCAACCAGGCCCGCAGCGAACTGTCGGACACCAACGCCAAGCTCGCCGCCCTGTCGGCCGGCAGCGAAGGCCTGGCCGACAGGGTCAAGCAGGCGGAGATCCGTGCCCCCATGAACGGCACCGTGAAGCAGCTGTTCGCCAACACGGTGGGCGGGGTCGTTCAGCCGGGCAAGGAGATCATCGAGATCGTACCGAGCGATGACGCCCTGCTCCTCGAAGCCAAGGTCCAGCCCAAGGACATCGCCTTCCTGCGCCCCGGTCAGAAGGCCCTGGTCAAGTTCACCGCCTACGACTTCTCGCTGTACGGCGGCCTCGAAGCCACCCTCGAACACATCGGTGCCGACACCATCACCGACGACAAAGGCAACGCCTTCTACATCGTGCGGGTGCGCACCACTCAAAGCACCATCGGAGAAGCGGCCATGCCGATCATTCCCGGCATGGTCGCCGAGGTGGACATCCTGACCGGCAAGAAGTCCCTGCTCACCTATCTGATGAAGCCTGTCCTGCGGGCCAAGGCCAACGCCCTCACCGAACGTTGAACCAATTCCCATGCGCACTCCGGAACCCCTGCTGATCCTCACCACCGACGAGCTGCTTGCCGAGCGCTGGCAAGGCCTGGCCGATCGCGTCCTGCACGGGCGCCAGGCCGACGCCCTGGATGCCTGGCGGCGGGACGGCCATCGCCTGGTCGTCGCCGACCTGGGCCTGGGCAGCCCCACCTCACCGCTCTGGGAATCGGCCGCCTGGAAGCGCTCGGCGCACGGCCTGCAGATTCTCGCCGCCTCATCGGTCCCTTCGGAGGACGAAGGCCTGACCCTCATGAATGCAGGCGCCAGCGGTTACTGCCACAGCCATGGCCCGCTCGATACCCTGCGCCAGGCCCTTGAGGTCATCGCCTCCGGGGAGCTGTGGGTGGGGCGCGCCCTGCTGTCACGCCTGCTGCGCCTGGTGGACAGCCGGCTGCCCCGCGCCGGGCTGGCCGACTGGTCCTCCGGCCTGACCGACAGGGAGCGCGAGGTGGCCCACCACGCAGCCGTCGGTGAAAGCAACGCGCTCATCGGCGACACGCTCGGCATCACCGAGCGCACGGTCAAGGCCCACCTCAAGGCCATCTTCGAAAAGCTCGGTGTGGAGGATCGCCTCCAGCTCGCGCTGAGGGTTCACGGCGTCCGTTAGCCCCCTGGCGTGGCATCCGTCACGCCACCTGTCCACGTGGACAATGGCGGGCCTGGTCTTCCATCCGTAGAGTCTGCTGCATCTAAAAAGCCGACTTCCGGAGAACACCATGGCCACCACCCCCTCCCCCGCTGCCACCACCAACGCCGTTGCCAAGGGCACCGTGGTTTTCGTGCAGGGCGAAGCCTACCTGCGCGACACCAGCGGCAAGCTCACCGCCATCAAGCCGGGGGATGTGGTCGTCGAAGGCCAGGAGATCGTCACCCAGGCCGGCGCGGTAGTCGAGCTGCAGCTCGCCAATGGCGCCAAGCTCAGCGTCGGCCCGGAGCGGACCCTCCTGCTGAACGACGAACTGTTCGCCACGACCACCCCCGAACGCAGCGAGAACGCCATCGCCAGCAGCCTCGGCGCGGAAGCCGAGCGGGTCATCCAGGCCCTCAACAGCGGCGCAGACCCCTTCGACAATCTTGAAGATCCGGCGGCCGGCCTGGCAGGCGGCGGCGTGGGCGACCAGACCCACGACTTCATCCGCCTCGCCCGCATCCTCGAGGACGTCACGCCGCTCAGCTACACCTACACCAGCAGCGGCAGCGGCGTCGAATTCCTGCCCGCCGGTGGCACCCTGCAGACCGTCAACACCCCGCCTGTCGCCACCAATGACGAAGCCACCGTAGCCGAAGACCAGCCCGCCATCATCGATGTGCTGGCCAACGACACCGACGCCAACGGCGACGCACTGATCGTCACCTCTGCAAACGCCCCCAACGGCCAGGTCACGATCAATCCCGACGGCAGCCTGCGCTACGTTCCGAATCCCGATTTCAGCGGCACCGATCGCGTCACCTACACCATCTCCGACGGCAAGGGCGGCACCTCCAGCGCCACCGTGATCATCAACGTCACGCCGGTGAACGACGCCCCCGTGGCCAACCCGGACGCCGCCACCACGCCGGAAGACACGCCGATCACCCTGCCGGTGCTGGTCAACGACACCGATCCCGAAGGCGACCCGCTGACCATCACCAACGCCAGCGTCGAGCCGGGCAAGGGCACCGTCACCATCAACCCGGACGGCACCCTCACCTACACCCCCGCCCCCGACTACAACGGCCAGACCACCATCACTTACACCGTCTCCGACGGCAAGGGCGGTACCAGCACGACCACGGTCACTGTCAACGTCACCCCGGTGAACGACCCCCCGGTGGCGCGTCCCGATGCGGCCACCACCCCTGAGGACACCCCGGTCACCGTCTCGGTGCTCGGCAACGACAGCGATCCCGAAGGCAACCCGCTCACCGTCACCGGCGCAACCGTCGATCCAGGCCGCGGCTCGGTCACGGTCAATCCGGACGGCACCCTCAGCTTCACCCCTGCCCCCAACTACAACGGCCCGGCAGTCATCACCTACACCATTTCCGACGGCCAGGGCGGCACTGCCACCAGCACCGTGACCATCAATGTCACACCGGTGAACGACCCTGCACAGATCGGCAGCGGCGCGGGCACGACGCAGGAAGACACGGTCCTGCTGGCTTCCGGCACCCTGAGCATCACGGACCCGGACGCTGGCGAAGCAGGCTTCCAGCCCCAGAGTGCCACCACCGGCACCTACGGCACCTTCAGCCTCGACGCCAACGGGCGCTGGATCTTCACTCTCGACAACAGCAACCCGCTCGTCCAGGGCCTCTCCGACGGTGACTCCCGCACCGAGACCTTCACCGTACGGAGCATCGACGGCACCGAGAGCAGCGTCGTCATCACCATCCTGGGACGCAACGAATCCATCGGCGCCCCCGGCGTCGGCATCGTCCGGGAAGACACCGTCCTCGACAGCAGCGGCACCCTGACCGCCAGCGGCGGCGCCAGCTTCGTCCCGCAGGCCTCCACGCCCGGCACCTACGGCAGCTTTAGCCTCAACCCCAACGGCACCTGGACCTACACCCTCGACAACCCGTCGACCGTGGTGCAAAGCCTGGCCGAAGGGGAGACCCGCACCGAGACCTTCCCGGTCACCCTCTCGGACGGCAGCACCAGCACCGTCACCATCACCGTGGTGGGTACCAATGATCCGGCCATCGTGGATACCGGCGCCGGCACCGTCACCGAAGACACCGTGATCACCACCGGTGGCATCCTCCACGTGGTCGACCCGGACAATGGCCAGAGCAGCTTCCAGCCCCAGTCCAACGCGATTGGCAGCTACGGCAGCTTCAACGTCGACGCTGCCGGCAACTGGACCTACACCCTCGACAACAGCAAGCCCGAAGTCCAGGCCCTGAAGGAAGGCGAGACCCTCTCCGAAACCTTCCCAGTGCAGACCGCCGACGGCACCCCGACCACCGTGACCATCACCGTGGTCGGCACCAACGACGGCCCCACGGCTGTTCCGGATACGGCCAGCACCTTTGAAGACACCCCCGTCACCTTCCCCGTGCTCGGCAATGACACCGATCCGGATGGCGACACCCTCACCGTCACCGGCGCCAGCGTCGATCCGGCCAAGGGCACCGTCACCGTCAATCCGGACGGCACCCTCACCTTCAACCCGGCACCCAACTACAACGGGCCGGCCCAGATCACCTACACCGTGTCCGACGGCCACGGCGGCACCTCCACCACCACTGTCGACATCCTGGTCCGCCCGGTCGGAGACCCGGCCCAGCTGAGCAGCGATGCCGGCACCGTCAAGGAAGACACCCCGGCCCAGACCACCGCCTCCGGCGTCCTCTCCATCACCGACCCGGATGCCGGCGAAGCCGTCTTCCAGGCTCAGACCGGCGCCCCCGGCACCTACGGCAGCTTCTCCGTCGACACCGCCGGCAACTGGGCCTACACCCTCGACAACGCCAACCCCGTCGTCCAGGCCCTCAAGGAAGGCGAGACCCGGACCGAGGTGTTCACCGTCAAGAGCGCTGACGGCACCCCGACCACCGTCACTCTCACCGTGATCGGCACCAACGACGGCCCCACCGCCGTTCCGGACAGCGCCAGCACCGACGAGGACACCCCCGTCACCTTCCCGGTCCTCGGCAACGACACCGACCCGGACGGCGACACCCTCACCGTCACCGGCGCCAGCGTCGATCCCGCCAAGGGCAGCGTCACCGTCAATCCC